>NZ_JBEGHE010000027.1:0-48026 GCF_040675795.1 Neorhizobium sp. LMR1-1-1.1
CAATCGCATCAAACAGATGCGGGGCTTGGCAACCCGATACGACAGACGTGCCGACAACTATCTCGCCGCCCTCAAACTTGCAGCGACAAGGATATGGATCGCATCAGCTAATGAGTCCGCGTCCTAGTCCCATGACGCAGGCGCAGGTCGGAGAAATGTGGATCGCCGACCGACCCGCGCTGTCCTGCTATCGCCGGCATCTGGCGCTGCGTAACTTCATCATCGAGCGCGACGATGCGCTGCCAAGCGCCTATGACTGGGCCGGAAATCATGGCCGTAGGGGTTCTTCCTGATGCTGTCAGCTACGCTTTAGAGCATCTGGTGGCGCATCGAAGGCAGCACCAAACACCACCTCGTAGACCGCCTAAACATTGCAATCGCGCGTAGAAACTGGAGGGCTTTGTGGCTCTCCGCTAGTTCCTTTCGCAGAAAAAAGCTTACACGGCGATAGCCAGATCTAAATTTTTCCGGTCTACGCAACATTCGAAACGTCACAAAAAAATACCACGTCATCCCGCCCGCCGCCCTGCCGAGGAGGAGGGGTGAAAGTTGCGCTACCGTGCGTACTCAGCGAGGGAACAAGAACGCGCCTATTCGTCGGTATCTTGCATCGGTCAGTTTCTCAAAAAATGCTGCCGGATTTTGATCAAATTCTTCAACATCCTTAGCATTGCCCATCTTTTTCACAAATGGGCGTACAAGGGGCATCACAGCACGATGCAGTGATGTGGTGCCTATACTGCCGCGCCCTGATCGTGAGCCACCGCCAAGTGCTCCCCATTCCCGAATGGCTGTCTCTCCGGCCCGCCAATAGGAAGTGGTTGTGGGTCGGCCTTTTTCAAACGGCGACAGCAGGTACCGCACTTGCGCTCCGCTGAAGGCGTCCTCGATTTCGTGTCCTTCGAACAACCGCGCGTCCTCATAATGAGGATTTATCAAAAACTCATCGAGTATAGGTAAGGCAATGTCTGGCCTTAGCTCAGTAGTTCCAGCTTGAGAGCCGAGGACTCGACATAGATCATCGGCAAAGCTTCGCACTCCGTCTTGCACGGCTCTTATCAACTGCATGCGGTTGGGCAAGACAGCGCCGGCGTATCTAGGGAAAAACCTGCCATCTTCATCGACACCAACCCCCACGATGGTTGGGGTAACATCACAGAGCAAATTCTCTATCATCAGCCGTTCCGAGAGAACTGGCTTGTTCGCCGTTATCGTGCACCCTTCCAGATAGTAGGCGTGAATTCTGTGGCCCACAGCCGTCCAGCGCGAAGCCGGATCTAGAGTGGAGAAGTAATAGCCAGTAATAGGCTTTCCCAACATCTGTCCTAGGCTGCCTTGCATATTTGCGTGCCAGCCGACATCAACAACGGCGAAATCATCGCTGTCAAATAGTCCCTCCGACATGAGATAAGACCTATAGGCTTTGCGCTCTTTTGCGCTTATCTCAAGAATGTCTTCTTGGAACTCAGCGAGCAGTTTGAGAAGTTTCGTTTTGTCAGTTGTGTTAGAAAAACCCTTGTGCTGGAGGCTTTCAAACCCAACTTCCCGGATCTTTGCGACGTCGATTTTTGAGAGATCAAGTCCAAACCGACTAGAGAGCAGAGTGGCCAATGACGCGGTGCGGTCGACTGTCTGCCTGCCGACTTCGAGGATATCTTGCAAACTCTGCATCTGAGCGGTTCGAATTGCTCGCCGTGAACCCCAAAGATAATTCGAGCGTATGCCCGTTGGAGAAGCAAGCTCAATCCTGTCGAATACATCTTTGAAAATCCGCCCTTCGCGAGACAGAAAATGCAAAGTCTTTATATCTTGATCTACGGCGATCGTTCTTAACCAAACAACGAAGCCATAAACAAGTGGGCCGAGCGTTGCGTAGCCTAGACGCCAAGGATCACCTCCAGAGAGGCTTCTGTCATTCGATGGATCATCGTCGAACAAAGTTCGCGCGATTGCTGCTACAGTCACGCTACGCCCCAGGCTTGTAATCGGCTGCCTTTTGCCAAAACTGTTTGCAAGACGGTCATGCTTCCAGAGCGTCTCAACTGCACGAGGCACATGGAATGCGGTAACACCGGCTGCAACAGCGGATTCGATATCGGTGATTTGGTTGTCCCCGACGTGAACAATATCGCCTGTCCGAATCCGGTTCTGCTTGGCAATGTAGCTGAATAGGGAGCCAGATTTCTTGGTAAGCCCGACCTCACTTGACAGGTGTATTTGATCCGTGTCCCCGTAGCCGTTAGCACGAAGGATAGTGTCGATCGTGGCGCGCGGCAAATACATATCGCTTGTGACGCAGGTTGTGATGCCGCTGTCCTTCGCTATTGAGTACAATTCTCTTCCAATGGGCCTGACTTGGCAGGCGTTTGACTCGATCTCAAGCTCACGGTCCCGGAATTGCCTTACCTCCGCGAAGTTAAGACCTTCTGCCTGCGCAAATTCCTTGTAAATATCATCCAACGAGATCTCTTCGCTCTTTGCGTTGAGGCGAGCCATAAGTTCTGCAGCTCTTCGTTTTTCCGCAAAATCAAAGGGTGTAACTACGCCTGACTGCCGAATATCCTTCTCGAGAAAAGCGTACAAATCAGCCGGCTGCTCGAACCCTCGAGCAACAAGTGTATCGAAAAGATCAAACGATATGAGTTTCGGCTTCTTCGTCGTAAGGATCTCAGAGAACTTTCTCTGTTGGGAGCCGGAACGATCACTGAAACCCATTTTGAAGAATGTTTTTTTAGTTTCTTGCGGACGAAATTCTCGCATAAGTCTCGCAGAATAGTTGGGATCAATAACGGAAAAGTCTGGAAGCCGCTCCAGAATTGGGCGCTCACGCCGTCCTCGTATTTCTTCTAGTAGACCCGTAAGAAATTTTCCGTCTGAAAGGACCAATTTGCTCATTGGTTGATGACGAGTGAGAATGTAGCTGAGGACTTTTTCCCTTTTTTCCGGCGTATCGACAATGGCTTTGTCGAAGCCGATGAGGTGGGTGTTCCCAACGACATTCACAGGAATATCCCAGGCCATCGCTTGAAAGCAGAGGCCGGACGTAGCGGTAACGACCTCGTCGACGAATTGCAGGACGTGCTGAGATACCGATGGTACCTCTGAAGTTTGAGCGTCAAAAACTAAGTCTGATCTCCGCCGCTGCAAAAATGCTACGAATTCAGGAGTCATCACCTGATCTTTATACAGCCTAGAGACATATTCCGTAACATAGATCGCGGTGTCATCACTTACTCGCGTGATCGCTTCCGTGCAAAACTCTGCCTGCGATGAGAAGCCTGTTTCAGCGTTGAAGGCGTAATGGTCTGTGATTTGAAGAGGCAACAACGCTAAGCGCTTCCTGCCAGTGCGACTGAGGATTGCGTTTTTTGATGAATACGGGAATCGATAAAATACCTCACGAACTTTGGTCGTAAAGGATTTCGCAAGAGCGGATGGACTATGCGAAACTAGAATATCGCTCGTCGCACACACAAGAGAGCTGTCCCGATACAATCCTACGGGATCAAAAACCGTGGTCTGTGGGTAGGGAGCTCTAGCAAATGCACCGGGCATCTGACTAATGATGGTCGCTTCGGGATACAGGATGCGAAGATATGGGACAGGAGTTTCCCATAGCAGTACGAAGTCAACACTTTTCGGTAGTTTGGGTTGCAACCACTCGGCGATCAAGGAAGATAAGTTCGATGCAGGCTCGCGATATAGAGAAGCCGACGGATCATTCCAGCCACCAACGACGTCGATCGCTTCGAACGAATCGATTTCGACAACATTCAAACTAGCCAGGTGATCGCCAAGCCGGGGCTTGTAGGCGCTCGGGCACACTACTGTGACCTTCCAGCCCTGGGAACGCAGGGTCGAAGCCTGGACTACGAGGTGTTTGGAAAAAGAGTTGAAACCGAAAAAGAGGTCACCACCCTGGCCTGCCCATGGCGGGCACCAAATCAAAGCATGCATGCTTCTGTGTCCTAAGATATAACTTGAGGGGTAGGAATAGCACGTGCACTACGCTGTAGGCAGGCTGCGAATCTGATGATCTGTTGCCTAGTGCAGAACATCGACATTTCCTCTATTGCCGCGCTTTGGGGCGATTCAATCCGTGTCATCTCATCCCCTTCTATTCGCGCGCCTTGGATCAGATGCGCTCTCCTGATATAGCGATTTTGAATTTTGGAGCCGACATGAACATCCTTTTCTTTATAGAACCTAAAATTGAGCGGAATGACCCCTATTTCCGCTTGGCCACCATACGCAATTCTCTTATTCCACAGATCGAGGCCGCACGGGCTGAAGGTCATAGTACATTTCTGGTGTTCGGCGCCCATCTTCTGGGACGTATGATCAGAGAGGGCCTTGAAAGCAGGGTTGGCGATTATGGCATGGTTAGCGACGCTCAACTTTCTCGCATTGTCCCCCATCATAGAGCTTTCGCATCCAAGGGACGTCGGAACGACTTCACACCGGACCAGCGTAACCTTCTAAACGACATCATTAATAGCGCCATACCCGACGGCTTTGAACCTGATCTGATTGTAGTTTGGGAAAGTGCCGCAGAGTATCTCAGGACTGCATTTCCTAAGGCCAAGATTGTATACGAGCTGCCGGGACCGTTTTCTCGAGCTCCATATCCGGATTGCACTCTGTTTCTTCCAAATTTGCTGACCGATACCATGCGGCGGCCAAGAAGGGGGGCACACGGAAACTTTGACGCCGTTCGGCGGCAGCTTTCCCGCGGCGGCATGATTAAACCCGGCATTACGAGAAGAATCTCGGTGCTTCGTGAGAAGTTTAGTCAGTTAATTCTCTATCCGCTTCAAATCGACGATTATTTTATGGTTGATGAAGTCGTAGCGGGCTATGGCAATCAATTTGGGGCCATAGAGGCACTTCTTTCTCAACTGCCTGCTGACATCGGTCTTGTTACGACGCTGTATAAGTCACGAAGCGTGTCAACTGATACAATGACCGACGGGAACGTTCGGTACCTACGCGAAAGCTATCCGAATTTCATTTTGGATGATGACCTAAATTCCTACGATAATGTCTCGCAAGCTCTGACGCCCTTGGTTGACGGGGTAGTTGTAGCGTCTTCCTCGGTTGGTTTCCAGGCTGCTCTCTGGAGGAAGCCTTTGATGACCTTAGGCGTGTCTCATCTGAACCTGATGAGCACCGCGAAAACAGTAGATGATTTGGTTTCGCAGGTCCGGTCCGGATCCGAGATCGACCGCGATGCGTTTCTGGCACATTCCATCTCGACCTATTCTCTCCCTACCTCGTCAATCAAGTCTCAGCCGGATCGCTTCATTCGGCAGCTGTTGGACGTAGCCGAAAATGACGCTGAAAAGCTAAGTAAGCCTGCGGATGTCCTGCAGGCAGCGGACTTTTTGATTGCAGGAATTAGGCCCGAACCCCCGAAGAGAGGGGCGAACAGCAATGGCATCGATACAACCCCGTTCCAAGGTATCAGGGAGGTTGCTCGCCGGCGAAAAGTCATATCATTCGATATTTTCGACACCCTTCTAGTTCGACCACTCGCTGCTCCCTCTGATCTTTTCAGGTTGATGCACGAATTCGTTGAGCAGACTACCGGAAAGCGTCATATCAACTTTGTCGACGTTCGCCGCGCAGCGGAGAAAAAGGCTTTTAAAAAGGCTATTGATTCCGGTCGGCGAGAAATAATGATCTCGGAAATATATGCAGAGGTTGCCGAGTTTCTGGATATATCTCAAGATGTTGCAGAGAAAATTATGAGAGAAGAAGAGCGGCTTGAAGCTAAGCTGCTCTATCCTCGCCGAAGCATATCAGACCTTTTCCATGAATTGCGTTCAGATGGTAAGGAATTGCATCTGATCAGCGACATGTATCTCCGTGAGGAAACGCTTTCCTCGGTCCTGAAAGACAATGGCATTTCGGGCTACAATTCGCTGCTTCTCTCTTCCACGCACAACGCAAAAAAACAGTCTGGAGCGTTGTTTGACGTTTACAAAGCAAGCGTCGCCCATCCCGTGGACACGATGCTACATATCGGTGACAACGAGATTGGTGACCTAAAGCGTCCGCTTGAGCACGGTATAAAGGCTGCACACCTCAACAGGCCGTGGGATACATTCAAGGAAAGCTGGCATTATAAGCGGGTCTGGCAGAAGGATGACGATCGGCATTCTCTAGCGCTCCGCTCTATGCTCGCGGTCATTGCCAACGAGTGCTACGACAACAGGGAAGCTGGTGAAGTCGAGTGCCTGTTCCCACGTGGTCGATTCGATCTTGGTTTCGCGGGCTTCGGGCCGTTGTTGTTGTCATACAGTCATTGGTTGCTCAAGCGCGCGAAAAAGGACGGTATAAAGAGGCTGTTCTTCCTCTCGCGCGATGGTCTCATTATGAAAAAGGCCTATGACATCGTGGCGCGATACGATGAAGACGCGCCGGAATCGATCTACCTCCTTTGCTCCCGTAGAAGCGCGAACGTCGCCAAATTGAAGGATTTCGACGACATCATCGATTTGTTGATGGTAGATATCAGCAGTATGACGATTGAGCGTCTTCTGGAGGTTCGGTTCGGTTTGAGTCCTGCATCGATTATGCAGGCCGGAGTTTTTCCCGAATATGAGCGCGTGCGTCATGAGCGGATTAACAACGAAAGCCGCACTCTTGCGGTTCCGGCTTTGAAGGAACTTGAGCATTTAATCCTCGACAATGCACGTGATGAGCGCCGTGACTATGTTGGATACCTCGACAGCGTTGGCTTCACGGATTCTACGTCAAAGGCGATCGTGGATATCGGTTACGCCGGAACGATGCAGGAATCACTCTATGAACTGACCGACAAGAGAAGACCAATCTCTGGATACTATCTGGTAACCTTCCGGCCTGCGTTGGATAGATGCGAAAAGAATGGACTACCGACCGCTGGTTTCTTTGGTGATTTTATCGATCGACACGACACGCACTTGCCATTTTGCAGGCATGTACCCGTCTATGAGTCATTCTTCTCAAATGACGAACCTTCACTTCAGAGGATTAGAGCTACATCCGACGGTAGGTTCATTTCTGTGTTTCAGCCTGAAACGCCGGGTGAAGCTGATCGCAGAGTATTTTCGCGCCAAGTTCATCAAGGCGCGCTCAATTTCGTCGATCGTTTTGCCAGCGTGTTTGGAGAAATGCAGTTCCAGTTCGACCTGGAGCCAATGAAATCTCTGCGGGTACTCCGGGAGTATTTCGCAAGACCTACTGCGCAAGATGCAGAGCTGATGTTGGGCCTTGTCTTCGAGGATAACTATGGCGGTGGAGCAGATAAAGTCATTCTGAAGTCTGACCGAAACAGCCAAGTGCGATCTAACTGGGTTCAGGGCGAGGAGATACTATACTCTCCGAAGTCGACAGCGGCGCCTCAGGCCACGAAGAACGCTCCCGGGCTGAAACCTTTAGGGTGGAGAAAATTATTCAAAAAACCATTGCGTCCAGCAGTTAAGGCTCTTGGAAATGCCAAGGACTTAGCGAAATATGACGCACATCCGGCCCAATTCTTCGATGGTTTAACATCAACGAAGTATCGTGTAATAGGGCAGCTATTTTTCGGAAAACCGAAATATAAGAAAAGGAAGTAAATCTTGAATCACGATCGTGCCGCTTTCAATTTGTTCACTGTCGCGATGGAGCGAATGAGCGGCGCGATCAAAGCGCTGGGCGCGCGTGGAACTGGAGATCCAAACTTTGACATAGTTGTCGATGTCGGATCCTATAATCTGGCAATGCCTGATATTCTTTGTGACCGTATTCAAAGCTACAGTCAGCATGGCGAGGACGTGATTCTGGCGGGCCTCTTGCGAGCAATGGGTATTGAAGCCGGCGAGAAGCCGGTTATTCTGGAGTTGGGCTCCAACCATCCGGTCAATATGAGTAACACGTGGCTCCTGTACAAGCAGGGCTACCGAAGTGTTCTTGTTGAAGCCAACCCTCGATATGAGCGAGATACGGTTAAGGCCCGCCCGGAAGATACATTTCTGTGTGCTGGCGTGACCCCCGGAAACGAGCGAGAGGCTATCCTCTTTGTACCTCAACATGCTGAGGTCGCCAGCTTTTCCCTGCCTTTCGTATCATCGTGGTACAAGAGACGAGGATGGAAGGCTGAGATAATAGAAGTTAAGGTGCCGCTTCACAACATCAACCAGATTTTCGAGACATATTTCGATCGGCTTGGCCCCGCGATCCTTACATTAGATCTGGAAGGGTTGGATTTCCAGATAATACAGTCGATCGATTGGGAGCGTTGGAAGCCGCGTATCATCTGTCTTGAGAGAGATCGGAGGGCTCGGTCGAGCGCCGTGGCCAAACGTTACTTGGAAGAGAAGGACTATGAGCTGATCGCTGCCACTGACGTGAACGATATATTTAAGGCGCGCGATTAGCGCCCTTGCGACCTAATCGCTTCATCTAAGAAGGTTGTCAGGGCCGCGCCACATAATGCAATTGCTTCCGTGGCGCCAAAGCAGATCGGCCCGTCGTTAATGCGCGCGCTTGCTTGTTCCTCAAAGCCCCAGCTTACCGCGGCTACGTGCCGAGGTAGGAGGCGTTCAGCGAGCATTCTTGCAGCGTCAATGGAATGGGTGAACAGTGGTAAACGAGTAGGGGATCCGCCGGGATCTAACCAAAGAACTGTCCCGCCTGAATTCTGATCGTGCGTAGTCGTCGTGTAACCAATAAGCCGTCCTAATTCGATATTTAGGTCGGCAGTGGCGCTTCGGGCAGAAGCAAGGCGTGCCGCAAGTTCTCTTAGGTATTGCACATCCATTCGCATTTCTCCTAGCGTGGGATCGATAACATTGCCAAACCGCGGCGTCCACCTCCCGATTTAGGCTAGTTCATCCACACCCTCTTTTTCACTCGCCTTCTCGGTGCTAAATGTTATTGGTCCTGCTCCCTCGATCCGGTTACGAGGCGGTGGCGACGGTTTCGAGCCAATCGACAAAGCTAACAGCGGATGCTTAGGTGCCACGGATAATTGACAAGGGTTCAAACAACATACTGTTAGTTGATAAGCATGCTGTCATCGACGAAACGGTGAAGATCGAATTTAATGGCAGCAATAATCGCGTTTCAATCGGTCGCAAAACGCACATTCGGGCACCCAATGTAATCTCGTTCGTCGGCGACGGCCATTCCGTTAATATTGGGGAAGGTTGCAATCTTCGCGGAAGCATCCACATGCGTCAGCGACGATCCACCATATCCATTGGTGACGGTACCACGGCTGTTGCAGCGCATTTTTTTGCTATGGAGGGTCGTTCCATCAAAATTGGAACTGATTGCATGTTTTCGTCTGGCATATATGTGCGAACCTCCGACGAACATTCCATTTATGACGGCGAGACGGGGCAACGCATAAACCGAGCCCGAGACGTGACTATCGATAATCATGTCTGGATCGGAGAGGGTGCCACGATTGGAAAGGGAGTAGTCATCCCGCAGGGATGCATCGTCGCTGCCAGGTCCGTCGTCACTAAATCGTTGATCGTAGAGAACGCGATTTACGCGGGCTCTCCACCTCGTATGGTCCGTGCGGGAATAACCTGGGATCGAAGACTTCGCGAAGAGGACATGTAACCGCGGCGGTACGGCTTCAAGCCATTTAGATATGCAATACCTGCGGCGGACCTTGTTCAATTTTGTCTATGACTACCACGCCCCGCGCAAATCGAATGCTCGCGAGAGATTTTGCAATTTCGAAAACCGAGAATTCATTACGTCCACTCGGTTTGTGAACGATAAAATCTTGATAGTCGTATTGTTCAAAGATGCTATTCTGTATGTCTATCAGATACTTAAAAAAATCTACGGATGTTATCTCCGTGTCTCTGTATCCATCGGCGTTGCGCCAAAACATGCACTCGAGGTCTTCAACAAAGTATATTCCGTTGTCTTTTAACCCCGGCATGAAAAGTTCGTTAAAAGAGGCTATTTGATGCGAAGCAACATGGCTTCCATCGTCAATTATCAGATCGAACGGGCCATATTTCTCAACGACCATCCGGAGAAAATCGGGGTCACTTTGATCGCCAATTTCAACATGGATGTTGAAATCTGGATTATTGGACTTCGAGCATGCCGGGTTCAGGTCAATGCCCACTATGGTGGAGCCCGGACCGAAAAAACGACTCCATAAACGTAGAGATGCTCCGCGATAGACTCCGATTTCAAGAATCCTGGGCCTCTTTCCTCTTAGTCGAGAAAATTCGCGATCATAAATCGGGAAATAGCCGAGCCATTTGTGGCCGCCCGGAATGGTCGACCACATCTTACCGGATACAGTCGTCTCGATGCTTTCGTATGGAGGATTCTTATCCCCCTTCCAAATCGCTTTCTGTAGCATTTCGGGAGAAAACATTTTGTAAGTTTGATCGGTCGCCATAATTCTCTCGAGTAGCGGTCATTGGCGTTTTCTTTGCATGGCCCGACTTCGATGTCGAGCACCAACACGTATCGTTTTTGAAAGACGGACCCACTTGCTTTTTGAGGCGCCCGACGTCGTGGCAAATATAAAGGCTTAATCTACTGTCGTATCTAGGTGCCACCTCAAAACTCAATGATGGAGAATGACACCGAAGTGGTTATTGAGCTCGCTAACGCGGTGATGCATCTCGCGGCATCGGGTTTATAGTATTATACGTCACCATCAACCAGCATCGCGAATTGTGAATTTGAGGTGAGGCATAATGATCAGGTTCATCGAGACAAGAATACGCGCTGGCAGGCTCGCACTCAGTTCACCGACACGGAAGGGTATTTCGTGTCAGAGGCTTCGGGCTACCGCCTGCTCAAGGCCCATGACCTGATTACGTCACCAGCCTATATCGTCATCAAGGCCAACGACGAGTTCAAGGACGAGATCACGCGGCCGAACGGTATGTGGCAAAGCGACTTCACTTACCTAAAGGTCATCGGCTGGGGATGGTTTTACCTGTCGACCATCCTCGACGATTATTCTCGTTACATAATCGCCTAGAAGCTGTGCACCAGCATGAAGGTGGAAGATGTCACCGACACGCTCGATCTGGCACTGGCCGCCTCAGGCTGCGACAAGGTCAAGGTCGACACCGACCGCGACTGCTGTCGGACAATGGCCGTGTTACGTCGCCTCCGATCTCGGCGAATGGCTGGAGAAGTACAAGATCGACCAGGTCCATGGCGCTCCCGGTCATCCGCAAACGCAGGGCAAGATCGAACGCTGGCACCAAACGCTGAAGAACCGCATCCTCTTGGAAAACTACTTCTTCCAGGAAGACCTCGAAGCCCAGATCGCGGCCTTCGTCGAGCATTAGAATCATCGACGATACCACGAGAGCCTCGACAATCTCACTCCGGCCGACGTCTACTTCGGACGCGGCCAGACTATCCTGCTCGAACGCGAAAGGATCAAACGAGATACGATCAAACAGCGCCGCTTGAACCACCAAGCCAAAGCGGCTTAAATCGACCCGCAGACCGAGCCGGAAACTCCATTCTTCCAGCGCCCCAAAAGTCAAATCATCTGATGATGGACAATCGTACCCTGCGTCCGGTTCGCCAGTCGCGTGTTCCAAAAAATTTGGGAAGCGAAAGGAACTTCATTCGCAATCTTTAGTTTAGTGGAAGAAACCGGGGTTACCATATATGTCCGCTGAAGATGTCTTGCACTCGCACTGTTTTAATCAGGGGAGAAGAGCCGCTTGCATAGGCATGCCGCGCCACACCAATCCCTACATAGACTGCAGTGGTATAAAGCTGGACGCTTGGGTCGAAGGCTTCGAGACAGTGAACAATTCCGAGATCATACCGGTGGAGCGTATCCATCTATTTCATCTGGGCAGAGAAGCCGCGGAACGTGGCGATCCGGCATCTGTTTGCCCTTTTACCGAGGACGAAAACCCAGAGCGGATGGAAATTTGGCTCATCGGCTATGCTCCCCACATCGATCTGGAACTGGTCGCCAACGATAACGTTGCGCCCTGATGAGATTTCTGGAACGACGCCCGTTAGTTACGACCTTTCTCTTCTCTGCCGCGATAATCTTGTCGGTCTTTGTGGTGCAGACATGGATGACCGACCGGTTTGGCGCTGTAGACGGCAAAGCGCCTATCACCGACCCGCCAGGTTGAGATCCGGGTCCAGCGTGGTGATCACGAGCCAACCATGTGCACCATCCTGCAAGTGGAGCTGCCGATCGCCCAAACCGCATCGAGCATGTCGGCAGCTTCCATTGCTCCACTACATGAGCCGACAATTTCTGACGAGCCTCTAAAGATACTGAGGCGATACCGTATCCCTCTTACTTTCTCCGTTACAGCAGGGATCAAGCAAAGAAACATCCGCGCCGGGCACGGGCGCCTCTGCCTTACGGCATGCGCTGGCCCGGGCGGCTGTCGAGCGCGTCGTACAAGTCACCCAGAGCGTCGTCGAAGAGGATCATGGTGAAACTTGGCTCAACCTCGAGGCAAGACAAAGACACGATCGAGCGCTTATCGGCTGTGATTGGGGAGCTACGATCAAGGGACGCAGGAGCGCGGTCAGGCCAGGCTTGAGAAGTTGACTTTCGCGCTGGGCCTCATCGAGAGTAACGATCCCGCTGACGTAAAGGGGATCCCGTTTGCGCTCGGTGAATACGACGCTTTTCGGCAGATCTCATGCGGATGAATAGGGGTCGGCTACCAGGCCGGCTGCAGCCTATGGGATACTGCTCGTAAACGTGTAATCGATAGACGTTGGGCGCTCCCAAAGAATGGAAGCGCCCAACGCAACCAATGCCATCAAGGGTATTACGAAGAGGACAGCGCCGTTAATACGCATCATAAACTCCAGCAAAGTCGTCCCCTATCGGTGACTATGCTGGCAGTATCTTTAATGATCAGTTACCGCCGTGCCCCATATTGGTTCAGGCTTCGGGGCCCTTGCCGATCTTGTGAGCGTTTTCAGCTTCGCGGTAGATCCAGTCGTAGGTTGGCTCTTCCGGCGGAACCTGCTTACTGGGAGCTCGGCTCCGCCTCCAGCGGCTGTAGACCGCAATTGCTGCTGCGGCGAGAGCACAAACGAGTATCGCGGCAAGGATGCTCATGGGCAGATAAGTCGACATGCGGCCTCCAGTGGTTGCTGCACTGCAAACGGCGGACCGCGGCACAAGTTCCGAATTGGTCCATCAGAGCGGTCGCTTCCCGTTAGCGGCTTCGCGCTTCAGCCATTCGGCGGTCGGCTTGTCGGGATCGACCTGGCTAGGATTCCTCTCTCGCAGCTTTCCGCGACGGAGGATGATGAACGTGAAAATTCCGAGGGCAGCGATGAGAAAGATCGCAAGCGCCAGCATGGGAAGAAAGGTGAGGGATGTCACGGCCTAACCCGCCAGCTTGTAGTCAAAGGTGGTTACCAGCGCAGCTGAATGAAGGGCTGCCTCAAAGAGCTCCCGCGCCTCATCAGGTGAGGCTCGGCCATCCAGCGCGCGGAGGATGCACGCATCAGCTGCAGCGAAGTTCGAATCCTTCTTGTGCGGCCAGTCGGTCATCAGAAACCGTCGGGCCTCAAGAGGACCAAAAACCAACTTGCCGCCCACGACGACTGGCTTGTCCCAAATAACGTTTTGCATAGCCGGCTCCTTCACGCGGTGTTTCAGACATTAGTCTGCCGTCACCAAACTCGTGCGAAGGTCAATGGTTCCCAGACAACATGCCCGCATGAGGGCCGGAGCCGCTCCAGCAGCAAGAGGAGAAACATGAGGCCAGCCAGCAATATCTTTGAACACCATCTTGGCTACATCCCACACCTCGTCGGGGGGAAGCGGACGTCGACTGATACGCGTGAGCACTGCAATCTCTCCTCCACCAATATGATGGCGAGATCTTCGGAGATGGGATCATCGGAGCTGTGAAAGATGCAGTCAAGTTTGTCGGTCACGATGTCTCCGCAGCTTCGAGGCGTCAGGCAAAAAGCCACTATCGATGGATGGTCAAAGCGGAGGATTCTGAGCCGCTAAGCTGAACCTTCGGAAAGGTGAGCGCGTAAAAATCAGTAAAGCCGAGGCTAGGAAAATACTCGCTGCGGCCTACACTAACCCAACAGGCGTATCGGGAGTGCAGCGATGCGAAGACGGCTTTCCGTATGGCCCAAGCAACCTTCGCCAGCTCTTGATCGGTCGCCGAGAGGGAGCGAATGTTGAGAGCGGTTCGCAAGCTTAGCAGGAAATCTTCAACGAGCACGAAAACCGCGACACGTTCGGTCGTGCGCTCGATGTGATGCAGGATGAATACGTCCGCGTGCTGACCGAGGCGGCCACGACAAAGAGCATGGGCAGCTCGGAGAGGTCCGCGAAGGGCGACATGCGATCTACGCCGGGAGGCGACTGCTGATCGCGGCCAAAACAACTTCGAGGAGGCTAGGAGGCTGGCGGATTATCGGCGAAGACTCAAGGGAGGTTTCCGGCAACTGGTGCCCCTTTATGGGTGAAGGGGTCGCGCACTTAGCGCGATCCCAATCATCCATGCGCCCTGAACTCGGACCGGACGCCCCGTTATGCTGCACGTTGTTGAAGCTTCTGAACGCGGGCGTAAGTTTTACCGCAGCCCGAAGAAGCCCAAGATAGCAAGTACGATGACGACGGCTCCAACGAGCCAAACAATGTTGTTCATAATCATTTCCTTTGAAATGTAAGTGGCTAACGGAAGCGAGAATGCAGCAGCACAGCTTCTGTTCCATCGTAACTACAATCTGCAATGTCGAGCCGCGCTGCGGACAATGGCGGCACCGCCAACGGTACGCCGGACGCCTCATACCAATGCGCACCTGCTGGCGTCTTCCATCGCCTGGCGCTGCCTCCTCTCAGCAACGGGTAATCCTGCGGCGGTCTCCCCATTGGGTCGAGATCGCCGCTTTTGTTTTTAGGCCGCAATACGGCGGGCAGCTTTGTCGATGGCCTTACGGTCTGAGCCATATTGGTCAATGATCTTGGCCGCGTCTTCGACAGGTATCCTAAACTTCTTGGCTAGAACTTTTGGTTCATAGGCGGGCTCTGCCGCCGAAGCGACTCCTTGGTCTGTCATGGGTTGTCTCCTTGAGATGGAGCGGCCAGATGATGGCCACGCACCGTGGCGGCCGCTTGTAGTGACCATATGGGAATTAGAGGCGGTCATTCCAAGTGATGCGGTAGAGCTGCGTGGTAGCTCGCTTGGCTCCTGACCCGAATGCCGCAGGTTCAAATCCTGCCCCCGCACTGCGCTGCGGTACTCCATAAACGCCGAAGCTACGATCCGGTGCGATGCGTTTCAAAAAATACCCACCGGACTTGAATCTGCTTGTGCCCAATGTAAGGTAATCAGCTTGCTCCGGCGCGTATGACTTGGGTCACGCGCTCCGCCCTGCGAAATCTCCCCTTGAATCAACTCGGTCGGAATTATCATGTGGCGGGATGCGCCATCAGCGCCTCCCGGATCGCTACCAGCTTGCGATGGCACGAAACCGCGAGCCTCAGTCCGCCTGTCGGCATCCCCTCCAGTCCGCCAAAAGGACCTTTGTTACGCGGTGTTTGTGGTGTTCGCTTCGCTCCCTGTGTTTCGGCGGGGGACAATGAGCGTCGATTGAAAGCCCATCGCCCTTCCCCGACTTCGGCACGACGATGGCACTGCGCTCTGTGGAGTTGATCAAGCTGCCGGTAGACGAAGGAGTGCGTCGGCATTGCCGTGGGCGATGCGCTCCCGGTCTGCGGGAGAAACCGGCAGGCTGCTGAGAAATGCCGTGCCTGCGCGGTTCGTGGCGTACGGATAGTCGACCGAGAACAGGATGAGATCCGCATTGAAAGCGGTCAGCGCGGCGAGAAATGCGGACGTGTCGAAGAAGCCAACTGGTCGTGATCCAAACTTGATCCAGAATAGTTTGCGATACGGTCCGCTGCCGTCCCGCTTCTGCTCCCGTCCCGAAGGTCTCCTCAACGCGTTTGAGCAGCATTGGGAGTAACTCACCCAAGTGACCGATGATGAGCTTCAGGCCCGGGTTCCGATCGAGCGTGCCGGACAGGACGAGGCGCAAAATGTGAATGGCCGTTTCGGCATGCCAGCCGAAGCCTGCATTGGACAGTAGATATGATGAGATATCGCCCGGCAGTCCGTCATAGTAAGCATCCCGCACTGAACGGGGCGGGGTCCGGGATGAATATAAAGCGGGCACCCGAGCGCCTCGGCACACGACAGGATAGGTGCGAACCGCGGTTCGTGCAGGAACAGTCCATCCGTGGTCCCATTGATAGAGGCCCCGCGAAAACCGAGGTGTTTCACGCACCGTTCCAGTTCGTCCGCCGCCGCCGCAGGTTCTTTCATAGGCAAGTGGGCGAATGCCGCGAAACGATCGGGATGTCTTTCTACCGCAACAGCAAGTCGATCGACCTCCTTTATAACAATGTTCCGTAAGGCGTTGGGAACAACGCCGTCGCGATACTTCGACCGCACAGTTACCGATCCGCGAAGGCTTAGAAGGAAAAGTCAGCAAGCCGAATAGTTCGGTAAGTCGCTCAAAAGTTTGTCTCTCTGTTATCGATGCCCCTTGCTGCAAGGGCGTCTACAAGGCGATTTCCTACACTGAGAGGCGAGTGGCGGCGTCGCGATCAATGACCTTGAGAAGGATTGAGGACCAATTCACTTCAAATCGGCGTCTGTCTCTACTTAAATTGAGGCGTCCATCTTGCTCGATTCAGAGATTTCCGCCGCTGGCATTCCCGGTGCTGCTGTTTCCCTTGATCGGACCACCCAATGTGGCCTTGAACCACTCGACCACCCGGTCGATGATCGGCGGCTGATACCAGGTGAGATCGCCATGACCTGCGCCCTCGACAAGAACGTACTCAACCTTGTCGCCCTTCTTCTTCAGGGCCTCAAAGAGCTGCAGGCTCTGGAGGGGCGAAACGAGCGTGTCGGCGCTTCCATGCATGATGAGGAACGGCGGCTTGCTGCCTTCGACATGGCCCATGGGACTTGCCTGTAAGGCCTTCTCGGGGTCGCTACCGATCGATGCACCGGGGAAATCCCCAAACGCCGTGCCGTTCACCAGCAGCGCCTCGGTCACCGCCGGTGATTGATGCACCTTTGCGATATCATCCGGAAAGCCGTCGCCAATTTCCAGAACGTTCGAGATCCCATACATCGTCACGGCCGCCTGGACGTCGGAGGATTTGTCGAGGAACTGACCTTTGTCGAAGGCCTTTTCGCCATTCGTCATGCCCATCATCTGCGACACGTATCCGCCGGCTGAATCGCCAAGCACACCGATGCGTGCGGGGTCAATGCCATATTCACCAGCATGTTCGCGCAGATAGCGGATAACCGCCTTGCCGTCCTCGACAAGTGACGGATACTTGTCAGGAACCGTGCGGTATTGCGCGGCCGCGACCACGAAACCCGTTTTCGCGAGCGCCATGCGCAGATCGATGAATTTCTCATGATCCGCCGAGATAAAGCCGCCGCCCGGGAAATAAACGATCGCCGGCTTCAACTCGTTGGTCCGGGGGACCAGCAGCGACATTTCGAGCTGGGTAACGGCACGAACTTGCTTGATCTGCGTAAAAACCACGCCGCCGATCTCATCGATCTGGCCTTGCGTCTTTTCCACGCGAACCACCTGCGCACCCTCGGCGTAGCCAGGAAGCGAGGTCTTATCTTCAGCTTGGGCAAGATTGCTGGCCACTATGGTTGCTCCAAAATATAAGGTGCCAGAAGTATTCTCTGCTTCGTCTTCATTTCGATTTTCTCCCAGGGAATGTGGATTAGATCACCCGTTAGACGGTCGTTAATATATTGCAGAACAAGAGCGTGCCTAGCCGGCGGGCTCAGTCACGCTCATCGCTATGCCGGCTTTCGCTTGGATGCACTTTCGACGGTCGTCCAGAATTTCTCGGCCAATTCTGCCATGCGTGACCGGGATCGGATCAACACGATCTTGACCGGGACCATCCACTTCTCGTCGCCGGCGATTGCGAGCGTTCCTTCAGGCTCCAGCTCGGATTTGGCAAGGCTGCGTGGTATCCAGGCGACACCCTTCCCCTCGAGTGCCAACGCTTTCAACACCATGGCCAGATGAGATGTGAACACACGAGCGAGATGCAGTTCGCTCCCGACGTGGGGCAGATTAGCCGCCAGGATCCGCCCCATGCCTGATTTCTCGTCAAACGATATATGAGCGATGGGCTCGGATGGTGTGCCTGGCAGTTTATGGATCGGCGTTCCATTTTTATCTTTTTGCGCCACCGGGAGAAGAACGTCGCTGGCCAGTTCCACGTGCTTGAAATCGGCTTCATGCAACCGGATTTCGCTGTTCGGATGGAAGTGGCAGAGAAGAAACTGGGCTCGGCCTTCCGCCATCATCTTCTCACACTCGTTCATATTGTCCGAAAGGAGCCGGATCGGCACGGTAGCCACCGACGAGCCGAGGCTTTGGATCCAACCCGGGAAAAACGTGAAGGACAGAGCGTGCGTTGCCGCAAAGGTCAGGGTCGCGGTGGCGGATCGTTCCTGGCTCAAGTCGTGGACGGCCCGTTCGATCCTTTGAAGAATATCGTTTGCGGCATCCAGCATGATTTCGCCAGCAGGCGTGATCCTGATGCGGTGCGTCGACCGGTCGACCAGAACGGATCCGCTCCAGTCCTCGAAAGCCTTGATCCGACGGCCAAACGCGGGCTGGGTAATGTTGCGCACCTCCGCCGCTCTCGAGAAATTCAGCGTATCGGCGAGTGCCCGCAAATCCAGAAGCCAGGCTGTATCCATCTCTTTTCCTCACTTGCGGCACCAATTGAAGCCGAAACGGCATTGGACCGTCAATCGCTTGTTCGCGAATGTTGCATTGAGGAGTGCCGTTGCTGGAGACGACGGCAAATGGGAGGAAGACATGAAGCTACTTTCAACAATAGCTGCCTTTACGCTAGCAGTCACCCCGGTTTTTGCGGCAGACTATCCGGAACGCAACATATTTATGGTCGTTCCCTATGCGGCGGGTGGGCCAACTGACACTATTGCCCGACTCACCGCAGACGCAATGTCCAAGTCGCTCGGTAAGCAAATCATCGTTGAAAACGTCCCAGGCGCCGGCGGAACGATCGGTGCCCGACGCGTCGCGGACGCAGATCCGGACGGCTATACGATCCTCGTACACCATATCGGAATGGCGACGGCCCCAGCACTTTACCGGCAATTGCCCTATAAACCCATGGAGGCGTTTGAACCGATCGGGCTCGTCAGCGACGCCGCGATGACGGTCATCGCGCGCAATGAGTTCCCGGCGTCGACGTTTCAGGAACTCGTCGCCTACATCAAGCAGAACGGTAACAAGGTCACGTATGCTCATGCTGGCATTGGAGCCGCATCCCATCTGTGCGGCACGTTGTTCATGTCAACGATCGGGACGCAGATGACAACCGTTCCCTACAAGGGAAATGGCCCGATCATGACGGATTTGCTTGGTGGCCAGATCGATATGACCTGTGACCAGGCCACAAATACCGTCGGTCCGATCACGCAGAAGCAAGTCAAGGCATACGCGATTACCAGTGAAGCACGCGCTGCCACACTGCCTGACGTGCCGACGACCACCGAGGCCGGATTGCCGGAATTCAAAGTGGGCGTCTGGCATGGCGTATACGCGCCCAAGGGCACTCCGAAAGACGTCCTCGACAAGCTGACGTCGGCGCTCCAGGCTGCAATGGACGACGCTACTTTGAAGGAACGCTTCGCGCAGATCGCCACCATGCCCGCGACGAAGGAACAGGCGACGCAGGAGGCGCTTCGCACCAAACTCGATAGCGAAATCAAACGCTGGGACCCCATCATCAAGGCTGCCGGTCAGTTTGCAGATTAACGGTGATGGTTCGGTTGGGGGATGACGTCCCCTAACCGAACGGAGGTCTTTCATGGATATCAAAAACATTGCCGCTTCCGGCACGCTGCTGGCCGTCGGGCTAGCGTTCGGCATTTCGTCCATATTTACGATGGACGTCGGATCGGCGCTCAGGATGGGGCCGGGCTATTTTCCCCTAATTCTGTCGACCGTCATCACAGTGATTGGCGTCGTTATCGGAATCAAAGCCCTGAAGGACATCGAAGTTTTTCGCCCGCAAATTGCACCCTTGCGTGCTCTGGCCGCGATCATCGTTGCGCCGATCCTGTTCGGCCTGACAGTCCGCGCCTTGGGGTTTGTACCAGCGGTTGCGCTCACCTCGTTGTCTGCTGCAGCCGCGGCGAGCGGGCAAAGACCGCTTGTCGTTCTTGCCATCACACTCGGCATTACCGTGTTCTGTCTGGGCGTTTTCTACTATGGCCTCGGGCTGCCCGTCCGTCTTATCGGTCCCTGGTTGGGAGTTTAGGCTATGATGGACATCATCGGTAATCTTGGGCTCGGTCTCAGCGCTGCGCTTACGCCCTACAACATTCTCTTCTGCTTCGTCGGCACACTGCTTGGAACGTTGGTGGGCGTACTGCCGGGAATCGGACCGACGGCAACGATCGCCATGCTTTTGCCGATCACCCTGTCGCTCTCGCCGGAAACGTCGCTGATCATGCTCGCCGGCATCTATTACGGTGCACAGTATGGGGGCTCAACGACGGCGATCCTGATCAATCTGCCAGGCGAGTCCTCGTCGGCCGTGACCGCTCTGGATGGATACCAGTTGGCGCGGCAGGGGAGGGCGGGGCCGGCGCTTGCCGCCGCGGCGCTGAGTTCATTTTTTGCCGGGACAATCGCCACCGTGGTCGTCGCCGCCCTTGCGCCGCCGCTGACGACGGTCGCGCTCAAATTCGGCTCGCCGGAATATTTCGGCCTGATGGTGCTCGGCCTCGCCGCCTCCATCGTTCTGGCGCGCGGCTCGGTGCTCAAGACCATCGCAATGGTCTCGATGGGTCTCGTCTTCGGGCTTGTCGGAACGGACATCAATACAGGGGCGATGCGCTTCACGCTCGGCCGGCCCGAACTGGCGGACGGTCTGAACTTCGTCGCCGTTGCCGTCGGTCTCTTCGGGATCGCCGAGATCCTGCGCAACCTGGAAACGACGATCGAGCGAACGGCCGTCGTTAGCCGCGTGGCGGGTCTATGGCCAAGTCGCTCAGATTTCAAAGCGATGATTGCCCCGGCGTGCCGGGGCACTTTGCTTGGTTCCGCTCTGGGCGTTCTTCCAGGCGGCGGGGCGATACTAGCGTCCTTCGCATCCTATGCGCTTGAGAAGAAGATCTCAAAGACGCCGGAGCGCTTCGGCAATGGTGCGATCGAGGGCGTCGCGGGACCGGAGGCTGCAAACAATGCAGGGGCGCAGACATCGTTCATCCCCATGCTGACCCTTGGCGTGCCCGCCAACCCCGTCATGGCGCTGATGATCGGCGCGATGATCATCCAGGGCATCGTCCCCGGCCCGCAGGTGGCGACCGAACAACCCGTACTGTTCTGGGGATTGATCGCCTCGATGTGGATCGGCAACTTTTTGCTCGTCATCCTCAACTTGCCACTGATCGGCCTGTGGGTGAAGCTTCTGACTGTTCCCTACACGGTGCTGTTTCCGGCGATCCTCGCCTTCGCCTCGATTGGCGTCTACAGCGTGAACTCCAACACGTTCGATCTCTATGTGATGGCCGCGTTCGGTGTGTTCGGTTACGTATTGTCGAAGCTGGATTTCGAGCCCGCGCCCATGCTGCTGGGCTTCGTCCTCGGGCCCCTGCTGGAGGAGCATCTGCGCAGGGCGATGACGATTTCGCACGGCGACGTTTCCGTCTTCTTTACCCGGCCCATCAGCGCAGGACTTCTGACGGTCGCCCTCATCGTGCTGATCGTCGCCTTTCTCCCCAATATCGCGAGACGTCGCAACGAGGTCTTCGTCGAGGAAGACTGATCCAACAGGAGCATGACTTTGGAAAATAGAACAAACCGCGTCTACAGGATCGCCTCCATCGCCGGCGATGGCATCGGGAAGGAAGTCGTTCCCGAAGGCCTCCGGGTGCTGGAAGCGGCATCGAAAAAGTTCGGCTTCGAGCTGCGGATCGACGGCTTTGACTTCGCCTCCTGCGATTACTATGTGAAGCACGGTCAGATGATGCCGGAGGACTGGAAGGCGCAGATCGGCAGCCATGATGCCATCTTCTTCGGCGCGGTCGGCTGGCCGGAGGTCGTTCCCGATCATATCTCGCTCTGGGGCTCGCTGATTCAATTCCGCCGGGAATTCGACCAGTATGTCAGCCTGCGGCCCGTGCGGCTGATGCCGGGCGTGACCTCGCCGCTCGCCGGGCGCGGCCCCGGCGATATCGACTTCTACGTCGTCCGGGAAAACACCGAGGGTGAATATTCCTCGGTCGGCGGGCGCATCTTCCCGGGAACCGAGCGGGAAACGGTTCTCCAGGAAACGGTGATGACGCGGATCGGCGTCGATCGGATTCTGAAATTCGCTTTCGATCTCGCGCAGACCCGCCCCCGCAAGCGCCTGACCTCCGCCACCAAGTCGAACGGCATCTCCATCTCGATGCCCTATTGGGACGAGCGGGTCGAGGAAATGGCAAAGTCCTATCCGGATATCACCTGGGACAAATATCATATCGATATTCTCTGCGCCCATTTCGTGCTGAACCCGGACCGCTTCGATGTGGTCGTGGCATCGAACCTGTTTGGCGACATCCTCTCGGATCTGGGGCCGGCCTGCACGGGTACGATCGGCATCGCGCCGTCGGGAAACATCAATCCGGAGCGGAAATTTCCCTCCCTGTTCGAACCCGTTCACGGATCAGCGCCGGACATTGCGGGACAGGGCATTGCCAACCCTATCGGACAGATATGGTCGGCAGCGATGATGCTGGACCATCTCGGAGAGTATGAAGCCAGCGCTGCCGTGATGGCTGGCATCGAGACCGTTCTCGCGGACCAAAGGCTGCGGACACGCGACCTGGGCGGAGATGCGGACACCGTCACTTGCGGAAAGGCCGTTGCGGAAACCCTTTGATGACATGCCGTGGCGCTGAATATGCCGGCAGCCGCTCAATGAAGCCGAATTGGCATCGCCGGGTATTCGATTCTATGGAGGCGGATAGAGCAATTCAGTCAAGCATCCTTATCGTCCGCCCAGGTTCTCATTCTATTTCATCAAATTGCGAGAACTGGCAATGCTGAAACGGCACTAATACAAATCGTCAGAGCATTGGAATGCGTGGCCTCGCTCGGCTACCAAGGCATTAGTGCTCTCGTCTGATCGCTGCGAAGGTGCGGCAGAGAGACAACATTCGCTACCTACCTAAAAACTGAACCGGAGATTCAAATGCGTATCGTCGACGTCTGCGAAGTCACTAAGCCCATCGCTTCGCCCATCCGCAATGCCTATATCGACTTCTCGAAGATGACAGCCAGCCTCGTCGCCGTCGTCACCGATGTTGTCAAGGACGGCCGTCGCGTCGTCGGCTATGGCTTCAACTCGAACGGCCGTTATGGCCAGGGCGGCCTGATCCGCGAACGGTTCAAGGACCGCATCCTGCAGGCAGACCCGAACAGCCTGATCAACGACGCCGGCACCAACCTCGATCCGCACAAGATCTGGTCGACTATGATGATGAATGAAAAGCCTGGCGGTCACGGCGAGCGCTCGGTTGCGGTCGGAACGCTCGACATGGCGGTCTGGGATGCGGTCGCCAAGATCGAGGACAAGCCGCTGTTCCGCCATCTCGCCGACATGAAGGGCCGGGAAGCCAATCCGAAGGTTTTCGTCTACGCCGCCGGCGGCTACTACTATCCGGGCAAGGACAACAGCGCGCTCCGCAAGGAGATGCGCGGCTATCTCGACCGCGGCTACAATGTCGTGAAGATGAAGATCGGCGGCGCCTCGATCGACGAGGACCGCGGCCGCATCGAATCCGTGCTGGAGGAAATCGGATCCGAGGCGAAGCTTGCGGTGGATGCGAACGGCCGCTTCGATCTGGAGACCGGCATCGCCTACGCCAAGATGCTGCGAGACTATCCGCTCTTTTGGTACGAAGAAATCGGCGACCCGCTGGACTACGCGCTGCAGGCCGCCATCTCGGAATTCTACGATGCCCCGATGGCGACCGGAGAGAACCTCTTCTCCCATCAGGATGCCCGTAACCTGCTGCGCTACGGCGGCATGCGGTCTGACCGCGACTTCCTGCAGTTTGACTGCGCCCTGTCATACGGTCTCGTCGAGTACCTGCGTACGCTAGACGTGCTGCGCCAGTTCGGTTGGTCACCGTCGCGTTGTATCCCTCATGGCGGCCACCAGATGTCGCTCAATATCGCCGCCGGCCTTGGGCTGGGCGGCAACGAGAGCTATCCAGATCTCTTCCAGCCCTATGGCGGCTTCCCGGACGGCGTCAAGGTCATCGACGGCCACATCACCATGCCGGAACTGCCGGGCATCGGATTCGAAGGCAAATCCGACCTGATCAAGGTCATGCGCGAACTCGCCGAATAGTGGTATCGGACGTTAGGAGCGTTCATGAAGCTCCTGACGCTTTCTCTTCAAGGGTTTCCTGCTCTCCCAAGGATTCAAAGCCATGATCTGTGACGTCGGACAAGCCGCTCTCGACCATCATCGTCTGGAGTCGGGGAAACCCGGCATTCAGACGACCAAGCAAATTGATACGCAAAGCGATCTGGCGCTCGCCTATTTTCGGTTCACAGCATGATACGCGTATCAAGCCCGTACTGGGGCGGTGCGCCGAGATGGTCGCGCAGGGTCGTTCCCTCATAATCCCGATGAAATAGTCCGCGATCCTGAAGGAGAGGGACCACCTCATCGACGAGCGCATCGATGCCGTCCTCGTAGACGTCGGGCGACAGCCAGAAGCCATCGGCCGCACCCGCCTCGAACCAGGTCTGCATATGGTCGGCAGCTTCGACCGCGGGGCCGGCGATGACCGGGTGATAGTCGATCACGCCATGCGCCAGAATATCCCGCAGGCTCCAGCCCTCTCTTGCGATATTCAGGGCATGGGCTGAGCGGGGATCGCGCGGAGACGGACGAGCAGCCGCGAGTTGAGCCGTTGACAGCGGCTCGTCGAGCCGTGCCGCGTACAGCTGCAATCCCAGCATCTGCCCGAGATATTCTACGCGCTGCGGGAAGGTTTCCCCGCTGACCGCAATCCGGCGATCAAGCCCGCTTCGTCTGTCGGGCGTGATCGTCGTCATGAGGCCGGGGAAAAACTTTATCTCGTCAGGATCGCGACCAACACGTTCCGCAGCGTTGCGGAGCGCCATGCGCTGGGCACGGGCGGCCTCGATGGTGTAGACCGCCCCGATCACGCCGCTTGCATAACGGGCCGCGACCTCCAATCCCTGGTCGCCCCCGCCTGCCTGGAAGATGACGGGCTGCCCCTGTTCTGACGGCGGGAGGGGCAGCGGACCGCTTGAACCGACATGATTTCCTCGTAGATTGATGGGCTGGATCCTGAAAGGGTCCGCGAAGCGCCCCGATGCGGCGTCGTGCAGCCATGCTCCCTTTTCCCAGCTGCCCCACAGTGCTTGAACGATCTGGATCGACTCGTGAAGCCGCTGATACTTTTCGCTGCGGGACGGCAAGTCGCGACCGTAATTGGCCGCGATCGCGGGATCGCTGGTCGGAACCGCGTTCCATCCCGCCCGGCCGTGGCTCATCAGGTCGAGGGCCTTGAATTGGCGCGCCAGATTATAGGGCTCGTTGAAGGTGGTCGAACCGGTCGCGACCAATCCGATCCGTTCGGTCCCGCGCGCGACGGCCGCGAGCGTCATCATCGGATCGATGTTAATCATCGGCGCTTCGGTTTCGACATTGCCGGTCAACACCGGAAAGTCCGGCATGAACAGGAACTGAAACTTGCCCCGTTCCGCTGCCTGGGCGTAGCGCACCTGGCTGTCGAAGTTCGTGTAGTTCCGGGGATCGACCCCGGCCATGCGCCATGCGCCCGGCTGGGAGCCATAACCGTTTCCGAAATGCATTCCAATCATCATTTTACGCGACATTATCGATCCCATGTTCCGGCGCCCCCGCGGCTTACGGGCCGCGGGTCATCAGTTTTTTACCGGGGACTATATCCATTGCTACCAAGTGGCGATCTACAGGAACAGGGCCCTGTTCAAACGCACGAGAAAGCCCGCGTCGGGATTGCTCTTCGTATCGCCAAGCCTCTCCTGAACCGCAGCGACGGAAAGGTCTCGCCGCTTTGGCAACCGGGATCTTTCCGCGGCGGCGAGTGCATCGGGAATCTCGATGGCCGTGAGGTCTGTGCAGTAAACCGGAGATCCAGGCTGCTGGCGCCATGACTCCGAAAGCGGTCCGGCATCGACCGCGTCGAAGCCCGTATCACCCACAAGCGCCATAGCGACAAGTCGGTCGCGTTCATTGTCTGCAGCGACCGGTATGGCGATCCGATCCGGGTGACCCGCAGGTTTTCCCAGTCGGGCGAAAGAATCGGAACCGATTGCATTCCAAGCCTTTGCGACTGGTCGGCCGAGTTGTCCGGATACCCAGACGCTCTCGGCTTCGCCCGCCTCGATGTCGGCGATCTCGGTGTCGCGCATCGGATAGTAGTTGGACGTGTCGATAACGACGACGTCCTTTGGAAGAGCGGCAAGTTTGGCAGCGATTTCGGGCAGGCGGTTGAGAGGGATCGAGAGAATCAAGACGTCCACGTCCTCGACGGCCTGTTCGAGCGTTACGGCGCGTCCGCCAAATGCAAGCACTGATGGCGCGATCGTCTCAGGACCACGTGAGTTTGCTACCTTCACATCGTACCCAGTTCTGCTGAGTTGACGGACCAGCGTTTTTCCGATGTGGCCTGCGCCAAGAATACCAACTTTCATGATGTTTCCTGTCCTGCTCACGCTGTTACGGCGCGGTTGCGGGCGACGATGTCGTCGTGGGTCAGGCTCTCGCCCCCTTCCATGAAATCCTTGATCAGAGTCTCGCGGTTGTCCGCCGAGCGGTTCGGGTCTGCTTTTCCAAGAGCCGTTTTCAGCTCGTCAGCCGTCAGTTCCGTGCAATAGGCAGGCGTGCCCGGCTGCTGTCGCCATGAGGTCGCGAGGCCCCCGGCATCGAAGGCGTCGAAGCCTGTCGCCTCGACCAGTTCCAGCACGCGCGATTTCTTTTCAGGATCGTCGCCCGCGACCGGAAGGGCGATGCGGCCGGGTTGCGTCTTGTCTGCGCCTTTCTTGGCAAGGGTCTCGGCAAGCACTGCGTTCCACGCCTTGATGATGGGCCGCTCGATCTGCTCGGTGACCCAGACCGCTTCCGGCTTGCCGTCATCGATCTCGGCGATCGCACCGTCGCGGAACGGATAATAGTTGGATGTGTCGATAACGACGACGTTCTCGGGAACGGTCTGAAACAACGCGGCGAGATCGCGATGCGCTGCGAACGGGATGGAGAGGATCACCGCATCCACACCTGTTACGGCATCTTCCCGGGTCGTTGCCGTCGCACTAACTTCGGCGGCAAGGTCGCGGATCGATTCCGGCCCCTTGGAATTGGCAAGCTTGATCTCGTGCCCTGCCGCCGCGAGCTTGCGTGCCAGTGTCGAACCGATGTTGCCTGCGCCAATGATTCCGACCTTCATTGTCATTCCCTTGCTGAGAGTATTGAACTCAACGCACTCCGACGGAGACGTGACTTTTCGTACTCCGAAGAATAGGTATAGCTAGATGATACGGCAAGAACCTACTCGAAAGTGGGTAACCCACCCGGAGGTAAGTATGGCTATAGAGAGAGACTGGCGCTGCGACGATCCCAAGCAGCAGTTGATCTGGGCAGCAGCGACCAGGGACGCTCTTCAGGTCCTTGAGGGCAAGTGGAAAATTGTCATCATCTGCCAGCTGTTTGGTGCGAAGGGGCCGCTAAGATTTTCGGAACTTGAGAAGCGTGTAGAGGGCGTGAACCAGAAAATGCTCATCCAGCAACTCAAAGAACTGGAGAAAGACGGTATCGTCACGCGAACCGTGTTTCCTCAGGTTCCGCCCAGGGTAGAGTATGCGCTCAGTGAGATGGGGATCGCCCTTGGTCCATCCATGGCGGAACTGATTGACTGGGCTTTTATGCGACGTGACGCACGTGCTGCGGTGTCGCAGGATCCCGCGTAAGCGGCAATACCACTCCCAGCGACCCGGGCGTCGCGCATTGATTTTTAGCAGGCTGTTCGAAGGTTTGCGGCTCGAAGAGAGGGGAGACGCCAACAGGCGCTTGCCCGAAGGAATTAATCGGACAACCCATGCTCCAACAGGAGTCTGGCTGCATCGCGGTTTGCTTTAACAATTCCACCGTTAGGAATGGATTGTGCCATAACAAACGAACCCTGGACGAGTGACAGGATTTGGATGACGGCTTGCTCAGGCTTATCTAAAGCGAGGGGCTTAATCAGCGATGCAACGAATTCATGCAGTTCCGTGAAATACTCGGCAATTGTCGCCTGCACCTCTGGAGTGTTTGCCTCGGGTCCGAATTCTGCCAATCCTCTCGCAAACGAACAACCGCGGAAAGTTTTTGCCCTGAGAGGTTCATCTATCGCGTCGAAAATCGCGAGCACCCGCTCAGGCGGCGATAGGCCAGGCTTTTCGGTCGCGGTCGCGAGCATCTGGAACCAGATGACTCTCTTGTGGCGCAGATAGGTAGCGATGAGGGTGGCCTTCGAGGGGAAGTGCTTGTAAAAAGTCATCTTCGCCACGCCGCTCTCGGCGATGATCCGGTCTATCCCGACAGAGTTGATGCTAAGCCGGTAAAACAGGTCAGACGCAGTCTTCAATATGCGTTCTCGCGGGGCGAGGGCATCGAGCGATTTTCCATCCACATCTACAAACTCAAGCACGCTGCGCGTCTGCATTTCCGTCACCTCAGATCCTTGGCCGACATATAGACAGACTATTCTGTAAATTTTGCGATTGCAAATACATACAGGTCTGTCTATTGGTGGTTTACGGCCAAAGGATTTCAAAGAGAGAGAACTGAAGATGAGCGGAAAAGTCGTTGTTGTCACAGGCGCAAGCAGTGGTTTCGGAAACCTCACGGTGCTGGAACTCGCAAGGCGGGGCCATACGGTGGTTGCGACCATGCGGGACGTCGAGGGAAGAAATGCCAAGGTCCGAAAGGACCTTATCGACGCGGCGAAGGCCGAGGGACATGTGCTGCAAGTCCTTGAAATGGACGTCGCCGACGAGGCCTCGGTCAATTCCACGATCGACCAGATCTTCAAGCAGCACGGAAAGATCGATGTTCTGGTCAACAACGCCGGACTTATGCCCGTCGGGGTCACCGAAGCCTACACGGTGGCAGACATCGAACGGCTGTTTGCGGTGAATTTCTTCGGCGCCGTACGGGCAGACCGCGCCGTTCTCCCGCATATGCGTGCCGCCGGCAGCGGACTCCTCGTGCACGTGACATCCCTGATGGGTCGGGTGGTTTTTCCGTTCTTCGGCACCTACTCCGCGAGCAAGTTTGCGCTCGAGGGGCTTGCCGAAGCGTATCGTTACGAACTAAAGGGCTTTGGAATCGACTCCGTCATCGTCGAGCCGGGGCCATTCCCGAGCAACCTCAATTCGTCGAGCCCTGAGCCATCCGACCAGACGGTGCTTGCATCCTACGGAGAGGTCGCCGCAATCCCGGGCCAGATCAAGGCGCACGCCAATGACGGACAAGATGAGGCCAATCCCGCGCGGCCCCAGCGCGTGGCCGATGCCATCGCGGAGCTGGTCGAGGCCACGGAGCGGCGTCCATTGCGCACGGTCGTCATGCCCGAAGGTCTGGACTTCGGCGTTCATCGACTGAACGAGGCCGTACGCCCGATTCAGAACGAGATGCTGACTTCGTTTGGCATGTCAGAGATGCTGTGACAGGAGCCCGAGGATGAGCGCACTCTACAGCACTAAAGTCACCGCGATCGGTGGCCGCAGCGGTACCGTCCGCAGCGAAGACGGCCTTCTTGATCTTCCGCTGGCGCTGCCCACGACGATGGGCGGCAAGGGCGGTGCGACTAATCCCGAGCAACTGTTCGCGGCCGGCTATGCGGCCTGCTTCGAAAATGCGGTGATCGACGTCACCCGCAACAAGGCGACCAGGGTGAAGGATACCGACATCGTGGTGGTGGCCGAAGTGGGCTTGTCACCCAATGGGAGCGGTGGTTTCGTGCTTTCAGTGACGCTCGACGTCGCGATTACCGGTCTCGATCAGGCAACGGCTGAGGAGATCGTACAGGCGGCGCATGCGACGTGCCCCTATTCGAACGCGGTAAGGGGCAATATCGACGTCGCCATCACCGTTAAGACGACCTGATGTCGATGCGGGAGGCGGATAGGACGGAAGGGCAACAACGCGTCGATCCCTGACCTGCAGATCCGGCTCCCCCATATCCCCCGTCAACGGCTAGCGTAGCTCGAAATCCTCCCTGCGATCGATATCGTCTTCGACCTCGACAAGCCCGCGCAGCCTTCAAACGACCCGTCGTAAGCAAGGTCGTCAATTGCAACCGACCGGGTCCGGAACTCTTAAGGAGATTTAACATGACCGCTTATGCCATTTTCATTCAAGAACGTAGCCGCGATGCAGCTGAACTGCAGACTTATGCGGAAATGTTGAGGCCATTGCTGGGGGAATCGGGAGGAACCGTACTCGCCGCCCACGGCCCTCAGGACGTTCTGGAGGGGGCAGCTCCCGACGGTGTGGTGATGGTCAGTTTTCCCACTATGGAGGCGGCACGCGCCTTTTACGACAGTCCCGGGTACCAAGCTGCCGTGAAACACCGGTTTCTCGGGGCGGACTATCGGTCCTTTATCATAGACGGGATCAAGTAGTTTGCCTCGCTTCCGATCCCGTAAACGTCATCAATAGTCCCCGGCCTTCTGGGCGGGCGCCAGTCCATCAACAAGATGCTCTCCGAAGAAAGAGTGCAGCTTTTTCGAAGGGTATCTCGTCATCCCGTCCACTCAGATCTTCCTTTTCAATGTTGGGAAGAAACGGCAGACAAGGCCGCCCAGCGTACGATGTGCACCTATCATCAATGAATGGAGGTAGTCGTGGGACCAAGCACGGCAGGTTTGCCGGTGGCTGGGATGCCAGCCAATTTCGGTGCAACCGCGGTTGTATGTGGGGGAGAATAGGCGGGCCACAGCATAAAATAGGTGGGCGGGTAAACAGGTAGTTGAACTGGCGAAGTCGCGAGCCTAGGCCGCTAGCTTTGGAAGACGCTTTTCAACCAGCCGCAGGAATGGTTGGTTGTGAGCCCCCGCAACCACTGATAACGACAAACCCGCAGCATCCGATGCGGGTTTTGTTGTTTTTACGGACTTTCCAATGACTTGCCGCTCCGTCCAATTGAGAATTGTGCCCAGTTCGCCGTGCAGCGTTGCATAAATCTCGCCGCGTTCTGGCCCCGGCGTCAGCGAAATCTTCTCGATCAGGCCGCGCAATGTCTCCGCCGCTTCCTGCCGCTCCTCCTTGCGATTGAGCGCCTTCGTCAGGGCAGAAACCTTCTTTGCATAGATCGCCGAGGCGCTCGGCAGAATGTCCGGTGTGTCCTCTGGCGCGTCGGCCAGGAGGGTGTTCAGTTCGGTCTTGCGCGCCTCCAGTGTGTCCATCTCTGCCTTCATGCTCTCATGGAACATGCCGGCCTTGATCGCCTCAATGATGCCGCGGATCTGCATCTCGATCTTTACCAGTTCCGCTTTCCAAGCATCGCCGCTGGAGCGGCGTTCCCGGTTCAGCCGGTTGGTCTCCTCCGCATAGGCGCGCATCGCTTCCTCAACGATCTCAGGCGCCATCATCTGGTCCTTCAGGCCGGAGAGCACGCGGGCTTCCAGATCCTCACGCGGGATCGTGCGGCTGTTAGAGCACGCGCCCTTGCTGATGTGGTTCGAGCAGGCGAACCGATCAGCGCCGCGAAGCGAGTAGGGGCCTCCGCAGCAGCCACAGAAGACCAGGCCGGACAGAAGGGACTTCGGCCGACGTGTGCCGTTCAGGCGATTCTTTTTCTGGTGCTTTCGCACGGCTTCGGTAACGTTGGCAAACTTCTCGGCGATCTCGCCCTGCCGGACACGGACCGAATGCCAGAGTTCGTCATCGACAATACGCAGCTCCGGCACATCCTTGATGATCCATTCCGCTTCCGGGTTCAGGCGTGAGACGCGCTTTCCGGTCGATGGATCCTTGATGTAACGAAGCCGGTTCCAGATCAGACGACCGATATAAAGTTCATTATTCACCAGCCCCGTGCCGCGCTTCACATGGCCCCGGATGGTTGTGTCGCTCCAGAGCTTGCCAGCCGGACCGGGGACACCTTCCTCGTTCAATGTGCGGGCGATTGTGCGCGGACCCACGCCGACGGCGAACTCGCGGAAGATGCGGCGGACAACATTCGCTTCGGCTTCGTTGATTTCCCGGTCGCCGCGAATGGGATCGCCGCGCGCATCAAGCTGCTTGACGACATTGTAGCCAAAGCACAGTCCGCCGCCTGACTTGCCGTCCTCGACGCGGCCACGGATGCCGCGATGGGTTTTGGCGGCAAGGTCTTTCAGGAACAGCGCGTTCATTGTGCCCTTGAGGCCGACATGAAGCTCGCTGATCTCGCCCTCGGATAGCGTGACAATCGGAACGCCGGCGAACTTGAGGTGCTTGTAGAAGGTGGCGACGTCAGCCTGGTCACGACTGATGCGATCGAGCGCTTCTGCCAGCACGATATCGAACTGTCCTGCCTGTGCGTCCTGCAGAAGCGCCTGGATGCCGGGGCGCAGGATCATACTCGCGCCGGAGATGCCCGCATCCTTGTAGGTTCCGACGATCTTCCACTTCTCGCGCTTCACTTGTTCGCGGCAGATGCGCAACTGGTCCTCAATCGACGCTTCGCGCTGATTGTCGGAAGAATATCGGGCATAGAGCGCAACGCGGGTCATATCGGCAGTCCTTTCAAGCTCCGTGTCCGGGGGAGAGGTTAATTCCGTTCACGTTCGGAGGCGGCTTCGACGGATTTGCCGCTGCGCTGCGCCGCTGACAGTAGCTGGTCATATTGGGCGGCCGACATCAGCACAAACTCGCGCCGTCCATGTCGCGTGATCTCCACCGGTTCACGATGAGACTCGTTCAGGTACTGTCCGAACTTGCGCTGGAATTCGAGGGAGGTTGTGGTTGGCATCGCAGACTCCAGGAGAATAGGTCTGCTTATATAATACGTGTTACACGTATAAATGCAAGAGAATTTGCAGGTCAGCTACGCAGGTGGCGTTGTGCTTTGCGTTCTGCTTTCAGTTTGCGCTCGAACTGCTCGCGGGCGATCTGGCGACCGATCAGGCGAGCCAGTGACATCACGGCGGCGTCTTTGCGCGCAGGATCGTGCCGGTCCGTTTCCGGGCCGGTCGAGGGTATAACCTCGATATTGATCCTGTTCCGCTTGACTGCCATCGTCTCCAATATCCCATGCCCGGAAAGGGGTGGAGCAATGGAAACGCGGAATGACATCGCAGGGAAGGGCTCGGGCACGTCTGTGCGGTGAATAGGATACTGTGGTGTGGAAAAAGGACGGGGTAGCAATGGACAGTCTCGCATGTTTGAATCCTGCATGCTCCGCCAGTTCACTAAGATATAAATAGCGGAGCATTGGGGACTCGAACAGACTTGAAGTAGGGGTATAGCGTGAATGTAATTCTCATCATTCTAATTTTAACAGTATATTGGCTCTGAAACCTTTTATGCACAATGGTGGCGAATATCTCTGAGTAGCGACCAAGTCGCTACGATTCTATTGGCGGAGCGACGAGTTTCAAATTCTCTATCGCTAAAATACGACGTATTCGCTTTCGATCAATAGCCTGTCGAATATGCACGCTTCCTCCGAAACGCAGAATAGCACAATCCACTCGAGCGCCCTCATTAGATCGCTGCCAACCCTTTGGAACAATTCTGGATCGTTGATTGCCGCTAAGCAATTTGTGCTTGCATTAGACCACCTTATGGGGATGATATCCTAATGGTGGGGGATGCAACTAGCTTAGAAGAAGTTCTGCAGCGGATCTGGATAGGGCGTCATTCCACGCCGTATCCTGGACAAATCGAGCCGTTAGACGCTTCCGAAGCGCGCGCGATGGCTCGAGCTGTTGCGGCAAATGGCCGATTTGGTGTTTCTCGACTTTTCAGTAGCTCTCCGTGCCTTGGTGTTTGGGCGACGCTCGCCCCTTTGGCGGAGAATTATGGATCAGGCACGTCCGAGGTCTATCGCCACATATCAGATGCTCTTGGCGTCGATTTACTCGACCCCGCCAGGCGCCAAGCGTTCAAACTGAGTTACAGAAATGCGGCAGCTCGAATCGGGGTGGCGTTGTCGGGGAATGATCCTACGCCATTGTTCTTCGCCCCGTTGGGCGTGGCTGATTCTCAAATTCAGCCCTTAGCTGATGCTATCATCGCGACTATGGCCCGTCTTGGTCCGCCTGCTACAGAAGACACACCAATGGCAGTCGCGTGGCAGCGTCGCGCACTCCAATGGTGCCCGGAGACCTTAAGTCGGCTACGCGCTGCGGTTCTTTTCGACAAAGTGGGGCACTACGCCGTCCGGTCGAATAGGTGGAGGATAGGAGAACGGGCAGAAACAGGTCGTGACGAGGTCCTGTACGCGGCGCTCGACCGGGCTGCTCGCGCGCAGGGGGTAAGAAAAGAGCAGATAGTAAGCCCTCCAACTGTCATCTGGTTTCGTGACGGCCTAGCAGTTTTGCCGGAGCCTGCGAAAATTGCTCAAACAGTCAAAATTGGTGCGTTCCCAACTCGATTATCCGGCGGAGTGCCGCAAGTATTGCCGACACCATGGCCTGAGAATTTGATCTGGAGCGCTGGGCGCCATCAGGAAATTTTCGTGGCACCGAAGGTAAACGAGATCCTCCTTTTTGATGCCGATACTGGCGCGCTTGAGCTGCGAGCGGACGTTGGCGATGGCTCCATTACGCTCAATTCTCCAAGGCATATTGCCTTGGCGGCGCGTGATTTTCAGACATCTTCATTTGGACCTGCAGAGCCAGCAAAGGATACCCGCTATTGGTTGGCATGGATTGACCTTGATGAAGACACCAAGCTGGAGTTTGCAAGTGGCGAACAGATAGAGCTTTCACGTGGTGTCGAGCCGTCATTGCGACTGGACGCTCGCGTCTTGGGTCATGCGGGGACGCGCCCGCTATACGCCGGTGAAGGATTTCTAGATATCCAGCTCAATCCGGCGCTTCCTGGATCGCGGCTGCTTCGACTATCCACCGAAACAGGCATCCGACATTTCCCAATTGTGCCGGACCAAAACGGATGCGCGCGGGTCAGTTTCGAATCTCTCGGTCTTGCTAAGTCGGGTGATCCGGTGCTCGCCAAATTCGAAGTGCTGGTAATCGGTGCCAAGAAGGAGGCGGATGCACGGGCGGAGCTTCGGACCACCGCATTCGTATGGCCAGGTGTTAGCCGTCACTCGAGCGGCGATATTGATGATGCTCCAATGCCGTCCACATACGATGTTGCCCGTTCAGCTGGCTTTGATTGCGCAAAAGGTCGCATTTGGATGAACCCTGAAGCCGCTGTCGAAGCGGCGGTACTTGCGGTCCGCATCAAGAGCAACCTTGTGGAATTCCTCTGCCCGTTTCGAGGGATCAGGCTTTGGCGAAACAAAGTGGCCACAAGCGATCGAGAACGAGTTCCACGAGGAACGCATCTGATCCTCTCTAATAACAGCAGAAATGACACGCTAACCCTGCATGCGCCGGGATGCCGAGCGGATGTTCGTGTTTTGGGGGCTTTAAAACGTTCCCCACTCGTCAACCGAACCGAGTTTACAATTGGAGCAGAGCTACTAGAGAAAAGTTCAGACGATCGTATTCTACTTGAGTTCCCGAATGGTTCATCGGAACTTATGGCGCGGATCACTCGAGTAGACGACCCAATTGAGCTTGGGGTAGAAGACGACGGTTCAGTTCTGCGAATTACGTTCAAGCCTCAGAGTCGCATCGATGCGGTCGGCATCCGGATCGAAACAGTCAGCGGGGACTCTCATCAAGGCTTTGCCGCCCTAGGCGGACGCTCCGTCACCGCTCGACTTCCTGAGGGAGTGTCAGTCCAAGTAGATGAAAGACACCTGGTTCAGATCACGGTGTCCTGGCGGAACACGTATCCGCCGGCGAGAATGGAAATTTCTACCCGACGTTCAGGCTTTGATCATTTCGATCCCGTTTGTGGTGCCGATGGCCACCTTGCGGCAGTGGGCCTGAAAGGGGCTAAGGTCGCAGTGAACGCCGCCAATCTGCTTTCGCTTGCAAAATTGTTGGTAGAGCCGACGACCGTATCTACAAGTGTTCAAGTATCTGAAACACTAGGGCTTTATCTTCAGGAAATCATCACTGAGACTGGGCGAGAGCGTATTGCATCACGCATTCTGCCCGCGCTTGCGGTTGAGCGGTCATCTGGTGGACTGCCAAGGGCAAACATTCTCAGCGGGGCGCCGTGGCTTTTCGAGTCTGCTCTGCCCGTTTTCAGCCGGTTAGGCACACATCCCGATCTATCGCCTTTGGCTAGAATGGCAGATATCGAGGCTCCGAGCGACCTACCCGATCCCTCAGGTGAAGCCCCACTTCTCGCTTGGTTGAATAGAATTGCGAGCGGTGAAGGATTACCTCGTGAACTCAGCGCCGGAGGTTTAGATGCCGCGTTTGTGGCAATTCGAACCAGATTAGCACGGCCCGACTTAGCCGAAATGACTAATGATAGTCCGGTCGGTAACGCGGTCCGGCTTCTCAGTTTTGTGGATGTACCGGAGCTGGACCGTCTGAGAGCTTTCGATCGTACAATGGGACACGACTTGCTAGGCGCACGATTAGTATCGCTTATTGAAAGGTTCGCTCGAGCTTCGCGCCTTAACAATGCAGAGGCCGCTTTCAACGAGATGGTTCGTCGGACAGGGCTTTCTCATGTCGAGGTTGGCGGCACTCTCACCCTAATTTGCCGCGTCGGCGTAGAAGCTCTGGCGCATTTCTTGACCGTTTGGGACCATGCAGCCCGAGAACACGCAAAGCAGAAACTAGACGCATGAATGACCTTGATCCAAATCGATTTCGCGATTCGTTGAATTCTGCGCTTGGCCGTTTTGTGGCCACCTCGTCGCCCGTGAATGAAGTGCGAGCACCCCATCTCGCGGCCAAGGTTAGAGAGGCCGTGCGCTCCAGAGATCTTGTCAAAGGCCCATACGTCGAAACTCTTCCAGATTTCGTAAAAGGCCGATCCCTGGCTGGACTGCACGAAGACGGCTTTTTGCACGATGGATGGGACGTGATGTCTCATTCGAGACCTGGTCTCTGGCAACGTCAGCTTCACGCCCACCAGGAAGCCGCGTTGCTTAGAAGCGACAACTATCTAGTTGCTACGGGTACAGGATCTGGCAAGACTGAGAGCTTCCTCTATCCATTGGTGGATGACATCCTAAAGCAGGGTGATCTGGAGACTCCCGGCGTCCGGGCAATCCTTGTCTATCCTTTGAACGCTCTTGCCAACGATCAACTTACGCGGATCGCGACGCTGCTTTTCCGAGATCTCGAAAATCCTGGAATCACGTTGGGTCGTTATACTGGCCAAGTCAGCTCTCGTTCGACACGGGGGGAGGAAGAGAACAGGCTTAAGGCAAGCCCGACATTTGCTGAAGCATTCGGCGAAGATGCTGATGTGCCGGCTGAATGGCTTCTTTCTCGAGAGGAGATGAAAGCAAGTCCGCCTCATATTTTGATCACAAATTATGCAATGCTCGAGCATATTCTGCTGCTGCCGACAAACCGCAATATTTTGCGCGGGGCCGAATTAAGATGGATTGTACTTGACGAAATCCATACTTACGCCGGGGCGCAGGCAATTGAAGTCGCATTTCTTCTTCGCCGGCTGAAGGCTTACTTGGAAAACACCGCCGGTGGGATGCGTTGTGTAGGAACCTCTGCTTCTCTAGATCCTGCGCGCACGGCGGAACTAGCAGATTTTGCTCAACGGCTGTTTGGTGAACCGTTCGCTGGAGAGAGCTCGGTAATTACCTCTCAGAGACGTCGTCACCCGGCGTTTATCTCATGTGACCAAAGATCCAGCGGATTATCGACAGGGCAGTGGGCACAGGCATTGAGTTTGGCGTCTATGGTGCGAGACCAGACGCTCAGCGGAAATCCCATATTAGCAGAAGATTGGAACTTCGAGTGTAACCTTGAGGGGTTGGATGCTCTCCAGGTAGCGTCAGGCGAAAGTCTAGGCGATGCGCTCATTTATTTGCTGTGCCAGTTCGACGAAGTTCATGCGCTTGCCGTCGCTTTGGATAGGGGGGCTGCCACGCTAGACGAGTTAGCTTCGATAGTTTTTCCTCACGCTGAGCCCGATGAAGCGAAAGAGGCTCTCGTTGGACTGATCTCGGTAGCGGTCTTGGCGGTCAGTCGTGACGGATCGGTTTTTCCGCTTCTTCCTGCGCGTTATCACATGATTGCCTCGTCAGTTGATCGAGTGGGAGCGGCCCTCGATGCTAGTGATCCGGAGGGTGTGGGACAAGTTCATGTCGGGTCGTCAAGGGACACTGACGGGCGACCCGTTTATCCGTTAATGGTATGCAGGAACTGTGGTGAGCCATATTTTGAAGCCTGGGAAAGTGCATCTTCATTAGGTTCCGAGAATATTGGGCCAAACGCGCGTCGTCTGCTGCGGATCATGCCTGGAACTTTCGCAGAGGAAGACGATCGCGAGGAAGGGGACGAAGCTGACGCTCCGCACTTAGTTTTTCTGGACCCGAACACTGGCGAACCGCTTGAGCAAGACGAGATTGGAGCTCTAGCGGTTGAACTAATACAGCCTCAACCGAGCGCCGATGAAGATATGCCGCACTTGCGGGCGTGCGTAGCGTGCGGGCACCAGTCGGCGCGCTATCTGGAGCCTATCACGGCTGTCCATCCGGGAGACGAAGCTTTCTCCGCTGTGGCCGCACAGTCCCTCCTCGAAGCGCTTCCTGCCCGCGATGTCGGCGAGGGACAACCTATGGGTGGCCGAAACCTATTGGTTTTTTCGGATAACCGCCAGGATGCTGCATTCTTCGCACCCTTCTTTGAACGTACTGCTAGGGACATGGCAGTCAGAGGCGCTCTGCTACGGACCCTTGAACGAGGTCGTACTGAAGTCGATCTTGATAATCTTGTCACAGCAGTCAGAGCAGAATTGCGAGAGGACGGTCTACGTCTCTATTCAGCTGGCGTGGACCCGGCGCGCCAAGAGGGGCCCAACGAAGAGCGCCGCTTGAAGGCACACATTGCGGCTGAACTTAGCGTCTTCGGTCGCGGGCGCCTTTCATTGGAAGGCTTTGGTTTGATCAAAGTAACCTATGAACACGTCGACAGGCCAATCCGTGCTGTTGAGCAAGTGCTACCCGAAGAGCTTAAACCGTTTGCCGGGGCATATGTAGGCTATCTGCTCAAGTGTGCGCGAGAGCATCGCGCTTTCGCTGTCCCTGGATCTGGTGGAATCGATTTCGTTGATGAGTCGATCTGGAACCGCGTAAATGCACAGGAGGGAAGACGTATCAGTCGTGACCGAATTGCAAATGCCTCCCTTGCGCTGAACTATGTACCCTCGGGGAACCGCGATAATCGGTTCACAACCCTACTGAAAAAAATGGGCGATGCCGTTGGCGTCATCATGGATGGGAACGCGTGCAGAGATGTACTCGTCGCGTTCTGGCGGGCGTTGCAGGGTTCACGCTCTATGATGGCTCCACATCACGGTGGTCTCGGTTTCAAACTGGATCGCTCACTTCGTGTCGCCCCAGGTATGGACAGCCCACTGTATAGGTGCAGCGCCTGCGGAACCCGAACACAGTTGAATACAGCTGGAATTTGCCAGTCGAGAAGGTGCACAGGTCAACTGCAAATGATGACGGTTGAGGACAGGGAGGCACTTTCTGATCAAAACCATTATGTGGCTAGATATCGCGACAAGCCTAAGCTCGCTATAGCTAGGGAGCACACAGCTGCAATTGCCACTCACGTACGGAATAACATTGAAGAAGATTTCAAACGAGGTGAGGTAAATCTTCTTTCTTGTACGACAACAATGGAAATGGGTGTAGATCTAGGCGATCTAGAGGCCGTTTTATGCAAGAATGTTCCGCCCTCCATTGCTAACTATCAGCAGCGTGCCGGCCGTGCCGGTCGCAGGGCGCAAGTTGCGCCAATCGTAGTCACCACAGCTAGGTCAGGACGTTTTGATCAAGCTGTCTTCGCTGAGTTCGGAGATTACTTAGCTGAGCGTCCGCGAGTACCTTACCTTTCGTTAGACAACGCGGGGTTCTTTCATCGCCATCAAATGTCTTTGGTATTAGCGAGCTTTTTAGACCACAAGCTTGCCGGAAACACTCGGTCTGGTGCTGCGCGTATTCGTGATGTGTTTGGAGCCGTCCTCACAGACGAAGAAAGAACTCGTTTTGACGACGATCTAACTTTTTGGTTAGCTGGGCCCGCTGCGAGTGAAGCATTCACTAATGGAGCCGAACTGTCATCATCGTTACCGGCCGAGATCCAAAACATCGGTCTCTCGCGAGATGAGCTTGTTACGACCTTTCGTTCGCGCGTTTCCGATTTTACTGACTCAATTTTCGGCCGTTGGCAGATTATGCAGGAGGGAATTGATGAACTTGAAGAGCGGCGTCGCACTTTTGCCGCGACCGACGCAGAGCAAATAACCCGGATAGATCGCTCACTTGCAAGCCTGCGTACCCAGCAAGCTCTTTATCTCAACCAGTTCTTGATTGAGCAGCTGTCGCGCCGCGCCGTTATTCCGACTTACGCCTTTCCAGTCCACTCTGTTTCGCTTGAGGTTCTGACCGGTGCACGTCAGACACGGGATGCGGCGCCTTTGGAGCTTGATCGTGACGGCGGTATCGGCATCACGGAATATGCGCCTGGTTCGGAGGTTGTCGCCGGCGGCAGAGTATGGACGTCTGCTGGTATTTCTAAGCGTTCACGTTTCACGGGCGACGACGCATTCGTTGAACGACAGCAACTGAGGTTATGCTTAAGCTGCGGGTGCCCTCAGATCACCGAAGGAGCGGTTGAGCCGAGTCTGAACTGTGCACAATGCGACACGTTGTTTGAACCATCGAACAGAACACGACGCTTTCTTCGTCCTCGCGGATTTTTGACATCGTGCGTAGATTCGGATGGGCGCGATCCGGGCGCATCGCGGTTAAGACCCACGATTGCAGATGATGCAAGGCTCCTTACTCATGCCCCGCGTAGTCGTTACCAGGCGACAGATGTGTCCTCGATACTTAGCTTTCATGCGCCCGGATCCAACCGTCCCGATCATGAGTTAGGGCGGATAATCACTGTAAATACAGGCAAAAAGAAAGGTGGCTTTGCGTGGTGCAGGAATTGCGAACACGCTGCTCCCGCAGAGGGGGATGGACCGGGATTGCGCTGGCAGAAGCCTAGAGGCGTACAGCTCTCCCCTCACAGAAATCCGCGCACTGGCATTGATTGCCGCTTCGATCCGAACCAGCGAGTTCCTGCGGTGGACTTGGCTCATGTCTTTGAGACAGATGTCCGCGGCTTTCTATTCGTTGGAGGAGCTCGCGACAGTGGCGGACGTCACATTGAGGAAACTCCAGAGCTTTACAGAACGATGCAGGAAGCGATGAGGCTTGGTGCATCGCGACTTCTAGAGACAGACCCTCGAGATATACGCGCGCTACTTCAGTACTTGGACAATCAGCCGATTGTCGTACTCTACGATGCTGTGTCCGGTGGTGCCGGTTACGCAGGACGCCTCGCTCGCGACGTAGGTTTTGGATTACAGGATCTCCTAACATCAGCGCGATCTATATTGGATTGCAGCAACCCGGATTGTTTAAGAGCTTGCGTGAGATGTCTCCACGATTATTCAAATCAACGAATTTGGCATGAGCTTAATCGTCATCCAGTATTGGCGTGGATCGACGGAATACTTGCTGAACATGGTCATAGCGGGCGGTATCAATGCTCTTGAATTCAATTCAGATTGGGCGCGAAGGCGAGGCTAAGGTTGTCCCTTCAACCTTCGAATTTCTACTGGTGATTAAGAAGCTAGTAGATGGAGAGGAACTGGGAAAAGCCCTCGAAGCAATTGCAGCGTGGCCAAAGTTCCCGTTGCGATCACTCGCTCCAGACGTATTGGAATTCTTAGTTAGTGAGGGTCGTTTTAGCGTACGCGAGCGGAAAGCAATAATCGCCGAAATGGGAGAGGACATCGATCCTTTCGAACCTGTTTCATTTTATGAAGCGTACCTGGATCGGGTAGAGGCGAAACCCTATGCGGCGTGCTTTTTTGAACAGTTGCTTTTCTCGGCTCTATCGCCGAACAAAGTGCGCAGAAAGCTGGAGAAAAAGCCCGTGGGGGCTATGCGGCTCGCGAGTCGCCCGGCGCTTAAAAAGCAACTGACAAACATCCTTGAGAACGAATTATCACCCCTGCCAGTCGAGATTGTGCTCGCTGTGTTTTATGAAAGCGCAATACTGTCGTTTCAGGATTTGAAGGATACTAAGAGCGGGAGTGAATTTCTTTCAGAGCGGCAATCATGCTTTCTAGGTGACGCGAATGCCTCGCAAGTGAATTGTCAACCGGATGAAGGTAGAGCCGACCTGGCTAGCGTAGGAGACGACGCTGCCGTGCTGAACGATGTGGATGCTCTGCTCGCGCGTGTACCTTTTGATGCCGACGCCTTTGATGACGCCGTAACGCTTCTCTATCAAATGCTGGAAGCGCTGGAACCCGAAGCATCGTCCGAAATTTTTGACCGTTTTGCCATGCTGGCAAGTCAGCTTCCAGTGTTAGCGAAAGCAGCATCTGAGGACCCTGAGCCGGATGCTTTGGCCAGAAGGTTGGAAGATGTGTGCGGCCTATCCGTCCAAGAAGTAAGTGCTTGGATTCGATTAAGCGGGGCCAAAGTGATCGTTACAGAACTTCTTTCTGCGTTGGACACGCAGAAGGACGCCATTGCTGTCTCACAACAGCTCTCTGCTGAGGCTAAGGGGTTGGCCTCAGAACTGCTTGCGAAGGATGATTTCGCAGGTGCCCACCTTGCTCTGGCAACAGCGACTAGGGAAAAGGCAAAATTTGATCGGCTTGAATCGCTGCGTAGCAAAGTCGTTGAGGAGCTCATTAACACCGTCAGTAACGCTGGAGGAAATGACGAGCTGTGGTCTGCTATCACAGAGCTTGTCGATAAGGCCGCTGACAATACGCCAAATATCATCGAGGGCGGTTCCGCGGATGAGATCGAAGCTGGTGAGGACTCGGGGCAGTCGAACGACGATGTCCAGCCTTGGGTAGGCTCTAGGTCGCCAACCCCAGAGATTAAAGAACATAAAGGCCTAATTCAGCATAAAAAAAGTGAGCCGGTCATTGAACAGATGCCGCCGGTCGCCGCTCTGGAAGGGAAGCAGAACGATGGCGCCGCCGCGGACGTTTTCGCTAACAGAACAACGATCCGAGAAATTGAGCCTGAGGAAGAGCGGAGTGAGATCGTAAGCCAGGCTGCACCTGAGAATTTGGTAGATCCGCTTTATTCTAATCTTATAGCGGACTTGGTTGAGGCGAACTGCCTTAACGTTGCGGCTGAAATCACACCATCACTTAATCCATCTCCAATCGACGGGCGGGTGCTGAGGGCGGCGGCTTTAGCACGTTCGCCTAACGTGGGATTCACTCCGGCAGCTCAGCTAGGTGCATCGCTCTCGGAGGTAATCACCGAAGAGCTTAATTCTACTAGCAGCGCCCTGCTTTTCGCGGGAGCACTTCATGTGGCAATTTTTGTTCCCTCCGCCTTTCCAAGAACACCGCTGAGTGAGATTAATTTCGGGACGTTCGGCCCAGCGCTGAACGATCTGCGAAATTTTGTGGTGGAAATGGATTATCAGTTTCCACCAGCCGGGGATGTATTAGCCAGACTAGTTGGCAAACCAGTGGAGCTGAAACGCACGCAAATTCTCCGTGAGCTCGAGGAGTGGGCGTCGGAAATTTCGCAGAGAACCGGTCCGTGTCAGCCATCCACAAAGTTTATGCATAGGGTAGCTAGCTCGCGAGGTGGGATAGGAGCCGCAATTGAGGCTATAAAAAGCGGCACCCCCGACGCAGATGCAGTCGTGCAGCAGGCGATTGATCGATACGGTAGCTATGATTCCGTCGACGAAAGCTTAGCTGACGAGAACGCTGCATTGGGATCGCGATCTGCGGTTCGTTTGCCTCGTGCAACAATCGACTACCTCGTTCGTAGGCTAGGTATAGCAACGGACCTTCTCAGCTCGTGGCAAATATCACGGATCCCTCCAGCAAAATACGATCCCCGCCATGATGAGAACGTCAAGAGAACTGCTGAGACACTCAGGTCGCATCTACGCAAGGCATCAGACGGCTTGCGTGATTTTTCGAGGGAACAAGACAGCAAACTAGATGCTGCAGTGGCTCTTTGGATTAGTGCACGCATCGCTGACGTTGAGACAAGTCTCTCTGGGCGTGATGTCCTCACCTCACCAATCGGTGAAATAGAGCTAGGTGAGCTCGATCGACTTACTCCTGCAATGCGTAGCGCCCTTATTTCCGGCAATTCGTCAGAAGTGTTCAAGATATTGTGCGATGCCGGCGTACCAAGTACTGAAGAGGCTATAGAGGCCAACCGAGCTGCTGCCGCCTTCGCTACAGCGGGGCGCCTCTCTGGGAATGGAATGGCCCTGCTGCGAGAGCAGTTAGAGTTCGCAACCAGCCAATTGAAAAAAACTCGAGATTTATCTCGGCGCGTCATTACACTTTCTAAGCTAGATTTGCGTCAGCAAGAGCATTACCCGGCTTTGGCACTGACTCTGGAAGGCAGCACATCGGCATTTCTCGAAGCTGAAGATGCCGCAGCTGGTGGCATTCAAGGTTTGCGTGACCTGGATAAGTGGTTGCGCAGCGTAAAGATGGCTGAGAAGTTTGTTGAGCACGCTGAGATCTCGGTTCGCGAGGGACAGGAAGCGCGTGTACGTGAGCTGATAAACTCAGTTAATAGTGAAGACGCGACAACTATACTTCAAAAGATTGCCGAGGGTATGACCCTCGAGGCGACTGAGAACCGCATCGCATTGTTACGTGATGGTCGGTCCATCGGCTTTCTGGATGGAAGTGATGATGGGCCTATGGGGGCGTTTTCTCCTACCTTCGTTGATGCAGCTGTAGCGGATGCGTGGCCTTCTTCCGTCGAAGAATATGCTCGATCGTTTTCTTCAGATGGGATTCTCGCGACTGAGCCAGACCGAAGGGAGCCCGCCGTCGAATTAATGAGGCTCATGTCGGAGATACAACGATCTGTTGCGGCAAATTCCCCAGCTGTCACAAAAGTTCGCAAGTTGTTTGAGGACCTCGGTTTCCTGAACCCCACACTCGACGAAATGTCGCGCGTTCAAAGTGCAAAAGCGTGGACTTTTGCATTGCGAGCCGAAGTTCGTACAGAGCCCGACAACTGGTTTTTGCCACCAGTCTTTGGTTCTCGCGCGAAGGGCAGGTATCGGCTCGTGATGGCTGACTCCTCCGTGCTTCCTGAAACGCTGGTACCTACTCTTGATCAAGATGAACCCGCGTTCATCGTTATAACCTCGCGCTTAGATGCGGGCCGTAGGCGCGAACTTGCAAGCCGACTTCGTGGGGCGGGACAGCCGGCGGTTTTGATCGACGAAACTCTCCTGGCCTTTGTTGCGACGCGGCGTGAAACTCGCCTAGAAGTGATCTTTGCTTGCGGTCTACCATACGGCCGCGTTGAACCGTATCTGACAGATGCCACCGTCTTGCCCCCGGAAATGTTCTTTGGGCGGGAGGACGAAATCCGAACGATCATGCGACGCAGCTCGGACGGATGCTTGGTATATGGGGGGCGGCAACTGGGTAAATCAGCGTTGTTAAGTCACGTCGAGAGCACCCGTCATAATCCGTCTGAAGGGCAGATCGTCGTCCGAGACCAGGTAACCGATCTAGGCCTTCCTAATGATCCGGCCAAGAATATCTGGGCCCGTCTCCACGCAAAATTAAGTCTAACCCCCGGAATTGTGAGGCAAGAAAGCCGCCGCGACCGAGACCAGATTGCTGACAATATTAAACTTTGGCTCAGCCAAGATACCCGTCGCCGTATTATCGCGCTGTTCGATGAAACGGATGAATTCATGTCAGCAGAAAGCACGACAGGATTCAGGGAGATTACAAAGCTCAAAGACCTTATGGAAAGTACAGATCGTGCCTTCAAGGTGGTGTTCGCTGGGCTTCACAATGTACAGCGTCTGCACAATGTATCGAACTCACCGCTCGCTCATTTGGGTGAGCCGATCGTGATTGGCCCCCTCAATCGGACGCTAGAAGACAAGCGTGCGGCCCATGAGTTGGTCGTTGCGCCAATGCGATCTGCAGGTTTTCGCTATGAGACGGAGGAGACGCCGGACAAAATCCTGGCTTTTGCAAATGACTATCCGTCTCTCGTCCAGGAGTATTCAAAAGGGCTTCTTTCGCAATTGCACCGTACTGGTTCGGGTCGCGGATATACTGTGGGGTCTGATGGACCCCTTTGGACAATACCAGACGCTACGCTTTTCGATCACGAGAATTTCGGCCGAATACAAGAGAACATTCGCAAGAAATTTCGTTGGACACTCGATCTCGACGTACGTTACGCGCTTATCGCTTACACACTTGCTCTGCTGTCGGCGGAAGGTCGGGAGCGCGAAGTCCTTCATGATGGACTTTCACCACGGGATATTTTGGAAGAAGCAACCCCGCACTGGCCACATACCTCTGAGATGCTCGATGCCGCCGCTTTTGAGGTGATTTTGGATGAGATGTGGGATCTTGGGATCTTGGGGCGCCGACTGATCCCTAACACAAGTCGCCATCTTTACTGCCTACGCTCTCCACAAGTTGCCGCCGTCCTCGGCAGTTGGGATGACGCGGTCGATGAACTTGGAAAGATTAAGGACCGCGAAGGCAAGCCAAATTACGATAAGGCCACGTACCGACGCAGCGTCACTCCCAAAAATAGTCGACGGCTCTACATGCCCTTGACAGACCTGCAAGTTGAAAGATTGCTTGAGCAGGGTGCACCTGGAGTGAAAATTGTTTGCGGTCTCAAGCTTCTGGGCTTGGACAAAGTTGGCAAAGCGTTTGTCCGGATCCAAGAGGAAATGGGGCTTCCCGGGCCTGTTGCTGGCGCTAGTATCCAAATTGAACAGACGGGCACTACGAAAGAATTCAGGCGATTGCTCGATGCTCCGGTAAGCCGAGGTGTCGACATGGTGGTCGTCGTTCACGAAGGCAGTGACCCAGAAGAAACTGGGCGGCTCGTAGAGTTCGCAGAGCGACATTCGAACGTTATCGGCGGCGGCGTTCGGCCGGTCTTTCCCGTCGACGCATCCCACCAGAGCATGCGTCACCTCGCGGCACGTCGCAAAGAAAGTTCAGCTCACGTTGCGCCCTGGGGGGTCGAAATGCTGCGAATGCATATGCGACAGATCGAGGGGCCAGCAACTCTTGATACCAGGGAGGTGAGGCAAATGATTCTCGACGCTACCGGAGGGGTTCCTGATCAAGTTATTCTTGCGGTCGAAAACTTGATCAATGCGGACGATCGATCATCGGCGATCGAGGCGTTGCGCGATAAGTTTGGACCGTCGAATTCATTGATCGACAAGAAAATGCTGTCCTATCTCGCACCCTTGACGGCGACGGATAGCTTAGAGTTCTACGCCATGCTCGACGAAGATGTCAGAGGCCGCTTCGGCCTAGATTTGGAAAGCATTGTACCGGATCTTCAAGCCATGGGACTCGTGGAACGGTGGGTTCCGAAGAGAGGTATCTTCGCGCCTTCGGCCTTAGGTGACCTACTACGGGAGAGAATACAGGAAGAGGGTACGCATCCGAGTTGGGCCGCATTGTGCAGTGAGTGAGAGTGTGGATGCTCTGTCTATATAGACGGCAATATAGACGGTGCTTCACACATGGACTTGACGAATGATCTCACCGGGCATTTCAGCCG
>NZ_JBEGHE010000028.1:0-41281 GCF_040675795.1 Neorhizobium sp. LMR1-1-1.1
CCCTTGAGACAATCGCTACGATGAGCGATGATCCACTCATCAGCCTGCCAGCAGCAAGCTGACACTCATCCGGCCCTCTGGGATGAGCCGTGGCCGTCTAAGCTACACCACTCCCTGGGACACGATCGTTTCGCCTTGAGGCTTTATCTTACGACATCGGCCCAAACGGCCTCTCGGTCCCTGTTCGAGGACCGAGAGGTGCTCAAAGCCTGCTTTCCGCTTCATCTGCGGTCGATGGTACGGAGTGGTTTAAGTTCCGCGATCACCGTACTCACGACATGCTGGTCTTGTCCCATTATCTCTACGAGAAAATCCTGCGCATCAGCGGATTTATCCAACACGACCGCCCTCATCATTTGTCAAAGCGCGAGCGCGAATGCCTCTGCTATTTGGCGAACGGTTCCATCGCAAAGCAAACAGCAATGTATCTGCAAATTTCAGAGAGCGCCGTGAGGCTATATCTCCAATCTGCCAGAAGAAAACTCGGGGTTCGTACGAGCCACCACGCGGTCGCGAAAGCCATCATCCTTGAGATCATCTCCGCAGACAGCGAGCGCTGATAAAATCCGTGCCTCACTCGAAATCGTCAATCTGTTGATTTCGATAGGTTGTCGAAAGCAGCGTCTCAGGCACGATGCGCCACGGCCATGGTCACTACGACCTCCGGTTATGCCTATGAAGCCGGCCTTTTGAAAATTCGTTAAGCCAAACTTCATTATTGTGACAGTTTATCATATTTTATACAGGCTGTTTCATAGCGGCCATTCTCCCGATCGAAACTATTCAATCAAGGAACAATGACTACCGAATTTCACTCGAAAACACTTCTAGCAGCGTCAGTGCGAATATCCGAAGCTACTGAATTAACTGACGCTTTGATTGCTTTACAAAAAATCTACGACATTGATTTTACGACCTATCATCTCGCACACACGATTTCCGACATTGTCGATACGCCTTTCGTCCGTACGACCTATCAGGACGCCTGGGTCGCTCGCTACCTCCTACGCGGCTATGTCCGGGTCGATCCGGTCATTCAGGAGGGGCTTGTCCGGCAGCTACCGTTCGACTGGCGTGAGATTGCGGTCAAAGACAGCGCTGTTCGAGCGTTTATGCTCGATGCTCGAAAACACGGCGTTGCGCAGAATGGTTTTTCCATTCCAATCATCGACAAGTCACGGCGCGCGCTGTTGACCCTCAATTCAGGCGTTGACGGCCCAGCTTGGACTAGAAGGATAACACGATATCGAAGTGAATGGATTGAAGTCGCGCAGCTAATTCACCGCAAAGCCGTTCTACAATTATACGGCACTCGCGATCCTATACTTCTCCTTAGCCAGCGCGAGCTCGAGTGCCTCCATTGGGCCGCTCTCGGAAACGATGCCACGGGTATTTCAACAATCCTCAACCTGTCGCAGCATACCGTCAAAACTTACCTGAAATCCGCTCGTTATAAGCTCGGCTGCATCACCTTGGCCGCAGCGACCACCAAAGCCAGACATCTTCGTCTCATCCATCCGTATGGCAATACCCCCATATGAGGGAACGCATAGAAGGATATTTTTCGTCTCCGGGAGCAGCTCCATGCTGCAGTGCACCAAGCACTGGAGATGAACATGTACCTCCTCATTCAAGCACATCAATATGACAGGTATCCGGATCTGCTCGACCAATCCTTCCGGCTGAGAAAGCGAATTTTCGCTGACCAATTGGGATGGTCGGTCTCCGTCGTCGGCGACTATGAAAGAGATATCTATGATGATCTCAACCCGGCCTATTTCATGTGGTGCGATGACGACGCGCTCACGCTGTACGGCTGCGTGCGGCTGATGCCGACCACTGGACCGACGCTCCTTTACGACGTGTTCAGAAGTACCTTCCCAAATGCTTGTGATCTTGTGGCGCCATCAATCTGGGAAGGGACGCGAATGTGCATTGATGACGTGGCGATTTCCCACGATATGCCTGATCTGAAACCCGAGAGGGCCTTCTGTTTGCTGCTCGTCGCGCTTTGCGAAGTCGCGATGACAAACGGCATCGATACCCTCGTGTCGAATTACGAACCTCACATGCGACGTCTTTACAGGCGGGCGGGCGCAGAGCTCGAGGAGCTCGGACGCGCAGATGGGTACGGCCGACTTCCCGTCTGCTGCGGGGCCTTCGAGGTTTCGGCCAGGATCCTGTCGAAGATGAGAGCGGCTTTACACGTGACACAGCCGCTAAGCGGTTATCGACAGTCCATTCCGGAACCAAGTACACCAACTCGCGTGGCACGTTTGCCGTTTGTCGACCATCGGCATCAGCTCTATCTCGAAAGCGTGAAAGTGGTGGGCACGGCTAAAGGAGACAAACCACTTTCTCAATGGAAGCAAGGCTGATGCCTCCAGTGATTAGTGTCGCACCCTCGCCCATTGAACGCCGCGAATTTGAATGCCGGGGATGACCGATGGGCAGACCCTACAGTGCGGTCTTGGCGAGGCGGCAGTCATGTCATTCGGCGAGCTATCATGGAGGCGAACCAAACCCGCTCTCATGTGATGGCGTTCTAGGCTCAGGGCCGGATCTTCCACGTTCAACCCGCAAGGGGTCGGCAGCCATGCTGCGGCCGCTTGGCTTCGCCAGCGCGGTGATCGCCCCCGTCCACAGCCTCTTGAAAAGCCATCGAGCGGGAATTTGCCCGCTTGCAATCGGAGCCTCTCAGATGTCATACGATCTTGTCTTGCACAATCCCAAGCTTTCCAGCTTTCCCGCGACCTGAGGGTCCCGGTTACCGTCTTTGAAGTTGACGGTGAATATAGCGTGCTGCCCTCCGACGAAATCGACGCAAGCGACGACCTCGACATCGTGCATGAATTTTCCCTTCGCCAGCTCATTGAGCCGGCCGTGGCCGTTCAGGCCAGGGTGGTATCGCTTGCGAGCAGGCGCCCGCAAGGGAGGCTTCCCCGCGGTTGGAGTGTGAAGAACCCCATTTTGGGGAACAGCCTGCTGCGCCCTTGCAGGCTTTCCTTTTCGCGGTGGACCAGAAGTGCACCGCATATTGCGGATAAATTGAGGTGAGAGGACCGATCTTAGTGTGATCGGATAAGGAATGGACAGAAAAGAGATAGAAGAATTGCGGGAGCGTGTTTCATGCGTCGCTGTGCTTGAGACGGCGGGATTTGCGATCGACGCCAAGGAAAGCACAAGGCGCGCGGTCAAATACCGACGGGCATCGGAAATCGTCATCTTGACCCATGAGGGGCAAGGATGGTTCGATCCGCTTGGCGATGCGAAGGGCGATGTGTTTGCACTCGTCTCTCATCTCGAGAGCGTCGGGTTTCCGCAAGCGTTGGAGCATGTGGCCAGCCTCAGCGGATTTCGATCCGCTTCGCCCGTATGGCAGACTGGACCTAAAAAAGTGACGATAGTGCCAGTGTTCCAACGATGGCTAGCACGGAGCAGTCCTGCACCGGCGTCCGGCGTTTGGCGCTATCTAAACAGGGATCGTTGTCTGCCAGATGATATTCTTCGACAAGCCATCCGACAGAATCTTCTTCGCGAAGGACCGTCCGACAGCATGTGGGCCGCTCACACCGACGACACGGGCACGGTCACCGGCTGGGAGGAGCGTGGGCCCGACTGGCGCGGTTTTTCGAGCGGCGGCACCAAGGTGCTGTTCCGATTTGGCGCTGCTGCCGGGTTGCGGATCTGCGTGACAGAGGCCGCAATCGATGCGCTGAGCCTCGCGGCAATCGAGGGTCTTCGGGACGGTACGATCTATCTCAGCACCGGTGGCGGCTGGTCGCCAAATACCGAAACTTCGCTTCGACATCTGTTGCGTCAGCCCTCTGCGCAACTCATCGCGGCGACAGATGCCAACTCGCAGGGTGAGACTTTTGCGGATCGCTTGCGCGCCCTCACTGACGAACTGGATCGAGACTGGCTGCGCCTGCGTCCAACTGCAGACGACTGGAATGAGGTTCTGAAGCAAAGAGGTGGGTGAAAACAGGAGGTGGAAGGACCCTGCCGCATGCGCGCCGGCCGCATCAAGGGAGGCTTCTCCCGGCTAGTGCCGGCGCTTGACCCGCCCGGACACGAGAGCGGCCGAGCGGGACGGGTGATGAAGGACTGAAGAGACGGGTACGTCGACAGGACACCACCCGCTTCGGTGCCTGAACCCTGGAAATCGACGAGTTCTGCTACACCTACCTGCTCGATATCCTGCCGCCGCTGTGGATGCGTGGGCCGATCTTTGCCATGCGTGAGTTCATGACCGGGTCGATGACCTCGATCTTTTACGCTATCCATATAGACGGCGCTCTCCGTCACTTCCATGCCTATTGCGACCTTTCCGATGCCACTTCCGTGCAGATAATACGTGCGGCGATTATCGCACGCGAAAGTCCGGCGGTCAGGTAATGCGCCGCGAGGAGTGCCTCGAGCATATCTGGAGCACGACCGCTGGCCGAGGCCGATGCAGGGCCATCGCACAGTGATGCTCTATCGCGGCAAGGAAGGCAGCTTCCTCAAGCTTCTCAACGCGCTGACCGACGAATAGAGCGCCGCCAAGCTGCAGGTGCATCTGCGCCGCCTGCCCTCAGACCTGGCCACCTGAGCCAAATCTGATCCTCAACAAATCTGCGCCGCGGCTGGCGAAGCACAGCGTCGATTGGTGTCTAATCAAACGCGCACCGGTGGCCTCTTGCAGTTCGCCGCCGAACTGGATGCCAAACTCAAACAGCGTCGGGACGACGAAGATAAACTGGCTGCGGAGGTATTCACCGAGGCTAATGCAGCCAGGGCCGCACCGGCTGCATAGCTGCGCTGCACAATAAATGGATGCGGCGCGATCAAAAAAGGATCATAACGCCCGGAGCTGATGCACATTGCGACCTCCCAGTCGCGCAGCAGCTGTTCCCCTCTGGAGGTTCAAGATCTCCACACTTCATGGGCCGCGTTCTCCGCAGGCCCATTTTTTTATGCCTCGGTCGGCTCGTTCGGCATTGCCAGGCGCGTTCTGCCAACACGGCTCCTCCAACTGCCGCGCCGCTCGGCGGCCTGGAGCGCCAGTAGGTCCAGATATCGCTCGCGCATTTCCTTGAACTCGATATCCCCTCGGATCCAGTCACTCAGCAAGGCGATGAAGGCTGGATCCTGATCGATCGGAGCGCCTCGGGCTGCTGCGCGGTCGATGGCGCGTTGCGCGATTGCTTTGCGGGTCTCGGGATCAGCGACCATATGGACCTCAGCTTCTGTTTGGCATGGGCCGCGACCTCTAGCAGGCACTTCCGCATGACGCGACTTGAAATCCTCCTTCGTCAACAATATCTGACGATCACTTCCCGATGAAACGACGTCCTGCTCGCGGCAATCGCCGCGGCGTTCGACATTGTGCCGGGACACAGAGAAAGGCGCTTCCCTGATGGGTCGAGCGCCTTTTTCCTATTTGTGACGGCGGCAACTGATCTGTTGCATCTTGACCGGGATCGCATCGAAGATGAGATTTGCGCATAAAAAATCATGGGAACACATGCCATTCTATCTTGTAACGCAGACATTGCTGGTCGAAGCCGCCGCTGAGACGGAAGCTGCCCAGCTCCGCTCCGGCGCGAAAATCACCGTCTCCGTGACGTCCGATGAAACCACGATAACGCATATCACTGTCGCTGCGACAGGCGACGGGCAGCCGCCTGTCTTGCACCCGATTGTGGAAGCCGCTGAGCAACCACACGTCGCTCAATCGGAAGCCGTCCTCGTCACGCCAACTGATAGGAAACTCATATTGAGGCGCATGATGGCGGATGCGGTTGCGCTTTTGAGACCGCGAACTTAGTCCGTTCGTCCCTTTACGGCGCTTGCTGTTATCCTAGCGTGTCCGAGTGTCGACGCGTCGTATGCCAGCGCTGACGGCGGCCGCGGCATAATGTGCCTTCTTGTGCTCGTACATCAGAAAATCGGCACGCCTCACGACGGATTCCATCGCTTCTCCGGTCTCGCTGGTCGCGACCCCGTAAGACATGCTGAGCGGCATGGTAGAGTAGAACTGATTATTGATGTTCAGTAGTTCCATGATCGTTTCCACCATCGCCCCAGCGGTTTTGGCGTCTGCACCTGGCAAGAGGACTGCAAACTCGTCGCCGCCTATGCGGCAGGCATGGTTCGGCGCAGATACGGCGCCGTTGAGGATCTCGCCGAACCGGCGCAACAGACCGTCGCCGGCATCGTGCCCGAGTTGATCATTGGCATCCTTCAGGCCGTTGAGATCGATCACGATCGCCGAGACCGGACGTAGCGACTTGCGCTCCAGCCGGTTCATCTCATCCGCATAGAATGCGCGGTTATAGAGCTTGGTCAGAACATCGTGCTTGCCGAGATATTCGAGATAGGCCTCCGCTTTCTTGCGCGCGGTGATGTCGGCGAGTGCCACCTGAACTCGCGACCAGTCGCGCTCGTGGCCGGGAAACACGGAAAAGTGCAGCAAAATATGTCGCTGGGAGCCATCGAGCGCGTAATTGATCACTTCACGATGGTGAAAAAGATTGCCATTCCAGAGCTCCATTAGCTGTTCGCGGAATGGCTTTTCCATATCGTCTCGGAAAACTTCGCCGAGGCGCTGCAGGAGATCTGACCGGTCTTTTGCGCAGAACAGGTCGAGCGTCGCCTGGTTGACATCAATCACCCTGATCTCGCTCATGCATTGGCGCACAAACTCCGGATGAACGTCCATGAATGTGCGGAAATCGCTGATACCGCGATCACGTATGTCCTCGATCAGCGCCCGGATGCGGCTGAAATCCTCGATCCACAGTGACACGGGTGAATGCTCGAAGACGCCCTCTGCCTGGCGACGTTGCTCGGCTTCGGCGCGGCGGGCATCTTCGCGGTCAGTAATGTCTTCGGTCGTCAGAAGCAGCCGGTCGAGTGTCCGTTCATAACCGGGTAGCACGGCGCCACGCAGCTGGATATCCAGCCGCCGCCCAGCGATCGTGTAATTCACCGTCGTGCTCGTAAATGTTTGTGCGCCATCGAAAAGTGCTGCAAGCTCGTTGATATGGGTGTCCAGCATATCGTCGCGGAAGACGGAGGCGATATTAGCTGTCAGATGATCGAGGCTTTCAGCCTCGAATAATTCCAGCGTCTTGGAATTGACGTCGAGAACCCGGATGCGGGTTGAACAGGCGATGACCCGGTCGCGATTCTCGCGCAGGAAGGCCCTGATATCAACCACGCCGTCTGCGCGCCAATCATCGAATAGTGCCTTCACCCCGCTGAAATCCTCGATCCACATGGCAATCGGCGCGAGGTTGAAAATGTCGGAATCAAAAACAGCGGTCATGAAGAGTGCCTAAGAGAAGACTGATACAGCCGGACCTACGTATCCGGAAAGGCCACCTTATGGGCAAGAGGTAAACCGCTGCTTGCCTACACGCTTATTAAGTGAGGTGTGAAGGTGAATGAGGAAAGAACCCGATCGCCGATCGTTCCTCCTGCCGCCGCTTTCGCTCAACTGCCGCCTACGCGATCCCGGCCGCTCGTCGTTCGCAGGGCTCAAGAGCCCCGCTTGTCCGGCGCAGCAGCGATGCTCGGCCGCAGTTGCGGCAGTCCGGCCGCCCGGCGGTTCGGGGGGTGTCCTCGAGAAAAATGAAGACAGGAAGGGCTGGCAAGGTGCCGGTCCCAAGCCTCAAAAGGACACATCACATGCAGATCATGAAGGCTGACCCGCGCGCTTTGAAGGAAAACCCCGACCGCATGCGCCAGTCTAAGTCGTCACCGCAGGCAGACGTGCTAATGCTGGCGACGATCGAAGCCGTGGGCATCGTCCATGTCCATCCAGCCTTCCCCAGATCGGCGGCTTTGGAGCGTCGCGCCTGGGTTTGCGGGATGGTTGCGTTCGACAATGAACGGCTTGGTCTGCTGCGGCATTTGTCCTCCTGGCTGCGATTCTCGGTTGCAACGATATCCCACAGATCGTTGCGGGCAAGCGGGGCTCTGTTTGCGATGAGCGTATCTTTCTCGAAGAGGCAAGCAATGACGATGGTTCTATGGGGCATGATCGTGACTGCCACTCGTAGTTATGGCAAATGCGGCGGAACGCCATTGTCAGATCCCTTCACGTCAGAGCCTCGGGCAACCCATCTGCGGGCTCGATGAGGCATGTCTGACCGGAGATCGGCTCGCCTCGATCGTCTTCCCGCAACGACAACGTTCAGATTTCTTGCCCCGGAGCCTTACTGGCTCCTCCTTTCCCACCAACAAATTTGCACCTTGCCGTCCTCCATTTCATTGCGGCCTTATCAGGTGCGGTCCGATCGTCACCGGTCTTTCGACAGCCATCGAGGCCGCGATGGGCGCGGCCCGATACACAAGAAAGGAATATGACAATGGCTACCATCGGCACCTTCACCTCTTCCGAAAATGGCTTCACCGGCTCCATTCGCACTCTCGCCCTCAACGTCAAGGCCCGCATCGCCCGGGTCGAAAACCCCTCCGACAAGGGCCCGCAGTTCCGCGTCTACGCCGGTAGTGTTGAACTCGGCGCCGCCTGGCAGAAAACCTCCGAGCAGGGCCGCGACTACCTCTCGGTCAAGCTCGACGATCCGAGCTTCCCGGCTCCGATCTACGCAACGCTCGCTGAGGTCGAAGGTGAAGATGGCCTTCATCTCATCTGGTCCCGCTCGAACCGGGACTGATCGACATCATGAGGCTCCGCCACCAGCGGGGCCTTCTTCGCGACCGAAAAGCCAAAGCCGGACCTGGTATCGAGCCATGTCCCGCTTTTTCGGGTGGGGAACCTGCTCAGAATGCGTGATGGTACAATCGTCACTGCCTGCGTCAGAGAATGAACGGTTTCCCCAATTTGCTCCAGCCCCCCCCTGACGGACCTTCTTCGCAAACCGTCTCCCCCGCTCGCCGGCTTTGCCGGTCGCTTGCGAGATGATCTACGAACTAGCAATCCAGATCGAAGAACTCCGGACTGAGCTGCGCAACGCTGAAAACGGTGCGGAACGCCGTCAGATCCAGGCCGAGCTCGAAATCGCAGGCAGAGCTGATTGTCGCGGGCGCCGAGGTGGACGGCTTTGCAGAAAGCTAGCCGTCTTTCTGAGGCGGTTTCCATCGTCCGTCGTCTTCGAAATCGAGCTGCCGCAATATTCCAATCAATCCCATTTCATCGGCATCGGGAATGATGCGGATCGTGCGTCCTGCCGCAACCTGATACCGGCAGAATTTACCTTGGCCTTTGGCTCCTCGCGCAGGATATGTGAACACCCCCTTCGTCAAGCCTTTCCACAATCACAAATCGCATTCCGCAATAGCCTCGTCTGCCGTCACATTCGCCTCGCAAGCTTCCCAGTATCGCATCGCTGCCTCCCGTCCTTTATCCAGTTCGATCAGCAGCCTGCGACGAGACGTCCGCGGTGGTGGTGCTCTTCTGGAACCGGTTTTCTCCGACGCAGGATCTCATGTCAGCGCGGCGGAACCAGATCGCGCGCCCGCAGCGCAGCGGCGCGTTGCCCGCCGTAAAGACAATCTGCTCGTCGGCACGCATGCGCAGCACCTCGTGCGGCTGGATCAGTGGCCTCGACGCCAGTTGCTTGGATCGCGTGCGAGAGGATCCGCGCGCCTGGAAACCGTGGCTGACCTGATCGATCTCGACCGTGGTCGTGCCGCAGCGCCGCGAAATGTAATCCGCGGTCTCTGGATCGTTGATCGCAGCGAACGAGATCCAGCTGGCACTCTCGAACCATTTGCTCGCCGCGTCCCGCCCGCCATAGGTTTCGCGCAACTGGCCGATCGACTGATAGATCATCGTCAGGCTGATGCCGTACTTGCGGCCAGCGTCTCGCGCCGTCTCCAGGATCCGCATGTACCCAAGGCGCGCCACCTCATCGAGGAGGAAGAGCGCCCTGCCCTGCATCGCGCCATCGCGATTGTAGATCGCGTTGAGGAACGAGCCGATGATCACTCTTGCAAGCCCGGCATGCGTCTCCAGCGTCTTCAGGTCGATATTGATGAAGACGTCGGTCTGACCGTCTGCCAGCGCGTCAGTCGAAAAGCTCGATCCTGAGACAAGCGCGCCGTAGTTCGCGTAGCTCAGCCAATGGGTTTCCTTGATCGCATTCGCATAGACGCCGGAAAAAGTCTCAGGCGTCATGTTGACGAACGCGGCGACATTTTCCTTCACGAAATCCGATTCCGAATTGTCATAGATCTCCTGCAACCGCGCCCGCAATTTCGGCTCGGGCTCCGAGAGATTGGCGCGGACCTGCCGCAGCGTCTGATCCTTTTCGGCCGTGTGCCCGGACAGGCAAACATCTGCGATCATCGCCGTTAGCAGATGAAGGCCGGAGGCTCGGAAGAAGTCGTCGCGGACACCCGTGGCGCGGCCGCTGTCGCTCATGATCCAGGAGGCGATGGCCGCGATATCCTCTTCCTTCGTCCCGCCGTTCCGGCCGATCCAATCCAGCACGTTGAAGCCCGATTGCGGGTTCTTCGGGTCGAGCACGACGACGCGACGGCCTGCCTTGCGCCGGTGTCCGCTCACCATCGGCGCTACTTCGTTCGAGGGGTCGAGGACGACCAGCATCCCGCCCCATTTCAGTGCCGTCGGTATGGTCACCGACGTCGTCTTGAAGCCGCCGGAGCCGGCAAAGACGACACCATGCGATGAGCCGAAGGATCCGTCGAAGCACAGGAGCGGCGACTTGCCGCCGCTGCCCCAACTCGTGGGATCGTCTGATCGAAATGCCAGAGCCGCGACATTGTCACGATCGACGCGATACTTTTCGCCGATGACAATTCCGCCGGCTCCGGAAAACAGCTTCTCCGCCTCCGGCATCTTCATCCAGTCGGCCTCGCCATGGAGTGAGCGCTTCCCACGCATCCGCTTCGGCTCATCCCGTGCAAAGGCAGCATTGCCCTTCACGGCGACCCTGAGCGCGAACGCCCCGGCGACGACGGCCGCTCCACTTCCGATTACCGTAGAGGGGTCGGTATAGGAGAGCAGATTTCGGCCGGCTGGCAACTGTCCGATTAATCCGGCAAGCCTTGTTCCTTCCCGGATGAACGCGATAGCCAGCACGCCCAGAGTGCCGCCAGCCACGCCCCATCCAGCCGCCTTGATGCTCCGCGACCCTTGTGCGGAAAACAGGATGGTGACGCCCGATGCGGCGGCGAGCACATAGGGCGCCACCAGTCCAATCCGACCGAGCGTCAGCCTGGCTTGCTCCGATTTGCCAAATGCTGCCAGCCAGTTTTCGATACCAGGAAAGACCAGGCAAATCGTTGCCATAAGCACGACCGGCATGATGACAAGCACGATTCTAATGATCGTCATGGCCGAAGGCCTCCGCACCGATCGCCAGCAGCCGATCCCGTTCCTCGCCGTCCGCTTTCACGCGCAAGGCGCCGTCGATCAGAAGACCCAGCAACAGCGCGCGCTTCTCAAAGCGCAGACCGGCCTTGACGATCAGTCCGCCGAGCTCGATTTTCTCGCGGGTGTCCTTCCTGCGGCCTTCGGTGATACTGGTCCGGGTCATCCGCTCAAGCCTCCTGAGATTGGCCCGCAGCCTGGACAGCCCTGACCGCCGTCTTCGCGTAACTGCCCGCTGCTTTGCTGCCGTTCCGAAACCGATTGGTGATTTCCTCGAAGGCCGATTGAAGCTCACTTGCCTCGACCTCGAAATTTCCGAGGCCCGCCTTGAGAGCAATGCGCCCGATCCGCTCGGCATCTCGCGTTTCGGCTTGCTTCAGTTCTTCCTGAAGTCGAGCGAGTTCCTCGCGAAGTTTTGCTGTTGGCTTCTTCATGCTGGCGATCTCCTGTCTTCGCTACGGGATGATGAGGTCCAACCGTCCCTCAATTTTCTCCCGCTCGAAAGGTGCAAATTTGCACCTCGCCAAAGCGCCAGCTGTTGGCGAATGATCCCGCCGTTTCGAAGAAGCGGATCCAAGGGCGCAATTATACGTCGCTGGCGCGACGTGCTCGAAGAGCGGCCTGGCGGCGCCGCCGTTATCTTCGAACCGATTAAAATCGCTTGCAGAAAGGAGAAATTACCTCGTGGCCGTCCCGCATTTCTCAGTCAGCATCGTTGCGCGAGGCTCCGGCCGCAGCGCGGTCCTGTCTGCGGCGTATCGGCACTGCGCGAAAATGGATTTCGAGCGGGAAGCAAGGACGATCGACTACACCCGCAAGCAGGGTCTTCTGCATGAGGAGTTCGTGATCCCGGAAGATGCGCCCGACTGGTTGCGGGCGATGGTGGCTGAGCGGTCCGTCTCAGGGGCGTCCGAGGCCTTCTGGAACAGGGTGGAGGCGTTCGAGAAGCGGTCCGACGCCCAGCTTGCAAAGGACGTCACCATAGCCCTGCCAATCGAGCTGTCGGCCGAGCAGAATATCGCACTGGTCAGGGATTTCGTTGAGCGGCATATCACGGTAAACGGCATGGTGGCCGACTGGGTCTATCACGACGCGCCGGGCAATCCGCATATCCATCTGATGACGACGCTGCGACCGCTGACCGAGGATGGTTTTGGGGCGAAGAAGGTTGCAGTCCTCGCGCCCGACGGCAAGCCTCAACGCAACGATGCCGGCAAGATCGTCTATGAGCTTTGGGCCGGCGGGGCCGATAACTTCAACGCCTTCCGCGACGGATGGTTTGCCTGGCAGAACCGGCATATTGCGCTTGCTGGATTGGACATCCGCGTAGACGGCCGCTCCTTCGAAGAGCAGGGCATTGCGCTCGAGCCGACAATCCATGTCGGCGTCGGTGCAACTGCGATCGAGCGGAAGGCAAATGGACCTGGTGACACCGCATCCGCCGCTGCGGTCAAGCTCGAACGGATCGAGCTTCAGGAAGAGCGCCGCGAGGAAAACGCGCGGCGGATTCAGCGCGACCCCGGTCTCGTCCTCGATCTCATCACCCGCGAAAAAAGCGTCTTCGACGAGCGCGATATTGCCAAGGTCCTGCACCGCTATATCGACGATCCGACCCTGTTCCGCGATCTGATGGCGCGGGTTCTGCAGCACCCTGATGCGCTGCGGCTGGACAAAGAGCGGATCTCGTTTTCGACGGGTGCCCGGTCTCCGGCAAAATACACGACGCACCATCTCATCCGCATCGAAGCGGAGATGGCGAACCGGGCGCTGTGGCTCGGCCGACAGCAGACGCATCACGTTGAGAGCCGTGTGCTTGCTCAGACTTTTGAACGGCATGATCGTCTTTCGGACGAACAGAAATCGGCAATTGAGCACATCTCGGGAAATCGCCGCATTGCAGCTGTGGTCGGGCGCGCTGGCGCCGGCAAGACGACAATGATGAAGGCCGCCCGCGAGGCCTGGGAAGCGGCAGGATACCGCGTTGTCGGCGCGGCCCTTGCCGGCAAGGCCGCAGAGGGTCTGGAGAAGGAAGCGGGTATAACTTCGCGCACGCTAGCGGCTTGGGAGCTGCGCTGGGATCAGGACCGTGACCGTCTCGACGAAAAGACCGTCATGGTCATGGACGAGACCGGCATGGTCTCCTCGCGGCAGATGGCGCGCTTCGTCGAAGCAGCGACACTATCAGGGGCCAAACTCGTTCTCGTCGGCGATCCCGATCAGCTCCAGCCGATCGAAGCAGGTGCGGCCTTCCGCGCGATTTCCGAGCGGATCGGCTATGCAGAACTCGAGACGATCTACCGGCAGCACGAGCAGTGGATGCGCGATGCCTCGCTCGAGCTTGCCCGTGGAAACGTATCGGATGCGCTCTCCGCCTACGAGAGCAAGGGCATGGTGCGAAACGGTTGGACTCGGGACGATGCCATCACGATGTTGATCGACGACTGGGACCGCGAATACGACCCAGCCAAGTCCTCCCTGATCCTTGCCCATCGCCGTATCGACGTCAGGATGCTGAACGATCTGGCACGCAGCAAGCTCGTCGAGCGCGGCCTCGTTGAGCCCGGCCATGCGTTCAAGACGGAAGATGGATTGCGTCAGTTTGCGGCAGGAGACCAGATCGTCTTTCTGAAGAATGAAGGATCGCTCGGTGTCAAGAATGGCATGCTGGCGCGTGTCGTTGAAGCGCAGCCAGGCCGCATCACCGCTGAGATCGGTAATGGCGGTGACCGGCGTCATGTCGTCGTCGAACAGCGCTTCTATACCAATGTCGACCATGGCTATGCCACGACCGTTCACAAAAGCCAGGGCGCCACCGTCGACCGAGTGAAAGTGCTGGCATCGAGAACGCTGGACCGGCATCTTTCCTATGTCGCGATGACCCGCCATCGCGAGACGGCCGAGCTCTATGTCGGGCTGGAAGAGTTCGCCCAGCGGCGCGGCGGCGTGTTGATGGACCATGGCGAAGCGCCCTACGAGCACAAGCAAGGCAACCGGGCCAGCTACTATGTCACGCTCAACTTTGTCGACGGTCAGGAACGCACGGTCTGGGGCGTCGATCTCGCGCGGGCGATGCATGAATCGAGAGCCGAGATTGGAGATCGCATCGGTCTTAAGCATATCGGATCGGAGCGCGTTACGCTGCCTGATGGCACCGAGGCGGATCGCAATTCCTGGAAGGTCGTGCCCGTCTCGGAACTCGCGATGGCGCGCGTGCATGAACGGCTGTCTCGTGACGGCTCCAAGGAAACGACGCTCGATTATCAGCACGCCTCTGCCTATCGCGGAGCACTCCGGTTTGCCGACACGCGTGGCCTGCATCTGATGAACGTCGGGCGCACCCTGCTGCGCGATCGGCTGCAGTGGACCATCCATCAGAAGGACAAATTGACCGATCTCGTTTCGCGGCTCGCTGCCATCGCGAGCCGTCTCGGATTGGGTCCAGGTTCTGCCAGCGAAATCCACACCCGCGGCGCATCCGAAACCCGCAGCCAGACCAACTCTGTCATACACGAGGAAAGGAAGCCCATGGTTGCTGGCATCAGCACATTTGCAAAATCGATCGAAAAATCCGTCGAGGACAAGGTCTCCGCCGATCCCGCCTTGAACAGGCAATGGCAGGAGGTCTCGGCCCGCTTCCACCTCGTTTATGCCGATCCGCAGGCGGCGTTCAATGCGCTCAATGTCGACGCCATGGTTGTCAATTCCGAAACTGCGCAGACAACAATCATGACGATTTACAAGCAGCCGGAAACCTTTGGCGCGTTAAAGGGCAAGACTGGTCTATTCGCCGGCAAGGCCGAAAGTCAGGCGCGCGAGACGGCGCTTGTGAATGTTCCGGCTTTGGCCCGTGACCTCGACGGCTATCTGCGGAAGCGGGCTGAAGCCGAGCGTCGCTACGAGGCCGAAGAGCGCGCAGATCGCTTGAAGGTCTCGATCGATATTCCGGCGCTGTCCGGTGCGGCCAAGCAGATCCTCGAAAAGGTGCGTGATGCTATCGACCGCAACGACCTTCCCTCCGGATTGGAATATGCGCTTTCCGACAAAATGGTGAAGGCAGAGCTGGAGGGATTTGCCAGAGCCGTCTCCGAGCGTTTTGGGGAAAGGTCGTTCCTGCCGCTCGCTGCGAAGGAGGCAGATGGCAAGGTGTTCGAGAAGCTTTCCACCGGCATGGCGCTGGCCCAGAAGGCCGAACTGGAGTCAGCATGGAACACGATGCGGACGGTGCAGCAATTATCTGCCCATGAGCGAACCGTGACCGCCCTCAAGCAGGCCGAGACCATGCGCCAAACGAAGACCGCGGGACTCTCCCTGAAATGAGCACCGAAACATTGTACAAGCGTCGTCCCAAGAGCGCAGGCCGACCTGTGGCTTTCATCCTGCTGGGCGCCTTGCTCTGCCTCACGGCGGTCCTGGCGGCAGGCTTCGGTGCTGGCATTAGGATCAACACGACACCGAGCGAGCCGCTCGGGCTCTGGCGCATCGTGCAGATCAATCGCCCGGTCGAGATCGGCGATCTCGTCTTTGTCTGCATGCCTGACAGCACCGAGCGTGAGGAGGGAAAATCGCGTGGCTATCTGAGATGGGGAATTTGCCCTGGCGGGACCGGGCCGCTGATCAAGGAAGTCGTTGCGATGGCTGGACAACAAGTTGCAATCGACACGAGCGTATCGATCGATGGTGTAAGGTTGGACCGCTCCCTACTCGTCAAACGTGATGGTCTCGGCCGGCCGCTACGCCCCTATCTCGGTGGGATCGTGCCGGCGGGACGGGTCTTTCTCCACTCTCCTTTCGAAGGCTCATGGGACAGTCGGTATTTTGGCCCGGTTCCGGTTTCGGGAATACTCGGACGCGCGCGCGAGGTGCTGACCTATGCGCCCTGATCGGTGGAAGACAGCGGTCCTCATAGCATGCGCGGTTGCAACTGGCTGGGTTGGATGGAGCGGCAATCTGTCCCTTCTGCCGGTTTCAGTGGCCTTCCCGTATCTGTGGTCACGCGCGCCAAGTCGGGCTTCGGCGGCGCTCTTGTCCGCGGGGTATTTCCTGGCAGCCTCGCGGGGATTGCCGTTGGGTGTCGCGGCCTTCTACCAATCCGATATTTGGCCAGGATTAATCTTGTGGCTGGTGGCGTCGAGCGGGTTTGTCTTCGTCCAATCTGTGCTCTGGACGGGTCGACAAGGTGGTCGAAGCGGTCTGGCCTATCTCATCGCCATGATCCTCATGGCTTCGCCTCCATTCGGAGTTCTCGGCTGGGCTCATCCAATCACCGCTGCAGGCGTCGTCTTTGCCGGCTGGGGTTGGGTGGGGCTGATAGGGATGGCAGCCGGCCTCTCGGTCATGGCGACGCGGTTTTGGCCGACTGCAGCCCTCACCTTCGCAGGTTGCTGGCTGTGGTCCGCCGCATTCTGGACACAGCCTCAGATAGGGCGCGAATGGCGGGGCATCGACCTCCAATTGGGGGCCAGAATGGGCCGTGAAGCAGGACTCGCCTATCAGCATGATCTTCTTGCAACGATCGTTCGAAGCGAGACCCCGAACCGGTTCGTCGTCCTGCCGGAAAGCGCTCTTGGCTTTTGGACGCCGACCGTCGCGACCGTGTGGCAGGCCAATGCTGTGAAGGGCCGCATGACTGTTGTCGCCGGGGCCGCCGTCGTCAACGAAACGGGATACGACAACGTTCTCGTCCGGATCACAGGCCAGCGCGCCGAGGTCGTCTACCGCGAGCGAATGCCGGTGCCGGGCGCGATGTGGCAGCCTTGGCGACAGCTGGCCGGCGAGAGCGGTGGTGCGCGCGCACATTTCTTCGCGAACCCTGTAGTCGAAATAGCCGGGAAGAAGATCGCCCCCCTGATTTGCTACGAGCAGCTCATCGTGTGGCCCATCCTCCAATCCATGCTGCATCACCCTGACATGGTCCTAGCCGTAGGAAACGGCTGGTGGACGACGGGCACATCCATAGTCGAAATCCAGCGCACGAGCGTCGTGGCCTGGGCTCGCCTTTTCTACAAGCCTTTCGTGATGTCCTTCAACACCTGACGGAGAGAGAAAAATGTACGCTGCCTTGACGAACGATTGCCTTGACGCAGCATTGCCCCCTGCCATAATCGAGCAGTTCGTTGCATCCGCCGGCTCAGACGATCCTTTGGCCATAACAATCAAGCAAGGGGGGCGCCTTGTCCTGATCCCGAAGCAGCGAACGCCCGAAGAGGCGCTGAGCACTGTAAGGGACTATGTGGGGCGCGCAGCGGTTAGAGTCGGGGTAACCCAGCTCCCCGCCGGAATAGGACTTAACGAGCCGTCTCAACTGCAGCCGGGTATTTTTGACCGCTGTGAGAATATGCGCATTGGGACCGCCCTGTTCGCGAAAGTCGCCCGGATCGTGACCAAGTGGTATGGCCGCCCAACTAACATGGAGCTTCTTCCTCAAATGATGGATGACGCGATCTATGCCTGGAGAACAGGAGAGTTTGAAGGACAGAATGTTTTCAAGACCGAAGATCCGGGCGGTCCTACGTTTTTCTTCAATGGATCCGGGGAAGTTCAGCCGATGGCGCTTATCAACGAACCGACGCGCCGCGACGAGAGGGAGAAAAACACTGCCCCCAAAGACGCTGCAACTACAGGCATCCGCATCGATCTGTCGCGCATCGGTGGGCAGTAACGATGTCGATATTGAGAGCGAGGCCGAAATGACACGAAAATGCTCTAACGGATGCGTCGACACATTTGAATCATCATGGGGCAGTTTGCTTACAGAGCTTGTCGGATCTCTTGTCATCTTCCGCATCGCCAATCGCGTCGAAATGGCCTTTCAACAAGCGGTAGCTGGTCTGGACGGGGGCTATTACTTGCGCGTGATCAGATCAAGGCGATTACCACCATTGACGATCGCGCCCAGAACGTACGGCTCGCTGTAAGTCCACTGGCGGCTTTATAACTCGGGCCGATCGACCCGTTGTTGTAGGTCGTTCTTCCTGAAGTAGGTACCCGAACCAGGCCACTCGTGGCCTTCAGAAACGGCCTGTTTGACCCATGGGTGAGATAGACAATGGGTATAATCTGTTTGCAATTCAACCAACTCACGTTAAAATATGATATTTAGTCCGATATGTTTATGAAGTTTGCGATCTAGTATGCCCCATATTTTCGGCGATCACCGTCCGATCGCGCTGTAGTTTTATGCTTCCCTCTGAGAATTAGAGTCGATCGCGGGGCTTAAAGAGATGAGGAATCATTGATGGCCCGGTGGGTTGAAAAGCTTTTGGACATTAACGCGATAGCTCGTGATCAAAAGACGCTGAAATCGGCGCTTGCAGAACTCGCAGATAGGTTCGACTGTTCTGGATATGCTTTCGTCAACTTGCAACCCGGTCAGGCTTATGGAATCTCGAACTATCACCCCGAGTGGCAAGCGCGATATCGCGACAAAGGTTTTCAACTGGTCGATCCGGTGATGACGCAAGCGCGGCGCCTCATGCGCGCATTTTCATGGTCTGGTGACGCGCTGCGAAGTTCCCTATCCGCCAAGGAGCGGGGCTTCTTTTCTGACGCTTCCGATTATGACATCAGATCGGGTGTCTCCATCCCGATCGCCGCGCCGAACGGGGCAATCTCCATGCTGACTTTTGCATCTTCTAAACCAAAGCTGGTCATGGAGCGAGACATCAATGCAATTGCAGCGGCTTCTGCTGTCGGGCAATTGCATGCTCATATTGAGCATTTGCGGGTAAGGCCGACCATTGAGGAACAGGTTTATCTGACCCCTAAGGAGGCCACTTACCTTCGGTGGATCGAGCTTGGTAAGACCGTCGACGAGACGGCCGACCTCGAACAGGTGAAGTACAGCGCGGTCCGCATCACCCTGGACGGTGCCAAGGAACGTTACAACCTAACCAACAATACGCAGTTGGTAGGACTGGCGATCCGGCGTGGCCTTATATGATTTGCGTAATCAAACCTTTTGGGGGCCGGCCCAGAATTTTCAAAAGCGTCGTCAATGCGGACATCTGCGCGTGCATTTCGATCGTTGCCTGAAGGTAGGCTAGATGTTCATTGCTACCGGCTGCAGCACCTAATCTCTCCTCGGTAGGAAGCGCCTCAAATAGGGCTTCCGCTTTCTCTAAAAGATTGCGATGAGTTTTCATCGCTAGGGTAGTCAAATGTTCTACCACAGGCTCCGGCAAGCCTGCGAGAAGACCCACGAGGGGTCTGAGCTCGACGTCGGTGTATTTACCATTGGTTTCATCGGACAAGGACGCTCCTCCCAAAAAAGACAATGCGCGGTACGCCCCCGCATTGTTCCTGACGCCTGGCGATCGGGGAGTTTGTAACCGAGCATACTCAGCCATGGACCTTTAGTCCCAAGGAACCTGGACATACGTCCACGGCTCCCCGACCATAAGTCGAGGAATTCGGCACCCTGACGGCGGACACCAGATCAGTATGCTTCGGGTTACAAAGCCCGGAGACAGCGCGTACTGCCTCGCAGGTGCTTATAGCGGTTGGCTTTTGAATCTTCCACTGCAGTTTTGTAGATGTGCTGCGAAGCCCCTCGATAGCTTGCGCTGAGCAATGGATCGCAGAAAAGTGTGGTCAGAGGGCGAGGTATACCATCCCTGTTGATATGTACGCCTATATGACGTACATTTTAGAGCAGTTTCACGGCTGGGGGGATCCATGCATTCATCCAACGATATCACTGCCGACATCGATGAACCGAGCAACGCCCGGATGAACTTCCGCACCAAGCCGCGCATCAAGGATGCGATCCACCGGGCAGCGGCATTGTCTGGCATGGACGTCTCTGCCTTCACGATGAATGCGGCGTACAAGTTTGCTATCGAAACGATCGCTGCTCACGAGGCGACCATCCTCAAGTCTGCAGATCATGCGGCGTTTTTTGCAGCCCTCGACAACCCGGCTGCTCCTACAGATGCGTTGAAGAACGTCTTCAAACGTCACCGCGAGACTATCGATTCACGCTGATGCTGGAGAATGCAGAACCTACTTTCATCATTGAGCCGCTCGACCCGTCGAAGCACGATCGAGCGGCTTTCTCATGCGGCGTGCCTCAGGTCGACAACTTCATCAAGAAGACGGCTAACATACTAACCATGGCAGATAACCTCCGTGTCTGGATCATGACCGAGGATGGGACCTCCATCATCGGCTTTTATGCCATCAACGCCCATTCGATCGACTACCAGGATCTTCCAGAAAAGTTCGCTCGTAATCGGCCAGGACACGGATTTATCCCTGCAGCCTATATCTCAATGATCGGCCGTGATGAGAGATTCAGGGGCGGCGGACATGGAGGTGTTCTTCTTGCCGATTGCTTGCAGCGCATAGCGGCGGTCGCTGACCAGATCGGCACGGCAATCACTGTGCTTGACGTTTTGGATTGTGGCGATGCTGAAAGAACAAGGCGACGCATGGAGCTGTACGCTGGGTACGGTTTCTTACCGTTTCCTTCGAAGCCAATGCGTATGTTTTTGCCTGTCGCGACGATAAAGCAGTTGCTCGGCTGAGTCTTCTCTACTCATTGGGTATAAAGGCCTGGGAAAATGATATCCTGGTCAACAAGTACATTGAACCTGTAGCCTGGTCTGATCGTGATCGTCGGCTGCACGCCGAGGTTTTTCGAAATAGCCTGTTCCGCAACTCGCCCAAAGGTCTCGGCAAAGTTCCGGCGCGCTGCGTCAGAGGCCGTATCTTGTGTGGCCAGCGTCGAACTCTGGGGCATCGACATGTCGATGCCGGTTCCGATCAAGGCGATCATTGCTGCGGATCCGAACGTCCTCAGGTAGTGATTGTCGACCTTGTCGGTAAAGCCGCCATAGCCTTCAGAGTCCGTGCCAGCCATCCCACCTATCTGCAAGGTCGAGCCATTCGGGAAGATGATGTCCGTCCAGACAACTAGGGTGCGGCTTTGGCCGAAAGAGACCTTGCTATCGTAGCGGCCGAACAGCTTCGTCCCCTGTGGAACCAGCAGAACATGGCCCGTAGAACTGTCGTAGACGTTTTGGCTGACCTGCGCAGTGATACGGCCGGGCAGATCGGAATTGATCCCTGAAATCAGCGTGGCGGGAATCACGGAGCCGCGCTTGAGTTCATAGCGCGATTGCTGTGGTACAACCTGACCGGGCAAATAGCCGAGATCCTTGATGTCGGCATTGAAAAAGTCTTCCTTCGAAGCCTGGCCATTCTGATCGCCGCCTGCTCCCACCGCGCCCGCACGCAATGCCGCGGCGTAAAGGTCGGATGCTTCACCAGCCGGCTGCGCCCCCTGTTGACGGGTCGCCGCACCGGCGGTTCCAGCCCCCTTGGCTTCGACATCTGAAATATCGACTTTCAGGGGTGAGTCGAGCGCGGCACCTTTGGCCTGGAGACTTGCCATTCGCTGTCTTTGCTGCTCGCGCGCGATCTGTTCCCGTTGTTCGCGCAGCATGCGTGCGTTCCATTCTTCATCGGATTCCGTCTGCGGGCGCCGCGCCTGTTGCGGTTCTTGCCTCGCTTCCGGCTGCTTCTCCTGCACAATAACGGGCGTGGTCGTGACCGGGGTGGGTTGGAAGGCTGATGGATAGTCTCGGTCCCCGATGATGCCGTCCTTCACGCCGCGCTTCATTTGCTCGGCGAAATTGGACGCTGGAGCGTTCGTGCCGCCATCTTGCGGAGCCTGCTGCCCAAACCGGTATCCGCGCGAGGAAAGGCCGTAGACAAGGACGGCAAGGAAAAGCACCGCTATGCCAATCCCGATGAAAAAGGGCATGCGGTTAAGGCGCTTCATCCCCGTGTCGTCGGAAGAAGGATTGGAATTACCAAGTTGCAGCGATTGGACCATGAGCCTCCTCCTTCGTCAGTTACGCTTCATGAGAGAAAGAGGGCTCGCAGGGACTGCGACGCCGTTGGTGATGGAATAGGCGCGGCCGAGTTCAAGAGTATCTGTCGAGAGGCGTGCCAACACCTGTCCGTCCAGGCTAGCAAGCGAATAAGCAATCTCCACCGGTTTCGCAGCATCCTTGGCGGATCCAAACTTCTCATCCGAGATGACCGAATAGCCCCAGCCCTTCAGGGCGGCCTCCAGCGCGACGGCAAAATCGGACGTATCCTTGTGCAATTTGATGGGCGTTGCGGTCGATCCCGCCTGTTCGGCGAAACGGCCGGCCATATCGCCGGCGATTGCGCTTGCCGCCGGCCCTGCGATTTCGGGCGGCGCAGCGCTAGTGGTCAGGCCATCGGACGCCGTCTGGCAGCCGGTCAATCCCATTGCTATCGCGAGCGGAAGGAGAAAGCGGGTCCGCATCGTCTACCCTCCCCGCCGAATGGTGATCTTCTGCTGTTTCCAGCCAACGCCGGAGATGAGGACGGCCTTGTCGATATTGTAGTCGACGATCATCATGTTGTTCTTCATTCGGTAGTTGACGATCCGGTTCTGGCCTCCGGAGACGACGAAGAGCACGGGTGCGTCCTGACCGGAAATCGCTCGCTGGAACTGGATGTATGTCTTCTGGCCATCCGAAAAGACCCGGCTCGGGCGCCATGGTGCGCTGCCACTCAAGGAATAGGAAAAAGCGAGCTGCTCTGGAGGCACGCCTCCTCCTGGCCCGGTCATCGCATGGATCCGGGCATTGATGTCCGAGAGTTTTGTCGCAGCGTCTTCCGGATATTCGAAACCGATGCGCGCCATGTACTGGCTCGGGTGGGACTTGAGCTGGATGTGATATGTCCTGCGCGATGTCGTCACCACCATCGAGGTGACGAGGCCCGGCTCCGACGGTTTCACGATGAGATGAATCGCCTGCCCGCCGGCCGCCCCGGAGGTTGCCGGTTCGACTTTCCAGCGGACTGTATCGCCGACCAGGACGTCGCGGACTATCTCGCCCCCTTGCAGTTCGATATCGCAGACTTGCAAGGGCGAGCAGACCACCGAGGGCTGCGTCTCGCCGAAGAGAAAAATGACCTTACCGTCGGGACCGCGTGTTACAAGGCCGGCTTGCCCACGCCATTTTCCTGAAAGTGTCGTGCCTTTCACCTCATTCCTGTTCAGGCTTTGCGACCGGACCGGTTCTGCCATTGTGAGCACCGCCGCGCCTAGCAACAGAAGGCCGGCGACCGCGTTTGAAGTTTTCGTCCCCATTTCCATTCCCTGCTCCTACAGTTGCGCGGTCCAATCGAAATCGGTCACATAGACGCCGATCGGATTGAGCCGGATCGTTGCTTCGTCTTGCGGTGAGGTGATCGAGACGGTTGCGATACCGCGAAAGCGGCGGGTTGCCGTTTCCTTTCCCTTCCGATCTCGCTCATACTCGGTCCAATCGATCTGATAGGTCTGATTGGACAGCGCCACGATATTGTTGACTTCGATCGCCACGGTCGCGTTGACCGCCTTCTCGAATGGTGAGTTCCCCCGAAACCAGGCATTGATCTTCTGGGTGGAGGGATCGGATGTGCGAAGCAGGGCGTAGGTCCGGTCGATATACTGCTTCTGCACGACTGCATCCGGCGTTATCGATCGAAAGCTCGAGATGAAATTGCCAAGCGTGGCGCGAACAACGCGGGTATCGGCATATTCGATCTGCTGCGGGAAGCCGCCCGAAACGGTGCTGCCGAGTCTGTCCACTTCAACGATGTAAGGGACAAGCCTCACCTCTGTGCTCAGATAGAGCGCATAGCTGAAGCCGATCACGGCCATGCCGAGACTCAATATGCCGACGGCCCGCCAGGCGGAGGCAGCCCTCACATAGGAGCCATATCGTTCCGACCACTCCTGCCGTGCGGCAAGATACGGGTTATCCGGTGCGCGCGTCGCTGCCATTATGACCATCCTGTTTTAGAGAATCTATTTGTCCGGGCGCTCTGGTGGCGTCGGTGATGAGGATGACTTGCCACGCGCCTGATCAAGTTTTGCGTTGGCCAACCCCAGGATCGAACCTGCATAGGCCCCGGGAGATCCGATCGCCTTCTCCTTGGCTGCGGATCCCGCCGCCGATGCTCCGGCTCCGAAGCTTGCCCCCATGCCACGAAGGGCGGCTCCAGCAACCGACGATCCCCCTGCCCTCGCCGATTGCGCGGCTGAGAAGCCGGCGCCCACCGCGCCAGCCGCGAGAAACGCACCGCCGGCCGCAAACGACGCGGCCTGTCCGCCATGTCGAATGCTTTCCATGCCGCCGGAAACCGACGCACCCTGAACGATGCCCTGTATGATGTTGGGGACATACATCGCGACAATGAAGACGACGACCGCGATACCAGCGATCGCTAACGCTGTCTGGAATTGATCACCGATGTCAGTTCGATTTGCTAGTCCAATCAGGACCTCGGAGCCGATCCGAGAAATCATGACCAGCGCCATCAATTTCATACCGACTGAGAACGCATAAATCAGGTAGCGGATAGCAAAATCCTTCGTGAAGGATGATCCACCCAAACCAAGCATGATCATCCCGGCGAGCAGGCCGAGATACATTTCGACCATCACAGACACGAAGATCGCGGCAACGAGCGAAAATGCCATTACCGTCACGACCATCGCAAGCGCCGCTGAAATTGCGAGTGCATTGTCCTCGAACAGGCCAAACTGCACCTTCTCGGACATCTTGGTCGCAACGGCCAAACCCGCGTTGAACACATCGGCTGGCGACGCCGAGCCTCCACCAGCGCCGATCTGAAACAGGCTATCAACGACCGCCTTCGCGAAACTCGGACCCTGCGCGAGAATGAAAGCGAAGAAGCCCACGAACATGATGCGCCGGACCAATTCGGCAAACCAACTGTCGAGGGAGGCGGCCTGAATGGCCAACCATACCGCCGCTATACCGATCTCGATCCCCGCGAGGATCCAGAAGAGCGATATCGCCGCATCCGTGACAGTCGTCTCCCATCCTTTGGCGGCAGTAGTGATCTCGCTCTGAAGAGCGGTTAGGATCGATCCCTCCTGTGCGAGCGCGGGCTGAACCGCTAACATCATGACTACGACAAGCCCGGCAATGCGCCTGATCCTTTGAAGCTTAGACGTCATGCGATCACCACTCGACCTTCATCTTCTCGCCGCCCGACGTTGGGTACTCCTTCCTCGGCGCGTAGAACTTTTTGCGCCGTTCTTGTGCCGTGTGTCTCTCAGAAGTCAGCATCCAGAGCCCTGCTCCGCCGAGGCAGACGATATCGGCTGCTATAGCTATGATCAGTTTCCCTCTCACCATTCCACCTTCATTTTTTCACCGCCGGATGTTGAGGGTGCTGTCGCTTTGAAGAATTCTTCACGGCGTGCCTGGGCCAGATCCTTGTCAGTCTGTTCGCTTTGCAGCCAGGTCCCCATCAGCGTGGTCTGCTGCGAGACGATGCCTCGCAGCTTCTGCATCTGGGCAACTTGCTGAGCGGCAATCTGGTGACCGACCTGCAGCGCCTTCATCTGGCCATCTGCCGACTGCGACATCGAGCGTAGCTCGCTCATCGTGTCTTCTTCGCTATCGAACTGTTCGGCCGTCAGGCTCGCGGCCTTCAGCGTGCTGGCGATCGTGTCGCGGTTGGTATTCGACCAGGTCTGATAGGTAGATGAGAAAGTATCTGCGTTTGGCAAACTGGTTTTGAGATCCGCATAACTCTTAAAGCGTTGCTTCAAGAGGTCATCGGCATTGCCCATCGAAAATGCGATGCCTTGCCCCTGATTGACGAGATTTCGCAATCGGTTCAGATCGCCTTCGACGTGGCCCCAGAAATGGCTCGGCAGCTGCGCCGTGTTTTGCAGCATATTCCCGTAGATGTTGAGCTGATTCTGGATTTGCTCGGCAAGCTGCGTGATTTGGGTGATCTGGTTTTCGATTTGGGTGCCGGACTGGCCGACCAACGAGATGAGCTCACCGTTGTTGAGAAGCTGCGTCCACTCTGTTGCCTGGCCCGTGGCCGCTCCGGCGAATGATGTGGCGGGCGTAAATGCCATGCCGAACGCGATGGCGATCGACATGATTGTTCGCCCTGCCATAGGTGACTGGTTTCGGTTATCCATGGTAAGTGATCCCCCTTTCGATAAGCCACTTCCCTGGCCATTCTGGCCCGTGGGCGGATTGCAGTGCCCGAATGCGCGCGAGGTCGGATTTTCCCGAAGCGCCGACGAATGACAGCGTGACCGGGCCGAGCGCCATATCGAACAGGCGCCGCCCATCCGGGGAGGTCACGTAATATTCGCGCTTGGGGATGGCGTTCGCGACAATCTCGATCTGTCGCTCGTTGAAGCCGATCCGCTCATAGAATTCTCTCGTGCCGGTCTCACGTGCAGCCCCGTTGGGTAGGCAGATCTTCGTCGGGCATGACTCCTTCAGAACGTCAATGATCCCCGAGCGCTCGGCATCCGAAATCGATTGCGTCGCGAGAATGACGGCGCAGTTCGCCTTACGCAGGACCTTCAGCCATTCCCGAATCTTGTCGCGGAAAACCGGGTGGCCGAGCATGAGCCAGGCTTCATCGAGAACGATGAGGCTCGGACGCCCGTCGAGACGCTTTTCGATGCGCCGAAACAGATAAGTCAGGACGGGCACTAGGTTGCGCTCGCCCATGTTCATCAATTGCTCTATCTCGAAGCACTGGAAACGGCCGAGCGTCAGGCCGTCGGATTCAGCGTCGAGAAGCTGGCCCATCGGGCCATCAACCGTATAGTGATGGAGGGCATCCTTGATCTCACGCATCTGGACCCCGCTGACGAAGTCGGACAGTGAACGACCGGGCGCAGAAGCCATCAGGGCGATCTGCCTCGAGATCGCATTGCGGTGATCCGGTGTGATCGTCACGCCCTGCAGGGCGACCAAGGTCTCGACCCACTCGGACGCCCAGGCTCGGTCGCCGTCAGTCGAAAGTTCCGAAAGCGGGAAGAAGGCGAGGTTCGCCCCCTCCCCCATATCGCCACCGATCTCGTAATGGTCGCCGCCGGCAGCCAGCGTCAGCGGCAGCATGGAATTTCCCTTGTCGAAGGCGAAAATCTGGGCGTTCTCGTACCGGCAAAACTGAGCCGCAGTCAGGGCCAGCAAAGTCGATTTTCCCGAACCGGTCGGCCCGAAGATCAGCGTGTGGCCGACGTCGTCTACATGCAGGTTCAACCGAAATGGCGTTGAGCCGGAAGCCACCTGCATGAGCGGCGGCGCATCCGGCGGATAGAAGGGGCAAGTGGCCGTTGGACTGCCCGACCAGACAGAATTGAGTGGGACGAGATCAGCGAGATTACGCGTATTGATCAACGGCTCTCGAATATTGCAGTACCAGTTTCCAGGCAGGCTCCCGAGAAATGCATCGGTCGCATTCAGCGTCTCAATCCGGGCGCCAAATCCCTCGGCCTGGATCAAACGACGGACAGCTTCGGCTTTCTCCTGAAGCATTGCGCGGTTTTCGTCGAACAGGATGATGACAGGCGTGTAGTAGCCATAGGCGACAAGCTGCGATGATGCCTCGGCAATTGCATCCTCGGTCTCCGCCACCATCGACATGGCATCCTGATCGACGGATCGGGATTGCGTCTGAAACAGCTGATCGAAAAACGGCCGAACTTTCTGTTGCCACTTCTTGCGGGTCCGCTCAAGACGCTGCTTGGCCTCTTCAGCATCGAGGAAGATGAAGCGAGACGACCAGCGATAGGTGAGCGGCATGAGGTTGAGGCTATTGAGAATACCTGGCCAGCTCTCGGCCGGAAGGCCGTCGATCGCGATCACGCCGAGAAATCTGCTTTCGATGCGTGGCGTCAGGCCATGCTCCAGTTCGGCAGTCGCCAGCCAGTCGAGATACATGGGGATTTCCGGCAGCCGCACCGGATGGTTCTCGCCGGTGATCGCGAAGCGGATGAATTGAAAGAGCTCGTCATAGCGCGCGACACGTTGACCGCCTCTCTCGCCTGCTTCACGGGTCTGCATTCGCTGCACCGAGACGACATTGCCTAGATACTGCTCGATCTCGCGGATTGAGCGCCGGAAGGTTTCCAGCACTGTTTCCGCATAGCTAGCCGTCCGGCTTTCGGTGTCGGAATAGATGTATCTCGTGAGACCACTGCGGCGTCTCTCCGGCGGCCGGTACGTCAGGATCAGGGCATGCCGGCTTTCGAAGTGGCCCTGCTCGCGTCCAAAATGCCTGCGGCGTTCATCATCGATCATCGCGGTAACAGCGTCTGGAAAGTAACTCCGATCAGACGAAGGATAGTCGATGGTCGGAACGCGCACGGCTTCCACCTGAATCATCCAGCCGGACCCGAGGCGGGAGAGAATGGCGTTGATCTGCCGGGACAGTTCGTTGCGCTCGAAGTCGGTCGCGCTCTCCGAATCCGGACCGGCGAAATACCACCCGGCCATCAGGCTCCCGTCCTTCAAAAGCAGGATGCCGTTATCGACTAGGCCGGCATATGGGACGAGATCGGCGAAAGACGGGCCGGTCGATCGAAAGGCGCGCAGTGCCACCATCTTGGAAACCTCAGTAGCTTCGCCAGGGGGAGGATGTCGGCAGGTAGTGCGCGCGGTAGCGCATGTGGCGCACATACACCTGCCGCATCACCGGGTCGGATTTCGCCATCATCCGCAGCGCGCCAACAACGACGATCCAGATCGCAACACCGAAAAGGGCAGAATAAAGCGTGAGCACCACGAAGATCAGGATCACCGAGGCGAGCCCCGCCAAGAGCACCAGTTCTCGATCCGCTCCCATCAAAAGGTGCGGGCGCGAGAGCGCGCGATGAATGCGATTGCGACGGAGCGCGGAGCCGGCGTCAGCCATTGGCCCTCTCCTCTCTCGCTGGCTCCGATCCAAGTGGCGGGTTCGTTTGGTCGGCGACTGTAGAAATCCCGATCGATGCACCGGTCGCCCCGAAGAGACCGACAATTGTCGTTGCGCCGAGCAGGATGCCGGCAACGAGCACTACATACATGAGGCGCCGCGCGAAATCGTTGAGCTCGCCGCCGAAGATCAACATGCCGCCGGCGATCGCAACGGCGGCAAGTGCGATATAGCCGGCAACCGGGCCAGTGATTGATTCCTGGATCTGCTGGAGCGGTCCTTCCCATGGCAGACTGCCGCCCGAGCTGGCAAGCGCCGGCCCGACGATCGATGCGCCGAAGATGGCTGCGAGAATTCCCAAACGGAGCAGACGATTATGCGGCATGGCTGTCCTCATCGATTTGTGGATAATGTTCAGTCTGGTAGCGGGAACCGGTGAAGCCCTCGACATGAAGGACTTCCCTCACACGCCGTCCGCGGCCGGCGCGCTCAATCGAGATCACCAGATCGACCGCTTCACCGATGACAGCTTGCATCGACTGTTGGCTCGCCTCGGCGGTCAGTTGCTCAAGGCGGCGCAGCGCCGACATCGCCGTGTTGGAATGGATTGTCGTCACACCGCCCGGGTGGCCGGTGTTCCAGGCCTTGAGTAACGTGAGAGCGGCCCCATCGCGCACCTCCCCGACAATGATCCGGTCAGGACGCAAGCGCATCGTGCTCTTGAGAAGCCTAGCCATATCGATGGCGTCGCTCGTATGGAGGCTGACGGCATTTTCCGCTGTGGACTGGATTTCGGTAGTGTCCTCAAGGATGACCATACGGTCATCGGGCGCCGATTTGACAACTTCGGCGATGACAGCGTTCGCGAGCGTCGTCTTCCCGGACCCTGTACCGCCTGCGATGACGATGTTGAGCCGATTGGCGATAGCGCTTCGGATGATTGAACGCTGTGCTTCCGTCATGATGCCTGTGGTGACGTAATCGTCGAGCGGAATCAGGTGCGACGCGCGCCGCCGGATGGTGAAAGTGGGAGAGTTGACGACGGGAGGGAGGAGCCCCTCGAAACGGTGGCCACCCATAGGAAGCTCACCGGAGATGATGGGGCGCTCACCATCGGCCTCGGATTGCAGAGAGTGAGCAACGGAGCCGATCACCGTTTCCGCGGCTGCCGGCTCCATCTTGCCCGCCGGGGCGACACCGTGCCCGAGCCGTTCGATGAACAGCTTGCCATCGGGATTGAGCATGATCTCGACGACGGTTGGGTCGTCGAGGGCAACACATAAGCGCTCACCAAGCGCGTTCTGCAGTTTCCGGACAAGGCGGTAGTGCGATTGAAGCATTGATGAGATCGTCCCCTCGTTTGAATATGCGTGGAGACAAACCGTGAGCAGGCGGTGTTGTCGAGGTGCAAATTTGCACCTCGCGAGTTGGGAGGGCTACCAATGTTGCCGCAATTCTATCGCCCTAGAAGTGCAATCAAGCGTCAAAGTCGTTTTAACGAAGCTGCCCGATGCTGCCAAGCAAGAGCCTAATTTCTAAAGGATTTATTGACACTTGGTGGAGCTGCAGTGATTGCATTAAGTTATCGTTAACCAAAAATCTCTCGCTCGCCGTTAGAAATCAGAGCTTAGTGCCAATGGCGAAACTTTACAGGTTTTGCGGAAAATATCGCCACTGGTAGGGAATGGATTTTGGGATGGCGAAGAGCGCCGTAAAAGCAGCACCGGCAATAGAAGGTCAGACGGCCTTGATGGAGAGGCACGCCGACGCGTTGCCTACGCAATTGCAAGCCCATCACCTCAAGGTCTTTCCGCCAACTGCTGAAAAAGGCATTCGCTCCTTCGGTCCATCAGAGGCTGCTAAACTCCTCGAAATTGGGGAAACGTATCTCCGCGCAAACTGCTACTGGCCCATGAGGCGATGAATGCAGTTCACGATTAAATCGAAGGTCTAATCAAGAAAGCGTGGGGTAGGTCTGCATGAGCCGCAAGCACATCCTTGGCGTAACAACAGAAAACGCAGTTACACACGTAACGGACAGCCGTGCCGCAAGACCTCGCGCGATGCCGCTCCTTGGAGTTGCACGTAAGGAGCGCGATCCTGCGACCAAGTTAACGGCAAACATTGCCAATGCGCTTCGCGAACAGAACGACCGTTTGGGACGTGCAGAAGATATTGAGCGTCGGCTCTCGGAAGGCCAAACGGTTGTCGATCTGGACGCGGGAACAATTGAGCCATCGTTCGTTCAAGAACGTGTGTCAGGGGACATATCCGGCTTACTCGCGTCCATCAAAGGATCAGGGGCAGCAGGTGCCCATCCTGGTTAGACCGCATCCTGATCAACCAGGTCGCTACCAAGTAGCATTCGGCCATCGCCGTCTTCGTGTCCTTGCGGAACTTGGTTTGCCAGTCAAGGCTATCGTTCGCGAACTGAGCGCTGAACAGCTTGTGGTCGCTCAAGGACAAGAGAACAACGAGCGGGAAGATCTTAGCTTTATTGAGAAGGCTCGCTTTGCACACCAACTGAATAAGCAATTTCCTCGAGAAATCGTGATTGCCGCGATGTCGGTCGATAAGAGCAACCTCTCAAAGATGCTTCTTCTCGTCAATTGTGTCCCCGAGATTGAGCCAGTCAAAAAAGCTGACAAGTGGAAGATCTTTCGCGACACGTCGGTCCCCTACGAAAAGCTTGGCTTCAGTCCAGCAGCCCCGCTGTTCTCGATGCTCTCTTAAGTTTCTACCCGGAAAATGAACTCCGACACGATGCACAGATGATCGTCTTTCCATCGAATATCCAATTGTGCCTTCGAGCTCACAGAATGGCGCCATTTGCGGCGCTGGTTGAAGCCGGACTAATCATTCGCAGAGATAGCCCCAACGGCAAGCGGTATGCCCGTAGGGACAGAAGCGGCGATATTGAAACGCGCTTTTGGTTTCGACCTGTTCCCCCCTGCTCTCTCGTTCCGAGGAGCTGGCGTTTTTTTCCCAAGAAGTTGCCGCGGAACGTGAAGCGTTCCAGAGAGCAAGAAAGCCTCACGATAAGCCGGCGTGATTGCCGAAAGCTCATAAGCGCGGCTCTGGAGGAGGGCGCGTAAGGCGACTGGGCGGGGATAGAAGACGCATACCTATCGCTGGTCTCCAAGATTCCTCGATCGCCAATCTTAGCGGATCTGCTTGATCTTCGTGATGAGTTGGATCTGCTCCGTGAAGAGGTAGTCAACAGATTGAAAATTCGCATAAAAGCAGAAAATTGTAGCAGCAATGATGCTCTTGGTGAGCAGCACACACAGAATTCAAAACCAGAATCTACAATTGAATTTGAACCAACCTCCGAGAAAGAGCAGGGAGCGAAAACTGTGCCTGACAAGCTCAGGCAGACATGTTCTCACCGCTCGCATTGCTAGCTTTCGTTCGTGCACTGCAACGTTTAAAAATCAGTGCAGGATCTGGCTGAGGAAGAGTTTGGTGCGCTCGTGCTGCGGATTGTCGAAGAACTCGGCCGGCGAGTTCTGCTCGACGATCTGGCCCTGGTCCATGAAGATGACGCGGTTTGCGACCTGGCGGGCAAAACCCATCTCATGGGTCACGCACAGCATGGTCATGCCTTCTTCGGCAAGCGAGACCATGGTGTCGAGCACTTCCTTGACCATTTCCGGGTCGAGCGCCGAGGTCGGTTCGTCGAACAGCATGATCTTCGGCTTCATGCAGAGCGCGCGGGCGATCGCCACGCGCTGCTGCTGGCCGCCGGAGAGCTGGCCCGGATATTTGTTGGCCTGTTCCGGGATCTTGACGCGCTTCAGATAGTGCATCGCGATTTCTTCGGCTTCCTTCTTCGGCATCTTGCGGACCCAGATCGGTGCCAGCGTGCAGTTTTCCAGGATGGTCAGGTGCGGGAAGAGGTTGAAGTGCTGGAACACCATGCCGACTTCGCGGCGCACCTCGTCGATCTTCTTCAGATCGTTGGTAAGCTCGATATTGTCGACGAGGATATTGCCCGACTGATGTTCTTCCAGCCGGTTGATGCAACGGATCATCGTCGACTTGCCGGAGCCCGAAGGCCCGGCAATGACGATACGCTCGCCCTTCATCACCTTCAGATTGATGTCGCGCAGCACGTGGAAATCACCATACCACTTGTTCATGCCGATGATTTCGACTGCAACCTCGGTCGAGGAAACGGTCAGTTTTTCCAGTGCTGCGCTCATGTCATATCCAAATGGTGTGTGTTCTGGCTGGAGCTCAGGCTTCGACCACGAGACCCTTCGCCTTCAGGACCGGCTCGAGCTTGCTGACTTCGATCACCGATTTTCCGGCCTTGTAGGCTTCGATGAAACCGGCTTCGGCGTCTTCGCGCTCCTGAGACAGCTTTGCCGCTTCGGCCACTTCGCTGCGGCGAACGACGACCAGACCATCGGCATCACCGATGATCACGTCACCCGGATTGATGATCTCGCCGCCGACGATGATGCTGTCATTCGTCGTGCCAATCGTTTCCTTGACCGTACCCTTGATGCAGGTGCTGAGCGAGAAAACTGGGAAACCGAGTTCGCGAAGCTGCAGCGTGTCACGAACGCCGGTATCCGTAACCAGGCCGCCGATGCCCTTGGCAAGGCAGGCATTGGCCAGAACGTCGCCGAACGAACCTGCTTCTTCGTATTCACCCGCCGAAACGACGATGATGTCGCCGGGCTTGGCATAGTTGATCGCTAGTTGCAGCATGATGTTGTCGCGCGGCGAGGATTTGACCGTGAAGGCCGGTCCACAGAGTTTCATGCGGTAATCGACCGGCTTCAGCCGCGACGACAAGGCGCCCCGACGGCCCTGTGCTTCGTGAATGGTGGCGGGCGAAAATTTTGCCAGTGCATCAATGTCCGACTTGCTCGGGCGGGCGGGAATATCCTTGATATGGACCATGTTTTGCTCCTGCGATTTCAATGATTTTTACGAACAGCCGAAAGGAAGTTGCGAACATCGTGATGGGCATCGTCCGAAAAGAATGCGGTGGGTTCGGCGTCGAAGGTCAGCGTGCCGTTGCGCAGGAACCAGATGCGATCCGCCACTTCGCGGGCGAAACCCATTTCGTGGGTGACGCACATCATGGTGATGCCATCGGCCGATAGTTGCCTCAGCAATTTCAGCACCTCACCGACCATTTCCGGATCGAGCGCGCTGGTCGGCTCGTCGAGAACAAGCACTTCCGGCTTCAGGATCAGCGAGCGCGCAATCGCGACGCGCTGAGACTGACCACCGGAAATGTCGGCGGGAAGCGAATGTGCCTTGTCGGCGAGCCCTACCCGCTCCAGCATCTGCATTGCCACAGGCCGAGCTTGGGCACGCGATTGCTTGCGGATGCGCAACAGCGGCAACATGACGTTTTCCACGACCGAGAGATGCGGAAAAAGATTGAACTGCTGGAAGACGAAGCCGATGCCGCTGCGCAGCACGTTGACGTCGATATCCTTCGCGTAGATGTCATGCCCGGCCAGCGTGATCTTGCCCTGCTGGATGGGTTCCAGCCGGTTGACGGTGCGGATCAGTGTCGACTTGCCGGAGCCGGAAGGGCCGCAGAGAACGGTCGTGGTTCCCTTGGCTACCGTCGCATTGACATCGCGCAGCACCTGCAAGGCACCGAACCACTTGGAAACGTTTTGGAACTCGATCATGCTACGGCCTCCACAACGACCTGCCCCGTTCTGCGGGACGAAATGCGGCGTTCCAGCCAATTTGTTGCCTGGCTGAGAGCGAAGCAAAGGACGAAATAGACCGCAGCGAGGATGCCGAAGATCTGCAGCGGCTTGGTCACCTCGTTGGAATTGACCTGCAGCATGACATATGAGAGTTCCGAGACAGCGATGATCGAGCCGAGCGAGGATTCCTTGATGATCGTTGTCAGCTGATTGACGATGCCCGGAATGACATTGAAGATCGCCTGCGGCAGGATGATCCTGAACATGGTCGGGATATAGCCGAGGCCGAGCGCTGCGGCGGCTTCCCGCTGCCCCTTCGGCAGGCCCGTGATACCAGCCGCGATGATCTCACCCAGATAGGCCGTTTGATAGATGACGATGGCGACGATTAGCGTGAAGGCAGCATCTATCGGAAAGCCGATGATCATCGGCACGGCGAAATAGGCCCAGAAGATCAGCATCAGCAGCGGAATGGCGCGAACGCTATGAACGAAACCGTTGGCAATCGACTGGATGATGCCAGGTTTTCCGGTTCTGGCGAGTGCGATGAGAACTGCGCAGGGAAATGTTACGATGAGGCTGACGAAGGAGATGATCAGCGTCATCGCCAGTCCGCCGAGCTTGCCGTGCGGATATTCGCCGATCAGCAACAGAAGCCAGTATTCCTGAATGATTTCCAGCATTACTTCACCCTCAGCTCATATCGCTTGGAGAGGATCGACGAGAGCCACATGATCGCAAACGAGATGAGCATGTAGATCGCCGTGGCGATGCCGTAGGCCTCGAAGATGCGGAAGGATTGTTCCTCGATATAACGAGCCTGATAGCTGAGTTCGGCGACGCCGATGGCAGCGGCAAGGCTGGTACCCTTGAAGAGAATGAGGGTCTGCCCGAGCAGCGCCGGGAGCGCCAGGCGCCAGGCCTGCGGCAGGATCACCCAGGTCATGGCACCGAGATAGGTAAGCCCGATCGATCGCGCCGCCTCCATCTGCGCCGGATGGATTGAGCGCAGACCGCTGCGGAAATCCTCGGACATATACGCCGCCTTGTTCAGGGCCAGCGCCACGATGGCATATCCGATCTCCGCCCCGATATCGTTCAGATAATCGTTGACCGCATCCGGCAGGACGACGGCAAAACCGAAATACCAGACGAACAGCTGGATCAGCATCGGCACGTTGCGATGATATTCAACGAAGGCAGCGACCAGAAACTGTGTCGGCTTGAACTCGATCGCTCGAATGACGGTCAATACGACCGCCAGAACCAGACCGATAATCCAGGAGAAAACGAAGACCACCATCGTGGCCTGGAGACCCTCCAGGATGAGTTCGAGATACTCACCCTGCAGGACCTTACCAAAGTCGAATTGGTAACCCATGAAAGTTGACCTGTATGCAGTATGCGGAGGAGATCAGTTCGTGAACCAGGTTTCCTGGGGTTTGCCGAACTCGAACTTGCGCGTGGCCTTCAGGTCAGAATCCTTGCCCAGCCACTTGTCGTAAAGCTTCTGGCCTTCCCCATTGGTCTCCAGTTCGGCGAGGAATGCGTTCGCCTGCTTGACCAGTTCCGGCGATCCCTTACGGAAGCCGAAACCGGACGGCATGGAGAGAAGCGGTTCGTCAAGGAAGCGCAGTCCCTTGATCTCGGAGCCGGCATTACGCTGCACGGCCTTGCCTTCGGAATAGCGGTAAACGGTCGCCTTCACCTTGCCCTGCTGCAGGGCGAGGAAGGATGCGGCACTCGTTTCGAACGAGAGGATGCGGGCATCCGGAAGGCGCTTTTCCGTCAGGGGGATCAGGACCGAGCCCTTTACCAGCCCGATGCGTTGGCCGGAAAGGTCGGCAACAGTCTTGATATCAGACTGATCAAGCACGACGAAATTGAAGTCCTCGGCAATATAGGCGCCGCTGAAATCCACCTGCTCGGCGCGTTCCTTGCTGTAGCTCAGAAGCGATGAAAGGATGTCTACGCGTCCCTGGGTCAGTTCGGCCATTCGGGTCTGTGGCGAGACGGCGGTCATCTTGGCGCTGACGCCGAGATATTTTGCGAACATACGGCAAATCTCGATCTCGTAACCGTTAGGCTCACGGGTCTTGGGGTCCTGGAAACCAAGCGGCGGCGAGTTCGTCAGAACACCGCAGTTCAGAACTCCAGCCTGCTTGATGTCATCCAGCTGCTCGGCGGCGGCGACATTTGAAAACAACGCAGCGCCGATCGCGGCTAGCGTCATAAGACGAGCAAATTTCATAGTGTCCTCCTTTTGACAGCGCTTCCTCTCGCTGCATGGAAAACCTAGGCCAAGCTCGATATTCGAACAAATATATATTGCAGATACGTACTATATCTTTACGGTATAGAAAGTGGAGGGGATGCATGGTTCTCGATCTTTTAAAGATGCGCTATTTTGCCAAGATTGCGGAAGTGGGGTCCTTCACCAGGGCATCACGGGAACTGGGTGTCGCTCAACCGCCGCTGAGCCTGCACATGCGCTCGCTGGAGGACTATCTGGGCGTCCAGCTTCTCAACCGTACATCCCGCGGAGTGATACTTACCGATGCGGGACACACGCTGCTCTCTCACGCCCAGTCGATCCTGCGCGCGGTCGAGCAGGCTGAGGCGGAAACCAGACAACAGGATCTGACGCCGAGGGGAGATGTCTCGCTTGGCATGCTGAGCTCGCTCTCCCCGATTCTCTCCGTTCCCGTGTTGGAAAGCTGCGAGAAGATGTTTCCGCAGATCCGCCTGACGATCAGCGAGGGCGACAGCCAGACGTTGAGAGCTGCGATCGACACGCATCTGCATGATCTTGCCATCAATCTCGTTGATGTCGCCAAGGCAAGTTCCCTGCCCCTTTTCGACGAGCGGCTTTATGCCGTGGGAAGGATCGGCAGCTTTGACGACATAACCGGGCAGATGTCGGTCGAGGACGCACTTTCTCTGCCGCTGATCATGCCGACCCGTCGTCACGGCATTCGTGTCCTGCTTGAACGGCAGGCTTTGATGCTGGGCCGCGACCTCAACATTGTGCGCGAGATCGAGGGCTTGGCTAGTACCAGGGCTGCCATTCGCGCAGGCCTGGGCTTTGCCATCCTCGGCAGGGGTGCCGTGTATACGGATATGCAGCAGGGAAACCTTGCCGCAATTCCCCTCTCCGCCCCCATACTCTCGCGCCGCCTCATACTCGACATGCCGGTCAACCACCCCCCGACCCGCGCGATGATCGAGGTACGGAACATTCTGACATCGGTGATAAAGACGCTGGGCCAAGAAGGGCATTGGACATGCTTGCCTTGACACGCGCCCGAAAGCACCCTTTCAGCTGGATCATCCCGTAACAGGAGAAAAGATGTCGATCGAGCAGGAGCCCCGACCAACCGAAGCCGGTAATGGTCCACCGACAATGGCGGATGTCGGGCGAGTTGCCGGCGTATCCGCGATGACGGTGTCGCGTGCCCTCAAGGGCAATTCCTATATCGCCAGGGGCACGTTCGAGCGCATCATGGCGGCAGTTGACCAGCTTGGTTACGTTCTAGATCAGTCGGCCGGTACCCTGTCTTCACGCCGTAGCGGCTTCATCGCCGCAATCGTCCCCTCAATCGACAATTCGAACTTCGCCGACACCGCACGCGGGATTACCGATGCGCTTGCGCAGACAAGCATGCAGCTGCTCCTCGGCTACACGAATTATTCGGTCGAGCGCGAGGAAGAGCTGATTGAATCCATGCTGCGGCGTCGGCCAGAAGGTATCATCCTGACGGGCGGGGAACATACGTCGCGTGCACGGTCGATGCTTGCAAATGCCGGTATTCCGGTGATCGAGACCTGGGATGTGCCGGAAAACCCAATTAATGCCGTCGTCGGTTTCTCCAACGCCGATGCGATGGAAGCACTTGTCGACACTCTCGTCCCCCAAGGCTATTCGCGTTTCGGCTTCATCATTGGGACCGAAGCTTCCGATGCACGCGGGCGTCAGCGTCATATCGGGTTTGACCGCGCCCTGCTGCGGCATGGCCTGAGCAGCCACAGAGTTGTATCGGTGGAGTCCACGCCAATGCGCATGGCGCATGGAGCAGAAGCTATCCGCCAGTTGCTTCGCAATTTTGCGGACACCGATATTGCTATCTGCGTCGGCGATCTCCCCGCTTTCGGGGCAATGACGGAATGCCGTAGAATGGGGCTTTCTGTGCCGGGAGACATCGCCATCGCCGGCTTTGGTGATTACGAGATCGCTTCGGTATCTGAACCCGGAATAACCACCGTCAATGTCGACAGCTACGGGATAGGCGCGCAGGCAGCCGGGCAGATGATTGCCATGCTTGAAAAGCGCAGCACCGCCGCGACCATCAAGACGAGCTATCAGGTGCTGCTTCGCGGCAGCACCTGATAGGTTTCATTCGGCTCAGAAGCTGAGCTGGACCTTCATCGAACGGCCGCGATCCCCCGCAACCTCGAATGCCTTAACCGCATCAGCGACCGGGTAGATCTCTGACAGGAGTGGTGAGAAATCGACGCGCTTCTGGTTGATGAGGTCGACCGCCTGGCCGAATTCCTCGTGGAAGCGGAACGTGCCCTTCACCTCAATTTCCTTGGCGACGATCGTGTTCTGCGGCAGCGAGATATCACCGCCGAGGCCAAGCTGGACGAGAATGCCGCGAGGCTTCAACACCTCCAGGCCTGAGCGGACGGCGCGTTCATTGCCAGAGGCCTCGAAGTGAACGTCGAAATAGCCCTTGTTGGCCGTGTAGGCGTTGAGAGCATCGGGGTGTGACGCGGTGTTGATGGCACGGTCGGCGCCGATCGCCTTCGCTTTTTCCAGCACGGCATCCATGATGTCGGTCGCAACCACTTCGCGTGCACCATGCAGGCGGGCGGCGATGATCGACAGGACGCCGATCGGACCGCAGCCGGTGACCAGAACCCGCTTGCCCTGAAGCGAACCGGCGCGTGAGACCGCGTGCAGGGTCACGGCAAAGGGCTCGGCGAAGGCCGCCTCGTTGATGGAAATGCCTTCGTTCACCTTGTGGCACTGCCAGGCTTCGGCCACTAGGCGCTGGCGGAACGCGCCCTGGATATGCGGCATGGGCATGGCGCTGCCGTAAAAGCGCATGTTGAGGCAGTGGTTCTGCTGGCCCTTGAGGCAATAATCGCAGTTATTGCAGGGACGGCTCGGCGATACGGCAACACGATCGCCGACCGCAAGATGGGAGGCGCCGCTTCCAAGCGCGACCACACGACCGGCAACCTCATGTCCAAGGATCATCGGCTCACGGACGCGCACGGTGCCGAAGCCACCATGATTGTAATAATGCAGGTCGGAGCCGCAGATACCTCCGGCTTCGATGGCGATATCCAACTGTCCCGCACCGGCGGCCTCGACTTCGCGTTCCTCGACCCTGAGATCCTTGGCGGAATGAATGACGACAGCTTTCATGACACGACCTCAGATGACCGGAGTGGAAAGGGGCTGGCCGGCAAAATGCGCTGCCAGATTGTCGCGTACAAGCTTGCCCATCGCCTTGCGCGTCTCGATCGTGCCGGACGCATGATGCGGCTGCAACAACACGTTTTCGAGCTTGAGGAAGCGCGGGTCGAGATTGGGTTCGCCATCGAACACATCAAGCGCTGCCGAACCGAGCCTACCGTTTTCAAGCGCGTCCAGAAGCGCCAATTCATCAATATTGGAGGCGCGTGAAATGTTGATCAGCATGCCTTCCGGCCCGAGAGCCTCGATCACCGGCTTGGAGACGATATGCCGCGTGGCAGCGGATGCCGCCAGCGTCACGAACAGGAAATCCGAATGTTCGGCAAGTGCCACCGGATCGGCAATGAACGTCATGCCCTCGGCATAGGACTTTTCGGAGACGTCGCTATAGGCGATATCCATATCGAAACCGCGCAGGCGCTTGGCGACCTCGAAACCGATGCGGCCAAGGCCGAGAACACCGGCCTTGCGGCCCCAGACCTTGCGCTTAAGCGGGTAAAGTCCCTTGGCGGCCCAGCTTCCGTCCTTCACCCACTGCTCGGCGCCGATCATGCCGCGCGACTGGCAGAGCATCATAGCGACGCCGAGATCGGCAACGTCGTTGGTAAGCACATCGGGTGTGTTGGTGACGCGGATACCGCGTTCGCGGCAGGCGTCCAGATTGACCGCGTCATATCCTACCCCGTAGACCGAAACGATCTTCAGATTTGGCAACCTGCCGATCAGCTCCGCCGAGGCGCCAAGTTCACCACGCGTAGCAATTGCCGTTACCTGGCTGGCTTCATTGGCGATGAAGGCGTCTCGATCGCTGGCTTCATAGAGCTTCTTCACATCGTAGCTCTTTTCGAGCTCAACCATATCCCACTCCGGATAGGGGCCGATGACGAGGATTTGTGGCTTCATTTCTCACTCCCGCGTTTTGTTTTCGATTGCATATGTTATCGATAACATCTATGTCAACTTCAAAGACGCTTATGAACCGGGAGGAATTTCTGATGTCATTTCCGCTGTTCGATCTGACGG
>NZ_JBEGHE010000029.1:0-38854 GCF_040675795.1 Neorhizobium sp. LMR1-1-1.1
CTTTCGTAAAACTCTGTGACGGCAACAACCTGGCCCGACCAGGGCTGTAGGATCGGATTGTAAATCTCAAGCAGAGGCTCACCAACTGCTCGTTCTGCATCGCTTTCAGGATCATCGACCTCGTCGAGTTTCGCCACGAGTTCGCCATTAAAGGCCCGATTTCGATTTTCGCCACGAGGTACGACACGGCCCATAAGATTCTTGTCGTTCGAATATAATATCATGCCGTCCTTGCGCCATAGGCGAAACGAGACCAGCCGCTTTCCGAGAGCACCCTGGCCCAGGGTTTCGTCGAGCGTCCGCTCTATGGACTCATCCAGCTTCGTCTCGCGGGTCAGATCTGGTAGAACTGGCGCGATAATGCTGTCGACATATAGGGCAGTGGTAGCGGCAGCATTCCGCGTAACCGTCTGTGCGATCTGCTCTGTGACATGAAGCCCGATAATGATCGTGGCAATTGCGGTGACTACACCTCCTGCCAGAAAAAACTGCTTGGCGAGACTAAGGGAGTTCACGAAATCTCGAGCTGACTTCACCGGCCCGTTCCAAGTTCCAATATCCGCGTATAGGGAGACCTACATAAGACGATCAGCGGATTAATCCGGAAGAAACGTTTGAGCCGCTCACGGGAGCCTCGGAGATGAAGCCAACGCGTGGCTGCTGAACGGGATCGTTAAGGCCTATGAGCGCCACCACCATTCCGCCCATAATAACGAGGATGCCTGCAACAAGCGACTTCATCTTCCACTCCCATAAGAAAATTGGTGTGGCAGAGACTATCCACCACACCATCTTTGCCAAACCCACCGGTTAATTGATCACCTGGATCACCTTGCGGCTTGAAGGCTCGACGATGACTCGCTGCTTGTTCACGATGGCGTAGGAATACTTCGGATTTTCCGGAACCTGCTGGACGACGACGGTCGACGGAAGCGGTTCACCGACGACCACCTTTTCCTGTACAACGACGGAATCAGTGGGCATGGGAGCCTCACGAACGTAAGTCACAACACGTTCCGGCGGTGGGTCAATAGCGGTTCCCGCGATTGCGCCGACAACCCCGCCAACAGCTGCACCAACCGGACCGCCGACAATTGCTCCCGTCACCGCTCCGCCGGCAGCGCCGTTTACCGTCGACTGCTGTGCCATGACACCACCTGCCACGAACATCGCGGTGGCAAATACTACGGCCTGTTTCTTGTTCATCTGCTTTCTCCTTTATGACACGAGGTGTTCCTCGCCCGACCAATGGAGAAGCTATCCAACAAGTTCCCGCGTGGGACTTTGTGCCCAATCCCTTGCCGATCATTACGCCTTTAGGCCTAATGTGCCGGATCCTTGAGCGACCGAAGGCCCTCATCCAAAAGAATGAAAACCGACGGTGTGAGCAAAAGCTTTTTCAAGCCGCATTCGATCAGTTTCACTGAAAGTATCGATAGGTCGTCACACAGCGGCAGACCGCAATAGCTGACCTGGAGATCCGCCCTATCCTCCGCTTCATGAATTGATCAGCCTTCTCCCTCTACGGTCTTGAGGGGATGTGAACCTACATCCCTGCTATTCCGACTCCATCCGACGGATTGCCCCAGTGACGCTCAAGCGAGCCGATAGACGTGCGCTGTAACGGGGAAGTTGCCGCGCTATTTGTTTGGTGGTAATAATTACTACCAAACAAAGTGGAGGTGTCTATGCCCAATGTTGAAAAAGTCAGCGTCTCGATGACCCCGCAACACGCGGAGCTGTTGCGCGATGCCGTTAATAGCGGCGCGTATGCCAGCGGGAGCGAAGTTGTACGCGAAGCCATGCGTGACTGGTCAGCCAAGTGGATGCAGAAGCGCGACGATATCGCTAAGCTACGTGCGATGTGGGAAGAAGGCAAAGCGAGCGGACCTGCCGTCGAAGTGGATTTTGATGCAGTGCTTGAGGAAGCTCGCCAGGAAGTAAAGTCTCCCGCTCCTCATGCCCGCTAAGCTTCTCTGGACGCCGGCCAAGTTCACTTAAGTTCCTCAGTCGCGCCCTACCGTCGATATCGACTTTGCGCCTGCAGGCCTTCACGCAACGATCATCGTTCCTGGCAAACATCTGTATGCGGTCGCCGAACGCGAAGCTGGTCAGCAATCGGACATCGCCGTGGCCGACGAACTGCTTGCTGGCCTCCGAGTTCTGTTGGTCGAGGATCAGGCGCTTATCGCCATGGATACCGAGGAGCTTCTCCGGACCATGGGGGCATCGGAGGTTGTCGTCGCTGCCGATGTAGAGACTGCGCTCGACAAAATCGCTGAGACAGTTCCAGCCTGCGCTGTGCTTGATCTCAACCTCGGGTCGACATCCTCTGAAGAAGTGGCAATCGAGCTGGAACGGCGGAAGGTGCCGTACGTGTTCGCGACTGGATACCGCGACAGCGTCAGCATTCCGGATCGCTTTGCTAATGTCCCGGTCGTGCGCAAGCTTGTCGCGATCAGCGCTTTGGCCGTCGCCCTTCAACAGGTTATTCCTGTCTGATATGGACTGAAGTCTTAGGTGACCCTGTGAGGTCGCGCTGGCGGGGGATTGAAGATGTCTTCGAGCGTCTTGAGGACGGCGGCGACACCAGGGCTTACGGTAACGGGCTCTGCTGGGACAGCAACCGGGGCCTCGTCGCCGCGCGACTCCCGTGCCTAATGAGCATCGAGATCTTAGCGAATCCCTTCAGTCTGCAACAGCTAGAGCAGAGCGTGCTCGCGGCGGTCAAATGAAGCAAACGCCTCTCGTTCCAGTCTAAGGCCGCTTCTATCGGTTGCCCGATACAGACTAACGCTAGGAATTTCTGCCTCATGCTCTTGATGGGAACCGAACCTTCAACCCGCAAGGTCCAGACCAGTTTAAAATTCAAAGATCTTTAATTAGCAGAAGTTTAGTATGCTGTGCACTGAGTGCGGCTGGCGAAACCTGAGATCATGAACTGAGAAGCGCTGTCCATTCCCAGAGAATGCGAAACATTCAGCGATCGCGTTGATCGACCTCCTGTTCCGAGGCTTTCTGGCGAGGCAACCGAAGACCACCTCGCCAGGACCTTTTACTTGCCGTGCCCGATGGCCAACCCACGGATTAATCTGTACCGGAGACGGCAAGACCGGGATCGTAAAACTTGAATACTCGGATACGCGCAAGTCACTCTCCAGTCTTTTGAAGGTCTCAGATCGTTTGAAAAAGCGACTATCCGTAGTGGCGAGCTACAGCATATCCACCTGCGCTAGCGAGCCCTGTCAGCACAGTGCCCCAGATCATATCGACGACGCTGAGGGTTACGGGCCAGTTCTTTATGGTTGACAGATTGGTGATATCGTAGGTCCCGTAAGCGGCGAGCCCGAGCAAGGCGCCATTGCCGGCCGCTGTCCAGAGCGACCCCACTTCAAGCCCGGGCCGGACTGCCAGAAGAACAATCGCTACAACGAAGAACAGGTAAAACACTGTGGCCACCGCAAGATTTGGCGACGGCAGCATCAGATCGCCGAGTTGCTTTTGGTAGAATTGCGGGCAACTACGCCCAGCCAGATGGCATCGATAGCCAAGAACAGGACGTGCGTCGAGAAATAGGCAATTCCAAATGTCTTCATCGTACTCATCCGTTTTCTGTATTGTCGCAAGGCTGACCATCGGTCGATTAGACCGTTGGCGCGAGCAGAGGAAATTACGTGGACGTTATGCGGCTGCCGCCGATCGGCGCTTCAGCCATCGCAGCACACGTATTTCTTCCTCGTCTAGCCACTGCTGCAAACGCTCGCTTTTGCTCTTGAGCTTCAGGACGTCTCGCAGCATCCCCGACTGGAAATCCTCAAACACGGCTGGATGGATGTAGGATGAGCGGCACACAGCGCGTGTGTTGACGAGCTTTGCAGCCACTGCGTCGATCGCTTCGTTCAACTGACGGTTCAGTTCGCGCTTTGTGGCCGCCACCTCAAGCGCCGCCAATGCCTCGACGGCCATGCAGGTGGCGCCCCAAGTTCGGAACTGCTTAGAGCTGAAGCTGTCGCCGGTGACCTCACGGATATAGTCATTAACGTCGTGTGAGGAAATCGCGCGGCAACCGCCTTCGTCGCATACGTATTGGAAGAGATGCTGACCTGGAAGCTCCTGCAGTTTTCGAACAACGTTGGCGATACGCCGATCGCTGTGCGCCAGATTCCATTCCTTGCCAGACTTGCCTTTAAAGCGGAACTTCAAGCTGCCGCCCTCGACCTTTACATGCCGGCTGCGCAACGTCGTCAGACCGTAGGACTTGTTCACCTCTGCATAGGCCGTGTTACCAACGCGGATGTAGAGGTTGTCGAGCATCCAGACGACCGTGGCCAGAGCTTTGTCCATTCCCAGACCGCGGGAGCGTAGGTCTTGCTCTACGCGTTCGCGCAAGTCCGGCAAACAGTCGGCGAAATCGACCAGCCGTTCAAATTTCGCTATACCGCGTTCGGCATGCCAGTCTGCGTGGTAGCGATACTGGCGACGTCCTCGCGCATCTTTGCCGATTGCCTGCAGATGCGAAAAAGGGTTCGTCGAGATCACGACATCGGTATAGGCTGGAGGGATCGCCAAGGCATTCAGCCGCTTGATCTCCTCGGCTTCCTTAATCCGTCGCCCATCCGGACGATAATAAAGAAAGCCTTTGGCGCCTACCTTACGCGTGATCCCCGTTTCAAGGCCAGGGACATAGACTAGTCCTGAAGCGAGCTTTGCGTCCGCGGCAATCGTGTCGATTTTCGTGATGATTTGGTTCATTGGCCAATAACTCACAGATCGAGCGGCTGTTCCGCGCTGCGGGACAATCGGCGAGCCGACGATCCGGAACATCATCGCGGCTTCTTCGTTAGCCGCCTCCAGTGAACGCAAAAGGAAACTTCAATGACATTGAACGGCAGAAAGATTGCAATTCTTATCGCACCGCGCGGTACCGAGGAGCCCGAATTCAAGCAGCCGAAGGACGCCGTTGAGGCGGCTGGTGCGATGGTGGCCGTAATCGGTATCGAGACCAGCGAGGCCAAGACAAATAACAACGACCTCGATGCTGGCGGCAGCTACCAGGTGGACAATGTGGTTTCTGAGGTTTCCGCTGAGGAATTCGACGGCCTTGTCATTCCCGGCGGTTGTGTCGGTGCGGACAAGCTCCGGGCCGACAAGGACGTGGTCGCTCTCGTGCAATCGTTCTTCCAGCAGGGCAAACCGGTGGGCGTCATCTGTCACGGACCTTGGCTGTTGGTAGAAGCCGACGTCCTTCAGGGACGGACCGTGACCTCGTTTCCGACTGTCCGCAAAGATATTGAAAACGCAGGCGGCATATGGGTTGATGAGGAAGTGGTCTGCGATCAGGGCCTCGTCACCAGCAGAACACCTGACGACCTTCCGGCATTCTGCGACAAGATCGTCGAGGAGTTCGAAGAAGGAAAACATCGAGGGCAAACGCGCAGCGCTTAACCTACTGTTTCGGACTATATATCAGCAATTTCGCGAGCGGAACTTTTGCTCGAAGTGCAGCGTTTCCGTTCTTTCGGGGAGCGCCTCATGTCGATATCACAGCCAATCCGCTATTCATCTGATCTGGAGAGCATCAAGGATGATGAGACAGAGACGATCGCTGGCCTAAACGAACAGTTCGACGTCATCATGCAGAAGACAGCAAAAGACTACGGTCACGCCGTCCGCTCAGTGCATGCAAAGGCGCACGGCATCATCGAGGCGGAAATGACGGTCGCAGGCGGCTTGCCGCATGAGCTGGCCCAGGGCATGTTCGCGACGCCTGGAGCGCATAAGGTTTTTCTTCGCCTCTCGACGAATGCCGGCGATATTCTTCCTGACGTAATCTCCTTGCCTCGAGGCCTTGCCATGAAGGTGCTAGATGTCGAAGGGTCCCGGCTTCCGGACGCCGAAGGCTCGACACAAGATTTCATCATGGTCAACGGTCCCGTCTTCCAGGCGCCAACCGCCAAGAAATTCCTATCCAGTCTGAAGCTTCTCGCCAAAACGACGGACAGGATGGAGGGCACAAAGACCGTGATGTCGAGCGTACTCCAGACGGTGAACAAGGGCCTTGAAGCCGTTGGCGTTTCAAGCCCGAGTATCCAATCGCTCGGTGGCGCGCCGAACCTCGATCCACTCGGAGAGACATACTTCAGCGTCACACCGTTCCGCTATGGTGATTACATTGCCAAATTCAAATTGAAGCCGATCTCGCGTGACCTGACAAAGTGGACGGACACCCTCATTGACGCAAGCGTTCGTGAAAACGCCGTTCGCGAAACTGTTCAGGCGGAAATGCAGGAAACCAACGGGGTCTGGGAATTCCAGGTCCAGCTCTGTCGAAATTTGGAAAACCAGCCCATCGAAGACCCGACGGTCGAGTGGAACGAGGAAGACGCTCCGTTCCTCACCGTCGCGACGGTCACCGCGATGCCACAAGATAGCTGGCGCGATGTGAACGTGAAAAAAGTCGATGAAGAGATGCGGTTCAGCGTTTGGACGGGTTTAGAAGCCCACCGGCCCCTCGGCAACATCAATCGGGCGCGTAAGGATCCGTACCGCCATTCGGCAGAATTCCGAGCCCGATTTAACGGTTGTCCGTTCCACGAACCGTCCCGCTGATCCGAGCTAGGATTGTCTCGCGAGGCGTTCCGGTAAACGGAGTGCCTTTGTTTGTTCTGATCGGAAAGCCTCTATGACTAAGGTAATGCAAAATCCTGAATCCGAAGGCCCCTCAGGTGGCTGGGGATCAGTCAAATCGATCGCACGTATCATCGGTGATGAGCGGCCCTCCCCAATGGTGCTTGAGGAACTGGCCCGGCAGAACAAGCCGGGTGGCGTGATGTGCGTTTCCTGCGCCTGGCCTAAACCATTAAACTACCACCCTTTCGAATTTTGCGAGAACGGCGCGAAAGCGACAATCTCAGACCTAACGAGCGCTCGCTGCACGCCTGAATTCTGGACTGATCACACTGTGACGGCGCTTCGCGACTGGAAAGACTACGACCTCGAGCAAACCGGCCGGCTGACCCACCCCTTACGTTACGACAGGGCGACCGATCGTTACGTCGAAGTCGCTTGGGAAGACGCCTTCGAAGATATCGGTAGAACATTGCAGTCCGTCCCGCGCGAAAGTGTTGTTTTCTATTCTTCTGGTCATGCGGGGTTGGAAGCATCCTACCTCTACGCATTGCTGGCTCGGACCTACGGAAACAACAATCTTCCACAAAGCTCCAACATGTGCCACGAGACGACATCGGTCGGGCTGCAGAAGGTGATCGGTTCTCCAGTCGGAACCATCGTTTGGGATGACCTGGAGAAGGCTGACGCATTCTTCTTCTTCGGTCAAAATCCTGGGTCAAACAGCCCGCGCTTCCTTCACCCACTCCAGGAGGCGAAAAAGCGCGGCGCGAAAATAGTGACGTTCAATCCCGTCATGGAGCAGGGCCTCGTTTCCTTCGTAAACCCGCAGAGCCCTGTCGATATGCTGACGGGGCGCGAGACCCAGATCAGCGACGAGTATCTCCAGGTTCGCGCTGGCGGTGACATCGCTGCAATTCTCGGTCTTTGTAAGGTCATCGTCGAGGCAGACAATGCCGCCGTGGCGAACAGAGCATCGCGCGTTCTCGACGTCCCTTTCATCGAGGAGCACACGGTCGGTTTCGACAGCTTCATCGATCTCATCCGATCGACAGAGTGGGAGACCATCGAGGCAGAAAGCGGCCTGACTGAGAACGCGATCAGACGTGCCGGTGAGATCTACGTTCAATCGAAGCGTGTTATAGGTGTCTATGGCATGGGGCTAACCCAGCACTCTCAGGGCGCGCTGAACGTTGCCATGATCGTCAATCTCCTTCTTCTGCGCGGCAACATTGGTCGCGAGGGCGCCGGCTGCTGTCCGGTACGCGGCCACTCGAACGTTCAAGGCCAACGAACTGTCGGTATTGCCGAAAAGACCAAGCTTATCCCCATGGACAAGCTGAAGTCCCTCTTCGATTTCGACCCGCCAACCGAAGATGGTGTGACTATCGTCGATGCCGTGAAGGGAATGATGGCAGGAAAGATCAAGGCAACCATATCGCTTGGCGGTAACCTGGTCCGCGCCGTTCCCGATCAGAAGGCAATGGAAAACGCCTGGGCCCAGCAGGATTTGACCGTCGTCGTTTCGACGAAGCTGAACCGAAGCCACCTCTTTCCAGGCGCGAAGTCCTACATCCTTCCGTGCCTTTCACGGTTAGAGCGCGACGAGCAAGCCACGGGTGCGCAGTCCGTCACCACCGAAGACAGCTTTTCCCACATCTCGGGATCCGTCGGCAAACGTACGCCAGCCTCCAAACACCTTCGAAGCGAGCTTGCAATCGTGACCGGCATTGCGAGAGCGACCGTTGCCCCGAGCCCAACGCTGAAATGGGATGAGTGGACCGGCGATTACAGTCTCGTCCGTGACCTCATCGAGGCGACCTACCCGGATCAATTCGAGCACTATAACGATCGTATGTTTAAACCGGGCGGATTTTACCGGGGCAATGCGGCACACGAGCGCGTCTGGAAGACCGAAGAGAAGAAGGCAGTCTTCACGACACCCAAACAGCTCAACGCCTTGGCGTTCAGCGACGCCGAAGGGCGCTACCGCCTCGTCACCATGCGGTCGAATGATCAGTTCAACACGACGATTTATGGATATTCAGATCGGTTTCGCGGGATCGAAGGAACCCGAGACGTGGTGCTGATGTGCGCCGATGATATCCAGTCGGCGGGGCTGCACGAGGGGCAGGTCATTACCCTTGTGAGCGATTTCGAAGACGGGATCACGCGTGAGCTTCCCGGTCTCACGGTAACCAAACATAATCTTCCGCCAGGGACAATTGGAGCGTATTATCCAGAGGCCAATGTGCTGGTTGCCGTCGACCATCATGATGAGTTGTCGAAGACGCCAGCGTCGAAAGCGGTGCCTGTCCGGATACAGGTGAAAACCCACGCAGCCCAATAGTCAGTATCACGAGGTCACATGATGGACGCATACCTGTTTTCGACTGACCATGCCGGCTCGCATCCGCCTTACCTGATCGTTCCCGATCAGAATTCCCCTCGCCCGGGACATCCTGATGGCAAGTCTTGGGTCCCTTTCAAAGCGATTGGATTCAAGGACGCTACGTTCGTCGGTGATCCTGAGGCAATCGAAAAAGCTGTCAAGGCACGCTGCGGTTATTACCGCACACGGCTTCACAACCCGGGTTAGCCCTTTTGAACCGTAGTCTGGTCCGAAGCCTGGCTGGACCGTTACTGGTGGCATTCACACGAATTCGATAGCGCGGGCCTTAGCTGACCTAGCAGCCTCCGCGGCACGACGGCTACGAGCTGGCCGCGTCACGTCGGCGACAATAGATTCAGCAACGATCTTTCCGAGCTCAGCGGCACTGGTGATGCCTTGTACAAAGGGCCGCTTGTGGAGAAGGTAGGAAACGGCAGGGATGTACAGACGCCGCACAGGCTTGATCCCGGCAATAAGTGGCCGACATTGCTCGTCGACATCAATGCCCCCGGTACGAATTGAGTTTCCACGCGGCGTGATGGTTCGTGCTTGCGATATCAGTCGAGCGTCGTGAAGCGACGGGAACGGCAAATCATCCGCCGATAAAGTTTTTTGTCCCGTGGCGTCGATCAAGGTATCGAACTGCAGCGTGCCGTCCTCGAAAGTGACGGTAGCACCGCGTTCGACATTGTCGGTTACGATCTCTGATCGGTCGCCAAGCTTTACAATATTCAGCCTATTGGCCTTACGGAGCGCAATCAGGCCCTCGATCGATAGATGGGGTACGGTGGCATAATCGTCCGCAAATATGCTCTTGAACGATCGGTTGAACCGGTCAAGGTCTTCGGCGGTGAAGTAGCTGACTGCGGTCTCAATAATCTCGTGGGTGATGAGGATCGCATACCGCCATCCAACGGTATGTTTCGCTAAGTAGTTTTGTTTTGCTTCATTAAGGTTCGATGCCGCCCATTCAAACGGATCACATTTGTCTCTGACGCCGTAATAGGCTGTTGCAAACGTGTCGACCGTCAGCCCTTCAAGCCCGATGAGCCGAGCATATTCTGGATCGGCGACCAAAAGTTCCTGACGGAAGAGGTCGAACACATCGTCGAGCAGACCGCTACTCCCGAGCGTAATACGGGCAGACACCGCTTGCGCTGTGCAGATCAGCGGGTCTTTGTTGGGGATGGGGAAGAAGAAGTCTGCCTCTGGCAGTAGACCTTTGCGAGACATCATCGACACTTCAAACCCGTCGTGACCATCCTTAATTTGGTAGTCGAGACAACCATCCGCGTTTCGATCGAAGCGGCCAAACATGGTCGCGACGGTCATTACCGCGTCAATCGCACTGAGCGATGTTCCGAGCACACCGATCTTGCCACTCGGGATCGAATGCAACGCGGTAGCGGGCCACGGGGCGGCAAAATAACCCGGCGACGTTTCGGGCGCGGACGGGAAACTGTGTCCCGTCGCTACAATCACATAATCGAAGAGTTCGATGCTCGCATCGTCTCCGTATTTTAAAGCGAAATGACTACCGCTGGGCGCGATGTCCGCGACCTGACAGCGCTCGCAGACACAGATCGTATAGTTCGCCTGCTCACCCAGTGCGACGATCGTCTCGAACTGCGCTCGGAAATAGTCGCCGATAACCACACGCGGGTAGAAGGCACGATCAGATATGCCGATGCGTTCGATCTCGAATTCCGACAGATATTCTTCGGATTGTTCGGCAAGCCAGGCAACGAGGGTCTCAGGAAGATCAGGGATTTCGATGCTTGGAATGTTCGACAGCATCGCCGGATCATTGATCCCGCGCTGGTAGGGCGTCCCCTTGCCGGCGACGTCCGACGCTTCAAGGATGACGATTGCCAACGGTGACTTAGACTTTATGAGATCTTGCAGGGCATACAGAGCCGTCGGGCCGGACCCGACGATGGCGACGCGTTTACGCATTTGGGACTCCAGCAGCGCGGGACGCACTGCGCAGCTACCAAACGATTACGACGACGACCTGTTCCAACGTTGGCTGGTCACTCATTGACGACAGGCACGAAAAAGCCATTTACGCCGTGGACGGAGAAACAGAAGGCAAACGTATGAAGCTTTTCATGTTCTACATTGGCGGCGATTGCGGTGGATCGAACATCGAGTTGCATGATATCCGGTTTTCGATCGGAGAGAGCGCGGAAGCCTGCTACGACGACCTGCGGCGGCAATGGTGGGGCGATCCAAAAAGTCTCCACCTTGATTGTTGGGGCGAGCTCACCCAGGCGGATGGGTACGATATTAAACTGTTGACCACCTCACCCACAGACACTGAGGAAAAGTTGTTCTTCCTCAATCTCGGAGGATATGACGCCAACGAGTTCGGGGAGATCCACAAGAACGTCCTTCTCATCGCTCCAGACGCGCGAGCTGCCACGAAAAAGGCATTGTCGCGAGTCCGGCATTGGACGTTGCCCCATAAGGACAACGTCTTCGAGGTGGAAAAGGCGATCGACGTCAGCGCACAAGCAAAGCACTATGGATACTCGATCCGGTTGACAAAAGCTCTGGAGGAACGGCCGTTCGAATTCGTCTGCAAATATCTGAGGCTTGCCTAGCCTGTCGATTTCCGCCGCAGGATCATTGCCGGACCCATTCGTCGCGGCGGGCAGCGTGACCCACACTTATACGACATGCAGGATAACCGTTGGCCGCACCCCAGACTAGAGCAGAACCATGAGCGAGCCAGCAGTGTCAGCGATTTTGAGCTTTGTCGCAAGTCGACCCACGGGCACGACGTGCCCGAGCGAAGTCGCACGCAGCCTCGCAAAGGACAACAACGCTCCACTCGACTGGCGCGAATACATGCCTATTGTTCACGACGCAGTTGATGACCTTGTGGAGCTAGGAGAGATCGTTCTGACATGGAAGTCCTCATCGATGACCTAACGATCAGGTCCCTATCGTATACGCTCCCCGCACAAGCAGGATTGAGGATGTACTTGCCGATTAAAGAACGTGAGTAGGTTCCTTTTCAGGCGAGCATCTGACGAACTTTTTCTGCAATCGTATCCATTTGAAACGGTTTTGTCAGCACCTGCATATCGTCGCTGAGGTCGCCACTTTTGAGCACAGCATTCTCAGCATATGGGGTGATGAAAAGCACCTTGATCCCGGACCTCATTGCACGGACCGCATCCGCCAACTGCCTCCCGTTCATTCCGCCAGGTAAGCCGACGTCAGAGACCAGCATCTCGATCTGAGGGTCAGCTTCTACAAGGGGTCAGAACAAAATTAGTGCGAAATCGTACGCTAGCCGAAATTGTGCATGTTTTCCGTAGTTTGCAGCCTGGCTCTAACGGTAGGTTTTAGGGAGAAATGCATCAGGAGCGCCCAGTTTCGGGGAGGAATGTCGATCTCGATCATCGTTTTATCATCTAAACGTACGATTTCGCACTAATCTTGTTCTGACCTCTAACCGTCGCGGTGCCTCCCCAATCCATCCAGTTGACTGCATCCCCATCCGTGAGCGTCCCGCGAAGAAGTTCACGCAGGTAAAAGTCATGGTTCCTAAGGATCAGGCAGAACCCCGGATAGAGGTCGAGCGTCGAACAGACCTGATCAAGCACCTTTGGACTATGAGGGCCACGATCAATCAGATCGTCCAGGAATATCACAACCGGTTTGGATTGGACTTTATTCGATTCCTCGGCGATGTAATCGAGCATCGCGCCGAGAAGGTCTGCGCGTCCATCGACGTCGGCGATAGCATACACAACAGGCGGAAAGTTATCGGTGGCGCTCACAATTATTCCTGCAATGAATGTTGAGGCTAGCAACTGCCCTCACGTTTTCAGTCCGTCAAACCTGGAGCAGCCAGATCGGCACCAAGTTCGAGTTTGTCGGGCATATACCCTAACTTTGTTAGATGAAGCCGCTCCATCAGAAGGTCGGCAAGAGAACTCTTAAAGACAACCAAGTTTCAAATAGATTATGTCGGCATCACCTCAAAGGCCCGCCGACATCATCTCCAAAAACCTGGATCGAGCAGTCAACTGCCGATGGAGTCATGCTGCAAATGTTCGTCGGGTCAGCCCTAAGAGAATACTGGTCTCCATCAACGAGTTTTGAACATTTATTGGTGCGTAACCGTCAGGCTGATCGACCTTGATAGACGTAGGTTGCAGCATTCGCTGCGGCTTGCGTTTTCGAGCATTCGCACGTCACAAACATCTTTTTTGTTTTGATCGGGAAGGTCGAGCGTTGCCTTGATGCCGATGACATCGAGATGCGCCTGCACGACGGATGCCGTATCCTGATGCATGCCATAGGTCGCGGTGGCAAGCAGACGGCATTCGAAGCCGTTCGGATAGCCGGCTTCGGCAAGCAGCGCCTTGGCTTTCTCGACGTCGTATTTCCATTCATGCGCGGGATCTGCGAGGTCGAATGGCGATCCCTTCGGGTTCGGCAGACCGTAGAGCGGTACGCCGCGGCCGGCAAAGGCGGCATCAACGACGTCCTGCCGCTCGATCGCATAGCCCACGGCCTGACGTACCTTGGGATTTGCAAACGGACCTTCCGTGACGTTGAACAGCAAGAACATGAACGGCCCGAGCGTGTCCTTCATCTTCAGCGTGGAAGATTTCTCGACGGCATCGAACTGGGTCCAGGGAAGGTATTCGATCAGGTCGACGTCGCCCGCCTGCAGCGCGGCATAGCGAAGGTTTTCGTCGGCATAGGCAATGAAGCGGATGCCATCGACCTTCGGTTGGTCGCTGAGGTAGAAATCCTTGAAGCGCGCCACTTCGATATAGACGTTCTTTTCGCTACCTTTGAGCGTGAACGGTCCCGCGCCGATCGTCTCGCTGTCGGTGCTCTTCTTCGAGATGATCGGGCAGCAATAGCTCGCGAGCAGATCGAGGAAGACGGCGCTCGGCGCCTTGAGCGTGATCTTGACGGTCTTCTCATCGACGGCATCGACCGCGGCGATGATCTTCAGATCGCTCTTCAGATAGGCGGCCGAACCGTCCTTGGTGATTTCGTTCAGAGAATAGATGACGTTGGCGGCTGTAACCGGGCTGCCGTCGTGGAAGACGGCATTCTTGCGCAACTTGAAGACTGCGGTCGTCGGCGTGCTCCACTCGACGCTTTCGGCAACTTCCGGCCCCAGCTTGCCATGCGCGTCATAGCCCATCAGGCCGCGATAGAGCATCAGCTTGACGGTATTGGCCGCACCACCGGTATTGTCGAAAGGCTTGATCGTCGGCGGGAAGGTCGAGAGGCCGAACTTCAGCACGGAAGCCGAGGCCTGCGCCATCGTGATCTTGGGCATGGAGAGCGCGACGATGCCTGCCCCGAGGCTGATCAGCATGCTACGTCTGGTGGGGTTCGGTTCAAACAATCGGAAGATGTCACAGATGCCTCGAATGAGTTGGAGGGAAAGTGCGGCTTCGGTCTGTGACGACAGTCCATCGGGATGAGGATGCGCTGTCCAATCGAAAATATTTTGCTGCCGTATAGATTTCTTTGCCGCCAACCGGCCGCCGATATTTGCATCACGATTAGGCGATTGATTTCATCGCATAAATAATAACCGGCCAGGGGCCCCCGCACATTCGTTAGGCATGGACATGCGAAAATCCGATCTCATTTTCGTCGTGCAAGAGGCGCAAAATCCGGGGCGGGAAGAGCCAAGAGCGCACGGATGCCACCTGAGGCGTGCATCGGCATCAGGCGAATAACGGCAGAAATTCAACTTTGCGGAGTGGCGCGCCGCAGCGGGTGATCCCCGTGGTCGACATGATCCTCGGCGGTTTGACCCGGTTATGGGGGGTAGGACCGAACTGGCGCCCGTGGAGCTCTGTCAAGTCTCTGCCACGAACGGGCGAGCTTTTGGAGACGTCGAAAAATGGTCATCGCATCCGCAGGTCGAGCCGTATCTCTTGCTCCGCTCCGTCTTGCCGATGCCCGGATTGAAGCTGTTCGTCGGATCGAGCGACCGGTAATGCCCTGCCAGTGCGGGCTTGGCCCTGTAGATATGACCAACAGGTGTTGTCACATAAACCTGCTGTCAGTGAGTGGGGCGTAGAGATGGTGGGATGAAGAATTCAGCCATCAGCTACAAGCGCCACCGTTTCCCGCAGCAGATCATCGCCCATGCAGTCTGGTGTACTTTCGGCTCCCGCTGAGCCTGCGCCTGATCGAGGAATTGCTGCTGGAGCGCGGCGTCGTCGTTTCGTATGAAACGATCCGCCGATGGGGGCGGAAATTCGGACCGGCCTACGCAAAGCAAATCCGTCGCCGGCGGCCGTCGCACCGGGACGTCTGGCATCTGGACGAGGTGGTGGTTTCCATCGCTGGCCGCAAACACTTGCTTTGGCGTGCCGTTGACCAAGACGGTTATGTTCTCGACGAGATCGTTCAAAGCCGGCGCGATACGAAAGCCGCGAGGCGACTGCTGATCAGGCTACTAAAGAAAGCAGGCATGCCGCCCAAGCGGATGGTCACCGACAAACTCCGTTCGTATGGCGCGGCCAAGCGCGACGTTATGCCGGCTGTCGAGCACTGGTCCCACAAGGGTCTCAACAATCGAGCGGAAAATTCTTATCTGCCGCTCCGGAAACGGGAACGCACGATGCAGGGTTTCCGATCAGCCGGCAGCTTGCAGCGGTTCATGTCGATCTTCTCGGCGCTCCGAAATCTCTTCGTCACCCCGCATCACAAACGATCCGCCCTGGCCACGCATATTCACCGCACCCGCGCAATAGCGCATTGGAAAGCCGTGACGGGCGCGATTGCCTGATCTCGGAGAGACGCAGGCGTAGTTCGATCACCGCTCGATAACGTGACAACTCCGTCGGTTACCTTCGGCAGCTTCGACGAAATCCGCATGAAAGCATGCGGCCACAGTACTTGACGTTCCTGGAGACTGCGAACAATCTTGTTCTGCCCCCTACATTGTAAATGCGCCCTGCAATCTGGACATTCCGGATAATCTGTACTATCTATCGTCGCAGATGATAGGAGCAGCAACATGGTTACGTCCGTCAGAAAATCGTCAGCAACCTCCCTGTCGGGGTTGAACCCGGCGGCCATCGCCGATGTCGTCGAGGTCCTCGCCCGTCATAATCCACGTCTTTCCAAGACGGCGCTTGCCGCAACGGGGCGTGTCGTCGCCGCAGTCACCGCAGCAACCGCACGTCTTGCCGCCGACCAGCAACGCCGGCTAGTTGCCGACGAACGCGAGCTGGCGCAAGCCGTCGAGGTCGCGGTCGCTGGCCTCGTCGCGGAAGCGGACGTCCGCCTCACGCCGCTTCCAGTTGGCAAGTCCATCGAGGTCAGTCAAGGCGCCGGTCTTCCCGCGCCCATCGATCTGGATGAAGGCAGGCGCAGACTTGCAGCTTTTGCAGAGCCGACGCGTCTCGAGGACTGGGCCGGCCCTGTCGCGGGACCGGCCGAGATCGAAAAGACATTTGGCACGAAACGGTCGACCCTGCACGACTGGCAGAGGCGTGGCGCGGTGATTGGCCTGCTGAAGGGCGAACGCAAGCATGTCTTTCCATTGGCGCAGTTCGTCGATGGGCGCCCTGTAGAGGGCATGGCTCAGGTGACGCGGATCATCGCCAATCCTCGTGTCGCATGGCAGTGGTTGATCCGGACAAAGCCTGATATCGGCGGCTCGCCGCTGGATCTCATGAAAATTGGCCGTCTGGACGAGGTCCTTGCTGCGGCCGAGCGTGATTTCGGCTGACACTGTGAAGCTCGATCCCAAAACAGTTGCCGATCTCGCGCTGGCGTTTCGGCCGAATGCCTGGCTTCGCGTTTTGCCACGTAACCACATGGCGACGCCACTCGGCATGGGCTTTGGCAACAGCCGCTTTTCCAGCCCTCGCAGGCGATTTCGCCTGGCCTACATCGCACAGGATCTGCCCACGGCGATTGCGGAAACGATCGTGCGTGACCGTTTCGAGGGCAGCGCTGACCGGGCGCTTGATGAAACAGAGTTCGAAGACTGGGCGATTGCCGAGGTTTCCGCGATCGATCCCTTGACGGTCCTCGATCTGAGAACCACCGGTCTCCTCAAGCTCGGCGTCAGTACCGATGCTGCTCGTGCGAAAGCCCACAGCGATGGGCAGGCGCTGAGCGAGGCTGTCTACGGTAACTTCGATGCCGACGGGTTATTATACGCATCGCGGTTGACAGGCGCCCATTGCCTTGCGGTTTACGACCGTGCGGTGACGCGCAACCTTGCGGCGACGCCGGCAATCGAGCTTCTTCGACACCCAGACCTCGTTCCCGCGTTGAAGGAAATCGGTGTCTCGGTCCGGAGCGCCCGCTCTCCATGACAGGCGTTCGGCCGATGCGCTCATGGCCACGACAGGGATCCGTGGACACCCGCCATCGACCGAAGGGGCGGGATCAATCAGCTGCGATTGAGCGCAAGTCAGATTCTGCTGATCGCAAATTCTGAACCGGACAGCGCGGCTTGTGCGGTCCGGTGTCAGCGGAGGCGATCTTGCGTCGGGCGGGTACGAAACAATGTTGCTGAGACTGGCCCCCTGCGTCCTGCCAACAACGGATCATTTTTGGCGAACAAGAACAAACATGGATGACATCTGCCCGATTGGAAACCGGAATCCGTCATCGAGACAGAGAGTCCGACGACATTTCCAGGACTTGCCGCATTGGATCGGCAAATTCCCAAACTATTGATGTAGCCATTGGTGCCATCCATTCGGGCATAGGAAGTGGGCGCGGCCAACGCGGCCTCGTTTTGACATGTCTGATCGAAGAGCACACTGAAGGCCACACTTTTCCGATCGCCGAAACGATGCTCCTGGGGCACGGTTAACACTAGGCGGTTTATTGCGAAAGGTCTGGTCTCCAAAGCTCCGGTGTCTGTTGTGTCGGCGGCGATACCGAGATCCGCCTGTGCGCCCGCAACAGCCGCCACGACATCGACGCTCTGTCTTTCTTCAAGGTCGATGTCGATAGGCGAATTGTCGGAAAGATATCTCTGCAGAACTGCAGGAAGGTGCGCCATTGCGGCCCGTCCAGTGAACAGGCGTATCTTGCCTCGAAGGCCACGCGCATAGAGCTGGAGGTCTCCCCGCATTTGTTCCATCTGTCCCAGCACCAAGCGGGCATGATGTGCGAGAGCCTCCCCTGCCGCAGTCGGCCGAACTCCCCGAGGCCCCCTATCGAGCAAAGAGACACCGCTTGTCTCTTCCATTCCCCTTACTCGGGCGCTTGCAGAAGCCAGTGCCATACCCGCTCGCTCGGCTCCCTGGGTAATGCTTTCCGCTTCAACGACGTGGAGAAAGAGGCGGAGGTCGGTTAAGTCGAAGCGCATATTTCCCCCATGCGGCGGCCTTCGGATTTCCCTGAGCCTCCTTATGTATCTCCCGCATTTTGCAAAGTCGCCTACTCGCGGAAACCTATGAGGGTATTTTTCGGGAGGATAGACAAATGGACGCTTCAGAGGCCCTCTTACGTGGAATTGCGCTCAGGCTCGCCCTGCTTTTGTTAGCTGTATTTGTGGCAAGGACTGTCACGGACAACAGGCCAATAGATCAACGCCAGCCCGTGGCTTCGACTGAGCGTCCATCTTCGATGGGCTACGTCTCGCCTGCAGCCAAGCTCGCCAATGCCTGGGATACCAAGCTCGGCGGAGCGCTTGCCGATGCGATCAGCTGTAACTCGGTGGTCAAAGCCTTCGGAGCCGAAGACCGTGAGGAAGTACGCCTTGGCCACGTTCTCGCTAAATGGGACAGCCGCACACGCCGGACCTGGCGGCGCGGCACGGTGAACGGCACCATCCAGGGCGTCATGATGGTTTCGATGCAGGCAGGGATTCTGGGCACCGGCCTTGTGATGTGGCAGAAGGGCCTTGCGACGGCCGGCGACATCACCTTCGTCCTGGCGATGTTCTTCGTGCTGCAGGGCTACCTACGCTCTGTCGGGTAGGATATCCGCAATTTGCAGCGCGCAGTCAACGACATGGAAGAGTTGGTTCTGCTCGACAAAACACCGCTCGGAATCGAGGACCTTCCGGGCGCCAAGGCGATCGCCATCAGCAAGGGCGAGATCATCTTCGATCGGGTAACCTTCAGTATGGCACCCATCCGACGCCGCTTTATGACGACCTCTGCGTCGCCATCAAGCCGGGGGAGCGCGTCGGGCTGTTCGGTCATTCGGGTTCTGGCAAGACGACCTTAGTCAAGCTCATCCCGCGCCTATACGACGTCAAGTCCGGTTCAATCCGGATCGACGGTCAGGACATCGCAAAGGTAACGCAGTCGAGCCTGCGCGGCCAAATCGCCATCGTCCAGCAGGAACCAATCCTGTTCCACCGCACGCTGGCCGAAAACATCGCCTATGGCCGGCCGGAGTCTTCAAGGAGGGAGATTGAGAACGCGGCGAGACAGGCAAGTGCCCACGACTTCATCATTAGCCTGCCGAATGGCTATGAGACGATGGTGGGTGAGCGTGGTGTGAAGCTGTCGGGTGGCGAGCGCCAGCGTGTCGCCATCGCCCGGGCGTTTCTGGCGGACGCGCCCGTGCTGATCCTCGACGAGGCGACCTCCAGCCTCGACAGCGAGAGCGAAATGCAGATACAGCAGGCCATGGAGCGCCTGATGGACGGCCGCACGACACTCGTGGTCGCCCACCGTTTGTCTACAGTGCGTGCCCTTGACCGCCTACTCGTCTTCGACAAGGGAACGATCGCCGAGGAAGGCGACCACCACGTCCTCATCCGCCGCAGTAACGGTATCTACCGCCGGCTTCTCGAGCGTCAGGCCCTGGAGCTTACAAAGGGCCTGGCAGTGTAAAGCCAACCGGTTCCGCCCCCCCTCGTTCTTCGCCGGAGCATAAAGGGCGGGCGGCGCCTTGGGGGACGCGAACCTGCGACGCTGCTGGTCGGCTTCTACACTTTGGTCGGCCGGTTATTCACCGAAATGTGGCTACGCCGTGGAACCCCCTACGCGGTGACCGACAAGCACATCCTTATCGCAAGGGAGCTGCCCTTCCCACGGTTCACCGCGCTTGACATCGCCACATCCCCCAAATTGATCTTGTGGAGCGTGCCGACGGGAGTGGCACTAATGATCCGCTCCATCCTCCTCCACGCGACCAGAAGCTAAAGCGCTCAATTGCAAAGAAAGGTGACGCGTGCGCGCCCTGACCTGCATGAGGAACAGCGTCGCCGCCCGCCTTTGCGCGATGAACATCGAAGCAGGCGCCCTCAAAGGCGGTTCGAAGCTTGGCGGCGCAAAAGGGATGCTTCTTATCGACAGCACTCGCCCTATGTAGTGGGTCGATACGAACACCAAAAGAGGATCGAATGCCCGTAGCAGCGCCGCCATCTATAGGGTTCTACACATGGCTCGTTCCCATGAATGCACTTTACGGTGACGCCATATTCGCCAAACTTTACGGCATCGCACCTGAAGTGGTCAGCGCGGGCGTCGATGTTGAAGTGATCCTGGGCAAAATAATAGAAGAGGACAGGCACAGGATCGCTGGCAATGTCCGAAAAGCTATCTTGACAGGAGAATTATCCAGCGGAAGCTATCGGATCCTCCTACCCGATGGAAAACTGCGAACCCTGACATCGTTTGGAAGGTGCTTTCGGAATGAGTCTGGTGATGCGTCATTTTATTCTGGTGCAGTCATCGATACCCCGGCTTCTGGTCAAGCCCTCGGAAATGATACCCTCGTCGCCCTTTGCCAGGCTGCGCTGAGCTTGGCGGAGCAGCGCGGAAATGAACTCACAGCCCGCTATCTGCTATCCGCTTTAAAATCGGTTGGACCAGGGTCACACTCGACTTCGGAAGATGGCTAACGCTGCGCGATCTTATTCCCGCTCCCTTCGGCTGAAATGCCTTGGGCGCTGCCCTCATTGTAGATCCGGTCAAGCACGTCAAGGAGCTTTCCGACGGCTTGGGAATTGCTGGAGTAATACACTGTCTGAGCATCACGGCGCGCAACCACGAGGCCCGCATGGCGAAGTTTAGCCAAATGTTGCGATAGGGCTGACTGGCTGAGCCCCACTTTCATTGCAAGAAGCGACACTGATATCTCATGTTGGGTTAGAACGCTGAGAATTAGGAGGCGTTTCGCGTTGGCCATTGCTCCCAGCAGTTCTGCCGACCTAGCCACTTCATGTTCTTGAGGGATATTTTTTAGCATTTTTTCTCTCCTGGTCGCATCAACTGAATCTAGGAAGTTGGCGAAGATTTGTCGCGGTGCTTCTAATGACCCGGTCGCACGGGTGATGCCCAGAGTGAAGTCGTACCGGAGGTCCGGAATAACACTCCCGCCGGTCGCGCAAGCCTTACTTCTGAAGATGCGGACTGACGGACGTCCGGCGGGCCTCTGGGAAGCATGGAAAGTGTCGGTATCTGCTATTTTAGAAATTGCCCTGCCTGCGCGCGCACGGCTCTCTTGAACTCCTTTATGATTGGACCGCTCTCTGACTGAGGCACCATCAAAGCTAAGCGGACAGTCGCGTCGGTCATGTCAGACAGCAAAAGCAGGGTGGTCTGGTAGTTTTCACGAATATCACGGAGCACAAAAGGCTCGGTCGCATCGAAGAAAGCTTTGTTCTTTGGCTACCGGTCTGTTTTGTCCCCTCTCAGATTGGCTATCCGCACCCCGCTGCGCTCTGCAGTGGGGTTTTCTTTTGCCGATGGAACTCGGTCGAGATCGCCCGGTTAGGCATGCATCGGTAATCATTGCTACCTACCGATCTCCAAGGCCCCTTGCCGTTGTCCCCCTCCGGCAGGGGGTTCCTGTCTTTAGATAGCCCGCTCCATTGCCGTGGTCGGGCTGTGGTACTCCCTGTCGCTGACCTCTACATCGGCGGCAGGGGTATCAGCCAAAAAAGTTGCTTAGCGAACGGAACCCCGAACAACAATCTCAGTTCGCTAAAGCGACAGTCATTCTAACGCAATGACTGTTCGGTGCCTCTCTGCCGCGCACCTCTCTCACCCCGCGCGGCAGAGAGCACTCCCCCGCAAATCAAGCGAGAACGTAAGCTTCGATCGCTGCGGATATGAACGCCTCCCGCGCAACTTCAGTCGGCACAGACCCTTGCGCTGCTTCTTTGCAGACGTTCATCGCGCGGCGATAGTGATCACCGCGTTCATGAGGCCACCGGTTTTGCAGATAATGCATCGCGTCAGACGCACTTTCGACAGGCTCCGATGAGCCGTGACCAATTCGCACGAGTACAGGCGCGCGCCATGGAGCGCTCGCGAGGATATCGACAGCCATGATTTGCTCCTATACTGCCGTCTTGCTCTTATTTTTAAGCAGATGCCGAATATTTGGGCGAATAGTGCGACTTGTCAAGAAACATGAGTGAATAACAGCTAAATTAGCCTAAGCCGGTTACCCGGAAGCAATTCGATTTGCTTCTTGCTCTCAGGATAATACAACGCGTTCAAAATCCGGTCTTGGCTGTACCCTGCTCCGATCATCGGAATACCTTTGTCGAAGATGCTGATCGGCGTATCCGGCTTCGCGTTAAGCGCCCGCAACTGCTCAAGGACAGCTTCGATCGCCTCCATCACCGATCACGCTCAAACGAAGGCGTCCAGCCACCAGCGGCACCATGGCTCAGATACAAGCTTGCCGTTTCCAGTTCAGCGCAAAGATGTTCAGCATCTGCAACCACTGACCTAAGTGCCGCCAATGCGTTTCCGCCGAACACGTCAAGGATCATCTGAGCCTTGTCGATGTCGGCTTCAGCTTTTTCGATCTTCACAGCAGCAGACATAACAGCCTCCAAAATAGGATTATGTTCCTGTTATGTTCTTATCGCGCGACGGAGTCAACATCGATTAAGGCAATCACATGTAAGCTATTGCAACTTCTCGCATCTTTTCGCTTACCCCAAACCTCTGGTAGGTTATGGCGAAAATGAGGCACCGCAGATGTACTTTACGGCATTCGAAGCGCTGGAACCAGCCGATCTCACAACACTCAAAGCCGTGCTGGAAGAAATTCGCTTGGATCGCGGCATCGTTGCGCCTGATCCAAGTTTGGACGAACTGGCACGCGATCTCGTCAATCTTTGGCTTGCCGGTTTTCGCGGCTCTTCAGAACTAAAGGCGATGATGAAGCCGCTAGATAACCACCTCGTTCAGTAGGTCGGGTTGTCTGCAGTCACGCTTTTTAGTGTTCTCTAGGTGGAAAGTGCTTTGAACCTCCATCAGGCCCGACCATTCGTCGCGTCTTTTTTTATTCGACAGTGCAAATACTGATAACCGCCGCCAACAACAGGCGAACATCCACAGCACCTACAGCCAATATTCACAGAACATACATTAAGGCTTACTCATCAGCGTAAATAATGGCGGCTGGATAAATATGCGTTTTAGAGGACGACGCATATTACTTGGATTTATCGCGGTGAGCCGTTCACCAGCGCCCACATCGGCAATCACGTCGGGTTCGTATATGTGCTGACCGACCGGATCAACGGCAAAAAGTACGTTGGCAAGAAGCAGTTCACATCGACCAAACCACTACCACCGCTGAAAGGCACTTCCCGCAAACGTAAGCGCGTCATGGAATCGGACTGGCAAAACTATTGCTCGTCATCGCCGGTCATCAAAGCGATAGTCGCAGATCACGGGCATTGACCGGTTCCATCGGGAGATCGTCCATCTGTGCCTGACATGGTGATGTGTCGGATCGCATCGAAGCATATTAAATCGCTTCGACTTACCACAGAACCGAACGCACAATAGTGGACAACGACGCGAGTTGTTCGGGCGTGTAGCTTCTAAATACGACCGCCGGCACAATGAGCACCGATCGCGGAGCTATTGCGATCTTCACGTCGACGCCTTTTTTCCAGATGAGTTCCATGCCAGCCTCACTGCTGAAGAATGCTGACATTCCATATATTCTGACAAAATCCCGCAAGAAACACTAAATCTAGCTGCAACAACACATTTGTACCAATGCCGATCAACGCACCTAGCCCGATAAATACCGGCATGCTCCAATCCATCACGCTCTATATTTTTGTCGGTCTCATTGCTGTAATCGGCATCATGGGCGGGTGCTGGGGGTATCAGTCCAGCCGGGATGCAGCCACGATCGACGTGCTGAAGGCGAACAACATCCGGCTCGAAGACGCGGTGTCGCTGAACGAGCGGACCATTCAGCAGATGATCTCCGATGCCCAAGTCCTTGCTGCTGCCAACGCTAAGCTATCCCGCGACATCATGAAATCCGAGATGGAACAGGCGGCAAGCTGGAATGCTATCAATACGCTCGACCTGGAGACCGATACCGGCGATGCGGCAGAGATTGAGGCGCGTGCAAACGATGCTTTCGCGGCGTCGATCGATGCGGTGAGGCGCATCACCACAAGGTGACCTAGTGCCGTATCCGATTACAAGAAATCAGCAGCCTGTCATCACCCATATGGCGCTTCCCGGCTCGCGTGTATGACGAAAGTAGCCAGAAACCGTTGCTGTCACTGACGAGTTCGTTCCGGACTAAAGAGGTACGGCATCCGGTCGTAGGTTTCGTCTGTCTCGATAAATCGCTTCGCATCAGCCAACGACGGCATTTCAAGTGCAGAAGTTGTTGCCCCACCCACTCCACTAAGATCGTACTTCGTCTGATCGCCTTCGACACGGGCAAGGCTGAACCTCAAAGGGAACGACATCAGTGAAACGCAAACATCAGTTGCGTTACATGCCGCGATGGGATTGCACGACCACGGCGGCGGTCCCGGAGACATCGCAGCCGATGCCGATGTAGCCGAAGCTAGAAGAAAAGCGACCGCTCTCATTTTCATTGACGAATCCACCATCTACGAACATTCCGCCACCATAGCCCCAAAGAAAAGCAGATAAACAAAAACCCGCTCAATGGCGCGCTTTTCTCGTTTCAGGCTATGGCTCGATAATCAGCCGATACGGCTCTCGATGACGTATTTCGCGATATCGGCACGGATTGCGTGAGGCACATACTCATCGGTCATCAGATCGTGCAGGGTTTTCAGAGCGTCGGTGCGAACCTTGGCTTCATCCACCGGCAGAACCGCGAACGGCTCAATCTCAGAGAAGTTTACGCCCTGTCGGCAATCCTTCCAGTCAACTGCCGTGCCCTCGCCTTTCACGCCATACCGGCACTGGAGGCGGAGACCATTGAAGGTGTCGCGGATCAGGTAAAGCTTGCCGTCGTAGCGCATCTGAAGGCGCATTTCCTACGATCGGCCGCTAAAGATCTTGGCTACCCCCAACATATTCATATCCACGGATAAGATGGGCAGCTTGCTCGTCTTAAGCTCTTGATGAGAACAGAACCGTCGGCCGCTATGTTCGACGGCCCCCAAACAGCTGAAATAGTGATATTTTTATCATGACCGATCATCAGCATGGGTATTAAGGAATGTCGAAGATGTCCTTTTAGCCAACCGCCAGACGTGACGACGCCCTGAATGACTTGAACTCATTCAGCGATTTAATCGAACGGCCGTCATCTATCGAGGCGAGGTCCAGAATAACGGCATTTGCGATGGTCATCGGCACCACGAGCGATTGCGATTCACCCGGATCACCTCGAGAGACCAGGATTTGATGGTCGGGTGCCGGATCAATCCTTGTGCCTCCCACATCCGTAACAGCAAGTGTTTTTGCTCCCCGTTGCGCCGCGATATCGCGCACTTCCTGCATGAGCGGCGGCGCTCTTCGGAAGGCGAGCAGCCAGACGACATCCTGCGCAGACAAGGTGGACAGCATTTCGGTCAGCTGGTGCATCTGGCTGCTGAGATCCACCGCTTCGTAACCGGATCGGTTGAGGCGAAGGGCGATCAGAGACGACAGTGCCGCAAAATGCCCTCGCCCGAAGACGAAAATCCGACGACTGTCGCGAAGGCTTGTCGAGAATGCGCGAATATCCGCATCGAAGACACTGTTGCGCGCCTGCTGCAGAGCTGCGATCTCGCTGTCCAGTACCGATGCCAGCAAGCCATCGCTTTCGGCCTTCACTAGGCGTGCGGCCATGCGTGCGGCAGGGCTTTCGAAGTCGCCGCCGCCTTCAGTTAGGCTGGACTGCAGAAATCCACGAAATTCCGGATAACCCTTGAAGCCTAGGCGCCGTGCAAGCCTGACCGCCGAGGCGGGATGGACCCCTGCCCGCGAAGAGACATCCTTGCCGTTTTCCAGCGCAGCGCGGATCGGGTCCTGTATCAACACATCAAGCAGGCGCGTGTCGGCATCGGTCAATCGCGTCGAGTGACGGCTGATGAGATCGCTTAGCGCGAGCGGTGTATCCTGCTTGTCCATCGGATTCTCGAGGCTTGGCTATCGCTACGACTGCGTTGCAACCGGAAGATCAACACGGTCGCCATTCTCGCTATCGAAAAACAGCACGCGGTCAAGATCGAAAGCAATCCAGAATTGTTCGGTATTTTTCGGCAGGTCATGACGCGACGCGGACACCGTCAAGCGTCCATCCGGGCTTTCGCAATGGAGAAGCATGTCGGCACCGGTTATCTCGGACAGTAGCAGACGCGCGGGGAGCGCTGTGTTGCTCGGCTTTGCACCATGCACGGAAAGAATTTCTGGGCGTAGTCCGGCTGTCAGGCCCGTTGGCCCATTCCAATCGGGAAGCATGTCGGCGGCGACGAAATTCATCGGCGGGCTGCCGAGGAAACTTGCCACGAAACGATTGGCTGGACGGTCGTAGATCACGTCCGGGCGATCGAACTGCAGAAGATGACCATCCTTCATGATCGCGATACGATCCGCCAGAGACAGGGCCTCCGTCTGGTCGTGGGTGACGTAGACCATGGTTGCACCGAGCTGCCGGTGAAGTTCCTTGATCTCGGTGCGCATGGTAATGCGAAGAGCATTGTCGAGATTGGAAAGCGGCTCGTCCATCAGGAAGATAGAGGCATTGCGGGCCATCGCCCGCCCCATAGCAACACGCTGACGCTGACCACCGGAAAGGGCTGCCGGCTTGCGGTCGAGATAGCTTTCGAGTTGCAGAGTTTTCGCGACACTCTGCGCCCGTTCGTTGCGCTCTGCTTTCTTCATGCCGCGCAGTTCCAGACCGAATGCAATATTTTCGCGCACCGTCATATGCGGATAAAGTGCGTAGTTCTGAAAGATCATGGCGATGTCGCGATCCTGTGGTGCCAGATCATTGGCACGGCGTCCACCGATCTCGATCGTGCCGTCTTCGCAGCGATCGAGCCCGGCGATAAGGCGCAACAGCGTGGACTTGCCGCAGCCGGACGGGCCGACGATCACCACGAATTCGCCCGGCTGAATATCGAGTGAGACGCCGTGCAGAACCTGGGGGCCGTTGACATAAGCCTTGCGAATATCACGCAGAGAAATCCCGCTCATACCGAGGCCTCCCCGCGATGCTCGGCACGGACGGCGATCGCAAGCGTCGGGCGATCGGTCGTAAAAACCTTCACGCCCAGATCGAGCGCCTTGGTGATCTGCGCTCGGCTGTGGGCCGCCCAGCAGCCGAAATCGAGGCCGGCGGCCTGCACCTTCGCCATCAGGTCCTCATCGGCGGTATCGATGTGGACACCGATCTCAGGAATGCCGTGGGCAATCGCCGCCTCGATGACAGCGTCCGGCCCCAGTTGCCGCAGGACCGACGGACTGACAAGCCAGAGCCTGGGACGGCTGCTCGCCTCGCCAATCTCGTCCATGGAGGCGACAAGGAAGGATGAAAACGTCGTGCGCTCCAGCATCGAATGACGCTTCAGTTCCGCAATGACGGGGGCAACAAAACCTTCATATGGAAGCCCGTCCGTGCCCGGTTTGATCTCGCAGCGGAAATTCACATGGCTGCCCGCATAAAGCGCACACAATTCCTCAAGCGTCATCGGGTGGCTGCCGGCACCATAACGGATCGTCGCCGCCTTGACCTCGGCCAGCGTCATGTTGGCGATGGCGCCTGTCATATCCGTCGTCGCATCGAGCGTGGCGTCATGATGGACGACAATCGCGCCGTCCGCCGTTGGGTGAAGATCGAACTCAACTTCTTCGAGCGCCATGGCGGCGGTGGCGGCAAATCCGTGAGGCGTGCTGTCGCCGAATTCCAGCGTACCCCCGCGATGGGATGCAATGCGTGTCATGTCAAAATATCCTGGATTACTTGACGGCGCCCATGGTGATGCCGCGCACGAGATGGCGCTCCACCAGAAGAAAACCGAGGAGAACGGGAAGAATGGTAATGGTCGATGCGGCCATGACCAGCGGCCAGTCGATCAGACCTTCACCGGGATTGATGCGGTACAGACGGGCCAGACCGATTTGCAGCGTATAAAGGTCCTGCTTGCCGACGGCGACCAGCGGCCAGATGTAGTTGTTCCATTCCGTGATGAAGATGTAGAGCGCCATGGAGGCAATGGCCGGGCGCGACAAAGGCACGATGATGCGCCACAAAACCTGCAGCGACGAGGCGCCGTCCATATAGGCCGCCTCATCCAGCGCCTTTGGAATGCCGCGAATATACTGGCGCAGGAAAAAGGCGGCAAAACCGTTGGAAATCGCCGGCAGGATGAGACCGGCATAACTGTCCAGCAACCCGATCTTGGCCAGTGTCAGATAGTTCGGAATGAGGCTGATATGGCTCGGGATCATCAAGGTCGCGACGGTGGCCGCGAACAGGAAATTGCCGCCCCGCAATGAATACCGCGCAAAAGCGTAGGCTGCCATGGTGGCGAAGGTGATGCCGATAAGCGTCACCAGTCCCGAGACGATCAGGCTGTTCAGCAGATAGCGGGCGAAATTGTATTGCCCGACCGCCCGCGCGTAATTGTCGAGGGTGAAGCCGAGTTCACCGGCATAGTAGGCGTCAACAGTCTGGAAAGACATCCAGATCGAATAGAGCACCGGCGACAGGAACAGCAGGCCGGCGACCAGCGCCAGCCCGGCAAGAATGGGGTTTTCAGGCTTCATAATGCACCTTCCGCCCGATGATGCGCGATTTCAGTATGGCGAGGCCAACCAGCAGGATGAACAGCAGCACCGCCAGTGCCGATCCACGGCCGATATCGAAAAGCACGAAGCCGATCTCATAAAGAAGGTTGACGAGCATGTCGGTTGCCCCTGCCGGCCCACCTTTCGTCATGACGTTGACGATCGTGAAAACCTGGAAGGCTTCGATCACCGAGATTACCAGAAGGAAATAGGTGGTCGGCATGACCAGCGGCATGGTAATGCGGCGAAACACATGCAGACGCTTGCCGCCATCGACGGCTGCCGCGTCATAAAGCTCGCGTGGAATTGCCTGCAGGCCGGCAATATAGATGACGATGTCATAGCCGATCTGTTTCCATGTGTTGACGAAGATCAGCACCCAGAGGGCCAGATGCGGATTTTGCAGCCACTGAACCTTGCCCAGGCCGAACGTGCCGAGCAACGCGTTGACCATGCCGTAGTCCGTTGAGAAAACCCACGAAAACACGACCGCGATAGAGACGGTGGATGTCACCGAGGGCAGAAACAACGCGCCGCGCAGCAGCCGCACATGCATGCTTTCCCGCACGAGATAGTTGGCAATCACCAGCGCAAGGCCGAGCCGGAGTGGCACCGAGAGGACGGCGAAGAGTGTCGTCACCCAGAGGGAATTCCACAGGTCTCGGGAGGCAAGCAATTGCTCGTAATTGCGAAAACCGACGAAGGGCATGTCGGGTGTTAGAAAATTCCATTCGCGAAAGCTCAGATTGATGCTGGCGAGAATGGGGATGTAGGTGAACAGCGCGATGAAGATCATCAGCGGTGCCACGAAAAGATAGGGCGTGAGTTTACGAAGCATGGTCATCATTGCACCGACAGTCGCCAGAAGCGTCTGCCGGTGCCCTTTTCAGAGAGGATCAGTGGCCGACGCGTTTTTCTTCAGCGCGGGTCTGCACTGCAAAGTCCTTCATCGTCTCTTCGACATTGCGCTGACCGAGCGCCATGGCTTCCCACATCTTGTATTCGGTGGTGCGCATCCAGGTGACAACGGTGGTGCGCGCACGACCATGGGCAACCGGCAGGGATTCGATTGCGACATCGATGCCCGGCTGGGTTGCAAGCGCTTCCTTGGCGACAGGGAGATCTGCGCTCTTCTTGTTGATCGGCAGGTAACCGGTGCCGGCAAACCACGTTGCATTGGCCTCAGGCGATGCGGCATAGCTGATGAACTTGTAGGCTGCGTCCTGCACGTCCTTTTCAGAAGTCGACATGATGCCGATGCCGGCGCCGCCGATCGGAACCGAGCAAGCCTTGTTGCACGGCATCGGACGGACGGCGAGACTGTCGCCGAGTGCCTTTTTCGAGCCGACATAATTGCCGGTCGAATTCATCATGATGCCGACCTTCTTGGCGAGGAAGGCGTCACGACCATTGTCTTCTTCAGTCACGCCATCGGGCGAAGCAACCTTGTCGTCCTTCACCAGCGACGCCATCCACTGATAGGCCTCGATCGTGTTGGGCTTGTCGAGAAGGATTTCGCCGGTCTTCGAGTCCACCATTTCACTGTCATTGGCCATGACAAGACCCCAACGTGCGAACTGGCCGGGTGCAGCAATGCCGGAAATGCCTTCCGAACTGAGCTTTTCGCTGATCGTCTTGGCGGCAGCACTGATGTCGGCAAACGTCTTCAGCGGCGTGTCGGCGGAAAGGCCCGCGCGCGCGAAGATATCCTTGTTGAAATAGAGGACCGGCGTCGAGGAATTGAACGGCACGACATAATTCTTGCCGTCGATAACGCCGACTTCGCGAGCATAATCGTACAGATCGGCCTTCAGCGGATCGGCATCGAAATAGGGCGTCAGATCTGTCAGCAGCTTGTTGTTGGCAAACAGGCCGTAACGCGTGACTTCGAGGATTACGGCATCGGGAGCGCGGCGCGCCGGGATGGCGGCCTGCAGCTTGGCGATGATGTCATTATAGCTGCCGACATATTCGGCCTCAATGTCGATGCCGGGGTTGGCGGTTTCAAAGCCGGCGATAATCTTGTCGAGCGCTTCGCCGTTTGACTTGTTGAAGCTATGCCAGAATTTCACCGTCGTCGCCGCTTCGGCCACGCCCATGTTGGCGAGCAGGGCAATCATGCTGGCCGCGATGGTAGTCTGCAATTTCTGTGACATCCGTATCTCCTGTGCAAACACAATTGCAATGACGGCGATCTAGCAATTGCAGGAGACAGTTTCGTGAAGGCCATGCGACGTTTTGATGACGGGTTTTTCTCCGCCTTGGCGCGTCTGGTGAACGGTGTCGGCCAGCACGTGAAGTAAAGGCGCAGAAACGGCTGGCAGACCAAGGCGGCGGCCAATCTTGACATGATAAGGAATATTCCTTACATTCTCCTACACCGATTTATGGAGGCCCGCCATGGGAGCCCTGCTGAAAGAAGAAAGCACCATCACCGCCAAGGGACAGACCACCGTGCCGAAGTCCGTTCGGCAGGCGCTGGGCGTTGACTATGGTGGACGCATTGCTTTTCTCATCGATGAGCACCACCGCGTCTATGTCCAGAAGGCCGAGATTGAAGAAACCGCCGATCCCGTGATCGACCGTTTTCTCGAATTTCTCGCACGGGACATGGCGAAGCAGCCCGAGAAATCAGTTCTTCCGTTCCCACAAGCCTTGCTCGACCGGGCTGTTGCCCTGACGGCGGGCATGACGGTCGATCTCGATGCCGAGATCGAGGGGGACGTTTCGATCTGATATGCCGACGATCAATGGCTGGACCGTCCTCGCACACCCTCTCTTTCTCGATCAATGGGAAAAGCTGATCGAGGCGGGCGACGCGCTCAAAGCGAAGGAACCGGACGATTATCAGAAATCCGCCGACGCTAAGTTGCTTGCGTCCTTGGTTCAGCTTGTCACCGTCAATGTGCCATCGGACCCGACAGCATCCATCTATCGACAAGGCGCGACTCTTGGCGATGACCGCAAGCACTGGTTTCGCGCCAAGTTCGGCAATGGTCGTTTCCGGCTCTTTTTCCGCTACAGCAGCACCAACAAGGTCATCATCTTCGCATGGGTGAACGACGAAAACAGCTTGCGGACCTACGGCTCCAAAACGGACGCTTATAAGGTCTTCAAGGGGATGCTGGATGACGGCAATCCGCCTGACGATTGGGACACGCTTCACAAGGAGGCTTCCGATCCCAAGGCCGTCGCACGGTTGGAAAAAGCCTCACCCTCGAATCAATAACAGACGCTGTTGAACGTACCTCGCCAAGCAGATGATCCGAGTTTCCCGGCACTGGTCCTGCCGCCCGTTGAAGCGGACGGAAAGCCCAACCTTTCGGCGGTGACATCACGATCCTGGGTGGTGGCGGTCCACGCATAGAGACTGGCGAGGCGTTGCGCACGCCAGGTCCGGGGATCGCCCAGACGGGAAGCGGTCGTGTCTTCGTCGGCGATTACGGAGGAACCGCCGCTCTGATGTCCGTTGTCAATGCTTTGGGCACGAGGAACCGACCGTCCAAACGAATGGCTGGTCATGACGATGATCGCGTATGGGTAGAGGCGGAACCAGTGACGTCGGTGATTAAGCTCTGATGCGCGGGATGGCTACCGCGCTCCCGATTATGCGTCCGGGCTATTCCGATCTTACTGCGGGCGTGGTCGAATACCGGCCACGAAGCGTCTGACGGGTGTTCTCGGGGGGCGCTGATCCGCCCTGCCTACTTCAAGGCCACATAGGTCTGCGGATCGAGGGCGGCGGCTCGCACCGCGACCCGCCCGCCGGAGGCTTCCGCCAGGGTGGCCTTTAACCGGGTCCCGACGGCGATGACCTCGCGCGTCCGTTCCGGCTTCGGCAGGATGATGACTTCCAGATTGATGGCCGGCTGGTCGGGCAGGCCGTACACCGGCAGGATCGCCAGTTGGCAGTCCGAAACGTCGACCTGCAGATCCGCGCACAGCAGGTCGCGAATGGGCAGGAGCGTCTCCCTGATCGCATCGGAACGGTCGTTTCAGATTGTATGGTCAAAGTAGATCTTTACGTTGGGCATGATTCACATCCTTGGTTGAAACTGTTTGCCATGCGGCCTTTCAAAGCGGAGCGAGCACGAAGTCGAAAGTCGAGTGCCAGAGCGTGGGACCATCGACGAGGCGCTCGAAGGGCGCGACCAGCGTCTTCTTGACGCCGAACACCGTGTCGGATTCCAGATAGGCGTCATCGCCTACGAAGATGAGGGTGACGAGTTTCTGGAAGCCCGGTGCGGTGACTAGGTAATGCATATGCGCCGGCCGGTAAGCATGCCGCCCGAGATGGCCGAGCATGTACCCGACAGGCCCGTCGCCGGGGATCGGATAAGAAACCGGCTTGATGCCGATGAAGTTGTAGCGCCCGACGACGCCGGTGACGAAGATGCCGCGATTGTTCCATTTCGGCTGGATGTCCGGCTGCTGCACCTCATAGAAACCGTCGGCATTATCGGATCAGACGTCGATTCTGGCGCCTTCGACCGGATTGCCGTCAAGGTCGAGCACCGTGCCCTCATAGAAGCAGCTTTCTCCGTTGTCGTCGAGGCTGATGATGTCACCCATCTGCCGCACCGGGGCGCCTGCGACATGGAAGGGGCCGAAGACGGTGTTCTCGGTCGCGCCGGGCGGACGGTGATTATTGATCGCATTGACGAGCATCGAAAGGCCGAGCGTTTAGGAGAGCAGAAGGAACTCCTGTCGCTCGCCGCTGCAGATCTGGCCCGTGCGCGTCAGGAAATAGATACCATATTCCCACTCGCCCTGTGTCAGATTGATCTCCTTGGCAGAGGCGTGCAGGTGCTTGACGAGACAAGCCATGACTTCCCGTAAACGCGGGTCGATATCCTTGCCCTCCCCTCTCAGGCCCGCTGCAGAAGTTCGCAGATCGCATCCCGATCGATGGGACGCGGGTTCCAGTATGGGTTCTTCGCGGACAGATTGGCAGCCTCGTCGAGATCGCTTTCGGCAAGTCCGAGACCCTCAGCGCAAGCGGTGCTCCGAGCGAGGCCGCAAAACCAATAATTTTAGTGAAATCGCAGATTCTGTTTTTGAATCAGATCGCTGGAAAGGCAAAGGGAGAGATTTCCGGGTGCAAGAAAATTTTGGCGGTCAGGCAGGGGCCATTATAGGCGGCGGCGTTGCCCACTAAACGAGATGCGCCCCACATCCTTGATATGACCACAACGCTTCGACAGGTAAAAATGCCTGTCATCGCCGTGGAATGCCGCTTGTGTAAGCGCTCAGACGAACTCGAGCGAAAGATCCTTGTTCGCAAGCATGGCGCGGGGATTACCTTCGCTCGATTGCGGAGGATGGCCGCGATGGGCTGCGAAAGGCTGATCAGCGATGACGGTGACCAATGTCACACTTGCTTTCCCTGCCTCCAATCGCCAGTGCTTCCACCCGATCACTATTAAAGGGTCGGTCTCCCACCAGATTAAAGCGTCTGCCCGCTTGCCATGACGCTCACCCGCGCCAGATCCCAATCGATGTAAGGAGTATTGGGATGGCCGAAATCAACGACTGGTTGGATGATCGCATCCAGGAGATCATCAATTCACCTGGGTTTTATGAGAACAAGGCGGAGTTTCGCGATCAGGCAAAGGTCTTGGTCGAGAGCGGCCAGTCCGAGGGCTTTACAATTGCTGAGATCAAGGAAGCATGCGGCGGCGATGTCGAGCGATATCTGCTTGATCAGCAACATGCGATGACTAACGTCGAGATGCAGCGGCGGACCGATGAGGCCCCATGAAGAAAAATCGGTAGGCTTGCCATGACGCATCGATTTCTGGTTGCAGGTCCGGATAAAGCAAAGACCACAATCCTCCTGGCTCATGGTGCCGGCGGTGCGATGGACACGCAGTGGATGGACGCCATCACACAGGCGCTGTCCGATCATGGATTGAAGATCATTCGGTTCGAGTTTCGATTACATGGCATCGCGCCGAACCTCTTCAAAACGTCGGCCGCCCCCACGGGCAGAGCTTCTCCAAGACGAATTAAAGGCGGTCGTCTCGCAACTCGGCAAGCAGGGATCACTCGTCATAGGCGGGAAATCGATGGGCGGACGTGTTGCGAGCATGATCGCAGACGAGCTTTATAGAGAAGGAATGATCGTTGGATTGTTGTGCCTAGGCTATCCGTTTCATCCGACCGGAAAGCCCGAAAAGCTGCGCACGGCCCATCTCGCATTGCTTTCGACGCCTACTCTCATCTGCCAGGGAACGCGGGATCCATTCGGATCGAAAGCGGAAGTTGCAGGCTATCAACTGAGTAACGCCATCCGGCTAAATTGGCTGGACGACGGAGACCACGATTTCAAACCACGCAAAGCGATTTCGGGTTTGACAGTCAAAGATCATATTACAACCGCGGCCCAAGATATCGCGACGTGGGCAGAGGCGCTTTCGCAGGGATAAGACTCTTCTCGGCGATCAACCGGAGTCCGCTTGCGGCCAAGCGGAACAATCGCAATATTAGCCTCTGATCAATCACTTAGCGCGAGCTCATGACGCACCCTTCGCCGTTTGAACGTTCACAACTTTCTGGCCGGTACACGGAAAGCGGCATCACCGTCATTGTCGAGATCTTTTGCCGTACCGGCAGTGACCACTGGCAAATGGAGGTCACCAGCCTGGAAGAGCAGGTCACGGATTGGTCCGACTCATTTGCGTCTGCCCAAGAGGCTTGGGAGGAATTCATCTATGTCATCAACACGGAAGGCATCGGTGTTTTCCTTTAACCGCATTAACGGTGAACATGACATTGGGAGATTCAGCTTTGATGATCGACAGCGATAAGAGGCGGAAGATCTTCGACCAGGTCCGCACCAAAGCGGAGGCCAGAGGAACACCGATTGACAGTGATCCCGAGTTCCTTGCTTGGGTGGAGCTATGGATTCGTGGCGAATTCGATATCTCCAGCCTTAAGTCGCGATATGACAAACTTGTACTGCATCGGGCACAGCGGAAGAGGGAGCCAGCAGCTTCCGTCCAGGAGATCAGCAACAGCTTTTTACCCGCTGCGGAGACCGATCAAGACGTTGTTGATGATGTTGGTGAAGACAGGCCGTCTTCTTCGGGCGCCTCTGATTGCTGAAGAAGTGGGAGCGTCGTTGTTGAGTGCAGCGGTGTCACTCCAGGCTTCAACTGACAACGGCCTAAACCGGGCATGTCGCGTTAACTTTTCGGTTGTCAGAGATCGCGCGAATTGCCAACGTCCGCACATGTGGCTTCCTCGGGTTGGCGAACCAGATGCTAATCTAGATCCACCTGATACGGAACCAGGAGGAAGAGAGGATGGCTCTGGCTGAAGACCAGCAAAACTCGCAGAAACCGAACGCGTTGCAACACAGACAGTGGCGCCGCCTAGCGAAAAGCAGACGCGTGCTACTGCAAGATGTGCCGCAGCTTGTTTATCGCTCGATATGGGATAACATCACGCCGACCGCGCTTTTTTTTGGGACATGAAGTTCGATGCAGAGTTTTCGTAAAAGCCTACTCTTTCCGTTATTTCTGCTCGTCCTTGGTGTGGCCGCCTTTTTTCTCTGTCTCTACATTACCGACCATAATCCCGACGAGAAGCCGTTAACGCTCGTTCATTGGATAATTGGTGGCATGCTGATCGGACCAGGCTTCGGTTACCTCATTCACTGGCGAAAAATGCGGAATCAATTGAAACGATAGCTCGGCGAATTTTGCACTGGCATTGCAAGGGTCGGTTGCTATTGCATCAGTGTTTTTGGTACAAGCCAGTCCCATTAGCTGACTGTTTATAAGACTTTCGATAGCGGAGACTTATTAGGATCGGTCTATCGAAACAAGCCCAACCAGAGCGACGCGTGATAGATACTGACCGCCTTATCCTCCGCTTGCCAACGCTAGATGACTATCAGCCGACATTTGACATGTTCTCGCAGGAGCCAGTGTCGCGTCATATTGGCAAACTCAGCCGAGGCGACGTTTGGGCCAGGCTGTTGCGTGATGTCGGCCACTGGCAATTGATGCAATTTGGCCTGTTCTCCGTGATCGAGCGGGATAGCGGCGTTTATGTCGGCAAGGTGGGATTTGGCATGTTCGAACGCGATCTGGGGAGCCTCGCGCAGACCAACATCGAAATCTCTTGGACACTGAGAGCAGAGTTTCATGGACGTGGCTACGCTTTGGAAGCTGCGAGCGCGGCCCAGAGATGGTTCGACCAAAGACGAAAGCAGCACACGGCTTGTCTGATAGCGGTCGGAAATATCCCATCGATGCGCCTTGCCCAGCGCATGGGGTATCAGGAAATTGAACGGATAACGCGAGACAGGGGGGACGCCGTTATCCTCTTACGAGATCCTTCATGAGGAGTACCTTCTAGCACTTGGCCGTCGTGAAAGGATTCGAACTGACGACACGTGTCCTCGGTCAGCCAAGTGGTTGATTGAGTTCGATAACGTCACAATTGCAAAGCCTTCGCATGAAGCCCGTCAGAATCGCCTCGAAATTGCTATCGCCGTCTTGCTGTCGCTTCCGAAGATCTAGCAGAAGTATCGACCGCCTAATTGTATTGAGCGCGCAGCTTCGGAGGGATGGCCGCTTATGCTTGCTCAGCCCGTATCGTGTCTGCCAGTGTCACCAATTCGCTCGCTTCACCGTCAAGGCCATAGAACGCATAGGGGTTCAGGAACTGTCGTCCCCAAAAAAGCGCTCGATCCACTTCGCCCAGCTTTGCCTCAGCGCACAATGCCCGCCAATTATTTGCGATAGTCCGCAGTTGATGGCTGACGATCTCAATCGCCTGAGCCGGGCTCAAATGGAAGTGCGGCGCTGCGTTGAGACAGGTTACGATCTTGCTGCTTCTGTCCTGATCAACGATCAGCATCGCTTGGCCAACTTCCCCTCCTGCCCGCGGTTGCGGACAAACATCGTAGGCCGGTGTGAGCGTCAGCGACGAGTTATCCCAAAAAGCAGCGTGATTTCTGGCATGATCGTCTGTGTTGCCAACGAGAATATTGAAGCATAGACGCGAAAACAGCTCTCTCAATGTTTCAGGAACAGCTGTAAAGCGAATGCGTATCGTTTCCGCCAAGTCCTGATAGCTTGCATATCGCGCGTGCATTTCATCGAGCTCAAGCATGGTCAAGGCAGATACCATCGACCGGCGATACCAAGCGTTGCCCGCGTGGACTCGGTCAAAGCGCTGAACAAGCAACACGTCTTTCCCGGACGCGCGAACGATTTCTACCGGCGCCACGTTAAGTCCCGAAAGAGCTGCTAGGCGCATCGCGATGTATTCGCCCTTCACCACGCTATAAGTGTCGGAACTGCTCGAGAATTTTGCAATGAATTTACGTGCACCATCGTCGATTAGGGCTTTTGGCCTCGCCCCACCGATCGAACTGCCGTGATGGAAAGCTTGATCAAGTTCGGGGCTGAGAGGAAGATTTTTCTCAACTCGCTCTGCAGCGGTCAGAAGTTGATCAAGAGTGGCGTGGCCGGTCCCCCGGCCAATATAGTGTGTCGCCGATGCTTGGAAGTCGAGCGCCCCAATTCGGTCTGAGCCTGACTCAAGTAAAAATGTCAGTTCATCAAGATCCAGTCCATTCAACTCGCCGCCTTTCACGCCGAACGCGCGATTAAGAATAACACGACGTCCCCATGCATCGGGCGAAGCGTCGCGAATGGAGCTGGCCATTGAAAGACCATGGAGAGGTCTGATCTCGCCCGTTTCGAGCGGTAACTCCGGGAGATAAAGGATCGTGTCCCAGGGAGTGGTGTAGCTTAGACGGCCACGGCTCATCCCAGAGGGCCGGATGAGTGTCAGCTTGCTGCTGGCAGGCTGATGAGTGGATCATCGCTCATCGTAGCGATTGTCTCAAGGG
>NZ_JBEGHE010000030.1:0-32540 GCF_040675795.1 Neorhizobium sp. LMR1-1-1.1
CGGAGCGGCAATCAGAAAATGACGAAGAACTTGTCAGCGGCAATCAGCGTGATAACTTGATCCCGACCGCGACCTAAGAATCTCATCCAGATTGTCGCCCGCGTCTCATCCTGATTGCCGCGCAATACTTCAGGATCAGCCGGGAAACTTGCCGTTTTTGCTGTGCGACTGGATACGTTTCCGGTCGATGCCGATATACGCGTCTATTATATCGGCACCAATGACGCCGCCGCGTTGACGGGGCTGCGGCGCAGTCTGCTGACGGAGTTCTCCGAGCTTCCGATCAGTGGCGAATACCTGCATCGGGACTGTTTTGACGTGACCCGGCGATATGGCAAAGACACATTGCTGATGATCGACCGGTGGGGAACAGACCGTCTTCCTACATTCTTTGCTCTGAAAGGTGCGATGGATGCGTGGCTGGCTAAAGCATCCTTTCTGCCCAACAATCTTGCCGACCGTCTGCTTCAAGGGCTCGCTGATTTTCTGCCCGAAGCGTTGCCCAAGCGGATTCTCGCACATCGCGAGGCTTTCGAGCATCACCTCATTATGAAAATCCCAGGACATATGGCAGGAGAGGTGGAACAGGCGCTGAACAGGAATGTAGGCCCTAATTCCTGGTTTCTGTTCGATGCGGAGGAAGGCAAGAAGGCGATGCTGCATAGGTTCGCTGCAGCGGGTGCCGCCATCCGCTACGCTGCGGTTCACGGCTTGCAGCGAGAGAATGTTCTTGCGCTCGACATCGCACTGCGCCGCAATGACGCCGAATGGTTTGAGCAGCTACCTGCCGAAATCGACCGGCATATCGAAAAGAAGCTCTATTACGGACATTTCCTCTGCCACGTCCTGCATCAGGATTACATCGTCAAGCCAGGAACGGACGTCAAACGACTGAAGGAGATGATGCTGGAGCGCCTCGATGCGCGCGGTGCGGAGTATCCTGCCGAGCACAATGTCGGGCATATCTACCGCGCCAAGCCGGCACTGGCGGAGCACTACAGATCACGTGATCCGACTAACAGTTTCAATCCGGGTATCGGGAAGACCTCTCGGAACCGATTTTACCGGGAGACCTGCCAATGCGGTGATGGCACCCAGTCCTCGGCCGACAAGGCGATAGTGTGCAATTGATGTGCTGCGCGACTAATCATCGTGAACCAGTGCTTACGCAACACCAGCGGCAAACCTGTCGAATAGATCGATGCTTCCCATCTGTCCCCCTTTAAGCATCAGCCTTATCCCGTCTCGCTGCGGATCGTCGCTGCGGCCGATAGAAAGCGAGACGCCCGGCGAAAGTTGACCGCCATAGGCGAGGCCCCAGAGGTTGAGGTTTTGCGCCATATGGCTCGATGTATCGCCTCCCGCCGCAATCAGGCGTCGGACCGGGACTTCGCTCAGCAGTCGGTCCGCAAAACGACCGACCGTCTGAGCCAGCCGCGTATCCGCACTGGAAATCGAAGCCGGATCCTGCGGCGCAGTCGACAGAAGCACATTGCGCTCGTCCCTGAGCGCAGAGCCGATCCGCGTCGCCATACCCTCCCGATAGCTTTCTTCCTCGACGAGCCTGCCGGCATCGGCGCTGATGCGGATGAAGGATGTCGCAGCCTCGACCTGTCGACGCGTCAATGGCGAGAGCGAACCTGCGATGGCAAGCACCGGCCCAGTAACCGTCGTTTGTGGCTCGACAACAGGGGATAATCTGTCGCCGTAAACGGCTTCCGCCACGCTGCTTGCGCCGACGACAAGGAGTGAACCCTGCCGCGCGCGGTGTTTCAGTTCAGTCCCGATCGCTGCAAGATGCTTCTGCGTGAGGACATCGAAGAGAATGTTCGGTTCGTCACTGGCGAGAAGCCGGTCGTTTTCCAGCGTGGTCCAGTCGACAAGTCCGACTGCGTCGGCCCCAAGCTGCTGCAGGTGAAGCCTGAGATCCGCTTCCGCCATCGGCGTCGAAGGATGCCGGCTCATGGTCGGATGGCGGTCGAGGCGATGAATGGCTGCCTCCGTTCCGATCGAGGCAAAGAGATTTCCGAATGCGCAATAACGGCCAAGAGACGGCTGCCCGCCGAGGATCACGGCCTGCCGCTGATCGACGAAGCCGCGCAGGACGGTCATTGCTGTTGCGATATTGCCGACATTCCTGGCGCTGTCGAAGGTGGAGCAGCATTTGTAGTGCAGCATTTTTATGCCCGATCGTGCAAAGAATTGTCCGACCGGGCGGAGCTCGGCTTCCATTGCGGCTGGCGTCATGGCGCGCGCCGAACCGGCTATGCCGACGGCGTCGAGTGTGCCAGCCATCGCGAGATGGCGGGACGAAGGGACGCCAAGGAAAAGGAATGCCTTCGCGCCTCGGCTGAACAGTGTCGCCAGCGTATCCGTGGCGCCGGTGAAGTCGTCGCCATACCAGCCGTAGAAGGGAGCGTTAAAGTTGACACTCATGCGGCCTTACCGAAAAACTCCAGAGCCTCGCGAAGTGGTTCCGACGTGTCGGCGGCGTCTTCGAGCGTCTTGCCATTCTTCATGGCATGAAAGGCTGCACGGATACTTTCGATGCCCGCAGCAGGGCCGCTCGGGTGACCCATGATGCCGCCGCCTGCCATGAACAGGAAGTCGTCACCGCTCGCCGCTTTCCATGTGACAGGAACTGTGCCAGCCCATTGGCCCGACGAAAAGGCGGGAAGCACGCGGTCGTCGGACTGATCGTCGAGTGTGCTCAGGCACATGGCCGTGCTTTCTATGACCTCCCTGTTTTCCTGGGCAAATTTGCCGTCGAGCCCATGGACATGCATGTGGTCGACGCCGGCCAATCGCCAGAGGACCTGATAGGCATCGAAGCCGATGCCGAGAACATCGCAGCGTGACAAGGCGCCGAAACCGTTGCGATGGCCGTGCAACGCCAGATCGGTCGAACGCCGAAGCGTCTCGACTGCGGAAAAGCCACACCAGTTGAGATTGGCCATGACGCAGGTGCCGCCCTCGCTTGAGACCAGATCGGCATGGCGGCGCATGGCATCCGTCTCGTCGGTGATGTTGAAGGCGATCATGACGCGCCGTCCGAGCCTGTCCTCAGCGCGTTTGACCGCTGCCATGACTGCAGGGATGCGTTTGCTCAGGGGGGCGTGGACCGGATTGGCGGAAATCTCGTCATCCTTGATGAAATCGACGCCGGCATCGCAGAGCCGACCGACCAGCCCTGCCGTATCTTCAGCGGTTAATCCCACATTTGGCTTGATGATCGAACCAATCATCGGTCCTTCAGAAACGCCCGTCAGCCTGCGGGTGCCGGCAATGCCCTGTTTCGGCAAGAGGTATCGTCGGCGCCAGGAGGCTGGCAGAGTTATATTCTCTAGCCGAAGGCCTGTGACCTCGCCGAGATCGTAGAGGTTGCCGGCTACCGTCGAGGCAAGTGCCGCAAGATTGACGCCGATATTGTCGATCGGAAAACGGATACTGACGGTTGCTCGATGCGGCCTGGTGGTGATGCCGCGGCGAATAAGCCACGCGCTCGGCAGTGTCGGGTGGCCGATCTCCCCCAAATCGACCACCTCGAGCACCTCCGCACGCGCGCGGGCGCGCAGATCGTCCGTCTCTCCCTCGACACGGATGAACGTGCCAGAAGATTGCTCCCCGGCCATGATCTCCGCCACTTTCTCGAGTGGAAGCGGTGTCTCTATCAGGTAATCCGCCGTAAAATGCGTATCCGTCACGGGAGCCTCAAATCTTCGAGAGGTCGGGGAAGGGACGAACCGGGACACTGCCGTCCCAATCTTCCGAAGCCTTGCGTATCGCGTCGAACATGCGACCCTTCGGACCTGCGACTTCCGACAGTTCGATGACGGTGCCGGGATGGTAATGCGTATCGAAATAGACGAAGCGGCCGTTCTCGCCGACTTCGCCTTCCATCACCACCTTGTAGCCCTGCTGTGTCAGCCGATCGAGGTCTGCATCGAAGGTGTCCGTCCAGTAAGCGACATGCTGAAGGCCGCGATGTCCTGCGTCGCGAAAGTCCTTGTACATTGAAGGCACGTCATTGCGGGTCTGGATCAGCTCGACCTGTAGCTCGCCTGAATTGGCCAACGCCACGGAATTGTGCGGCTCGTGGCTTTCACCGCGATAGCGGTAGTTCACGATCGGAACCCGCTCTTTGTAGAAGAACGGACCGACGCCCAGCGTATCGCTCCAGTATTGCATCGCCGCTTCGATATCATCCACGACATAACCCGCCTGGCGGATCTTTCCAAAAAAACGGCTCATCTGATGTCTTGCTCGTAATTCTGATTGAAATTGATGGAGGTGGCAGGTGTTCGCCCGCCGCCGTATATTTCAAGGTCAGGCGAGTGAGCCGACGACACTTTCGAGCGCGCCCCAGGCTTCGTCGCCGAATTCCTTGCTCCACTTGGAATAGAAGCCGCCCGTCTTCAGCTTGGCGCGGAATGTCTCCGTCTCGACCTTGTTGAACTTCATGCCGGCTTTCTCGAGATCTGCCTGCACGCCCGCATTTAGAGTGGCTATATCCTGGCGTTGCTGCAGTCCGGCCTCGTTGATTGCTCGCGCCACGATCGTCTTGACGTCGTCCTTCAAATCGGACCACTGCCGGCCATTGGCGATGAACCAGTAGCCATCCCAGATATGGTTGGAGAGCGCGCAGTTTTGTTGCACTTCATAGAGCTTCGCGACCTGGATGATCGGTAGCGGGTTCTCCTGAGCATCGACCACCTTTGTCTGCAGAGCAGAATAGACTTCGCTGAACTGCAGGCTGGTCGGCGACGCGCCGAGTGCGGAGAACATGTCGACCGAAAGCGGGCTTACCGGCACGCGGATCTTCAGGCCCTGCATGCCATCGGCATTGGTGATCGCATTGCCGCTGGTGGTCGTCTGGCGGAAGCCGTTGTCCCACATGGTTTCCAGCGCGTAGAGGCGCGAGCCCTCGATCTTGCTGCGCACGAGCTTGCCGACCGGGCCATCCATCGCCTTCCATACCTGCGCATAATCCTTGAAGGCGAAGCCGACGGCATTGAGAGCAGCGGTCGGCACCAGCGTGGCGATGACGAGCGAGGAAGGCGTGAAAAAGGTAAGCGCGCCGCCGCGAACCTGCGACAGCATATCGGTGTCGCCACCAAGCTGGTTTGCCGGAAAGATCAGCATTTCCACCTTGCCGTCGGTTTCCTTTGCGATCCGGTCGGCTGCTTCCTTGGCGCGGATGTTCAGCGGATGGCTGAGCGGTAGGTTGTTGCCATAGCGGAGCTGAATCTCAGCTGCTCCGGCTAGGCGCGGAATTGAAAATACGGCGCCCGCTGCCGGCGCAGCGGTCAGCCCCTTGAGGAGCGTGCGGCGGCTCAATGTCGTTTTCATCTATTCCCTCCCTTATGAAAAAGTCTCTTCCCATTGACGAAAATCAATCATATGAATGATGAAGTCAAACATGAAATCTGATGTAATTTGATGTGTTTCGATGCTGCTAGAATCAACCGAACCGTCTGAAATCAGTCGGCGCCCGACGATTGTCGATGTTGCCCAACATGCCGGTGTATCGACGGCGACCGTCGACCGTGTGCTGAACGGGCGCCAGGGTGTTCGGGCGCCGACGGTGCAGCGCGTGATGCGATCGGCCGCGCAACTCGGATATGTCGAAGGCGATCTGCTGGGGGAGGCGGCAGTGACCTCGCCGGCATATATCTCGTTCCTGCTTCCGGCCGGAACGAACCGCTATCTCACTCATCTCGGCAAACTGGTTGTCGAGCAGACACCGCTTTTCCAGAAGAACGGCATCAAGCCGACAGTCGAATACATCAAGAGCTTCAGCCCAGATGCGCTGGCCGCTGCAATGCTGAGGCATGGAAAATCCGCCGACGGCATCGCCTTCATGGCGCTAGAACATCCGACGGTGCGCGAAGCGGTCAATCGTCTGGCGGGAAAGGGCGTGCCGACTGTAACGCTGATCTCCGACATCGCCAATGCCCAGCGCTCGATGTATCTCGGTCTCGACAATCGGTCGATCGGGCGGCTTGCCGGATATCTGATCGCGCGGTTCGTCGGCAATGCACCGGCCAAGGTTGCCATGATCGCTGGAAGCCTGAGTTACCGGGCCCATGAGGAACGCGAGATGGGCTTCCTTCATGTTCTGCAGGAACGCCATCCGAATATCGAGGTCGTCGGCATCCGTGAGGGGCATGACGACGAGGCGCTCAATTACCGGCAGATGCGAATGTTGCTGAGCCAGCATCCGGATCTTGCCGGCATCTACAATATTGGTGGCGGTGCGAGCGGTGTCGGCAAGGCAATCAGGGATGCGCGTCGTGAGCAATCCTTAGTCTTCATCGGTCATGGCCTGACGCCGGATACCCGCGCATTCCTGATCGACGGCACCATGGATGCGGTGATTACCCAGAACCCCGGCGAGACGATCAATCGCGCTATCCGGGTCTTCAACAATCTACGAGAAGGTAGGCCTGCCGAAGAGGATATCGACCCGCTGCGCAGCGAGGTGATCTTCCGGGAGAACCTGCCGTGAACCTGTACTAGACCCGGATTACCGCTCGGCCTGGAGGAGGTGGAGTTGGTGATCCGGTTGCCATTGAGGAGGAGAGAGATGGCGATGAGTTCCGAAGTGATGGACGACCTGCCGGCGATGGAGCTTCAGCAGTCGGTGCCGGGCTCGCGTTGGATGCGGCCGGTCGAGATTATCTGTGCGGTTCTGCTGACATTCATCATAGCTGTCCTGCTGGTCGGCGTGACCGCACGCTATGTGTTCTCCTCGCCGCTTATCTGGGTGGATGAAAGCGCATCCTTCGCGTTTCTCTGGTTTGCCATGCTTGGTGCCGCAATCGCCATCGACCGGCATGAACATCTGCGCCTGACGGTCTTTCTGCATCTCCTCGATGAACGGAAACAGGCATTCGTCGCGACGATCGGTCTGCTTCTCACCGCCGTTTTCCTGGGCAGTCTGCTTTATCCCGCATTCGATTACGCGATTGAGGAGAGCTATGTCACATCTGCGTCCCTGCTGATCCCGATGAGCTACCGCGCTTCGGCACTGCCCGTCGGGTTGACGCTCATGCTGGCCACTGTCATCCTCCACGGCGTCCGCATCGGTAACGCCCGGATGTTGATCGGCGCAGCGGTTGTTGTTGGAGCTGCCGGAGGATCACTTTTTGCGCTTGAGCCGGTATTCGCCTATTTCGGCAACTGGAATATCGTCGTCTTCCTCGTCTTCGGTGTGGGCCTGTTGTTGGCCATGGGCGTGCCGATCGCTTTCTGTTTCGGTCTCGGTGCGCTGTCCTTTCTGACCTTCACCACCTCCATGCCGACCTTCGTCATCATCGGACGCATGGATGAGGGCATGTCCAGCATCATCCTTCTTTCCGTTCCGATCTTCGTCCTGCTTGGTTGCGTGCTAGATGCGACGGGCATGGGCAAGGCGATCGTCGAGGTGCTTGCCTCGCTGCTCGGTCATGTGAAGGCGGGCATGTCCTATGTCCTGCTCGGTTCCATGTTTCTCGTCTCGGGCATTTCCGGATCCAAAGTCTCCGATATGGCGACGGTCGCGCCGGCGCTGTTTCCGGAGATGAAACGGCGCGGCCACAAGCCGCCGGAAATGATCGCGCTACTGGCGACCGGCGCTGCAATGGCAGAGACGGTTCCGCCCTCGATCGTGCTGATCGTGCTGGGTTCGACCGCAGGTGTCTCGATTGCCGGCCTGTTCACCTCCGGCTTTGCCATCGCCATGGTCCTGCTGCTGGTGCTGGCCGTTCTTGCCCGATGGAAATCAAGGCATGAATCGATGGAAGGTGTCAGGCGAGCATCCGTCAAAACGGTCTGGAAGGCGGTCGTCATCGCGGCGCCGGCCCTGCTTTTACCGTTCCTCATCCGCAGCGCCGTCGGCGGCGGCGTCGCAACTGCAACCGAAGTCTCCACCATAGCTGTCCTCTATGCACTGATTATCGGTGCGACACTTTATGGCGGTATCAGCTTCAAGAAACTCTACAGCATGCTAGTCGAGACTGCGGCCTTGTCCGGCGCGATCCTGATCATTCTCGGCTGCGCCTCGGCAATGGCGTGGGCACTCACCCAGACGGGCTTCGCCTTTAAGCTGGCGCAAGCGGTGACGGACCTTCCCGGCGGCTGGCTCACATTCATGGGCGTGACTGTCCTGATCTTCATGGTGCTGGGCTGTGTGCTGGAAGGCCTTCCGGCGATCGTGCTGATGGCACCGATCATGTTTCCGATAGCCAAAACCCTCGGCATCAACGACGTGCACTACTCCATGGTCGTCGTCACCGCGATGAATGTCGGATTGATCGCGCCGCCGATCGGCATCGGTTTCTATATTGCCTGCAAGATCGGGGGCGTTGCACCTGACGAAGCAATGAAGGCAATCTGGCCCTATATAGGCGCGCTGCTCATTGGTCTCTTCCTGATCGCAGTGTTTCCCGTTCTGTCTACCGCATTCCTCTAGCTAAGCGGGTAAAGTGGTGTTTCGATGTAGGCAGACGGTTAGATGTTGAGGTGATTGGTTGGGATGAACGGGGGCGAATTGCACGCTATGTTAACCAAAGCCGTAATCGCTGCGAGCGCAGGTCGTGGCGAACTTCGGCATATTGTAGTCATGCAATGACGGGCCGGTGTTTTTCATCCCGCGAGACCTTCATCAGGTTCTAAGTTTGAATGCAGCAAGTGCAGCCACCGGGGCTCGGCTCACTAGGATGCGGGTTATTAGCTGATGCGATCCATGTCCTTGTTGCTGCAAGCTTGAGCGCTACGAGATCGTCGTCTGCCCGCCTATCATATCGTGCGTCCAAGCCGCGCCTCTCCTTAAGGCGGTTGAGAACTGCTCCACGAGATTGCGCTAGCGATAGGCCCATCGGCTAAAACTGAAACTCTATTTGCGATTTGTCTTTGCAGAGATGTTCGCGCAGCATTTCCGTTGAGAGTGACCACACCCAGTCAACAAGATGAACCCTCTCTATGAGGACACTACCCTAAGATATCTCGCAATTCTGAGCTGGGGACCGCTCACTTGCCTCCCAGTCATGACAAATAAATAGTTCAAAGGTTCGATTCCCATCACATCCCCGTCGTCTGGGAGGTGACGGTGTGAAGAGCGGAAGCCAGTCCCTGAAGATAGAATTGCGCTTCTATCCTCATCGGGGATGTCATCTGGTGGTACCGGAATACGGGCATTGCTCCTGGCAGCTGGGTCGCCCGAAAAGCTCCAGTAGGCTTAGGAGTTAGTTGCGGCGACCGATCGTCTTTCCACCACATGGCAGGCAAGCTCGATGCGGCGTGACAAAGCCGGCACGCCGGAACAGAGGTCGCGCAGCAGGTCGACCGCCGTCATGCCGATTTCGCGCATAGGGATATGCACAGTGGTCAGCGGCGGGTTGAGGAAGGCGGCCTGTGGCAGGTCGTCCATGCCCATCACCGACACATCGTCTGGCACACTGTAACCGGCCTGTTGCACGGCCATCATCGCGCCGGCCGCAAGGCTGTCGCCGGCCGTCAGAATGGCGGTGAAATCGAGGCCTTTTTGGGCGATACGCTCGGTGATCGCCTGTGTCGCCAGTTCCGGCAACCAGTCGTCGACGGTGACGGTCATGTCCGGTGTCGGGGTGATGCCGCGGTGGCGCAAGGCATCCCAAAAACCTTCCTGACGGCGTTCGATCGTGCGGCGGCCGGGGCGCATGAGGAAGAGGATGCGGCGGTGGCCGAGATCGAGCAGGCGGTCGGTGGCCATTTGCGCGGCGGAACGGTTGCAGGGGGTGACGCTCGACAGCCGCATATGCGGATCGTCGCCATTGATCAGCACGACCGGCTTGTCGAAAGCGCGGGTGGCGGCCAGCATGCGTTCGTCGTCCACTGTCAGGAACAACAGGCCGGTCACGTCGGGGTCGCTGCCTGCCTCGTCGAGGACGGAACGTTCGTCGCTGGCATCGGCAATCGGGCGGGTGATGATATCGAGGCCGAGCATGTTTGCGCGGTCGCGGGCACCTTCGAGAACATGCAGGGTGAACTGGTTGCGCACGTAATCGATCATGGCTGCACTCGAGGCGGCAATGACGATCTTCTTGCCTGGCACGGGTGCCGGCATCGGGTAATTGGCGTCCTTTGCGGCTTCCAGAATACGCTGGCGGATATCGTCGCGCACACCCTTTTCACCGGTCAGGGCGCGCGACACTGTGCTGAGTGAAACACCGACCTTTTCAGCGATATCTTCCAGCCGCACACGCCGGCTCTTCTTGCCGCGTTTGTTGGGAAGTGCTGCGTCTGCCATCGGTCCTCTCCAGTAATCGTCACCAGACTGCAAAAAATTTTCAGATTGCGCAATCGCAAATCCGATGTTTACATCCCGTCACCGCTCGGGAGAAGCGGATTGGAGGAGCCGGTGCCGCAAGGCGCCGGATGAGGAGGAGACTGGCATGGGCCTTTCTGCCCGGCATATCCGTGACAAACTCGATCTGCTCGTCACCGGCATGACCGGCCTGCGCGATGACGGTCGTTTTCACGAACCCAATCTCGATGGTTCGGCCGGCGATTACATTTCCTTCGACAGCTGGGAATGGCCGCAGGGCGTTGGTCTTTATGGCCTGATCCGGCTGTGGCAGTTCACAGGTCGCGACGACCTCAAGATTTTGATCGAGAACTGGTATGCCGCCCGCATCGAGGCTGGCCTGCCGAAACTCAACGTCAATACGACGGCGCCGATGCTGGGCCTTTCGGTTTTGTGGCGCGAAACCCGCGATACGCGCTGGCAGCCGGTGCTGGATGCGTGGGCGAACCGCGCGGTGACCGAAATGGACCGCACGCGGGAAGGCGCCTTTGCGCATCACGTCTCCGACAAGGTCAATGACGACGAGCTTTGGGACGACACGCTTTATATGGTGGCTTTGTTCCTCGCTTCCTATGGTCAGGCCAGTGGCCGCACCGAACTGGTCGATGAGGCAATAAAGCAGTTTCTCGTCCATACCCGTTATCTCGCCGACAAAAAGACCGGCCTGTGGTTTCATGGCTGGACCTTTCAGGGACATCATAATTTTGCGGAAGCGCGCTGGGCGCGGGGTAATGCCTGGATCACTGCGGGCATGCTCGATCTTTTCGATCTCGCCGATATTCCGGCAGCGGTGAAGGACTTTTTGACCGGCGTTCTGGTGGCGCAGGTGGATGCGCTCCTCGAGTTGCAGACGGCATCCGGCGCATGGCGCACGCTGCTGGACGATCCGACATCCTATGAGGAAATCTCGGCGACGGCCGGTTTTGGTTATGGCCTGCTCAAGGGGCATCGGCTGGGTATCGGCACGCCGGAATGGCGCGAGGCTGGTTTGCGGGCCGTCGAGGCGCTGCTGGCCAATATCGATGAGACCGGCACCGTGCTGAATGTTTCCTACGGCACCCGCATGGGCCACGACCTGCAGTTTTATCGCGACATCCCGATCCAGCCGACCGGTTACGGACAGGCGCTTGCGATCCTGTGCCTGTCCGAGGCGCTGCGCCATGTCGAAGGAGAGGTTTGATGGTGATGAAGGTTCTGTATGGCGCCGGTCCGGATGACATCAAAGGTTTTGATACGGCGCGGCTGCGCAAGGAATTTCTGGTCGAGGACCTTTTTCAGCCGGGTGAGGTGAGTTTCACCTATACCCATGTCGATCGCCTGATCCTCGGCGGCGCAGTGCCGCTCGATGCGACGCTGACATTTGGTTCGGGCAAGGATATCGGCACGCCTTATCTTCTCTCGGCGCGCGAAATGGGCGTCGCCAATCTGGGCTGCAGCGGCACGATCACGGTGGATGGCCAAGAATTCGAGCTGGAAAACCGCGATATTCTTTATATCGGCCGGGGTGCGCGGGAGATTTCGCTCGCCAGTCATTCGGTGGATAAGCCGGCGCGGTTCTACATGAATTCGGTTCCGGCAGGCGCGGATATCCCGCATCTGCTGATCAAACGGGCTGAATCGAAACCGCTCGATCTCGGCGATACGAAACGCTCAAACAAGCGGAACCTGCGGATGTATATCCACCCGCAGGTGGCGCCTTCCTGCCTGCTTCTGATGGGCATTACCGATCTTGCCGAGGGCAGTGTGTGGAACACCATGCCGCCGCATCTGCATGAACGGCGCATGGAGGCCTACTGCTATTTCGATCTGGCACCGGAAGAGCGTGTTATCCACCTGATGGGGCGGCCGGAGGAAACGCGGCATCTGCTGGTCAAGGATCTCGATGCGGTGCTGTCGCCGGCATGGTCGATCCATATGGGCGCGGGTACCGATGGCTACGCTTTCGTCTGGGGCATGACCGGCGAAAACCAGGAATATAACGACGTGGCCCCGGTGGCCCTCAGCGAACTCAGATAAGGCGGCAGGCGAAGATGAACCCGGAACAGAACTGGATGCGCAAGACATTGAAGCCGGGCGATGCCGTTCGCTACTGGCAGCTTGGTCGCATCGCCGAGGAACGGTTCGACGTGCCCGACGCGCCGATGAAGGGCGAGATGGACCCCTTCTTCTTCCTCACCAAGGTGAAGAACTTCATTCCGCATGAATATCCCTGCCGCACCATCTTTGCACAAACCTATCGCGGCAAAAGGCCGGATGTGCGCGGTGAATTCGAGGCATCGCGCTGGTGGCTGCCCTTCGGCTCGCCACGGCTCGACCTTTCCGGTTTCTGGTTCCGCCCGACGCGGCTCGCCACATGGACGCGCACCTATATCGAAGCGGAGACGGCGGGCACTGCAAAGATCCGGCTCGGCACCTGCGGCGGCGCCGTGCTCTGGTTGAACGGTTCGGAAGTGGGCTGGATGGCGCCCTATAGCCGCAATCTCGAAGCCAAGCAGGAGTTCGAACTGGAGCTGAGCGCCGGCCCTAATGAGATCGTGCTTTTCTTCGATGATCTCGCCGAACGTGATGCCCGTTATTTCTACCAGTTCGATTATCTTTCCGGCCCCGTCGCCAATGTTGCCCTGCCGGTTCCGGTCGCGGGAGCCGTGGCGGACAGTCTGGAAGAAGCGCTGGACGGCATGCATCTCGATCGCCAGCACTATTTCGGTGGTGATATCACCGTGCTGTTTGCCAAGGCCTTGCCGGTGGAGGCCAAGGTCAATGTCGCCATCGAAGGCGATTTCATGTCGCGGGAACGCTTCGATTACGATTTCGAGCTTCCGGCCGGTGTCGGCACTCTCAATGTCGGGCCATCGGAAAACGCGCCTGCCGATTTCCGCCATCTGCGCGTGACGCTGAATGCCCGCGGTTTTGTCGCCTCGCGGTCGGTCGGCGTGGAAATCTGCCATGCGGCGCGTCAGGGTGAGGCCTCGGCGTCGCTCTCCGAGCGGATCACGGAAACGCTGACCGAGGTGTCCAATTATTCCGAGCGCGATACGGTGCGCGCCTTTGCCCGGCTGGCCAGTGGCCGTGGTGGCGCTGACACCGATGCGATGATTGAGGAAATCCTGTCATCAATCGAGGATTGCCATGACTGCGCCGATTTTTCGCTGGTTCCGCTGATCTGGTCGCGCACGACATGGGGCGGCGATATCAACGACAAGACGCGCGCCCGCATCGACGCCGCCATCCTGAACTATCGTTACTGGATGGATGAGCCGGGCAATGACGTGCAGTGGTATTTTTCGGAAAACCATGCGCTGCTGTTTCATACCTCCGCATATCTCGCCGGTCATCTGCTCCCCGAAGCGACTTTTGTCCGTTCCGGCCGCAAGGGTTCGGAGCAGGCAAAGGTTGGCGCGGAGCGCGTGCGGGCATGGCTCGACCATTTCGAGCATTGGGAGATGGCCGAGTTCAACTCGGCTCCCTATTTCCCGATCGATCTGAAAGGCCTGACGGCGCTGGCAGCCCTGTCTCCGGACAAGGATATCGCTGACCGCGCCAAGGCCGGCATCGTGCGGTTGGCCGAAATCATTGCCCGTTCGGCGCATCATGGCATGGTGACAGCGGCGCAGGGGCGGTCCTACGAACATACGCTCTGCGCCGGTCGTTCGCTGGAGCTTTCGGCGGTTGCCCGCCTGCTCTGGGGCAAGGGTTTTTATGGCCGCCGCGTGCACTGCCTGCCGCAGATGGCTGTCTGCCTGCGCGACCATGGGCTGGTCATCCCCGATGAATTTGCAGCAATTGCCGATCACAAGGGCGCCGACCATCAAGAATGGCGGTTTGCGCAGGGCGAAAACGCGTTTGCGGCGCTTTATCATTACAAGGGCAAAAATTTCGCCATGGGATCGACGGTGCATTACCGCTGGGACGAATGGGGATATCAGGAAACCGTGCTGCATCTGCGCATTGGTGACAAGCCGGAAGCGGCGATCTGGATCAACCATCCGGGCGAAACGATCCAGTTCGGTTACGGGCGTCCATCCTATTGGGGAGGTTGCGGCACCATTCCTCGCGTGCAGCAATATCGCGGCCTCGCCGTCGTGGAATTCACCACTTATGAGGAACAGCCGGATTTTACCCATGCCTGGTTCCCAAAGGCCGAGTTCGACGAAAGCCGCGTTTCGGGCAGTCTGGCACTTGCCCGTTCGGGTGAGGGGGCCGTGCTTTTACGAGCCGGTTCCAATCTTCACGCCACAGATGATGGCCCTTCGGCCGGTGCCGAATTGCGGCAATACGGCCAGAAAACCCGCTGGATCGTGCGTGTCTGCGAGGCCGGCGATCTGACCTCGGTGGAAAGCCGGTTTGGCGATCTGGCCGCCGAACATGGGCCGGATGGTGTCATCATTGTCGAAGACCCGGAATATGGTAGCGTTCGTTTCGGGGCCGATGGTTCCGTGGAGGCTGAAGGCCGCGTGATAACGCGGACGGATTACAGCGTGAGGGGCGAAGCAATCTTGCTTGGCGTCTAGTCGTCACCGGACGGGTTGGGAGGCCTTGTCCACAATGGGAGGAAACGTGCATGAAGACCAGATCGCTTGTGGCGGGCCTTGCGCTCGCGCTTCTCACCTCGACGGCGGCCCATGCCGGCGATGTGCGTATCATGTGGTATTCCGATGGCGTCGAAGGCGAGGTGATGAAAGACCTTGTCGGGCGTTTCATGAAGGAAAATCCCGGCATCAACGTCATTCTCGACAATGTTGCCTATAGCGTCATCAAGGAACAGCTGCCGGTGCAGCTGGAAGCCGGCAACGGGCCGGATATCGCCCGCGTCACCGCCATCAAGGAACTGTCGAAACACTGGCTGGACCTGCGCCCGCTGGTGAAGGACGCCAAATATTGGGACGACAATTTTGGCAGCCAGGCGGACTGGATGCGGCCGGACGGTTCCAACCAGATTTCCGGTTTCATGACGCAGATCACCCTGACCGGCGGTTATGCCAACAAGACCCTGTTCGATCAGGCCGGCGTGCCGATCCCCGGTCCGAAGGCGACTTGGGAAGACTGGGCTGCCGCCTCGAAGAAGGTGCAGGAAAGTCAACAGGTGCCGTTCGCCATGGCGATCGATCGCTCCGGCCATCGCATCACCGCGCCACTTCTTTCCTATGGCGCCAATTATGTGGGCTCCGACGGCAAGCCGGCACCGCTCGACAAGGGTGCGAAGGACTATCTCACCAAATTTGTCGGCTGGGCTGACGACGGCACCGTCAGCAAGGATGTCTGGGTGTCCGCTGCCGGCAGCACTTATCGCGCTGCGGCCGACGATTTCATCAACGGCCAGCTCGCCTTCTATTATTCCGGTTCCTGGCAGGTGGCAAACCTTGCCACCAAGATCGGTAACAACTTCGACTGGGTTGCGGTCGGCAGCCCCTGCGGCCCGGCCGCCTGCACCGGCATGCCGGGTGGTGCCGCTCTGGTGGCGGTGAAATACACCAAGAACCAGGAGGACGTCGCCACCGTGATGGACTGGTTCGCGCAGGAAAAAATCGTCAAGGAATTTTCCGAACGCACGCTGTTCCTGCCCGGCCACAAGGCGGTGGTCGACAAGGGTGGTCTCGATTTCAAGTCTGACAATGAACAGGCCAAGGCCGCGCTGAATGTCTTCGTGGAATCCACCAAGACAACATCCGAAGCGGCGCTGAAACTGCCGGGCTGGCGCTGGTCCGACACGGTTTATGCGGCGATCGTTACCCGCATCGGCCAGACGCTGGCGGGTGAATTGAAGATCGATGATGCGTTTACGCGCATCGATGCGGATATCGCCCAGAAGGTTAAGGATGCGGGCAAGTAGTTAGTGCTGAAGTTGAGGCGCTGCGCCCCGCTGATCTTTCCGCAGGCCGAGGGCCTTTGCAGATGGAGGTGAGGCAGTGCCTCTTGCTCCCTTCGATCTCCCCCTCAAGGGGGGAGATCGGCTGGGCGCACTGTCCCGGCTTCATATGCCCTCCCATTTTGGAGGTGGCGAAACGACAAAATTCGACGGTAATGGAGGAGAAGACACGACCATGACCACACCATCTCTCTCCGCCATCCTGATGGCACCCATCAACGCCATCATGCGCATCATCGATGCGCCGCTGCGCCGCCTGCAAAAGGCGACCGGCATCGGTGGCATGGCGGCGTTTTTCCTCGCGCCGAACATGCTGATCTTCGGCATTTTCGTGCTGCTGCCTCTCGTCATCAACTTCGTCTACTCGATGACCGGCGGCACCGCCTTTTTCCTCTCCGAACGCGACTTCATCGGCGGCGCGCAATATTCGCGCCTGTTCGAATGCCAGAACTATCTCGATCCGATGTCGTGCCAGGAGGATGCCTTCTGGACCGCCGTCGGAAACACGTTCTGGTTCGTGGTCCTGCAGGTTTCGCTGATGATCCTGACGGCGTTGATCACGGCGTTGATCCTCAACCGCGAACTTGCCGCCCGGTCATTCTGGCGCGCCGTATTCTTCTTTCCCGTGCTGCTGTCGCCAGTCGTGGTCGGACTGATCTGGAAATGGATTCTGCAGCGTCAGGGCCTCCTGAATTTTGGTCTCTATCAGTTCGGCATGGACCCATACACATGGCTGACCGACCGCAGCTGGACCTTTGCCGCCACGATCGGTGTGTCGCTCTGGGCGCATATGGGGTTTTACGCGCTGATCATTCTGGCGGGCCTTCAGGCGATCCCGAAAGATCTCTATGAGGCGGCGGAGATGGACGGCACCAAGCCGGCGCGCGTCTTCTGGCGCATCACCCTGCCGCTTCTGGCACCGAACCTTCTGGTCGTCGTGGTGCTGGCGCTGATCAAGTCCGTGCAGGTGTTTGACGAAATCTACGTGCTGACCGGCGGTGGGCCGGGCACGAGTACCCTGTTCCTGACGCAATATATCTATGAAACCGGCTTTGCCTCGGCGCTGCGCAATCCGGGTCTGGCGGCCGCCGCCTCCATCCTGATGGGCGGTGTGCTGGTGGTGCTGACGTTGATCCAGCTCGGCATCGGCACGCGCGGCGAAAACAAGGGGAAACGCTGATGGGAAAGGTTGCGCGTTTCATCCTGCGCCGGAAAGGCGGCAAGGGCTGGCACTGGACCGATGTCTTTACCTGGGTCTGGCTGGTCGGCGGGTTGATCATCATGTTCGGCCCTGCCGTCTGGCTGGTGTTTTCCTCGCTGAAGACCCCGGCCGCGCTGGCAGAATTCCCGCCATCGATCCTGCCCTATGTCACCAGTCAGGCGACCGTCGAAGGCTACGACAAGCCTTTGATGCTCTATGACGCGAAGATGCCGGACGGTTCGACGCGGGTTCTCGCCGAAGTGCGGCGTATCGGACTGGTGGCGCAGATGGTCGATCCCAAGGCGCCGGGCGAGATCTTCAAGGTCAACATCAACGACCGCGCCCCGGTGCGCACAATGTCGTTCGCCACGGAAAACTATACCGAACCCTTCGTGCATTTCGATTTTCTGCGCTATCTCTGGAACTCGGTTTTCGTGACGGTGGTGGCAACGGTGATCACGCTGGTGGTCAATTCCATGGCGGCATTCGCGTTGTCTAAATACGAGTTCAAGGGCCGCTCGCTCGCCATGCTCGTCATCCTCGCGACGCTGATGGTGCCGCTGTCGGTGATCATGGTGCCGCTTTATTCGATCATCTCGACACTCGGCCTGTTCAACAGTCTATGGGGTGTCATCCTGCCGACCGTGGCGACGCCGACCGGCGTCTTCATCCTGCGGCAATACATGCTGACCATTCCCGACGAACTGATCGACGCGGCGCGCATGGACAAGGCGTCGGAATGGCAAATCTACTGGCGCATCGTGCTACCGCTCACGGCGCCAGCGCTGGCGGTTCTGGCGATCTTTTCGGTCGTCTGGCGTTGGAACGACTTCTTGTGGCCGCTGATCGTGCTGTCGCGGCGTGAGCTTTACACCCTGCAGGTCGGCCTGAGCATCTATTCCGGCGAACTCAATGTGCAATGGCATTTTATTCTGGCGATGACCGTCGTCACCATGATCCCGGTCGTGCTGGTCTTCATTTTCCTGCAGCGTTTCATCACCACCGGCATTGCCGGCACCGGCCTGAAGTAAGGGACACCGATGGGCGAAATCAAACTCACCGTCGTCAAGAAATCCTTTGGCGCACTCGCGGTCCTGAAAGACATCGACCTGCATATCAAGGATGGCGAATTCGTCGTTTTTGTCGGCCCGTCCGGCTGTGGAAAATCGACGCTTCTGCGCACCATTGCCGGGCTGGAAAAGGTGACGGGCGGCGAAATCCAGATTGACGGCAAGCGCGTCAACGAGGTGACGGCGGCCGATCGTGGGCTAGCCATGGTGTTCCAGTCCTATGCGCTCTATCCGCATATGAGCGTGCGCCAGAACCTCGCCTTCGGGCTGGAAAACTCCAACATGCCGAAGGTGGAGATATCAGATCGCATCAACGAAGCCGCGCGCATGCTGGAGATTGAGGCCTATATGGACCGTCGTCCGGGGCAGCTTTCCGGGGGGCAGCGCCAGCGTGTCGCCATCGGCCGCGCAATCGTGCGCCGCCCGACGGCTTTCCTGCTGGACGAGCCGCTCTCCAACCTTGATGCCGAACTGCGTGTTTCGACCCGTGCGGAACTGGCGGCGCTGCATGCGCGGCTGGGGTCTACGATGATTTATGTCACCCATGATCAGGTGGAGGCGATGACGCTTGCGCACCGCATCGTGGTGATGCGGGCCGGCAAGATAGAGCAGGTGGGGACGCCGCTGGAGCTTTATAACGAGCCGGCAAACCGGTTCGTGGCGGGCTTTATGGGCGCGCCGCACATGAATTTTTTGAAGGCTGATGTGCTGGCCGTGTCCGCCGGTTCGGCGACATTGTCCTTCGCCGGTGGTTATCGTGCGGACCTGCAGACCGGGCATGCGAAGCTGCATGTGGGCGACAAGGTGACGGTTGGTGTCCGGCCGCAGCATCTGGTCGTCAGCAACGATCCGCAACATCCGGTGGCAAAGATTTATCTCGTCGAGGCGCTGGGATCGGAAACCGTTGTGCATGGCGATATCGGCGGCGAAAAGCTGCTGGCGGTCCTGCCGGGCCAGCAGAAGCTGAACGCGGGCGACAGGGTGCATTTCGACCTGTCGAAACCGGTCCTGCATGTATTTGATGACAATGGCCACCGCCTGTTCACCCATCCGGGAAGCGGGGCGTAAATCCTATCGACGCTCGCCGGTGCCAAGCGGTGTGGCGGGTGTCTCTTTTGGCACGCGGCCATATTCATGCGGCAGCGAGCAGGTTTTCAGCTGTGGCAAAATTTTTGTGCCAAAATGTTCGGCCTCGTCCAGATGCGGATAACCGGAAAAGATGAAGGCGCGGATGCCCATCTTTCGATAGGCCTCGATTTCCGACAGCACCTGATCGGTGGAGCCAACAATGGCGGCACCGCAGCCGGAACGGGCGCGGCCGATGCCGGTCCACAAATGTCGCTCGACATAACCGAACTGGTCGGCCAGTTCCCGCGCCCGCGCCTGATGCGATACGCCGAGCGAGATGCTGTCATGCGCGCGTTCGCGGATCAGTTTGCCGTATTCGTCATCGAGTTTCGAGACGATATGTTCGGCATATTCGCGCGCCTCCTGTTCGGTATCCCGCACGATCATGTGCACCCGCAGGCCGTAATCCAGCACCCGCCCATGCACCTCTGCGCGGGCATGCACGGCGCGCATGCGTTCCGCCAGCTGTTCCTTGGGTTCCGGCCACATCAGGTAAACGTCGCATTGCGCCCCGCAAAGCTCCAGCGCATCGGGTGAATAACCGCCGAAATAGAGAAGCGGCCCACCATTCTGCTGGTAGGGACGAGCGGGATCGGTGGAAACGTTCTTGAATTGGTAGATTTCGCCGTCGTGGTCGATCGTGTCACGCGTCCAGGCCTGTCGCAGGATCTCAACGACCTCATGGCTGCGACGGTAACGATAGGCGCTGTCGGCGACTTCGCCCGGAAAATCCGAACTGATAACGTTGAGGGTGAGCCGGCCCTTCAGCATATGGTCGAGCGTGGCCACGGTGCGGGCCAGCATGATCGGCTGCATTTCACCGCAACGGATCGCCGCCAGCATGTTGATGTTCTGCGTGATCGGCGCGCAGGCGGCGACAAAGCTCAGCGTATCCTGCCCGGCCTGATAGGAGGAGGGGCAGAGAATGTTGCGAAAACCCAGCGCCTCTGCCTTTTTCACGATAGCGGAACAGTGTTCGAAGCTGGAGCGCAAAGCGCCATCCGGCACGCCGAGAAAGGCGTAATCATCGGAACAAAGCGAGGAAAACCACGAGATTTCCGAGGCATCGAGATCGGCGGATCGGACGGGTACAACGGTCATCGGAATTCTCCTCCCCGAGATCGATTGACTGTTGCGTAACATCGCGATTGATGTAAATCAATAGTGTATCAATTTGGCGGCGCGTGATGGGAGTGGGCATGCAGCAGACATCCGGCAGCCTGCCGATCTACCTGCAGATCACCGAGCTTCTGATCCGTGACATCGCGGCTGGCCGTCTGATCGACGGCGAAAAACTGCCGCCGGAACGGGAGATGTCGGAACGGCTGGGTGTCGCCACCGGCACATTGCGCAAGGCTCTGTCGGAGCTGCAATCTCGCGGCATGCTGGAGCGGGTGCAGGGTTCTGGCAATTACGTGCGCGCCGTCAGCGATCCGCAGAGCGTCTATGCGATGTTCCGGCTGGAGCTGCTGGAAGGCGGAGGCCTGCCGACAGCGGACATTTTGGATGTGCGGCGTTTGCCCAAACCGGCCGACCTGCCGGATTTCGGTTCGTCGAAAGAGGCGCACCGCATCCGGCGCATCCGCAAACTGTCCGGCAAGGTGGCGGGGCTGGAGGAGATCTGGCTGGATGGCGGTTATGTCGACGTGATCGCGCCGGCCGACCTGTCTGAATCGCTTTACCTCTATTACCGCACGCGGCTCGGTCTGTGGATCGCGCGGGCGGAGGATAGGATCGGTCTCGATACGGTGCCGAATTGGGCGCCGGAAAATTTTGGCCGCCGGGCGGGAGAGCCGGCGGTGCAGATGTTTCGCATCAGTGAAGCGCAGGATGGAAAACGGGCGGAGGTTTCGCGCACATGGATCGACCATTCGGTCGCCCGTTATGTGTCGCGGCTGAAATAGGGACGGAGGAGAAATGGCAGTGCGTTACGGTGTGATCGGCTGCGGCATGATGGGGCAGGAGCATTTGCGCAATCTGGCTTTGCTGCCGGATGCGGAGGTGGTGGCGATTTTCGAGCCTGATGCGGGAATGAGGGCGCGCGCGGCCGAGCTTTCTCCGAATGCGCGTTTGGTCGGTTCGGTGGCGGAGCTTCTGGCCATTGAGGCGGTCGATTGCCTGCTGATCGCCAGCCCCAATCATTTTCATCTCGCTCAGCTGGAGGAGATCGCCGCGATCCGGTCGCTGCCGGTTCTGGTGGAAAAGCCTTTGTTCACCAGCCTCGACGACACGGCCCGCATCGAGACCCTGCGCCAAAACTATCCGGCGCCGATCTGGGTGGCGATGGAATATCGTTACATGCCGCCGGTGGCGCGGTTGATTGCGGAGGCTGAAGCCGCGACGGGTGGCATCCGCATGCTGACCATCCGCGAACATCGGTTTCCCTTCCTGACAAAGGTGGGCGACTGGAACCGCTTCAACAGCCGCACCGGCGGCACGATGGTGGAAAAATGCTGCCATTTTTTCGATCTGATGCGGCTGATCCTGAAATCCGATCCGGTGCGCATCATGGCATCCGGCGGCCAGGCGGTGAACCATGCCGATGAGCGTTATGATGGGCTACAGCCGGATATATGGGACCATGGATACGCCATCGTCGATTTTGCCTCCGGTGCCCGCGCCATGCTGGAGCTTTGCATGTTTGCCGAAGGCGCGCGTTACCAAGAGGAAATTTCGGCCGTCGGTCCGCTCGGCAAGATCGAATGCAAGGTGCCCGGGCCGGGGCGCTTCTGGCCGCAGCATCTCGGGAGCCCACCGGTCGCCAAGGTGATCGTGTCGCCGCGCGAGCCGCAGGGGCCACGCGCGATCGACATTCCTGTCGATCGGGCGCTTCTCGATGCCGGCGATCATAACGGTTCGACCTTCTATCAGCATCAACGGTTTCTGCGCGTGGTGAGAGGGGATGGGCCGGTGGAGGTGACGGTCGATGACGGGAGATGGGCGGTACTTATGGGGCTGGCCGCCCAGCAATCGTCGGAGACGGGGCAGGTCTTGGAATTTCGCTCTGGAGCGTAGGTTTGCCACTCAATATCTAGAAATCGGCTCACAGGGGCAATTATCCTCCCTGTTCAGGGGCTTAAGCCAAGCGGAGACGTTGTGATGAAGGCTCGCAGTTGGAGATGACTATGATCCCATATGCACTTGTACAAACTCGCATTGATACCGAAATTCAGGATTGTACTGCCAGCAGCAGCGAAGAGCATGGTGCTTAGGTTTCAGATACGGATGCGTATCCTATTCATCCGTACGGCCAACGATGGACTTTTCCGCTTAAACTTCTTTCGGGTCGAGAGGCTCATGATGCGTGGTTTAGCATCAATAGCTTGAAGCACGGAACGACGTGCAAAAGGCTCTCCCAGAATAATGGTTCGGCTTGGTCTGCAATTTAGCGTAATGGTCACGGCATTCCAAATGCGGCACTCCACTCTGCTCCCATTTTCCAACGGTCTCACAAGAAGTCTTTTCCGAGACTTTCACGTGATCCGAGCTTTTTTGACGATTTCAGTGATATTCCAGTCCGGCACGCAGAGTTCTGGCAGCGCTGCTTTGTAGTCAACCGGGCCTGGCATATGGTGGCGCCACCGATAGGGTATCTGCGGCTGCACAGCGAGCCGGTGGCATCGACGATCCGTTTGTTGTAACCTCACTGACATTGGGAGGACGCATGGAACGTCGTCTCGCCGCCATCCTGGTTGCAGATGTCGTCGGTTATAGCCGTCTCAGCGAAATCGACGAGGAGAGGACGCGCGCGCAATTTCGATCCGACACGTACAACATTTGGGTCCCCACTATCGAGGCCAACAATGGCCGGTTCGTGAAGACACTGGGTGACGGACTGCTCGTGGAATTTCATAGTGTCGTTGACGCTCTTAGGTGCGCAATCGATGTCCAGAGACAGAAGAGGGAGCAGCGCGATGCTTCCGTTGGATCTGCGCAACTGCAATTCCGCATTGGTATCAATCTCGGGGATATTCTTGTCGATGATGTGCACGGCGAAGGCGTGAATATCGCCGACCGAATCGAGGCATTGTCGGTGCCTGGCGGCATCGTGATATCCGGCTCCACCTACGACCAGGTCAGATCCAAGATCCATGTTGAATACGAGTCACTGGGTAGTCGAAAATTCAAGGGTCTCTCCGAGCACATCAGGGTATACCGCGTCTTGGCTGAGGCGCCGCCACTGCGGCGATTTCCAATCGTCAGCTTCGTATGGCGGAGGCGAGTACCGGTTGCAATCACCGTGATTGGTGGGCTGATTGCCGTGATCAGCCTGACATGGTGGCATGCGCAGTCCACTTTGTTTAACCCGCAGCCGACGGGACAATATGCCTATCCTTTGCCGGACAAACCATCCGTCGCGGTGTTACCCTTCGCCAATGTGAGCGGTGAGACAACGCGCGATCACTTGGCCGAAGGTCTGACGGATGACCTCATTACCGAACTCTCCAAGGTTTCCGGACTCTTCGTGGTCGCTCAATATTCTGTCTCGGATGCTCGTGAAAAATCCGGCACGATCCAGGAAGTGGCGTCTGCCCTGGGGGTCCGATATGTGCTCGAAGGGACATTGCAGCGCGACGGAACACGCCTGAGGATCAATGCCAAGTTGATCGAGGCGATGACAGGCCTGTCGATCTGGGCTGAAAAATACGACCGCCAATATGCTGATCTGTTCACCGTTCAGGATGACGTGATCGGACGGATCATATCGGCGCTCTCGGTCAAGTTGAGCAAAGGGGAGCAGCAACAGCTTTCCCGTATGCCTACAGACAGTCTGGAGGCCTACGACTATTACATGCGGGCCCAGCATGAGGGATTCATCTATGGCGATGTCGATACCTATCGGCGGACATTGTCTTTCTATCAAAAGGCTATCGAACTCGATCCCCGCTTTGCAAACGCCTATGCTGGGATAGCCCGGGTAGCAGTCGACGTCTGGCGTAACGACTACAACTTCATGTGGTCGGCCGCGGTGGCGCGAAAGATTGCCTATGACGCGGCGGGACAGGCACTGAAATTGGATCCTGGAAATTCCCGGGCGCATACCGTCCTCGCTTTACTGCAGTGGGTCGACGGTCACAGCGGCGAAGCGCTTGCGTCAGCCAACAACGCGATAGCGGCCCAACCCAACGACGCAGAGGCGCTTGCCAACCTGGCGCTTATCCAGGCGCATACAGGCTCGGCTGAGAAGGCTGTTTCCACGATCGAGATGGCGCTCCGGCTCGATCCTTCACCGGCGCCTGGTTTCAAGCTGCTCGCAGGGATAGTATTTTATACCGCGCGCAAGGAAAGTGACGCGATCCCGCTAATCGAGGCAGCGTTGAAAAGCCTTCCGAAAACTGAACCGGCCCGAGAGTATCTTGCGGCAGCCTACGCAAACATTGGCGACAAAACGCGTGCGCGAGAAGAAGCGACACGGTTGCTTTGGCTCTTTCCGGAAAGCAATCTGAGTTATTATCGCTATCTCTATGACTATTGGCCAACCGAAGATCTCGACCATCATCTTACCGCGCTTAAATCCGCCGGCATTCCGGATTGGCCATTCGGCTTCGAGGGCCATGACCGAGATCGCATAACAGGGGTGGACCTGCGGGCTTTGATCGACAACCAGACATGGGTTGGCAGGCATCGAAACGGGTCTGAATTCCTCCAGTATTTCAGCTCGGACGGAAAGACGGCTTACCGCAGCGCCAACACAAGCATTACCGGCACTGCCGAAATCAACGACGATAGACTATGCGAGAAGTTCGAGGGCTATTTTCTAGATCGCCTAGTGTGCGGCACCGTTTATCGCAACGTGAATACGGGGATGGCCAATTTCGCATATGTCCATATTACTCCGCGATCACTGCAGTATTTCTCGCTTGAGGAAAAAGCGCGCTGATTACAACAACGTCATTTCCACTGCTTCTGGATCTTCTCGGATATGAGCGTCTGCTGGACATCGGCCCAGTGTTTTTGCGATTCCGGCACCTTTGACTTGTTTGTCTCCATGCCATCGGCCGCGCCGGGATCATAACTGATGTAGAGTTTGCCATCTATGATGCGCCAGGCGCGTGGATCGACATTAGTCGTTACCGTCCCGAACGACACGCCATCCGCGCAATATCCACCGTATTGAGGGGCATAGCGGGAGGGTTCCTTGACGAAAAGATCCCGGTGTTCGGCGCTGGCAAAATACCAGATCGCTCCCAGCCAGCGATGGGAATATTGGGCGTTCCCTTCCACCGCCTTGCCGTCGACGAAATAGGAAACCGGATCATATCCCTTAATCGCCACATTGCCAAAATAGCCCGTATTCACGAAGTCTTCGCCAGCTGCGGTTTGCGCCAGCGAGGCACAAATTGCGAGCGTAGCCAGCCCAAGATGACGCTTTTTCCTGTCTGTGGACATGATGTCCCTCCCGATGTCGTCCTCAAGTCATGTCAGGGCGACTTCCGTTTTATGCACTCCTTGTAGAGCGGTTCACCGACGAGTTCAGCCTTCTGGCATGTCGCCCCCGCCTTCAGTAGCATGTCGCCGACATCCCAATATCCGCGCCACCCGGCTTGCGTAAGTGGCGTATAGCCATTCCTCTCGGCCGCTTCGATATTCGCCTTGTTGGCGAGGAGAAATGCGGCGACATCGGCATGACCTTCCTCGGCCGCTGCATGAAGCGGGGACATGTGGTAGAAATTTTGGGTGTCGTTAACGGCAGCCCCTTCAGCAACAAGACGTTTCACTATGTGGAGGTTTCCGGCATAGGCGGCGGCGTGCAGCGCAGTCAGACCGCTTTTGTTGCGACCCTCAATATCTGCACCCCGGGCAAGAATTAAACCTACGGCGTCGGGATTTCCACTTAGCGACGCCAGGATGAGAGGCAAATCTCCGGCCTCATCCGCATCTGATACATTATCTCCCGCGTCGAGAGCCTGTGTCAGAAGCGCAAGATTCCCATTTCGTGCGGCCTCGTGTAGCTGGCCTGCGGCCGCCATATTGGCCGATATACTGACCAGTAAAAATATCGATTTATCGAAGATCACGGCACAACCCTCCTTGGCCGGGAGAGCTTCAGGCCACTCCCACCTGCACGCCGCATTCAGTAAATCAGGAGGGCGAAATATAGCAGTTGTCAGGTTTTCGAGCAACCAATGCTTCCAAAAGATGGCAAGCGGTCTTCGCCATCTTGCGCTGAACCAGATGTTGGTCAGTCCGGGGCGGGCGGCAGGCGCGCCTTGACGAGTTCGGCGGTTGTCTTGCTCAAGCGTGTTACAAGCGTGCGCATGATCTCCGAAGCGACAGCAGGAAATTCGCTGGTTAACGCCAGAAAGTGATCCTGAGAAATGCGTAATGCTTCCAATTTCGACGTAGCACGTACCGTTGCCGTGCGTGGAATATTACACAGAATAGACATCTCCCCAACGACCGCATTGCGGCCAACTTCCGCGACGGTCAGTTCGCCGGAGGCAGATGATACGATCACGTTTGCCGTGCCGGATAGCAGCACAAAGGCGGCATCGCCTTGGTCACCTTGGCGGAAAAGATCCTGGCCTTTTCGGTATGTCATGCGATCGCAAGCGAAAGCGAGCAGCTTCAGCTTGGACGGCTCGATGCTTGCGAAGATAGGCACTTCCTTCAATGTCTGGACCTCATCGCTAAGCAATTTAGTCTCTCCAGCAAGATATTTTTCTATAGCATCTCGATGTTCATCGGTGGTCGGACGGCAAGTCTAGGAACTCTCGAAACGCGGCATTTGACCGCGCTAATTCAAAATAGGTCCCATTGCCGATCAACGATCCACGCTGAAAAAATAGCACCCGATCGAAAATTTGCGCCACACGCGGATCGGAAAGGCCCCACAGGATAGTGGCGGCTTGCTCCGCCTTGTTTCTCCGTTTGACGATGCCCCGTGTGATCTCTTCGTCAACCCGCTGGTCAAGCGCCGACAAAGGCCTGTTGAATATAGTGAAGTCCGATCGTTTCATCAACGCACGAGCAAGATTGAGCTTTTGCCGCTGAGCCAGCGAAAGGCGTTTTCCTCCAGCGCCAACATCAAACTGCAGGCCGAGCGACAAGACATTCTCATAAAGACCCGCCGCGCGAAACAGCTCCTTCACAACGGTCTGAATATGGGCATCGGCGTCGGCCACCTGAGAGGCGATGCGGCCGAACAACACATTGTCGAGTACCGTTGCCGATGCGGTAACGCGCTCGGGATCATGGCGGTCAATCAGGTTTGCTATGTCGTCGGGAATGTCCGTATGAAAGAGTTTCCGCGCGGCCACAAGCTGGTCCATCAGTGGCTCGGTGAGAATGCCGAAGCGGTGGATGGGTTCGATATAAGCCAGGCTCAGCACGATAATCGATGCGCGATCTTTAGGAGGGATGTGCTCAAAGCGAAGCCCGCGGCATCGCGACAGCGTTGCCTGATAGATCGGAATTTCTTCCGCAGCCATAAATGTCAGCCTGCGAAAGAAAGAATGCTGGGGTGCCACGTCGCGGAAGAGTTCGACGGTGATTTCAGCGATCTCCAAACCCATTTCATAGAGGCTATGATCGAGGCCGGTCGAATTCAAAACCCGCTGGAAACAGGGGTGTGTGATCACGTCCAAGTCAGAGGAGGTCCCCCGGCTCCAGGTTCCGAAGAAAAGGTTTTCTCCGACGCTCGCCTGTATGTTGTAGCGATCGAAGTCGAGCGGTATGAGCATTTCGTCAAGCTGCGTCTCTACCAGGCGCTTGCGGAGGGAGCCACGCAGTTCGACGATCCTCTCGCTAACGGCCGATTGCTCTTTCGTATCGATCGTGGAGCGCAGTCCCAGCCCGAAAATGTCATCGGATATCTGCAAGTCGTCCAGTGTCGGCAGGACCTTATGGAGAAGATCGTCCAGCCCATCGGCTCCGGCTGCCTGGTAGTCAATCCAATTCCCGTGTGGCGAGAAGTCGACATTTCCCGCCATGCGCGCCTCGATGGCATAGCGCTCCGATTCAATCCGCTGCTCGTTGTGAGTCGTCGCACTTGGCCTTGGAGCATTTTTCAGTCCATAAAGTAGATTGTCCATCACACTGCCATGCAGCAAAAACGGCTCGCCTGAAGCGTAGGCAATACGTCGTCCTGTGATCGACTCCGGCATATCGAGCAGATCTTGATCACCAATCGTGATGCTGCCGAATTCCGGCCAGACGAGACGAGCGAGAGCCTCTGCAAACGCTTCTGCTCCGCTGCCGGCGGCACCTACTAGGGCGATAGTCTCACTGGGTTTAATCTCGGTGGAAACCCCATCCAGCAGCCTTGCTCCAGTATCGTCGACAAGTGTGAGGTTGCTGATGATGATGGAAGTCTCCAGTCGTGAAGTCGGTCCACTAGCAGGCGCGTGAACCGATTCCGCGATAAGCGGTTCGACGCTGAACTGGTCGCATACTGTTCCGTATTTTATCTGCACGTCCTGGCGTGCCTGATCCCAGTCGATGAGATCCTTTAATGGGCTTGGAAGATCCTTGTAGGCGGCAATGACGGCGACGAGCTGTCCTAGATCGAGTTTTCCGATCAAAACGAAATAGCCGCCGAAAGCATAGAAGATGAACGGAGTGACCTGAGCGATGAGATTGTTGATAAACTTTACCAGAAACTTCCACTGATAAAGGTCGTAGCGGATCGAGAAAATCCGGCCAAGGCGCCAAGCGATGTCGGCGCGTTCGAGATTGGAAGTATCGTTGCTGTGGACTGCTCCAATGCCGTCGACGATTTCGCTGACACGGCCCGAAAATTCGCGCGCAGTCAACTGGCGCAAGCGCCCGAGTTCCCGCACCCTTCGGCGCATCCGGGGTACGATGCTCAGCTGTATCCCTACGATGCCGGCGGTGAGCATACCAAGCCACATATTCTGAACGATGATGAAACCAAGCGTTGTCAGTGCCTGACCACCAAGTAAAGCGGGCAGGACGAACGCGTCCCCTGTAAAGCCTCCAAGTGGTTCCACCTCGTCCTTGACCATGCTGGCGATTTCGGCGGATTTGAGCCGTTTAAAATGTTTGGGAGGAAAGCGAAGTACCCTGTCCACGAGTGCGAAGCGAATACGACGCAGCATCCGTTCGCCGAGCCTGCCCTTGTATGTATTGATGTAGAACTTGAAGAGCCCGTTAATCAGCACCAGAATCAGGAATGTTGTGCTCAGGGCCATAAGCGTCTGCTGGCGATCGAGATCTATGCCGCTGAAAACTTCCGCACGCCCGATCAATGGAAGGTCGTAGACAACTCGGAAAAACGGCTGTCGCGCATTCAGTGCTTCAAAGCCGTTACCCTGAATTGGGCCATTGATGATCTGCTTCGGCAGGTCGAAGGCCAAAAAATACGGTACCATGGATGCCGCCACGACGAGCAGGATCCAAAGTTGTTGCCTGCGGGTATGGCTCCAGATGTAGCGGAGCAGGCTCCTTTCCATCGCATCGACCTGTTCGAAACCATGGTGGTCACAACCGAGGGGCAAATAGATACAGGCTGCCGACCGGGAAGCGGAGCATAGGTCACATGAGATAAACTCGCAAACTGGAGTGGTGTCCAGGCGCCTGGACTGGCCTTCATTGCGTTGAGTGTGATTGCCGGCAGATCGCAGCGAGGGTCTCGCGTCGGCAAATGCCTCTGCGTCATTGAGCTTGGGCAGCCCTATCGACAAAGGTGCTGTTTCGGGATCTCGTGGAATACCTGATCTTAGATCGGTGCGGGGAGTATGATGCGTTCCCAAATCGGCCTCTTACGCCGGCCGATCTGCCGGGATCAGATGATCGAGCTGCTCCAGCAGTGTAACCGTGCTGGCTATGGGCCGCGCACTACAACTGATGGACGCACGTTAGTCACGCCGGAGGATGGCGGCAGGGGGTGAAATCCTGGGTTCCCGGATAGGGGCTTGGCCTTGCTGGCAACGTCGGCTTGGGTTTTAGGTCGGTCCGGTGTCGGTATGTCCTCCCTCTGTGCTGCGATTTGAACCGGAAGCCGGACATTTTTAGGCTGCTGGCGCGCAGAAGAGCAGGCGGCCTCGACCTGTGAACTCTTCCATCCTTGGCTGGTTCTGGTCCACAGCATCGAAGGACATACCGGCTCGGGTACGGACCCGCTCGGCAAGCTCTAAAAAAGAAAGCCCAAGCTGGCCATTTCCCAAAACACATCTAGCGGTCATGTTCAATTGTCGATGGTTCAGATCCGTTCAAGAGCGAATGAGGTTGCTGTTACTCGGTGAACGTATTCGGCGCTTAACACATGACCACCGTATAGGCCGCAGCCACATACGACCGGCGTCATGACCTGAGACCCAATTTCCCTCCAGTTTTCGAGAGAGTCATTGGGTTTTCAATCTGGCCTCATGCGGCCCGTTTTTCTATAGCCATTTTCATTGCGAACTCGCTTGGGGTGATGTTGCCCAGCGACGAGTGGGGTCTGTTCCTGTTGTAATCCTCCTTCCATGCGGTGATGGCGGCGCGGGCTTGAGCAAGCGACGAGAACAGGGTCCCGGGGGCGATGTAGTGCCATTCGACCTTTGTTTCCTGGCACCATTTGAGGATGGCCATGCTGGTCATCTCCGTCTCGTTGTCCGAGACAATCGTCCTCGGCTTTCCGCGTCTGGCGATGAGACTATCCAGTTCGCGGGCAAGCCTTGCGCCTGACAGGGATGTATCGGCGACCAAGCATAGGCATTCGCGGGTGAAGTCGTCGACGACGGCCAGAACCCGAAAGCGGCGACCGTCGGTGAAGGCATCGCTGACGAAGTCCAGGCTCCAGCGCTCGTTGGGACGCGACGGCAGAGCCAGAGGACGGTCTCGTGCCCAAGGCCCGCTTTCGGCCGCCACGCTTGCGCACCGTCAACTTCTCCTCCCGGTAGAGACGCCGAAGCTTCTTCAGGTTCATGACGATCCCCTGCCGGTCGAGCATGACATGGATACGGCGATAACCGAAGCGCCGCCGCTCGGACGCCACCTTCTTCATGGCCTCGCGGATGGACGCATCGTCAGGCCGCACGCTGCGATATCGCATGCTCGACCGATCCACCGATAGAACCTCGCACGCCCGACGCTGGCTCACTCCATGCTGCGCACAGACGTGAGCCACCGCATCCCGCTTCACATCGGGCGTCACCATTAATGGGATGGTCCGCCTCGTCCTCCTGCCGCATCATGAGGCGGCCAAACCGAAGGAGGTTGCAATGCCACAGCGCAATATGCCGCGCCAGCGGCTGTCTACGGAATTGATATTGGCAAGAACATCTTTCACGTTGTCGGTCTCGGAAGCGATGGCGTCCCAGTCCAGAAGGTTCGTTTCCGACGCGACACGCTGCTACAGTTCTTCGAGCGCGCGGCGCCGGCAATCGTAGGGATGGAATCGTGTGCAGGATCTCAGTGGATTGCCAGGAAGATACAGGCGCTTGGACATAAGGTGCGCTTGATCCCCGCGCAGTTCGTGAAGCCCTACGTTAAGTCGAACAAAACCGACATCATCGATGCGGAGGCGATCGCTGAGGCAGCTACGCGGCCTACGATGCGGTTTGCTGCACTCAAGAGCGAAGAGCAAGCCGATCTTCAGGCTTTGCACCGGGTGCGAGACCAGATGATCGGAACGAGAACGCGCCTGATCAATCAGATGCGGGCTTTCTGCCTCGAATACGGGATCGCACTGCGCCATCGGCGAGGCTCTGGCCTACATTGCCAAATACTGGGATGGCCTGAGGCTCTTCCTGTCTGACGGACGCATCGAGATTGACAACAATACCGTCGAGCGGACCATCCGACCGATTGCTCTTAATCGTAAGAATGCACTTTTTGCCGGACATGATGCCGGGGCTGAGAACTGGGCCACAATCGCCTCGCTCATCGAGACCTGCATGTGTGGATGGCTCCCGTGATGCAAGAGGCTTATTTGATCGATGCGCGATAGTCGGCGGCTTGCATGTGTCCGGCCTACGTAAAGGCGGCATATTTGGCCGCCGGCCC
>NZ_JBEGHE010000031.1:0-31904 GCF_040675795.1 Neorhizobium sp. LMR1-1-1.1
CTTCAAAGCCGGACTTCGCGTTCGTCGATATCCACTTGATGGACGGCCCGACCGGGATCGATGTCGGGCGCGAGCTGGCGGCTGCCGGGATACCCTATGTATTCGTCAGCGGAAACATCAAACGGATCCCGCAGGATTTTGCCGGTGCTCTCGGTGCAATCGAAAAGCCCTACACGATGAACGGCATGAAGAATGCCCTGGTCTATGTCTCGGCAATCATCCAAGGGGACGATAGTGGTGCCCCGCCAGCGAGCCTAGTGCTGGCGGAGGATGCAAATGCTGGCCGACGTTCTGCCTGAACGTCGGGGACGCGGTTACGTCCTGGGCGTGCCCTTTACGTGCTCCGAGAGCGAGAATGAGATGGGAACAATCTGATGACCACTCGGGTTACTGATGGGCCCGTCCCAGCGATCGACCAAGCGCTCGCTGTTAACATACCTTTGCATTGGAAGACCGATGACTGAACTTTGGGAATACCCTGTCGAGATCGCAACCGGCGCACCCGGCGGTTTGAAATGCGTCAGGAACAGCAGAGAGGCGGTTGCGTCCTTGGCAACAGATTTCCCCAAAGGTGGCCCGGAGGCCAGCAAGGCCAAAAGAGCCTGCCTCAAGGCAGTGTCGGGTGTCATTCCAGGAGACAGCGCCGCGGCGGCTTTCAGAGTTGCCGCCAGAAGTGCCGGTCTCCTTCGGGAGTAAGCCGCGAAGGCATTCTATCTGCCACGCAAGTAATGGTGGCAAGCAAATAGCCCCCAAAGCTTCCCGCGGAAGGAGTGGGCGTCTGGATCAATGGAAACTACGCTTTCTGGGGCGTATCCCCTTCAACCGAGGCCTTTGGCCGAATTGTCCGAGCGTTGAATGGTGTATCAGCGTCTCGAATATTCGCCACGGACCACATCGCCTCCCTTGTTCCCGGCGCCGAAGAGCATGACGAAGAAGTTGCCGGGATGCTCGCAATCCCGATTTCCCGGTCACCGCGCGACTACGTCATCCTCTTCCGCAGAGAACTGGTCCACTCGGTCCGCTGGGCGGGAGACCCGCGAAAGCCGGTGGAATATGGTCCAAACGGGCCGCGCCTCATCCCACGAGCAAGTTTCGCGGAGTGGCAACAGCTTGACCACCTAAGTCATAAGGTACAGAACGACTGATGATCGTCGTACCAAAGCCCTTTCGGGTTGGCGGGTTGACGGGTGGTCCGCCTCGTTCTTGCCACTTGAACCGCAGGTCTCCCTCTTTGGTCCGCGTCCACGAAACATCAACCGTGCCGCCATTCGACAAGCTGCCGTATTTCGTGGAATTCGTAACCAGTTCATGGACGACAAGTGCCATCGTTGAATAGGCCTGCGGATTCAATAGGACCTGCTCACCTGTAATCTGCACGCCGCTGTTTTGCTCGTCCAAGAACGCGCGGGTCTCTGCATCAATAAGTGCGCCAATAGGGGCAGGCCCCCAATGATCATCGGTGATCTGATTGTGGGCCCGCGCTAGGGCGTGAATACGACCATCGACCAAGTCAACAAAGTCCTCGATTTTATTTGATGATGGCTTGGCTTGCCGGATCAGACCCCGGATAAAGCGGAGTTCCGGATTCCCGCACGTCATGTATCCGAGACGGCCGGGCCACAAAGCCCCCCTCGCCTGAAACAAGCGCAGCATTCACCTAGTCACACAAGTCGCACGGTATATGACAGGTTTTTGGTCAGTCAGCGCATTTTGCTTGTCGAAGACAGTCTCATCATCGCACTCGATGCGGAAGATATTCTCAGCCGCCTCGGGACCGATGTTCAGACCGCCTCTTCCGTTGAGGGCGGGCTCGAGATTATCGATACCTCGTCGCCGACAATGGCAGTCCTTGACACAAATCTGGGCGATCAGACGAGTTTCCTCGTTGCTGATCGCCTTAATGAACAGGGAGTACCCTTCATTTTTGCTACCGGGTACGAAGAGCAAGCACTTCTCCCTGAGGCGCATCAGGGTAGGATTGTCATCCAGAAGCCGTACACCTTGGAAGGCATTGCGCGGGTGCTGGAAAGCCTGATGGCGGGACTTCGAAGGCAACATTAGCCAAGTTTCAAGACAGATTTGAGAGGCAATCTCGCGATAATTTCGCCAGTTTCCTTGGTGATTTCAAAGACATCACCATCGACGATATCGCCTTTGAGTACCTTAGCAGCGAGTAGCTCCCGGGCTGCTCCCTCGGCCTCTGCGATCGCTTCGTCATCGGTCGAAAGCTCACTTCCGTCGGGATCCATTTCGAGCACGCCGTTTATGCGGTAGTGGAAATAATATCGGGTCATGCGCTTTCCGGTGCCTTTCAAGTTGTCAGGAAACTGCTTCCTGGGCCCCGGGGTTCCCCAGGTGGACGCTGCCACTACTTGCTATCTGCTTCACGTAGACCCTGATGGATCCGTTTCGGGTCCTCACGCTCCTCTTGTGGCGTCTTGGTTGTATCGACGCTTTCGGCGAACCGTCTACTGGTGTGCGCTTTGGTTATGACCTGATCAGATTCGCTTACTGTTTTCTCGACCATTGCAGTTCTCCTTGTTCGCGCGACTATCAGCGCATGATGGATTGAGGACACGGCGGCAATGCCGCCGTGCCGATGCTGACTTTTAAGGCTTGCCGATCTGCTCAATCTGAGCGCCGCTGTCGGGGCGAGCCGGACCGAGTATCGGCTCCTCACCCATGGGCACGTTCTGGAAGACCGTGAACTGGCCTTTGCCATCGACTGAGGGACCTTCGTTCCATCGCGCAGGCGGCGGGACAGAGCCATCGGACGCGGTGGCGAAGAAGTCGTAGTTATGGGTCTGGTCTTCCTGCTCCTGCGGGAAGCTGTTCGGGATCGGAAGCGCACCTTCGTTGCCGCCCAGTTCTTCGATGACAGCGAGCCATTGCTGCTGATGCATGGTGTCGCGGGCGATCATGAAATGCAGCATGTCTTTCATACCGGCGTCGTGGGCGGCGTTGTAAAGGCGCGTGGCGAGGACGCGGCCGGTACTTTCGGCTGCGACGTTGCAATACATATCCGCTGCCAGATTGCCGCTCGCGTAGATATGGGACATATCGAACGGAACGCCTTCAGCATTCGCCGGGAAGGCAGCCATGCCGGTCGACAGAATGTGTCGATGCAACATTCCCTCTATTACGTGACGCGGATTCTCGCCGCCCATCACCGCGCCGACGATTCCATCAGCTGCGCCTGCTTCGGCAAGGCTTGCCGGCGCCTTGTCGAGATTGAGCGCCACGGCCGTGGCGAGCATTTCGATATGGCCCATTTCTTCGGTGGCGGTGTGAAGCAGCATGTCGCGATACTTGGTGGTCGGGCCGCGCGCACCCCATGCCTGGAAGAAGTACTGCATGCACACACGGATCTCACCTTCAACACCGCCAATGGCCTGTTGAAGCATACGCGCGAAGATCGGATCGGGTGAGCTCACCTTCACAGGATATTGCAGACGCTTGTCAAAGCTGAACATGATTCCTCCTTATGGATCAAAATCCGATTGGATAACGGATCGTGAACCAGGAGGATGGCATGGAGTTCCCAAGAGCGGTGACACTGCTCAGCTCCGTACGCTTTTGGACCCGCCGGGAACTCATCGTGAGTTCTGCTCAAGCGTTGCATTTTGCGGACGCTGCAAGGTTTCGCTGTCAGGAGATCCAGGCGTTGAAATGAAGAGGTATAAGCCGCCAAGAGTGAGAGCAGTTAGAAATATGGCGCCTACAAAGACAAGCATTCTCGGAACAGTACGTTTCTCAGTGTTCATCTCAGCTCCTGTCTAAGGTCTAGGCGGTGCAGACAGGCCGGCATCAGGAGGGTCCTGGACCCCAATCGACTGTCCATTGAAGAGAAAGTAAGCGAGACCCAGTGCGCCGATAAGGGTTATCGTGGCGGCGACGATCGTCGCCCATTTCGAGGCGACAGACATGGCAATGCCAAGGCCGGCGGCGCCCCCTGCCAGTAAGAAAAGCCATAAAGTTGCTGACATCTCACGTCCTCCTGAATGACTGTGGGACCGAAAGGCCTATTCAATTCGCACCGTGGTCGTCGCCTCTTCATCAATAATACGGGCGCCCCTCTGTCTGGTCAGGTATCGCCAGATCCACTGGACACTGACGAGAACGCGCTTCTCAAAGTTTATGAGAAGATAGACATGGACGATGGCCCATAGAAACCAGGCTGCGCGGCCTTTCAGGGTCCATTTGCCGAAATCGAATATCGCGGCGTTGCGGCCTATCACCGCTGTGTTGCCGCGATTGCGAAATTCAAAGGGAGGCGCATCTGGTTTGGGGTCCTTCAGGTACTTTCCAAGGTAAGTGCCTTGTTGTTTCGCTACCTGGGCCAAGCCGGGTAAAGGCTTTCCGTCTGACCCGACGGCGTGGGCGGTATCTCCGATCGCGTACACCTCTGACAAGCCCGTCACCGCGAGCTGTGGAGTGACAGGAATCCGACCACCGGGAGCGTCCGCAATGCCGAGCCAACGGTTCGCGGGCGAAGCCTTCACACCTGCCCCCCAAACAACACAGCCGGCTGTAATGAACTCTGTGCCGACCGCTACACCGTCCGAAGTGACGTCAAGCACTCGCTCGCCGGTGCGAACCTCAACACCGATCTGTCTGAGATACATTACTGCGTAGCTTGAAAGCTTATCGGGAAAGGCCGCGAGGATTTTCGGGCCGGCCTCGATCAGGATGACCCTGACCTGGTCCCGCTGTATGTTACGAAAATCGCGATCGATCATAAAACGCCCCAGTTCCGAGATGGCGCCAGCCATCTCGACACCCGTCGGCCCTCCTCCGATCACGACGGAGGTAAGATGGCCTCGCTTCTCGGCGGAGGTTGCCGCCCGCTCAGCTCTCTCGAAGGACAGCAAGAGCCGTTGACGGATCATCCGGGCCTCATGGAGTGTTTTCATTCCCGGAGCATGAGCTCGCCAGGCATCGTGCCCGAAATAATTATAATCGGAGCCGGTGGCGACAACGAGTTGGTCGTACTCAACGGGGGACCCGCTGTCGAGCAACACATGCTTTCGTTCCATATCCACGCCGACCACTTCCCCCATGATCATGCTTATGTTGCGATACCTCCCCAGGGTCTTTCGGATCGGCTCCGCGATATCTGCAGGCGATAAAGCGGCGGTCGCAACCTGATAAAGCAGCGGCTGGAAAAGGTTGTGGTTTCGCCTGTCGATGACCGTAACGCCGAACTCGGTGTCGCCCAGTTCCTGGGCGCAGGCCAACCCTCCAAATCCACCGCCGATAATGACAACTCTTCCCGCCATGAAATTTCCCTATCGCATGTAAAGTTGCCCGCTAACAGGATACGCGGCCTTTGGTTCCCAGTACGCAACCGGACGGGGAACATGCTGGGAATGAACCGGTTGTACTCTAACAGACATAGGAGATAGCGATGACTACAGACCCAAAAGGGACGCCAACCGGGCTAGCACCCTCAAATGATACTCAGCCGCAAAAGCGACGAAAGGTTCTGATGGGACGAGGCTTGGTCGGTTTGATTGGCGGCGTGGCGATTACTGCGTTTGCCCTGTATCTTTTTATAGTGGCCTACGGCCTGTTTACAGGAACATGATCATGTCCCATTCCGGTAACCAAGGACCAGACTGGTTTTTTCGGCTGGTTGGCCCGATGGGTTCGCGATCAGGGGTAGTCCGCTTCGGCTTATTGATCGCTGGCGTTCTAGCAATCGCTGCAACAATTTTGATTTATCTCAGCTAGCTCTTGTCCATCCGAAACATCCTGCTGGCAAGATCGAGCCGCCAACAAGAAGTGCGCCCTTTCGATACAGATCGATGGCTCGTGCGGGCTGAGCAACCTGGATCGCCCATACGGTTTGCGTCTCGTCATTCCATAAGATTTGCCCCTCGACTGACCCTATGGCTTCGAGAACATGGCCTGTAGAAAGGTCTGGTCGAAACACGACCATAATCGCGTTCGCTTGGGGAGCAGGCAGAAGCGCCGCAGAACCCGCCGTACATGCAGCCAACACGAGCGCAAAAGGCGAACTTAGCATCCGGGAATGTGACGCGGGCGGGGCTTTGAATAGGTATAAAGCAACGATCAGAGGCACTACGCCGAAAGCAGCAAACCATGCCAGGTCCCAAATCAAAGGATTGCTCACGTCCATCCTGACACGGTGAATGCCGAGGATCCAATGCGAAAGAACGCTGTCAACGATATGCCATGTACCGAAGCCAACTGCTGCAAAGGCCATAATCCTTCGATCTTCGTTAAACCACTGTACGTTCCGTCGCGCCCGCCAAAGCATCCAAAGCCCGGAGCACGTGACGAGATACATAAGGAGATGAAATAGTCCGTCGGACAGGATCAAGGTACGGATATCGAGCCGGCCGGCCTGCAGACCGCTCAGAAGGTGGTGCCACTGCAAAATCTGATGGAGCAGAATCCCATCGAAAAATCCACCCAGTCCGAAACCGAGAGCGACTCCAGCCTTGGCAAGTTTCCCTCTGGAAGCTCCAGAGGGCGCGGATGATGTGATCATGGAATTTCCTGCCATTCGACAACGATACGGCTGAAACTATATTCAACCCTAATGGTTCATGAGAGCCCTTTCGAATAGGCTCAACAATGGGAGGAAACAATGGCGCTTGAACGGGAAGATTGGATCACGAAACGGGCTTACCAAATGTGGGAGGAAGCGGGTCGCCCGGAGGGCTGGATGCGCGCTACCGAGGAATGGGAGGCAGGAAAAGCAGGAAAGCCAGACCCAAGTACGTCCTGGGACGATGACGAATACTGACTACAAAAAATTTCTCAAGTGCTCTTGAACGACCAAAAATGCGAAATTAAATCGCCGTTGTCGGCAGCCCAAAAGGGGGCCGAAGAGCCGGGGGCAGCGGGCGTTCCGCTCCCCTTTCCATGTTGCTTTACGGAGGATATGGTTATGAGAACTGATCTTGATTTCGCACCGCTGTACCGGTCCAGCGTTGGCTTCGACCGCGTCTTCAACCTTCTCACTAACGCCCAGCGTCTGCATGCAGTCGACAGCTGGCCGCTCTACGATATCGTCAAGACCGGCGAGAACGACTACCGCATCGAAATGGCGGTGGCTGGGTTCGGGGAAGAAGATCTGGAAATCACCCAAGAACGTAACGTTCTGATCGTCAAAGGCCAGAAAACCGAGACGAAGGAAGGGGACTATCTGCATCGCGGCATCGCTGGCCGCAGCTTCGAACGCAAGTTCGAACTTGCCGACCATGTCCGGGTTGAGGACGCCTCGCTCGCCAACGGTCTCTTGCAGGTGAGCTTGAAGAGAGAGGTCCCCGAGGCGATGAAGCCGCGGAAGGTCGCGATCGGGGGCGCCACGTTTCAAAACGAGCCCCTTCAGCTGGAAGCAGACCGTCAAGTCGCTTGAACGGGTGATTTCCATGAAGTCTCGTGTGAAGCCGTTCACCGTTGAAGTTCGTCGACGCATAGGACTGAAACGGAAGAGTAATGTCCGAGAGGTGTTCTCAGACTTGCTGCGCAAGATCCAGAATCCTTCTCCACAGGCGAAGTCTTCAAGATAACGATCAGAGGCCGGCCCAAAAAGGCCGGCCTTCAGCGTTCGACCACTCGAGTCAAGCAAGGAGGATACTATGGCGCTCGCTCTGTTCGACAAACCACTATACGCTCAGCGTCGGTATTTCGTGCAGGAAATCACCGGCGTGGACGACGTGTTCGATTTTCTGGACGAATGGCCACAAGAGAAGCGGAACATCGCCTACCAGACCTTAAGCCGATATTGCCACGAAGCTGCCGGGGGCCGCTGGCCTATCTCGGCCGTCCGCAAGAACTTCGAGCGTTTCCTGAAGCAGAACGGTAAGCTAGCGTCGCTCGAAGATGTGCCGCCTTGCCTGCGGCGTGACCGCGGCGCCAAGCTCGGGGGCCTATGATCGAGGTCGATCGAGTGTCACCGGCAACCAGCCCCAAAACGGTGGGCTCACCCTCGTGGTCCTAGAAAATCAACTTCAGCAGAAGGACTACGACGATTAGGCCGATAAGGAAGATTACACCGATCGTACCACCAATAAATTTCAGCAATGCCGTTCTCCATATGCATTTAAGTTCTGGAGAACGGCTTCGCGGGTACGGGGTTCCGTCGTCCGAAAGAGGCTGATGTCAGCCCAACTTCGAATTCAGCATTTCGAGGTGCTCGATGTGCTCCTTGATCTGACCACGAGCCAGCTTTGTAACGCTCAAGTGCTCCCTGTTCTGGCCAACCTTGAGGTAATCCTCCTGGATCACCAGTAGCTTTTTGTGACCGTCAAGCTGAGCCGCGACATACGCCTTGTCGAATTCGGCGCCAGAAAGACCTCTCAGCTTTTCAAGTGAAGTCTTGCCGTCGGGATCCAGCATTGCTTCGACTTCGTCTGCCGACGGCGGCTTGAGCGCGCCTTCGGCCTTTCCGGTGCTTTCCATAGATTTCAGGATGTCGGCGATCGTTTCCTGTTCGGCGACTTCCCATTTGGCGAAGGCCTTCATCATGGCGTCAGACGCCTTCTCCTCAGCAACACGGCTGGTCGCAAGCGATAACGATCCGACCATTTTGGTGTCAGCAGCGTGCTTCTTTTCGGCGTCACCCGGCGCCGGAGTGCCTTGAGCGAATGCGGGAACGGAAAGAAGGGCGGGAATAGCGGCAGCAAATGCGGCCGAAGCAAGTACAGTGCGGCGGTTCATGATGTTCTCCAGGTTCAATCGCTGACCAACAGCGACTTTGCAGGAAAGTTCCCGGCGCTAAGATTTGTACCTGCAAAGTCACAGATGGTGGCTAGTCCTACAGCAATACTGGCCTTTCTTAACATCTACATTAGTAACGCTGGTGGACGCGGAACTCATCAATCTCGGAATGAGTTATCGAGCGAAACCGTTGCCAATCAGGAGGAAAACCCATGGCTGCAACCAAAACCCTCAACGACCTTTTCCTGGATACTCTCAAAGACATCTACTATGCCGAAAAGCAGATCCTGAAGACTTTGCCCAAGATGGCCCGAGCTGCGCAGTCCGAGGAAGGCAAGGCCGGCTTCCTTCAGCACCGCGACGAAACCCAGGGGCAGATTGAACGCCTTGAGCAGGTCTTCGAACTCCTTGGCAAGGCCGCGCGCGGTAAGACCTGCGAGGCCATCCAGGGTATCATTGCCGAGGGCGAGGAGATTATAGAAGAATTCAAGGACAGCCCGGCCTTGGACGCTGGCCTTATTTCGTCGGCGCAAGCGGTCGAACATTACGAGATTGCCCGTTACGGTACTTTGATTGAATGGGCCAACCAACTCGGCCTTACTGACGCCGTCCCGCTCTTGCAGGCAAATCTCTCTGAGGAAGAGGCGACCGACCAGAAGCTGACGCAACTGGCCAAGGGCTCCGCAAACGCCAAAGGCAAGAAGGCCTCCTAAATCTTGCGCAAATCTCGGTCAGGCCGCCCATTGGGCGGCCGTCCTTATTTGATATGATGGACGTGATGCACCTAATCGAAATCTTTCTGCCCGTTACGAGTGGAGATGCTCAGTCCGCGATCGAAGCGGTCCGCGAGGAGCTCGTTGGTCGGTTTGGAGGCGCTACTCTTCACGTAAATTCCCCAGCCGAAGGGTTGTGGAAGGATGACGGGGAGGTCGAAAACGACCGCATTGTTGTTGCCGAAGTCATGGCGGAGGACCTCGAAACCATATGGTGGCGCTCATATCGCGAGCGGCTGGAAGCTATGTTCGATCAGAACGAAATCCTTATACGGGCAACCGAATGCATCCGTATCTAAATGGTAATCGCTGTTCTCTCCCCACGTTGGCTGCAGCCGCTTGATCCGTAATCGAGGTCGCATGGCTGAGCGGGAAGGAGTTTCTCATGGAGAGTATAATGGAAGTTCTCACATCGCGTGGTGAACGGCGCGATGCCCATCGCCACCAGCTGTCTTGGAATTGTTCCCCGAGGGCATGATCCTGTGCCGCAGGATGAGGTTCAAGATGTTCAGCCACGTAATGATCGGTGCAAATGACGTTAAGGCCATGGTGGCCTTCTATGATGTAGTCCTTGGCACGCTCGGATTGGCGCGTGAGCCCGTTCAGACGGCCGATAACACAGCAGGCTTTATCTGGCAGCGGCGCGGACGACGATGGCCCCAGTTCGCTGTAAGACGTCCGTTCGACGGTCGACCGGCAACTGTGGGTAACGGTGTGCAAGTCAGTTTTGCAGCGGTATCGCGGCAAACCGTCGTGGTGGCTTGGCAAACTGCGCTTGATAATGGAGGATCAGATGAAGGCGAACCCGGTATCCGTCCCCAATACAATCATGACTTTTTCGCTGCCTATTGTCGCGACCCAGAGGGCAACAAACTGTGCTTCGTTCATGCTCGTGATCTGCCATAGTTTTTCGCAAGAAGCAGCCTTCAGATCAAAGCCGATACCTCGGCTAGCTGAGGTACGCAGGTTTGCAGGCACATCGCTTACTCTAAATGCGCGAAAAATCTGCCGGTGTTCTTTAAACCTACTTCCGCCGCGTCGCGACTTTTCGTCGTGGCGCGGGGGCCTAGATTACGCTGGTCAACCGCAACATGGACCTCCGGACCCTATCTGATCGAGAAAGGTCTCCGTCGTTACGATTTCAAGCTGTACCGTAAAGCGGTTGCCTAGCAGCTTCAGTGTTGCGTCGTGGGTTTCGTCAGCACCACTACATATTCCGTCCGAGAGGACGATGACCCGGTAACCCAGATCGATAGCACCGAGCACCGTTGCCAGTACGCATACGTCCGTCTCGCCTCCTGTGACAGCCAAGGTCGTTACGTTTTCATCCTGAAGCTGTCGATGAAGGCGGCCATCGATCCAAGGGCTGTAGGTCGATTTATCAAAAACGCCGGCAGATGGCGCCACCCGACTGAGAGCTGGGATGATGTCCAGCATGTGTGGGGGTAGATTATCGAGCGTCATCTCGGCCCATTTGCGGTAATAGGGCCGCCAAGCGCCGTGAGCGTGGTCTGCATTCTGAGGCGGAATGAATCGGGTGAAAACGGTCTTTTCAGGAACCTTCGCGACGACTGCCTCTACCTGCGGCAGGATTTTTCCCATCCAGTCGACGTGCCAAGAGGTATTCTCACCGAACATACGCTGCATGTCGATGCATAAGTGTCGCCAGTCACCGAATGCATTTGCCATGATGCTTCCAGCTCAAATGTTCGGGCTATGGTCTAGTGTCTTCATAAGGCTGGCTCGGGCTCGATTAACCCGGCTTTTGACCGTCTCGATCGGGCAATGCGATCTATGGGCCGCCACTTCGTAGGTGATCCCCTCAATGAAGATCATGCGGAGCGCATCACCGGAGGGGTCCGGGAGTGCCGTGATCGCGGCCTCAAGCTCTTTTCCTCGCACGAGCCATTCTTGAGTGGGTTGGGTCGACAGAGACGACGCGGCGTCGTCGGCTATCCCAACCTGCTCACGGCGCGCCATCGAATACCTTGTGCAAAACAGATTGCGCATGATGGTAAATAGCCAGGAGCGTAACCGAGTTCCCTCTTCGAAACGGCTTGCGTTGGCCAGCGCCTTGGTCAGTGTATCCTGTACCAAGTCATCGATGTCGTATTCGGATTTGTAAAAACGCCGCGCGAACGCACGGAGAGCGGGGACATAGTTCGTCAACTCGGCGTGGCTGAAGCCAGCAGATTTCGCATATTCCATAATGCTTCCTCCTGGTTGTAGAAGCTTAACCAAAAGTTCGCTCTCACGTTCCGTGCATGCTGGGGTCAGTACGATACCGGACGTGGGTCAGGACCGGAGGATTTCAGCGAACACGATCGAGGACAAAACAGTCCCGTTCACGTCGGTCAGTTCGAAGGCCTTTTCACGAACCGTCACGTCGCCTGTCCTGACGGCTTCGGCTACAATTTTGCGAGCAGAAGCTATTGCTTCTTTCTCTGCTTCAGCCAGAGAGTCATGGTCTTCACCCTCATGGTCGTGCATGAAGCTACTGTCTGTCCGGATGTTGAAGTAAAATCTGGGCATCGCTCTATCGCTCCTGTGTCGCGTTGAAACTGAAATGGAAAGCGAAAGTTTCACCCGTGAAGCCGTATGGAAATGGCGGGTAATCACACTAATTCACGCGCGATGACGCTCAGGTAAGGAGGCAACCATGACGTGGACATCGAACGGGCTTCTGCGGGCTATGTCGAGAGCGGATGCGGATGCGCTAAGACGGCATTTGGAGCGCATCAGCCTAGCTCAGGGAGACGTATTGTTCGAGGCGAAGACCCCAATTCCTTACGTCTACTTCTTCGAAAGCGGGTTATCGTCAGAAATCGCGGTCGCTGGAAATCATAAGATCGAAGTTGGCTGTATTGGTCGGGAAGGCTGTTCGGGCGTACCTATTATTCTCGGGTCAGACATGAGCCCGCATCGGGCCTTCATGCAAGGTGCGGGCGAAGCTTTCCGAATAGACGCGAAATCGCTCCGCCGGTTGATGGCTGAAAGTGTGTCGCTTTCGACTATCCTGTTGAAATATGCTCACGTGTTTATGATACAGATCGCGTCCACAGCCCTTGCTGACGGGAAATTCGATATCGAGGCGCGCCTAGCTCGATGGATTTTGATGTGCCACGATCGTTTGGGCGATAGCCTGACCCTAACCCACGATTTCCTTGCGCTGATGCTGGGAGTGAGACGACCCAGCGTTACAGACGCTCTTCACAAACTTGAAGGCCGGCATGGGATTCGGTCTGAACGGAACCTGATTACCGTTTTAGACCGGACGCTGCTGGAAGAAATGGCTGGGGATTGCTACGGCGCTCCTGAAGCAGAATATCAAAGGGTGTTTGAGGATTCAGGCCGGTCAGGGAAGTTCTGATACTTGTGCCAACTGGCCGCCGAGAGAATCTACCCTGCGTTTCTGACAGGGTAGATTGAGAGATTTAGACTTTGGCCGTCTCGCCGCTCTCTTTGAGCTCAGCAAACTTGATGGTGGTCGGCCGCAGATTGTCCTGCAGCCATTGGGCCATGGCAATCTCTTGGTCGAGATTGACCTGAAGGGACGAGACCAATCCAGAGTAGCCGCCAAGCTCGGCAACCGTAATCAGGGAGTTGTAAGCTGCAATCTCAAAATTCTCGTATGCGTAATTTGCAAAGCTGTTCTTGAGAATTTCGTCGCCGGCCACGGTGTGGCTCAGGGCGGCCATTGATCCGGTAAATGAAAGTGCTATGTCTTTCAGAGAGGAGTGGTCCTCAGCGAGGCTCGTTAAAATCTCTTCGAGCCGTTCAATTTGGCCTTCCGTTTCCGAAATGTGCTTCTCAAGCTGCGCGGCAATTTCGGGGTAATTCTCGATTCGCTTCACCTGCGGCTTCATGATCGAAAGAGCCTGATTTTCCATGGCGTGGGCATTCTTAAGGCCCGTAACGAAAATATCTCGTGTCTTATCGTCGCTCATTGATAGTCTCCTTAGGCTTTGAGCTCACGCACAATTTTCTCTCTATCCGGTCAACTCCGGATCGTCGGTCGCTCATCGAACCGCTCGAAGCGTCAACACGCCGCCCGCTACATCGTTCCGGTCAGGTTTTTTGGATCGATCTGCGCTGCGAATTGTTGGGGTGCATTGCACAACAGGAGCCAACAATGATTCTCAGCGATGCAGCTCGATCCATTCTCGTCTTCGCGGCCTACCATGAACTCGCCAGCGGCGAGCCGGTTAAAGAAGTCGTCCTCGATGACGGCGCCGGCCACAAAGCCAGTTCTGCCGGTCAGACAGAATTAGAAAAAACAGGGCTAATCCAGATTGACGGCAATCGCGCCGCCATCACAGATGAGGGCGAGCAGGTGCTCGCCACTCTCTTGAACGCCATCCGCAACGCAACAGGAGCTTGATATGACCGATCAGAAGAACGCACCGGAAAGTGATGCTGCCCGCTCTGAAGGCGGAGAAAAGGCCGACAAGAACCGTGAGCTGCTGAAGGAAAAGGCCGAAGAGGGCCTGAAAAACGCCGACGATGAGCTTCCAAAGGATGAGATATGAGTAGCGGGAGCCACGCACGGTTCGGTATGATGACGTTCGTCGCAGTGATTTTTGCAATCGCGATTGTTATTGCCGGCGTCTACATGGTCTTTTTCACGCCGGGCCAGCTGGAGCAGCAGCCCTCTCCGCATGCTATTCAGCATAATGGATAGGCCTGAAACGGGGTTGTCATAATGTGCGGACGTTTCACCAATGAGATGACTTGGGCTGAGATCCATGCCCTCTATAGTATTCACAATCCCGCTGCTCCACCCTCTAACATGCCGCCGCAATACAATATTGCACCGACGCAGAGCGTCTATTTTGCCCATAGGGATAAAGCGGGCGCGATTGAGGTTGATCACGGCCGCTGGTGGTTTGTGCCGTTCTTCGCCAAGGAAATGCCGAAAGCTGCCATGTTCAATGCGCGGATCGAGACCGTCGACACGTCCGGTGCGTTCCGGGCGCCGTTCAACTCAAAACGCTGCCTTATCCCGGCCGACGGCTATTTCGAATGGACGACGAGCGACGAGGACGGGAAAAAGGATCCATGGCTTCTGCAGTTGCCAGAGGGCAAGGGCTTTTCCTTTGCTGGCCTTTGGGCACACAATGATAACCTTGGCGTGACCAGTTGCACGATCATCACCGCACCCGCCGTTAAAGGCATCGCCCACATCCATACGCGAATGCCGATCATTCTCGATCCGGCATGTTACAGCGCCTGGCTTGATACAGACATCAAATGCTATGACGCGAAGGCGCTATTGCTCGATCGGCAAATTGACGACGAACTGGTGTTTCATCGCGTCGGGCGCGAGATTAATCCGTCGCGTTACGATGGGACGGATACGAAAAAGCCGCTGGTCAATTCATTGTAAGAAAAAAGGGCCAGCGAAAACCGCGGCCCTTTGAAATTGGAAGGTCGAAACCTCCAGAGGGGAACAGCTGGCGCCGGGGGACAAGCGCGCAACCACTGATCAGCATATGAGCACTATTCGGTTTCCCGACAAGGCCTGTTTGCCCTGATATCGGTACGGCTCCGGCCGTTTTCCGATTGTGACAATCGATCGAGCAGGAGCGCAAACGCGCCATCACTCTCTGGCAGCTGGTAGCCGGGCTGTCGTCTGACGGCGCTGCGCACCATCTGGCTCGACGCAAGTGAAAGGAATTCGATGGAGGGAACTGACATGATGTCTCACTTTTTACAATCCAGTTCGTCTTCGACCTTCTCTCGGCTATTGCCGACTTCCTTGATGGTGTCCTTCACCATCCCCTTGGAGACGCCTTCCTTGTCCGCCTCATCGGACTTCATGGTCCTGGTGGCCGGCAACTCGTGCGCGGTCCTGTTCGCGACCTTTTCCAGAATTTGACATAACAGCTCCTGTTCCTGTTCTGCTGAAGAACCAGCAAAGGTGACGAACTGTTCCATTTCGGGGGCGCCGGCGAGGACGTTCGTCAGGACCGTAAACCGCCGACGCGTTTCCTGGAGGATGTCAGAACTGGCAAGCGCCAAGCTAACGACATCCTTCAAGACGTCGACCACGTCATCTGCGGCGGACTTCAGCTGCGGATCAATGGTATCTATCGATATTTCCTGGGCCAACGCGTACATGCGGTGAAAGCTGCAGGCGTCATCTGCGACTCTAAGCCAATCATCATGTTTGCTCATTGGGCAGCACATATCCCCGTGAGGCAATGGCCAAGGAGTTAAGCATATGGCACTCACTTCAAACCGTAAGGTTTTCTCTGAGATGAACGTGTCGGAACGTGATGTCGTGCTGCAGGAACTTAGCAAAACGCTCAGGTTGGGAGCACTTGCTTCCCGAGCTGTTGCCCATGACCGCTGGCGGAAAATGGATCAGCTGAGCGAACGCATCGAGCTGAATCGCGCGACGATCGCTGGCGACCTCGAAGGCGCAGCCGCCACGGTACTTGAGGCCGCACGGCTTTTATCCGAGGTCGAGCGTGAGTTTTCCGAAACTCGCCACTGAGAAACGTCAGGGCTCTAGGCGGCGCGTGCGCCGCTTCGCTCGCTCGTTTCGCATTTCGCTGATGGGCTCGATGCAGGCGTACCGCTGCGGCTAAAGATCGAAAGCAGTATAGACCGGCAGGGCATGCAGCGCCACGTAAGCTGTTCCTTCGGCATGGCACGACGCGTTGTCGCCCACCGCTCAACCGTCGCAGGGTTTCCGAGCGCGCCTATGGTCGCGAGAATAGATGCCGCCAAGACGCCAATCGCTGCCAGCGCTGTGAAGGGCCAGTGCAACGAGATCGCGTCAGTCTGGTCAAGATAAAGCACTAGGCCCGCTATAGCCCCGAGCAAAAGCCTGAAGGTGATCAGATAGGATCGGTAGAACAAGGTCATGGTCATGGATCGGGCCGTAGCTTGCCGCGCATATCCAGATCCTCGTAGTTCAACTCATCGACCATTTCGTTGACCTGATCGGCCGAAAGGCAGTCCATGACAACGCCACCGACAACGATCGGCAAGCCGGTGAAAATGTCGATCACCGTCCAGGTGTCGGCGTAAGCCCGGCTGGCGGCGGCATGGTATCGAAGAGTTTGGCGCGTGATGGTCATGGCAGATCGAGCTAAGCGGGCGGAATACGGAGAGGTTTTATCTCTCTCAACATGGCTCAATTACACCGAACGGAAAGACCTGCGTCAAAGATGCGCGGTCCCGCCAATTTCGCCGCTGCGCAACTTACGGAGGGGGATCCCGGATTAGAACGACAGCGTCCCCTTTGTCTCGCTTTATTCGGTCCACTTCGTGATAACCCATACGCTGAGCGAGGCGAATCGATGGGAGATTCTCGACGGCTATCAAGCACGCAGTCTGCTGCTTATGCTTTTGGTCAAACCATTTCTGAGCGGAACTTGCTGCTTCTGAACCATAGCCTTTTCCATGAAATCTAGCTCTCAAGGTCCAAGAGACTTCGACATTGGTCTGTACATGAGTACCTAGTTCGCGTTCGAAGATGCCAAAGCCGACTTTCCCGATATAAATGCCACTGTCACGCTCAATCACCGAGAACAGACCGAAGTGCATTAGTTGCCGTTGTCCAACGTCGCGTAGCAATCGAACCCAGACGTCAGTCCGGCTAAGCTGGCCGATGTAACGGGATACTGCCTCCTCTGAGAACATTTCAAGCGTCGGCCGAAAATCAGCAATCGTCGGCATGCGGAGAGTGAGTCGGTCGGTTTCTATCACGTGTCGCTCTGATCGGGCTTTGTGTTGATTGAAAGGAGCCTGTCCGGCTTTAATATCAAAGGATCGTCCATCCGACAGTTCCGGAAAGCCAGTTATAGGTCTTAGGGAAATGAGGACCCCGAAAACAATGAACGCGGGCGAGGCTGCAGAACGCCGGCAGGACCAAACAACGCACACCGCTGGATGATCTTCGAGGTCGCGTGCCTCCCTGGTGAGTCCTCAACGAGTTGGAGGTTCGTTATTTGACGAAAGTTCGTTAGTCTCCTTGGGGCCAGGGATAGCGAGTACTAGCGATTGCGTGCCACTCATCCCTGGAGATGGGGCCATCTCAGGTTTCATTAGACGACATCGTTCAACCCCGTGCTGCGATCACCAAAGCGTCGGCCAGGCGTACGACGTCTTCATGTTGGGTACGCCAGGATGAAAGACTGATACGGAAAGCAGTCCGGCCCTGCCAAACGGTCTTCCCGAACCAGCCAACGCCAGTTTCCAAGACTGTCTCACGGACCTTCGCAGTTCGCTCATCATCGCCGCAACGTAACAGCACCTGATTGAGAACAACGCGGTTAAGAACCTCGAGACCACCCTCACGGAGTCTTTCCGCCAACCATGCAGCTTCATCGCAATGTCGATCGACCATTTCCGCAACACCACCACGTCCAAGCGTCCTGAGCGCTGCCCAAATCGGGATGCCACGGGCTCGGCGCGAAAACTCCAGCGTCAGATTTTTCTGTGCATCAGCTGCAGCCGTCGCATAAACCGCATCACCGTTCATGGCTTGTGCAAGCGCCTCGGCATCACGGCAGATGGCAACCGCGCCGTCATATGGGGTGTTCAGCCACTTGTGGCCGTCCGTCGTCCAGCTGTCTGCCTCTTCGATCCCCCCCGTCAACGCTCTGCGCGACGATGCTCGCGCCCACAGGCCAAAAGCGCCATCAACGTGGACCCAGGTATTTGCCGCACGGGCTGCTGTGATCAACGGGACGAATGGGTCGAATTCACCGGTATTGACCTCACCGGCCTGCAGGCAAAGGATGGTTCGGTCGTCGAGTGCCGGTAGTCTGGCGGGGTCAATCCTGCCGTATTCATCGGTCGGTGCGATGGTCAAGCGGGAGACGCCGAACCCAAGCAGTCGAAGCGCCTTGATCACGGTCACATGCACGGTTTGGGAAACAACGACTTTGATCTCTGGGGCGCCGATCAATCCATCTCTGTCAAAGTCCCATCCTTGACGCGCCAGCAGCGAGCGTCGAGCGGCTGAGAGGCAGGAAAGGGTGCAGGCTGTCGCGCTTGTGCCAAAGCCCACCGCGCTTTCACGTGGTAAGTCTAACACTTCCAGCAGCCAGCTCGCCGCAACCTTCTCGATCGTCGCAGCAACTGGCGAATTATCGTAGGACGAGGCGCACTGGTCCCACGCCAGCATTAAACGTTCTGCTGCAGCTGCTGCCGGCAAGGCCGCGCCAATCACGAAGCCAAAATAACGGGGCCCGTTCGAGGCCGTGGTCGCCGGCGAACCGTACGTATCGAGCAAACGTAGAGTATCGGCGGGGTTGAGGCCCTGCTCCGGGAGTGTCTCTGTAAAGGCGGTCAGACCATCGCGAGCGGCCTTGTTAGGGAACGGTGGGCGACCTTCGATCCCCTGCAGATATTTCCTTGCGCGTTCATCCACATCGGCGATCAGTTGCAGTTCCTGCATGTTTCTTTCCTTACGCTGTCCGGGCACGGTTCAGCGGTCCTTGATTTTCTTCACGTGAGTGGCGTTCCAGTCCACAGGGCGTCCGTCCTGTGTGTGCAACTCCAAGCGCGCGACCGGTTCGTTTGTCTCCGTGACCACCAGCGAGGATTTCTGTTCATCTCTACGGTATAGGTGGTCTTCACCCCATTGGCGCAGCGCGACGATGACCAGGAAGAGACCACGTCCTTTTTCAGTCAGGACATATTCCGAGTAAGCACTGCCGTCGGAGGCTGGTGCCGTTTCCAGAATGCCCCGTTGGACGAGGTCACGCAGCCGCGTCGCAAGCATGCCTTTGGCAATGCCCAAACCTGTCTGAAACTCGCTGAACCGGCGCACACCATCGAAAGCGTCGCGGATGATCAGCAGCGACCACCAGTCACCTATAACATCGAGCGCACGCCCAACTGGACACCCAGCATCCCACAGGCTGACCCGTTTCACCATGATTCCCTAATCCTCTATCTCTGATTCTGGTTCTAAAATAGAACTGGAATTTCATGGTGGCAAGTGGTCTTAAAATAGGACCGGATCAAAGTTCACAGTTGGAGTCGCCATGCAGCAGCCGAATGAACACGGCACCAATCGCCAGTCTCAAAAGGGATTATCGCGAGCTACCGTCCTGGTTTTCGCAGTGACGGCAGGCCTCAGCGTCGCAAACATCTACTATGCCCAACCATTACTTGATTCGATTGCCAACGATTTCGACATCGCACCATCCGAGCTTGGTCTGGTCGTGACGCTAACGCAAATCGGGTACGCACTGGGACTGATATTCCTTGTTCCGCTGGGTGATTTGATCGACCGCCGTCGATTGATTATCGGCCAGGGTATCTTGTCCGTAATCGCTTTGATCACCGTGGCCACGGCGGAAACCAGGGCGATCTTGTTTGCCGGTCTGGCTGCCGTGGGCCTGCTTGCTGTGATGGTGCAGGTTCTCGTTGCCTTTGCCGCGAGCCTGTCAGCGCCTGCCGAGCGCGGCAGGGCCATAGGTGTGGTGACAAGTGGTGTGGTAATCGGGATTCTTGCTGCCCGCCTCATTGCCGGATTATTGGCGGATCTTGGAGGCTGGCGTGCTGTCTATCTCACCTCTGCAATACTGACGGCCGGCATGGTTGTGCTGCTGATGCGTGTCTTGCCTGGTCAGCGCCAAAAACGGGCAAGGCAAAGCTACGTCGATACAGTTCGCTCCGCGCTGCAGCTGTTTCTTCGTGATCGCATTCTGCTTGTCCGCGGCGTTCTTGCTTTACTAATCTTTGCGGCGTTCAGTGCATTCTGGACGGCGCTGGTTCTGCCGCTCAGCGCGCAACCCTTCTCCTATTCCCATACACAGATAGGCTTTCTAGGTCTGCTTGGAATTGCCGGCGCAGTTGCCGCAACAGGCGCGGGCAGGCTCGCAGGTCGGAGTCTTGGGCAGTGGACGACGGGCTCATCACTTGTGTTGCTGCTGGCATCATGGGCGCTGATCGCCATGCTGCCGACTTCAGTGCTCTTTCTTCTTGCCGGCATTGTTTTGCTGGATCTGGCTGTACAGGCTATTCATGTCACCAATCAGAGCATCATCCTCGATCGCTATCCCGATGCGAGTAGCCGCCTTGTCGGTGGCTACATGGTCTTTTACTCAATTGGCAGCGCTTCTGGAGCTATCGCGTCGACATTCGCCTATGATCGCCACGGATGGTTTGGCGTGTCGATGACCGGAGCGAGTTTCAGTGCAATCGCGTTACTGATTTGGGTAGCGACGCTGCGTCTGATAACAGAGCGAGTTTATGGTAGGTCCGAGAGCCCTTGAGGCCGACGAATTGATCAAGATGGAAGGCGGGTCGTCGATTTGAGGCCAGTCAAGGCGACGACGTTAGCGGGCATTTTGCTCGACAACCTTTGCTCTCGGTTCGAGGACATTCGGGGCAGCGACACGCTATTCGCCCGCTCCGAACGACAGGCTCCGCGCCTGGGCGCGCGTCATTAGGTGATGGAGCGAGCCCCTGTCGTCCTTTGTCGACCGACAGGGGGGCGAGGTTGAATTTTGCTGCTTTAGGCTTTTGCCGTGACCGGAAGCCGGAACGGTGCACCGAGCCGGTTGAAGGCGTTCATAGCGGCGATCGTAATCGTTAAATCGACTAGGTCTTTCGGTTCGAATACGCCGGCGGCGGCGGCATAGGCCTCGTCGGAGGCGTGGGTCTGGCTGACATTCGTGACTTCTTCAGCCCACGCCAGTGCTGCTCGTTCCTGCTCGCTGAACAAGTGGGGTACCTCATCCCAGACCGGCAGCAGAGTGATCTTGTCTTCGGACATCGTCTTGCGCAGATCGCGACTATGCATGTCGATGCAATGGGCGCAGCCGTTGATCTGCGACACGCGCAGGAAAACGAGATGAATCAGCTCTTCTGGTAGGTTCGTTTTCTTGGTGACGTAGTGATGGACGCCGAAGAGCGCCTTTGCGCCGTCGGGGGAGACTTCGGACCAGTTCATGCGGGTCATATCGTTTTCCTTTCTCGTGGACACGGTTCTCCGTTCGCCGGTAAACCGTCGTTGCTTGTGCAGTAGTTGGGGGTAGGTAGCGCTACGGCTTGCGCGGCGTCGTCAGGACGGCGTCATCGGTGTCGACCACAAAGACGGCGAGCAGCTTCGCTGGCTTGGTCTTGCTGGCGTTGGCGCTGACGTCGTGGCGGTCGCCCGGCAGCTCGGTGAAGTTCTGACCGGCAGTGAAGGTCTTCGTCTCGCCGCCGTTCACGGCGCTGTGGATTGCGCCTTCGAGAACCGTCGCGTAGATCAGGGCGGATTTTGCATGGGTGTGAGCTGAACTGTAGCCGCCAGGGCCGTACTCGACGAGCACACCCTTGACGCTCTTGCCAGGAACGTCGGGGAGGGGGTGCTCATAAACGAGCGTTACCTTGGCATCTTTCGTGTCGTAGGCCAGTCCAGGCTTTGCGACATCATGGGCGGAGGCCACGGCCAGAGAGGCCGCTAGTGCTGTAGCCGCATAGAAGATGGTGTTCATGATCGTTCCCCTCCTATGCACTCAGCCATTCGTTGATCGTGGTCCGGCTCTTGACGTAGTCTCCACCGGGAACCAGGGAACCCGTGACGACCGGCGCGCCGAAATAGGCGACAGCGGCGTCGGAGGTCACGGGCCGGGCGTCGCCCTTGGCATCGAGATAAGTCCGGATGAAAGATTCGAAAGGCACTCGTTCAGGTCCGGCAAGGTCGACGGTTCCGTTCTTCGGCTCGCCGAGGGCGGCTTCCACCAGAGCAGCGGCGACGTCGTCGGCCGCGATCGGCTGGAATTCGATATCTGGGACCTTTACTACGCCTTCGGCCGAGTAGGCGTCCACCAGCGTCTCCGTGAATTCGTGGAACTGTGTCGCACGCACGATGGTGTAGGCCTGGCCCGATGCTGCGACGGCCTCTTCCTGAGCGAGTTTGCCGGCCATGTATGGGTTAGCGGCGAGGCGGTCCGCGTTGACGATCGAGAGGACAACGTGATGGCGCACGCCCACGGCCTGTTCGGCGCTCGTCAAGTTGCGGCTCGACGTGCCGAAGAAGTCAGTGATGACGGCCTTGTCGAAGGACATCATGTTCGACACGTCGATCACGGCGTCGGTGCCCGCAAGCGCTTCGGCCAGTCCTTCGCCCGTGTAAGCGTTGACGCCGTTGCGGGAGCTTGCGACGACGGCTTCGTAGCCGGCGTCCTGCAGCAGTTTCACTGCCTTTGAGCCGATCAGGCCCGTGCCGCCGATGACGACGACCTTCTTCATCTTGGTCATGGTGCTTTCTCCTATGACAAGGCGCGATTGCCCGTCTTCCGTTCATGGAGTTCGAGGAAGGCGCATCCGCGCGCGGCGATACCGCCGTCGTCGTCTGCGCCAAGGTTCGCCAGAAGGTCCGCGACAGACACTTTGGCGAGTTCTGCGCGATAGGCCCTCTCGGCCTTCAGCATCGCGGCGTTGATCTGGCAGGGCTTAGTGAAGTAGCGCGCCGGAAGAGGATTTGGCCCACGCTGGCGGATCTCGGCGCAGCGGAAAGCCGGGGCCGGTCCCTCGACCGCCAGGACGATGTCAAGCAGGCTGATGTCCTTGGGCGCCTTACCAAGCCGATATCCACCCTTCGGACCCGGCGTCGTAGCGACGATCCCGGCGCCAGACAGCGCCTGCAGATGCTTCAAGAGGTAGCTCGTCGAAACGCCATGGAGTTCAGCCATTGCTGCCGCCGATAAGACACCATCGTCGGACAGTCCCGCCAGGAATGCCGTGCAGTGGATGGCCTGCTCTATTCCTTCGCTCAGTTTCATGATGAAACTCCTAATCGTGGATAGCATATATCCATGATTAGGGCCATGTCAATCTTCGATTGTGAAATGACGCGGATATCATTTTGGCCTGCCAGGCGAAGCTCCTCGTTGAGTGAACGGCTTAGATTGAGAACCGCGGCCTTGGTCCACGCGTAGGTATTTTGAAGTCCGATCGGCGCTTCGCTATCGATCGAGCCTACATTCACCAGCGTACCGTATCCCTGGCCGCGAAATTGCCGGAGCGCTGCGTGAGCGCCGTAAATCAGGCCCTTCAGGTTTACATCAACCAGCCTAGCATGGTCTTCGATTGGGATATCCCAGAAGAACCCGATTGCGCCGACGCCGATGTTGTTGACCCAGACATCGATCCGTCCATGCTCGGCAATGGCCGCTTCTGCGATTTTTTGAACCTGCGCGGGGTCGCTGACATCTGTCTCGACCGCCATGGCACTTCCACCGGTCTTGGCGATGTCGAGCACGATATTGTCCAAGATGGTCTTGCGTCTTGCAGCAATGATGACTTTCGCACCTTGCTGAGCGAGTTGCTCAGCCGCTCCGCGGCCGAAGCCGCTTGATGCGCCCGCGATGACGACGACGAGATCTCTCAAGGTGTTGGGACGAGCTGACACGGATTGTCTCCGTTTCGAGCTGTCGGCCAACAATAGGCAGCTACGAAATTTCCCATTGCCGGTTCGACTATCGTGTGAGCCCGAGCCGCTGTTGAGCAGAGACGCAGCGATGTGATTCCGATATGAACGAATGACCGAAATAGCGAAGAAGCGCAGATAAGGAGAACGTTGGTTCAGAGCTCCAACAACGAAATCGGAAAAGGGACCCAGCTTTCGTCGCCGGGCCAGAGTTGGGGAAGTGTGCTTGCCAACGGCCAAGAGATAACCCGTGAAGTTGAGCTTGACAACATTTAGAATTGGCTGAAATATTGTGCATCTGCCTAAAATAAGGAGCAAAACGGCGGATTTGGGAGATGATCATGGCAATCGATATTATCGGTAGCGCGCCCTGGCGCGCACCTGTCCTTGTGCGGATCGGTCATGGCGCATCAGAACGGGTGGATGGGCCGTCTGATGCCATCCACTATTTGCAAAATAGATGGCCAGCCGAGCGGGGAACTTATTATTCTCGGGCAATTGCGGACTGCAAGCAGGCTGCCGAGGGGATGATCCCGGCCGAGGTGGCAAAAGAGTCATTTATTTCGGCCGCGATCGAGGCTCACGTCTACGCTCACTGAGCGCAGCATTTGACTCGGAGCCGTGTAGCGCGATGGCACGAGATCTCTCTAAGAAAATTTATTGAGACGTGGCTCCGGGCGTGAACGCCTGGCTCACCGCGTCCGCCAATTGATCCTGCATAAAGGGCTTGTCCAGCTTCACAAACGGTCGGGCACTGCCGTTTGGAAGCTCAGCGTAACCGGTGGCAAGAACAAAAGGCAGGTTAGGATGCGTTCCGCCGACGACCTCAACCAGTTGAAGTCCAGTCATGCCAGGCATGGCGTGATCGGTGACGACAAGGTCGATTGACTCCTGCCGGATGATTTCAATGGCTTGCGTTGCGTAACTCGCCTCGATGACAAGATGACCCAAATCTTCAAGCATAGCAGCTGTGTTCATCAAGACGAGAGCATCGTCATCGACGGCGAGGACCTTGAGTGTGCGTTGAGGCTCGGCATCATTCGCTTTGCCAGAGGCGGTCTCCACGATACTATCGGTCTCTGGATCCGCGACCGGCAGCCACAGCTCTACGGAGGTTCCGACGCCCGGTTGGCTGCGTAGGACGAGCTTGCCGCCCGACTGGGCCGCGAGGCCATCTACCATTGGCAGGCCGAGCCCCGTCCCTTTGCCGATCCCCTTCGTGGTGAAAAATGGCTCAGTGACTTTGGCAAGTGTCGCTTCATCCATGCCTTCGCCATCATCCTCGATCAAGAGACAAACGTAAGAGCCTAGTTGAAGATCCTTGGCATCTGCCGAGGAAATTTCTACCGGGCGCGCGGAGATCGTGATCGCGCCGCCAGACGGCATCGCGTCACGCGCGTTGGCGACAAGGTTCAAGAGCGCCGTCTCAAGCTGGCCGGGGTCGGTCATAACGGCGGGAGGGATCGAGGCAGGCGGGTTTCTATTTGAATGTTCGGGGCGACAATCTGATTGATGAGGTCGCTCATGCCGTAGATCAGCGCAGTTAGCTCCACGGGTTCCTGCTGCAGATCCTGGCGTCTGGAAAATGCCAGCATCCGCTGGGTCAGCGAAGCACCACGCTTGGCTCCTTCAACGGCGTTCTCGAGGAGCGCGCGTGCCCGAGGATCGTCGTCCGGCAAACGCTTGCGCAATAGTTCGAGGCTTCCCAGCACAGCTGAAAGCAAATTGTTGAAGTCGTGAGCAGCGCCACCCGTGAACTGCCCAACGGCTTCCATCTTTTGTGCTTGGCGCAGCTTGGCCTCAGCCTCACGTTTTTCTGTGATGTCGCGGGTGATTTTGGCAAAGCCAATGAAGTCGCCATCATCGTAGATTGCGTCCACCACCACGCTCGCAAAGAACCGGCTACCATCCTTGCGGACACGCCAGCCTTCGCTCTCGAAACGGCCATCCCTGCGAGCAGATGTGAGCGCTAACTGTGGCCGTCCGGCCGCGAGATCCTCCGGCGTATAGAATTTCAAAAAATTCTGCCCAATGATTTCCTCTGCCGAATACCCCTTGATCCGTTCCGCTCCACCATTCCAGCTTTCGATATGCCCTTCGGGATCGAGACGGTAGATCGCGTAGTCGGAAACACTGTCGATCATAAGCGCCAGATTGCGCTCTGTATCCTGCAGCTTTTGGAGAGTACTGCGCAATTCACCTGTGCGTTCGCGAACCCGCTCCTCAAGTTCGTCGTTAAGATCCTGGAGTGCGGCTTCGGCTCGTCTTCTGCCGCTGACGTCGCGGGTGATTGCAAGCTGGCCGGTCCTGCCATCATCGAGATCAATCGGCACAGCATGCGTTTCCATATGCCGCCTTGTTCCATCCAGGCTGACAATGTCGAATTCCCAGCCCAGACGCTCGCCGGCGCAGACACGTTCATGATGAGCGAGCCATCCAGCACGATGTTCGTCGGCGATCAGATCGAATGTGCAGGCACCGGCCACTTGGTCCCAACTGTCGGATCCGATCATCGTTAGACCGGCTGAGTTCATATGCAGAAGGTCACCGTTCGGCGCAACGACCTTGATACATTCCGGGGTCGTTTCGATAATCGCCTTCAGAAAGGTATTGGCATGGCGACGATCGTCGAACGAAAATGCCTGAGCCAGCCCTTTGAGTAGATCCATATCCGCCGCAGTCCTTTAGCCACAAAGGCAAATTGTGAGGGCGGTATATATTGTTTTTCTGATAAAGGGCAATTCTCTCTAGGCATGCTCGAGTGCTGTCAACTCGATGTTGCGCGAGCTCATCGTTCGCATGACGTTCTCCTATCGAACTGCCCGCGCCATTATCAAGGGCACGCTGCTCCCGTTTTTAGTTGCCGGATAAGGCGGGTGGTCCCAAGCAAAAAACTCGGCGAGTAGGGCAGGTTATTGCGAGGCGTGTGCCTCCCGGTATCCTTGGCACCGTCCGCCGGCAAAGCGTAAGTCAATAGACGTCATCCCGCCATCAGACGGTAGAAACGAGCCCTAAAGCGTTTTGCGCTCATGGGCTCACGCAAAATCTCCGATCCTGCCCGATTGGAAGACAATCCTGGGTTCGCCTTCTTCCCCAACGACCGGATCGCGCTGACGCTTCCATACGGCGACGCCCCCGTGCCGAGTGGCAAGATCCTTAGCTTCCTCAATGGCCGCGGTCGTCGAGATTGAAGGCAAGGACGTAGATTGAGACAAAGGTTCCGGGCATTCAGTGTGCTCCTTGATAGGGCAGGAAAGTCTTGCGACACTTCCAATTCGCCCGCAGCTTGCGCGTGGTCGGCCAATCCCTGTTGTCGGTTGACATCGGTCATCGAAGCGTCAAGGCGCCAAGCATTCGTCGCAAATGCCGCAGCCGTCCTCGTCCATGGCGGAGTTGAAACGCTGGCGACAGCAGCAAAGGCAAATACCCATCTCGTGTTGAGTGGCGTGCTGCGGAGGCAAAATCTCGATATCGGCGTCCGAAAACATCTCGGTCATTCCATCATCCATTCCGATGCTCCCAAAGCGAAGATCGCGACTCGAGATAGGACCGGATTTTCAGCGAACAAGATGATTTCGGAGAGCTGGAAAAATTTTCGAGTGGGGTCTTGAACGACAAAATCTCAAAAACCAAATCGGTCAACGCCGACGGCCCAACGAGGGGGTCGGCTGACCGAGGAGGCGGATTTCCCCGCTTTCTTCCATGTTGCTTTACGGAGGATATGGTTATGAGAACTGAACTTGATTTTGCCCCGCTCTATCGTTCGAGCATCGGCTTCGACCGCGTGTTGAATCTGCTCAGCAATACGCAGCGTCTCAACGCAATCGAGACCTGGCCGGCCTATGACATCGTCAAGACTGGTGAAGACGACTACCGCATCACGATGGCGGTGGCAGGCTTTGGCGAAGGCGATCTCGATATTACTCAGGAGCGCAATGTCCTGGTGATCAAAGGCGGGAAGGCTGAAGAGCTGCAGGGCGAATATCTTCACCGCGGCATCGCCAGTCGTTCCTTCGAGCGTAAGTTTGAGCTTGCGGATCATGTGAGGGTGGAAGGGGCCGATCTAAAGAATGGCCTGCTGACGATTGCCTTGAAGCGCGAGGTGCCCGAAGCCATGAAGCCGCGCAAGATCGAAATCGGCGTCGCTTCAGCCGCTAGCGAGCCGCTCCGGCTTGAAGCTGACCGCAAGGTCGCTTGACCCGAACACCTAAGAAGAATTAGCGATTGCTATCAGCCGGCCCGATCCAGGGCCGGCTTCAGTTATCAGTCGATATCGAGCAAACGAAGGAGGTTGCCATGTTGCTCGCTCAATTTGAAAAGCCCGTCTACGCACAGCGCCGGTATTTCGTGCAGGAGATCACCGGACTGGATGACGTGTTCGATTTTTCTCGACGAATGGCCCAGGGAGAAGCGCAACCTCGCTTGCGAGACTCTTGTGCGATACTGCCGTGAGGCGGCGAACGGTCATTGGCCGATCGACGCGGTCCGAGAGAACTTTCGAATTTTTCTGAAGCAGAACGGCAAGCTCGCCGAGCTGGAAAACGTCCCGCCTCATCTACAGCGTAGGACGGACGCGAAGATCGGTGGAATGTGAGGCCGATGCCTGTCCGCTCTGCCGATTATCGACCCTTGAAGCGCGGCGTCAGGGGCGGGCGAAGTCTCACCCAGACCGCGGCTACTTTCCGTCGCTCAAGTGGCGGGTTCGACAGTTTTGCCGGACGCAAAGATCTGTGTAAGTGAGGCCAGGATCGTCGACACGCTTTCGTTCTGCGACGAATAATAAACGGCCCGGGCGTCCCGACGGGCGCTCACAACCTTAAGATCCCGCATCTTTTTTAGATGCTGCGACAGCGACGACTGGCTCATATTGAGCTTCCGGGCAAGGGAGTTAACGTCCCACTCGCGCTGGCTGATGAGCTCGAAGATCTCGAGGCGCTTGGGATTTGAAAGGACGGACAAAAGTTCAGATGCACGTTCGACATCGAAGGAGTGATCGCAACTCATGCTTCCTGCTCCTGACAGAATTCAACACGCCGACGAATGGGCTCGCCCTCGCGGCAGCGGTCATACATATGACCAGCTGCTATATTATGTAAATGATAAGGTGTCCGATATGGTGAACGGCCACTGATTTAGCGGCCGGTGTGGATCCGGTGCATAAAGACCCCGCTCCCTCTGTTCATGTTTTCCTCCCTGATCTTAGCGGTCTCGAAGGTCAACCCACATCAGCGCCATCAAGGAGCCTGCGCGAATGCAGCCTGCCATTGCGCCACAATGCTGGCCGCCACTTTGATTATCATCCCCTAAAACACACCTATCGCCGTGAGGGCCTAAATCGGAGGAGGCTCACGAAGTCGCGAGGTCCATATCGACCGCATTCGACGCCGTTCAAAGTGCAGCTCTCTCTAGATATCCGGAACGGCGTCATGGGACGGCGCGATCGCAGCGTGCATATGGCGTTTCGGCTAACCTCATTCCGTTGTGGCACACGCAGTTTCCTCTTTCAGCAATTTGGTGAGCGTTTTAGCGCCATAAGATCTACGGGGTCGACGGTTCGGATCCTTTAAAGACCTTAAGGGTAGTCTTGCTGCGGATCCGTGCGGTATCGGCGGAACTGCCAGCAGAAAGATCTCTCTTCACGCCTCGTTGACTTTAGCTGCATGGGCGATCGTTCGCCGGGTGAGTTGGTGAGGAACAAAAAACATATCTTCGGCTTGCTCCCTCTTCTTTCCCAATGTTCTGCCCCGCCTTTGCTCCTGTTCCCTTCTAGGCGAGGTTGCGGCGGCATAGAGAATCTTACAGGCAACAACGGGATTGTAACCCCCGGATGCTCGACGTCGGCGCCGCGCCGTCACCGAAGCGCAGAACGGAGAAACGAAGTTATCTCATTCCGACTGCAAGGCTTACAGTAGTAGGGAGCGTTGCGGAGCTCTGCAGGGATCACTTTCCGCTGGTAGCCCGTGACGATTGCGAATGGAGTGTGAGTTTCGGAAAGAGCCTTTGCCAAACCTATAGCATTTCCGTCCGCTAGAAAGACGTCGAGCAATGCAGCATCAACCCAGTCATGCTTGAGATACTTGATGGCCTCTTTTGCGCGGGGGAAGGGACCGACGACCTCAATCCTGTACGACCGCAAAAAATCGGTCAACTTACTAGCCTGTTCGTAATTGTCCTCAACGACCAAGACGCGCCGCCCTTGAAGCTCGAATTCATCCGTCTCGGTCAAGTAAGCGTGCGTCTTAAAGTTTCTGACCTGTTGGAGATGTTGTGCAAGAGCTAGCCGGTACTCTCGTCTTTTGCACTGGTCGATTATGCGGCTGACGTCCCTTTGATTTCTTATTTGCGACGTTTCGGTCATTGACCCCTCCACAGCTAACGCGTGTTGAACTTCTGTCTGGAAATCACCAATGGTGCAATCCGCGCGACCGCTCTCTGCGCACTAACGTCGTTTGCGGGAGCACTTCCCAACGACGGGACGCTGCCGCGGATATACCCCTCGAGCCGCGCCAGCCTCTCATTTCTCACCGGCCGAGTAGCGCTTCTTATGGTTGAGCTGTCACTTCTTTTAGCGGTCCCAATGAGGTCACAATTTTGGACCTCGTATATAGCCGATTGTATGAGCCAGCCGTTGCTATATCCCCTTGTTCCTGAGTGGTGGTGCGCTCGAGATCCACGCTTCAACTAGTTGAGCGGGTACGACAGTGCGCGTAGCCGAGCGTTTTTTCACGACATTTCTCCTACGGATTCTCCTTGCACGGGCTCGGGCCTGAGCCAAGCAACCTTCGCCTAGCTCCGCTCCGGCGGTTGATCTGTTGGTTGATTGAATGCAGGAGCATGATCCGTTGTCAGATTGAAATCAACACGGCCGAAAGGCCGAGATATCGTCACAACGTTGGGCACAAAGTCCCACGCGGGAACTTGTTGGATAGCTTCTCCATTGGTCGGGCGAGGAACACCTCGTGTCATAAAGGAGAAAGCAGATGAACAAGAAACAGGCCGTAGTATTTGCCACCGCGATGTTCGTGGCAGGTGGTGTCATGGCACAGCAGTCGACGGTAAACGGCGCTGCCGGCGGAGCGGTGACGGGAGCAATTGTCGGCGGTCCGGTGGGTGCAGCTGTTGGTGGTGTTGTCGGCGCAGTCGCCGGAACCGCTATTGACCCACCGCCGGAACGGGTTGTGACTTACGTTCGTGAAGCTCCCATGCCCACTGATACCGTCGTTGTGAAGGAAAAGGTGGTTGTCGGTGAACCGCTTCCATCGACTGTCGTTGTCCAGCAGGTTCCGGAAAATCCCAATTATTCCTACGCCATCGTGAACAAGCAGCGCGTCATCGTCGAGCCTTCAAGCCGCAAGGTGATCCACGTGATCAACTAACCGGTCGGTTTGGCCAAGATGGTGTGGTGGATAGCATCTGCCACACCAATTTTATTATGGGAGGTAGAAGATGAAGTCGCTTGTTGCAGGCATCCTCGTCATTATGGGTGGAATGGTGGTGGTGCTCATAGACCTAGACGATCCCGTTAAGCAGCCACACGTCGGCTTCATCCCGGAGGCCCCCGTGAGCGGATTGAGCCTGTCTTCCGAATTAATCCGCTGATATTCTATATAAGTCTCCCACTACGCGGATCTTGGAACGTGGAACGGGCCGGTGAAGTCAGCTCTAGATTTTGTGAACTCACTTAGTCTCGCCAAGCAGTTTTTTCTGGCAGGTGGTATAGTTACCGCAATTGCCACGATCATCATTGGGCTTCATGTCACAGAGCAGATCGCACAGACGGTTACGCGGAATGCTGCCGCTACCACAGCCCTATACGTCGACAGTATTATCGCGCCAGTTCTGCCGGACCTGACCCGCGAGACGAAGCTAGATGAGTCCATCGAGCGGTCGCTCGACGAAACTCTGGGCCAGGGCGCTCTCAGAAAGCGGCTGGTCTCGTTTCGCCTATGGCGCAAGGACGGCATGATATTATATTCGAACGACAAGAATCTTATGGGCCGTGTCGTACCTCGTGGCGAAAATCGAAATCGGGCCTTTAATGGCGAACT
>NZ_JBEGHE010000032.1:0-29258 GCF_040675795.1 Neorhizobium sp. LMR1-1-1.1
AGAAGTGGTGCGATGACAGCCCATTCTTCGTCGCTCAATTCGTGACGGCGCATGGCAATCTCCTTTCAAGGAGATTGAATCACACACCGCCGACAAGATGAACCCCGTTTATGGGGACGCGGCCTAGAAGAAGTTTTCCAGAGTTCGGCTGATCACTTCATCATCGACGAGATCTATGTCGATGCCGCCGATGAGTATGTGTCTCGAATTCATCTCGCTTTCCAGGCTCGGTCGCAAGATGACGTCAACGCATTTCACCGGCTCGCCCTAAGAGCCGGGGGCAGGTCGAACGGAGCGCCTGGTCTAAGGCCCTACCACGATAGATATTACGCGGCCTTTGTGCTGGATCCAGATGGCAATAATATCGAGGCTGTCTGCGACGCGCCCAATTTTCGAAGTGCAGAATCTGTCGTTGTGAAAAGAGCTTAGGATGGTAGCGTTAGCTCATTTCGCTCCGGTGCATACGCCTGGGGGCAGGCCCTCAGGTCGTTTTCTCATTAGGCTCCACTGGAATATCTAGTTCTATCTGAATAGACCGTGCGGCCGCCATGTGAAGCTCGTCGCGATCATGCACGCCTCTGTTATATAGCTTTGCGACCACTGCAGTCAGCCTGCCGATCGCAGCTGGATCCCGCACGACGCCTTGAGCGCGCGCGACCTCCTTGACCACACCCGCACAAAAGCGCGCATCTTCTTTCGAGATCGGTGCTAGCACTTTTTATCTCCCCAAAAAATGGCCCACCCCACAAATGGGGTGGGCCACAACTTCCTTAGAAGTCCATGCCCGGACCGGCGGGCAGGGCGGGCGCGGCGTCCTTCTTTGGCTTTTCGGCGATCATCGCTTCCGTTGTCACCAGGAGGCCGGCAACAGAGGCCGCATCCTGAAGGGCAGTGCGAACCACCTTCGCCGGATCGATGACGCCCTGGGCATAGAGATCGCCGTACTCGCCGGTCTGCGCGTTCCATCCGAATGACAGATCAGTCTTTTCCCGGAGCTTGCCAACGATAATCGAGCCTTCGGCGCCGGCATTCTCAGCGATCTGACGCACAGGTGCCTCGATCGCCCGGCGGACGATGTCAATGCCAACCCGCTGATCGTCATTGGCAGTCGGGAGACCGTCCAACGCCTTGACAGCACGCAGCAATGCTACGCCACCACCAGGCAAAATGCCTTCTTCGACGGCTGCGCGCGTTGCGTGAAGGGCGTCATCGACGCGGTCCTTCTTCTCTTTCACCTCGACTTCGGTGGAGCCGCCGACGCGGATGACGGCGACACCGCCCGCGAGTTTGGCGAGACGCTCCTGCAGCTTTTCGCGGTCATAGTCGGAGGTGGTCTCCTCGATCTGGGCGCGGATCTGGGCCACACGTCCGTCGATCTCGGCCTTGGAGCCAACGCCGTCGATGATCGTCGTGTTCTCCTTCTCGATCGCTACCTTCTTGGCGCGGCCGAGCATGTCTAGCGTGACGTTCTCCAGCTTTATGCCGACGTCTTCGGCGATGACAGTACCGCCCGTGAGGATAGCGATGTCTTCGAGCATAGCCTTGCGGCGATCACCGAAGCCCGGCGCCTTGACGGCAGCGATTTTCAGGCCGCCGCGCAGCTTGTTGACGACGAGCGTTGCGAGGGCCTCACCTTCAACGTCTTCAGCAATGATCAGCAGAGGCTTGCCCGACTTCACCACGGCTTCCAGCACCGGCAGCAAAGACTGAAGGTTGGAGAGCTTCTTTTCATGGATGAGGATATAAGGCTCTTCGAGCTCGACCCGCATCTTGTCCTGATTGGTCACGAAGTAGGGCGACAGATAACCGCGGTCGAACTGCATACCTTCGACGACTTCCAGGTCGGTCTCGGCAGTCTTGGCTTCCTCGACGGTAATGACACCTTCGTTGCCGACCTTCTCCATCGCTTCGGCCAGATACTTGCCGATCTCCTCGTCGCCATTGGCCGAGATGGTACCGACCTGGGCAATCTCCGAATTACTGGTGATCTTGCGGGCGTTGCCTTTCAGCTCTTTAACGACTGCATCCACGGCGATATCGATGCCGCGCTTCAGGTCCATCGGGTTCATGCCCGACGCAACCGCCTTGGCGCCTTCCTTGACGATGGCCTGTGCGAGGACAGTTGCCGTGGTGGTACCGTCGCCGGCGAGATCATTGGTCTTCGATGCCACTTCGCGCAGCATCTGCGCGCCCATGTTTTCGAACTTGTCTTCCAGTTCGATTTCCTTGGCAACCGAAACGCCGTCCTTGGTGATGCGTGGCGCGCCGAACGACTTGTCGATGACGACGTTGCGGCCCTTCGGGCCAAGCGTAACTTTTACCGCATTGGCGAGAACATCCACGCCACGCAGCATGCGTTCACGGGCATCGGTGTTGAATTTGACTTCTTTCGCAGCCATTTGTTCACTCCTTCAATAGGCAGCTTTTTGACTGATGGGCGGCAGTGCGTGATTACGCAGCCTGCTTCTGCTCAGCCTGGGCTTCGATAATGCCCAAGACGTCGCTTTCCTTCATGATCAACAGGTCTTCGCCGTTGATCTTGATTTCGGTGCCTGACCATTTGCCGAACAGGATGCGATCGCCCGCCTTGACGTCGAGCGCCTGGATCTGGCCGGCTTCGTTGCGCGCACCAGGACCGACGGCGACGACTTCGCCCTCGGATGGCTTTTCCTTGGCGGTATCCGGAATGATGATGCCGCCTTTCGTCTTATCCTGGGATTCGACCCGGCGGACGAGAATGCGATCATGAAGCGGTCGGAACGACATGTTTTCCTCCGTTGAGCAAAAATGATGACGTTGAAGACCCTGGCCGGACCGGGTGACCAATCCGGACGGGTGCGAACCTCAGTCGAGCGCTCGCGGGCAAAATTTATTTTTTAGATATTTCGATTTCAAGAGGGGTTCTGAAAAAATTAGCACTCGTTCACCGAGTCCGCTAAAGTACTGAACGCGTTAGGTAAATTCGACAACAATAATGGTTCCATCTTGAAGTCGGTCATAATTTGGGTCACCTTCGCAGTGTTACGAAACGGAGATGAAGCATGCAATTCTCATCGGACCTGGAGCGGCAGCTCAATGGCTACGGTCTTACAACCGCACAAATCCTCTATCGTATCCCGGACTTTGAATTCGCTCTTCAGACCTATGTCTGGCAAGACTACGATCTCGCACCCGATTTCCCCGAGATGCGCAAGTTCCTGGATTTCTGGCAGGCCTCTCTCGATGGGCCTCTGCACTCGGTTCGCTACAGCCACCAGTGCCTGATCGGGCCGAATGAATGGCGGCGCGTCGATGGCGAATTCAAGCTGCAGTGAACCTTGAATTCGATTTCTTGCTCTCCTAGCTGAGCGGCGGCCGAGGCTTGATGAGCTCGGTCGCTTTCCACGTCTGTATGGAGTCGAGACCGCATGGAACAGAATATCGAGATCATGAAAAACGCGAGCGTTTCCGAAAGGGAAGAAATCATTATCGATTTCGCCCGGTGGCTTGAGACAACGTCCCAAGACGCTCTGGTGTATGGTGAGGGACGTTTCGCCTTGATGTCTGCAAACTTGGCTCAGGCGATCCGTGCCAACGCTGATGACCTTGCGCGCGATACGCCTGAAACGGCTGCGCGCCTGTTGCATCGGGCATGTGCAATGATATCGCAGTTCAAGGCCACTTATCCCCATCGCGTCCTAAGCCGCTCGATCCACTAATACCGTCGATTTTTTTCGCGACAGATCTTGAATCGCAATATCGGCAAACCAAAATCGAATGTCGCCAGCCGCTGGATAATGGGCTGGCTTCGCCGGGAGCGCCGCTTTTGGCATTCCCGTACCCATGTTGCTTCAAGGAGGATATGGCTATGGCAACATCGTATGATTACGCACCGCTCTACCGTTCGAGCGTCGGCTTCGACCGGATCGTCAATCTTCTCGAAAACGCGCAGCGCGCTCGCTCGTCGAACGACTGGCCTCCCTATGACATCGTCAAAACGGATGACGACACCTACCGTATCTCGATCGCGGTCGCGGGCTTCGCTCAGGACGATCTTGACATCACCTTCCAGACCAATCTGCTGACAGTCACCGGCAAGAAGCAAGAATCTCCGTCGGAGGGCTATCTGCATCGCGGCATTGCAGGTCGTCCGTTCGAGCACCGCTTCGAACTGGCTGATCACGTGCGCGTGGATGGGGCCGACTTGAACAACGGTCTTCTGACGATCGAGCTTGTGCGTGAAATCCCAGAGGCTCTCAAACCGCGGAAGATTTCGATCCAGAGCGCACCTACGCTGACCCCTGCCGCTCCAGCACAGATCGAAGCCCAAAAAGCGGCGTGATCCTGAAACTCGTACATTAGGTCAGGGCGCCGTTGCGATGGCGCCCGTCAACATTCCGGGTAGGAAAGGAGAGAATGATGAAACCCGATATGTTCAAAGAACCCGTCACCATTCTTGTCGGCCTGGGGTTCCCGGCGCAAGTTCGCGGGGTGACAGATGCCTACCGAAACCTTGTTGAGTGGCCAAGCTCACTCAGAGACAGGGCTCACGCTGTCGCCCTTAACGCGTGCCAGGCAGCACTGCGTGGCGAGATCGAAGCAGAGACTGCGCGAGGGTTCTTTGTGGCTTTCGCACAAAAGCATGATCTAGTAACGGTCGGGACGCCGGCGGTTGTGGCGGCTCGGTCGCGTAACAACACGGATCCCCATGTGCAGTGAGGGCGTGGTCATGGACGCAACGACTTTTCAACAACTGGCCGACAAAGCTGTTTCCATAGGGCCTGTAGTTTTGATGCAAGGCCTGCAACTCCAGCGGCCTAGCGATGTGGTAGAAACCTCAGCGCTGTCTGTTGATGACAAGCGTACCATATTGGCCGCTTGGGCATCCGATCTCTACTCCTTAGATTCGAGACCGGCACTTCGACAGTTACCAGGTACGCCGGAAGCAGTATCGATTGATGATGTGCGGGACGCACTCATCGAACTCGACCGGCGGTATCTCTCTTGAAGGGTGGCCGGCCTGGACAATTACCACGCCGGATATCCGGGTGGTTAGGGTTCCGTGCCGAGCGACATAGGCTTCGATCCTCCCGGTGGATGGAAGAGATGGAAGACCAAATAACTGGCGCACGAACTTGAGAAACGTGCCGTAAGGCCGCCCAAGCACGAGCATCATCCCCGCTGCGCCGAGTGTGCCTCGGATGAGGCCCCGCCGGAGGCGCCGCTGAAGGTAATGATGCCGGCAGAGATCTGCGCTTGAAAGCTCAAAATCGCGAGGCTGTCCAAAGTAGGCGAGACGCGCGGGTGTTTTTTGCATGGTCCATCATCCAGTCGCGCCAGACACCATAAGGCCGGCCCACTGGCAACATGAGCACGCCGCCGTTTGGCGTGCCTTTATCACCTCATCCCAAGTCATACCGGCGCTGAAGTATTCATTGAGAACACCGGTTTCTCAAAGCCGATCTGATGTGCCGATTTGTTTCGAATTTTGTCAAAGATTGCAGCGCCCATTTGCCTCATTTTCACCGCCCAAAACCGAGATGAAATGCGGCGAGGTTCTCGCCGAACTACGCAAGGGGCTACGCACCTCTGGCAGCCATTAAAAGGACATCTGTCTCATTTGCGGTAATCACATGATCTTCATTGATGACGGAGACGTCGTCAGGTCCCGGCTCCCATCGCTGCGCGGCGCCATTCTTGTTCGGCGCATCCGCAAGGCATCTATGCTCGCGCGAATTACGGGGTAGGCCGGAGCTGTAGGGCTGGAAGGGCTGATAGTGCAGGGACCATTGTCATTGCTCTAAGCTTTTTTTGAAAGAAACTGGAATATCTTAATGACTTGCTCGTCCGACTGAATGTATGAGATGTGTCAGGCTCGAGTTGGCTCAAGAGCCCAAAGGGCTCGAGATTTATCTGCTTCGGTTCGAGGACTTTCAGTCCCTATCGATACGGTCCTAAGCTGTAGCTCTCGATGGCATCTGCCAGCGGCTGATGGATCTCTCGCCCCGTTGTGCTGAAGGCTGCCGAGAGCAGACCATTTTCGCAGGGTCGTTGGTCATCCCAACCGGGATGGTTGACGATCGGGTAAAGGCAGATGCCTCCTAACGGCACGCCGGCTTTCATAGCAAGATCAGCCTGAGTTGAGACATATTGGAACCACGCCGCACGCCGCGCGGCCTCGATCCCAGTCTCGGCAATCAGCATGGGCTTCCCATAACGCGCATAGGTCTCGATCAGGAGCTTGCTGAGTGGCTTGTAAAGCGGATCGCCGATGTCGACCATTGGTCCGCCGTGGATCCACTGGTTGTTGAAGTAGTAGTTGACGCCGACGATGTCGAGATAACGCTCGTTCCCGCCGATCTGCGGCCATATCCGCCCGGCGATCAGGTCCCAGCCTTGGAACTGTGACTGCCGATGTCCTTCCGCAACGCCCGCATCGGACGGTCGCGAGGGATCGGTGATGACATTGATGATGGGGTCGCAATGGACGAAACGGGCGCGTGGATCGACAGCCAGCACGGCATCCATGGCCGCGACCGCGGCGCGGGCGAGCTGCACCTTCAGCTCGAAGCCGCGGCCATGGGCGAATGGATTGAGATAACCCGCATCTCCGCCACCCCAGGAAAAGAACGAAATCTCGTTGACGGGACAATAGAAGGGGACGTCGTCGCTTTCCTCCCGAACCACATGGGCGCAGGCGGCGCAATAGCGTGCGAACCGGTCGACGAAACGCGGTGCCCAGATGTCGAGATCGTCCGGCCAGCCGTAATGCAGCAGGTCCCAAATCACCTGGGTCTTGGCATCCTTGGCGGCCCGCAGCATCGGCCGGATACTCGACCAGTCATAGCTGCCCGCCTTCTCGATCAGGTGCCATCGAAATCCGTCACGCACTGTGCGGATACCGAAGCCGGCAAGCTGTCGATAATCCTGTGCGGCATGGGTGTCGTGGCCGATGGCCGCGATCATGTCGAGGCGTCGGCCCTCGGCCCCATTCTCCCCTGGCCGGAGGCGATGGCTCGAACATTCGAACCCGCCCTGAAGAAATGACCGGAAGAGACCGGACGGTTTGGCTGCAATCCGTTCGACAAGCACCTCCTGAAGCAGTTTTTCCCATTGCGGGATGACGACCTCGACCGAATAGGTGGTCTCGACCTTGTGCCGCAATGCGGCGCCGAGATCGTGCCGGCGATCCGGCACTGCGATGAGCAACCGCATCTGCCCGGCAATTGCCGCGGCATCGCCAAAGGGGACGAAGAGGCCGGAGACGCCATCCTCGATCTGCTGCAGCGCGCCGTTGTCGGGCGTCGCGATCACCGGGAGACCGGCCGCGCCCGCTTCGGCGATGACGTGCGGCATTCCCTCGCCACGCGAAAGCCAGGTGAAGATATCGAATGCCGACAGCAGGGAAGGGATGTCCTTCCGGTCGCCCTTAAACTGCAGCACGCCGTCGAGGCCCCGTGCGGTCGCCAGTGTCCTCAGTTTCGCCGCATAATCCGACATGAACGCGTCCGGTCCGCCGACGACGACGAAGCGCGCGCGCGTATCCACGGCATGAACCAGCGCCGCCGCCTCAATGAAGTCCTCAACATTCTTCTTCGGGTCGAGACGGCCCACCCAGCCGATCAGCACCTGATCGTCGCCAATCCCGAGAGCGGTCCGGGCAGCGTATCGATGCAGCGGGTCGAAGGCGGAAAGATCGACCATGGAGGGGATTTCGACGGCATGTTGCTCGCGGCCGGTCATCAGCGACGCTGCGGCATCGCGGATCGAACGACATACGCCGACATAACGGGTGGTGAAATGCTTCGGTCCCGCCAGCGCTTCGGAAACGAGCCCGCCATGCTCGATCAGCGGTGGGCGAAGATGCAGGCGCTCCAGCGCCGGATAGATATCGGCGACGTTCTGGCACGAAATGATGACGTCGTAGCCGGGGATCTTGCCGGCGAGATAGGCGACGGTGTCGTCGAACGACAATTCGTAGGGCGCGGTGTCGATATCGACACCCAGCGACCGCAGCTGTTCATGGGTCTGTTCCGGCATGCCGGGCTTGCGGAAGCAAGCGACGACTTCGATGCGATAGCGCTTGCGGTCCAGGTTTCGTGCAAGCAGACGCACCTCGGTTTCCTCTCCGCCGACGACCAGCCAGGCGAAGACGAACAGGATGCGGAGGGGGTGAAATTCCACGCTCATTCGCCCACCTTAAACACGACCTGGAGAAAGTCCGGCCGGTTCTCGATCAGGTCGGTGAGGAAGGCTGGGGCGTCGTCCATCGCCACGATGTGGGTGATCATATGCTCGCGGATCATCTTGCCCTCCTTCGCCAGCAGATCGAGGGTCGCGCGGGCAAGCCGGCGACGATCCCAGAGCGGCGCGAACCCGCGGGGAACCCGGTTTATCTGCGCACAGCGGATGTTGAGGCCGTTGTGATGAAATTCCTCACCCAGCCGCAAATGATCGGCGCCGCCCTGGTAGAAAGCCAGGTCTATGACCGTGCCTTGCGGCCGCAAGGCCTTGAGCGCCGTTTGTAGGCTGCCGGCATGGGCGCGGGTCTGGAATACGAGATCCGCCCCGCGTCCCATGGCGCCGTCATGCCAGCGTGCCTTGGCATGTTGCCAGGCCTGATCCTCCGTCATGGCGGTAAGGCCCATTGCCTCCGCCTTGCCGCGGCGGAAGTCGGACGGGTCGGTGATGACGACATCGGAGGCGCCGAGTTGCCTCGCAAACAGCGCGGTCATCAGTCCGACGGTGCCGGCACCGATGATAAGGACCGGACGGCCCTTCACGCCGGCGCCGAGCGCGGGAACGTGCATTCCGAACGCTTCCGCATCTGCGTGCAGGATGCCGTTAGCGCAGATAGGGCCCATCTGCGCCACCAGCACACCGAGCACTGGATCGATCCACTCGGGCAGCGGGATCAGCACGTCATGGGAAGGATCCGCCGTGTGGCCGCTCTTGTGTCCGTAGGCCGAGGCCATGACCGCCCCGTCGCAGAAGTCGCCTGCCAGGGACTGCGATACCCGCGCCACCTCCATGTAGCCAAGGAACGGAACGGGATAAAGCAGGTCGGGCTCGTCCTCGACGAACACGCCGCGGCCGCCATCGAAGCGGGAGCGGAAATACGGGTTGGTGTTTTTCAGGAAGGTGAGCTCGGTTCCGGCCGACAAACCGGTATAGAGCGTTTCGAGACGCACATGGCCATCGGCCGTCGGGCCTTCCTCGTATTCGAAGAAATAAGCCCGGCCGGGCGCCTCGACACCGAGCGAACGCACCTTGCGATGACCGAGCGGTAGGCCCTGCGGCGCCTCCACCCGCGGCTGGAACCGCAGGGGCGAAGGTGGAATGCGCGGCGTATCTGGTACGGCCAGCCGCACGGGTTCGCCGCTGCGCGCCGACGCGACAACCGCCAGCGCCAGCCGGTGGGTGACGAGCGCATCGGCATAGGAACAGCGGATGCGGTTTTCGCCGCCGCTGACGGCATCGATGAAGTCGCGATCCTCGCGCCAGACGGGATCGCCATTGGCGCCACGCATCGGCCGCCCGCGCCCGACATCGACCATGATATCGCGGTCGGTCAGTTCGATGGCCAGGCGATCGGCAAAGATGTGCAGGCCGACGCGATGGTTCCAGCCAAGCAGGCAGGTCGAGGCAAAGTTGGCGACCACGCCGGCCTGGAAGGTGAGGCTTGCGGTGGTGACCGTCGGCACGTCGAGCCCGGGAAATTCCGGCCGCTCCTGGTGGCCGACGCGCCCGTAGACCTCGGTCACCTCGCCGACGAGAAAACGTGCCAGATCGAGAAGATGCGTCGTCTGCTCGATCATCTGGCCGCCGGACTTGTCCTGCTTCCACCACCATTGCGGCGGCGGGGTGGAATCCAGCCAGTAGCCCGAAAGAAGTTGGGCGGGGTTTTCGGCCAGCAGGCCTTTCGCCTCATCGACGATATCGAGATAACGCCAGTGGTATCCGACACTCGTGATCAGCCCGCTGGCCGTCACAGCCTTGGAGATCTCCTCGGCAGTCGGGAGGTCGAGAGAAACGGGTTTTTCGACGAAGAATGGAATGCCGCGCTCGATCAGATCGCGCTCCGGCTCGCCATGGGCAAAGGGCGGAATGCAGACGTATACGGCGTCCGGGCTCACGGCGTCCAGCATGTCGCGATGATGCTGGAAGGATTTCGCGCCGAAGCGCATGGCCGCATGGTCGACGCGGGCGATATCGGGATCAGCAAAACCGGCGAGCTCCACATCGTCGAAGCCTGCCAGAATGTCTAGGTGCCGCTGGGCAATGCCCCCGGCGCCGATGAAGGCGAGACGGGCCTTTTTCATGGAATTGTCCTTTTGCATTTGGCTGGCCGGCCTGCTAACGAAACGGTCGTAGACCGCGCCCGTCTCAACAGCCATTCGGTGAGCGGAAAAACTGGTCTGAAAACGGTCGCTTCCGGCCTGCCCGACTACCGCAAGGCGGTGAGGCTCGGCCAGCGCGTCAGCGATGGCAGTGGCCATCGACTGCGGTTCGCCGGGTTTGGCGAAGAAAGGGTGATTTTCGCCCAGCGCTTCCTCGGTCCCGCCAATTCGCGTCGCAACCACCGGAACCCCAAGCGACATAGCCTCCAGAACCACAAGCGGCAAGCCTTCGAAGCGGGAAGGGAGAATCAAGAGGTCGGCGATCGCCATGATGTCGGCGACGTCCGTCCGCTGCCCGAGGAAGTGGACATGGTCAGCAATATCCAGCGCGGTCGCCAGTACCCTCAGCGTCTCCTGCTCGTTGCCCGAGCCGACCAGTAGCAGGACAACGGAAGGGTAGGATTTGATGATGCCGGGCAGGGCATACAGCAGGGTCGCATGGTCCTTCTGGGGCGTGAAACGCGCGATCGTCAGCAGGACGATCCGACTTTCATATCCCATCTCCCGCCTGATCCGCGACGAAGCGCGTGTCGGCGCAAGGGGAAAGATGCCGTTGCGGATCACCGTCATGCGTGTCGGCTCGATCCGGTCATGGAAGCTTGCAGCCGAGGCGGTGGAGACGACGATGTGGTGGGCGAGGTCCCGCGTCTGCTGTTGGTATCGCTCCTGCTGTTCGGGGTCGGTCAGCATATAGGGGAGATGCTCGGTCCTGATGACCGGGATGCCCGCGGCCAATCCGGCTGCGGCCAAGTCATGCCCCTCCCAGCCGATCCCGGCATGGACATGCAGGAGATCGAGCGAGGCAGTTGCCATCCAACGGCAGAACTCGTGTTGATCTCGCGCAATCCTGACGCCCAGTCCATGGCGAGCGGCGCGGGGCAACAAGCCTGCGCGATCCTCCGAGATCAAGCAGATGCCGACGTCCCATTGCGGGCTCAGTCCACGGGCAAGCGCCAGCATATGCTCGCCCATGCCGGATGGATCCCGACTGTCGGTCGCCAGAAGGATACGCGGCTTTTCAGTCACGCTGGACATCGGCCAAGACCCCGCCGACATCATGTCGTTTCTGCAAGCGCCTGTAGGTGGCGAGCGCTTGCCCGACGACCTGGTCCATGTTGTAATATTTATAGGTGCCCAGCCGCCCAGCGAAGGTCACGTCATCCCGCTCGCGCGCCAGCTCCCCATAGCGTTTGTAGAGCGCCTGGTTCTCCGGGCGGGGGATGGGGTAATAGGGATCCCCCTCCGCGCAGGCATATTCATAACTGATGCTGGTCTTGCGATGAACCTGACCGGTCAGATGCTTGTATTCGGTGACGCGCGTGTGCGGCACGTCCTGCGAAGGGAAGTTGACGACGCCGACCGGCAGTAACCGCCTCGCATCATGCGTCTCGTGACGGAATTTCAGGCTGCGATAGGGCAGGCGTCCGAACCTGTGCCCGAAATATTCGTCGATAGGTCCGGTGAAGATCGTGTGGCTGGCCAAGCCCGCCTGATCGAGTTCCGCAAAATCGGTGTCCAGCATTACTCTAATGTTCTCATGGTCCAGCATCCGCTCGAACATGCGGGTGTAGCCATCAAGCGGCATGGCCTGGAACGTATCGAGGAAATAGCGGTCGTCCTCGTTGGTGCGGGTCGGGATGCGCGCCGTTACCGAACGGTCGAGGTCGGACGGATCGAGGCCCCATTGCTTGCGGGTGTAACCTTCGAAAAACATGCGATAAAGTTCTGATCCAACCTGCGATATCACGACGTCTTTCGACGTCACGATCGGATCACATGGTTCGGCTCGGCCCGCCAGAAACAGGGCCGCGGCTGCTTCCGTGGAGAGATCGAGACCGTAGAGGCCGTTGAGGGTTGTGCGGTTGATCGGGACAGGGAGACGCAGATCGCCGATCTGGGCCAGCACACGATGTTCGTAGGGTCGCCATGCGGTGAAGCGTGACAGGTAAGCAAAGACATCCTCGCTATTGGTATGGAAGATATGCGGCCCGTATTTGTGTACCAGGATGCCGGCCTCGTCGTAATGATCGTAGGCATTGCCGCCGATATGGGGCCGCTTGTCGCAGACCAGGATCTTCTTGTTCGAACCGTCGGCCAGGCGTTCGGCCAGAACCGATCCCGCAAAACCTGCTCCCACGATCAGATAGTCGTATTTTTCCGGTTCGGTACGCCGAGGATTGCGCAGCAACAGTCTTTTGGGCGGAGGAGGCACGGTGGCGCTGCACGAGACTGCCTGCTCGACCAAAGCCGACATGCTGTCGAATGTGGCGTCCCAAGACGACTGCGCAAGAACTTCGTCCACGGCCTGCAGCCAGTTACTGCTCGATCGTGTCATTGCCAGTGCGGCATCGCAGGCTTTCCCGAAATTCTCTACACCGTCGGCCAGGAATACGCCGGGCACGTTGCCATAGGTGCGCACGACGTCGGTGACACGCGTGCCGACGACCGGCCGGCCGGCCGCAAGATATTCGGGTGTCTTGGTTGGGCTGATGAAACGGGTTGCCTCGTTCAGGGCAAATGGCATTAGGGCCACGTCCCAACCTGACAGATAGGCCGGCAGATCGGCATAGGTTTTGCGCCCGAGGTAATGGATGTTGGGCGCCTGGGGCAAATCGTCGGGCGAAATCTTGGCGACAGGTCCGAGAAAGACAAATGAAAAGCCGGACCGCGCTGCCGCCGTGGAGCGGATCAATTCAAGATCCAGCCTTTCATCGATGACGCCGTAGTACCCAAGGCGGGGGTGAGGGATGGCCGCCTGGTCCACCGGCTCAGGCAATCTGCAACGGGACCTGCGGAAGTGATGGGCATCGACGCTCGACGGGAAGGGATGGATATTGTCGTGCCGATGTTTCTTCACCTCGTAAAGGCTGAAACCGCCGGTGAAGACCGCGTCCGCGCGGGTAATCAGAGCGTCTTCCGTTTCCCTAATGTTTGCGGGAGCCAGCTTGAAATTGGCCAGCTCGTCCATGCAGTCATAGATGACGGCCGCGGCTTCGACATGCTTGGCAAAGCCGAACATCATCGGCGTGTAGAACCAGAGGACAGGTTTCCGGCCGCCATGCAATGCCAGCAGATCGTCCAGCAGGCGGGAAAGAGCAGCCTCTCGATCGGCTTCGCTCCACCAATGGGGAACGCGCGGACGGATTGCCTTGACGCTAGTTCCTTCGAATGGGTGGATCTCCAGGTATGGCAGATGATGATCGCTCGGAATGAATTCTTCAAAAAAGAAGACCTGACGCTCCAGTGAGAAACGTTGCATGAGATGCTGTGGTCGCTGCAGCACAAAATCCCACCTTAGGTGAGAAAAGCAGACGAGAGGAGCATTGGCCGGCACGCTCACATTGGACGATTGCGTAAATGCACTCACTAAATTCATTGAACACCCCAAGGTCGCCAGCCCCTCGAACAGAGGATTTGTCCACGAGTTCCAACCGCCGCAAAATATATCCGGCTAAGAACCGTCGATGATCCGCTCGAGTTTTTGTATACTGTGCTGCCAGGCCCAGTTTCGAAGGACGGTATCGCGAGGGTGGAAGCTGTCGTGCACCTCCAGCATGTCGCTTATGCCTTGATGGAACCTATCCTGCGAAGACGTGCGGCCTGTCTCAGACGTGATGTACTGCAGCCCGCAACACAGCTGATCGTTGGCGAGAACGGGGAGACCTGCCAACATGTATTCAGTCAAGATGGCGGGAGCCCCATCGTTGACCCCGCAGACCACTCCGACTTTGGCTTGGTTCATCAGTCGATTAACCTCACCAAATGGAACTCCCGGCGGATCGACGAAATCGACGTTGATCGCCAAGCTGCGCGCTTGGTCATGAAGGTCACCTATCATTTCGCCATAACCGCAGACGCATAACGCCTTGATCGACCGGGGCAGCTTTCGCAAAGCTTCGAACAGAATATCGTGCCGCTTGTACGGCTGTGCTGCGGCGACATAGATCACATCATAGGTTTTCGGCAGACCGAGGGGCCTGAAAGTGCTGCCGGAGGCGAACTCTGGTCCTATCGGCATAATGGCTGTCCGCATCCGCGGATGACGTGCGCGTACTGCTTCCGATTGCCACTCCGCCCCAGTAAGGACTAGATCAAAATGGCGGCTGACCTCAATTGGAACGCGCAGCGCGGGCGCGTCAATCGAGTTGTAGATCTTGAAGCTGTCGCGGCAAGCCGATAGGATATCTTCATTAACACCGAGGCCCCAAACGCATAAAATCGTCGGGGCCCCAAATGCTTGCAGGTAACCGAGCATATCATTGGAGCGAAACGGCGCGTCGGGCCCGTTCATCCGGAACGCTCGCCTTCGTAAGATTGGATTTTCCCAACGATCCGACGGAGGGCTCTCTCCTCGCCAATGGGTCCATATTTCGGCAGTGTCGGCCAAGCCGCTTTTGAGAACGGCGAGGGGGAACCGCTCTATATACCCACCGTCCACGTCCACCGGCACTGATGACCGTGACGGATCCGGTGGGTCTCCTCGAGAGCCCTCCATCCATTGCCGGCGAAACAAGCTCGCCGGCGGAACGTCCGCCCTGCAGGGAGGGCCGTCCTGGAAGTCGCTAATGACGATGATATTACGTGGTCTTCCCGCACCGACCATCAGTGGGCGGTCCTCAGCGCTGAAGGCCAGAATTAAAGCCGGTTTTTTTGCAATGTTCAGTGAGATCTGGGTCCAACTCAAAAATCCTACTCGTATCGACCACGATTGCTCCAATGCTCGTATGGTGAAGCCTCCCCAGAATATGCGTCCGGGTGTGAATGACGCCGCCAATGGCGGCGACCTAAAAACTTTGGATATATTGGTATGCATGAAAATGACCGAAGATTAGCCCTCGGCGTTCTGATTCACCACAGACGTGGCGATTGACGAGAGCGTCAGGTCGGTTTCCTGTTCTTCATCAAGCGTGGTCTGACGAGTCCCGCAGCTTCGGTGTAACCCAATTCGAGCGTCCAAATGTCGTTGACTGCGTCTCTGTCCGCGTCGGGATTGTCCTTCGCAGTGAGATAGCCACATGGGCGCATTTCTTCCGGGCCCTCCCATCGCGGCGATTGGTCCGTTGTATCCTGCCCACCGGCAGTCCGTATAGCAACGCTCATAACGAAAGCTCCTCTCCTGTGCTGCTAACAAGAGGTGTGGCAGATGGTTCCTTTTTTCCGCGCCCGGATGCGGGATAATTTCGATGACTATGGACGAACGATAATCTTGTCTGTGCTGAAGGAACTATTCGAACTTCCTCTGGTTCGAGCGCCGGTCGCATGACGACCGATCATTCAAGGGAGAGTTTCATGACGGACATAAATCAGGGCTTCAGCTCCGGCCGGACCGCCCCTGGTCCTGACAAGGACAGCCCTTCAAAGGCCGACGGTATCGTCGAGAGAGGCGCTGCGGCGGGCGACATCAAACAGAAACTGTCTGATGATTTTAGTTCGGCGTCCGATTTTGCGCGACAAGAACTGTCTGGTGCGTCCGAAAAAGCCAAGGCCTCGGTCGAGGGCCAGAAAAACTTGATTGCTGGCAAGGTGAGCAGCGTTGCCGCTGCGATCGGCAGGGTGGCACAAGAACTCGAACAAGGTGACGATCGGGATTTGAGCAAGTTTGCTCGCAGCATCGGTACCTCAATGAAGACGTTTTCCGACAACATTCAGGATCGCAGCCTGGCGGAGATCGCTGGAATGGCTGAAGACTTTGGCCGCAAGCAGCCGCTTGCCTTTCTGGGAGTCGCGGCCATTGCTGGCCTGGCCGCCAGCCGGTTTATTACCGCTTCGGCTGCACATGGCCCATCCACAGCCGGCAAAACAAGAGCGGAGCAAAATCCCACCGCTCCTGTATCCATCGGGATCACCCCGTCTGGTGCGGCTTCAACAAGCCAATACAGCAGAGAGGATCGCAGCAATGGCTAACTCAACGGAAGAAAGATCGCTCTCGGAACTCGTAACCGGCCTTGTCGGGGATATTTCCGGGCTGTTTCGCAAGGAGATCAATCTCGCAAAGACTGAAGCCTCCGAAAAAATCGCGCATGCTCTGGTCGGCGTCGAGGCATTCGCCGCCGGTCTGGTCCTCGCAATATGCGCCGTCGGCGTGTTGTTGGCGGCCTTGGTGAATGGACTTGCCGCATTTCTGGTGGCGCAAGGCATGGCAGAACACAACGCTGATGCCCTTTCATCTGTTGTTGTCGGCCTTGTCGCCGCATTGGTTGCGTGGGGCCTCATCACCCGCGGCCTTGCGGCGTTCCAGGGCGGCAACCTCAAGCTCGACCGCACCACCGCCTCGCTTCATCAGGATGCGAAAATCGTGAAGGATAGAACGTGATGGCCTACACTTCAGAAAATCGAAATTCTGCGGAAATCGAGCAAGAAATTGCTGAAGACCGCCGTCGCATCGAAGACCGGCTTGACGCGATCCGGCAACGCATGTCGCCCGGACAGTTGGTAGATGAAATTCTCAATTACGCCAAATCGAGCGGCGGAGGCGAGTACGTGTCCAATCTCGGTGCAGCGGTCAGAAACAACCCTATGCCCATGGCACTGCTGGGCGTCGGACTTGCATGTTTGATGGCGGGTCCGAAGACAAACATTTCATCTTCTGCCAGTCGAGGTAAGGAGGAGTATCCGCTAGCAATCGTCAAAGGGGACCTTCGCCGATCGGGACCAGTCAGGATCGACGGAGATAAGCGCTATAGCCATTTCACGGATGGTGGTGGCAGCCAGTATAAGGCGCTGACAGACGAGACAGGGCGTCGTGCAGGACATTTTGTCGATGAGAGCGGCAAGACCTTTCGAGGCTTCGCCGACGCTACCGGGCGTCAGTACAATGACCTGCGTGACGAAGCGGGGAAGCTGTTTGAAGAGGCGTCCGGTTGGGTCTCAAATACGTGGAGCGATCTGACGCGGTCGGCAGGCAGGACAGGCCAAACACTGTCTGACGCTGGGCACAGTGCAGCCCACACCGGCGCGCAGTTCAATGAGGCCATTCAGAAGCATTTTAAGGATCAACCACTTGTGGGCGGCGCGCTCGCCTTCGCCGTCGGTGCTGCAATCGGCGCCGCTCTTCCCCGGACCCAGATGGAGGATGAAGCGCTTGGCGATGCCGCTGACGGTGTCAAAATGCGTGTATCGGCTGAAGCTTCCAAAACATTTGATAAAGCTGGAAGCATCGCCTCGGAGGCCTATAATAAGGCCGTTTCAGTTGCGGCAGATGTTCACGACGTCGCGCACGATCGCATACGCGAGGAAGCCCAAGACGGCGAACGCCCTTCATCGACGAGTTAATGTCCTAGCCCCTTATTCCGGACGGCGATGCTCGGGGCGGCGATCTATTCGCCGTCTCTCAGAGCCCGTGACGGGGCGCGAGAGGAGTAGCTGTTGCCATTCTTGAGTTCCAATGATCGACGACGGTGACGCTTCGATTTTCAAGGACATTAACTCGTCAATCAGATCCTGACTTGCAGTCGACGCTGATTGATGGGCTAAGGCTGTTGCTGGAGCAATGATAATCCTGGTGATGGCGGGCCTAAAATATCCCATGAAACAACAACCTCGTTGTGGAGTTACGCTCAGCATTTGAATGAGGTGGCATGTGCCAGATAGCCCAGTCCATGGCGACAAGCCTACGGCCGCTGCTCCCAGGGGATCCGTGATTACAAGGAGCTATCCGCCGCTGCATTTGAGCGAACGCGTATGCCGCTTGTCCTCACTGATGCCCGCCATCCCGATCACCCGATCATTCTTGCCAACAAGGCGTTTCTCAATCTGACGGGGTATGAGAGTAGAGAGGTACTTGGACGCAACTGCAGGTTTCTGCAGGGAGAGAATACGGATCGAGCTGTTGTCGACCAACTTCGATATGCGATAGCCGGCGAGCTTGAGGCTACGGTCGACATTCTGAACTATAAGAAAGACGGAACGGCGTTCTGGAACGAGTTGCATTTCAGCCCGATCAGAGATGACGATCAGCAGCTTGCCTACTACTTCGCCTCTCAGCTGGATGTGACTGATTTCCGGAAGATGAAGGAACTCGAGGCCTCCGAGCGTCGGTTGCTCATGGAGGTTGATCATCGAGCGCGAAATGCCCTCGCGATTGTGGAAAGCATTGTGCGTCTGAGCCGAGCAACTGAGCCGGCGGCTTATGCCATTGCGGTGCAGCGCCGCGTTCATGCGATTTCAGCGGCGCACACTCTCCTTTCCGAAGCAGGTTGGGTTGCTATCGACTTTGTAGACTGATCCTGGCGCAGTTTCCGGATCCCCAGCAGAATGTCTGTGAATTCAAGGGGCCCGTCCTTTTTATAACGCCGGACGCCGTGCAGCCTCTCTCTCGCTTTCCATGAATTGGCAACCAACGCGCTGACGCATGGGACGGCGGCCGTCGGTAGGGGGTCTGTTGCCGTCGCATGGGACATTCAGCCGGGTGGCAGCGTCGAAATTACTCGGGCAGAGGAAACCCAACCTTTCGGCGGCGATAAACACAATAAAGGGTTCGGCACCAAGATTGTACGAACTCTCGTCGAACGACAACTTCATGGGCAGGTGGCCTGGAACTGGCGTGACAGTGGACTTCGTATCGATATCCACATTCCCCAAGAATTGACCCGCAGCTCGTGAGCCGTTGTCGCATTCGCTGAAGGGTTGTTGCGATCGACACTTTGACTGTTCAGTAGTCAATAGCCGGCTGAGACGCCTAGCAGCCTATTGTTGTGATTCCGCGATGTGTGTTCAACAGCCGAAACTTCTCGCATCACCTCAAAATATCATGAGCGCTTGTGGAACTATGGCTGCCCGCGGCGGTTCGCACCGCGATGAAAGGTGGACCAATGACCGATAACAAGCCTGACGCGGAAAGCGATGCCGGCAGAACTGGCGAGAATGCTGACGAAAATCGCAAAAAAACTCGCAGAGGAGGCGAAGAAGGGCATCGACAAGGCAATGGTCAGAAAGCGACCCTCATCCTCTTAGTATCGAGATGGGTATCAACCGTCCGGCAAAGTTATTTGTCCAAGGCTATGCATACCTGAAACTAACAGCTCTGCTCAAATTTGCCCTCGTGATTGGTGGACAATAAGGTCTCATGGTCGACGAAAGTTCGAAAATGCTGTTGCGTGCTGCCGCGGCCCACATAAGACGGCAAGAGATACTGGCTTTTAGATCAGCACTCTCCGTCCATCTCGCTTCAATCCGGCAAGCGAAGACAAAATACTCCACTGGTGTTGAAGATAACGACTTTTGCGCCGGCCATGCCTAGCCGTCTGCGCAGTTGCGAAACTGCTACGCAAATCTTCGCGGGTAGCTGAAACAAATCTTATGATTGGGATCCGAAATGCAGGTCAAGGCGATCCTTTTCGATATCGATGGCGCTCGTGGACAGCAACGACCTGCACGTGCTTGCCTGGCGCGAGGCATTTGAGAGCATCGGAATGAACTTCTCAGGGCCGGAAATTCATGCTCAGATCGGCAAGGGCGCCGATATGCTGATACCCGCGCTCGTGCCGGACCTTGATGCCGCAACATGTCAGGAACTGGGAAAGTTGCAGGGCGGGATTTTCCGTTGCAAGTATCGCGCGTCTGTCAAACCGTTCCGGCACGCTTTCGAGCTGCTTGCACATTCCAGTGAATGTCAGCAGCAGGTCGCACTGGCCTCTTCGGCTTCGCAGGATGATCTCAGTCACTATATGGACGAACTGAATATCAGGGAGCTCGTGGCCGCCACGACAAGTGGCGGCGAAGTGGAAAACACCAAACCGTCTCCCGATATCTTTACGACCGCGCTGGCAAAATTGAAGGGTGTTACGGCCGAGGAAGTGATGGTGGTGGGGATTCTCCCTACGACGTCGAGGCGGCCCGCAAAATTGGCATTTCCACAGTGGCGTTGCGGTCCGGAGGGTTTGCGGATGAGCTCCTGCGGAATGCTGGCGCGATTGCCATTTACGATGACGTCGCTGCGTTGTTGTCGGATTACGCCAACTCCCCACTGGGTCATCATATCGAATGACCGCTCTTGCCCTGTGGGACCGCGAGAAGCACGGTGAGTGAACTATCGGAAGACGAGATTGCTGTGCGCCGCATCCGACGAGCCGAGCGCCGTCAAAAACAGCGCGATGCCAATGTCACGCGCGCAGCCAGAATGCACGAACTTCGCATATCGCGGCCCACGCTCGAACCAGTGGCGTCTGACCCGGTATCCGGACACGTCCATATCGGCTGCTCCGGGTGGTATTACTGGCATTGGAAAGGGGCCATGTATCCCTCCGACGTGCCATCAAGCCAATGGTTTTCGATCTACGAGGGCCGTTTCAAAACGGTCGAGCTGAACGCGCCGTTTTATTCCTGGCCGACAGTGGGTGCGGTTAAGACGTGGATCCGCCAGGCCGATCCGGGATTCGTTTACTCGATCAAGGTCTGTGAGCTCATCACCCACATCAAGCGTTTCGATGAAACGGAAACCTTGATCCAGGATTTTGGTTATATCGCGGATATGCTCGGGCCTCAAATGGGGTGTTTCCTGTTCCAGCTCCCGCCGAGCGTCCGATACTCAGCCGAAACTCTTCACTCGATCCTTTCTCAGCTTGATCCGCGGCGTCGCAATGTCGTGGAATTTCGTCATAAAAGCTGGTGGAATGCGACGGTGTACGAAGCCTTCTCGTCCGCGGGTATAATCTTCTGCTCGTGCAGTGGTCCGAAGTTACCGGACGAACTCGTAAAAACCGCCGATGACATCTATGTCCGCTTTCACGGTGTGAGCCAGTGGTATCGTCACGACTACAGTGATCAAGAGCTGCAGGTCTGGGCCGACCGAATTTTGAGCTCGTCTGCGAAAACCGTCTGGGTGTATTTCAATAATGATCGCGACGGTCATTCCATAAGAAACGCGCAACGACTTGCGGAGATGTTAAACGAGAAAGCAGGATAGAGACGTCAGTCATCGCTGATCGAGGGCAGATGGAGTTCGACCTCGCGGCGCTGCTTCTCCTCCATTGGCTCAACCTTGACATCCCAGAATTCCGAAGCCTCCTTGGGTTCGTCCTCCCATAGCCGCGTGTTGACGATGTTGTCGTCGACCTTAGCTCGCCGTTTGCCGCCTAGCCGGAGATATTCCTCGGCCAATTTCAGTGATGGAGTCTTTTCCTCCTCCCCGCCGTCCGCAGTTTCTGGCGCTTCGATAGCTGCAAGAGCGGCAACGAGCCTGTCGTGTTGTGGTCCCCTCGGCTCTTGCGCCAAGAATGAATCGACAGTGCTTCGTGTTTCATGCCCCCCCGACGCAGGATTACCTCGATGGAGAACAAATGCTGCACTGCTCTGCTCGTTACGTCCGAGGAACCATCGGTCACCGTTGGAACTCGTGGCAAATTCTTTCAGATTGTGCATTGCTATCATCCTTTCACGGAACGTTGAGCTTCAGGCGGCGACGCTGTTGGCGCGCCTTTTTGTTGTGCCCGAGCTTCTTTCAAAGAGATTAGTCGCTGTGTCTTCTCGTCCCACAAGACGAGTTTTACGCAGGCAAGGCTATCACGGAGGGTGATCCGGCCCACATTCGCCAGTTCGGGGTAATCCCGAAGAATTTCGGGCAATCTGTAGAAGGGCACTTTGCTCGACAGATGGTGGATATGATGCATTCCGATGTTTCCGGTGATCCATCGCAGTGGCGCGGGGAGATCGTAGTGTGACGCTCCATGCATAGCTGCGTAAGGGAAATTCCATTCCGGCGGCCTCGACCAGTGTGTATCCTCGAACTGATGCTGAACGTAAAAAAGCCAGACACCTGCGGAACTGGCAATCAACACGATTGGGAGATGAACCAAGAGGAAAGGTACAAGTCCCACCGCCCAGATCAGCACGACAGCGAGCGCTGCAACAGCGGCGTTCGTGGCGAGTGTCGACACCCAGGGAAGGGCGCCTGAGCGCATCAGTCCGAAAGGTAATCTTTGTTTGAACAGAAACAGGAATGCTGGGCCGAGACCAAACATTACGGCAGGATGCCGATAGAGCCGATAAGCGACCTTTCCCCGTGTAGGAAGGGAATGATATTCGCGAACAGTGAGGGTCGTAATATCGCCAACCCCGCGTCCGTCGAGATTGCCGGCCGAGGCGTGGTGCTCGGCGTGGGCTCGACGCCAGTAATCGTAGGGTGTCAACGTCAGGACGCCGATCACTCTTCCGGTCCAGTCGTCCCAGCGACGACGACCGAAGAGGGAGCCATGGCCGCAGTCGTGTTGGAGCATGAATAGCCTCAGCAGAAATGCGGCCGCCGGCACGAGTAGAACCAGGCCTGGCCAGAACTCAAAATGGACGGCAAACCAGGTGCCGAACCAAAGCAGCAGGAACGGTACCCCTGTGATCGCAAGCTCATAGACGCTGCGACCAACATCTGGCTGTCGATATTTTGCGAGGATCTTCAGCCAAGCTTTTTCGTTTGAGCCTGACTGTAGATCTGATGTGCAAGTCGCACTCATTTATGGATTGCCTCAGTTTGTGGATGAAATTCTGTTCGGCGCGCAACACTTTGGTCGGTGCGGAAGGTGGTCCGGTTTAGCCCAACACGATACGCAACGATGTCAGTGTTACATCTCGTTCGTGTTCGAATGCGGCATGCGCGGAGTGCCGTATCGGCTCGCGACGGTATTGTTGGGGAGGGGCGGGTGCTTTCGCTCCCGCCCATGATAACGGCTAGCCGCGAGAATTCTGCTCGTTTGGCTCTGCGGGATCGTAGTTCAGATCGAAATCCTTCTCGGACTTTTTCCCGGGTGGATCTCGATGAACTGTCGCATCTTCCGAACCCGTGATCACGGTAGGTTTTGCGCTGTGAACACCGGTCGCTTTACGGTCTGCCTGCGAGGGCGCGTACTGGCCCTTGGCATCGTCTTCTGGGTTGCTCATATTTCCATCTCCTCGTTAGAGACGTCGAACATCCCATTGGTTCACGAGTTCCGCGGCTTGAGAAAATATCTTTGCCCGATCGCAGGTCGTGAACTCCGGGGGTCGAAAGCGGATGAACCGTGTCTCGATATCTACCTCAACAGTGTACGCGAAGCGCTCATATCGTTTCGAATGGTTGTTGCCGCAATCGCCGCTTGCCCCATCGCGCTGGCTATCTGATCAAGGCCGGGTACCACATCCCCGGCAGCATAAAGCCCCGCAAGGCGCCATGTGCAGAATCATGCTTCGCATCGAAAGCTGTTATTACACGCCTGCGATGTGACGCTTGTCGTCGGTCCTTAAAATGCCCCTCGTGCCGGAAACCCCGCCAAACCATGACGCGGCAGCACCTAGTGCCAAGGCAAGGAAGCCAAGGATTGCGCCTGTTGCTACCGTCGTGGCAGCGAGATCGGCGGCCTCTGCGGCCTGCTTTTTGGCGGATTCAACGTTGTCGTGGTAGGTCTTCTCATACTGTTCGACTTGCAGTCGGGCCTGATCAACAGGGATGCCTTGGGCGCGTGAGACTGCATCGGCAGCGCGTGTCCGGGCGTCCTCAGCCGCTGCTTCATCTCCCGTCATGGCCGCCCGGACAGCAGCAACTGCTGCGTCTTGCAGGGCCTCGGGATCATTTCCTGTCGATCCGCGGACCTGCCGTTCTATTCCGGCCATTGGATCGGTTGCGCTGGAGATCGCCGTGGCACTTGCTGCCACAGCGGTCGTAGCCGTTTGTCCGGCTCCGCTGATAACGCTCGAAAGCCCTGAAAACGCGCCGCCGATCAAAGCGCCAACTGACGTGGTCAACATGAATAAGACGACTAGCGTGGTCACAGCCCAGGTCGTCAGACCATGCAACCCACCAGTCGGCTTGTCGGGTCGCCCCGATAGCCTGCTGGCGATATAGCCACCGATGAAGGCTGAAACGATCCCCGCAAGCACGAACCAAATGCCCCCTGCTATCGAAAAGTTAGACGCTTCCGGGTTATCGGAGGTGGTCGGGTCGAGTACGCCAGCGCCGATACCAACGCCCAGGAGATTGAGCAAGAACTGCGCGGCGAGAGCGATCGCAACACCAGCGAGAACCGCTCCCCAGGAAATTTTATAGAACGCTGCGCCAGAGGCGAAGCCGCTATCGCTATCACGGGCTGGAATAGGAACTGTCATAGGAATTCTCCTGGATCGCTATCGATATTCGGAGCTCGCTAACATGCAGCTGAGGAAGGAGTTCCACGCCCATGAAATCAAGTTTGATACTGAGCGAACGCGCTTCGGAAAAAAGTGAGGCCTCCTGGCGGCGGCCTCTGATCAGTGAGGTCAGAACAGTATCTAAGCGACTTTGTTGGCGCCCTTGGGATTGGCTGAGGCCTCCCCCAATTGGGTAAGCAGCTCGTCGGTCTGCAATTCTTCCTGCAGATTGGCATCCAGCAGCGGAACGGCGTCCGCCAGCCCCAGCTGACTGGCCCAGCTTTTCAACGTTCCATAGCGCGCGATTTCGTAGTGCTCGACGGCTTGCGCCGATGCGATCAAGCCCGCGTCAAGGGCGGGCGATCCCATGAATTCTTCCATGATCTCCTCGCCTTCAGCAAGAATGCCCTGGATCGCTTCGCAGGTTTTGCCACGCGCCGGCTTGCCGATCAGCTCAAATACCTGCTGGAGGCGTTCGATCTGACCTTCTGTCTGGTCTTTGTGAGTCAGAAAAGCCTGCTTGCCCTCAGGGGATTGGGCGGCACGTGCCATCTTGGGCAATGCCTTTAAGATCTGCTTCTCGGCAAAATAGATATCCTTGAGCGTATCAAGGAACAGATCGTCCAAAGTCTTCTCTGCCATCATAGGCTCCATAATTGCTAGGGTCGAAAATGCGGCCATCGAACACGTAGCCGCGTAATAAGTTCCACCGCTTTGAGCGCGATTATTTGTTATCGGTCAAACCGTGAACCTTGATCGCATGTGTTCTCAACGTCCCAAGCGTTGCTGTCGCAAAGTTTTTGATAGGACCGTCAGGCCCATCCTTGACGTACGAGGTAAACATCGCGACAGCCTCCTCGTGGGCCGCGACCTGGGTTGCGAGATACGCTTGGTCGAAATCCGCATCTGACGCCACTTCGAGGGCGGCGAGCTTGTCGGTGTTTTCCTTCGTCAGCCCTGTTGGAAGTTCGATTTTCTCGGCCTCGACAGCCGATTTCAAATCCGTAGAAGACTTGGTGTGATCCATCACCATGTCGCGGGCAAACTGTTTGGCGGCATCATCCTTGCCACGCGCAATAGCGACTTTGCCCGCTTCGATTTCGAACATGTCGGCCTGCGCAGCCTTTTGAGCGAACGCTGTGCTCGCAGCGTCCTGAGCATAGGCCGGAAGCATGCTAAAGGTTGCGAAGGAGTAGGTGATGGCGAAAGCAGCTATCATTAGTATACGGGGGTAATGCATCATTCAATCCTTATCAGCAGTGACAGTCGGAACCTGGCACGATGGTTAGTTGAAGTCGGGAGACATCGTGCCTCCGCGGTACTCCACGAGGTTGCTCACAAACCCAATCTCCTTCAGAGCGGCGACGATCTCTCACGACGACTTGGGCTGCCATTTCGCGCCCGAGGCGACCCACTGTTCCTCCACCCCAACGCCGAGACGACGAACAGTCTTTGCGGCGGATACGGCAGGTTCCTTATCTGTTAGAATGGGACCTACCCGAGTTCTAGCCGGTACAGCCCCTTGCGAGGGGCATATGGCGCACCCTATTTCTGGAACTTTTGTAAATGGCCCCTACGAAGTGCGAGGAACTCTTCCTAGTTCATCCGACAAGCCTAAAGACCGTGGCGGTCTACTGAGAGTTCACGCCGAAAACGATGGTTCCGGCGACATAGTTACGACCGTTTGCCACGCTTGACCGTTCCAGCTGTGCTTGCCGTCACTCAACATCTGCCCAGCGGCTCGAATCGCTTCGGTGCGCATCTTGTCCGAGTTTGTAAGATCAAAGCCGATTTCATCGACGACCGCTTTGCCGTTGAGAACGTGAAAAAAGTACCGCGGCATATGGCTAGGCTCCCGTGCTGTGGCGGGAGCGCATTGTCTCTCTGTCACGAGCTGGCGAACAAGGTGCGGGTGAGGTGATGATTAGATATGCAAACCCCGGCGATCACCAGCACATATGATAGGTTGGGCAATTATGGATCCATATCATGGGGCGCCACCCATTTGCTCCGTGAGCGCTAGTCGAGCCCGGTTCACCCGGCTTTTAACAGTGCCGACTGGGCATCCACATCTCTTAGCCGCAGCCTCGTAACTGTCGCCGTCCACAAGAACCGCATCGAATGCCCCTCGGTGCTCGGGCGAAAGGCTTGCGATAGCCCTGTTGAATTCTTGCATTCGGATTGACCATTCCTGCGCAGGAGGCACGGATGACTGTAGCGAGACACAATCCTCACGACCGGGCGCTTCTCTCACGCTTCGTTGGTAGCGAGTGCAGAACGAGTTGCGAAGGATCGTAAACAGCCACGATCTGAGGCGGGTGCCCGGCTGGAACTTGTCGAGATTGGCGAGGCCGCGCAGGAGTGTTTCCTGAACGAGATCATCGACGTCGTTGGGATTGTCTGAGAAGCGCTTCGCAAATTTCCGGATTTCAGGAATGAGCCTGATCATGTCGGCGCGAATACCATCGTCGGTATCACGATCCATTGGAACTACCTCGAGGTGTTGCGCCGTCCTTGACAGGAAGGGATCCGGGCTGTGCTAGAGCGGATGCGTTTGGTGTGCTCGTGCGATGAGCCTCCCGGCCCTCATCGCGACGTTTGCCTACGAGCCTGCACGTCAGTTCGCTGAGGCGATCAGGGTCTACCAGGGCTCGGACGTAGAAATGCAACACCGCCCTGGCAAGAAATACAGGGTCGACATCCGCGCAAATCGGACGAGTCACGGCCACTCGATACGCGGCCGCCATTGCCCGGATATCCGAGGGGAAAAAAACCGTTGGAAATACTTTGGAAACTGTCTGCACTGATCGCTCCTCCTGTTCGGCCTCGCGGTCGTTACATCTCAGCGTATCTTCTCCTATTGGCCGCTCAATCACATATGTTAATGCTTTGTCACTTTATGCTGCGTGAGAAGCGCGGCCATGATCGCAGTGATCGCCTCGTGCTCGCGTGACATGCAGAAGCCGCTCGTTTGTGCCTTCCCTGTCTGCGATCCCGCAAAGATGGCCGGGATTCCCAGCCCATCCAGTTGATCAGTCAGGAGGATAAGCGCGTCAATGTCTAGGTCTAGGTCGATTATCGCGCCCACGACTAAGCCAATCGCTACGCGGGAGATCCGACCTATGGATAGAACGGGTCCAATCAGTTCGACTCCTGCTTCCCTCCACGCATAGACCATTTTGCGGTCGACGAATGTGTGCTGGCCAATTGTTAGGATGAGCAATTTTTCCACAAACTCCGCTTTCTTCGTCTCGAATGCGATGGTTTCGCGGATGTGCATTTTCACCGTGGACTCGGGAATCGTGGATATCTTCCCGGTCGACGAGGTGTCGGTGGTTTGACCCATCTTGTCCAAGTCGAAATCTCTGAACAAGAAATTCAGTAAGAGTTCCCGCTAAATACTTCTTAAGCGCTTCTTCTCCGTCTGGAGATGAGACTGGCGACCCCCTGGCGAGCTTTGACTGGATAAGCAGGCGCGCGTTCGCCGATACGCAATGGTTGACCGCCCTTCCTTTTTCTTTTTGACGCTGGGGAACTCGATCCAGGTCGTCTTGTTCGTTGGCGTCATCCAACTAAGAAGGAACGGCACATGTTCATGAGAGTAGACCAGCTGCAGGCCAACCTGCCAGCTCCAAAACGCGCAGACCCAAATGCCGCCGCCGCTCTGCAGGAGCTTCTCGGCGGGAAGTACGGAGAAATGTCGACGCTTGGAAACTACATGTTCCAAAGCTTCAATTTCCGCAGCAAGGAAAAGCTCAAGCCATTCTATAGCCTCGTCGCCAGCATTACGGCGGAGGAGCTTGGCCACGTCGAACTCGTTAGCAATGGCGTTGCCATGCTCAATAATGGTCCAGACATTCCGGGCGGTGACGAAGGCGATGGAGGCGATATCTCAGGCGCTCCGTGGGAAGGGATGAAAGATATTCGCCTCGCTGCGGCGTTCCTGTCTGGTGGCGGCGGTGCGATGCCCGTCAATAGCAACGGCGTTTCATGGAATAACGATTTCATCACAACCACGGGCAACGTGGTGGTCGACCTCCTGCACAACTTTCACCTCGAATGCGGCGCGCGCCTTCACAAGCTACGGGTCTACGAAACACTCTCTGATCCGACCGGTCGTGAAGTCTGCGGCTATCTCCTTGTGCGTGGTTCCGTCCACGCGCACGCATACGCACTGGCGCTTGAAAAGATCACCGGCGTCGACGTCAAGAAATTCCTCCCGACACCGAACATTCCTCTCGATAAAGTTCCCGAGTGCCAGAAATATTTGGATGAGGGTTCTCACCGCCGTCTTTATACGTTCAGCCCAGGCGATTATAAAGAGATGTCAGGAATTTGGGGTAATGGCGAAGTTGCATTGCCTACGGATCCACCAGGTGAGCTCGAGGTCGTCGACGGCATGCCTGAAGGCGGAAAAATCCAGCAGCTAATCGGGGTTCCATCGGCGTTTACGCCTGACTATGCCCCGGAAGAAATGTTCGAGATTGCGGAGAAACTTTACAAAGCATCACGCTAAAGACCGGGGGGCTTAGCCCCCCGTTTCCAAAGCCATTAACGGACCTCGTAAGCATCCGGCGAAGGCCGCCCTCTTGGTCACTGATTTCTCGTTGACTAAACTTTTTATCGACGAATGGAGACAACGGGCAAAATGCGATATGGATTAGCTAGGCCGCGTCCCCATAAACGGGGTTCATCTTGTCGGCGGTGTGTGATTCAATCTCCTTGAAAGGAGATTGCCATGCGCCGTCACGAATTGAGCGACGAAGAATGGGCTGTCATCGCACCACTTCT
>NZ_JBEGHE010000033.1:0-27034 GCF_040675795.1 Neorhizobium sp. LMR1-1-1.1
CGGAGCGGCAATCAGAAAATGACGAAGAACTTGTCAGCGGCAATCAGCGTGATAACTTGATCCCGACCGCGACCTAAGAATCTCATCCAGATTGTCGCCCGCGTCTCATCCTGATTGCCGCGCAATAAACTGCTTTCTTCGCTTGCGGGGAAGAAGGCGGCCGCGGCCACCTCTTCAGTCCTGCCCATATGTGCGAGAGGGATCGTGTTCGACACTGCATCCCGCACCCCTGCGAGCCGCTCGGATACAGTTTTTTCATAACGAGCTTACATCGCTATCGCTCAAACCTGATCTCCGCAAATGGCGTTACTGGCAGCAAGGACACCCTTGCCGGAAGAACAAGAGACCGGCGATGAGACCGGCCTCTCGAGCGTGCGGTGCCAGTACATCCATGGTCACCGAACATGATCAACCCAGTTTCGACCTCAGCATGTCGAGATGGTCGATATGCTCCTTGATCTGCCCGCGGGCCAGCTTCGTCACGCTAAGATGCTCCCGGTTCTGACCGACTTTCAGGTAATCCTCCTGGATCGCCAGCAACTTCTTGTGGCCGTCGAGCTGTGCGGAGATATGCACCTTGTACTACTGATCGCCAAACTGCTTAGCCGAGGGCATGCTCGATCCGTTCCACGTGATGCTTGGGCACCACGGCATTGTCCTCCTCAGCCGCAGCAATCTCCACAACCGTCAGCCCGGTCGCAATTGCGAGCTCTTCTAGGTTGTAACCCTTAGCGAGTCGGGCGGCACGACGGCTTGCTGCAGAACTGCTCAACGATTTCACAATCTGATGCATGTCTTGATCTCCTTGAATTTGCCAGGAAATGCAGGAGGGCCTAACGAGTTCCGTGCTACTGCGAAGCGTCGCGGCCACCCTCCAGCCTAAGCCGGCGAAGGCGCTCAGTTTTTTCCGCGCGCAAACGGCGTTCCTCTTCAGCCGCATCGGCCGCAACCTTGTTGGTGTGTTCAAAAATCGCCGTGCGTTCTTGCACGGTCAGTTTGTTCCTGAGCCGGCTTACCATGACAATCATCCTTGAGTGTTTCCTCATAGATGGGTGAAAGGGAGATTGCTCACAATAGGTCGGAGCTCGCCGTCTGCTATCGTACAGGCGCTGTTCGCGGCCTTGTCTCGTCAGTGCCCTGGAACCACATTGGGGGATCAAGGCGTCGTGTATACAGCAAAGTTAAATGATTTCACGCTGATCGATGGCCAGTTCCGCCCAAGAGCACACCAATGTCTCGCTCGGACTCTCGGAGAAGCGCGTCACCCTAGTTGGAGAGGCGCACCATCATCATTCTCAAGTCTCCGAGCTCATCGGACATTGAATACTTCGGCATACGTTCAAACATGCCCAGATAGTCCGGAACTCTCAGGGTCGAGCAAGGTTTTCACAGACGTTCATCATGGGGGAACATGTCCAAAAAGGAGTTTTATGATGTCTAATGCTACCGGAACCATCATCGATGGAGACTCTGACCTGTACAACGTTTGCTTTGAACATTGCCTGAATGAACAAGGTTGGCGGAGGATTGCTGAGAGTAACCAGCAAATATGCCCGGTTTCAAGCTACTGAAATTCAATATGACAGGGAGCTCGCGACAGCAGCATCAGTCAATCATGATCCGGCTTGACATGGTGCGCTTACGCCAGGAGCCTGCGATGAACCCCATACGGACGGAGTGAAGGAAATGGCTCAGTCGATTGTGGAGTTGCGTAATGTGGTGGGTACGGAAGCAGCAGTCGGCTGGGCTGGTGGCCATACCATCGTGGTCGATAGGCCGGAAGGCAAGGCCGGTGGATTGGGCCTCGGCTTCAACGGCGGGCAACTGCTCGCTCTGGCAGTAGGAGGTTGCTATTGCAATGACCTCCGATATGTGGCGCATGATCTAGGTGTCGAGATCGGAGAAATAGCAGTGACGGTCCACCTGGAACTGGACGGTGAGCCTCTTGTCGCCACCAACGCCGTCCTCTCCGTAAGATGCACGACACTGGATGGCTCCGATCCTAAGACCCTAATTGATCATGCATGGTCGATCTGCACGGTAGCAAATTCTCTCCATCGTGGCGTCCCGACCACGCTCAAGGTCGCCTGATAGCTCGCTGGCTCGAGGGCGCTGACCCTCGCCCGGCGTCGATGGACGGCTGCCAATCGATCACAGGAAGCGAGCGAAGCCGTCGTCCCCTAGTAGAGAAGATCGCATTGCCCAGCGCGCCCGCCGCCGCCGGCATCCCTGCCTCCCCGACACCACCAGGCTCCTCATCTTTCGACTTGGTACACCTCGATCTGCGGAACTTCATTTAAGATGGATGAGCTCAGTCCATATTTTGCCTCGGCGATCGTTCTACGCAGCGAAGCCCCCAAGCGCATTGAGCGTGAGCTCATAAGAAAGGACTGAATTCGCAAAAATGCCAGCGCCTTCACGAATGACGCCGTTTGCGAGCTCGGTTAGCCTCTCCGTAGAGGTAGCATCTGACGTAAACGCTTAGCGCGCCTTCTGCGAGAAGATTGCCGCACCAAGGAACAGCGCTCTTGAAAGCTTTGGCTAGTCCAGCAGCGTCGGCGATGCTCCCTGTACTCTACGGCATCCTCTCGCGCGGATTGCCGTAGAGCACTCGACCTCAGCGGCTACCTGCGCAGGGGGCATTATGTCGGTTGGGAAGTTCTGGTACGAAACAGCGGTAAGAACCGATAAATGGCCAGCGTGCCAACTGACGTAGACCGGCCGTCAGACGTTGCTGGGAAAGGGCCGCCGTGCGCCATCGCCGGGGAGACCTCGATGCCAGTGCCGAAGCCATTTACGAGAATGCGCCCGGCCAGCATTTCAAGACGTGGCAATAGGCGGCGCACCTCAACTTGGTCGTCGCCATCCAGTTGAAGTGCAATGTTAAGTTGCTCTTCTAACGCATCAAGAATTGCATCTAACTCGCTGAAATCTTTGCAACAGACTACTTGCGGGGATTACCCAGCGTTCAGTACAAGAAGAAATCGGGCATCGAGCCCGCTTTCTTCTTCCGGCAGCGATACGGAGAGGTGGGGTCTGCTCAGAATGACGAATGGCGCCGTGGGGAAGTACCGGCTTCAAGAACTTCGCGGCCCCCTCCAATTTTCAGGAGCCACCCTGAAGGAGGCCGCCAGAAAATCGGTTCCTCCGCTTGCCGCCTGCGGCGGTCGCTGAAGCGATTCTTGACCCCGCCATTTCCTCACGCCCCGCGGCGTCATCTTTCTCAAACGTCAAGGAGATGACGATGCTGCTGGAACAACTCATCGAAGAACTGCGCGCCGAGTTGCGAACGCGGTCTACAAAGATGAACGCGAATGGATTCTCAAAGAGCTTGCTGACGCTGAGCGCCAGCTTGCTGAGAAAGAGGCTGCACGCGATGCCATGGTTTCCGCAGAGCCGCCCGTATTGGCCAGCTCCCGCTTTGCCTCAACGCGGGGCAGCTATCTAAGAATACCGTACCCTGCCGCAAAACCCGGGGAAACAAGTGTCGTTTTAATCGGGACTATTGCGAATTCAACCCTTCTTTATGAGCTCACGCCCGATACGCTTGGGGGCTTCGCTGCGTAGAACGATCGCCGTGGTAACCGAACCATAGCGGGCAACGGCATCGACGATGCTTTCCAGCTCGGCTGGTGAGGGCACGATCACTTTGAGATGGAAACAGTCTTCTCCAGTCAGTCTGAGAACCTCAATGACCTGCGGCATCTGCGAAAACTGCTTCAGGCCCGTTTTGATGTATTCATGCGTTGTGCGCAGGCGGATGATCGCCATCGTTCCAAGCCCTATGGAGGCCGGATCGATGACAGCCCTGTAGCCGGTGATGATACCCCTTTCCTCAAGCCGCTTCAGACGTTCTGACGTTGCCGGCTGAGAGAGACCGACCCTTCTTCCAAGTTCGGAGACGCTGATACGTCCGTCGTCCTGCAGGATTTCGATCATGTTCGTCGCAAACGTTAGGATTTGCGACTTAAGTCGAAATCGTGATCAGCTATAAGCGTGGCGGCAGAAGCCGCCAATATTGGGCTTAGGGGCACTCGTTTCCTAGCGTCGGCTCACTTGTTGAGCGTGTCCTTCAGCGCCTTTGCAGGCTGGAAGGCAAGTTTCCGCGCAGCCGGAACCTTGATGGTCGCTCCCGTTCCCGGATTGCGGGCCTCGCGCTCCGGCGTGTCCTTGATTTTAAACTTGCTGAACCCTGGTATCGAGGTTTCCCCGCCCAAAGTAGCAGCCGCCGTAATGGACGCGAAGACGGTCTCGACAATCGTCTTCGCCTGCGCTTTGGTCCTGTTTGGAAGCGATCTTGCCGGCGTTTCATTGGTCGTGGTCATGATGGTTTCCTTGTTAATGACGGGAAACCCTTTGAGCCGACCCGGCGATTGTCATGTGCCGATGCTCTGCGAAGCGATGCCCCTGACGGTGTTTCCACGCCTTCTCACCGCGCGATAACCTCGTTTGCTCTTCTGAAGCACCAGTTCGAGAAAACGGGATATAGCTTCCTTCTCCGTGCCAAACATTTCTGTCATCTCTTCACCTGCCTTACCGATCCGTCCGCATGTCCGTACCAACGCGGTTTCTCCGAACAGGGTTTGCTGGATCGCAATATGGCGCGGTGCGGTAGCAGTATGTGGCTCTGGTGCTTTCGTGATCGCCTTCGAGGACCGTCAAAATCCTCGCCCGATAGCTGCCGTCCACCATCGGAGCGTCGACAATCGGCATTCGCGCGAAGCTCACGCCGACGATATACGATCGCGCTTGTTCCCTTCCGAAGAGTAGACGTTCAAGGCTCGACAGTCAGATGACCGATAAGCTTTGAGTGCCGTCTCTCTATTCATCCAACAGGTCAATAAGCCCCACGACGCTCGGTCATCTAATTCGGATATGGAAGGCCGCGCGGAGACGAGGCGCGGCCTTCCACACACAGCGCCTGGGGCAAAGCAAATCCCCCAGACGCTGTCTGCCGCCCCCCTGGAGGTGAGGAACTGGCGAACAGATCATCGTCACGCAATAATTTGCGAGAGCCCCTCAAGGCTTTTTGCAAGCATGGAGAGCCCCAGTATGATAAGCAGAATGCCAGCTCCACGGTTTGCCAATGAAAGTACCTCGTTGTTTAGTCGCTGTCTCAACATCGACACCGCAAGCGCGAGCAATGACCACCACGCTAGTGAGCCGACAAACACCCCGATCGGCAAAAGCCCACCTGGAACTGCGATCTGGCTGGCAAACGCGGTGAGGCTGGCTGCACATAGTACGGGAGTTACCGGATTGAGAAATCCAAAGCAGATCGCGCCACAATAGGTGCGTCCGAAGCTGGACGGCGTCCTACCCTGCGTGACGAAAACGAGGTCCCGGCGCCAGAGCCGAGAGGCAAAATACAAAAGGAGCAATCCTGCCCCAAAGCTTAGGAGGCTGTCGGCTCCAGGCTGGCTCATCAGTGCCAGGCCTCCCAGCAGTGCAATGCTGCTATATGCGAAATGTACCGTCGCGACACCGACCCCCGCCGCGATCCCGGTACGTATCCCCTCACAAAGGGTCCGTTCGACACACATCATACTTGTAGGCCCAAACGGTATTGCGATTGAAAGCCCAGCACCCGCACCTGCTATAAGGCATGCCATCCCACTCATGGTTTCCCCCAACCTTGCACGGTGGAGTAAACCGGAGCTTGCGGGACTTTATTCGCACCGGTCAGAAATTTTCTTAAGACTTGCCAGCAAGCCGCTTTCGATAGAGTTCGGCGAAGGTTGTCAATTCACCGGGATTGAGATCTGAGGCGGCCCAATAGGTCAGGTCGCCTTCTGTCCAGTTTACCACATTGGTTCCGTTGAAAACGTCCTGGGCGGACATTGCCCGTCTGGTGGAATCTGTGACCGTCACGCTGATCGTGTGCTGCCGGCGCCTGTAAACCATGACCGGAACCGGTGTGCGGCCGATAATATCAATGCGCCCACCGACAAGTGGAAAGCCCTCGACAGAAAAATCCGGTGCGGTCGGCGCAATGGTTGTCTTTCCATTGAACCAAGGTTTGACGACATGGCCTTCCGATGAGGCGATGTCGAAGGGTTGGGGAGCGATCAATCCCCTCAGGTGTGCGGCGAGAATTTCGTTCTCGATTGTGGATCTAGCCATTGTGTCGCCTGTGACGCGAGCCAAATAATTTCCACCGAGACCACCTCCAACAAGCCCAATCAGCAGCGAGGCTGCGATCGCCCAGCGTGCGTTGGGTGTGTCTACCTGCTTCAATCCCGGCTCTTCGGCAGAATTTTCCTGCGCATTACCAACAGTCAGTTCCGGAGACATGGAAGCTAGGATTGTGCCGCGCAGCCGCTCTGGCGCGGGTTCCCCTGGAAGGACATCGACAAGTGCCGATGATAGGCCAGAAAGTTTGCGTGCGATCTCGGCAAGCTCCGGTTCCCGCTCCAGCCGTTGCTGCATTGAAAGCGTCTCGCCGGGCGACAGTTCGCCGTCATGGAAGGCATTGAGCAGCAGGAGCGTCTCGTTGTCGATCGTCATTGCTCCGTCTCCTTCATACGCGACAGAAGCGACTGCCTTGCCTTGGCAAGACGCGACATGACCGTGCCGATAGGTATGTCGCTGATGACGGCAATCTCCCGATAACTTAGTCCATGAAACTCACGCAAGACCAGCGTCTCTCTGAGATGGAGAGGCAAAGTTTCTACGGCTTTTTGTAATTCCGCCGATCGCTGCTTGGCAAGAAGCAGGTCTTCTGGGGTTGGAACGGCGCTGTTCATCAAACCGCCAGTTTCGATTTCCTGCAGGGCGACTGGTGAAAGATCCTCAAGGAATACGAGCTTTCCCGGACGGTGACGTTGCAGCCAGGAATAGGCAACGTTACGAACAATTGTCAGAAACCAGGCCCTCGCGTTACCTTCGGCGAAGCCCTCAATCGCTCGGTACGCCCTGATGCAGGCCTCTTGCATCACATCTTCCGCATCGGTCGCACTGCCTGTCAGCCATCGTGCGAGGCGATAACCCTCGTCAATTCTCGGCAATACGATCTGGGCAAAACGCGCCTTAGCCAAGGTCGTCATCGGTTTGCGGAATCAATGAAAGAACGCATTGCATTGGCCTTTCGGTCAAATAGCGGCACCTGACAAACGGAAATGGCGCTGAAATTTTCACTGGAGTCAATGCGAATGTGGCGGCGTGGTTCTTCGGTCTTGATGACTGTAGCGCGTCCGCATGATAGCAGTTCGCGCATCAGGCATTAGGAAGATTAGGTTTGCCTACCCAGTTTGATATGTTTTCCGACGATCTTCGTGGTGAAACCGAAGCTTCACTGCGCCAGCGAGGCAAACTGCCGGCTGGCCGACAGATGACGGAGGCCGACATGGTCGCGCATCTTTCAGCGTCCGGACGCTATCGCATTTTGGAAAAGCTCGTGCCGCGCGTGACGACGGACAATATCCGGCCTGGTTTTCCTCTCAAAGGTATCATTCTCGACACCGAGACAACAGGCCTCAGTTACCGAAGCGAGGAAATCATAGAGATCGGTCTGATCGCCTTTACCTTCGACGAGCGGGGAGGAATAGGTGACGTGACTGGGGTGTATGGCGGCTTGCAGCAACCCGCGAAACCAATCCCTACCGAAATCACTAGGCTGACCGGTATTACGGACGAGATGGTTTCAGGTCAGATGATCGACATGCGGGCTGTGCGCGCGCTGGTCGCGCCGGCCGATCTCATCATCGCTCACAATGCCGGTTTCGACCGGCCGTTCTGTGAGGCTTTTTCGTCGGCATTTTCCTGCAAGGCTTGGGCATGTTCGAACTCGGAGATCGACTGGTCGGCGCGGGGCTTCGAGGGCACCAAGCTTGGTTATCTGATTGGCCAGGCTGGTTATTTCCACGACGGCCACAGGGCAGTCGACGATTGTTTCGCCCTGCTTGAAGTCCTTGATCGGAGGATCGATGGCAATGCTGGCAGTCCATTCGCGGAGCTATATCTTAACAGTCAGAAATCCCGTGTCCGCATCTTTGCCGAAAACAGCCCATTCGATCTCAAGGATCACCTCAAAGCTCGCGGTTATCGGTGGTCGGACGGTAGCGAAGGAAGTCCGAAATCCTGGTGGATTGAGGTGGATCACACCGATCTTGACGGCGAGCTCCACTACCTGAGGACCGAAATCTACCGCTATCCGGAAGCGGATCCGCCGATCAGGTTCCTGACAGCCTTTGACCGTTTTCGTGCGTGACGGCTCAAAATTAGGCAGCCGACTTTAGAGATATGCGGTTTTCTCATGGCTGGACTGCGGTAAGGTGACTAACCCGTCGTTTTGGATGCTGTATAAGTAATCCCAACGAAGCGACGTACCTCCTCCCACAGAGCTTCGTGTTTCAGGTAACCCGCTCCCTTCTTCGAGGTTGCCAGAGTGAACAGTGGCACTCCTCCTCACAGTCGCTGTTCGATTATTTTCGAAAAGCCTGCCGCTCCTCCTCCCGCGGCGGGCTTTTTCGTATTCGTTTACGTCCTGTCACCTGGATTGTCGCGCCGTTCTTTCTATTGATCCGCCATCCATCCTGACGCGGTGGTATTGCCCGGTGCTTCATCAAACACCCACCCCCTACGAGCTTTTTCAGCGCGATGAGATTGGGGCCTGGATTTGGACCCGGTGCCTGCCTTCTGAAAAGATCGAGCGCCTATCATGCCGGCATTAGGGACAAAGTCGGGGGACTTAGGACGCAATTGCTTTTTCGTCACATCGCTGTTTTGCCAAAATTGGTGACGCCGAGTGGCGTCTACCTTCGTGTGAGAGTGCCAGACACGGTCATCCCAGATGCCGACGCTGCGTAATTGATTGAATTACTGGAGTTTTTGGTTATGATAACCGATGCAGTCTTGCCATCGGCTGGCTGGGCATAATCGAACGTAACGCGATTGCCAGAGGCGCGTCCGTTTCTAATCTGATAGTCCCTGTTCCATTGTGAGCATGAGAGCCGCCGCTGACCGCACTGCCGTTAACGTTCAATGTCAATGTCATCCCGGCTTTCATGAAGAACATGCCGACTTGCCCTTCCCAAGTGCCGTTGAAGAAGTGCGACCCTGCCTCTTCACTTGAGCTAGTGCCGTCCCCCTCATCGTATGAGGTGCACTTTCTGACTTTTATGTCGCTTTTCTTTATAGGGGATGTGCCCGACAAGCTCTCATTCTCGACGCCGCTGCTGCGGATGATGGAAGTGTAGGGCGTGGAATTGACGTAAAATTCAACTTTCGAGCAGGCGCCGGCTGAACTGGTGGCTTTGAGCTCGGCACTATAGCTTGGCTTCGACCCACCTGATTTCAGAATTTCTATTCGGCCGACGCAGCCACCGGTCGGCTTTTCAAACTTGCATTGAGCTTGCGCATTCATGGCCGTCATTAAGACGAAAGTGATGCCCAAGCCCGCGGTGATAGTCTTCATCTTCTTCTCTTTCGGTACTGGGAGCCGGCTGTCGGGCTATGTCGAATTAGGGATGCATTCTGATCTCTAGTCGTTCATCCCCCATTCGGGTGATGTCGAGGGTCTCGCAGCTGTTCATCCAACGCTAGTTAAGCATTCCTCTACATGCTGAAATCCAGTTCCGGCTGATCCTCACTGTCGCCATCGTCTTGGGCGCCCGTGAGCGATGAAAGGGTCACCCCGAGTAATCGCACCGATCGCCTGAACGGATAGACCGTCTTGAGCAGCTCCGAAGCTGCATCGAGAAGATCTTGGCCGGTTGAAAAGGGCAGGGCACCGGTTCGGCTTCTGGTGGCCTGGGTAAAATCCGAGTATTTTATCTTCACCGTTACCGTTTTGCCGGAGATGCGTTTGGCCTCGCAGTAGGTCCAGACTTTGTCTGCAAGCGGCTTCAATTCGCCGGTCGCACGGTCGATATCGTCGATATCTCGACTAAACGTGTCCTCGGCGCCGACCGACTTGCGCATCCGATCCGGCTGTACCCGGCGATCATCGATGCCACGAGCGATGCCATAGAAATAGGGGCCCGACTTGCCAAACTGCTGAGTGAGGAACTGCAACGACTGAGCCTTCAAGTCCGCGCCAGTTTCGATGCCAAGCTTATGCATTTTTTGTGCTGTAGCCGGTCCGACGCCGTGGAATTTCTCGACGGCAAGCCCCTCGACAAAGGCGGGACCATTCTTGGGCGTGATGACAGCCTGGCCGTTTGGCTTGTTGAGGTCAGACGCCATCTTGGCCAGAAACTTGTTGTAGGAAATGCCGGCGGACGCGTTGAGCCCGGTCATTGCTTTGATCTTGGCTCGTATCTCCAGCGCGATCTCGGTTGCAATCGGCATCTGTTTCAGATTTTCGGTCACGTCGAGATAGGCTTCGTCAAGCGACAGCGGCTCGATTAGCGGGGTGTATTCGGCGAAAATTTCCCGGATCTGCTGCGAGACAGCACGATAAACCTCGAAGCGAGGCTTTACGAAAATCAGCTCAGGGCATTTGCGTGCGGCGGTAACCGAGGGCATTGCCGAGTAAACACCGAATTTCCGTGCTTCGTAACTGGCAGCCGCAACGACGCCTCGTGCGGCAGCACCGCCCACCGCCAGCGGCTTACCGCGAAGGTCCGGGTCGTCTCGCTGTTCCACCGACGCATAGAAGGCGTCCATGTCGACGTGGATAATCTTCCGGATGGCGGGGGAGGTCATAGGGCACACCGATCCCTCAGCAGCTGGTGAGCACTGGCATCACGCTCGACGCTCGTGGTGATCGTCATGCTCGTCTTCTTCGATCGGTCGGCATTCGCCGCCCGGTCCCCAGACGGTGTCCCAGTAATCGGCCTCGGCGTCCGCAAGCTCCTGATCAAACTTCGGATAAGGACGGGTTTCATCGGGCAGTTCCACCCAGGCGGTATCGTAGGCAAGCGATGTCCCGACCTGCAATTGAACTGCTTTAGTTTCCGGCCGGTCACATGTCTCATAAAGGTACTTACCGAATTTCAGGAGCAGATCAGCGGCGCCCGGCGAAAAGTAGTAGACCAGCGGCTCCTCTCGGCTCCGGTAGAATGCGGCGACATCCCAGTCGAAGCTTTCCAGATGCGGCAGAAACAGCTCCAGATAGTGATGCTGGACAGCCAGATGGAAATCACGTTCCGACATCGACGATTTTACAGGGTCGAGTTGAGCCATCTCATGTCCGTATCCTCCCAATATCGAAGAGAACAAAGTAAGAACAATTGCCAAAAGAGTCAAATAATTGGAAGGCCTCCTCAGGACAGTTTCGGTCACTATAGCATTGGTTGCTCGAGGGGCTCACCGTCTTTCGCAGCGATCGACGAAGCACAGGCTCGCGCGATGGGATGATCTGGGAGTGCGCCCGCAGTCGCGGGGTAAGCGTTTATGCCTCATCCCAGGGGCTTTTCGTCAAGACCTCGACGTCCTCTTGGGTCAGGAGAAGCATCGGCATGGGTTTCTCGTGGATTGGTTGGCGGGATGAAGCGCTTGCCATTGAACTCAGGCAGCTGAACCGGTCACGGCTTCGGCGATGTTTTACTGATAGAAGGTAACCGCTGTTCTGATCCCACGTTGTCCTCGCCGCCCTGATCTGTGATCGCCTATCCAGGGACGATCAACGGGAGTTTCTCCATTGAGAGTACATGGGTGGTTCTCACGACCAGGAATCCTGGCGTGAGGTTCACCGGCACTGGCCGGACGAGTTAAAGGCGCGGATCGTTTCGGAAGCCTTCGGCCCGGCGCGATGGTTGGCCATTCAGGCCCAGTTGCTTTCGGATCCTCTGATGATGTTGACGAAGCCAGCGTATCCACGCTGCCGAACCGCTCCTTTGCCAGAGCAATGGTTCGCACGGCGGTCTCCTCCATCGAAACATCGCCCTCCAGCGTGGCGATCTCGCTTCCAGCCAGATCATGCACCGAGGGGTTCTTGTCGGTAGCGACGACACTTAAGCCGCGCTGCCGCAGTAGCTTTACGGTCTCGCGCCCGATACCACGGGCTGCGCCGGTTACGATGGCGACCTTGCCACAAAGGCTCCAGCTCTGTGGAATTTCGTTTCGTTCGGATGTGTTCGGCATGTCAGGCTCCTTATGGAAGGCAATCGTACCGGACCTCAACAAACTTCAGAATATCATCCAAACTAACAAAACTTGTTAACCCAGCCACATAATGGTAACCAGAGCCATGACCGCTCATCTTGCCAGCCACGAATTGCACCAACTGCGGGCCTTCCTGGTGGTGGCGAAACATTTGAGTTTCAGCAGGGCCGCGGAAGTGCTTGGCATTACGCCATCGTCTCTGAGCCAGACAGTCCGCAATTTCGAGGAAACAGTGGGCTCCCAGTTTTGCACAGGACTACGCGCAGCGTGTCCCTGACCGAAGCGGGCACCATCCTTTTCGAACGCGCCAGTCCTGCCGCGCTCGAACTGAAAGCGGCGGTCGAGCAGGCCCGCAGGGCGAGCCTATCAATCGCAGGCACCGTTCGCGTTCACGCAATCCGTTCAGCCTCCCGCAAATACATCGAGCCTATCCTGGCGCGTTCAGCGAGCGTTACCCGGATGTCGTTGTCGATCTGACGGTGGACGACACGGCGACTGACCTGGTGGCGGGAGGCTACGATGTGGCTTTGCGCGTCGGGGAAGTGATCGAAAGGAACATGATCGCTGTCCGAATCGGGCCCGAGCTAAGGCAGGTGGCCGTAGCTACACCGGAATATGTTGAGACCCACGGGCAACCGGAGCATCGCCGCGATCTTCTCCAACACCCATGCATACGCTGGCGCTGGCCAGGTCGTTCAACACCCTATGCCTGGGAGTTCTTCGAAAACGGCACATGGTTCGACGTCGTTGTCGATGGCCCTCTTATCGTACACAGCAGGGAAGCCGCGCTCGGCGCGGTTTTGAACAGCATCGGTATCGGTTTCGTCATCGAGGACACGGTCACAGAACTGTTTCACCAGAAGCAGCTTTTAAGTCAGGGATCTGCATATCGACACTATGAAGGTGAAAAGCCGGAATTTTCAGTGATCCGATTTCACCGGTTCATCGGTGCGCGGCTCGTCTCAGTTTCAAGTTTGGTAAGCTGGCCGGCTTCCAATTCGACCGAAATGCCTGCCTCTACGGCAGCCTGAACAAATGCTTGTCGTACTATTTCAGTTCCCAATTGACCTTGCAGGCAGTCGAAGCAAGCCTTTACTGCTTCATAAAATCGATCGCCTTCATCGCCTGGCCAATCGGTAAGCAGCTCCTCGGCCGCTTCTTCGACGGAACTGATGATGATGTCATCGATTCCCGTCTTGAGTTTCAACCTGACGGGTGGGAAGTCGTGCGGCATGTTTTGTTTCAAGACGCAATCTTTCTGTTCATCTTGCCTTACGATCAAGGAGCAATAACCATACCAGTCGGGAATGTGGCTCAGAACGCGTCACCTGCATAGAACCGGTCGCTATCATTGTCGGGCCAATTACCGAGAAGTTCATCAGCAGCATCCTCAACGCAGTTGATGACGACATCGTTCGTGACGGGATCGACGATCAGCCTGATTGGCTGAAAGTAATGCAACTCGTCTTTTTCCAAGACATTCCCTCGATGCAGATAGCGTTAGAAAAACTCCATTTACGAGAGAGTGGCCCTCACCGCTGCTTTCCGATGTCTTCGCCCAATGGACCGGACAGAAATCCTAAACCAGGCCCCTCAAATCCAAGCGTTTGGTAAATACTCACACACCATGTGGGGCTTGGATCTTGGCAAAGCGGCATGTACCAAGCGTATTACAAACAGGGCAATCTAATGCAGCAACATTGCAATGCCGAGGCTAGACGCCGCATCGAAAACGCCCCAAATATCGGAGGTACCCGGAGGCGATCATCCTCATACTCACATCGCCCCGAGCCCAAGGGTGAGTTCGACGGGGCTGAAAACCAGTTCAAGTCGTTTGGATCAGGAAGATCCAAAATCCGGCACTCGCGATCATCGTATGCCAAGCACGATTACTACTAGACTGAGCCCATACCTGAATTCGGCGGGATGTCTTTTCACGTGCCGGTGCTGATGCCGTAAACTGCAATCCCAATCCACACGAAAGCTGCGATAGCTGCTAAAATCGCCAGGAGCGTCAAAGCAGAGCGTCCGAAAACCGCTTTCTGCTGCTGCTTTGCTACTGGTTCTGTGTGGTTTTGTAGGCTTGGCTCATCTTGTGGTCGCATAAAGGCCTCCTGAGATAACGGTAACAAGCGACAAAGCTATTAGTTCCTTGTTCTCGCTTCGCATCGAGATGAGCGGGGAAACATTGTTACTCTCCGGAAGTTCGCTTGCGGTAGGGCGCGATAGCGGAAACAACCAAAATGATGAAAGCTCTCACGGCAGTAGCGCTATCGATTGGCCTTACAACATCGGCGAATGGCGCAGAGTTCGAGTGGTGGCAATAATAGCGGTAACGGCGGAAAAAGCAGCGGAACCAGCAGCGACAGCAACTCATCCGGCAGCAACAATTCGGGCGGCAGCAACACCGATGGCAATCGAGGGGCTGATCGGTGTGGCTCGAACACGAACTGCGGTGCTCCGGGCGGCACTCAGGGCGCTGCGCAGTCTGAACAGAACAACAACACAAGTACCAACCCCGGCGCCGGACAGGCGGGCACGCCCTGCTGAGACCGGGCCGGCAACGCTCAATACGTCCAAACGGAGCCTTTGTCGGGTCGTCAATCTCCATAAATTATGAGGAGCGGAGGAGGCGGCAGGTAACCGTCGCCATTCCTCTATCAGCGGCAGACGCAGGTTGTTTACATCATTTGGATGGCTGCATCGCATTCGGTAGATGCAGCAACATGTCAATTGGCTAGAGAAAGGTCGTTGAGAAGAGACTAGCCTCCCTTGTATCTCGACCACCGATATAGTCGCCATATTTTCAGATAACAGATTACGGAACTGGGCACACAAATAGCCACTCGTGTGGTTCCGAGGGGCAAGCAAAGACTGCAATTCAACAGCGCGCTAATAATGCCTCCTGATCATGAAGCCACGCAAAGTTGCAATAATCTATAAAAGTTACCGTACGAACACGACGCTATCAGACACATGACATGACACCCTGACATCACGGGAATCATGCAAGCGTCTCGCTCGTCGGGTTCTGCTACGCGATCCATCAAAAGGAAGGGGACCAGGGTTACGCGCGTATCGCGATCGGCGTTTGCAGCGCTGTTCAGGCAGATGCCCGCCCAGCTGCTGATACTGGCTTTCGTGGGAACAGACGTACTGGTAGATTGTCTCATGTCTCATGTCTCATGTCTCATGTCTCATGTCTCAGCCGGGCGGCTGCGCCACTGACAGGCCGCAGCCGACCAGAAATCTGTTCCGGCGACCAGCCGTCATTGAGGCAGTCGACAACGGCAGCACATTGACTGAATCACGCAACAGCTTGCGACATCCGGGCCGCCGGTCAGATGCCATTCCATGCGCCGTGACGTGCCAGTATCCTTCCGCGATCGGAACCTCGCAGTCGTGCCGGAAATTCTGTCGCAGCTTCCGGCAGATCGTCGACCGGTCGCGAGGAAGGGTACGGTGATCTCAGCCTGACTAATATTCTTCTCATGCATCCGCGAAATGATGCGGCGTTCGTCCAAACTCAACTTCACAAGAGGGGGCGGGCCATTCCATCCTCCTGAGACCATGGCTATATTTCACTTCGTTGCATTTGAAAATGGTATCTGCCCGGCTCTCAATCTTGGGGTCGTAATCAATGATGTCCATCCACCGGAACATAGTTCGAAGTTTACGCTTTTGCTTCCGATACAGGAGGTACCGATGTCTGATAGCAGCAGTAAGACCATCATCGCCACTTTCGAAACGCGTGAAGCAGCGGATCTTGCTGTCGAGCATTTAGTTCAGCAAGTTGGTGTGGATCGAGCGGACATTTTCGTCCAGCCCGTTGGACAGGATAATTCTTCTGGCTCCGACATCAGCGGCGGAGATGCTCCAGCAGTGAACGAAGACGGGCGCGGCGACGCTCAACTTAGCGGCGAGATAGAAGTGTCCGCTGACATATCCGCGAACAAAACTGCCGCACTTCACCGCGCGTTCGGCGATCTTGGGGCTTTACGCGTCACCGCCAAGTGAGGAAGGCTCTACGATTGACTGATTACTCCGCGCTAGTTGCGACCAGGCGCTTCCCTTCGTCGGTAAGGACAAGATAGGGCGAGCCGTTAACAGCGATCTCGCGGACGTAGGCGTTTCTCTCAAGACCAGCAACGGTGGAGGCGGCAATACGCTTGTCGCCGACCCACCAACGCTGCTCAAACGTCGCTGATGGCGGTACCGGTTGATCGCCGACAAGGTATCGATGGAAGTTCTGGAAAGCTGCTTAATCCCCGACGTCGTCATGACGGCTCACTAAGTAGTTCTCTCTATGTTCAGATGATGATTTCCAGTTGAGCTTTCAAGACCGCGAACATCGGCCGCCTAATTTGTTGGCTTCGGAACAGGAAGAAAGCATCTGAGTTTAGTCGGCACAACAAAACGGAGCGACGTGATGACTGAAGATCTGAAAAAGGGCGACCATGTCTCCTGGAAAACCAGTCAGGGTGAGACCAAAGGTAAAGTCGTCAAAAAGCAAACTACCCCGACGAAAATCAAGGGTCATGAGGTAAAGGCTTCGAAAACGGATCCTCAGATGATTGTGGAAAGCTCGAAGACCGGCGCGAAGGCAGCCCACAAGCCGAGCGCTCTCAAGAAGACGTCATAGGCGAGCTAAAGCCCTCAACTTTCGCTAGTTCAAAAAAGTAGTGGCGCGGATCGCCTTCGATAATCATTTTGCCGATCATCTGCCCGTGTTTCGACCGGCGGAACACATCTACAATCGGCTGCCGATCATAGACCATTGCGGCGGTTATAAGTTCGTCGTCCATACGCGATTGGAGAAAGGCTGTGGTCCCCCGGGCACGGAGATGGGGCGTAATATGTGGGAACAAACTACGCGCAAACGCTTTTCGCCCGATACTCGCGAAACCGAAAGTCCACCGTATCGGAAAGTATGCAGGCTCTATAGCGATGAGCTTGCGGGGCGCTTTTTCGAAGAGAAGGGCGTCGGCCCGCAGATTCTGGTGGAAGCATTTTCCAAACCACCCAAGGTTTTCGAGAACACCGTCCAGTGGGTGCCCGGATGGGCAGCCCGATCCTCTCCAAAGGCCAATCATTTCGGCCGTGTCGACCGGCTCAAGCGTTCTGAACCAGTCCAAAGCTTTTTCATTGGTTATCGAAAGCTCGAAGGTGCCCATCATTGAACCCTACCTTTGCGGCACGTCTAGCTCGATCATCACGGGCGCATGGTCACTTGTATGCGGCCAGCTCCTTGGTCTCCTGCGCACTGAAGCTGATCTCAACCAAGGCTCAACGGCCGGTGATAACAAAAAATGGTCGATGCGGAGCCCTGCGTCGCGCTCGAAGCTATTCCGCCAGTATTTCCAGAACGTGTAAATCCGCTCCTCAGGATGTAAATGTCGGACCGCATCGGTCCAGCCCTCCTTGATCAGGTCGGCATAAGCCTTTCGGACCTCCGGGCGGAAGAGAGCGTCATCGGCCCAGCGCTCCGGCTTATATACGTCGAGAGTAGTCGGCATGACGTTGAAGTCCCCGACAAGAAGGGCAGGGACGTCAAGTTCCAAGATATCAGCAGCATATCTTTGAAGCCGCTCAAACCAGCGCAGCTTGTAGTCGAACTTCGGCCCAGGGGCCGGATTGCCGTTCGGAAGGTAGAGACATCCTATCAACATGCCGTCAATGGCAGCCTCTATATACCGACTTTGCTGGTCGTCCAGCTCGCCAGGAAGGCCGCGCCGGGTTATGAGTGGCTCCGCTCCTCTGGCCAAAATAGCGACGCCATTCCAGGATTTCTGACCGTGCCAGGCAGCACCGTAACCGGCACGGCCAATTTCCTTTTCTGGGAACGACATGGATTTCAGTTCCTGCAGGCACACGACGTCCGGCTTGTCCTCTTTCAACCAGCGAAGCAAGATTTCCAGACGGCCATTGATGCCGTTGACGTTGTAGGTCGCGATCTTCAGATTGGCGTCCACGAGATCAGTGTGTGATTTTCGGTGGTGTCTCTTGTTTATCGAGATCACCTTTACTCAAAGCGTCGTTTTGGTTTACCGTTGGCTTGCCGCCTCGGGTTCCAAACCCAGTAAGCTCGATCATTATGCGCTTGGCCTGTTCGACCACGTCTTTTTGGTTCGACAATTTGTGCTCGCGGACCTTTACGGAGACGGCCTCGCCGTCATCTCCAAGAAAATCTACAATCCAATTACCAGCGCCTTCATGCTGGACTCGCGTGTGCTTTAGGTTCATTGCCTTTATCCTAACGTGACTAAAGGGCCTAGTATGACGGTTACTTCGGGAGCGATATGCGACCGTTTTCCTCGCCGTCCCAGTATTCGATTTCGATTGCCGAGACTTTGATGAGCAAGATGCCGGGAGTGTCGATCCCTTCCGGGAACCATCTGTCGAGGTCGCTCACCCAATGAGCCTCGAACTGGGACTTGTCGTTTATCAGTATGGCGTTGCCGTCGACCGCTATGAAAATGCCGGGCTTGCCTAGCAAGCCGGGCGGTGCTGTGAAAGTCAGCCCGACGTGAGAGCTGTGCTCGATGTGGCGAATCTTTTGTGTGTCTGCATAAGAGAAAAAATACGAGTCGCCGTCGTATTCGACATCACCATTATTGCTCATCGGACGGCTGCTGAGTGAGTCTCCATTGGGAAAGGTGTTCAACATGCAGAAGTCGATCTTCTGCAATTGCTTCGAAAGCTCTTTCAAGGTCTTCGTTGACATGACTTCCTCCCGGGTTCGTTCAAAAACCCGCCTCCGTGTCAATCGTTCCGCTAGCTATGCAATTCGCCGGTTCGCTCGTAGGCTCTCGCATTTCCTATTCATTCGGGTTTTATTAAATATGTTCGCAAATACTCTTTGGTTGGGGCTGATCGAAACGGGCGTGGACGAGTTGGATGATCGACAACGATGGAGCCTGCCATGTCCTCGCGTACCGTGCTTGTAGCAGAAGACGATATCCTTATCCGGTTGATGTTGGTAGATGCCCTAACTGACGATGGCTATCTTGTCGTTCAAGCAGGCACGGTCTTGGAGGCTATAGCAGCCATTGGCCGGAACCCGACTTTCGATGCGCTGATAACCGATGTCGATATGCCCGGTTCTCGAACGGGGCTCGATCTGGCCGCCATGGTTTCGAGCGTGGCGCCTCGAACGGTAATCATCGTTGCCTCTGGTCGTGATGTCAGTGATGCCGTTGATCCGAGATGGAGTTTGATGCCCAAGCCTTACAGTCTTGATCGGATACTGGCGCTCCTTGAAAGTCACCTTGGCGGCCAGGCTCAGGACGGGGTTGTCGCTCAGGCGATCTAGCGGCGCTGCGTTGCATTGGACGAATATCTCATCGAGCGCAGCTAAATGACAACAGTTCTTGGTATCGATGCCGCATGGACCTTCCATGAGCCTAGCGGCGTAGCTCTGGTTATCAACGATGCCGAGGGGTGGCGACTTCTCAAGCTTGCTTCCTCATACCAGGCATTCCTGTTAGAAAATTCCGCAACGACTGTCAGTTATCGCGGTTCAGTTCCTGACCCCCACGCGCTTCTGGCAAAATCTTTCGCGATAGCTCAGCAGCCGGTCACTATCGTCGCGATTGATATGCCTCTGTCGACGGCGCCAATCATCGGGCGCAGGACATCCGATAATATGGTTTCATCGGTATATGGTTCACGGCACGCTGGCACCCACACGCCGAGCGCGCTGCGTCCTGGCAAATTGAGCGACGACCTGACGGCTGGGTTCGATCGGGAGGGGTACCCGTTGCTTACATCAGAAGGAAGGTTGCCAGGCCTCATCGAGGTGTATCCTCATCCAGCCCTGATCGAATTGTCAGCCGCCACACGCAGGCTTCCCTACAAACACTCGAAATCTCGCAAATACTGGCCCGATGACGCTCCGATGGCCCGCCGTCTGAAGCTGTTCGAAACTTGGGAGCGTATTGTCATGCTTCTGGAGACCAGAGTGAAAGGCGTGGCCGCAGCCTTGCCGTTACCAGACCTCAGCTCCAGAGCGTACGAATTGAAGGCGTTTGAGGATGCTTTGGACGCGGTTGTGTGCGCCTGGGTAGGTACATGCGTTGTAGGAGGGACGGCGACAGCTTACGGCGATGACAGCAATCTGGATACCAAGTGTCTGACCGCTTAAGACTATCAGGTGTCAGATTTGAATCTTTAATATCGGTCAAGCATTTGAAAATGGACCTATCGCGCTACGTCAGTTGGAACGGTAATCGGAGCCTTAAATGAAGCAAGCTGACAAAATTGCGAAAAGAGACGAAACGGATCGGGTGGCCTATGAGATCCTCGATAAAGAAGCAGAGGCGCGAGAATTGAAGACGGAGCGGCTTCGATTGCTGAGATTGTCCAGGGATGCAGACCAGCGCCCAGCCGATGGCGAAGATAAATGCTGAACGGAAAAAGGCTCGGAAAAATCCGAGCCTCGCTTCGATGATCAATGGCTGCTTTTGTGGCTCTGCTTGCCAGCATTCACATGCTGTTCGTGAGACCCGCCTTGTTTGCCCATGGATGCTGACGATTTCTTATTCGAGGTTCCTGCATCGGCTTCCGCTGCAGCCTTGGAAGCAGGAGTTCCTTTGGCGGAACTAGAGCCCTTATGGCTCTGCTGACCTGCCTTGACGTGCTGCTCGTGCGAGCCACCTTGATTTGCCATGATGTTCACTCCCTATTTGTTTTGTTCGAGGCACACGCCTCGAAAGATCGAACCGGCATCGCCTGAAAGCGTTCCCGACTTTTCGCTCGCAAGTGTGGAGACTCATCCCGGCATTGTGGCTCCGCGCTACACCAGCGCGGCTTGGTCTAGCGGAACAGCCATTGATCAATGGAGTTATAGCACATGGACGCGTGAGTGATTGCTTAAGGGGAGCCGCTCATGCGCTACAAGGCGAAGCTTGGGACGTCAGTTTGTTTGAGAACGAAAAAGCAGGAAACGCCAGTGCCCCTGATCACCGTGGCTATTTCGTAGCGCATCGAGGCATTAAAGTGGGGATGGAAGATCGAATTCGCACTGTCCAGATAGGAAATTGGCTGCGCCATGACGGCTGAGATCGAAAAAAATCTCTATCCCACTCCGCTCTCCAGCCTCACCGATGCTATGGCCCCGGATTAGCCGTTTGCCCAGATACATTCGGTTCGGGGCACAACTCGAAGTCAGAGTCAGTGACGGTGGCAGACCGATCCCTCTGACCGACATCGACAAACTCTTTATGCCATTCCGGCGCGGTGGTGCGTCAACTGGTAACGGTATGGAAGGGCTAGGCCTTGGACACTTCATCGTTTCCGAGATCGCCAAGGGGCCGAGGGCAATATATCCGTGAGTTCGGATGACACCGCGTTTACGTTCAGAATGCCGATTTGAGGGGGCACTCGGCAAACGCGCAAGGTGACCACGCATTCCTTGTTGGCCACCACCGAACAACATCAACAAGAACCCCTAAAGTTCCCCTCATTCGGTTCCGAGGGATCGTAATTTACATCCCAGTCTTTTCCAGCTTTTTTACCAGGTGGATCGCGGTGGACGTAGCGTCCTCTGATCCAGTAATAACGGTCGGCTTAGCGCTGTGGACGCCTGATGCTTTTTTATCGGCCTGAGAGGGCGCGTACTGGCCCTTTGCGTCATCTTCCGGGTTCGCCATATCAATCATCCTTTGTTTTGAAAGCATCAGACAGATTTGTCTTCCTCGGGTTAGCGTTCGTTTCGCCCACCGCGTCTTCTGTCCGGTCAGGATCATCCGTTGCTTTTTGATACCCACGCGGAGTGTTTTCTTGCGGTCCTTCCCAGCGTGGGGACTGATCGGTCGTGCCAGCTGCACCGTCTTTTGGCTCTGTTGTGACCATGATTTGTTCCTCCGTAATGGCGGTAAAACAATCGCTGGGGAGGATCGTTCCGGTTCGTTGCCAGACGAAGCTCGCAGTGACCCAGTACGGCGCCACTCTTCAAGAGGGAACAAGCTTGGGTATTGTCAGTTGCTCGCAGACAAAATGAGCCCGTGCGAGGAAGTGATGGACAGGAAGAAAGTCGTTGAAGTGGCTGTCGAGGCAGATGGTGGCCTTGTCCCAGTCGGGATCATGAACCTCGATCAGGCATTAGCGCTTCCGGACGAAATCGATGCAAAGATCTCGCAACCCGAGCAGGCAGCTGGCGCCGTCGATTTATTCGTCGACCGCCGCGAGGTAATTTCCAAGGCTCGCCACAGCAGTTGAGGGATTCAGTCCATAGATGATCAGCTTCATCGCGTTTACGCTGATTATCCTTCTCGAACCAAACCAGTGATAGAACTGGCCGCATCCAAGTGCGGCCAACTCTTTTCTAAAGGGCTTGAAGGTCTTCCGCTGCAGTCTTACCCGAGCGACGATCCTGGGTAGGCTCGAAGCTCACCTTCTGGCCGTCGTTTAGATTCTGCAGCCCGGCACGTTGAACGGCCGAGATGTGAACGAAGACATCCGGCGAGCCGTTATCGGGCTGAATGAAGCCATAACCCTTTTCCGTGTTGAACCATTTTACCGTACCTGTAGCCATTGGAAGTCCCTGAAGGTTTCGAAAACGAGCGAAATCTAGTCATCCGGCATTCGGAGACAAGGGCAAATTTCGCGACGGTCCCAATATTCTAGGAACAATCGCGCGTTTTCACGCATTCCGTGTCTTGATCGACACCGAGAACCGCTATGGCTGATACCCTCACAAAATATCGCGCAAAACGCAATTTCAAAAAGACTTCTGAGCCCAGCGGCGAGCTACTGGTGAAGCAGTCAAATCGCCGCCGCTTCGTCATCCAAAAACATGACGCCAGTCGGCTTCACTATGATCTGCGGATCGAGATGGATGGCGTCTTCAAATCCTGGGCAGTCACGAAGGGGCCTTCGCTTGATCCAGGCGATAAGAGGTTAGCGGTCGAAGTGGAGGACCACCCGCTCGACTATGGCGACTTCGAAGGCACGATCCCCAAAGGTGAGTACGGCGGCGGAACGGTCATGCTCTGGGACCGAGGGTATTGGGAGCCCGAAGGAAACAAAAGCCCAGAGCAAGCGCTGGCGAAAGGTGACTTCAAATTCACGCTAGAGGGTCAACGGCTCCACGGCAGCTTCGTGCTGGTCCGAATGCGTGGACGCGAAGGAGAGAAACGAACGAACTGGCTGTTGATCAAGCATCGCGACGACTATTCCGTCGAAGAGGACGGTGCGGCAGTGCTCAACGAGAATGAAACCTCCGTCGCGTCCGGCAGGACCATGGAGGCTATTGCGGCCGGGAAGGGCCGAAAGCCCAAACCCTTCATGACAGAGGGGGCGACTGTCGAGGCTGACGCGGTCTGGGACAGCAGCGAAGGTCTGGCTGCTGAGGAGCGGAAAGCGGGTACGAAGACTATAGTAAAGCCGACAAAGAATGCTAAGGCTCCGGCGAAAACGGCGTTGCCTGACTTTATTGCTCCACAGCTCTGCGAGACGCTGGCCCGTCCACCTGCTGCCAAGGGATGGATCCACGAGATCAAGTTTGACGGTTACCGTATTCAGGCCAGGGTCGAGGAGGGCAAGGCGACGCTCAAAACCCGCAAGGGGCTAGACTGGACCTCAAAATTTTCGGCAATCGCAGGGGCCGCTTCAGCCTTGCCGAATTCGATCATCGATGGCGAGATTTGTGCTCTCGATGAACACGGGGCGCCGGATTTCGCAGCGCTTCAGGCCGCGATTTCAGAAGAGAAGACCGACGATCTGGTCTATTTCGCCTTTGATCTTCTGTACGGTGGCGACGAGGATCTTCGCGATCACGCTCTCGCTGATCGGAAAGAGCGGTTGGCGGCAATGCTGTCGGAGGCGGCTGATGATCCGCTTCTGCGTTTCGTCGAGCATTTCGAGACGGGCGGGGAAGCTGTTTTGAAGTCGGCATGCCGCCTATCTCTTGAAGGTATTGTCTCGAAGAAGGCGGATGCTCCATATCGGTCGGGCCGCACTGATACTTGGGCGAAGTCAAAATGCCGAGCGGGCCACGAGGTGGTTATCGGGGCATATGCCACGACCAACGGCGCTTTCCGGTCTCTGCTGGTTGGTGTCTATCGGGGCAACCATTTCGTCCATGTAGGCCGGGTCGGGACCGGGTTCGGCGCGAAAGTGGTCGATCAGATATTGCCGAAGCTTCAGAAATTGGAAGCAGCGAAATCGCCTTTTACAGGGATCGGCGCCCCGAAAAAGTCACCCAACATCGTGTGGCTGAAGCCCGAGTTGGTCGCAGAAATCGAGTTTGCTGGCTGGACAGCTGACGGGCAAGTACGGCAGGCATCATTCAAAGGTCTGAGGGAAGATAAGCCTGCCAAGGAGGTCGAGGCTGAAAAACCGGCTGAACCAGATGAAGTTGAGACGCCACAGCCGGAGGCGGCCGCCAAACCATCGCAGGCCAAGAAATCCCCGTCCCGTCTTCGGAAGGGCGCAAAGGTCGACGTTATGGGAGTTCTGATATCCAGTCCCGACAAAGAGCTGTGGCCGGATGCACTCGATAACGAACCCGTCACCAAGGTCAATCTCGCCCAGTATTACGAGGCAGTAGGGTCTTGGCTGATCAACCACATCAAAGGTCGACCTTGTTCAATCATTCGCACTCCCGACGGCCTCGGCGGCGAGCAGTTCTTCCAGCGGCATGCCATGCAAGGCACATCGAATCTTATCGAACAGGTGAAGGTGAGGGGTGACAAGCAGCCTTACCTGCAGATTGACCGCGTCGAGGGCTTGGCAGCCGTCGCTCAGATCGGTGGAGCGGAACTTCATCCTTGGAACTGCGAGCCCGATCAGCCGGAAGTCCCTGGTCGGTTGGTGTTCGATCTCGACCCAGGTCCAGATGTTGATTTCGACACTGTGGTGGAGGGTGCACGCGAAATCCGTGACCGGCTCGAAGAATTAGGCCTGGTCAGTTTCTGCAAGACCACCGGCGGCAAAGGTCTCCATGTGGTGACGCCGCTTGCCGTGCCTAAAGGAAAGAAGCTCAGTTGGGACGAGGGAAAGGCTTTCGCGCATGATGTTTGCCTGCAGATGGCGCGTGATAATCCCGATCTCTATTTGATTAAGATGTCGAAGGCGCAGCGCGAGGGGCGCATATTCCTTGATTACCTCAGGAATGACCGCACCTCGACGGCAGTCGCTCCACTTTCGCCTCGCGCTCGGCCGGGAGCGACGGTTTCAATGCCGCTGAACTGGAGCCAGGTGAAGAAGGGGCTCGACCCCAAACGCTTCACAGTCCGAACGGTGCCCGGCCTCTTGAAAGATAGCACCGCCTGGCAGGATTACTGTGACGGCCAGAGATCATTGGAGCAGGCAATCAAGCGACTGGCCAAGGTGATGAAGCGGGCCGCCTGACCGTGCTGCGGCCTTCGAATCGTAGTAAGGATGGTTCTTGCGAACCAAACGCATGCATATGCGTTTTGCCATCGTGCATCTCACGGGAGGGCGTTCCATGGGAAAGAAGTTGAAATCGGTCTATGGCACGATGATCTCGGGGATTTCGGAAGGGCTGACGGGATCAGCACTCTATGAGTATGTGACGTACAACTGCCAGCACGCTTCAGAAAAACGCATTTGCCGGGCGTCCTTGCTGGCATTGGCTGACGATCGGGTCCAGGACCGCGCTCTCCTGGAGCATATCTATCAGCTTGCTGTCCATAGTCGCATCAGTGCGGTGACGCAGCAAACTTGATCGTCGAACCAATCTCCTGATTTGCTGACGTCACAACGCGCCGACATCGGTATTGTTGCGATGCCCCAGCTCTCTTTCACTCGGTGAGCAAGGACATGTCTTGAACGCTCGCCTTCGAAGCCTCATCTAGGTGACAACAAAGTCCAGCGATCTGTGGATTTCGCTTGTTGAGAGCCGTGACCGTTGCTTTCCATCGTCTTCGGCGCACACTGTCACTGGATAAATGACTCTGGTCGCTGATCTTTGAGTCGATGCCCTAATCGCTAAAGAAAACGAGGTTTTAGGTGACTGATTTCTTCACTACAACGCAAGGCTTCGTGACATTGGGGGCGCTTATCGGGAGCGGTAGTTTTGCCCTTGGAGCTGCAAGTGGCTCCTTAGCGAAAATGCCAGCTCTCTTCCGCATTGGACAGAAGAACAGAAATGCTCGCAACCTCGCGATGCTGACTGTCCTGGCGCTCGACGATTATGTTGGCGCCTGTTACGCGGCCGTCCACGACAAACCCGAATTCAACCCGGCGGATCAGGTTGAGTTCGCGTTTCATCTGCCCGAGCCTGTTCTGAACCTTCCTAAGGACGTTGATTGGCAGTCGCTCGGCGATGACCTCGGCGAGGAGATCATGTGGTTCTCAAATCGGGTCAGAAATCAGGAGAACGCCCTTGAAAGTCTGGATCTTGGCCGCAAGGACCATGATGGATTCTTTGAGCGCCGCGTGGAAGGCTATGCGCGGCTTGCTGCGCGGGCGATGGATTTGATTGCCAGGGTCTGCAATGAGTTCGATCTGACGCTGCCGGACAAACCCGACTACTATCACCAGGCTGATGGGTTGGCCAAAATTTTGCATGCTTTGGACCGGGGCAATGCAGGAACGGCGCCGCTGACCACTGCCACAGGAACCACAAATGTAACGCCGCTGTTCCCGAAGACGTCGTGAGAAGTACGGCCGGCTGGCGCACTAGCTAACTCGGCATCTCGAAGATCTCGGAATTATCCTGTACTTCGCGCAAACCCTTGAAGGGGGCGTGACGCAGATTGCCGTCATCCGTCCAACGTCGGAAATGGATTTCTGCGATGAGAGTTGGCTGCGCGAACACAAGGTTCTTTCCCTTCATCGGGATAGCGGGCTTGTTCGTCGTTAGCTTGTCGAGTGTTGTCCTCAGGTACAGAGTGCTGATTCCGATGAAGCCGCCCCTTTGTTCCGAGATGATTGCGCCCCGTGATTCCGGGATGATCTCGCCCCCTTCCGAGGAGGTCTGCAGGCAGGTATTGTTGTCAATTCGTTGAGGCGACGTGTC
>NZ_JBEGHE010000034.1:0-27015 GCF_040675795.1 Neorhizobium sp. LMR1-1-1.1
ATCGCATCAAACAGATGCGGGGCCTAGCAACCCGATATGACCGACGTGCCGACAACTATCTCGCCGCTCTCAAACTTGCAGCGACGAGGATATGGATCGCATCAGCTAATGAGTCCGCGTCCTAGAAAAAAAGCCTCGTGGGCCGGAAGCCTTTTATTTCGCTTGACTGTCGTCGGCTTGCTCAAGAGTGCCCGGCGAACTTTTTTCGGCAACAATCCCGCCTGGCATTGCCAAAGTAGCATCGTGATAAGGAAATCACATTACAAGCCGCGCCCTTCCGAAGTGAAGCCGCCGAAAAGGCGCGTGGTTATCCAATAACCGGCACCACTCGCAATTGCAGACAGGAACGTACCCCAGCAAAGATCAGCGAGCGTCAATGCTGTCGACCAGCGTATCAATGTTGCCTGATTGGTCAGGTCATAGGTTGCATAGGCAGTAAAGCCCAGGACGGCACCAGAGAGGACCGCGTTAGAAAGCGCTCCTTGCCTGAATGCGGGCCGAACTGCCAGAAACACCAGTCCAGCCGGATAGATCAGATAAAACACTATCGCCGGGATAAGCCGGAATTCCGGCGCCAGCATTTCGCCCATCACAGGGCGGTAGAGGCGGTCCGCCATGATGCTCAACCACACGGCATCAATCAAAACCATCGCGATCAACGTTACCAGGTAGGCGACAAGATACCTTTTCATAGGCATTTCCTCTTGAGGTGCACTCAATCGATCCGGGTCCAGTTAATGCCTTTGCACAACAGGCCGGCAACGATACAGCCTTTCGTCGTCATCCTGTCTCCCTTGACCGTCACGGTGAGCCGGTAGGTCAGGTCCCGCTGCGGATCGAAAGCGCTGCCGGAATAGATGCCGTCACCATCAGGCTTGATGCTCATGACCAGCTTGTCGCCTTCCTTCTCTTTCGGCGTGCCCGGCTTTATCCAGGTATTGACCGCGCAGATGTCGGATCCGCATGGCGCGATCGTCACCTTTGCGTTTCCATCGCCACGGGCCCATTGGCCGTCTATATCGGCGGCATGGGCGGCCGCTCCCCATGTGAGGCAAGCACCAATCATCACTATGCTCATCTTTTTCACGACAGACCTCCTTCTCCCGGCATCGATGCATGCTCGATCGTGTAGAGACCGACATTGATCGTCCCTTCCTCGAACCCTGCCTCGCAGTAACAAAGGTAGTAGAGCCACAGACGCCGAAATCGCTCGTCGAAACCCTGTGCGGCGATCTGTGGCCAGTGCTCCTCGAAACGAATTCGCCATTCCGCCAGCGTCCGGGCATAGGAAGCCCCGAAATGCTCGATCTCGCAGACAGCCAGACCCGATCGAGCGACAGACGCCGACAAGGCACTGTCCGATGGCAGGAAACCGCCGGGGAAAACGTATTGCTGGATAAAATCGGTGCTTCCCCGATATGTCCTGAACCGCTCTTCTTCTATCGAGATTATCTGCAGAACGGCACGACCGCCGGGCTTCAGGCAACGTTTCAAACTATCGAAATAGCTCGGCCAATAGGCCTCGCCAACGGCCTCGAACATTTCGATGGAAACGATACGGTCAAACTGCCCGTCGGTGTCGCGATAATCCTTGAGAAGGAGCGTGACGTCGCTTGATAAGCCGGATTGTCTGACAACACCGTTCGCCCATGAAAGCTGAGAGGGCGACAAGGTGATCCCGGTTACCTTAGAGCGGTTCACCTTTGCCAGATGAGTGGCAAGTGCGCCCCAGCCGCAGCCGATCTCGAGAACGCTCTCTCCGCCCGCAAGCGTGAGTTTCTCGACGATACGGTCCAGTTTTCTGCTCTGCGCCTCCTCCAGAGTTCGCGTCGTCTCTTCGAAGATCGCTGAAGAATAGAGCATGGAGGGATCAAGCCACAGCGCATAGAAGTCATTGCCGAGGTCATAATGCGCTTCGATATTCTTGCGACTGCCACGCTTCGTGTTGGCGCGAAACAGATGCTTCATGCGGTTGACGGCACGCATCAGCAAGCCGCCTTCGATGGCCGGCGTCAGTGCCTTTCCATTCCTGGCCGCAAAACGGATGACCGCTGTCAGATCGGGCGTTGTCCAGTCACCTTCGATGAAGCCTTCCGCAAATCCGATATCGCCTGCCGCAATCACCCGACGCAACATCCGCCAATTTCGGATCAGTATGATCGCCTCGGGACCGGGCTGAACACCTTGCTTGTTGATGACCTGACCGGATGGAAGCACGATCTTGATATGGCCGTAGCTCACACCCGCCAAGAACCTCTCAAGCATGGTGCCCGCCCAGCCGAATTCTGCGGGCGCCTGCGAAAGATCAAGTTGCGTCCCGGTGACCTCGTCTGACCAACTCATGCAGTTCTCCCTCCATCAGTTGCGAGGATTGCTTCGATGCATCTGCAAGAGGTTACGAGCGCTTCCGGCTTTTAGTTTCCCGGAGGAGAAGAATTTTTCGATTTTTTTCTGATTGTCATGAAACTGGATGGGCTTTTTCTCCGTAGATCTCAGTGAAGGCAATGAGACCTTGCCTTGGGAGGAGCCCATGGACATGCTTCTGCTGATCGTCATCGCATTCTGGCTGTCATTGGCCATGGCTGGCGCATGGGCTATCCAGCGCGCGACCGGCTTGAGTGGATGGATCGATACGATTTGGTCATTTGCTGTCGGTGTAGGTGGGATCCTCTCGGCGCTCTTCGCCGATGGAGATTCCGAGCGGCGCGTTGCAATTCTGGTGATGGTAGCGGCCTGGGCACTGAGGTTGGGTAGCCATATCGGGTCCCGAACCAGGGGAGCAGGCGAGGATCCCCGTTATGCAAAATTCATCGAAGAATGGGGCGAAAACGCCTCTTGGCGGCTCTTCGTCTTTCTGCAAATCCAGGCTCTCGCCGCCTTCATTCTTGTTCTGGCGGTCTACATGGCAGCCACGAACGAAGCGCCCTTCCCTCGCATCCTCGACCTTGTCGGCATCGTCATCGCCGTCTTGGCGCTCGCAGGCGAAGCAATCTCGGATCTGCAACTAAGCCGCTTTCGAAAGACGCCGCAGGCAAAGACCGAGATCTGCGAGACGGGCCTCTGGAGGTATTCGCGCCACCCGAACTACTTTTTCGAGTGGATGTTCTGGTGTTGCTGGTTTCTGTTTGCCGCCTCTTCATCCATTGCGAGCTGGCTGTCCTTGTTGGCGCCGCTCCTCATGTACTGGCTGCTCGTGCATGTCTCAGGCATCCCACCGCTCGAAGACCATATGCTGCGCTCGCGCGGCCAGAAATTTCGCGCCCTGCAGCGGCGTGTGAATGCTTTTTTCCCCGGCCCCAGAAAGCAGGATATCCACCCAGAAGGAGAGTTGAAATGAACATGCTGGCCTTCGCTATCAACACCGCCGAACGCGCGCCTCTGACCGATGGTATGACGCTCGCGGGTATCGACTTCCTTTGTGGTCGTACCAAGCGTCGTCTCGCCGCCACGGCAGCCAGCCAGGAAACTCTGTTTGTCGATGCCATGAACCAATACCCGGTGGCGATCCATGCGGACGAGGCCAATCGCCAGCATTATGAAGTGCCCGCGGCTTTCTTTTCGCGGGTTCTCGGCCCGAGCCGAAAATACTCCTGCTGCCTTTATCCGACCGAATATACGACACTGAAGGAAGCGGAGGTTCATGCCCTCGCCGAAACGGTGAGGCATGTCGCGATCGAGGATGGCATGACGATCCTGGAACTCGGCTGCGGCTGGGGCTCGCTTTCGCTTTATCTGGCGGCGCAGTTTCCGAACTCGCGTATCGTCTCCGTTTCCAACTCCTCCTCGCAACGCGCCTTCATCCTGGCGACGGCCACTCAGCGCGGACTTTCCAACCTGTCGGTGATAACCGCCGATATGAACGAATTTTCGATCGAACAGCGTTTTGATCGGGTCGTCTCGATCGAAATGTTCGAACACATGTCCAACTGGCGGAAGCTCTTTGAGCGTGCCCGCGACTGGGTGAAGCCGGAAGGTCGGCTTTTCCTGCATGTCTTCACTCACAAGGACCGCTCCTACCGCTTCGACCACGACGATCCGGCAGACTGGATCGCCCATCATTTCTTTACCGGCGGTATCATGCCGGCACATGACCTGCCTCATCGTTTCGAGGATCTGTTCGCGGTCGAGGAGGAATGGCGGTGGTCCGGAACTCATTATCGTCGTACGGCGCTCGACTGGCTCGCCAATTTCGACCGGGAGTCCGATCAGATCGAACCTATTTTCGCAGAGGTTTACGGCAAGGACGCACCCCTCTGGCTACGCCGCTGGCGGCTGTTCTTCCTCGCGACCGCCGGCCTGTTCGGTCACGATGACGGCGATATCTGGGGTGTAGGCCATTATCTGCTGAAACCGGCAAGGCTATGAGCGCGCAACGAGTTCCTCTCGATCCTCTTACCCAGGCGACGGTTACGATCGCTTGGGTCATATGTCTCAACAAGCCATTTTATCCGGTCTATGTCTGGTATCTCGTCGGCGATGGCGTCGTTGCGTCACTTGGTTCGCTGCTCGCGGCTCCAGTCTTTTTGGCAATTCCGTTCATCGCCCGTCGTTGGCCCATTATTGCGCGGATTTCGCTTCCCATCGTGGGGGCATTCGACACCTTGTTCGAGACAAAGTTATTTGGCGAAAGCTCCGGGACGGAATTGTTCTTCGGGGCCTGTATCATGCTCGCGGCAGTCTCTTTCCGAACGAAAGAAAAATGGATTCAACGCAGTGTGACAGCTGTCATTTTCGCCATCTTCCTTTTGTCGCGCTATATCGGTGGACCGCCATTCCACGGCTGGAGTGATACTGATCTTGCCGTGCTTCTCGATCTCAACATTTTCGCGGCCGCATGCCTGATGACGCTCATCGCTATACGATACGCAGGTTTGTCGACGGTTGCGGAACCCGCGAACCGGGAGAAATGCTAGGTAAATATACTGGAGGATGACATGCAGGACTTTTGGAAATGCCTCGTCGGCGTCTTCTGGCTCGCCGGAACACTCGCGCCGCACACCGCTACGGCAGCCGAGCCTGAAGTGGTCAAGGTTGGTGCTGACCATTATCGCGGGACATGGCTTGAGATCGGTCGCCGGCCGATGTGGCTGACCGATGGTTGCGTCGCCGGCTATTCCTCATATCACCGCGGCAAATCACCAGATCAGGTAATTGTCGAAGACGGATGTCGCGTCGGTAATCCGCAGGGTCGATTGAAGACTGTCCGTGGAACAGGGCGCATACTCGATTTTGACAGCGACAAGGCCAAGATGCGTGTCCGCTATCCATTGCTGATCACCTTCAACTATTGGGTCCTCTATAAATCACCGGACAAGAACTGGTTTATCAGCGCTGATCCCGACATGACCAATCTATGGATTTATGCGCGCACAGTTCCATCAAAGGCCAAACTCAAGACAATGGTCCGTAAAGCAAGTCAGCTTGGTTATGATGTTCGCAGGCTGGAGTTTCCCGAGCAATAGCGGATACTCCATTATGCACCTGCTGGAACTGGCGTAAGCCAGTTCTCAGTCTCATGTCCTGCCAATCGAGCCGCGCACTTAGGTCTTGATGGGATATGAACCGCCGGTCCGCGCTGGCGCAGGTCGATTAGTTTGCCTGCAGATCCATCAATAACCGCCGGTCAGGAAAACGGCCTCGCCAGTCATGAAACTGCAGGCCTGCGATGAAAGGAAGATTGCCGCGCCGACCATTTCTTCAGACCGACCAGCCCGTCCCATCCAGTTCAGCGTGCGGGCATATTCAGCCCATCCTTCCGGATCATCGTCGCGTCGATGGGCATTTCTGTCGGTATCGATCAGGCCGGGAGCAAGCGTGTTGAGCAAAACATTGTCCATCGCATAGTCCCGCGCCTGGCTCTGGATGAGGTTGTGTTGTGCAGCTTTCGTTGCCGCATACGCGGTTACGACACCTTTTGGACGAAGCTGGTTAATCGAACCGATGGAAACCACCCTTCCCCATTTGCGGGCAGCCATGAGTGGCAGTGCCGTCTGCAACATGTCCACGGTCGAACCGAAGTTCACCGCCACTTGAAAAGCAAAATCCTCCGGCTTCAGATCCGGCAAAGTTGCGTTGATCTGAGCACTGGCGTTGATGACCAGGATATCGACGGGAGCGATGTCTTCGGCCTGCTCGATCAGATCGCGGCCGGCACCAGGTGCCGACAGGTCGCTCACCAGTTCGTGTGCCGTTCCACCGTTTTCGACAATGCGTTGGTGCACGAGAGCCGCTCCGCCGGCTTTGGTGCCATGCAGAATGACATGTGCTCCTGCAGCCGACAGTCCTTCCGCGATGGCCGCGCCAATGCCGCGGCTGGAACCGGTGACGAGTGCCGTGCGCCCCTTCAAACCAAAGAGGGTTTCAAGATTCATTATTTCCCCCAAACAATGAAATGTGCGCACCGGCAACACCGGGACGGCAGGAAAACAAGCCGCCGGATAGTGGCGCATCGGCCAGTGTCGACGCAGGCAGGCGTGTGCGTGCGCTGGTGATGAACAGCGTGGAAAGGTCCGGTCCGCCAAATGCGATGCTCGACGGCCGCGGCACGGGCATGTCGATTACCTGATCCAGCTTGCCATTGGGCAGGTAACGTCGCACACACCATCCATCCCAGATTGCGCACCAGACGCCGCCTTCCGCATCAACGGCAAGACCATCGGGCCGACCATCGGCGACCGGAATGCGGGCAAATTCCCGACGCGCCGAGAGCGTGCCGGTCGCGGGATTGAAATCGTAGGCGTGGATCAGACCTGGCACCGTATCGACGAAATAGAAAGTTCGGCCATCCGGGCTCCAGCCAAGGCCATTGGAAACGATGATGCCACCTTCCTTGCGTTCAAACGCACCAGTTTCATCGATGCGATAGAGCGCACCGGTCTGCTTGGAGGCATCGATACGCATCGAACCAACCCAGATCGCTCCATCCGGCCCACATTTTGCGTCGTTCAGCCGGTTGCCGGCAAGGTCGGCCTCCGTATTGACAAAAGGCGCAAGGCGGCCGGAGGCAAAATCAAGCCATTCCAATCCGTCCTGAGATGCAACCAACAGGCGTCCCTTGGAGACCGGAATGACAGCGCTGACAAGCTTGCCCGTTTCACAGGTGTCGTTGCGACCCGTTGCAGGATCAAAACGGTGAACGGCGGGGTGAAGGATATCAACCCAGTAGAGCGCATTCTCGGCCTCATGCCAGACCGGACTTTCGCCCAGCTGAGCTCCCCAAGGCAGAATGCAGCTCAGCTCGGCCGTAGGCTTCCCGGTCGTGGAGCGTGGCCGGGGCCGCGAGCTGATGGCAACGGCGCCTGCAGCACCGGTTATGCGACGGGCGGCCGCGATCAGTTCGCGCCCCACCGGGTGAATATTGGATGCCTCAAGACGCGATGAAGGGCCGAGCGCCACCAGCACACCGATCGGCGTGTTGTCGCGTCCCATCACGGGGGCAGCGACTGAATTCACACTCAGCAGATGCTCCTCATAGGAAATCGAATAACCGCGTGCCCTCGTCAGGGTCAGATCAGCTTGCAAACTTTCAAGAGTAGTGATCGTCTGCGGCGTCTGGCGGTCCAGCGTCAGGCGTTCCGTAAGTGACCGTCCCACCGCGGGGTCCTGGAATGCGAGAAGGGCCTTGCCGGGAGCGGTACAATGCAGCGGCACGCGGCGGCCAACTTCAACACGCACTGACAGTCCATTGGGCGAGCGTTCGGCCAGATATTGCGCCATAACGCCATCCAGCCGGCACAATGCGACTGTCTCGCCGAGTTCGACCGCCAGCCGTTCGAGCTCCGGTGTAGCAGCGGAGACCAGATCAAAACTCTCCCAGACCTTGTGGGACATTTCGAGAAACCGCTGGCCAAGGACATAGGTGCCGCGGGCTTCGTCCTGGCGCACCAGCCCATAGGCGATCAAAGTGCGCAGGATACGGGCAAATGTGGGTTTTGGCAGGCCGGACGCGCGCAGGAGTTCAGCAAAACGCAAAGGCTCGGGCGCATCGGCAACCATGTCCAGAAGGGTCAGGCCTTTCGCCAGTGCTGCTGTGCCACCCGGTGTCTCAGGTTTCATTGCCTCTTCTCCCCGGCGAGGCGTCGCTGCCTTGCTGCGGCGGCCTCTTCCAGCATCCGGTCGATCGTCCATTCCGCCTCAAACCCCAACGTGTTTCTGATACGCTTGTTCGAGGTGTGGTAATAAACGCCCTCACCGGGAAAATCGACTGGCACGATGGGCAGACCGGTCAACGTCGCGATACGCGGCAGAAGTTCGGCGAAATCCGCCGGTTCATTTCCACCCAGGTTGAATGTGCCGCCGGCCGCATCGGGATGATCAAGCGCAAGAAGAATGCCGGTCACCATGTCACGGGTGTCGGTTAGGTGCATTCGAAACGGCCGGCCATTTTCGTTGCGCGCTAACACATGGGCCGGCACTCCGATATCCTTCGCCTTCAGAAGATCGGCGACAGCCGTGTTCCCGAAACTCTCTTGTTGGCGGATGCGTGGGCGCAGGAAGAAGCGTGGACCGGAGAAAAAACTGTCTTCATCCAGCAATTCGGAAGCGTCCTGCGTATGCGAAAAACGCAGGATCACCGTTTCCATCGAGCCGGCCCGCTGGTGAAAGCGCACCAGTTCTTCGCCGAGCAGCTTGCTCAGTCCATAGGGTGTATTCGGCTTGAGCGGATGGTCTTCGGTTACCGGCAGGAATTCCGGGCGGTTTTCAGGATATACCTCACCGGAAGAGGCAAACACGAAACGACGTACGCCAGTAGCCGAGGCGGCATCCAGCAGGCGGCGCGTACCTTCGACATTCACAGCAAACATGAGATCACGGTCCGTCGGAGCCCAGGACATGAATGCGCCGAGATGCAGGATATCGGTGATGCCGTGAGTAGCCTCCGCCAGTCTGTCTGCATCCTCAAGCGAGCCAATAATTTCGTCTCCACCTGTTCCCGATGGACGCAAATCAAACCCCCGCACCATCCGGCCCTTGTCGCGCAAGGCTGCAACTACGGCGCGGCCGACACGCCCGGACGATCCGGTAACAAGGATCATAGCCGTTCACCCGTCTTTTGATCAAAAAGGTAGAGTTGAGCAGGATCAAAGCCAAGCCTGATCTCCTCGTCCCGCGGCAGGCTGCCCGTATGCGATACGCGAGCAATCAGCCCCTTGGATTTGCCCTCTTCACCATCAGCGATCCGGGCGCCTTCGGCGTCGAAATAGACGTACTTTTCGGATCCCAAGCTTTCGACGAGTGTTGGCCTTACACCAAAGGTGACGGGGGCATCGCCCAGAACGAGATGTTCCGGTCTAAGGCCCACCACCACCGGCCCCTGACCGCTGGTGGCTCGCGGAAGTGAAATCTGCTGGCCAAAAGCGGTAAGCTTGCCGTCGCGCAGTTCCGCATTCAGGAAGTTCATGCCCGGCGAGCCTATGAAGCCGGCAACAAACAGATTGGCAGGATTATTGAACAACTCGTCAGGTGCGGCAATCTGCTGGATTATGCCTCCCTGCATGATGACAACGCGATCAGCCATTGTCATCGCTTCGACCTGATCATGGGTCACGTAGACGGTGGTGACGCCGATACGCTTATGCAGAGCGCCGATTTCAGCGCGCATATGGACACGCAGTTTGGCGTCGAGATTAGACAGCGGCTCATCCATCAAAAATGCCTGCGGTTGGCGTACGATGGCACGCCCCAGTGCTACACGCTGGCGTTGACCACCCGACAAGTCCTTGGGTTTACGGTCGAGATAGGGAGTTACTTCCAGGATACGCGCCGCATCATCGACACGCCGGTCGATCTCGGTTTTGTCGGTGCCCCGCATTTTAAGGCCAAAGCCAATATTCTGGCGCACCGTCAGATGGGGATAAAGCGCGTAGTTCTGAAACACCATGGCGATATCGCGATCGCCGGGCGCCAGATCGGTCACTTCGCGGTCGCCGATGAAGATCTGACCGTCGGTGGCAGGCTCCAGACCTGCCAGGATCTTCAACATGGTAGACTTGCCGCAGCCGGAGGGGCCGACCAGTACAACAAACTCTCCATTTTCGATTTCCAACGAAAAGGGTCTGAGCACGTTCAGCGCGCCATAAGACTTGCTGACATTGCGAATTGAAATATTGGCCATGCTTATTTCTCCGCGCCAGCGGTAAGGCCGCCGACCAAATAACGTTCAAGGAACAGGTAGATTGCGATGATCGGCAGAGCGATGAACACCGATGCGGCGGCGATGTCGTTCCAGTAGGTGACATATTCGCCCTGCATCGTGGTGATGCCGAGATTGGCCGTCCAGTTGTCGGGCGAATTGACCAGGAATGTCCGCGCATAGGCGTAATCGGCCCAGCTGAGCACGAAGGCATAAAGTGCTGTGGCAGCCAGACCCGGGGTTGCGATCGGCAGGACGACACGCACCATGGCACCGATCGGCGAGCATCCATCAACCATGGCCGCCTGTTCAAGCTCTTTCGGGATCGTGTCGAAATACCCTTTCAGCATCCATGTCGCGAAGGGAATGATCATGGTTGAATGTGCGAGCACCAGCGTCCAGAGGCTTCCGATCAGGCCGAAGCTTGAAAAGATCGAGAACAGGGGGATGACCAGCAGCGTGGCGGGCAGCATCTTTGCGGTGAGGACGAAAAGCCCCATCGTTGCACCACCGCGCATCGAATAACGCGACAACGCATAACCGGCACTGACCGAAACCAGCATGGAAAGCGCCACGGAACCCACCGCCGCCAGCATCGAATTCCACAGCCAGAGCAGGATCGGCTTTGCCGCCCAGACGCGGGCGAATACATCCCATTGCGGATTATCCGGCCAGAAAGTCGGTGGAAGACGGTAAAGTTCGTCGGTGGTGGACAGCGCCGTGACCAGCAGCCAGTAGACCGGGAAGAGGATCATCACCAGCGTGAAGATCACGGTTGCATAAAGTGCGAGGCTTTGTGCCAGTGTGCGTCTCATCAAGGCCTCCTCAATAGATAGATTTCGAACGTCGACCGAGCATCAGCACGCTGGCGATGATGCAGATGACCAGCGTCAGCACACCGACAGCGGCGGCACGGCCAAAATTGTGATACTGGAAGGCCTGATCGTAGGTCATGATCGACAGTGTCTGCGTTGAACGCAGAGGGCCGCCGCCGGTCAGGACCTTGATGATGGAAAAGTCCCGGAACACCCAGAGCAGCGTGAGCACCAGCGTGACGCCCAGAACTGGCATCAGAAGCGGCATGGTGATCCAGCGGAACCGCTGAAAGGTATTTGCACCATCCACCTTGGCGGCGGCGTAATAATCGGACGGGATCGACTGCAGGCCCGCAAGGCACATGATCGAGACGAAGGGAAAACCCTTCCATACCATGGTGATCGCAACAGCCCAGAAAGCCGCTGTCGAACTACTGACCCAAGGGATCATCTGGTCGGTGGAGCCAAGCTTTATCGCCAGCCAGCCGAACAGACCGAACGAGGTGTCGAACATCCAGGCAAAGATGACGACCGCGATGATTTCCGGCACAGCCCAGGGCAGCGCCATGCCGAGCCGGGCAACCGTGCGGCCCTCGAAACGGTTGTTGACGAGAAGCGCCGTGCTCAAGCCAACCGCAACGCTACCGGCGGTCACGACGACCACAAGCTTGACCGTCACCCAGCAGGCCAGCCAGAATTCCTGCGACGAAAACAGCCACACATAGTTGCTCACTGAGAACGGCCGGCTGGCGCCGCCGAGCCTCGGGATTTTGACCTGTTGAAAGGACAGGTCAATCGCCAGGATCAGCGGCCAGACGATGATGGCAGCGACCATCAGCACCGCCGGGGCGATCAGGATATAGCCGAGAAGATGCTGCCGGCTGGGACGCGCAAGGTCAAAGAACTTGCGCCGCCCCGCCTGAACGGTATCGGTCATGATGGTCTCCTACGAATGCTTTGAGTTGCCCATGGCCCGCTGGGCGAACCATGCCCTGATAGCGGGTCAGCCCTTGATGCTTTCGGCCTTTGCCTGCATGGTCTTGGCTACTGCCGCCGGATCGAGATCCTGGATAATCATCCGCTGGCTCTCCTCCATGATCATCTTGCTGAACTCGTTGTAATAGAGCTCAAGGCCGATCGGCACGCGGTCTATCCCCTTCTCGGATGCCGCCTTCATTGTCGCGAGCAGCACCGGGAAATGCGGAATGGTCTTCTCCACGCCGGAGACATCGGCCTTCGGGCTTGGCGGCGTGTTTCCGCCCATCGTCGCATAGCTCCGCTGGAATTCCGGCGTCATCGTCAGCTTGATGAAATCCCAGACGAGTTGCTTCTGGTCATCGGGAATATCGGACGGCATGGCCAGCACATTCGATGATCCACCAAGAGGCGGCGTCAGCGGCGGCGCGGCATAGACTATATCGCTCTTGGCCGAACCCTTTTCAGTTGTGCCGTAAAGCCACGGTCCGTCCAGGCGCATGGCCATCTTGCCATCGGCAAACAGCTTGCGCACATCACTGGCGCTCATGTCGACCGGACTGATGCCACTCTTCATCACAGTCTTCCAGCGCGTCAGCCCCTCGACCATCTCAGGCGTATCAATTGTGATATTGCCTTCCTTGTCGGTCCAATAGGCGCCCGCGTCGATGATGTAGTTCAGCATCTCGGTCAGATACTGGCCCGGCCCCCCCTTCGTCTCATGGCCAGTGCCGAACTGGTCGATGATGCCGTCGCCGTTGAGATCCTTGGTGGTCGCCTTTGCCGCTGCCAGGAATTCGTCATAGGTTTTCGGCACGGCAATGCCGGCTTCATCGAGGATTTTCTTGTTATAGGCCATGACGAAACCGAAGTAGTTCGTCATGATGCAGACGGTTTCGCCGTTCCATTCGCACGTCTTCTGGCCGGCCCAGCCGGTCATGTCGATGCCGTCTTTCTTCAGCCAGGGGTCGAGTGGCTCCAGCCAGCCGCTGTCTGCGAACATCTGGAATTCGAACGAGGCGAGATGGACGATCTGCGGCGGCTGGTTCGCGGCAAACAGCGTGGTCATCGTATCGGCATAGGAGCTGCGCTCCGCCTTGGTGAACTCGATCTTCACGCCAGGGTGCTGTTTCTCGAACTCTGCAATCGCTGAATGCCACCATTCACCCGTTCCGGCATCGTCGGTCTGCCAGGAAATGAATTTCAATACCGTATCGGCCATTGCCGGAGCAAAGCCACCCATCGTCATCACGGCTGCAGTCGCGGCGCCGAGCGCCAGTCTTTTCACTCTCTTGTTCATGGCTTCCTCCTCCAAAGAACCAATTCAGATACGTTCAAGCAGACCGAGCGCCGCCTCCGACGGCTTCACCCCTAGCCCAGGCCCGGATGGCAGATGATAAAGACCTTCGTGGCAATCCATGTCACCGGAAAGAAGGCGACGGTTCGGCTCAAAGACCGAATGCTGGAATTCGTGCCCCTTGAGCGTCGGCAGTGTTGACGACGCCTGCAGGCTCGCGGCCAGAAATATACCGGCGCCGACCGTGGCATGCGGGATTACGTCGATACCGTGATCAGTGGCAAGTTCACCAATGCGGATGAAATTGGTAATGCCCTTATGCCCCATTTCCGGCTGTACGATAGCAATGCGGCAACGCTCGATACGGGCACGCATGTCCCAATGGGTGCGCCATTCTTCGCCGACTGCGATTGGAATATCCGTACCCTTGGAGACTTTTTCCAAACCGGCAATATCCTCGGTCCAGACAGGTGCCTCGGCAAACCACGGATCGTACGGCGCCATCTCGGCGATCAGTTCAAGCGCCTGCTCCGGCGTCTGGTTCCAATGCATGTCGGCGGCAATCTTCGCCGCGGGTCCGAGAACCTTGCGCAGGTTCTCCATTTCCGCAGCCGGGCCGTCATCCGCCACAGGCGTTGCGAATTTGAAGGCATCGAACCCCCGATCCTGCCAGTATCTTGCCAGCTCGCCGCGGGCCTGGAGCGTCCTCTCCGGCAGACCGGAGACATAGGCAGGAAAGCTTTCGACGCCCCCGCCGAGCAGATCGCGAACCGATTTTCCCGCTTCCTGGCCGGCAATATCCCATAGGGCAATATCGAGGGCTGCCAGTGCATCAACGTAGAAGCCACCGGTATAACCGCGTACCCGCATCATGTCGTAGAGATCGTCGTAGATCGCGGACGGGTCCGACGCGTCACGACCGATAACGAAGCCGGCAAGAAGATCGTTGATCAGAGCGGCAACTGCACCGGGCGCGACGATACCGTAGGTTTCACCCCATCCAACCGTACCGGCCCGCGTCGTCATGCGGACGAGAACGCTGCGGTCGAAGGTGGGATAGACCGTGCGGTTACCCTTGCGGACGATATAACCGTTCGGGTTAACTACCTCACCTTCCCGCAATGCGCCAAGATAGGGCACCTTGCGCGGCTGGGTGAGAGTAAAAACCTCAATGGTTTCGACGGGGCTGTTCATGCAGCCTCCGGAGCCAGAAGGCCGAGTTCAACCAGGTTTGCATCAATGTCCGCAATGGCCGCGGCGTCGAGTTCCGGTGTAGGAGCGCGCACACCGACGCCCTCGATCACGGCTCGACGCGCCAATACATACTTGGTCAGCCGCATGCGATAAACCGCCTGCAGGACGAGAAGCGGCAGAGTGCGAACATAGATTTGGCGGGCCTCATCGCGCCTGCCGGCGGCAAGCGCCCGGTCCATCGCCACATGTTCGCCGGCAATCTCCAAGGCCGGCATGGCCGCAGTCGCGCCGCGCGCATATTCGTCGAGAATATAACGCGCGCCACCGCCACCGATGACGCCTTTCAGGCTTTCCGGCGCATGGGCGATGATGTGGCTGATCGCCGGCCCTGCCGGCAGCGTCTCTTCTTTCACATAGGAAACATGTGGCAAGGCACGGATGATCTCGACGATCGCCTGCGGCGACAGATCTGAACCGCGAGGGGCCGGCGCATTCTGGAGGATGATCTCCACGTCCGGCAGCGCCTCGACCACCTTGCCAAGAAATTCGATAAGGGCCGCTGCATCGGTGCCTACCGACTTCGGTGGCTGTACCATCAGATGGCGAATACCGAGGCCTGCCGCGATCCGGCCATGCTCCACCACGTCGCGCCAATCAGCGGCGCTTGCGCCGGCAACCACGGGTACCCGGCCCGCCACGCTGGCAACGACGATCTTCAAAAGTCCCGCACGTTCTTCTGTGGTGAGATTTTCCACCTCGCTGGCGAAACCGGGAAACACGACACCGTCCACACCCTGATCGAGGGCGAACTGCACCAGCCGCGACATCCCCGCCTCATCAACATCGCCATTCGCCAAAAAGGGCGTTGGCAGAACAGGCAAGATGCCCTTCAGACCAGTTGCCATCTCTTCACCTCCCAATGAAGTATCATAATGTGACACCATGAATTCACTAATTGACACTACATATGCTTGCGCCCTATGACAAGCCCCCAGATGAAATGAGCGGAGGAGGCTCACGACATGGCAGCAGAAACAGCGGCAATCGTCGTCGAGTGGGGAACCACTTCCTTTCGAGCAACGCTGATCGATGACGACGGCAACGAAATGGAGAACATCGAGACGCCCCAAGGTATCTCGAAGCTCAGCAAGGGCGACCATGAAGCGGTCCTGATGACGGCGCTTGCTCCATGGCTGTCGACTCACGGAGCCTTGCCCATTGCCGCACTCGGGATGATCACCAGCCGCAACGGCTGGATCGAAGTTCCCTACGTGCCCTGCCCTGCAGGCCCGGCTGAGCTTGCTGCAGGCAGCTTGCGGAAATCCTTGCCGAACGGATCTGATCTGGTGTTTCTGCCGGGCCTGACGGATCCCTCACGCAGGCCCTTCCCCGACGTCATGCGCGGTGAGGAAATTCAGGTTGCCGGACACGGGCTGGCTGACGACGCAACTATCATCATCCCCGGGACCCACAGCAAGTGGACCAAGGTAAAAGCCGGCCGTATAGACAGCTTTCAAACCTTTGTGACCGGCGAGATCTTTGCGCTACTCTTGAACAATTCCTTCATCGCCCGCGGTGCAACGCAGCCACCGGTGGATGATCCGGAAGCCTATCTCCGGGGGCTTGAAGAGGCGAAGAGCTCTGCGGCGATGCTCTCCCTGCTGTTTTCGGCGCGGACCGGCGGACTGGTGGGAAGGCTTACGGCGGATCAATTGCGGTCCTATGTCCACGGCATGGTAATTGGCCAAGAGTTTAGGCAGGCGCGCGAGGCTGGCTGGTATTCGGAAGGTGACGAGGCCACCATTGTTGGGAATGACGGTCTCAACTACCTTTATGTGATCGCCGCGACTGTATTCGACCTCAAGATTACCCTGGGTGCCGACGACGTCCTGAACCGTGGCGCGCTCGATGTAATGCGTCGCTCGCTTTCATAGACGCGATGCAGCAAGGCGGCAGCTCGCCGGTGAAAAGCTTATAACCAAATGTCCGAGGGTAAATATGTACGATTTTCCAGTCAGTATCGACACAGGTCGACACGAAAACGATATCATCACGGTGCTGACGCGACTTGAGCGCGTCGGCCTTCCTGCCAATCCGATCGCCTTTTATGGCTCGTCTTCCTTCCGTATCTGGAGTTCCATCACAGAAGATCTAGGCTCGCTGGACGTCGTTAACCTGGGTTTCGGAGGAGGTACATTTCTTTCAGGCATCCACTACATGGATCAGCTTTTGACGCCGCTGAGACCAAGCAGGATAGCGCTCTATTTTGGTGAAAACGATATCGCCAGTGATGGCCTCACCGCCCATACGACGCTTGGCCATCTGAAGGATCTTAGAGAGCGGATTTCGCGCGTCATTCCGCAGTCGGAGGTTTTTGTTTTATCGATCAAGCACAGCCCGGCACGCTGGATTTATCGGCACGAGTTCGATTTGTTCAACCGGCTGGCAAGCGACTGGTGCGGCGGCCGGGATGACACCTCGTGGATTGAGCTCGGTACCGGCCTGATCGGCGAGAACGGCTTGCCGATGTTCCGATACTATCTGCCCGATCTGGTCCACATGAATGCGGCGGGTTATGCGGTTTGGTCAGCATCGCTTAAGAAAGTATTGCGGCTCTTAACCCCGTCCATGCCCGCTTCGACCACGCCCTGATTCAACAAGATTGGCGGTCACCAGTTTCGAGGCGACATGTGCCGCAAAATCGGTGGTCGTGTTCGCGGCCTGCGCAGCCTCTGCCGTTTTCATACGTACCATCCTTCATACGATGAGATCCGGGCATCCTCGGCGCTATGTGGCAAAAGCGAAAGACCGTCATCATTACGGCGATATCATACACGAGGCACGGCGTTCCCTCGTTGACTATCTTGGCGTAACTATCGCTGCCTCCTTTCACGAGACGGTTATCGGCTTCGCCGATCTTCGAAAACCGGCGTGGCCGCAATCAGTGCCCGTGTGTATGCATCCTGCGGATTCGTAAACAGTCGTTGCGGGACATCGATTTCAACGATCCTGCCAGCTTTCATCACTGCGCCCCTGTCGCTGATATGGCGCACGACGCTGAGGTCATGGGCGATGAACAGGTATGTCAGGCCACGCTTTTCCTGCAGGTCAACAAGCAGGTTGATGATCTGCGCCTGCACGGAAACGTCCAGCGCCGAGATCGCCTCGTCGCTAACAATGAATTCCGGTTCGCAGGCAATCGGCCGGCCGATCGCCGCCCATTGGGCTTGGCCGCCCGACAATTCGTACGGATAACGGTTTTCGAATAACGGGCCTAATCCCACGTCCGACAGGATTGCATGGACGCGGTCGCGAACTGTTTCCCGTGTCGCAAGGCCATGATGCAGCAGCGGAAGCGCGATGGCGGAGCCGACCGTTGCGCGCGGATTGAGCGTCGAGAACGGGTCTTGGAAAACGATCTGCAGGTGACGCCGCATGGCCCGGTTGTCTGCTGCAGTGTTCTTGATGATATCCTTGCCGCGATACCAGACGGAGCCGGAGGTCGGGTGCGTTAATTGCAGGAGGCTCATGCCGAGCGTCGATCTTCCCGAACCGGACTCGCCGACGATCGATAGCGTCTCGCCGGGAAAGACGTCGAAACTTACATCCTGCAGCGCATGCACCTGTGATCGCAACTGCCCGAATTGCCCTCCTTTAACGTCACAGGTACGGGTCAGGTTGCGCACTGAAACGAGAGCTTCGGTCGTTCCCTGCAAGTCTGTCATCCAACAGCCTTGTTTCGTCCTGCACCACGAAACAGGCCGCGCCGCGTTCTCCGTCAATTGGCAAAAGAGCTGGCGGTTCGACCAGACATCGCGCTTCGCGCCGGTCGCAATGTGGTGCAAACACGCAGCCGGCCGTCCCTACTGGAGTGGAAGCTGCCTCTAGCGGCTATATCTCAGCGCATCTCATGGCGCATCCGCATGTTACCAATATGTATGGAAGATGAGGAAGAACATGAGTACAGGTGGTAAAGCTCGATCAAGGATGTATGTGTTCGTCAGTATAATCTTCGTTATCGGGCTCTTGCTCGCTGGTTACTACGTATTCGGCTCCCGGAGAGACTGAAACCGCCCCGGCATCGGAGGTGGTGACCCCAAAGTCGTGACACTTATCGCGCGTTCGGCAACGCTGCACCACTCAGATGAACGGTGAAACAAGACTGGAACGTTCACCACTTTCCATGGTTAAGACAGCCGCGAAGGAGGTTTCATGCAGAAATATTTCTTTCATATCAGGCAGGATGGCGTTCTCACCGAGGATCCGGACGGCTCGGAATTCACGACGTTAGATGAAGCCCATGATTACGCCGTTAGTTCGGCCCGAGAGATTCTTGCAAACAAGGTCAAAAATGGGAAGATCATCGATGGTGACTCTCTTGAGGTCGTCAGACCAGATGGATCGGTAGCGCTGACTGTCCCGCTCAAGTCCGCGCTCAAATTCTATTAGTCAAAATGCCGAAGAATTCGACGCGGTTCGCTGCTAGCGCATCGCCACACCTAGCAACCGTTCCAGGCTACCGAAGGGGAAACAGATCCCAATCGACGTCCTGGTGGCCGAGAACCGCGGCGGATATCAGGTCTGCCGCAATTTTTGCAAACGTAATGCCATTCCCTCCAAATCCCATTTACAAAGATCCGGCTCATCCCTGGCGCAGTCCCTATCATCGGAAGCCCGTCAGGTGTGACGCCGAACGCGGCCGACCAGGAAAAATCAGGTTTGCCGAGCGAAATCCCGGTCAGATCAGCCAGCTTTTCGACAAGGACCGCTGTCTTGTGTTCGATCTTTGTCGGGTCGAGATAGGCAGCCTCACCTTTCTCGTCCTCCCCACCGACGATGACGCGTCCATCGGATGTGGAACGAAAGTAGAGGTAAGGGTCCGAGGCCTCCCATACGAGGTATTTATCCAGCCAGTCAGGTCGTTTCAGCCTTGGCTTGCTAGCCAAGGCCCATGTCGACATGAGCTTGTGGCGTGGATTTCTCAGGCATTCGAGAAACTCGTATCCACTGCAGAATATGACGTGGGCCGCCTCAATCATCTTCCCCTGATCTGTCGCAACGATGACGTTATCGCCGCCCTCGCGAACATCGGTGACCTCCAGCCCGCCTACGACTTCCACCCCCTGTCGCCTGGCAACGCGAAAAATGCCCGTTGTCATCTGCACAGGATTTGACGATGCGGAGATCGCGCGATTGATCGCTCCACTTCGGTTGATGCCATAACGCTCCAGGAGCGCCGCCCGATCGAGATAGTCGGCCAGGATTCCCACCTCTTGGCGAGCCTGCGCCTCTCTTTTCAACGCTCGCGTGCCAAGCTCTTGCCCGGAGAGAAAAAGCGTGTGCCGCGACTGGAATTCGCAGTTGATGCCGAGATCCCGAATGAGACTCTCCAGCTCCTCAACTGCACCTGCCGACCTGCGCCAGACGCGTGAAGCCTTCTCGTGACCGATCGTTCGAGCGAGACGATGAAGCGGGACATCGATCTCATGCTGGATCATGGCAGTGCTCTCAGCGCTGCTACCACGAACCGGATGGCGGCGGTCGATCGTCAGGATGCGCAATCCTTTGCCGCAGAGTGAGTGGGCCATGAGGGCGCCGCCGATTCCCGCACCCACCACAATGACATCGAAGCGATCGGATGACGGGACCTTTCTTGTCACGATAGATGCACGCGGTTTGGCGAGCCACAGGGGTTGCGCGTGGCGGAGCGGCTGCCGATGGGTGAGTGAACCGGCGGCGTCGAGCTTGCCGGACCCCGATTTCGCTCGGATCTGCGATGACACCATTATTGGCGAACTTTCGCATTACGACCGTAAATGGCTCCACAATGACGTTCTCGGTAACTGGCGGCCTTCAACCGGGGCTTTCGGCTGATATGATTTAGCCCGGGTGAACCAAACAGCTCAACTTCGTCGATCCTGACGTTCAAATGCATTCCTCCCATGTTTTGAATTGAAGATAGGAGCAGCGTGTTCCGCTGGAAGAGCGGTGAACGTACACAGTGGCCTGTTCCAGACATTTAATGGAACACTGATAGGCCGAGAGTGTTCTCGTCTCAATCGGAGGAACGGCAATGCCCCAGTGGAAAGACATTCATCCAGAGCTTACCGGAAGTTCAACAAGCAGCACGACGTTCGGTCGATCCATGGAGAGTAAAAGTCAGATCGCGGACTCTGCACCGTCGAAGTTCGTTGGGGAGGCTCTCAATATTTACCGGCTTGAGCCGATAGCTTCTGCAGATGATCCCGCGTGGGCTAACAAGCCGGGACACGGTGTGGTGGTCGTCGCGGCACGTACATCCGGAGACGCACGAATAGTGGCCGCGGAACGAGAGCTGGATTTTATGGAAATCGACGCGGCTCCCGCCGACGATGTATCAACCCGGACCGCAAGCGCTTTCAGGGATGAAAAGCTCTACACGGTTGTCGAAATCGAGCACGGGCGGTGCGACTTGGTTCGCGGAGTAGTTGAGGGCGATATCAGGATGGACATTATCAAGCCGCTTAGCATGTAATGCGGTGGTCTTCGATGGCGGGTAAGGTGTTCGGGCAATTGAGGACGGCCTGAGGAACTCCGTGACCTACGCCGCGGTGACGGCGGCTCTCATGGGCAGAAATTCTCGAAGACCGTACAAAGCAACATGACGAGGAACCGGGAAGTTTCAGAAGCGTTCAGGCGATACCAACAACAAGTCGTTTATCGGAGGTTATTATGGGTCGCGGTATTCTTCTTTGGCTTCTCGGCGTGCCGTTGCCGATCGTCATCCTTCTTGTTCTATTTATGCGCTAGGAGAATGACATGCCTCTCTATCAATCTGGTGTATCAGATGTCGGAGTTGAATCCTCGGCCTCGGCTCTCAGTTGGGGTCCGGTAATAGGTGGCGCGGTCGCTGCAGCGGCCACTGCGCTCATCCTGCTTCTGCTGGGGGCCGGCGTTGGCCTGACGATGGTTTCGCCATGGTCGGGAGAAAGCGCTTCATTCACCACAGTAAGTATCACGGCAGCAATCTGGTTTGTGGTGGTCCAGTGGCTCGCTTCCGCGCTCGGCGGCTATCTGACGGGGCGGCTGCGCACGAAATGGGCCGGCGTGCATACCGACGAGGTGTTTTTTCGGGACACCGCGCACGGCTTTCTCAGTTGGGCGCTTGCAACAGTGGTCGTTGCAGGATTGGCCGGATCTGCTTTCACAAGCCTTGTAGGCGGCGGGGTTCAAGCATTGGCATCTGCCACCTCGACTGCGACGATTGCCGGCGCTACATCCGGCAGCACTGACAACACAGATCCTAGCGGGGCGGCCGGATATTTCACTGATGCCTTGCTTCGTCCCCAGGATCTGCGCAGTCGCGTGCAGACTGACGATGCGGCCGCAGTTGCGGAGGTTTCCCGTATCCTCCTCAATTCCGCAACGGCTGGTTCGATGCCCGACGAAGACAAGACCTACTTGTCGGCCGTCGTGGCGTCTCGCACTGGGCTCACGCCCGAGGAAGCAAAAGCGCGCGTCGATGCCGTGCTGCAGCGGATCGCACAGGCGAAAGTTGAAACGCAGGAAGCAGCAGAAAAGGCTCGTAAGTCAGCCTCCACAACAGCGATGCTTGGCGCACTCTCGCTCTTGGTAGGTGCCTTCATCGCTTCTGCGGCAGCGGCACTTGGGGGACGACAGCGAGACGACGAAGAAGCCGCACTTATCGCTAGGTTCTGACACGTTCTACGCGTCGGCGATGACAACCCAGCCGACGCGACTTCGCCAATCTTCATCACGTAGTCCCGGATGCATTCGCGAAAAAGCTTCAGTGCCTTCAGGCCCGCCGGAGTAAGAGCGACGAGATGTCCAGACGTTGGTTTCCTCCTTGAATGACGAGAGGGATGAGCCCGGGCTCGCCCATTAATCAGCGTATTGAAATTCCATCATCAAAGCGTGAAACCTTTTATCTCAAGCGCCGTTAAGGGGCTCATGAGTGATCGCAAAATCGACCCCACCACTGAAAAACTTGCAACATTCCAGGGTGCTGAAGTCTCTCCACCGAAGGATGAAGAACACTCAGAGGCTGAGCCGGTACCTGAGGCCATTGAGCCCGATCATGCAATGTCACCGGAGGAAGCCGAGCAGGCCCGCAAATCCTATCTTTTAAAGCGCTTCTGGATCAGTGCGCGCGGCTATTGGAGCCGTCGTGGTGACCGTCTGGCATGGCCAGTCTCCATTGGTCTCCTCGCGTTGATTGGTCTGAACGTCGGTTTCCAATATGGAATTAACGTCTGGAACAGAGAAATTTTCGACGCAATCGAGCAACGCAATGCCTCGTCGGTCTATTATCTGGGAGCTCTGTTCCCGCCGCTGGTACTAGGCAGCGTAGCCTTGGTTACCATTCAGGTATTCGTGAGGATGCTGATCCAGCGACGTTGGCGTTCCTGGCTGACAAAGGCATTGATCGCGCGCTGGCTTGCCAATGGTAGATATTACCAACTGAACCTGATCGGTGGAGACCATCAAAACCCGGAAGCACGAATTTCCGAAGACATGCGGATCGCAACCGAGTCTCCAGTGGATTTTGTGTCAGGTGTCATCTCTGCCTTTCTCTCTGCCTCGACCTTCATCTTCGTACTCTGGACGATCGGCGGCGCCTTAACACTGCCGGTCGGTGGATCGCTTGTTACGATCCCGGGGTTCCTCGTTGTCGCCGCGGTGATCTACGCATTCGTAACGTCAGGCTCGATCGCTTACATCGCCCGCAATTTTGTGCAGGTCTCCGAGGTCAAGAACCAGGTCGAGGCCGAGTTTCGCTATACACTCACTCGGGTTAGGGAGAATGGCGAAAGCATTGCTCTGCTCGGAGGTGAAGAAGAGGAGCGAAACGATCTCGACAAAACGTTTCAGAAGGTGCGTGAGCAATGGCGCCAGCTTGCTCATCAATATATGCGCACTACGCTCGTCTCGCACGGATCGATGCTGATTGCTCCCGTGGTGCCGGTCTTGCTATGCGCGCCAAAATTCCTAGATGGAAGCATGTCACTTGGTGAAGTCATGCAGGCAGCATCGGCGTTTACCATAGTCCAGACTGCCTTTGGGTGGTTGGTCGATAACTATCCCCGTCTTGCAGACTGGAACGCCTGTGCTCGCCGCGTCGCGTCGCTGATGATGTCGCTAGACGGCCTCGAACGCGCCGAAACCAGCGACAGCCTCGGCCGCATCGCCAGAGGCGAAGCTGCTGACAATACCATGCTCAGTCTTCGCGATCTGTCCGTGTCCCTCGGTGACGGTAGAGCCGTCGTGAAGGAAACCCAAGTAGAGATTGAACCGGGCGAGCGTGTGCTGGTAGCCGGAGAGTCCGGCTCTGGCAAAAGCACATTGGTGCGGGCAATCGCAGGGCTATGGCCTTGGGGCGAAGGAAGTGTCAATTTCCGTGCCAACGCTCGATTGTTCATGCTTCCGCAGAAGCCTTATATTCCGACTGGATCACTTCGCCGGGCGGTCGCTTATCCGCAAGAAGCTGATAGCTGGGGCACCGAAGAAATCGGTTCAGCGCTGGAGAAAGTTGGCTTGGGACATCTCAAGGGCAAGATCGCCGATGAAGCCCCTTGGGACCACACCTTGTCCGGCGGCGAAAAACAACGGCTGGCGTTTGCCCGGCTTCTGCTGAATGCCCCCGACATTGTTGTACTGGATGAGGCAACTTCGGCGCTGGATGACAAAAGCCAGGACAAGATCATGGAGACGGTCATTAATGAGTTGCCGGATGTTACGATACTGAGTGTTGGTCACCGAGCAGAGCTTGAGGCATTTCACAGCCGAAAGATCACTCTTGAAAAACGGGATGGCGGGGCAAGGCTTGTCAGCGACGTGGACCTCATTCCGAAGAAAGGGAACCGCATGTCAATCTCTCGGATGTGGGGGAAGAGAAAGGATCGACATTGACTGCAGTCCAGCCAGAGGTTAACCAGATAACGATGGCCCCCTCGCTGCGTTCTCTGCTTCACGATGCGGTAATTCTTCGACAGTCGCGACTATGTCTGCAAAACATACTGGGATTGGTGCCACCCATTTCACGGAATCGTTTCCATCAACGAGGGAGGCCGTGAAGCGGTCGAAGGTGAATCTGTAAGTCTTGGCAACATCGGCCGGACCTGCCACGCAGCGACAGCCTTGCTCGAGGGCCGTAACTTCGGTTCGTGAAACCTCGAAAACAACGATTGCCCGTTCCTGTAGCTCTTGCACGTGTAGCTGGAGTTCATCCAGCTGCTGACGTCGCAAGCCGGTATCGTCTCCCGCGACCAGTAAAATCCATTCCGGTTTGCAATTGGCCTCAAACAAAGCAGACATATGCTGACCCTTCACAGCGAGATTTGCAGCCCGTACGGCCACACCGCGGATACCGTAAAACCGGTAGCAAAAGAGAAGGTTCCTGCGAAGGCGGGCGTGCAAGTGCTCATTTATGTGAACCGCAACCGGCGCGCGCAGCCCTGAACCCGTCGCCCGCCGCGCGGAGTTTCCAAGGTGTTTGATCAAGCAGGCCCGCGGCGTTCACTGTTCCATCGCAAGCGACAAATTCGAAGAGGTCGAACCAACAGATATCGCGCGAAAGGCTGATTGATTAATGCGATGTCCGTCTCAGGCATGCCAGATGGCAGCAGTCCTTAAAGCGAGCAAGCTCGCGATCGAGGCCTGACTTCCTTTGTATCCATTGCCTAATATTATCGCTGAGATCGGAACTTGTCCCGCCACTCGACGTTCTCACGCCGCAGATATGTAGGGAGTAGAGCATTATGTCTGGTCCAAACGCACGATGGAAAGAGCCTGTTGAGATCGCCTTGCCAAACGGCTCACATAAGGTGAGCGGCCCGTTCGAAGCGCTTGCACACATGATGGAAAACTGGCCTGCTTCACAGGGGCTGGATTTCGTCCGCGCGCGAAGCGCCTGCCGCGGCGCGATTGCTGGATACAAGACGATCGATGAGGCACGAGTAGCTTTTGAAGCGGCGGCGGCCGAAGCTCGCAAACAATTCGATCTCCGCCGGCATTGAGCGTGCGCCAGACATGCCGACCTCACTCTACACCTGACTAGTAACGAACGCTTCAATCTGCAAGGTCGTTTGCATTGAATACAACACGTAAACACTATGGAACTCTCGGTATTTTCCTGACGCTCGTACTCATCACGGGCTTCACCCTTGGGATAACCATCCGACCCGGCGATTGGTACGAGACGTTGGTGAAACCGTGGTTTACGCCCCCGAACTGGTTGTTCGCGCCGGCGTGGACATTAGTTTACATCCTCATTGCCATCGCCGGTTGGCGGGTCACAATCGGTCATGGTTTGAGTTCCACACTATTCCGCCTGTGGACCTTGCAGATGCTTTTGAACTGGGCCTGGACACCAGTCTTCTTTGGTTTTCGCCAAGTCGGCTTAGGCCTTGCCGTCATCGTTTGCTTACTTCTGGTGGTCATGGCTTTTCTGATCAAGGCCCAAGACCGAGTGGCCCGATGGTCTTTCGTGCCCTATGCGCTCTGGCTTGCCTACGCGACGTCGCTCAATGCCGCCATCTTCTTTCTGAACTAGAAGAGGTTGGCACAGGCTCCCGGCCCGGCATCCACGGAACGAACGCTGTGGCAGCGAGTTTCAGTGGCACGTCCTCGACTTCTGGAGAGCCACATGGCGGCGCACACCTTGGAAGAACTATCAAAACAGCTGCAGAAAATCGATTTCTGCATGCTCCAAACGAAGAACGAACCTAGCGTGTTCAGCGTTCGCCCGATGAGCAACAATGGTGACGTCGATTATGACGGCGACTCCTATTTCTTCTCATACGATCAGACCCGTAAGGTCAGCGACATCGAGCAAGACGCTCGCGTCGGCCTGACGTTTACCGCGCCACCCAGCTTACTCGGTGAGCCCGGCATATTCCTGGCGATCGACGGTACCGCAAGCCTGATCCGTGACAAGGCGCAGTTTGAGGCTCACTGGGTCAAAGACCTTGAGCGGTGGTTTCCGGAAGGGATCGATACCGCTGGAATCGTGCTGATCAAGGTCTCGGCCACCGAGATACAATACTGGGACGGCGAGGAGAACGGCCGCATCCCTCTCGCAAAGCGCGAAGCTTGCTGAGTTTTGCGTGATGGACTGGCAGGACCCGGGCGAGCTTCAATTTTATCGAGTGAGAGGATGACGATGAGCCTCAAACATACACGCGTCCAGCATGAAGGCGCCGGTCACTGGGTCGTCGATTTCGTCGGAGATGACGGGGAGGCCGTATCAGTGAAGGTAACCGACCACGAATTGTCGGACGAAGACCGCATCGTGGAGCAAGCCAAGCGTGTCATGATCGAGCTGACAGGCTTCGGGACCCGAGGCGGCAAACCGAAAAACCGGTACGACGCGTTGAGTAATGGTGATCTCGAAGATGACAACGTAGCGCTCAAAACTACGCATTGATGATGCGAGCGCTTCGATGACGATCGATACCTACAACGTCAATGGAATCGATGCTGATTCCGATGAAGCCGCCCCTTTGTTCCGAGATGATTGCGCCCCGTGATTCCGGGATGATCTCGCCCCCTTCCGAGGAGGTCTGCAGGCAGGTATTGTTGTCAATTCGTTGAGGCGACGTGTC
>NZ_JBEGHE010000035.1:0-26361 GCF_040675795.1 Neorhizobium sp. LMR1-1-1.1
ATCTCATCCGTCCCTTTGAAAGTCTTCCCCGCTTCGCTCCGCATTGGTACCCGCTTTACATTTCCATTGCGTGACCGCGCCTCGTTCCCGATCTGTCGCTGGCAGATTTATGGCGCAAGCACGGCTCTGCAAGGCCTTTCCGCAATGAAATCAGCGTGAGATGCCAGCGGAGCCGTAAAGTTTCTTCTCATTGATCGACTGAAATTCGGTCTCGACCCAGCACGCCCGATTTCCCATATCGGCGCCGCAAAGAAGGGGAAGGCTATGCGTGCGTTTCTGGAAAGGCCATTCGGCCCGACTGAGTTGCAGTTCATCGAGGAGGCGTTCGACGATTGGATTGTTGCGAACCGCGTTCTCAAGGACAGCCCAGAAGCTGAGCTCGCCGCAGCAATCATCATCACCCTATTTCGAGAGGGACATGATACCCGATCGGCACTGGAGACTGCCATGTCCAAGCATCGCGGCCTGAAGGATCTGGCCGGCTTGGCATCCAGGTCTTGAAGGGATATGAACCGTCGACCCGCGTACGGTTTTACAAATGTGCTGATTAACAATCGTTTTCCCAGCAAGATATCGCGGGATACCGGGCCGGTCGAAACACTGGCCAATGCGAAAACTGGCGAGGTCTTATTTAGCCTCTGCACAAATCATTTCCGCCTTGGGTGGAATCACCTCTACCGGAATCAAAACATGGCTGATACCGATGATGGCACTCTCCCACGGAATCCGGCGCCCAGAAGTTCGTCCTTCGCATCGTTCGTCGCTGCCTCGATAGCATTCAGAACCGCGGACATCATGATTCGCCCGGTTCTCTGCAGGGTTTCGTTTGTGCGTTGTTGGGCGGCTGTGAAAGGGAATTTCCGGGTCATCGGACGTTTTTTCATACTGTCAATGGCACAGGCTTGAAGGCAGGGTCACTCTTCGCCGCGCCATCTTCGGATCTCCCGGAGCATTCTCAGGTTTTCGCGGGCCTGCTGTGCGTTGATCAGGGCCTTCTCCTGGTTGATCAACTGCTCCCGGTCGCGACGATGCTGCTGCCTATACATGCAACCATTTTGATGCCGGGAGCCATAGTCGTAGCACCTGCGCCTGTCGCCGTAGCGATCCTCTCCGGCTGTGGTGCATCCGGCCAAGGTAAGGGCAATCAGAAAGCCGCCGCCAGTGGCGAATGCGGCCTTCCTGGCCCGCGCGGTACGGTTTGTCTTCATCATCTCGTTCATCCTTTGCATCGTTTCATTTCGGCCCAATGAGATCCAGGCCGGTCCAGTGAGCGGCAAACGCCCACATGTCGGCATGCTGAGCGATAGTCTTGGCAAGCGGCATGCCGGCGCCATGCCCGGCCCGCGTCTCGATGCGAACAAGCCGCGGTTTCGAACCGAGGTCGGCTGCCTGGAGAGCGGCGACGTACTTGAACGTGTGCGCCGGCACGACACGGTCGTCGGCATCGGCCGTCGTTGCCAAAATTGCCGGATAATCCGTGCCCTGCCGGATCGTGTGATAGGGCGAATAGGTCATCAGGTTGCGAAAATGCTTTTCCTCGGACGGGCTGCCGAATTCGCTGATCCAGAAACCGCCGGCGGTAAATTTGTCGAAGCGCAACATGTCGAGAACGCCGACGCCAGGCAACGCCACGTCGAAGAGATCGGGCCGCTGATTGGTGACGGCGCCCACCAGCAGGCCGCCATTCGACTCACCCTGGATGGCAAGCCCCTTCGGCGAAATGATCCCGACCCTTTTCAGAAACTCGCCTGCGGCGATGAAATCGTCGAACGCGCTCTGCTTCTCTTCGAGCTGCCCGGCGCGATGCCATGCCCGGCCATATTCGCCGCCACCGCGGATATTGGCGATCGCCAGCACCCCGCCCTGCTCCACCCAGGCAAGCTGGATAGGATTGTAGTAGGGAACCTGCGAGATGCCGAAACCGCCATAGCCGTAAAGCAGGGTCGGCGCTGGTGTCGTCACGTCCTTGCGGCGGACCAGAAACAGCGGCACTTCCGTGCCGTCCCTGGAACGATAGAACCGCTGTTCCACAGCGATCTTGTCCGCATCGATCGGCGCCTTCGGTTCCGCCCATGGAGTGACAGTGTTGGATTGCGTGTCGTACCGATAGATCGCAGCCGGCGCATCGAAACCGGTGAAGCCGAAGAAGGCTTCCTTATCACCCGGATGGCCCTGAAAGCCGCCAGCAGTACCGATGCCCGGCAGGGCGACCGTCCCTTCAGGGGAACCGGTCATACCGAAGCGGCGGATCTCCGTCTTGGCGTCGACCAGATATCCGATGAACAGCTTGTTTCCGAGCAGGGCTGCATCGTTCAAGACTGCGTTGTCGGAATCTTCGGCCACGATTTCCTGAGGCTTCGGATCGTCCTCCGTCACATCAAGCGAAACGACGCGCCGACGTTCTGCGCCATCTGTCGTGACAAGGACGAGCTTGCTGCCGTCATTGCCGATGACGGACCATTCCGCCGCCATATCCGGCATGATCATTCGCGCTTTCCAATCCTTCGAAGAAAGGTCGACAATGGTCAGCGCGTTCTCGTTCGTACCCGGCGTCGAGGAAATGGCAAGATAGCGTCCGCGCTCCGCGCGGTCGGCGACATGCAACAGTCCGGGGCGATCGGGCGTGGCATAGATCAGACGATCATCGTTTTGCGAGGTGCCGAGCCTGTGAAAATAGACGGCATGGTTGGCGATGGCCGCGCCGCTCGCACCTTGCTCCGGCTTCGGCATACGGGAATAGAAAAAGCCAGTGCCGTCGGGAGCCCACGTGATGCGCGTGAACCTCGCCCATTCGACTGTGTCTCCCAGCTCTTCGCCGCTTTCGACATCCAGAACCTTGATGGCTCGCCAGTCGGTGCCGCCCTTCTGCACGCTGAAGGCCACATGGCGACCGTTATCGGAAACGCTCCATTCGCCGATCGCATCGGCATTGTCTTCCGTCCACGCATTGGGATCGATCAACAGGCGTGCGTCACCGAACGCGCCGTGCCGGACATAGAGAGACGGTTGATTTTCGAGTCCCCTGTTCAGGGTGAAGAAATACTGATCACCGCGCTTTCTCGGCACAGTATAGCGCTCGTATTCGAACAGAGCTTTCATCCGCTTTTCGAAGATGTCGCGGCCGGGAAGCGTATCGAGATAACCTCGCGTGACCTTGTTCTGGGCCTCGATCCAGGCGCTTACCGCCTGATCGCTTGGTGCTTCGTTCTCAAGCCAGCGATAGGAATCGACGACAGCCTGGCCGAAATGCTGTTCGGTGACCTCGATACGCTTGGTCGTCGGGTAGGTAATGTTCGACATTCCATCCTCCAGAGGTGGGCGGATAAGCTGTTGAATTGGACAAGGAGACAGGCGGCGACTGCGGTGGATCGGTTCATCGAAGGCTCCTCGTAAACGGTGAACACGGAACGTAATGTTCCTGTGCAAAGAATCATAATGGCACTTAGTGTCATTACTATGATCAATTGAAGAGCGGTTCTCTATATGGCACCAACGGAGCGAGCTTTAAAAATTTGGCGCTTCATGCCATATTGCCGGTGTGACGAGCGTATGTGGAGATCAGGGTGAGCAGAACGGTCCGGGGCGACGCGCATATCGATGTGGCACGAAGTGCTGCGCGCCTGTTTCTGGAGAAGGGTGTGGCGGGCACCAGCGGCGACGAGATCGCGGAGGCGGCCGGCATATCGAAGCGCACCCTGTGGCGTTACTTTCGTTCCAAGGAAAGCTGTATCGAGCCGCTGTTCGCACTAACCTCCCAGCGGTTCGCGGCCAAGCTCCGGAACTGGCCGCTTGATATCTCCGTGGAGCGCTTCCTCGAGATCACCTACGACTTCAGCAAGATAGAAGCGGAGGAAATCGAGGATGGCCGGCTCGTCGTCCACCTCATCGCCCGGCTTGAAGAAGAGCCGGCGCTTCTCGAACCCTTCTTCATGGCTACGCGGATGACGGAAACATTGCTGGCCGAGGTGATCGCCTCAAGGTTGCAGATGTCTCCAACCGATTTCGAGGTCCGGCTTTGCGCGGCGACGGTCGCTGCGGGCATGCGTGTCATCGACGAGACCGTAAGCAGGGCTGCGGTCAAATATGGGCAGATCCCGACAGTCGCCGAGACCAATGACAGATTGGCGCAGGCCATCCGCCGCGCCAGTACGCTACCTTTTTGCGACCCTGTAAAACCTCGGCACAGTTAGCCTCCATGTTCGAAGCTCTGAAAAGGGAAGAACACTCGTTTGTTCAAGCGGAATCCTGAAGCGCCAGGCAACAGCGTCCGCCCGGACATGTAAGCGCGTAATGATAAGTCTTGCCGTCCAAATCCATCCCCTGCGCCCGGCACAGGCTTTGATTACTCTCAGCCATATCTCCCACAGAAAGAATGCGCCAACCCGTTAGGGTGCAACGAGGAAATCCAGAATTATCGGAACCAGCCGATCGGCAAGAGGACGTTCAGGATCGTTATACGAAAGAAGGTTCTCTTTCCGCTCCATCGAAGAGGACTTCAGGACGTGGTTCATGCCCTCGACCACAGCAAGACTTGCGGTAGGAGAGGCCGCCACAAGGCGCTTCGCATCATCTATCGAAATCTGGAGATCGGACGTGCCCTGTACGACGAGGATCGGGACTGAAAGCTTGGACAATTCCTTGGCAGGATCGATCGGCAGCCACGACATCAGATACTGCTGCGCGCTCGGGCGGTAGATGGCCTGGAGTTCGGGTGGCACGTCCGTGATTGCGTTTCCTTTCAACAAGCTTTCAGTGATCCGGCGTGATGCAATCTGCAGGCCGGAAGGAACGCCCGCTGCCGCGAGTTGACGCTCGATGATCGCTGCCGCAGGCTCTCCCGCGCCGGCGACCATTACGGAACCGGATACGCTTGTTCGCTGCGCGGCGAGGGTGGCGACAAGGGCGCCTTCGCTATGCCCGAGGACGATAACCCGCGTCACTCGATTTTGCGTGCGGAGAAAATCCAGCCAATCGACCGCATCGCTCACGTAGGTGCCAAAGCGCAAATCCTCTTCGCGTGTGGCGGCACTCTTACTGCCTCCAATGCCGCGCTTGTCCGTCCGCAATGAAGCGATGCCATAGGCGGCAAGGCCCTGTGCCAGGAGTTTCAGGCTGTCATTGCGGGCATTGGGGAGGTTTCCATCCCGATCTACGGGTCCCGATCCCGCCAATATCAGAACGGCAGGAACAGAGTCGGAGCCCTCCGGCATTGTCAAAGTGCCGCGGAGTTCGCCGGAGCGAACCTCCTGTTCACTTCCAGCCATTGCAGATGCCGAAGACAGGGTGACGGCCATTCCCAGTGACAATAAAAGCAATTCCCGCAATATTCCGGCTCCCCATCTCAGCTCCATGTGCGGCATATTCCGGCTTGGCTACTACAGCTGCATCTCAAGGCGATACCAGGCGTCTCTCGGGACACGCGTTAAAATCTACGCCCCTTTACGGCACCAGCAAGGCCGCATGGATTCCGATCTTTTGGCAGGAGTTTCGAATCCGGATCACGGCCTCATGATTATGCGGCCCAGCGGCTTTGCGGTTTCAGCGAAATCATGCGCAGCGGCGGCCTCCGAGAGCGAGAAAGTCCGATCGATCACGACCAGAATACGCCCCGCGGCCAGCGCTGCAAACAATTCGTCTACCATCGAGTGAACATCGGGCCTTTCGAAAAGAGGCCCCATGAATACGCCAAGGAGTGTCTGGTTGGACTGCATCGGGGCCCACAGATCGACTGAAAGGCCGCCCCCGCCCGCGTTTCCGACGAACACAACCCGGCCTTCCACCGCGAGGGCGGAAATGGATGCCGGCAGCGTCGTGCCGACCGGATCGACAACGAGATCGACACCCGTGCCGTCGGTGATCCGGCGGACAGCATCGGCAACGTCATGCGACAGACGATCAATAACATGAGCGGCCCCGAGAGAGCGCAACCGGCTTGCGCGCGTCTCTCCGCTTGCAACGGCGATCACCCTTGCGCCGGCCTGGGCTGCGAGCTGGACGGCGGCAAGGCCAACGCCGCCGGCGGCTGCCTGGACCAGGACGGTTTCGCCGTGTTGCAGCCCGCCTCTGGTAAAGAGGCAATGGTACGCCGTTCCAAAAGAAATTGGCAACCCCGCTGCATCAGCTGCATCCACGCCATCCGGTATCAGCCAGGTCCGGACGGCAGGCACCACCCAGAGTTCGGCATGCGAGCCATGCATGTCGAAGGCAGCAACCCTGTCGCCGACTTTGCGTCCCTCCACCTTTGCCCCAACCGCGACGATCATGCCTGAAGCGGCGTAACCAGGGACCCAAGACGCTTGAGGCGGCGGCGTCAAGCGCCGGTTGATCAGATCGCCTCCCTCGATGGAGATCGCTTCCACAGAAATCAGCACCTCGTCGGGGCCTGATACCGGATCGGCAATATCGATGTATCTCAGAACGCTGGGAGCGCCCGGGGTATCGTAGACCGCTGCTTTCATGATTTTTCTGCCTCTGCAATGCGGCTGCGCCACGTTGGGTCTATTTTACCGCCTCGATCGCCTGCACGATCACTGCGGCCGTCTCTTCCGGATGAGACATATAGACCATGTGACTGGACGCGATGTCCGCCGTTTTCGCGCCAGAGCGTTGGTACATCCAGCGCGCCAGATCCGGCGGAATGACCTTGTCTTCCGTCGCCACGATCGCAAAGCTCGGCTTGTCTCGCCAGGCCGCATGGCCGAAATTTGCCTCGAAGACTGCGACCGGCATCGGTGTCGACGAAGCAGACATGAAGTCCGTCAGGCTTCGTGGCAGGTCCGCGGCGATCGTATCGTGGTAGGACGCGGGATCGGGAACGAACCTGTTATTGCCCATCATTTTCATGTCGATCTTCATCGGATAGCGCTTCGACAGCTCCGAAAGCGTTTCGCCCCCGTCAGGCTGGAGCGCCGCGACATAAACCAGTGCCTTCACGTTTGCTTCGGATCCCGCCTCGGTGATCACGGCTCCGCCGTAGCTATGGCCCACGAGAACGGTCGAACCCTGCTGTTGGCGGAGCACAAGGCGCGTGGCGTCGATGTCGTCGACAAGGCTGGTATGCGGCAACTGGACCACGCTCACCTTCAAACCCCGGGCTCGCAAAATGTCGTAGACCGCTCTCCATCCCGAACCGTCCATCGTCGCGCCGTGAACAAGCACGACATTGGTGGCGTCGGCCATTGCCGGACCAGCTAGAGAACCGGCCAGCATGGCGGCCAGGATTATTTTTGCCATTTTCATTGAGAAGCCTCCTTAAAAACCCCTTGACCATAGACCAGTCCGCAGCTCTGGATTAGATGCCAGGAATCGCTAGGGTTTATAGAGAGGATCGATAAATGGATCGCTTCGTTCTGCGCGACCTTGCCGTATTCGAGGCGGTTGCGCGCCATGGCAGCTTTACCGATGCGGCGGCCGAGCTTGGCGTCAAGCAGTCCTCCCTGAGCTACGCCATCGTCCAGCTCGAGCAGAAAATCGGGGTTGCCCTGCTTGCACGGACCACCCGCAGCGTCGCCCCGACCGATGCAGGCCGACGGCTGCTCGAAACGCTCGGTCCTGCATTGCGGGATATCGGCGAGGAATTGCTGAAACTGCAAGACATGCGCGCATCGGTAACGGGGACGGTCCGTCTGACGATGATACCCGTCGCTTTTGAAACCATTGTCCGACCAAAGCTCAGGAGTTTCTATGAACGCTATCCGGATGTGTCCGTCGAAATTTCCACCAACGAGGGATTGAACGACATCGTTGCGCAGGGCTTCGATGGCGGTATTCGTTTCGGCACGCTGATCGAAAAGGATATGGTGGCACTTCCCCTGACTGCATCGAGCCGCGTCGTCATTGCCGGATCGCCCGCATATTTTTCGGAGCGTCCCATCCCCATGAGCCCTGACGACCTGGCGGGTCACCGATGCATTTCCTATCGCCTTTTGACATCGACGAGGCTGTATCGCTGGCCTCTCGCCAAGGGCAAAAGCAAGATCGAATATAAAACCGATGGTGCGCTCGTGTTCGACGATGGCGACGCTATCCGCGCAGCCGTCATCGACGGACTGGGACTTGGCTTTCTATTTCGATCTCAGGTCGCAGCCGATCTTGATTCTGGCCGCATTCAAGAGGTACTCGCTGACTGGGTCACTGATCTTCCGGGTTTCAGCCTCTATTATCCCAGCCGTCGCAGAACCTCTTCCGCATTTCGAGCACTGATTGACCATCTTCGTCACGGTACGCGAAACGGCGTGTAGGGGTTCACCCCCACCAATCTCGTGCATTACTCTGCTATGGGCGCGAGTGTCTGGACAAGTTCCGCATCCGCCAGATCGTCCCGTGAAGGCCTCTCGAAAATACCGTCTATCGACCGCAGCTCCGCTACCGTAAATTCGCTGAATGCCCGAACGACGGGGCTCATGAACCGAAGGGATGGATAGGCGAGAAATGCTTCCGTAGGCTTCACCTCGTATTCCGGCAGAAGGCGCACGAGACGACCCTGGGCAAGCTCCTCGTTTACCATGAGTTGCTGTACCGCCCCAGCCGCGTGTCCTTCCATCAGCGTCGACGCGATGACGGCCGCGCTGTTCGTACGGATGATCGGATGGATCGGAATCTCGACTGCTTCTCCGTCGCGGTGGAAAAGCATCAGCGTATCTTGCAAAGTCAGTGATCTCGAACTGGCAACCATGCTCACCTGCGACAGGCGTTCTATGGTGTCGACAGGTCCATGCCGAGCGAGGAAGCTCGGAGCAGCGACAATAATCCGGCGGATTGATCCAAGCCGCCTGATGATGAGTTCTTGATTGACGGGCCGACCATATTTTATGGCCACATCGAAATTCTCGTAAATGAGATCGGCGTCTCTGTTTTCGAGGATAACGTCTGCGGTCACCGCCGGATACCGACGTTGGAATGCCATCACGATGCCATGCAGGTGCTTCGTGCCGATACAGGACGGCGCATGGATCCGCAGGTGGCCTTCCACCTTTCCCATATCCTGTCTGACGCCTTCAAGCGCTGCATCTATTGTGAGCAGCGCTTCACGGCTTGCATCATAAAGCGCCTGCCCCTGCGAGGTCGGCCTTACGATGCGCGATGAACGTTCCAGTAATCGTGCACCGACATGCCGTTCGAGATTTCGGAGGTGTTTGGTAACGCCCGGCTGCGACAGCTTGAGATCACGCGCGGCGGCGGTCACCGATCCACGCTCCACCGTGCGCACAAAAGCCTTCAGGGCTGCGGCAATATCCACGACACATCTCCCGCGATTGACATTGCAAACGGTCTGCCCTCCGATCAAGGTGTACTCGTTCGTAGTGCAAGGATAAACACCAATATGGCTTTTTAATCCGGCGTTGCACCGCGCTGCCTCCTTCCGCGGACGCCTCGCCGCGAAAGGAGGCAGCGTCGCAATGCCGCGGGGTCTCAGCCGAAGGTCGGCGCCTGATGCACGACGATGCGCGCGTGATAAGGGATACGCTGGTAAAGATCGACGATATCGTGACTGGTCAGGCGCACGCATCCCGATGACACGCTCTTGCCAATCGATTGCCATTCCGGGCTGCCATGCAAACGATAGAGCGTGTCCTGGCCGTTCTGGAAAATATAGAGCGCACGTGCGCCAAGCGGGTTCGTAACTCCGGGATCCATGCCGCCGTTGGCGACAGAATATCGGTCTAGTTCCGGCTGACGCGCAATCATCTCTGATGGCGGCTTCCAACGCGGCCAATGCTGCCTCCAGTGGATGATACCATCTCCCTGCCAGGAAAATCCCTGACGACCGATACCAACCCCGTAGCGCATGGCAGTCCCGCCCTCTTCGACCAGATAGAGAAAACGGTTGGGGGTATCGACCACGACCGTCCCGGCTTTCTCACCCGTCGGATCGACAACCTGCTGTCGGTAATATTTTGGATCCATCTGCCGATAGGGAATGGCCGGCACTATATGCCCGCCGTCTTCGAATGCCGCATAACGTGCCTCAAGCTCCGCGTCGGGCGTTCCAAGATTCGGGAAAGGTTCGAGCTGCGTCGCCGTTACCGGTTGCGCCACGGGCGGAGTGCTTGTCGCGCATCCGGACGTGGCAGCCGATAACGAGCCGATCATGAAAGCGCGGCGCGATAATGTCATGGTGTCTGGCTGCATCTGCAAATATTCGCTGCTGGTTGACAAGCGCCGGAGCGGCGCTGGTTTCTGGAGAGAAACAACACAACCGAGCAAACGACGCTATAGCTTATGGGGTAATTGCCGGCATAACCGTTGGTTATGCAAATAGCCGTCGAGCGACGACGGAGCAATCGAGACAGTCCTCGTTAATGAGGACATCGCTCCTCACGAACCGATGTCGCGAGCGATGATCGTCGTAACGCTCGGCTTAAGCTTCATCTTCTCGACAACCTCGTTACGGGTGCGAACACTGTCGTACTGGTAAATAAACTACGTTCCTCTTCGGAATGGCCGGCTTAGGTCGGCGGTTTCGGCAGCTTTGCGCCCCAAGCGTTCATCGCATAAATTCAAGGAATACCTATTTCTGGGGTATACGTCTTACGTCCTCCGAGCAGAAATGTTTAATACCGGGAATGACAGAACCTACGCCCGATCAAATCGAAAAACTCGCTACTGCCTTTGAGCGATTTACCCGTCGTTTCAAGGTCGCGGAGGCAGCGGCAGTCATGCAAAACTCGCTCAACGCACTCGACATTCAGGCGCTTCTATTCATTGATGAACATCCCGAGTGTAATTTGGGGGATGTTGCCCGGCACCTTCAAGTCGCTCTGACGACAATGTCGTCTTCAGCCGACCGACTGGTACGTCGGGGTATGATTGACCGACAACGGCCAGAGGCGAACCGTAGGTCGGTGGCTCTGACCATCACAATCAATGGACAGCAAGCGGTTGCAGGCTATCTCGATGGATATCGAGCCTCTTGCAAAGCAATGCTTCAGGCTCTCGATCCCGTTGATCAAACCGAATTCTTGCGGCTTACCCAGCAAATCGAAAAATACGGCGTTTGAATATTACGAACTTCGTAGTATCTCTCCGAGATCGAAACGATCAGGGACGTCATCATGACCAACACATCGCCCACTGCACTCATCACAGGAGCAAACAAGGGTATTGGCCTCGCCATCGCGCGGCAGCTTGGCACAGCCGGACACACGGTCTGGCTGGGATGCCGAGACATTTCACGAGGTGAGACGGCAGCTAGCGACCTGCGAGATAGCGGAATAGACGCTCATGCTGTGCAACTTGATGTCACAGACAATACAAGCGTTTCCAACGCTGCCAAAACCATCGAAAGCAAAGTGGGGCATCTGGATGTTTTGGTCAACAATGCCGGGCTCATGTTTGGTCCGCCGCCCTCGCTTGCCGAAGAGTCACTTGACGAGATGCAGCGGATGTTCAACACCAATGTATTCGGCGTCATGCGCGTCACTCAAGCTTTCTTGCCGATGCTGCGCAATTCGAAGGCGGCCCGGATCGTAATGATGAGCAGCGGCCTGAGTTCATTGACGGACGCCTTGGACATGCGCAGCGAAACATGGACGGTTGGCTATGCCGGATACTGCGCCTCTAAGACTGCGCTGAACATGTTGACCGTCAAGCTCGCGAAGGAGCTGGATCGGGAAGGGATAAAAGTCAACGCAGTAGACCCCGGCCTCACATCGACCGATATGACAGGCAACAAAGCCGGGCACTCACCCGAGGAAGGCGCTCGCCCAGCATTTGCGCTAGCAACGACCCACGCATATGGACCGACAGCGGGGTTCTTCGCTTGCGCTCCATCAGGCGAACTTTTGCAAATGAGTTGGTGATACGGAATCAGGGGATATGGGATGCGAGCCAATCGGTTCCGCATCTCAGTGTCTCCAGGCGGGATAGCGTCGATACCTGTCATGGTCGGCAGGCCTGATGGAAGCGACGCGTTGAGACGAGTGGCGGAGGTTTTGGCAAAGACACCACGGTAATGCGTAATCGATTTTCATGGGAACGAAGATATCTTACCTACACATACTTCGTTGGAACCTCGAAACCGGCCTTCATGCAATTCGAGAACCGTGGACGTCTCAGAGCTTCACGCGCCTGAGGTCGCAGCGGTGGCGAAGCCGCCATACCATCGACGACCCGTCACGCTTTCGAAACGCAACCTCCGTGGGAGCCTACTGGGCCTGACGTCACGCCGCAAGCAATCGGGTGAAACGGACACTGCCGGCCAAGTCTCGCGATGGGGAGATCCGAAAGTGCGGCTGCGCCTGATGTCGCGCGCCGCGGCCGGAGCAGCAGACGCGGGCCTGGGCTCTCGGCACTTGAAATTTTTTTCGCTGCCTGCGCCATAGTGTCCATGTCGGGACACTTGGTTGGCGTGGGCTGGAAGTCGCTTAGGTCAAGGACAGGACCAGGTTCCGGCGTGACGATGCCATCGACGGGAGGTGGGGCAGTTATGCGGGGTGCCGGATCGGGGGCAGTCGATCCCGCCTCCCTTCTGACCACTATGTTGAGGCTCCTGCGGCTACCCTATTTCCCGCTCCTGCACGGCGAGAATTCCCGAAATCACGTCCTGCGAACGTCGCTATGCTGATTTCTCCGATACTCTTCATCTTCCTGGATCGGCCTTGCTCGTTACACTGCGCGCAGGCCCGATCGCGCGGCGGCCAATCTATCGGGATTTAGCCATCTTCGAATCGAAGGCAGTCTCCAAACATGGCATCGGGTGGGTGAAATGACAGGGTTGCCCCGGTGATAAAATCCAATTGCAGACCCGATTTCCAGGAAGGTCTATGACCGACTTTCCGGACGTGCGCTTGCGTGCGCGATAAATGCAAGAAATCACTTGGTGAGGACTCAGAAGATCGGGGACATTTCGGAGACGATATCGTTCTTCTGCGCGACACATGCAACTGGAGAGGCCGTCGCCTGTTCCATGCCGGCAGCAAAGGCCAGTAGATATGTTGGCGTAGCGAGACGATAAGAATCCGGGACATGCGCAGAAGATCGTACTGGCGTCTCACGCCCAGGCTGCAGTCGCCTACTCTTTAGAGCCTTCCCCACGAATGATGCGTGACTTCTATCTGGTTGGATAAATCGTCCGCGCACGCGATATTCTGGCACCTTAGTCAATCTGGCGAAAACGATAGATTGCTGAAGTTGTCGTCAGAGGTCACAAATTGTCATTGGGAGACGCCACGCTGCGTGCGGGCAAAGTCAACAAGCCAGGGAGGTTCTCTAACCGCGCAAACGGAAGGATGCGGCCATGGTTGAAAAACACGTGATCGATAAATGGCGAAACGCCCCCCGATTGACAACGCTTGCGGGTTTTTTCGAACGGACAGCGAGCGGAAAAGGCGGCGCACCTGATCGGAGAGAGCCGGATGTGGACCTCAGCTTGCTGGACTTCGACCTCGATTGCACGGTTTTCGCATCTACCCACCGGCGACTATGGGGTGCGTTCGACAGTCATTACTTTGCGAGCATACCTTTCCGGCTCGAGGAGGAATGCCGTATTGGATCTTCACTTCTGTCGCTGGCCTTGAGGAAATGGGCGCGATCCGGGGCCCCATCTAAACTCTATACGCTCGGAACCGGCACGGGTTGTCTCGCACGCACGCTTTCTACCCTGGGAGACGGTCGTATCGAGGCGCTTTGCTGCAGCCCAACCTCTGCAAACCGAGATGCTTTCTCTGCAAACCGGGGAAGCGAACACGCCCATTTTTTCCATGGACCTTTCTTCGATCTCACCGAAGATCGCTATGATACGGATCCAGAGCTTCGCCCATTTCGTGACGGTTTCGACGTGCTTCTCGAAGACACGACGTTCCAGATGTATGATAGCGACCGTCTGAGGCAACTCGACTTCATTGTCCCGCGTATCAAACCGGGTGGATTGTTGGTCCAGATTGAGAAACTGGCTCACAATGATGTCGACATCTATCTCGATCGCGAGCGCCAGAAGGACGAGCTCTTCAAACCGCGTTTCTTCACCCCGAGCAGCATCGCTAACAAGCAGGACGAGGTGCTTGATACGATGCACGATCTTCAGGTCGACATGCAGGCGACGGGCGCGGCGCTTGCCTCGTTTTTCCGTTACTCCGCAATCACCTGGAACAGCGGAAATTTCTACACCATCATCTCGTCCAACGCCCGAGCGACCATCGTCGAATTTGTTTCGCTGATGCTCAAGCCTGCAATTCCTCCCGCCTTTTGCCATCATCCGCTGCCGATCGTGCTGGTTGACACCGATGCAGATGCGGTCGCATCGGAGCTCAATTGGCGATCTCCAAGCCCAATGGTCGCATTCGAACCACGCCGGCCATTCGTTTACTGAACATTGGCGGGGCGAGCATGTCTGCGTCTATCATGCACTATAGTGGCGCTGCCGAAATCCGGTTCGCGCTCACGGCTCTGATGCCATCCATTGAGCCCTTCTGGAACCAACCGATCGCCGCCTATGCCGCGGCGGCCTACCGATTGGATAGACCGCAGTCAACGAGCTGCGTGCGAAACCATGCGATGACGCTCCTGCGTGCTGTCACCGAGCGGGCCGCGCTCAAAGCAGGCTACGATACAGACGAAACCGCAGCTGCTGGCCGTGAGTTGCTCCAATCTCCGGTCATACAGACGGGGCCCCATTGCTTGCTGCTTTTCGAGCCGGATGCGTTTTATACGCATCTGTTCAGCCTGCTCGGCTTGGCCGCTCATCCTAGAGAATGGCACATCACCTATTTCGGCACGACGATGTCATTCAAGGAATCGGCCAAGAAGGGGCCCGGCTGGCTTAGGATCGATGGAGAGCCGCTCAATCTCTTCGGCCTGCCCCGTAGTCGAATGGATGGACGCAGCATCTGCTGCCCAAACGGCCCATATCGTTTCGCGCTGACGAACTCGGAAGGTAAGAAAACGCCGACCCAGGCGTCCCGGCAACTGCTGGACGACCTTCCCTCTTTCTCCTTCGGCTCCGCAGCCGAAGCTATCAAATGCGCAAACCAGATATTGTGGCAGAAGCGGATGGGCACACCCCTGAAGCTGCTTCAGCTAGACGATTTCGATGTTGCCGAGCTCATCGCCGATCACCTGGATGATACCGGATCATGGATGGCGAAATGCTTCGTTTCTGGAGGTGAAGCTGAAAAGATTTCTGCAGATATCGACCGGCTCAATGCTGGTCCTTGGCGAGGATGGATCAAGAGGACGACAGATCATTTCTGGCTGGTGGAGAGAGATAGCGTCGTGCCCTTACGGCTGTACGCCGGCTATCTGCGCAGCGGCAGTGCTTGCCATCCCGACATCGAATTCACACCTTCTGCAATCGCTGCGGCGCTCCGCGATCGGAAACTGCTTCCAAGCCTGTTCACGGCATTTCTCGTGCTTTCGATACTTCCTGGTGTTCGCGCGCTCGGTGGATGCCGGCAAACAGTCTACCTCCCGCTTATGCGTTACCTCACCGCTTTAAGTGTGACGCGGTACGGAGACTATGAGCTACTGGATGCGCTAAGGCAGGATGAGCGACCAGGACAGTGGGGCCATCGTGTCTTTCTACCCGCAGCTGCGGATCCCATTCTGGAGGTCGATACAGCCGGTGGCATTTCAACGCTATTGCACAAATATCGAAACATGCGAGTGACCGAAGCAAGTGGCGATTTGACGAGCTTTACGAAGGACGCAATCTGGGCGGAAATGGCCAAGCATCTGGCAAACGGCGACATCTCTGCCGGCTCTCCAGAGTGGTCCTGGTCAGCGGCGTGACGGGTTTTCGCTGCAGCGCAATTGGAAAATGACTTCCGCGGTAATGCGGTCGTGGCGTTCATCGCCAGCCATATGGCGACTGGTGGCGCCGCCGCCCGGAAACCGCCTGCAGTCCGCAGAGGTCGAATGATCACGCCTCCAAGCAATCGCCTCCGGCGGGGTTGGTAGATGGGATCGGCACTCCCTGTCGAGACAAGTGGTGTCCTCCGTCCGCTATAGCGACAGTCTGTGTTCGTCGCCGATAAGGATCAGGCGACTGGCCGTTGCTCCAGTTCCAAAGGACGAGATTGAGATCATCGGCGGTTGCGGCGGGTGCGTAGCTCTTCACGATCAGCCCGCAATAACCGTCAGCGGCAAGCCGACGCCCGAAGGTCTGCTTTCTTGTCTCTCCAGCAGACTTCATCTGGTAACGCAAGGTCGGATCCGCGAGTGCCGCCGCATCCATGCCTTGCGTCCGACCGGCCGTGTGGTCCCGACAGTCGAATACATGTTCGAGATCCGCATCATAGGAGACCAGCGTGGTCGGTTGCAGATAACCGACTTGATTGGCCTCTTTGAGCGCAGTCATGATCGTCAGCGACGGATAAAAGGGCCGGCACACCTTTCGATCGCCTCAGCCAGTGCCAGTACATCCGTGGTCACCGGCGAGCGAGCGTTGCCTTATAGATAAGGCGCTCATATTTTAGCGCGACCCATTTCGGCCTCGGAAGGAACGTTCCGGAGCCGTGCCCGTTCCTTGCTAATCGGATGGAGGCTCACCCAGATGTTCAAGAAGTTATCTACGCTCACCGCAGCGGCAATGGCCTGCCTCACTCTCGTAGGCTGCGTCAGCGAGAGCGGTTATTCAACGTACGACAGAGGCTACAATCGCTACGACAGACCATCGTATGTTTATCGCGCTGACCGGCCCGGTAGGGATTGGGATCGCCGACATCATGACAGGCGCGATTGGGACCGCCACCGGGAGACGCGACGGGATGATCACCGTGACCGCCGCGATTGGGATCGCAACGACCGTCGTCGATCGGAAACTCGGGAGTACCGAAACTATCGCAGCAACGACCGAGACGGTAACGAACCCATCATTCTGCCGCCGCGTCGTACTTGATCCTTAGACGCGAGAAAGCCGCCCCTCGTGAAGGGCCGGCTTCCTTGCCGGTGGTGTCGGTGGGCCAAGGTTGCTGAAGCCTTGGTACTGAATTGCGCCTACTGCTTACAAGGCAGTTGCTGGTGGACCAGGGCCGGCCGTTCTTCAGACGCCTCCGATACACGATAGGCCTGCCAGATCTCGATCTCGTTGTCGCTTCCTGCTTCCTTGGCGTGGGGGGGTAAGGGCGGACATGATGCGGATCTTGATGCCGAGGGTTCGTACGGTCGCTTGGAGTTTGTCGGTCCCGTTCATTGACTGGCCTCCCCAAATTCGTATCCGTCGGTTCGGGGATCGGAATAATAAAGTAGGGCCCACCTCCTCGTAACGCCGCTTGTCTCTTCGATGTACCTCGTCATCTGATTAAGCATGCGCTCTAGGTTGCGGTACGGGTTAGTGCCAACGAGGTCGTCGAAGTAGGTGGCCACGAGGGTGTCCGCATGCGAGCTCGCTACGCCTAATTGGTAGAGCGCCGTCTCTGGCGTGGAAGTGCTATAATATGCTGCTTCGTCTCGAGCCCTTCAATTCGGCAAGCGAAAATTCCCCGCTCTGTGTCACGGTGATTTTCGTTTGCCAGACGCCAGCTAAGAATGGCGTCCACAGCGACTGCTGCCACTAATCTGCCGCTAGCTTGTAACTGCGGCTACAAACCGCTTGGGCGCACCCTGCCCGGCCACCACATGAATGGGTCATTGATCGGCTTTCCCGAGCCGATTTGTTCGTATTGATGGTTTTGAAATTGGTTCGATCCACTTACACGAAGCCTCCCTCATCTACGCGCGATCCGCGCAGCCACTTGAACCCGAGATGGGTTGGCTGCGCGAGGATGTGCAGCTCGCCTTCTTTGCCGGCGCCGAACATCGTGCCGCGCAGCGCAGCATCATCCCTCGGACAACTGAAGTCTTCGATGAACAGCCATGACCTCGCTCATCAAACAGGCTGACGAAAGTTCGCAAAACTCTCGCCATCGGTGAAACCATCACCTACTGCTAGGCTTGGCGAGGCGGGCCTCTCCTCAAAGACAAATCCGGCCGGTCTATCAAGCCCGACGACCCTGCCCTGCGCCCCCGCGCGTCCTACCCCTCCTCGCATAAGACCGCACAGAACTTGATCCTGTCTTCGGCACGCTCACGTTTGGCCTGCTCCTTCCCTTCTGTCGAAACGGAAGAAGCGCCCTCCGCGATTAGGCAGAGGGCGCTTGTAATGGAGGCGGCTCGTTCGTAACATGCTGTCGCGTTCTCGTGGGGACGAGTGTGGCCGGAGCGCGCTTTGTGCAGCTCTGGCCACTTCACAAGGAACCAACGCGTGCCAGCTTCGTTATATCGACGTCGCGAGAGCCGTCCCCCGTCCCCTGACAGAGTTTAAGTCCCCTCTCGAACTCAAGCTCTCGCGACACCCTCCTCCCTCAGTGCGAATCACCATTGACTTTTTGCATTCTATATGAGAACATAAAGTGAACATTATGGAGGTGCAGATGAACCGTACCGATGAAGTTGTATCTCGAGCCTTGGCTGTCGTTGCTGCATCGCGCGCGCTGCGTGAGAAGCAGGAAAAGCAGAGGCGTGAAGTTTACGAACGCGTTCAGATCGCCTCTCTAAAGCGTCCTACTGTCCCGAAGGGCATACAGCTGCGCCTTAACCTGCAATGACACTTCCTCGTCTCAAAGACTACCGCGCAGACAAGATCGACATGTCGTGCAATTGGTGCGGCAGCTATGGGGAATTCGAAAGGAAGGCGCTTATCAAAAAGTTCGGCGCCAACACGAAATTTTCCGAGCTTCGGAGGATCTTGGCAAATGGGTGTGAGTACGCAGGAACTGATCGCTGCTACGCATCTTTCCCTTGCCTGCTGAACGCCAGGCTTCTCATAGAGGCGCGAGGATGAGCGACGAAACCAGAACCACCCGCACCGACTCAGTAATCGTCGAACACTACTGCTGCCATGACGGCTGCAAAAAGTGGGGCTGTTACGGCTTCGAGGAAAGCAGAGCCATCACACTTTGGTATTGCGCCGAGCATCAGCCGCCCATCTATCGGGGCCTGCCTCGGCATGGTGAGGCACGGTTAGCTGCAGCCGAGATCGCCGACATTCTCCGGTGATATGGACTGAAAAATACGATTGGCGCATCGCCTGGCCGGGCGAAGGCCATCAGAACTGTAGCGGCTATGACGGCTCAAACTAAATCGGCCGCATCATGCGAGAGCTGACGACACACACCAGCAAGAACGAATTCATGTGGTCAGGCGTCGCTCATGGGAAAGGCGGCTTCACGCGTCGCATCACCAGGCCGTATCGAGGATGGGGGCCAGAGCACTGGCAAGCCGCGAATGCGGTCGAAGATTGGTAGGATCGGATGCGCGAGGCGAACGGGTTGCCGCCCGCTCGATGACGGGCGGCTGCTTTGCGAAGGCTACGACGGTAACGAGGAGACTGCTGATGTTGCAAAAAGAGCCCGAATTTCTCATGCAGTGTGCTGTCGAAACTATTCACGCGTCGCCGCCGGTCGGCATCCTGCACTTACTGACCGACAAGCGCCAATTCGCAGTTGCCATCACCGAAGAAGCTGCGCGGGACGTCGCAACCAAATTGCTGGCTTTCGCAAACCAGTCGAAGGATGACGGCTGATGTCCCGGTGGCATACTCTAATGACAGAGAGGTCCCCGTTGTACGATCCCCGAGAATGGACAAACGTCAATTTGTGTGATTTCATGGTTGTATGGCGCTTTTAGCGCGCCCCTGACTTGCAGTCATTCTAGCCCCTCGGAACCACCCGAGGGGCAATTTGCGTGTACGGTCTCGTACTCTTTTCTCCAGGAAGCATGACGACTATATCGATGGTCTGGGTGCGATGGAGGCTAGTCTCCTTCCGACTATAGTTTTTCTAGGCATTGACATGGTGCTGCATCAACCGAAGCGGTGCAGGCACCCAGTTGATATTGAGGCAACAGATTGTGGAAATGAGCGAAATTATTCACGCTGGCTTCGAGAGCCCGACCCTTTCATTTATCAGGGATATCGACATCGAAGAACTTATCGAGCAAATCGTGGATAATGTCGATGTGTATGCTGAGGCTATGGAAGCAGCTGCGATGCTCCAATCAAACTCTGTTTGCGGCATGTATCGAGGTGCCGGCTGGAGCGTCTGGGCCTGGCGGACCTCTCATGCTGGCTCCGTTCACTGATCTCAGGGCGGTGGTGCGGACAGCGGAACCTTTTTACGAAATTCGCAGTTATACAGCCGCCAAACCCTTGTTGCGTCCGCTCCGGGGCTGGGTAACAAGCCCCGCTACTTCCACGAAGTTGTAGCGGGGCTTTTTGATGTCCCAGCTGCATTAGCAGAATTAACCTTCTACGCTTACCATTATCCGAATAGTTTCTTGCCGACCTAGATAATTACCTAAATAGTACCTCGTTCAATCGCGAGGCATATTATGGCAGGCAAAAGGCTCTATAGTGTTCGTTCTCCGAGACTGACATTTCGGAAGCGCCCGAAGACACCCGTAAAAAATGTACCGCTACCGATACGCCCAATGAAGCCCGATATTGTGTTCGTTTATGCTGACGAAATATTGGATCACGTGTTCGTAGAGCCGTCTAATGATAACGGCCATCGGTATTGGTCTTTGAGGTGAGCAGCCTCGCGCAAGTAATTTTGGCCATCCTTCGAGTGCTGTCATTTACCCCTCTTGGACAGTTAAACGGGTCGGGCTGTGTTTAGTCCGGCCCGTAGCCTCTTGATGTCAAGGTGGTGGGTTCGGCCATCATGAAATTCCCGTAAATGCTGGCATGGCCCTCACCCCCGGCGAAGAGCCTACGGTCTATTCGAGGCTGCCTCCGCAGAGATTGTCAAATACCGTACCATTTAGCGGAACGGCTGGGGGACAATCACGGCACGCCAAGCGCGCAGAAGATGTTAGGGTGGCATCTGGGAGCCATCAGTCTGTGCTTCCTGGCCAGGTTCCCTCAGTTGATCGATGGGATAGACTATGCCGGAGAAAAATAGCGGCATCGAATTCTCGTTCTGGAAACAACGTCCCATAGCAACCGACCATCTATAGGCACCTGAAGCGTTCATCAGCCGGTGCTCTGCATGATATGATTGGCCGTCGAGAATAGCTTGTTTAATCAGACGCTTCGTTTCAGCTCGATCTTCTTCATGTACGCGAGCGAAATAGGATTCGAAAGGAAGGCCTTTAACGGTTTGCCTGGGATCGAGCCCAAATAGCGAGGCCACCAGGGTATCTCCAAAAATGAGGTTGCTCTCCACAACCCATGTGAAAATACCGGCTTCAGTGGGCGCTAAATGATCTTCCGCATCTTGTTGGTTTTCCACTTCCATCAAAATCACGTCTTTCCTCCTAGCAGCGCCGCTTCCTCACTTACGAACACCCGTCCTGCAGCTAGGCGGGATACAGCGGCTTACTATCTAAGGTAGACCAACCCAAAAAAATGCAAGTAGTTCCTTCACTAATCGTTTAAAAAATTGCCCCACCCAAGTATTTAGGTGATAACTTGTCACAATATTCGATTATGAGTAATATCTCCGGCTGGGACATACAAAAGAACTAAAAACCGTCTCGGATATAAAATAACAAGACGTTCGCCTGACATGCTGAAAGGTACCGAAATGGATAAGACTATCGCGGCTCGTTTGGAGCGGTGGAAAACCGAACTCAATATGGCGCCGTCATCCGAAAGACATCAGGCGTCGTCCTCTGCATTATCTCGCCATATCAGTAAAGTCCGCGACGCAAAACGTCAGGCTCACGTTGGACACCGGAAGACTAGCGCAGGCGATGGCCCTGACGAGACCAACAGGTAGTCTTTGAAACCACCGACTGATGCCATGGCGGTGGTGTGCCGTCAGTTCCGATAGACAAAATCCATTCGGTGGGCGCAACTGCGCGTCTTTGACCTCCAGTCGAGGCACAGGCCTCTCGGAACCACACGAGTGGCCTTCGCTCGGTACGGTATAGGACCTTTCCTCGCTATTACCATCTGACTATATCAACTTTGGGGTGCGGGAGGGGCTTGTCTCTCCCCGATTTCGCTAATGCGGAATAGTTGGCTTTACAGCTGCGTCAACCGAAGCGGCGTGGGCACCCCACGATGTCAGGGCGGCAGTCCGAGCGCCTCGCACAAGTTTCGATATTGATAACATAGTTTCCTCGTTATTCTGCGAGGAAGCCATCACGCCTTTTATTCAGTTAACATTGCGAAAGTGTCATGAACGTTGCCAACGACAATTTGGACGAGCTACGGCGCGCCGAAAAGACTTTCATTGAGGCGGCCAAGCTGCTCCAAACGCGGCTGGACGAGATGAGATCAAACCTCGAACGTCTAAGTGAGATCTCTGACAGAAGACAGGATGCTCCTGATCCAAGGTAGGCTCCGAATGAGGATGTCGGTGCGCACGAAAACTTCTCTCTGTCTTTCCGGTTTTTCACCCGCCAACACTGTTTTGTCCATCTCAAGGTCTTCCTCGGCCCCGGTGCGCCATCATCGCAGCGGGGCTTTTGATGTCAGGGCGGCGGGTACGCTGTCCTCAAGTCACACACCTTCGACGATACGGATGTCTCGCTCTACGACACCTTCGAGCAACGCCATCGCATCCTGATAAGCCGGGCTGTCGTGCGCAGCTTTTGCATGTTCCACTCTATCAAATTCAAAAATCACCGTGCGCTGCTCAAGTCCTGCTTCGTAACATCGCGTGTGATGAAAAAACACGCTGTTAACCTCCGACGAAATGCTGCAAGGGGAATGCGAATCGGCATAAATAATTACCTTCAGTCTTCGCCCCCTACCGAGAGATATCCCGCGGAACCTTCGGGTCTATTCGCTGTTATTGGCGAGAACGGAGAGCCCCAAAATGACGAGACTGGAGAACGACCCCGGCCTGCAGAACAAGAGTGAGCCGTTGTATGAGCGCAGAAAGAAAGCTTTGCTTGGTCGAGGGGCAATAATCGCTCTGGCGTCCTTCGCGGCGCTTATAGCTGGGATTTGGCTAATGATCGTTAGCTATGGTCTGATCAGCGGAAGGTGAGGCCAATCCGATAATGCCACGGAACCTTCTCCTGCCCTCGCCGTTCGATAGCCGCCAAACCCTGTTGCATCCGCTCCGGGGATGGGTAACAAGCCCCGCTACTTCCACGAAGTTGTAGCGGGGCTTTTTGATGTCAGGGCAGACGGCCCCGACAATCGGCTCACCTGGCCCTGCCAGCTTTAAGCAAGCCAGCGCAGATACCCCTCTCTACAGTAATTGAACAAGAGCGATTCGAGATGATTTGGCGACCTGTGTCTTCGTTAGCTGCCAACAAGCTAGTCTTCCTAAAGTTCGACCACCTGACGAACGCACATTGGATAGGCTACGTGAATGCCGACGGGATCTGCGAGTGGCCAGAGAAGGTTAAGGGCTATCGCCCGACGGGCTGGCAGGAGGCGCTTAGCGACATCTCAGCCGTCGCTGAATTCTGCAAGTGAGCGGCGGTTTAGAGATACCAGCGATGAGGTCTCTTGGGATTCCGGATACTGAGCGCCAGCTCGATTATGCGCATGTCCCGGTAACCATGAAATTTATCGGCCACTTCTCGTGCAGCTGCCTTCGCAGTCTGGTCTTCAAGTAAGCTGAGACGGACATCAATCGGTCACTGGACATCGCACTATTCTGAGCAAGGGGGATAACCGCGCCTATGTTTCTGCAGTGGTGGACCGTCGCGATGCCGATTCGCTCGCATTCGATAGCGGACTGGACCAACGGACGAACTGGGCTCTAAGGCAGGCCGGTCGGATAGATCCTACTGGTTCCAAACCCCGGCCTTAAGGAAATTGCTCCGCCGCTGACTCTTTTCCAACATTTTCTTGAGGAAACGCCAAGTTTTCGAGATATTTCTGTAAATATCGGTTGATCCCTCGAAATTCATCGGTATATATCGCGCCGTTCCAACGTTTTTGGGTCGGCAGCGACGCAGAACATCCTGAAGGACAGGTGGCCGAGTGGTTTAAGGCGCACGCCTGGAACGCGTGTGTGCGTGAAAGCGTACCGTGGGTTCGAATCCCACCTTGTCCGCCATTTTCTCAATTAAAACAGATATTTACGTGAGCAAAACTGATATTCGGGTCGTTTTATCGTAACGGCGTCTGCAACACCTTTGTTTTTTGGATATCGGCGAGCCATCCCCTGTGGGTGGGGCAATCTCGATCCTCTGGAGATCGCTGCTCCGTAGAATCACTGGTCACCTACATCACCAGATCGTTGGCTTGCAGTCCGCGTCGACAAGTCCCATTCGCTACATCATGGAGTAAGAAAAAAGGCGGCATCTCTGCCGCCTCTCTTCACGCTGCCACGATCAATCAGTAAGGCGACTGGCACTGCGCACGCACGCCCGCGCGAGGTACATACGTGTTGTCCGATGCACGGTAGGTACGATAGCGATTAGCGCACCACTGCGCGTGGCTGCTGCCGTACGAACGATTGCCGGAGTTGGCAATCGCACCACCGATGATGGCGCCAGCCGCCAGGCCACCGATTACCGCACCTGCATTCGATCGACGATGCCTGTGGTGGTGACGGTCATACCGGCGGTGGTGTCGGCTATAGTGCCGCCTATCACCGCGATGATGCCGGTAGTAGCGGCGATGGTCGCGGTATTGGACCTGTTCAGCGTTGCTAGCCTGTGGGGCAGAAACTGTGGGAAGTGGTAGGGCCGCAGCCGGGGCAAACGAGGTCAGCGTTACGATCGCCGAAAGCGAGACCGCAGAAAATACCTTGGAAATTGTTCGCATAATTGTCTCCGTTAATACGGGACATAATGCTCCGGAAACGTACTGGTTCCAAAATTAGTTAGTGCGCAAACAATCAGAGAGAACAAAAAGGCCGGAACGAATCCTCGCCCGACCTCCGCTGATCGCCCCAACCAGCGCCACGTACATCCGTGGTCACCTAGGCCGCGTCCCCATAAACGGGGTTCATCTTGTCGGCGGTGTGTGATTCATATGTGGAACGGCCCGGTTAGCAAGGTATTTTCCTCGTAGTTCACCATTGGACGGTGCATTCATATGTTCGGCCTGTTGATGCGGTATTGCCCGCTGGCCACGATGAAGTCCGCAATGTCGATCGCCTAATCAATCTCACGCGCTCCACGGCGCCCTGAATCACACGGTCTGATCGATATTGAGGTTGCGTTCCGTTGGTTCATCACGCTGTTGTACCTTGCCGCTATCCCGGCACATAACGCCGGGAATTCTGTCTATGCCTTGATCATGACTGCCGGGGTCTGATAAGTCCCTCCTTTGACAAGAAGCGCCCATATTGTACGCGCTATCTTGTTAGCCAGCGCTACCGCAGCGACCTTATAGGGCCTCCGCTCCAGCACAGAGGCGATCCAGGCTGGTAGTTTCGCGCCTCTTCGAGCCTGCTTCAGGATTGAAGTCGCGCCAACGACTAACAAAGTCCTCAACTGCTTGTTGCCACGTTTCGATATTTTACCGAGCCGCTCTTTTCCTCCACTGGAGTTCGCCCGCGGTGTAATGCCGATCCAGGCCGCCAAATCACGCCCGGTCCGAAAGCCAGCGGGATCTGGAACTGAAGCGCAGACAGTCGCTGCAATGATGGGTCCGACGCCGGGAATCGTTGTCAGACGGCGCGCGGCATCATCAGCCTTCACTGCGGCGACAATCTTGCAATCGAGCTTTTCAATCCTTCCTGTCAGGATATCAATTTGATCGCCCATTTCTAAAAGCGCCGCTCGAGCTGAAGTGGGAAGTCGATGATCTTCTTCGTCGCGTACTATGACGACGAGCTTGGCGATGCTGGGCATCCCGGTTGCGGCAATGATCCCTAGTTCGGCCATGTGAGAACGCATGGCATTTGACATCTGGCTGCGCTGACGGACAAGCAGCTCTCGCGTCTTCAAAACCATCCCGGCGGCTTGTTCCTCCGCGGTTTTGACGGGTACAAAGCGCATTGTCGGTCGTGTCACCGCCTCACATATAGCCTCTGCATCTGCGGCGTCCGTCTTATTTCTTTTCACGTAGGCTTTCACATAGGCAGGCGGCATCAGACGAACCGTATGACCGAACTCTCCGATCGCGTTCGCCCAATAGTGGGCGGTACCGCAAGCCTCGATGCCTATGAGGCAAGGCTCGATGGAGCGGAAAAAATCAAGCACCTGCGAACGCCTCAACGAACGGCGAACCGCTACTTTCCCTTCTCCAGTTACGGCATGGACCTGAAAGATCGACTTGGCTAAATCAAAACCGATTGTGGTAATCTTCTCCATGGAACGGTCCCTTCAATAGTGTGGTGATTGGCGTCTTCACAATACGCATCCTTGATGCGGGTTCGAAGGGCCGTTCCACACCATCAATCTCCTTGAAAGGAGATTGCCATGCGCCGTCACGAATTGAGCGACGAAGAATGGGCTGTCATCGCACCACTTCTGCCGACCAATACCCGTGGAATTGAACGTGTTGACGACCGCCGAGTGATC
>NZ_JBEGHE010000036.1:0-464579 GCF_040675795.1 Neorhizobium sp. LMR1-1-1.1
ACGCGGGCTCATCCATCCCCGATAAATCTTTCCCCCGTAGGGCGTATGCGGTATTAGCTCCAGTTTCCCGGAGTTGTTCCGCAGGGATGGGTAGATTCCCACGTGTTACTCACCCGTCTGCCGCTCCCCTTGCGGGGCGCTCGACTTGCATGTGTTAAGCCTGCCGCCAGCGTTCGTTCTGAGCCAGGATCAAACTCTCAAGTTGAGAATTCAATCATGACTAATCACTTTGTTCTGAATCGACGAGAACATTTTTATATGTACACCAAACGCTTCACAGCGCTCGTTTCCATCGTTCTCATTCAAAACGTGACCGTCATTTTGTCTTCTAAACAGACCGTCCCTAAACCCTAAAGCTCAAGAACCGTCCGCGAAAACCCGCCGACCACGTTTCTCTTTCTTCTCATATTCAATTGTCAAATAACCGACGATCCATAACCCGAAAGCCTAAACCGTCACAAAAAAACACCAAAACACATCAGTTCTTCGAGACCTAACCGGAGCCCGGTCCCAATCAGCAAATGCCAATCTTTAGTGGTTTTCTTTAGAACGAGAAACTTCGTCGCTAGCAGCGCCGCCGCCCTCGTCAGTGAGCGGGTTATAGTCCCACACCCAGGAAAACGTCAACAGGCCATTTTCATTAATCTGCAAAAATCGTGCATGACATTGATTTTAAGAGATTTATTCGATTTCAACGCTGACCAGGGGCAATTTTGCCTCCAGAACCTCAGCTCGTCTGACAACAGATCGCGGCGAGAACCGTCATTCGGCTTATCTATCCCCCATGGCCTAAATCCCTGCGGACTGCCTGAGGTCCCGTTCGGCCCTCTCGATGGCGCTGGCGTTCAAAACCTTGCGTGAAAGAGCGACCGCGACCGCTCTCGTACGCAGATTGAACAAGCCCTCATTTCCCTGCCCCGGCGTCTCATAAACATCGAGCTTTTCGTAAAGCTGCTGCAGGCGGTTCTGTACGCTGCGCAGTGACAGATGTTTTCGCTTGGCGATCGCCTTGTCGGTCAATCCCAGCGCCACATCGACGAGGATTTCGTATTCGGCGTCGGTAAGGCCGGGGGAATTGCCAAAACTCTTCTGCTGGATACCGCGCACTTCCCGGTCGATCACACACTGGGATTCAACGAAAACGCTGCGCAGTGCAAGTTTCAGCCGTTCTTCCGAAGCAGACTTCAGCACATAGCCATAAGTCGCGCCCTCCGGCACGATCCGCGCCACGCCACGCACATAGGCTTCGTCGGAATAGTTCGACCAGAAGAGGATTTTGGTATCCGGACGCTCGCGCCAGATCGTGCGCGCCGCCTCGATCCCGTTGCGCTCGCTCATCTGCAGATCCATGACGACATGCTCGACACGTGCAGTTCGGGCCTGCACTTCGCCTTTCAGGCCGTTTTCCGCCTCGATCACCTGCCCGCATTCAGGCAAAGCAGCACGGACTGCCTCAGCGAGAAACGTTCGGTGAAGAGCATCGTCCTCAACAATCAGCACATTCATCGTCACACCTCGACCAAAACGGGGAAATCCGGTGATAGGGTCAGCCGCATGCACGTTCCGCTCCCCTCGCCTCGGCACGCCGGATTGCGGCCGATCTCGAACCGCGCCGCAATCAGCCGGGCACGGGTCTTCATGTTGTCGATACCGTGTCCGGCCGTTTCCTTGATATCCGCGAGGCCCCGACCATCATCTTCAACCTCTATGCAGAGCGATTGACCGCTCCGGGCGATCCGCACCGTGATATTGTCCGATTGCCCATGGCGAATGGCGTTATTGACTGCCTCCTGGACGATACGGAACAGCGCCACAGAAACTGTCGGATTGAGATCCCGAAGGCTGCCACCGCTCTCGTCGATCATCTTCCATCCGATCGGCTGGCCGCTTTCCCGAACCGACCGTTCCAGATGGTTCTCGATTGCTTCCGCAACGCCGAAAAGCTGCAATACAGTGGGCTTTGCTTCCTCGATGATCTGGCGAAGGTCATGCATACATTGCTGCATCGCCCGACAGAGTGGTTCCAACGCGTCGCCCGAGACTGCAGGCAGATGGGTCAACCGCTCCATGCGGCGCGTCAGCCTTGTCAGGTCAGCAAGCGTTTGGTCATGCAGATCCATGCCGATGCGCTGGCGTTCTGCTTCCAGTGCCTCCGTCAGCTTCAGCGCGCCGAAACGCAGGCCCTCTTCCCGTGCGCGCGCTTCCGTTTCGATGACGGCGGAGCGTTTCGCCTGCTCGGCCGCACGCAAAGCAAAGAAATAGGGCGCCAGAAGATCGGCGACGGCACGGGCGTTTTCGACATCTTCCCGGTTATAACAATCGCTCTGCCGGCTGGAGCAGCTCAGCGCACCGATCACATCGCCCTGCACCTTCAGCGGCACATGCAACCGGCTATGCAACGAAAGCTCGATGATCGGGCTTGAAAACGCGCCTTTGAAATGAAATCGCGGGTCGGTGCACGCATCCCCTGAGAGCAGGAAATCCACCTCGCCCGAAAGCAGTGTGCGAATAGGGCTTCCAGTCAGAAGCGCCGGCGGGTGCTGGCTCCAGGCGGTATCAAGTCCGCTCTCATAGGCAATATGGTATTTTCCATCCAGCATCTTGATGCAGACGTCGAGATGATCATGCGGGATGATATGGCTGATCTCGTCCGCCACCGCCTTGATGATCGCATCGAAATCGAGCTGTCCCGCCAGAAGCCGGGAAATCCCCAGATAGCGGTCGAACAGCGAGTTACGCGCCGTATTGAGCATGGGCGGACCTCCTCCAGTCCTTCAGCCGTCAATTAAGCGTGACTTTTTAAGCTTGTCATGCGGGGACCCGCAGATTTTGCGCGCAAACCCGCAGAAAGCCTGCTTGGATGCGCCTGTACTTTGTCAAGAAACTCCTCCATCCTCGATTTACTGAGCAAAAGGGGCTCAGGGCAATCATTATCTCCGGATTACCGTTGAGGAGCGGCCCGGACGATATGCAGGGAGCTATTTGGGAGGAAATCATGACCATCAGAACGATGCTGGCGGCATCCGTCGCCTTTGCATGCCTGTGCGCACCCGCACTCGCCGATACGTCATCCAAAAAGATCGCGCTGTCGAACAATTATGCCGGCAATTCCTGGCGTCAGGCGATGCTGACAAGCTGGGACAAGATCACCAAGGAGGCCGTCTCCAAGGGGGTGGTCGCGGCAGCCGACCCGTTCACCACCGCTGAGAATCAGGCGACCGAGCAGGCGGCACAAATCCAAAACATGATATTGCAGGGTTATGACGCGATCGTCGTCAACGCCGCCTCGCCGACTGCGCTTAACGGTGCGATCAAGGAAGCCTGCGATGCCGGCATCACCGTCGTTTCCTTCGATGGCATCGTGACGGAACCCTGCGCCTGGCGCATCGCCGTCGATTTCAAGAAGATGGGCGAAAGCCAGATCGACTATCTCGCCAAGAAACTGCCAAAGGGCGGCAATCTTCTCGAAATCCGCGGCCTCGCCGGTGTTTCGGTCGATGACGAGATCCATGCAGGTATCGCAGCCGGCGTCTCCAAGAACTCGCAATTCAAGATCGTCGGTTCGGTGAATGGTGACTGGGCGCAGGACGTTGCCCAGCGTGCTGTCGCCGGCATCCTGCCGAGCCTGCCGGAAGTGGCAGCCGTCGTCACCCAGGGCGGTGACGGATATGGTGCTGCCCAGGCCTTTGCCGCCGCCAAGCGCCCGACGCCGACCATAGTCATGGGCAACCGTGAGGACGAGCTCGTCTGGTGGAAGCAGCAGAAGGACAAGGACGGCTACGAGACCATGTCGGTCTCGATCGCTCCGGGCGTCTCGACGCTGGCATTCTGGGTGGCGCAGCAGATCCTCGACGGCAAGGAGGTCAAGAAGGACCTTGTCGTGCCCTTCCTTCGGATCGATCAGGCCAATCTGGAAGAAAATCTGAAGACGACCCAGAAGGGCGGCGTGGCGAATGTCGAATATTCGCTGGAAGACGCCCAGAAGGTGATCGACGCCAAATAGCGTCGCCTCCCGCGTGCCGGGGCGCGAAGGCGCCCAACCCCTTCGCGTCCCGGTATTGTCCGACACATCAAAATCGACAGCGATTGCATGACCAAGACCTTGAAGCGAGAAGAGGTTGTGGCAGCGCGTGGCGTCCGTGTGACGTTCGGCGCCGTCAAGGCGCTCGATGGCGCAGACCTCGTGATCCATGCCGGAGAATGTATCGGGCTGGTCGGCCATAACGGCGCCGGTAAGTCCACCATCGTCAATGTCATCAATGGAGGGCTGACACCGCATGACGGTTCGCTCACCTATAGTGGCCGCGAATTTCACGGCATATCGGCGGCCCGTGCCAACGGCGTGCGTTGCGTCTTCCAGGAATTGTCACTGTGCCCGAATCTGACTGTCGGCGAAAATGCCCGCATCATGCATGCGGAACTCAAGGGATGGGCCTGGCGAAAGCGGGCGCTGGCCTTGGTCGAGAGCCAGTTGCAGGACATATTCCCCGGTCATTCGATCGATTGCGACTCGACGGTCGATGATCTGTCGATTGCCGAGCGACAGATGGTCGAGATCGCCATCAGCTTTGCCGGCATAGATCAGCGACCCAAACTCGTCATTCTCGACGAGCCGACATCTTCGCTGGACGCCGGGGTTGCGGCGCAACTGATGGCCTATATCCGCAAATTCGTCGGCGAAGGTGGTTCGGTTCTGCTGATTTCGCACATTCTCGGCGAAATTCTCTCCACCTCCGACCGCATCGTCGTGATGAAGGATGGCCGTGTGGTGGCTGACCGAATGGCATCCGAGTTTTCGACCCGCAGCCTTGTCGAGGCGATGGGCAATGTGGTGCGCGAACAGGAATTCTCGCGTTCGGCCACGAGCAGGACCGGGGAGCCGGTTCTTTCCATGCCGCCGCGCCGCGGGCATGGACTTGCGTTCCAGGCATGGCGTGGCGAGATGATCGGCCTTGCCGGCCTCGGTGGCCATGGCCAGACAGAAGCGTTGCTCGACCTCTATCTCGATCGCAACAGCAACTGGTGGCCGAAGAGGCAGCGCGAAATCGCCTTTGTCGCCGGAGACCGCAGCCTGAACGGCACATTCCCGCTGTGGAGCATCCTCAAGAACTTGTCGATCGCTTCGCTTGGCCAGCTTTCGACCAACCGCATAGTTGACCGGGCGCGAGAAGAAACACTGGGGGCCTCCTGGAAACAGCGGATAGAAATTCGCACCCCGGATATGGAAAACCGCCTCCTGTCGCTCTCGGGCGGCAACCAGCAGAAGGTACTTTTCGCCAGGGCTCTGGCGACCACGGCCAGCACGGTGCTGATGGATGATCCGATGCGCGGCGTCGATATCGGCACAAAGCAGGAGGTCTATGAAATCCTCCGCTCGGAAGCTGCCAACGGACGCACCTTCATCTGGTATTCGACAGAGATGGACGAAATCCGCCTCTGTGACCGGGTTTACGTTTTCCGCGACGGTGCGATCGCGGCAGAACTTGTCGGCGATGAGATCACCGAGAAGAACGTGCTGGCTGCCTCCTTCCACGAGGGAGACGCGGCATGAAATTGTCTTCCGGCACGATCCGCCTGATCATCCCCGCTGCATCTCTGGTGCTGCTGCTCGCCGCCGTCTTCTACATGCAGCCGCGCGCCATGAGCTATACGGGGCTCAATCTTCTGTTCAATCTCGCAGTCCCGATCGCACTCGCGACCATAGCCCAGATGCTGATCATGTCGGTCAACGATCTCGATCTGTCGATGGGCACATTCGTGAGCTTCTGCGCCTGCGTTTCCGCCACGTTCCTGCAATCATCGCCGGCGCTCGGCATCCTGATCTTTCTCGGTGCTATTGCCGCCTATGCGCTGATCGGCGTCGTCATCTATGTGCGCGACCTGCCCTCCATTGTGGTTACGTTAGGGATGAGTTTCGTCTGGGGCGGACTTGCCGTCCTTATCCTCCCCTCGCCGGGCGGCACCGCGCCGACCTGGGCGCGTTGGCTGATGACTGCCAAGCCGCCGCTGGTGCCGATGGCGATCGTCGCCAGCATCCTGATTGCCGCAGTCACCCACTGTATCGTTATGCGCTCGTCCTTCGGCGTGCTGATGCGCGGTGTCGGCGGCAATGATCGCTCGGTGGAACGCGCCGGCTGGTCCGTGCTCGGGCTGCGCGCCGCTACCTATGCTCTGGCAGGCTTTTTCGCCGTGCTTGCCGGCATCGCTCTGGTCGGCCTCACAACCTCCGCCGATGCCAATATCGCGCTTCGCTATACGCTGCTGTCGATCGCCGGTGTCATTTTGGGTGGGGGCCAGTTCGTCGGCGGCAAGGTTTCGCCTATCGGCGCCGTCATCGGGGCGCTGACACTGACGCTCGCCGGTTCTTTCCTGTCCTTCATGCGCATTTCGCCGGACTGGCAGATCGGCGCACAAGGCGCGGTCCTGATCGTCGTGCTCGCCCTGCGCCTTGCCCTCAACCGTCTGGAAAAGCGGGAGAAGAGCGAATGACCCTGCATCACCTTCTCATGGCAAAACCGTGGATCTGGTCGTTTGCCGCGACGATCACCGTCTGGATCGTCACGGTGCTCTTCACCGGCGGTGCAAGTTCTTTCGGCCTGTCTCAGGCAGCTCTTACCTTCGCAGCCTTTTCGGTCGTCGTCGGTATCGGCCAGATGTTCGTCATCACGCTCGGGCCGGGCAATATCGATCTTTCTGTCCCCGCCACAATGACGCTCTCCGGCACGCTTGCCCTGAAGCTGATGGACGTGCAGGATGGCATGATCGTCGTCGGATTGCTCGCCTCGATCGGCATCGGCCTGATCATCGGGATCGGCAATTATGTGCTGATCAAGGCGTTGCGCATACCGCCGATCATCGCCACGCTGTCAATGAGCTTCATCGTCCAGTCGGTGGCGATCTGGAGCAATCGCGGCCTGCGCATCAAACCACCTGAAACGCTTGCCGACTTCGCCACCTCCAGCCTGTTCGGCATCCCGAATGTCGCGCTCGTGGCACTAATCCTCTCGATCGCCGCCTGGGTGCTTCTGGAAAAATCCATCTATGGCCGCTGGATTTCGGCGATCGGGCAAAGCACGTTCGCGGCCCGCATGGCCGGTATCCCGGTCGATGGCACGCGGCTTGTCACCTACATGCTCTGCGCCGTGCTCGCCTCCGTCTGCGGTTATCTGCTGGCGAGCTTTTCCGGAGGTGCTGCGCTCAACATGGGCTCGGAATATCTGCTGATGTCGATCGCCGTCGTCGTCATCGGCGGCACTGCTGTGGCGGGCGGGAATTCCAACATCCCGGGCATCTGGGGCGCATCGCTGTTTATGTTCCTCGTCGTATCGATGCTCAACACCTACGGCTTCGGTGCCGGTTTCCGCCTCATCCTCACCGGCCTCATCATCATAGCCGTCATACTGCTTGCCGGCGGCCGGCAATCGCTTCGCTAGTCGATCAATCAAACCGGACACAATGCCATGTCACAGACCTCGTCCATCTACGAAATCCACGATGATCGCTTCCGGTTCCTGATCGTTCCGACCTCGCCGTTGGATGAGCTTTATTCCGAATGCCGCTGGGCGGAAGGACCGGTCTGGTTTGCCGATCAGGGCTCGTTGATCTGGAGCGACAATCCCAATGAACGGATGTTGCGCTGGGTCGAAGGCGGCGATGTTTCCGTCTTTCGCAGCGCATCGAATTTTTCCAATGGCAACACCAGAGACCGGCAGGGCCGGCTGGTGACCTGCGAACACGGCACCCGCCGTGTGACTCGCACCGAAATCGACGGCTCGATCACCGTGCTTGCCGACAGCTATCAGGGCAAGCGGCTTAATTCGCCCAACGATGTGGTTGTGCGCTCCGACGGCAGCGTCTGGTTCACCGACCCCACCTACGGGATCATGTCGAATTACGAGGGTTTTCGCGCCGATCCGGAACAGGAAACCCGCAACGTCTATCGGCTAGATCCACAAACCGGCGAGATTGATGCCGCCGTGACCGATTTCGGCCAGCCGAACGGCCTCGCCTTTTCGCCGGATGAAACCATCCTTTATGTGGCGGATTCTTCATCCAGCCATGATCCTGGCAGGCCACGCCACATCCGCGCCTTTGACGTAGTAGAGGGCCGAAAGCTGACGAACAGCCGAGAGTATTGCACCATCGATACCGGTTTGCCGGACGGGTTCCGCGTCGATGTCTATGGCAATGTCTGGACCAGCGCCGGAGATGGCGTGCACTGCTTCGGGCCGGATGGAAAGCTTCTCGGCAAGATCCTCATCCCGCAAACGGTAGCAAATGTTACCTTTGGCGGCCCGCGGCGCAACCGCCTGTTCATCACCGCGACCCGATCGCTTTATGCCGTCTATACGGCAACGATCGGCATGTCCCTCGGTTAGCAAGCGCTACGCGCCTCGCCCGGATGCGCCTATTCTCGAAAGCAGAATGACCGGCAAGACACTGATCGCGACGATGGCAAGCGCCGCGATCGAAGCTTCTTCATAGGTGCCACGCGCCGCTTCGCCATAGAGATGAGTTGCAAAGGTTTCAACATTGAGCGGTCGCAGGAGAAGCGTCGCCGGCAGCTCCTTGATGCAGTCGACGAACACAAGCAGGGCAGCCGCCGAGATCGCAGCCTTCGACAACGGCAAATGCACATGCCGAAACATGCCGGCCGTCGATTGCCCGAGCGTACGTGATGCGTGATCGAAAGACATCGGAATGCGCGACAGGCCAGCCTCGATGCCGCCGGCAGAGATCGCCAGGAACCGCACGGTAAGTGCGTAGACCACCGCCGCGCCCGATCCCATGAACAAAAGCCCGGTCGAGACACCGAACCAGTCAAACGCGGTGCTATCGATGAACCGGTCGAGGCCGGCCAGCACGATCAGCACGCCGATCGCAACAACGGTACCCGGTGCGGCATAACCGACAGTCGACATGCGAAGCAACGTGGCGGAAGTCTTGCCCGGACGCAGACGGGTCGCATAGGCGACAACAAGCCCGAGAGAAATGGTTGCGACCGTTGCCAATATTGCGATGGTGAGCGTGCTGATCGCCTCGCCGACAAGGCGTGAGGAAAGGCCGGCGAACTGATAACGTTTCCAGGCCTCGGTGGTGAGGTAGAGCGCCGGAGCGGCGAAACCGAGCAAGACCGGCAGAGCCCCCGCGAGAAAGAGCAATATGCCCTTCACGGCAGGCACTTTCTGAGGTGTCAGACCGCGGCTGCGGCGGGCATCCGTCGCGTAACGCTGTTTGCGCCGCGCCCACCGCTCGACAGCCACCAGTGCAACCACGATCAGCAGAAGCGCGAGCGCGATCTGCGAGGCGCCGGGCAGATCGGTGCGGGTGATCCAGGTCGTATAGATCGAAACCGTCATGGTTCTGACCCCGAGAAACTCGGCCGCCCCGACATCGTTTAGCGTTTCCATCAGCGCAAGCGCGACACCGATCGCCACAGCCGGCCGCGCCAGCGGCAGCGCAACACGCCAGAAGATCGCCCGACGGGACACACCCAGCGTGCGGGCCGCATCGACGAGATTGCCCGATTGCGTGAGAAACATCGCCCGTGTGGGAATGTAGACGTAAGGGTAGAGTACGAAGCCGAGCAGCAGGATACAGCCCGTCATGGAGCGGATGTCGGGCAAGCGGAATTGCCGTGGCGTCTCATACCCCAGGAACCAACGGATAGCCCCCTGCACCGAACCGATCGGGTGAAGGATATCGAGATAAGCATAGGCGATGATGTAGGTCGGCACCGCAAGCGGCAACAAGAGCGCCCATTCCAGAACACGCCGTCCCGGAAAATCATAGGCGGTTACCAGCCAGGCGGTCGTGGTCCCGAGCAACGCGGTAACTACCCCCACTCCAATAAGCAGGATAATCGTATCGACCAATGCCACCGGCAGAATGCTGGAAAAAAGATGCGCCCAGAGACCCGCCGATCCCTTCAGCGCTTCGAGGGCCAAACCGGCGATCGGCAGGATGACGATCAGCGCGGCGATGGCGGAAAAAGCAAGCCAGTTTCTGCCCGAACGGCCAGCATGGCTGACGACCGATGGTTCGGCGACCGGGTTGCTGGCAGGCATAGACATATCCATGAGATAAAAGACGCGAGGCGCTCCAGTACCGAAGCGCCTCGCGCATTCCTTAATTGTCGAAGCTGACCTTGTCGACCAGTTCGCTTGCCTGCTTGCGATGGCTGACGATTTCGGAAAGCGGCTTGTTGTCGATCTTCAACTCGCCGAATGCGGCGATGATCGGATCGGCAGCAACGCCGGTCTTGACCGGATATTCGTAGTTGGCCTCGGCATAGATCTTCTGGGCTTCGTCGGAGACGAGATATTCGAGGAACTTCACGGCCTCTGCCTTGTTTGGCGAATTCTTGGCAACGGCCGCACCGCTGATGTTCACCTGAGTGCCACCATTCTTGAAGGTCGGCAGCACGACCTTGATCGCCTCGGCCCACTTGACCTGTTCCTCGCCGCCCTTGCCGGATTTCATCAGGCCGACATAGTAGGAATTGGCGATGCCGATATCGCAAATGCCACCGAGAATGTCCTTGGCCGCGTCGCGGTCACCACCTGCAGCCTTGCGCGCCAGGTTGGCCTTCACACCGGTCAGCCACTTTTCGGTTTCTTCCGCGCCGTAATGGGCGATGTAATCGGCAAAAAGCGCGGTATTGTAGGGATGCTGGCCAGAGCGGATGCAGACCTTGCCCTTCCACTTCGGATCAGCCAGATCCTCGTAGTTGAAGGAGGCGAGGTCGAGATCCTTGGCGGCGTAAAGCACGCGCGCACGGTAGGAAAGACCGAACCAATGGCCCTTGCCGTCACGCAGTTCTGCCGGAACGGCGCCGCTGAGAACGGAGGATTCGATCGGCTGCGTCACGCCCTTTTCGGCGAGATCGACGAGATTACCGGCATCGACCGCCATCAGGATATCGGCCGGCGAGCTTGCGCCTTCCGATGCGACGCGTTCAGCCAATCCATCCTTCAGGAATACCGTATTGACCTTCGTGCCGGTCGACTTGGTATAGGCTTCCAGAAGCGGGGCGATCAGGGCCGGTTCACGCGTGGTGTAGACGTTGATCTCAGCGGCAGATGCCAGCGACGGAGCCACGAACATCGAAGTGGCCAAAAGCGTGGAGGTGAAGAAAGCGTGCGGGTTCATGATACTCCCCCTTTGGAATGAACACGCAACGCTTGCAGCAGTTCTTGACCTGATTGGTCAAGTTTAAAATTCAACCGAAGATACCCATCACGCAAACTTTATCGCGTCGAAAAGGCACCAAAACAACCAGTAAGAGCATCAAAATGCCAGCACGCGCTCAGCAGCAATGGAAATCGTGACCGAATCCGAGCCTTCCGGAAGGCGGTCGAGAGCAATGGCTCTTAACGGTGTCTCCAGTCCCTCGACCGCGAGCAGAATATGTTCGGTTTCTCCATGAAAGACCCGTTGCTTGACGCGTGCGGGAATATCGCCCCGGTCAAGCGAAATGGAAATTGCCTGTGGCCGGATGTGGACGATTGCCTTTCCGTCGTCAGCTGTCCTGTGGTTCAGTTGGAAACTGCCAATCGCAGTCTCGATCCTGCCGCCTTTGCAGATCCCCGGAACCTTGTTCGAAAGGCAGAAAAAGTCGGCCGCATAGGCGCTTGTCGGCCGGTCATAAAGATCATAGCCGGATCCTGCCTGCACGATTTCGCCCGAACGCATCAACACCACACGGTCACCGGTGGAAAGGGCTTCCTGCGGATCATGGGTGACCATGATGACGGTCGTGTCGAGCGATTTCAAAAGCGACAACGTTTCGGCCCGCACCTGTCCACGCAAGCCCTGATCGAGGTTGGAGAATGGTTCGTCCATGAGAACGATGCCGGGCCTCGGCGCCAGCGCCCTTGCAAGCGCCACACGCTGCTGCTCACCACCTGAAAGCGTGTGCGGAAAGCGCTCCATCAGGTGCTCAATCCCGATGCGCCGAATGACATCCTCGGCATTGGCGTTAGCCTGAGCCTGTGAGTGCCGTTTCAGGCCGAAAAGAATGTTATCGCGGACGCTGAGATGCGGGAAAAGTGCGTAATCCTGGAAGACGAAACCAACGCCGCGCGTTTCCGGCTCGACGAAATGCCGGCCGTCAACCTCGCGACCATCGAGAAAGACCTGGCCGGAATCGATGGTTTCAACGCCTGAAATGATGCGCAGCAGGGTGGACTTTCCACAGCCCGAGTGACCGACGAGCGAAACAACTTCTCCTTTTCGAATATCGATCGATACGTCGCGGACGGCTGCTGTCGTTCCGAACGAGCGACTGACATTGTCGAGTTTTACGGCGATATCTTTTTTCATGGCGTTCCTGCCCCCTGTGGCGCGGGAAACTGCCATAGCGATCCGGTAGAGTGAAGACCACCACAATCACGATGAGGCGAAATCGACATCGCCTCATCGGCTCCTGTTAATTCATTATCCCAGGAAACCGCGATGCGACTGGGCATCTGTCGGCCAGTTCTGAAGTGTGTGAATACGCTTCGCCTCATGCATCAGGGGAATTGAGCAAACCACTAGAACGAGCACAGCAACATAGATCATGCCGGGACGGGTTTTAAACGCATTCACGAGACGCCGACTCCTACTCCGATTGCCGCAAGATGCGACGCGAAGCTGACATCTGGCTGAACGCGACGCGCGCAGGAGAAGATTTTCAACATTCAGGTGACAGTCAGGATCGGATGCAATTTCGCCGGCAACAGAAACTGCCGGGAGCCTCCTCCTTGTCCATTTTAAGTATGTCCCGCCCTGCCCGCTGCTTCGTCCGGCCGCAGATCGGCAGCGTCACTCTCGCCGTCTTCGGGGCTCTCTACCTGATTGCCTTTACCAACCGCACGTTCTTCACGCGGGCCTATAGCTATTTCGACAGCCACTTGGCATTTGGAGCATTTGCTCTGGGTTTAACCTGCCTGTTTGCCGCCTTCATGATCGCAGTCTCGGTCAAATATCTTCTGAAACCCGTCCTGATCCTGATGATCGTCAGTGCCGCGTCGGCCTCATGGTTCATGGATCGGTTCGGCACCATCATCGATGTCGACATGATCCGCAACGCGGCGCAGACGACCCCGTCTGAAGCCGGCCACCTGATTACCGCGGCCTATCTGCTGCACATGTCGATTTTCGGTCTGATTCCAGCGCTTCTGGTCTGCTGGGTTAGAATCGAGCACCGCAAATTCTTTTCCAAGGTTGGCTGGAATCTCGCCGCGATTGTGCCGCTTCTCCTCATCGCTCTAGCCTGTGGCGTCAGCAGCGCGCGCAGCATCGCCTCTGTCGCGCGTCTGCACAAAGACATGATCATGACACTCAACCCGTTCCTGCCGATCGGCAGTGCGGTCGCCTTCACATTGGCCAGTGAAGCGGACAAGAACATCGTGGCAAAGCCACTCGGTACCGATGCAAAAGTTGCCTCCTCCCCGACATCGGGCAAGCCACGCGTACTGATCATCGTGACCGGAGAAACCGCCCGCGCCGAAAACTTTTCACTTAGTGGTTATAACCGCGAGACCAATCCCGAACTCAAGAAGCGCGACATCACCTACTTCTCGCAAACCTCAAGCTGCGGCACGGCGACTGCGGTCTCGGTGCCCTGCATGTTCTCCAACCTGACACGGCACGGCTATTCCCATCGCGCCGGACTTGCGAACGAAAACCTGCTCGACGTGCTTGGCCATGCCGGCATCAAGACGGAATGGTGGGACGACAATACGGGCAGCAAAGGTGTCGCCGACCGCACCGTTTACCGGTCCTTCTCGGATGCAAACGACCCGCGTTACTGCAAGGATCACGAATGCCTCGATGACGGCATAGTTGCCGAACTCGACGGCTGGCTTGCAAATCTCAAGGGCGACAGCGTCCTGGTTCTGCATCAGCTTGGCAGTCACGGCCCGGCCTATTACCAGAGATACACGCAGGAATTTGCTCGTTTCACGCCGGAATGCCTCACAGCCGAGCTCGGCACCTGTGATCGCCAGGCAGTCGTCAATGCCTACGATAACAGCATTCTTTACACCGACCATATCCTGGCCTCGGTCATCGACATCCTGAAAGCGCGTGAAGACAAGATCGCTCCCACAATGATCTACATGTCCGACCACGGCGAGTCGCTCGGCGAAAACGGGCTGTACCTGCACGGCGCGCCCTACATCATAGCCCCGTCGCAGCAGACCCATGTCCCCTTCGTTCTGTGGCAGGGAACCGAAATGAAAGCTTCGGTCGACGCTTCCTGTGTCTCGAAACGAGCAGGTAACGAAGCCTCGCACGACAATCTCTTCCACACTGCGCTCGGCGTCATGGCGGTCAAGACCTCGGTCTACAATCCCGATCTCGATGTGCTCGGCACGTGCCGCAAGGCGGAAGGAAAACCAAACTCATGACCGTTCCCGATTATGCCCCCATCGGAACGGTCGGAAGGCCGGTCACAAAAAAAGCTGATGAACTGCCGCCTGTCTCCATCAGCCCCTCGTCTCCCATCGAGAAAGTGACCGGCAGCCGGCACCTCAAGGCAGCGTTCGGCTATTCGCTGAATGGTGCCTTGAGGTTGCTGCGCGAAACCGCATTCCGCCACGAAATCATTGCCGGCGTGGCAATATTCGCGGCTTTTGCCGCGGTCGGTGCGCGCTTCTCCGATTACGTGATGATGGCAATCGTCATGCTGGGCCTCTTTGCGGCGGAAGCGCTCAACACGGCCATTGAAGAGATCATCGACCGCATCTCGCCCGAATGGTCCGAAACCGGCCGGCATGCCAAGGATCTCGGCTCTTTTGCCGTATTCTGCCTGCTTGTAGTGAACGGTCTGACCGCCTCTTTCGTCATAATCCCGAAACTCATATTGCTATGATGCCGGAGGCAGCTCCTTCCCCTCTCGAATTTTATCCCCCTCCTCTGCTAAACGGTGGGTATAAGATAATATCGCGATGGGACGGAGCAGGCGGTTTGAGGGTTCTTCTGGTTGAAGATGATGCAACGCTTGGAGAAGCGGTGCGCGATCATGTTGCAAGTGGCGATCATGCCGTCGATTGGATGAAGACGATCGACACGGCGACAAGCGCGCTTGCAACGACGAGCTATGGCTTGATCCTGCTCGACCTTCGCCTGCCCGACGGCAGCGGGATTGCTCTTCTGAAGGAATTCCGCGCCCGAGGCGTTACCACGCCGGTGATCATTCTGACGGCGCATGACCAGATATCTGACCGTATCGAAGGCTTGAATAGCGGCGCAGACGACTATCTGGTGAAGCCGTTCAATCTCGGTGAACTGACGGCGCGGATGCTGGCGGTGAGCCGCCGTTACAGCGGCCGGCCGGTGTCTCTGGTGCGCATCGGAGACATAGAAATAGACGCCGCAACCCGCCGGGTGACAGTTGGAGGCGAGGTCATTGATCTATCCAGCCGCGAATGGGCGGTGCTGGACAGCCTTTCGGCGCGCCCGGGGGCCGTGGTATCGAAGCCTCAGATCGAGGAAGCCCTTTACGCCTTCGGTTCCGAAATCGAAAGCAACACCGTCGAGGTCTATGTCAGCCGGCTGCGCAAAAAGCTCGGTCGGGATCACATCGCCACGCTGCGCGGTATCGGCTACCGGCTGGGACGCGAACAATGAGCCTTTTCAGCCGGGCGACCGGCCCGTCCATGACCCGGCGGCTGATCCTGTCGCTGACATTTGCCATGACCTTCCTCTGGCTGCTGGCGGTCGGACTAGGCCTGGTGGTGATGGAAGAAGAGCTTGCCGAAATTTTTGACGGCACGCTTCAGGATACCGCAGAACGGCTCGTGCCGCTGGTCGTCGACGACCTCGAACATCGCGGTATGGCGGGCGGCCCTTCCGACAGCGCCCAAAGTGCAGCACCACAACAACTGCAGACAGCCAGCTCGAGCGGAGATCATGAATATCTGATCTACCAGGTACGCGATCCTTCCGGCCGTGTGTTGATCCGATCTCATGACGCGCCCGAACGGGCATTCGAAACACCGTTAAAAGCAGGTTTCTGGAAAGACCCAACCTATCAGTTCTACACCGCGACAAGCGAGGATCGTAAAATCTTCGTTCAGGTTGCAGATGCCTTCGAGAACCGCGAAGAGGCCGTTAGAGAGGGTGCAATCGCTCTGTTTCTTCCTCTGATACTGCTGATTCCGGTCAGTGGGATGATGATCTGGCTGGTGGTTCGCCGGGCCGTGAAACCGGTCAGCGAACTGCGCCGCGAAATCGAGACCAAGGATGGCGGCAATATGGAGCCGATCGATGCGTCCATCCTGCCGCGCGAACTGCAGCCGATCGCAGTTTCCGTCAACCTGCTGATGATGCGGCTCAGAACAGCACTCGATGCCGAGCGGGAGTTCACCTCCAACAGCGCGCACGAGTTGCGCACGCCGATCGCCGGCGCTCTGGCGCAAACGCAGATGCTGATCGCCGAATTGACCGACAGTTCCAGCCGTCATCGTGCAAGCCAGATCGAGGCATCGCTGACACGTCTCAGCCACCTTGCCGAAAAGCTGCTTCAGCTATCGCGTGCCGAGGCGGGTATAGGCATTGCCGACAAACCGGCTGATCTCGGTCGCATATTGGAAATGGTTTTGACCGATTTCTGGCGCGGCATGGCCAACCCTTCGCGCCTGATATTCCATCGCGCACCCGATGCGCAGCTGACAGGTCCGTTCAGCGAAGACGCCTTTGCCATTGTCCTGCGAAACCTGATCGAAAACGCGCTGGTACATGGCAGACCGGAAGAACCGGTCGAAGTGTTTCTCGAAGACGGCGGGCCTGTGCGCATCGTCAATGCTGCACCTGCAATGACGGAAACCGAACTTGCCTCGATCCGCAGGCGCTTCAGCCGCGGCAAGACGGAAGCCGCAGGGTCAGGGCTTGGCCTCTCGATCGTCGAAAGATTGCTCGGGCAGATGAACGGCCATCTCGTGCTGCTATCACCCGCGAGTGGCAGGGATGACGGATTCGAGGCAAGGATCGTTCTGTCGTAAAACGACAAGCGCGACCGGATATTCGGCCGGTCGCGCCATTTTCAGCTCAACATGTGAGGCTGTGATTACTTCTTGATGGCTTCGACGTCGATATCGAGCGCGATTTCCGGACCGATACCGAAATCGGTCATCTTGGTGATACCGAAGTCGACGCCGTTAAACGAACCGGTCGCGGAAAAGCCGGTCTTGATCGTGTTTGCATCCCAAGGCAGCGGGGATTCCGCATTCCAGGTAACGTCGAGAACTACCGACTTGGACGTGCCGAGCAGGGTCAGGTCACCGGTTACCTTTGCGGTCTTGTCGCCGGTCTTTTCAATCGAGGTGCTCTTGAAGGTGATCTGCGGGAATTCTTCGGCGTTGAGGAAGTCCGGGCTCTTCAGGTGCGTGTTACGCTTCTCGTCATTTGTGTCGATGCTTGCAGCTTCGAGAGCGATTTCAACCGTGCTCTTGGTGACATCATCCTTGTCGAAGGAGATGGTGCCGGTAACAGCCTTGAATGCGCCGTGGGCCTTTGCCCAGCCGGCATGGCTCGTCTTGAAGCCGACCCATGCATGCGTCGGATCGACTTCATAGCTGTCAGCTGCGAATACCGCACCGGTCATGAACATGCCGGCAAGGGCAGTGGCGAGAATCAGGCGTTTCATGGTTTTTCCTTACATATGTTGATGGTGTTCGTGATGGGATGGTGTCCGGCAAGCCGGATTGGTGAAACTTTGAGCTCAACCGCCGGCAAGCATGGCGACAAGGATGGCAGCGATTGCAGGAATTGCGGTCAGAGCGCCGATGATCAGCGGCTGTAGGAACCGCGCGCGGTTCGCAAAACCAAATTCTCGCCAGTTGAGAACCGCGAAGATGGCGACAGGCAGAACCGAAAGAACAAGCGCAGCCGGCGCAGCGCTCGGCGACAGCAGCACAGTCATCGTAGCGCCCATAGCAGCGGTCCAGATGAAGGAAAGCGCTGCAAATTTCCCAAGAACGAAGGCTGCATCATCGCCTCGGATATAGGAAATGTAGCGAACCAGCAGCCAGCCACCGAACAGGGCGGCCAGCGCGCCGTTCATCTGCGCCATGCCGATATAGCCGCCCATGATCGCGGTGAGCGCCGTTCCGATCGCGGTTGCGAGCAGCGCAGCCGGCAAGGCGGCTGGAGAAGACCGCTTGGCCTGCCGCCCCGACACGGCTGCAATCTCGATCGCGACGATGACGAGCACGATGGCGAGCGTCGTCGCTTTCGTCGCATTGGCCGCGAGAACGTTCTTGCCGAGCCACCATGCCGGAGCTGCAAGCGAGACGACGCCGACCAGCGCCACGATCCATCGGTTCACGAATTGTCGCAACAGAACGCCAAGCACTGCAAAGACAAAGCCACCGATAACCAGCAACAAGGGCAGCTTCTGTTTCGCCGCAATCGGCGGGAATGGCGGAAGGCCTTCGATCGAAACGCTCGCGATGGCAGCGGCAACTGGTATCAGCAGTGCCGTCAGCAGAACGGCTCGAGAAGTTGCACCCTTGCCGGCCAGTGCAATCACCGCACCGAGAACAAGCGGCAACAGGACGGAAGTCAGAAGAATTTGGGTCAGCATGCGTATCGATCCCGAATATTTGCCGATTTCAGAGAATGTCTTGAGCGGTTTGCCTAGATCGCAGCTGATAGCGAAGGCAGCAGATCCGCGAACTCCAGAGCCGGGCCAACGGGTATGATCCCGTTCGGATTAAGGCTTTCGATCGAGTAATAGCCACGTTTGATGTGATCGATGCTGACCGTCTCCGCGATGCCCGGAACGGATAGGATGCGGCGCAGATAGTGGCTGAGGTTAGAATAATCCGAGATACGCCGCAGATTGCATTTGAACTGCCCGTGATAGGCGGCGTCAAAGCGCACGAGCGTAACAAAGAGGCGAATATCGGACTCGGTCAGGCGCTCGCCGACGAGGAAGGTCTTCGCCGACAGCAGCCTCTCCAATTCGTCAAGCATGCCGAATACGTCATGAAAAGCCTCTTCATAGGCTTCCTGCGTGGTGGCGAAGCCCGCGCGATAAACGCCATTGTTGAGGCGCGGATAAATGCGCTCGTTCAGGGCATCTATCTCATGGCGAAGAGCTTCCGGATAAAGATCGACACTCTCGTCGGCTAGAGAGCCGAAACCGCTGTTGAACATCCGCACGATGTCGGCCGATTCATTGTTGACGATCGTGCCTGTCTTCTTGTCCCATAGAACGGGAACCGTCGCGCGGCCGGTAATATGCGGATCCACCCGTGTGTAGAGTTCGTGCATATAACGGGCGCCGTTCACCGTATCCTCGGTAGAGCCGGGATAGGTGCCGAACTGCCAGCCTTCCTTTGTCAGCGCCGGCTTCACTACCGAGACGGAGATGAGGTCATCGAGCTTCTTGAGCTTGCGGGCGATCAACGTTCGCGAAGCCCAGGGGCAGATCAGTGCGACATAGAGATGATAGCGGCCTGCTTCAGCTGTGAATCCGCCCGCTCCGGTCGGCCCGGCCGATCCATCCGGCGTGATCCAGTTCCGGAAGCTGGATGTCTGGCGTACGAATCCGCCTTTCGCATCCTTGGCCTGTACCGGTTGCCAGTCAGCAGTCCATTTGCCATCTACGAGCACGGTCTTTTCCCAACATAGTTACACCGACGGCGCGAAGCCATCACCGGCCACACTATGCATTCGCTCCAGTAACATGATAATCAACTATCCGAGCATTACAGCTCACACCTTGAGAGTGAGATAATCATGCTGGATCGCATCGCCGGAATGGAGGTTTTCGCCAGGATCGCCGCCATCGGCAGCCTGTCCGGAGCCGCAAGAGCGCTCGGCATGTCGCCAACCATGGCCACCAAGCACATGGCAGCGCTCGAAGATCGACTCGGCGTAAAACTTCTGCATCGCACCACCCGCAAGATAACCCTGAACGAAGCCGGGCGGCGCTATCTGGAAAGTGTCGAGCGTATTCTCTCCGAACTTTCGGAAGCCGATGCAACGGCAGCTGCGGAGCGAATGGAAGTCAGCGGAACGCTTCGCGTCAATGTGCCGGTTTCATTCGGCGTTCGGGAAATCGTACCGTTATTGGCGGAGTTCGCCGAACTGCACCCGGCATTGAGTGTCGATCTGGGCCTGAGCGATCGTACCGTCGATCTCGTCGAAGAAGGTTGGGACGTCGCCATCCGTATCGGCAGGATCGAAGACCAGAGCCTGATAGCCCGCAAGATCGCACGCTGTCGCATGCTCGTCGCCGCATCTCCCGCCTATCTTGCGAGGCGATCGATCCCCAAATCGGTATCGGAACTGGGATCGCATAACTGCCTCGGTTACACCCTGTCCAGCTCGGTTGGTCCCGATCGTTGGCGATTTGGCCTCGATGGCTCGATCATCGTTCCGGTTACGGGAAACCTCCATGCCAATAACGGTGACGCCCTGGTGGCGGCCGCTTTGGCGGGTCAGGGCATGATCTACCAGCCGACCTTTCTGGTCGGCGATGATATCCGCGCCGGCCGGCTGGTGTCGGTCACGCTCGACGAACCTCTGATGGAATTGCCTGGCGTGTTCGCCATCTATGCAAGCAACCGGCGACCGCCGGCAAAGGTGCGCGCCTTCATCGATTTCCTGGCCGGCAAATTCGCACCTGCACCCCGCTGGGATCGCGATCTTCCAACTTCGGCCGAATAGATTTTAAGCAACCGGTAAAACTCGGCAGTTCGGCAGCGGCCGCCTACCAGGCGTTGATGGCGAATGCGTCAAGCGGGATTTTCAGGTAGCTCGTGCCATTGGCTTCGGGAACCGGCATCCGCCCGGCATTAAGGTTGATCTGCAAGGCATGCAGCATCAGGCGCGGAAATGGCAAGGTCGCATCCCGCCCCTCGCGCAGTCGGATAAATGCCTCCCGCCCTTCACCAACATGCGGGTTTTCCGCCTTCTGCTGGCCAACCGTGCTCTCCCACAGGGCCTCGCGTCCGCCCGGACGGTAGTCGTGCCCGGTGAACAGCCGCGTATCGTCGGGAAGAGCAAGAATCGCGTCGACCGAAGACCAAAGACTTGCGGCACTGCCGCCGGGAAAATCTGCACGGGCACTGCCGCTATCCGGCATGAACAAAGTGTCGTGAATAAAAGCCGCATCGCCGACGACATAGGTCACCGATGCCAGCGTGTGGCCCGGCGAATGGATGACCCTACAGACCATGTTGCCGATCCGGAAGTTCTCGCCATCGGCGAAAAGCCGATCCCATTGCGATCCATCCGTCTTCATTTCCGGCATGTTGTAGATTTTCTGCCAGAGTTTTTGAATATCGACCACTTTGGCGCCGATCGCGGTCGGGGCGCCCGTCTTTGTCTTCAAATAGGTCGCCGCGGAAAAATGATCCGCATGAGGATGCGTATCCAGTATCCATTGCGCCGTAAGCTGCTCACCTTCGACATAGGCGAGGATCGCATCCGCGCTCGATGTCTTCGTGCTCCCCGATTTCTCATCGTAATCGAGCACCGGGTCGATGATCGCGCAATCTCTCGTTTCCGGATCGCTCACCACATACTGAATGCTGCCGGTGCGCTCGTCGTAGAAACCTTTGACCAGAGGATTGGCGTTCATTACATGAGTTCCGGACGGTTGAAAAAATCAGTTTCGATATGCCCATTCTTTCGACGACTTTTCCATGCCGAACAAGGCCGGCTTATCTACTCTGCTTCTCGTTTTCACTGTCGTCTGGAAGAGCTGTCAGCGCTTTTATCCCTTCGATGACTGAGCGGAGATAAACGCGTCATACTGCTGAATGAGGGTCTTCATGGCAGCATCGACGAACCCACGATCGATCCCCGCTGCAAACTCGATCCGGCTTTTCTTGCCATCGGTATGTAGCTGCGCGAAAATTTTTCCCCTGTTGTCCTTCAACAGCACAGGCTCTGCAGGCTGGCGTTTTTCGGGCTGGGAGAGATGATTGAAGACGAGCTGGAACCGGTCATCGCTCACGGATGACTGGAAATCGGCACCGGATATCTCGGCCACAGCCGAAGCCTGAGCTGCCTTCGAGGAGAGAAGTTCACCAAGTTTCATCCAGCGATCACGGCCAGCCTTCGGAGCTGCGCCAATCGCCCGAATGAGCGTATCCGGCACAGCCTCGACCACCTGCAGCAGCCGCGACAACTCGCTTTTCTGAACCGACAGTGCTTCGCCGATCACCTTCCGGTCAAAACCGCCGGCGAGAAGGTTTTTGGCAAACACAGCGCGCTCGATGAAGGAGAGGTTGCGGCGCTCGGCATTTTCCTTGCCCTGAGCCAAAACCAATTCGTCATCGGACAACGACCGAACGATTGCCTTGACCTCGATCCCGAGGCGCGAAGCAGCGCGAATGCGGCGATGACCATAGGCCGTCTGGTATCGGCCTGGCCTTTCCGGATGATTGCGCAACAGCACAGGCACCTGCTGTCCGCTCTCGCGCATGCTTTCGATAAGGGTCGCGAGGTCCTCGTCGTCCTGATCGTCCAGTCGCAACCGGTCTTCGACGAAGGACGAATCGATCTTCTCAGGATGGATCGAGACGACCCGCTCGCCTTCGCTGAGCGCTTGGCGCAGCAGGCGAGCTTCTTCGGCTTCACGGGTCATGGCATTGAGCGAAAGGCCCATTGCCTTTACCGCGCCGGCGGCGCTACGTCCCGTCAGATTGGCCGCGGGAGCAGGCACTTCAATCGCCGGCTTCGGTGCCGATTGCGCCTCGGGCGCAGGTGCAGCACCGGGCGCAAGCCCGCCTCCGAACAGCGCTCTCAATTCGTTTTTCCGGCTACCTACCATGATCTGAAACCTTTCCTTCTGTCCTAGCGGCCCCAGGCCGCGTGGATCAGAGCCTCCACCTCGCTGTTGACGGCATTCATAGCCTCTACTGCGCGGTCATAGGTTGAACGTGTAAAGTTCTCGCGTCCGACCTCATAAAGGGTCTGCTTGGTCAGACCGGCATCGGAAACCGCGGTGGATTTCAACATCGGCGCGGTCAGAACTCGATCCCCGAAGAGCGAGCGCATGAAACCGACGATCTGCGCCTGAGGCCCGTCATTCGGCTCATAACGGGTCACGAGATACCGCAGGAAATCGAAATTGAGCGTGCCGCCTGCCTCGCGGACAACCGACAGAAGATCAGACGTCATGAAAAGGAATTGATTCATGGACGCGACGTCCAGCATCTGCGGATGCACTGTCACGACAACCGACGTTGATGCACAAAGAGCCGACAAGGTCAGGTAACCGAGTTGCGGCGGGCAATCGATGACAACGACATCGTAATCCTGCTCCACGGTCGTCAGTACGGCCTGAATCCGCGCGAAAAACAGCGGACCGCTATCCTTGCCGCTCTGGCGGTTCGCCAGCGCCTGCGGGGTAACGTGCTCGAATTCCTGCAACTCTATATTCCCGGGAACGAGATCCAGACCCGGAAAATATGTTCCGCGAATGACCTCCGAAAGCGGGCGCTGTTCGTCGTCGTACCGGATGGCGCCATAGAGCGTGTCATTCCCGGTAAGGTCCAGTTCCGGCTGGTAACCGAAAAGCGCCGAAAGCGAAGCCTGCGGGTCGAGATCGATCGCAAGCACCCGATGCCCCGTCAGGGCCAGATACTGGGCGAGATGCGCCGCAGAGGTGGTTTTGCCTGAACCACCCTTGAAATTCGTGACAGAGATGACCTGCAGATGCTCGTTCTGCGCCGCATCCCGGCGCGGCAGGTAGGACTTCGCCTTGGCGACATTGCCCTTGGCTACCGCCTGTTCTGCAAGATGACTGCGCAAGGCATTGATGTCCGAGAGCGAGTAGAATCGGCGTCCGCCCGCACCCGTGTCGGGCTGCGGCCCTTCGCCTGCCAGGGACAGCTGGCGCAGATAACCATCGGACACACCAATGAGCTTGGCGGCCTCGCCGGAAGAGAAGCTACGCAGCGTCTTGCTTGCGAGCGGCGGAAAAAGCCGCTCACGCATCGCCTTGAGCTGCTCGGAAAGCGCGCGCGCATCGTTTGCGATGGCCTCGTCGGCAAGCTCTCGCGTTTCCCGCGCGAGATCGCCTTTCGAGTTCCGAATTTTTTCAGCCGATCCGGCCATCCTCAAACTCTCCCTGATGCTGCCTACGGGAGCGACATTCACGGTTACGGTCAACCGCGAATACAACTCGGCTCGGCAGCTCAATACGCCTTTTCGTCAAATCTACACCAAACACCGACAGTTACGCCGAATATCGGAAAATTCTGAAGGCACCGTTACAAGGTGCTTGCATGAGTGATTCGCGTCAAGGAATTTCTACTAAAGGAACAACCGGCGTCCTTTGCCGAAAGAGTGCGTATAAAATGATCTGATTCGGTCAATCGCGATTGGAGACAAGCAATGAAGCCTATCTGGGCGGTCGGACTGATGACCGGAACGGTACTCGACGGCAATATCGACGTCGCGCTCATCAAGACGGACGGAGAAAGCGTCGAAACCTTCGGCGCCTACACGCTTGCGCCCTATGCGGAAGATACCCGCCTTTTGCTCGAAGAAACATTGCGTCAGGCGCGAGGCTGGAATTTTGAAGGTCCGGAACCTCTGATTTTCAAGGATGCGGAAGCAGCGCTGACGCGCGCCCAGTCCACCGCCGTTCACGAGCTTGTCAAAGGCGCCGGACTGACCATAGAGGAGATCGGTGCTGTCGGTTTCCATGGGCAGACCGTGCTGCATCGCGCTCCGACCAAGGCGCGCCTGGGCGATACCCGACAGCTCGGCGACGGCCAGATGATGGCCGATTTTCTCGGAACAAAAGTCGTTTATGATTTCCGAACAGCCGATGTGCGAGCCGGCGGCCAAGGCGCTCCGCTGGCCGCCATTTATCACACCGCTCTATTGCGTGAGGTCGATCGAAGCGGCGACACCGCCATCCTCAATCTCGGCGGCGTCGGCAATATAACTTGGTGGGATGGCGAGGAACTTGTGGTCGCTTTCGACACCGGGCCGGCCAATGCGCCGCTCAACGATTTCATCAAGGGGCTTAGTCTTGGCGAGATGGATCGCGACGGCGCGCTCGGCGCATCAGGCACGGTGGACGAAGTGCGGCTCGAACGCCTTCTGCAGCATCCATATCTGACCGCAGCCTACCCGAAATCGCTGGACCGGTTCGATTTTACCGCCGCCATGGCAGATGGTCTGAACCCTGCCGATGGCGCGGCCACCCTTTCCGCCTTCACCGCATCCGCCGTCGGCAAGGCGCTCGACCTTCTGCCGCACAGGCCCAAGCGCCTGATCGTCAGCGGCGGCGGGCGGCGCAACCCCACGATCATGTCGATGATCGAAGAGAGGGCAAAGGTTCAGGCTGTTTCAGCCGATGGTTTCGGCTGGCGTGGTGATGCCGTCGAGGCCGAATGTTTTGCATTCCTCGCCGTGCGCGCTTTGCGTGGCCTGCCGATCAGCTTCCCGACAACGACCGGCGTGCCAGAAGCGCAGACCGGCGGCCGGATCGCCAATCCTTGAAGATTCTACACCAGTTTTTCTTATCCTGCCGAAAACGTGACCATAGCCAAAAATAAATCGATTTAAATAGCTTGAGGCCTGCGACACATAGTCCTAGTTATCCTGACGATTCTAAAACTGCATCGAGAGGCTTACACATGCAGATCGGAATGATGGGACTGGGCCGCATGGGCGGCAACATGGCAAGGCGCCTGATGCGTGCGGGCCATGAATGCGTTGCATACGACGTCAACCCGGCGGCAGTCGAGGCGCTTGTCGGCGAGGGCGCCATCGGCATCTCGTCCATCGAACAGTTCCTCGAAAAATTGACGCCCCCGCGTGCCGTATGGATCATGCTTCCGGCAGCGATCACGCCCGGCATCGTCGACAAGCTGGCAGCCTTCATGCAGCCCGGCGACATAATCATCGACGGCGGCAATTCCAACTACCGTGACGCGGTCGATCAGAGCGCCAAGCTTGCCGAGAAGGGTATTTCCTACATCGACGTCGGAACGAGCGGCGGCGTCTGGGGTCTTGAGCGCGGCTTTTGCCTGATGATCGGCGGCCCGGACGAGGCGGTCAAACATCTGGACCCGATCTTCGCGACGCTTGCGCCGGGAGCGGATCTGGATCCGTTGCTTCGTCCTGCGGAGCGCGGTTATCTGCATTGCGGCCCGAGCGGCGCCGGCCATTTCGTCAAAATGGTCCATAACGGCATCGAATACGGAATGATGCAGGCCTATGCCGAAGGCTTCAATGTGCTGAAACAGGCAAATGTCGGCAACGCCCATCGCGAGGCGGATGCGGAAACGACGCCGCTACCGGACAAGCAATATTACCAGTTCGACATGGATATCGAGGCGATCAGCGAAGTCTGGCGCCACGGCAGCGTTATCGGCTCGTGGCTGCTCGACCTCACGGCGGACGCTCTGAAGGTGGACCCGTCGCTCAGCAGCTTCGGTGGACGCGTTTCGGATTCCGGCGAAGGACGCTGGACGATGAAGGCCGCGATCGACATGGGCGTTCCGGTGCCGGTTCTGTCTGCCGCCGTGTTCAGCCGTTTCGACAGCCAGGGTAATGCCGAATACGCCAACAAGATGCTGTCGCTGATGCGCAAGTCCTTTGGCGGCCACGTCGAAAAGCCGCATGGCAAGTAAGACTCCCAATAAACAGACCTAAAACATCTGTTGACACGATAAACAATTGTCTGCATGGGTTTCGCAAGGAGCCCATGCAATGACCCATCCGCTTGCACCACAGGAAAGCGCCGTTCTGGCCTTGATCCGCGAAAACCCTTTCGTCGGACAGCAGGAAATTGCCACCGCTCTGGGGCTGGCCCGCTCGACGGTTGCCGCTCATATCGTTCAATTGATGAACAAGGGATATATTCTTGGACGGGGTTATGTTCTCTCGTCCGAAGTCCGCGCTTTCTGCATCGGCGGCGCCGTGCTGGACCGCAAATATCACGCCCGCACCAAGATCGTTCTGGAAACATCCAATCCCGTCGAAAGTACCCGTAGCCTCGGCGGCGTTGCCCGCAATGTTGCGGAAAATCTTGCCCGGCTCGGTTCCGCAACCGGCTTCATATCGATCGTCGGTGATGATGACGGCGGGCAGGCCCTGCTCAAATATATGCGCGAAATCGGGATCGACGTCAGTCAGGTCGTTACGACCAACGAACGCCCGACGGCCGAATATGCGGCAATTCTTGATGCAGCCGGAGACTTGGTTCTCGGCATAGCCGACATGAACATTTTTGACCTGTTCCAGCCGGATCATATCGAGCGTGCCTGGCCTCATCTCGCAGCCTCGAACTGGGTATTTGCAGACTGCAATCTTCCCGCTGAAGCGCTTTTCGCGCTGATAGACCGTTGCAAAAATGCGTCCTGTCATCTGGCGATCGATGCGGTGTCGACCCACAAGGTCATGCGCCTGCCGAAAGACCTGAACGGGATCGACCTCCTGTTCATGAATATCGACGAGGCGAACGCCATCCTCGGCCAGACGAACCCGCACACCTCCGAAGGCGCGAAACAGTCCGCATTGGCGCTGCAAAAAGCAGGCGCCGGCATGGCCGTGGTCAGCGCCGGGGCTCAGGGCATGGCGGTTGCCGGACGGGAAACCGTGGACTTCGTCAATGCCGTCAGGGCTGCCCCCGTCGACATGACCGGCGCGGGCGATGCGATGATCGCCGCGACACTTCATCGGCTGCTCGAAGGCGACGAGATTTTCGATGCGGCCCGCACCGGGGCGCTTGCCGCCACACTCACCACCGAATGTAATGCCAGCGTACTCCCCGACCTGTCTGCCGAGCTTATCGAAGCCAATCGGCACAGGCTGACGAACTGAAAGGACAAGACGACATGCAACTGCTGAAGCCTAAGCTCAACAAGGAAGTCGCCGACGCGATTGCGAAGGGTGGACCGGTCGTGGCGCTCGAATCCACCATCATCACCCATGGCATGCCCTACCCGGCCAATCTCGAAACCGCCAAGGCGGTCGAGGATGTCGTGCGTGCCAACGGCGCCGTCCCGGCAACGATCGCCGTCATCGATGGCGAGCTGCGCGCCGGTATCGACGCCGACGAACTCGAAAAACTCGCCCAGGCCAAGGATGTCGTAAAGGCCTCCGGCCGCGACCTTGCCGTCGCCATGGTACGCAAGCAGACGGCCGGCACGACCGTTTCCGCAACGATGCTGCTGGCTGATCTCGCCGGCATCGAGATCTTTGCCACCGGCGGCGTCGGCGGCGTCCACCGCGGTGCCGAGCAGACCTTCGACATCTCTGCCGACCTGACCGAGCTCGGCCGCACGAAAACCGCCGTCGTCTGCGCCGGCGTCAAGTCGATCCTCGATATCGCCAAGACGCTTGAATATCTGGAAACCCAGCGTGTTCCCGTCATTGCCTATGGAACCGACGAATTCCCGGCCTTCTTCACCCGCAAGAGCGGCTACAAGGCCGATCACAAGCTGGACAGCGCCGCCGAGATCGCCAAGGCGATGTGGCTGCATCACCAGCTCGGAACCGGCACCGGTCTTCTGATCGCCAACCCGATCCCGGAAGCGGCGGCTCTCACGCCGAAATTCATCGACGGGACGATTGCCGACGCGGTTCGCGAAGCCGATGAACGCGGTATCGGCCGCAAGGAACTGACACCCTTCCTGCTTGCCCGCATCAACGAACTTTCCAAGGGCGAAAGCCTGAAGGCCAATATCGAGCTGGTGAAAAACAACGCGACGCTCGCAGCCAAGATGGCCGTCGCCTATTCGGCCTTCAAGAAGGGCTGACCGTCCGATGCATACGGCTGGGTCTCAACCCAGCCGTATACGCGCAACCTCGCCCCGCTCGGCTGCCTCGATCGCATCCTCATAACCTGCGTCGGCATACCGGATGATGCCGAGCGACGTATCGTTGGTAATCGACATGTCGAGCCGCTCTGCCGCAGATTCCGTCCCGTCGGCCACGATCGTCACCCCGGCGCTGGTCATGTAACCGGCATAACCGCCGCCTCCGGAATGGATGACGACGAGATCGGCCATCGACGAGCAAAGCGTCATGGCGTTGATCAGCGGCCAGTCGGCAATCGCATCCGAGCCATCCTTCATGTTCTCGGTCATTATGTTCGGATGCGCCATCGCCCCGGCATCGAGATGGTCCCGCGAGAAGGCAATCGGCCCTTTCAGCTCGCCTTTCCCAACCAGTTCATTGACCGCCAGCGCCAGTTTCGTGCGTTCGCCATGACCAAGCCAGGCAATCCGTGCCGGAAGCCCCTCGAACGGCACATTTTCGCGCGCCAGCCTGATCCAGTTGGTGACGATATGATTGTCCGGGAATAGCTCCAGAACGAGATCGTCGATACGCGCGATATCGCTCTCTTCACCGGATAGCGCCATCCAGCGGAAGGGACCGATTGCGCGGCAGAAAAGCGGCCTCAGATAGGCCTCGGTAAAGATCGGGATATCGAAGGCGTTTTCGACGCCGCCCTCTCTGGCTTGGGTGCGAATGAGGTTACCATTGTCGAAAACCTCCGCCCCTCTTTCCTGCAGGGTCAGCATGGCGCGGACATGATCGGCGATCGAGGCACGGCTCGCCGCCATCAGTTGCCCCTGCCCTTCCTCTCGAAGCCGTCGTACTTCCTCGAGGCTCATGCCTTTCGGAACATAGCCATAGACGAGATCATGTGCGGAAGTCTGGTCGGAGACAACGTCCGGCACGATCCCTCGCTTGACGATCTGCGGATAGATATCAGCCGCATTGCCGACGAGGCCGATCGACACTGCTTGCTTTTCATTCACCGCCGCATCGATCATCGCCAGCGCGGTATCGAGATCGGACGCGACCTCATCGAGAAAACCGATAGCCTTGCGCTTGGCGACACGTTCGGGATCGATATCGACGACCAGGATCGCCGCCCCCGCCATGCGGCCGGCAAGTGGCTGCGCACCGCCCATGCCGCCCAGCCCGGCAGTCAGCACGAACCGCCCTGCAAGCGTACCGCCGAAGCGCTTTTCGGCGATCCGCATGAAGATCTCATAGGTCCCCTGGATCACGCCCTGGCTGCCGATATACTGCCAGGCGCCGGCCGTCAGCCCGCCCCAGCAGATCAGCCCCTTTTTCTGCAGCTGGTAGAAATATTCCGCCTTCGCCCATTGGCCGACGATATTGCAGTTCGCCATGATCACCAGTGGCGCCTTTGCATGTGTCTTCAGCAACCCGACCGGCTTGCCGGACTGGATGATCAGCGTCTGATCCTCGTCCATCTCCTTCAAGGCCCTGACAATCGCATCATGCGCGGCCCAGTTACGCGCAGCCTTCCCGAGCGCCGCATAAACGATGAGATTGTCGGGATCCTCGCCAACCGAGAGAACGTTTTCAAGAAGCCTCAGCAACGCCTCCTGCCGCCAGCCTTTGGCGCGCAGCTTCGGTCCGCCGGGGATCGGAAATTTCGGATGGCGCGGGTTCGGCTTAGACACGGTGTTCTCCTCACCCCAATGCGTAATCGGCGATGCTGATCCCGAGCGCCTTCTCGACGGTCGGGTAGACTGACGGATCCTTGACGCTCGACGAAAGCGGAATGATCGTCTTCGGCACATGCAGCAGAAACACCGGCATTCCGACCTGCAACTGTCCAACGCTCATTGGCTCGCCTTCCGGCGACAAGGTCGAGATGATGTCCGGAAAAGTTGCGAGCCGGTTGCCGCCGGCATCATCCACCGCCATGTATTCGTTCATCACATGCAGCGTCACGGCCTTGTCGCCGCGACCGACCGTGATCGTGCCGACATCGAAAGCCTCGTTCGTATAGACAACCGATTTTGAGCTGACCTCGCCCTCGGCGATGATCGACCCGCCTGTCGTCTTGACGATCGCGTCAATGATCGCATGCCCTCCCCTGGCATCCGCCTCGATGATCGCTTCGCCGAGCTTCAACGCGAGACTGATACCGCCAAGCGCCGCATTGCGGCGAACATAAGAGGCCCGCAGCGGATTGCGGCAGGAGGCGATAAATCCGCCCGACATGTCGGATGCCGTGCGAAGCACCGGCGAGACCTTGGCGGTCGCGCCGCGAATAACCAGTTCGATATAGCGGTTCTCGGCACGATTGCCGCCAACTGCTGTCTGGATCATTTGTTCCGGCGAATTGGCCATGCCGATCGACCCCATGTCGCCGGTCGGATGGGCACGCACGTCACCGACAGCATCGAGCACCTTGGTGCCAAGAATTGCGGACGGAAGCCAACCGTTCAGCGTCGATGACTTGCCGTTCTGGCCGATCATCAGGGCCGAAATCTTTTCTCCCAACGCATCCTGCAGAAGCTGAACGGCCTTGACGTAATCGACACCCTGCATTTCCCATGCGGTCGTGGAAGCGGGTGCACCGATGGCCGCCGCCGTTGCCACCCAGTCGTCATCATCCAGTTCGTCGATCGTGATCAGTTCCGGCTTGCCGATGCTGACCGCGACATAGCCCAGCATGCGGCCATGATCGGACCAGCCGCCGCCGCCGGCCGCATAAACGGAACCGCCGCGAACGGCCGCCTCGACATCCTTCTCCGTCAGTATGCGCCCCATGCCGTCTCCCTATCTTTTATCCAGATCCAGAATTGCCTCGTAAAGAACGGCCGCACCGAGAGTGATCGCATCATTTTCCGACCATTCTTCCGCAGCATGGCTGCGCCCGTCCTTGCTGGCGATGAAGATCATCGCAGCAGGCGCCACCTTTGAAAGGAAGGCGGCGTCATGGCCGGCGCCAGACACCATCGGCCGGGTGGTAGCGCCGATCCGCGCAGCGCTCGAGGCCAGAACATCCGTCACCATCCCGGACATAGGTGTCGGGGCCGCATTGGAAACCCTGCGCGGTTCCGCAATCTTCACATTCCGTTTCGCAGCCGTCTGCGCACAAAGCGCAGACAAGGCCGCTACGAATTCGTCCATGAGAGCAGGATCGACGGCCCGGGCATCGATCAGCATCCGAACATGGGATGGAATGACATTCGCGGCATTCGGCTCCATCGAAAACTCACCAACGGTGCCTGCAAAATAACTCGATCCGAGAGCCAACTCGTTGGCGATACGTTCAATGCCGAGCACAAGGTAGGATGCGGCCCCCAAGGCGTCGTAACGCGCATTCATCGGTGTGGTGCCAGCATGGTCGGCACGGCCTTCGACCAGGATCTCGAAGCGGGAAATCCCGGTAATCGCCCCGACGATACCGATATCGATTCCCTCCCGCTCAAGCACTGTACCCTGCTCGATATGCAATTCCAGAAAGGCCCTGATATCATCGCGCCCGCCGATTTGCGCCGGGTCGCCACCGACCTCGCGAATCCCTTCGGCCAGATCTATACGCCTTCCCTCGGCCTCGGCCGCGCGCTCCAGCCACTCGCCAGGACGAACACCGGTCATGCCTCGGCTGCCGATGCAGGAGACGCCGAAAATCGAGACTTCTTCCGCCAGAAAATCGACGATTTCCAGATCGTGTTCCAGTTCGATCCCCGCATCGCTGAGCGCGCGCGCCACTTCAAGCGCCGCAATCACGCCGGCGATCCCGTCGAAACGACCGCCATTTGGCACCGTATCCGTATGCGAGCCCAGCATCAGCGTGCCGCCACCCGTCTTTCCTTTTCGACGACCAATCAGGTTACCGGCAGCATCGATACGCCTCTCAAGACCCGCATCACGAAATGCCTTTTCCACATAGGCGCGTCCCTTGAGGAACATCGGCGTGAATGCGCGACGCGTCCATGGTCTGTCGGGTTCGGTGATATTGGCCAGAGCGTCGATATCTGCCGCGATACGGCCGGCATTGACGACGAGATTGGAAGTCATATGGCATGATCCTAAAATGAAATGCTGGCCGTAGATCGGGCGAAGCATCCGCGCCGACTCGGCACCTGGCTTCGCTCATCTCCTCGATGAGTATCCAGAGAAGATAGGTTTACGAAACCACGCAAGGCAAGCTGATTTGATCGGAAATCGGCCTACCGATTGCGGCGATCATCAGCCCCGACGCGACACGTGGGAAAGCCCGATTGAAGCCGTTGACGGCTCCGAAAACATCGGTCATTTGTATAGGCAATAAAAAGAACAGCGATAAAATTCGCTGTCACACGGTGGGAACAGCCGAACTGCGGTCCTTAAGGTAGAACAACGCGGAGAAATCACCAATGCTCAAAAGACAAATGATGAAGGCTGTCGCCGCTGGCGCCCTTCTGCTTGCCACGTCGTTTTCGGCCCATGCTGAAGACGTGCTGGCCAAGGCCAAGGCCGCAGGCGTGTTGAAAGTCGGCACGGAAACAGCATTCGCTCCCTTCGACTTCATCGACGCCGGCGAACACAAGGGCCTGAACGTCGATTTCTTCGAGGCGCTCGGAAAGGACCTTGGCGTCAAGATCGAATGGGTCGAACTGCCCTGGGATAGCGTTCTGCCAAGCCTTGAAGCCGGCAAGTTCGATGTCGTTGCCGGTCCAGCAACCATCACCAAGGCCCGTATCGCCCGCTACCGCATGAGCGCCCCGGTTGCCGAAGCCTCCGTCGCGATCCTGAAGAAGGCCGGCGACACTTCGATCACGAAGCCGGCCGATATTGCCGGCAAGGCCGTCGGCGTCGGCAAGGCGACCGCACAGCTCGCGCAGTTGCAGGAATATTCCGCGACGCTTCCGGAAAAGGTCAACGTTCGCGAATATGTCTCGTTCAACGACGCTTATGCGGACCTTGCCACCGGCCGTGTCGTTGCTGTCGCGAACTCCCTTCCGAACATCGCCTTCGTTGCCAAGCAGCGCAACGGCGCCTTCGAAGTCGTGACCCCGGCTTTCGGCAAGAAGACCTATTTCGGCTTCATTGGTACCAAGGATGACGACCACAAGTCGCTGCTCGATTACATCGACACCGAAATTCTTGCGATGAAGAAGGACGGCCGCCTGGGCAAGCTGCAGGAAAAGTGGTTCGGCACGACGTTCGATACGCCGGACTCGGTGCCTGAGCCGGCATTCTGATCCTCAGTCGATTACGGGGATGTGCTTAGCGCGTCCCCTGATCCCTCGTTCCTTCCGTTTCGCCCTGCGCACCGCGCCGGCGACCAACGAAGCGTAGCCGATGACGCCAAAACTTTTCACGCTGCTTCTGGAGGCGGCTCTCTCGACCCTTGGCATCAGCCTGGTGTCGATCGCGATCGGGTTCGTGATCGCCATGCTGCTCTCTGCCGCGCTGCTGTCGGGCAAGGCGATCTATATCCTGCCGGCAAGGCTGTTCATCAGCTTTTTCCGCGGCGTGCCGCTGCTGGTCCAGCTTCTGCTCATCTATACGCTGTTGCCGGTGATCGGCATCAATGTTCCCGGAATTGTCGCCGCGATCGTCGGCCTGTCACTCTGCACGGCTGCCTATCAGGCTGAAAACCTGCGTGGCGGATTTGCCAGCGTTCCGCCTGGTCTGATTGAAGCCGCCGATGTCGCAGGCTTTACTGGTGCCCAGACATTCATCCGCATCCGCGCGCCCATCGCTCTTAGGCTAACATTTCCGGCACTGGTGAATGAGGCGATCATGATCCTCAAATCCTCCTCGCTCGTGTCGGTGGTGGGGATTATCGAGATCACCAAGATGGCTCAGGATCTTGCCTCCAGCACCTATCAGCCGATCCCGATCTTTGCTTCCGCGGCCCTCATCTATTTCGTCATCAACTCCGCAATCGCGCTTCTTGGCCGCTATGCCGAACGTTCCCTGAAGGGAGCCTCGGCATGATGTTCGACCCGCAAGTCATCATTGAGAAACTGCCGGAAATCGGCAGCGGGCTGTTCGTCACCCTTTGGCTCTGGATCGCCGGCGTGCTCGGCGGGGTCGTGGCAGGCTTCATCGTCGCTACCGCGCGGCGTTTCGGCGGCAAGATCGTCAACGCGGTGCTCGGCACGATCGTGGAAGTGCTGCGCGGCACCCCGTTCCTGATCCAGATTTTTCTTCTCTATTACGGCGGCCCGTTCGTCGGCCTGATGCTCGATCCCATCCCCTGCGGATTGATCGGGCTTACCGTCTATAGCGCGGCCTATTACAGCGAGGTGTTCCGCGCCGGTTATGCTTCGGTCCCGGTCGGCCATGTCGAAGCCGCAGCCTGCTTGGGCATGACGCGGTTCCAGACGATCAGCCGGATCCAGGTGCCGGAAATGGCGCTGATAGTTCTGCCGCCCGCCATCAACCTCGCGATCATCCTGCTCAAGGAGTCCGCCGTCTTGTCGATCATCACGGTGCCGGAACTGACCGCCACCGTCAGCGCCATCGGCTCGCAGCAATACGCCTTCCTCGAAGCGATCTTCATCCTGGCGATCGTCTACTGGATCATCGTTGAACTCACAGACCGGCTCGGCCGCGTGGCCGAAAATCGTCTCTCCCGACTGAGGTTTTCGAAAGCATGAGTGTACCAGCCATCGCCATCCGCAAACTCGTAAAGCGGTTCGGAGAAACCACCGTGCTGCAGGACATCGATCTGGAAATCCCGGAAGGCAAGGTTTCCTGCCTCATCGGTCCGTCTGGTTCAGGCAAGAGCACATTGCTGCGCTGCCTCGCTTTTCTGGAAGAAGCAACCAGCGGCATGATCACCATCAACGGAGAGGCCCTGGGCTTTTTCGAGGACGCCAATGGCCGCCGCGAGCGCCTGCCCGCCAACCAGATCCGTGCGGTTCGCACGAAGACAGGCATGGTCTTCCAGCAATTCAATCTCTGGCCGCATATGACCGCGCTCGGCAATGTTAGCGAAGCCCTGAAGCTCGTCCGCAAGGTGCCGAAAGCTGAGGCGGAGGAACGCGCCATGGTGCAGTTGCGCAAGGTCGGGCTGGAAAACCGCGCCGGACATTACCCGTCGCAGCTTTCCGGCGGCCAGCAGCAACGCGTGGCGATTGCCCGGGCGCTCGCGCTGGAACCGAAAATCATGCTGTTCGACGAGCCGACCTCCGCGCTCGACCCGGAATTGACCGGTGAAGTGCTCAACGTCATGCGGGACTTGGCGAGCGAGGGCATGACGATGGTGGTCGTCACCCACGAGATCGGCTTTGCCGCCAGCGTCGGCCAGCAGATCAGCTTTCTCGATCACGGAAGGCTGTTGTTCTCAGGACCGCCAGCGGAAATCTTTGCCAAACCGCGCCACCCACGCCTGGAGCAATTTCTCGACACCTATCTCGATCGCGGCGCCAGCATGCTCGCATGATTGACGCGGATATTACTGCCGACACTATTCCCGAGACGCCGCTTTCGCTTCATCAGCGAATACTTCTCGATATCGAGCAGAATATCCTGACTGGCCGCTGGCAACCCGGCTTCAAGATCGCATCGGAACAGCAACTGGCCTTGCAATACGGCTGTTCGCGCATGACCGTGAACAAGGTCGTGACACAGCTGGCACGCGCCGGGCTGATACAGCGGAAGCGCAAGGTCGGCAGTGTCGTTCTCCCCCAGAAGGCGCAAAGCGCAATTCTCGAAATCTACGACATTCGCGAAGAGGTGAAGGCGAAAGGTGAAATCTATAGCCACCGGATTCTGGGCCGCACGGTAAGGCCGGCGAACAGTGAAGAGGCCGAGCGCCTCGACATCCCGCGTAAGAGAGCGATCGCCGATATTACCTGCCTTCACTATGCGGGCGCACATCCCTTCTGCCTCGAGCAGCGTCTGATAAATCTGGAAGTCGTGCCGGATGCCAGAGGAGAAACATTCGAAACCCTGTCTCCCGGCCCCTGGCTACTCGATCATGTGCCATGGAGCGCCGCCGAGCACCGGATTGCGGCCCGCGGCGCCGGCTCCGCGGAAGCTGATTATCTCACCATCCCTATCGGCAGCCCTGTCATGGTTGTCGAGCGTCAGACATGGCGGCTCGATCAGTCGGTGACGTCGGTTCGGCTGACCTATCCCGGCAAAAGCCACACGCTCACCGCCCGCTTCACCCCATCTCAGGCGGGCTGAAACACGAAGACTATCAAGAGGAGTCGAGGAACCATGGCCCGCGAAGACAAGCTGAAACTTGGAACCTTTGTCTATACGTTCGGCTTCAACCCGGCGAGCTGGCTGCATCCTGCAGCCGATGTCAATGGTGCAAACAAAATCGACCACCTGCTTAATGTCGCCCGCATTTCGGAAGAGGCCAAGCTCGACTTCATGTTCGTGGCGGACTCACCGGCCGCCGCGATCGGCGATCCGGAAGCTCTATCCCGCTCGCCGACAAAGATGAACCGGTTCGAACCCCTGACGCTGATCACGGCCCTTGCGGCCATGACGGAGAAGCTCGGATTCGTGGCGACAGCCTCGACCAGCTACTATGAGCCTTACAACATCGCCCGCATATTTTCGTCCATCGATCATTTAAGCGGTGGCCGGGCCTGCTGGAACGTCGTCACCTCCGACCACGACGAAACCGGCTATAATTTCAATCGCGAGGGGCTCGATCCGCATGCGATCCGCTATGAGCGCGGCGAGGAATTCGTCGATGTCGTTTTCGGCCTCTGGGACAGTTTCGAGCCGGACGCCCTGCTGCTCGATCGTCAGGGCGGCGTCTATTACGACAAGGACAAGCTGCACACGCTGAACCACAAGGGCAAGCATTTCCAGGTTCGCGGACCGTTGAATATCGCCTCGACCCCACAAGGGCGACCTGTCATCGCCCAGGCAGGCGGCTCGGAAGCGGGGATGGAGCTTGCTGCCCGAACCTCGGAAATCGTCTTCAGCCTGGCCTCCAGCATCGAGCGCAACGGTTCATTCTATCGCAATGTCAAAAGCCGCATGGCGAAGTATGGCCGCATCGAGGATGACCTGAAGATGATGCCGGGCATTGTCGTCAATGTCGGAGAAACGAAAGCGGAAGCCCAAGCCAAGGTCGATTTCCTGATCAACAACCTTCACCCTGATGTCGGCCGCTGGATGCTGGGCGAATTTCTGGAAACGGATCTCTCCGGCGCAGAACTCGACAAGCCCTTCCCAATGGAACGCCTGCCGCAGCAGCCGAAGGGCTCGAAGGCATTATTCGAGGAACTGACCGACTTCATCAAACAGGGCCACACGCTGCGCCATCTGATCCACCACTATGCGGAAAAGAGCACCGGCAACGGTATTACCGGCACGCCAAAGGAAATCGCCGATTTCATGGAAGAATGGTTCGAGGCGCGCGCCGCCGACGGCTTCATTCTGATGTTCCCGACATTGCCGGCAAGCCTGACCGACTTTACCAAACTCGTCTTGCCGGAACTTCGCCGCCGCGGGCTTTTCCGTGAAGAGTACGAGGGCTCAACACTTCGCGAAAATCTCGGCCTTTCAATGCCCGCCAATCGCCACGCTGCGGCCCGCCAGAAGGGTTGAGGAAAGACATAAGAAAAGGCGCCCGCGATGTCACGGGCGCCTTCTCGATCTTTGACCTAATATCAGTTGAGAATGCGAACGACCGTGTGCGTCTGCGGATCTACGATAACGCGTTGCTGGTTGACCACCGCATAGGCATAGGTCGGATCTTCCGGCACAGGCGTCAACACCACCTGCTGCGGAATGGGGCGACCGACCACCACCTGTTCCTGGACGAGGACCGACTGTGCCGGCATCGGCTGGGTCTCTACGTAACGCACGACGCGTTCCGGCGGCGGGTCGATTGCCGTGCCGGCTGCAGCGCCAACGATGCCGCCAACCGCAGCGCCGACCGGGCCGCCGACGATTGCGCCGGTGACGGCACCACCGACGGCACCGTTTACAGTGCTCTGCTGGGCCAGGGCACCGGTGGCGAAGGCTGCAATGGCAGCGGATACCAGGATCATCTTTTTCATCACAGAACTCCTTGCTTGCGATGGCAGGAAAACGTGAAGAATGCGGAGCCGTTCCCATACGGGACCTTTGCGTTTGAGGATGCGACTTTGGTCCCGCCGGACACATTAGTGGTCATGCGACCCCATTGACGCCGTGAAGCCGAGCCTTAATTATCTTCTTCTGATGCAGCCACCGAGGCTTTCGTGCGCCTACCCAACGTTATTGCTTTTTGGACCGGACAGTCGCTCGCCCGCCAGTTTCTGCTTGCCGGCGGGTTAATCTCGATTATCGCGACATTGATCGTGGGTACTTTCGTTGCCAGCCTCATTGAAGAGGCCGTAACGCGGAACTCCGCCGCATCGACTGCTCTTTACGTCGACAGCATCATCGCTCCGATTTTGCCGGACATGACGACCACGGAAAAGCTCGATGAGTCGATAGAACGCGTGCTCGACGAGACACTGTCACAGGGAGCGCTCGGTCAACGCCTCATTTCCTTCCGCCTATGGCGCAAGGACGGCACGATCCTGTACGCCAATGACAAGACGCTTATGGGGAAGAAACTTGCTCCAAGCGAAGACCTGAAGGCGGCGTTTTCCGGTAAGATGGTGTCAGAATTCAACCAAATCGATCCGGAGGAAGCGGAAGCGCTGGGTAACCAGACGCGACCACTCCTCGAAATCTATAATCCCGTGTTGCAGCCATGGTCAGGCGAAGTCGTGGCGGTATCGGAATTCTATGAAGTGGCAACCGATTTCGAGCGCAGCCTCCAGAGCGCAAGACTACGCACCTGGCTGGCGGTCATTGCGGTGATCGCGGCGATCTTCTCGCTGCTGTCGCTGATCGTCTTTCGCGGCAGCCGGCTCATCGAGCTGCAACGCGGCCTTCTCAATGCCCGGGTCGGTGAGCTTTCGCATCTTCTCAAGCAGAACCGGGAACTGCACTCGCGCGTTCAGAAGGCAAGCCAGCAAACGACCGCCATTAACGAACGTTTTCTAAGGCGGCTGGGAGCCGATCTCCACGACGGGCCGGCGCAGCTTATTGCCTATGCATCCCTTCGGATCGACAGCCCCGCCATTCTCGGCGCCCAGGCACTTCGCGAAACGCGAGAGGCAGAGGTCACCTCGATCAAGAAGAGCCTGCAGGAAGCGATGAGGGAAATCCGCAGCATTTGTCACGATCTCATCCTTCCAGAGATCGAGACCGCGAACTTCCAGGATGTGATCCTGCAGGCAGTTCAGCGCCACCGGGAACGGACCGGCGTTTCGATTGCCCTTACAATGGCCGCAGTCGAGTGGCAGCCAAGCCCTGCGGAAAAAATCTGCGTCTACCGCTTTGTTCAGGAGACGCTTAACAATGGCTGGCGGCATGCGGGAGGATCGGGCCAGAAAGTGCTGCAACGTTTGGAAGAGCATTGCGTTGTGGTGGATGTCATCGACACCGGCCCCGGTTTCGATCCGACACAGATCAAGCCGACGAGCCTTGGCATCGCCGGTCTGAGGGAACGGATCGAGAGCCTCGGAGGGCGGTTCGAGATCGTTTCGAATAGCAGCGGTACGACAGTGACGATGACTTTGAAGATTTGCGAAACGGAGAAAACTTGATGACGGATCTGCGGGTTGCCGTATGCGACGATCACCCTCTTTTCAGGGAAGGCGTTGCGCGCACATTGACCGAACTCGGCTTCGACATCGTGGCTGAGGGGGGAAGCCGCGACGATGCAATCGAAATCGCCCAGCGGCACCAGCCCGACATTCTGCTGATGGATATCTCGATGCCGGGTGGCGGCCTTGGTGCAATCGGCCCCATCCTTGCCGAGCGGCCCGACCAGAACATCGTGATGCTGACGGTATCGGAAACCAGCGATGATATCCGCCAGGCGCTACAGGACGGCGCAAAGGGTTATGTGCTCAAAGGGATCGGATCAGGCTCGCTTGCGGAAATCCTCCGCTCGGTTGCCGCCGGTGAAGGATATGTGGCGCCGGCGCTTTCCGCCAAGCTCCTGGCAGAGCCGCCGGCCTCGGCCAACGAGGACAGCCTCTCCGCTGCCATGCGCGACCTGACGATACGCGAACGCGAGGTCTTGGGTCTCGCGGCCGAAGGCCTGAGCAACAAGGCAATCGCCATCGAGCTCGATCTGCATGAGAAGACGGTCAAGCATCACATGACGCGCATCTTCGCCAAGCTTAACGTGACCAACAGAACCGCCGCGGCAATCGCCTGGAATGAGGCGGCACGAGAAATCTCCGGGCGTACGCTCTCCTCGTAGGCGAAACCAGCAATCCGGCGGGCCGTCCGGAAATGATGGCTCGCAGATCACTCACTTTATCAATGAGCGCAATCTGTCGAGATCGGATTTCGTGGCGGCGCGATTGACGATCGTCCTGCCACTTCGATCGCGCATGACATAACGGCCTCGATCATTCACCTCTTCGGCAATACCGCTGCCGTGCCTCACCCGGATGCCACGATTGTCGACATTGACGGCGTCTTTTTGAGAGCGGCTATCCGTTGTTCTCGCCTCCGCCGCGGTATCGGCGCTGCGATCGCGATTGCCCCGGCCACCATTACCCTCTCGGCTCTCAGCACCACCGCTCCTGCCGGAATTACCGGAACTGCCGCCGCCTTCACGGCCGCCTCCGCCTCCTCCGTTTCCACCACCCTGTCCGCCATTACGTGCCATCGCGGACTTCGCGCCAAACGACACAACACCCGGGAGAAAGGCAAGCATCAGGCCTGAAATAATCTGTCGGCGGGAGCGAATGGCAACCTCCATCGGACAAGCGTCAGTAACTGCACCCTACTAGCATTCAACATCTGAGCCCAGCCATAGTTCCGCCATGAGACCTTTGCGAATGCCCGAATTGGACCATGGTCCAACCATGTTTACAGATATCGCGTTTCAATCAACTGCATTCCCACCGCCGCCCTGCTCCTTTTCAAAAAGCGACCATGCCGCAATGAAGAGCGCTGCAATCAGGGGGCCGATGACAAAACCGTTGACGCCGAAAAGAGAAATCCCGCCAACGGTCGAGATCAGCACGACATAGTCCGGAAGCTTCGTTTCCTTGCCGACCAGCGGTGGTCGAAGGATATTGTCGATGAGACCGATCACGAACACACCGACTGCAACGATGACAGCAGCCTTCAAAACCTCGCCCGCGACGGCAAGATAGATCGCCGTCGGCACCCAGACGAGGGCAGCGCCAACGGCAGGCACGAGGGACAAGATGACCATCAGGACGCCCCAGAGAAGTGCCGGCTGCACGCCCAGCAACCAAAAGGTAACGCCTCCAATGACGCCTTGAATGATGGCGATGATGATATTACCACGAACCGTCGCCCGCACGACCGAGGCAAATTTTGCCATGAACTGCGTCGTGTGCTCATCGCTTAGAGGCGCCGCGCTTCGGATTGCAGCCGCCAGCGAGCGTCCATCACGAAACAGGAAGAAAAGCAAATAGAGCATCAGACCAAAGGCAATGAAAAACTCTGCAGTGCTCTGGCCAAAATTCAATGCCCGCCCAGCAAAGAAGCTTCCGCCTTGCATGAGCGATGACGAAAAGCGATCGCGGAGGGCGGCGAAGCCTCCAGTCTCGATGGTCTGCAGCCAGTCCTGCATGAAGGCGGGAAGAGCCGTCACGACCTCGTTAAGCATCCGGTTGAGATCGATCTGTCCGCTCGAGACCCTCTGATAGAGACCGGTTCCCTCCTGAATGAGCGAAGCCAAGATGGCCAGACCCGGCAGGATCACGAGGCAGAGGCAGATCAGCACGGAGAGAACGGCGGCACTATTACGCCGCCCGCCAAGCGCTTCTTCCAGCTTGGCATAGAGCGGGAAAAAGATGATAGCGAAGATTACCGCCCAGAAAACCGCCGAATAGAACGGGATGAGGATTGCGATGAATGCCAGCGTCACAAAGACAAGCAGAATATAAAAGCTGACACGCTGAACCACGAATATCCCATCCTGCATCTGAACGTTTTTCCGCAGACAGAGATAACGCGTAAAACCGATCCGTCTACAGGTCTTACTCTGCAGACGGACCGCTCACAGGTCTTTTACATTTCTACAGCCGCAACATTTGCGGCCATCATCAGGCCTGAGTGTAGGCAGTCTTCACCACGGTAAAGAATTCGGCGGCATATTTGCCCTGCTCGCGCGAACCAAACGACGAAGCCTTGCGTCCGCCGAAGGGCACGTGGAAATCGACACCCGCCGTCGGCAGGTTGACCATCACCATGCCGGCTTCCGAGTTGCGCTTGAAATGCGTCGCGTATTTCAGGCTTGTCGTCGCAATGCCGGCCGAGAGGCCGAAAGGCGTATCATTGGCCATTGCCAGCGCCTCGTCATAATCCTTGACGCGAATGAGGCTGACGACCGGGCCGAAGATTTCCTCACGGCTGATGCGCATCTGGTTGTTCGCTTCGGTAAATAGCGTCGGCTGCAGGAAAAAACCGGGCGTGTCACGCTCCAGACGCTCGCCGCCGAAAGCGAGCTTGGCACCTTCCTTGACGCCGATCTCGATATAGTCAGTGTCCTGCTTCAGCTGACGCACGTCGACAACCGGGCCGATATGGGTTTCGGGCCTCAGCGCATGCCCTACCTGAATGCTCTTCATCCGTTCGGTCAGCGCGTCGACGAACTTGTCATGGATGCCTTCGGTGACGATCAGGCGGGAAGACGCCGTGCAGCGCTGGCCGGTCGAGAAGAAGCCGGAGTTTGCCGCGGCCTCCACGGCGACACCGAGATCCGCGTCGTCGAGAACGATCATGGGGTTCTTGCCGCCCATTTCCAGCTGGAACTTGCGGTTATGCTCGATCGAGGCCGCCGCCACACGCTTGCCCGTGCCTGTAGAGCCGGTGAAAGTGATGCCGGCAATGTCCGGGCTGTCGAGCATCGTCTGGCCGACAACCGAACCCGGTCCCATCACCAGATTGAGCACGCCCTTGGGAAGGCCGGCGCGGTGCAGGATGTCGACGATCGCCCAGGAGCAGCCGGGCACGAGTTCCGCCGGCTTGAATACCACCGTGTTGCCGTAGCAGAGCGCCGGCGCAATCTTCCAGGCCGGAATGGCGATCGGAAAATTCCACGGGGTGATGATGCCGATGACGCCGAGCGGTTCGCGCGTGATCTCGACCCCGATGCCGGGCCTTGCCGATGGCAGGACTTCGCCAGCCAGCCTCAGCGTCTCACCGGCAAAGAAGTCGAAGATCTGAGCGGCACGCGTGACTTCGCCGATCCCCTCTGCCAGCGTCTTGCCTTCCTCGCGGGAGAGAAGCGTGCCGAGTTCCTGCTTGCGCGCCAGGATTTCGTCGGCGGTCTTTTTCAGGATCGCATGACGCTCAAGAATTCCGGATCGGGACCATGCCGGAAAAGCAGCCTTTGCTGCAGCAATCGCTTGGCTGACGTCATCGGCCGTTGCCTGCGCGTAAAGCCCGACAATGTCATTGGTATCGGACGGATTGACGTTTTCCGAGCCCGTGCTGCCGACCCACTCGCCGGCGATGAGATTTTGATGGATGGTCATGCTGTTTCCTTCCCAAGCGGCTTTTCAATCCAGCGGATATGGCCGCACCATATGAATGGAGGGCATCCTTGATGCGATGTTATCAATTGTCGTCGGGATGACCAGCGCCGGCGAATGCCCCGCCCTGGTAGATCACCATAGGGTCGTTCGGATCTTGCTCGCCGGTCGCAGCCTCGACTTCTGCGCGCCACTTTTCCGAACTGTCCTGCGGCTCCCAGCCGAGAAAATCGACGTTGCTATTGTCCCACCACGTCTGCTGGTTCGCGGATGCGCCATAGACGATCGTGTGCGCCAGTTTCGGGGTGAGGAACGCCCTCTCGCACAAGGAAACGAAATCGCGATAACTCAGCCAGCTTGCCATCATGCGCGGATTGAGCGGCCTGTCGAAGCAGGAGCCGATGCGCAATGACAGCGTCTCCTGCCCGAACTTGTCGTAATACATGCTGGCGACAGCCTCGCCGAAAACCTTGGAAACGCCATAGAGTGAATCGGGACGCGGGTAGACCGTGTTGTCGATCTTTTCATCCTGGCGGTAGTAACCGACGACGTGGTTGGAACTGGCAAACACGATGCGCGGTTTGCCCTGATGCCTGGCGGCCTCATATAGGTTGTAGAGACCGATAATATTGCCCTGAAGAACAATATCGAAGGACCGCTCGACGGATACTCCGCCAAGATGAATGACGCCGTCCACGCCTTCAAGGAGTCGCAAAACCCCTTGGGCATCAGCTAGATTGCATCTGACGAATGTTTCCTTTGGTCCGAGGTCAAAGACGTCACCAAGGTCTGACAATACGACCTTTTCCGCCAACTGCGACAGCAGCGGGCGGATGTTCTGACCGACTCCACCCGCGGCGCCCGTCAGCAACAATTTCTTCAGCATATATCCTCCCCAGGACAGGCATCACCGACACTTTATCGGCGTTGTCATACATGACAGCCAAATACATACTACAAGTGGGAAGTATGGCGTCAACAAGTTTATCATTGACGCCTTAAATTCATGCGGGCAGTAGGACTTGCCTCCTACCAGAGATCGGCGTGGCGGTTCACGTCCTTGTAGAGGAGGTAACGGAAACGGCCGGGACCACCGGCGTAACATGCCTGCGGGCAGAAGGATCTCAGCCACATATAGTCCCCGGCCTCGACCTCTACCCAATCCTGGTTGAGTCGATAGACCGCCTTGCCTTCGAGGACATAGAGACCGTGTTCCATGATATGGGTTTCCATGAACGGAATGACGGCGCCAGGCTCGAATGTAACGATGTTCAGGTGCATGTCGTACCGAACATCCGACGGATCGATGAAACGCGTCGTCGCCCAGCGGCCCTCGGTATCCGGCATCGGATCCATGACGCATTCGTCCTCATGCGTGAAGATAGCCGGAGGCGCCTCCAGCCCTTCCACCACCTTGAATGCCTTGCGCACCCAGTGAAAACGGCAGGGCTTGTCGCCTTCACCGTGCAAGGTCCATTTCGAACCGGCAGGAAGATAGGCGAATGATCCCTCGCGCAGACGATGCGAGACGCCCTCGAAGTCGATCGTCAGATCGCCGGTTACCACGAATATAGCTGCGGAGGCCCGGATATCCGGCTCAGGGCGCAGGCTGCCACCACCGGGCAAAACCTCGACGATATATTGCGAGAATGTCTCGGCAAAACCGGACAGCGGACGACTGATGATCCACGCCCGCGTCTTTTCCCAATGCGGCAGAACGCTGGTGACGATGTCGCTCATCACCGTCTTCGGAATGACCGCGTAGGCAGTGGTGAAAACGGCCTTGCTGGAGAGAAGTTGCGTCTGAGGCGGCAGTCCGCCCACCGCACTGAAATACTTGCTGTCAGTCATGTCTGTTTCCTGATTATGCTGACTACGGTTTAAGCGCACCTCCCCGATTCATCAATCGGCAAACCACCTCCCCTTCGCGCTTGCTAAGAGGTTGCCAGGTCCGAAACAGCATCTCAAGCGGGCTGAACAAGATTGGCCATGAGCCGGAACGCGCCCGGAACGAGGCGATCCATCTGGTGATGCAAGGTGAGACTGACATGCGTGTGCCTGCCCTTGCCAATCTCGGCGGAAAGCAGTGCGCCTTTCAGTGGTTGTTCATTGACATCATGCATGGAGAGAAGCGGCTCGTAGCACTCGTCCCAGCTCGACGCAAAATAGAGACCGCGCTCCTTGTTCCATCCCTCCCAATCTTCAGGGTGGATGAGGTTCGGGCCGGAGAGCAGCAAATGGTCAGGCGAAAGCACCGTAACTTCGGCGCGGGGGTCGGTAACCCGCCAACGGACGGAAGGAGATCCGATCTGCAGACGAAGAACCGGTGTCTCATCAGGATGCCAGCCGTCAGAGGGACGATGGTACAGCGTAACCAGGTGCCCACCGTTTTCCACGAACTGATGCAGCCGCTGCGTTATCGCTGCCAGATCCTTGCGAAGGCCGAAGGCGAATATGCCGACGACGATTGTGGTGAATTGCGAAAGATCTCTCGCAAGACCGACGGCATCGAGGTCGACTACATCAAGCCCCATGCGGGCTAGCCAGAGACCAACCTTGTCGGCACCACCACCGACATAGGCAATGCGGGCTCCTTCCGGCAGTTGCAAATCCAGCGCCAGTATATTGAGCGCCGCTGGTCGGCGGAATTCTGCCCGGCTGATATGCGGATAAGACATGGTCTCGACCTCGAATGCCGGATGACCGCCAACGCTAACCCCGACACCGGTAAAGCCAGGTGCAATTCTCTCCGGGGCCGTCAGGGTCCAATCTTCGCCAGAAGCCACCATAGCCCAGCCGGCAGGTGAATCGAACGAAAGCGTTGCCGCTTCCCCTGTCAAATCAGCCTTGACCTGCCATCCCCGGCATCGCGTGTCGAGCGGTACAAGCAGGGCATCGGGGCGAAGCTTTATCGCGTGCGCGGCAGAAACGATAAACGGCTCCTCCAGATCAAACACCCCGGTAACGCTACGCCCCTCTATCTCTGCAGAAGCCCGAACAGAAGCATGACCGTTGCCTCCAAGGCATGACCAATCAGGCAGAAATTGATCGGAAAGCCTGGCATTGGCGGATGCGGTCAGCAGAAAAGTTCGCGATGAGCCGTATGATGTGTGTTCCGCGCTCACGCCGGATGGCAGGACAAGCGAGATATCGACATTGTATCTGCGAGCTCCTTCCCCCAGTTCCGCGGTCAGCACCGTGCTTCCACCCGGAGCAATGGAAGGGTGACCGACAGACACAAATTCGAATATGGAGGCCGCCTCCAGGATCGCGGCGTCTATCTCGATGCGTTTGCGTTCGATGCGATGGCCGTGCAATGCCAGAAACTCTTCGGAAGCATTCGCGACGACGTTCTCGAGGTGCCCGGCCGCATGTGTCAACATGGAAACGATGGTTTCACGATGTGGGAAAGCCTCGATGGCTGCGGCTATTGCAGTGTCCGCGGAAATGAGCGCCGCCGCGACCTCGTCCGGCAGGTCAGGAAACGCCGCAAGCTGCTCAAAGGAATTTGGCAGTCCATCGGAAATGAACCGCTCTTCGTTAGCGGCAATCGAAGTCAGCTTGAGGTGTAGTGGCCAGACTGATTTTGCCTGCATCGGCCAATCGCCCATGCCCTGCGACGCGTGAAAATAACGTGACCACTCGCCGATCCGGCCATATTCCGCTCCGGTAGCCTTATCGCGACTGCAAGCCTCCACAGTAATGGTCGCATCAGGTGGCGGCAGCACATCGTCATATGTCCCGCCCCCGCCGGACCATGCTGGCAGATAGTATTTGGCGACCCTCCAGGGTTTTAGGCCTTCAGCGAGATGTTCGGGAAACGCGGTCGCATCCGCAGCAAGCACAATGGCGGCCTCGGCTGCGCGGGTCATAGCCCTATGGTGGCCGTGCTGTCCCGGTACGTCGAGAAAGGTCGGGATGACGATATCCGGCCGCTCTTTGCGATAAGCTCGCACCAGGCGCTCGACGATACGCGCCTCACCCCAACGGGCGAAGGTCGCATCCCCGTCCTTGGAAAACCCGAAGTCGTGGATCGTATCGTCCGGACCATGCCCAAGCCAGGCGACATCTGCATCAATGATCCGCGCCGCCTCCTCCATCTCGCGCGAGCGCAGGACGCCGAGAGCACCACGTCGCTCCGATCCGAGTGCATTCTGCCCTCCCTCGCCACGCGTCGAGCAGGCAACGATCACCCGCATGCCGTGTTCGAGTCGCAAAAAGGCGAGCAGGCCGTTCTGCTCGTCGTCAGGATGGGCGCCGGTATTCATCACCGTCACAGTCGATTTCAACCGGGAAAGCTTGCGGTGGAGCCGGACCAGAGCGGGAGCGGCCATCTGTTTTTCGATACGTTCGCGCGCGCTCAGCATTGGGCTATCACCTCATTATACGTTCAGGCTAAAATCGTGTTTCCGGGTGAAATTTCGAGTTTCGGTGTGACGATGTCGAACAGGGGAATGGCTGCGGCGCCGAGGGCCGCTGTCAATTGCCCGGTTTTTCCGCGCATGACGCGCGGCAGTTCGCGCTGCCTGCGGCTGGCTACGGATGTCGGAAGCGACCCCATGCGAACCACGATCTCGTCGATGATCGCATCCGGCAAAGCGCCCCCGAGAATGACGGTCTGCGGGTCGAGAATGTTTTCCAGCATGGCAACCATCGGACCGAAATAGGTGGCTGCGTCCTCTATCCATGCCATGAGGGTCGGATGGCCTTCCGCGTGCAGTCGCTCAAGGTCGGAGAATTCGCTATCGGCGATCCCGACCGCGGCCAGCTGCTGCTTGAGCACATAGACCGAGGCATAGGCTTCAAGACAACCACACTGGCCGCAGGACGGGCACAGCCGCCCTTTCGGCACAACGGTCACGTGACCGATTTCTCCGGCATTGCCAAAGGCGCCGCGATAAGGCGCACCGTCCTGGATGATGCCAAGACCGAGGCCGACACCGAAATAGATCATGCAGAAATTGGAAATCGAGAGACCGGATCCGAACAGCCGTTCGCCGACTGCTGCAGCCGTCGCATCATTCTCCACCACAACGGCATGGCCGCAAGCTTGGCTAAGCGCCTCAGCGGCATCGACACCTGCCCAACCTGAAAGCGTGGTCGGCCCGACGGAAGTCATGCCGTCGATCTCGAAGGGACCAGGCATGACCGCACCGACACCAAGTAATTTGCTACCAAGCGATCCTGCCAACCCAGAGAACTCTCGCGAGAAGGCAGATATGATGGAGCCGGGCGTCGTGTCCTTGAGTGGCGCAATTCGCTGTCCGCGGAGCCGGCCGGCAAAATCGAGTGCGACCGTCACCATATGGTCTGCCGCGATCTCCACACCGATCGTGACACCACCATCCGGATTGACCGCAAACTGGATCGGCGGCTGACCTCGGCCGGAACGCAGCCGGCCGGTCTCCATCAGAAGGCCCTCGCCCATCAGCTCATCGACTATGTTAGCGACAGCCTGCGGCGTCAGTTGCGTAAGTTTGGCGATGTGAGCTCGACCAAGCGAGCCGTGACGACGCACAATATCGAGCACCACCCGGCGATTGTGATCGCGGCTTCGCTCGGGATTTTTCCCGATGGCCACTGGATGAGCGCCGATTGTGTGAATCGTCATTTCTGCAACCTCTTCCGCTTTCAAACCACAGGATCTCCGCCGACGCCACCGCAAATACAATAACTCAAGTAAATTATCTTATTGACAAATCCAGCCGCTCAGGGAAGCTTTACGGCAGCCGGGGCAGTCCCCGCGATACAGGATGACCGGTTGGATCCGTCCGCACAGATGACAACGCATCGGCCGTAACGCGGCCGAATGCTGGGAACAATCAAACCCCGAAAACCGGAAGAACCGGTGGGGTAAATGGAGGCTCACATGCGCAAGTCAGTTCTGCTGGCCGGGCTCGTTGCCGGATTCAGCACTTTCGCGTTCAACGCGGCACAGGCAGTGGAAATCGAATACTGGCAGTATGTTTTCGAGACACGCGTAAAGGCGATGGATCAGCTCATAGCCGACTTCCAGACCAAGAACCCTGACATAACGGTCAAGCAGGTTACCTTCCCCTATGCCGACTACCAGACGCGCGTTATTGCCGCCAACATGGCCGGCAATGGCCCGGATGTGATGCAGCTTTTCTATGGCTGGCTCGACAAGTTCGTGGCCGGCGGCATTCTTCAGCCCCTGCCGGCAGATACGTTCCCGCATGACAAGATCGAGAAGGATTTCTTCCCGATCGTCAGCGCGATGAAGCGCGACGACAACTATTACGGCCTGCCGACCGCCGTGCGCTCGCTCGCAGTCTTCTATAACAAGAAGCTGTTTACCGAAGCCGGTCTTGACCCTAACAAGCCGCCGCAGACACTTGATGAATTCGTTGCCGCGGCCGAGAAGATCGCCAAGCACGATGCAACAGGCAATGTCACCGTTGCCGGTTCAACGCTGGACATGACCGGCCAGGATCACCAGTGGTGGCGCGAAGTGCTGGTCCGTCAGTTCGGTGGAGAACCTTATACCGACAACGATACAAAGGTCGCCTACAACAGCGATGCAGGTGTTCAGGCGCTGAAATTCTACACCAGCTTGCAGACGGAAAAGAAGATCGGCGCGGCTGGCTTTATGGACGAGGGGCAGGCCGCGTTCCGAGCCGGCAAGGCCGGTATGACGATCGACGGCACCTTCCGTCTTGGCGCCTTCTCGACGATCAAGGATTTCGAGTGGGGCGTGACCGAACTGCCGGCCAACAAGGACGGTTTGCGTTCCAACTATGCCAGCTATTTCGCCAATGGCATCGGCGCCAAGACGAGCGGGGAAGAGCTGGAAGCCTCGAAGAAATTCCTCACCTATCTCACCTCGCCGGAAGCGATGGCCATCTGGCTAAAGGTTGTCGGCGAACTGCCGGCCCTGCGCTCGGCGGCCTTGACGGACGCCAACCTCAAGGACCCGATCTACGGACCGTTCCTGAAGGGGCTGGATTACGCTCATACGACGATGTTCAAGGATGAGCTAGGCCAACGCCAGAACGCCATCGACATGGTCAACCGCGTTCTCCTCGAAGGGCAATCGCCCGAGGATTCTCTCAAGCAGGCGGCAGAAGCCGAGCAGGAAATGATCGACGCGGCAATGCCATAAGCGCCGATCAGAGAAAGCGGAGTTGATGATGGATACGGACAATCTGCAGGGGGCGGCGAGCGGCCGCCCCGGCGGGACTGCGGCGGCCATGCCGGCAGCCCCCCTCTCGATGCGCACTAAAAGGCTGCTCTGGGTATGGGGATTTCTGGCAATCCCTGTCCTGTTTTACGCCGTCATCCGCTTTTATCCGACATTTCAGGCCTTCTACCTGTCGATGACCAATTGGGATCTGGTGCGGCCGGCAAAATTTGTTGGCTTTGCCAATTACGTCAAACTGTTCAAGGATCCGCAATTCTGGAAGGTGTTTCGCAACACCTTCACCTATCTCATCATCGGCACGCCACTCAGCCTGCTGATTGCGTTCACAGTCGCGTTCTTCCTCGACCGGGTGCGGTTCATGCACAATTTCATCCGGGCTCTGTATTTTCTGCCTTACCTGACCACCGCCGCGGCCATGGCCTGGGTATGGCGCTGGTTCTACCAGCCTCCACCGATCGGCGTGATCAACGACCTCTTGGCTCTGATCGGCATTCCGCAACAGCCCTTCATCCGATCGACCGACCAGGCGCTGTTCTCCATCATGGTCACGGCGATCTGGGCCGGGCTCGGTTTCCAAGTCATCATCTTCATGGCCGGACTGCGCGCCATTCCGACAACCTTCTACGAAGCAGCCCGGATCGATGGCCTCGGTGAATGGGCGATCCTGCGTAAGATCACCCTGCCGCTTCTGAAACCCACCACCGTTTTCCTCGTGGTCTTTTCCTCGATCGCGTTCCTGCGGATTTTCGATCAGGTCTACAACATGACCACGAACGATCCCGGCGGTCCGCTCGGCTCGACCAAACCGCTGGTGCTGATGATCTACCAGACTGCCTTCGGTTCCTACGCCATGGGTTATGCGGCTGCACAAACGGTCGTGCTCTTCACCATCCTGCTGATCGTGTCGCTACTGCAGCTCTGGATTCTGAGGGAAAAGAAATGACCGATACGCCAGCACTTTCTCACGCCAATATCCGACCGGGGCGGATCATCACCTGGACGCTGCTCTTCATCGGCGGGCTGATCATGATCTCGCCATTGCTGTTCATGTTCTCCACCTCGTTGAAGACCGCCGATCAGGTCTATGACCTCCGGCTGATTCCAGCTGCGCCGACGCTTGCGAACTATATTTCGGTGCTGGCCGATGGCCGGTTCATGCGCTGGTTTCTCAATTCCATGTTTGTGGCCGTCACCGTCACCATTTCCAACTGCTTCTTCGACAGTCTTGTCGGCTACACGCTTGCAAAATTCGAGTTTCGTGGCCGTTATTTCGTCTTCATCGCCATTCTCTCGACGTTGATGATCCCGACCGAGATGCTGGTCATTCCGTGGTACCTGATGTCCAGCCAGCTAGGCTGGCTGGACAGCTATTGGGGCATCATGTTTCCCGGCATGATGACCGCGTTCGGCACGTTCCTGATGAAGCAGTTCTTCGAGACCGTTCCCAATGATTTCATCGAGGCTGCGCGCGTCGACGGCCTCAATGAATTCCAGATCTGGTGGAAAGTGGCGATGCCTCTGGTGACGCCGGCACTCTCGGCGCTTGCCATCTTCACCTTCCTCGGCAACTGGACCGCCTTCTTCTGGCCGTTGATCGTCACCACCAGCAAGGAGCTCTATACTCTGCCGGTCGGCCTCTCGAGCTTCGCCGTCGAACAGTCAATCCAGTGGGAAATGATCATGACGGGTGCTGCGATCGCCACCCTTCCCACCCTCATCGTCTTCCTCGTCCTGCAGCGCTACATCGTCCGCGGTGTGATGCTCGCCGGCCTGAAAGGATAAAGCCATGGCGGACAAAGACCCGCGCCTTTCCGACACCAGCAAGTTTCCCGATCCGGTCTACAAGGAAACGGTACTGCGCCCCCTCTTCGATGGCGCCAAGAACCATCATGTCGACGGCTTTCGTCGCATCGATCGCGCCCATCTGGTGATGCTTGCCGAAACCGGCATCCTTGATCGGGCAATCACAGCGAAGATCGCTGAAGCCCTTATTGCAATAGACAAAGAGGTCGACCCGGCGAAGCTGGTCTATACCGGCGAAGTCGAAGACTTCTTCTTCCTGATCGAGAAGGAGCTTAAAGCGCGCATCGGTGTCGATATCGCCGGCCGCCTGCATACTGCCCGCTCGCGCAACGATATCGACCACACGCTCTTCAAGATCGGCCTGAAAGAGAAGATCGATGTGCTGATGTCGAAGGCAAGGACACTTCTGGCCGCGATGATCGATGCGGCGGACCGGCAGAAATCGACACTTATTGTTGCCTATACCCACGGTCAGCCGGCGCAGCCGACGACGTTCGGACACTATCTTTCCGCCGCAATCGAGGTGCTGATCCGCGATATCGAGCGATTTGCAGACGCACGTCGCATTGTCGATCTGTCGCCTATGGGTGCTGCAGCAATCACCACCTCGGGCTTTCCGATCGACCGGGCGCGGGTAGCGCAACTGCTCGGCTTTTCCGCACCCTTGCGCAATTCCTATTCCTGCATCGCGGCGGTGGACTACACGACATCGACCTATTCGGCGATCGAGCTGATGTTCCTGCATCTCGGCCGTCTCATTCAGGACTTCCAGTTCTGGACGAGCTTCGAGGTCGGCCAGATCTACGTGCCGAACGCACTGGTGCAGATTTCCTCGATCATGCCGCAAAAGCGCAATCCGGTCCCGATCGAGCATCTGCGGCACCTGGCTAGCCAGACCTTCGGTCGCGCCCGAACCGTACTCGACGTGATGCATAACACGCCATTCACCGACATGAACGACAGCGAGGGCGAGACCCAGGGCATGGGCTACGAAGCCTTCGCCTCCGCCGCCCGCGTGCTCGACCTTCTAGCCGCACTGATCGCCCAGATCAGTATCGACCCGGAGCGGGTGGACCAGAACATCCGCCGATCCTGTATTACCATCACCGAACTTGCCGACTCTCTGGTTCGCATCGAAGGCCTGTCCTTCCGTGAGGCACATGAAATCGCCGCAGCCACGGCCAAAAGCGTCGTCGCGGCGAAGGGCAGTCTGGTGGAGGATGGCTACGCTCCGTTCACGGCAGCCTTCGAACATTCGACTGGCCGTAAGCCATCCCTCTCCCCCGGTAAATTCGAAGAAATCGTCTCGCCAGAGCATTTCGTCGCCGTTCGCAACCGCTTCGGCGGCCCGGCGCCCGAGCCGATGCAGGCAGCGCTTGCCGCCTATCGCGAGCGCCTGTTGTCCTTCGAGACGGAGGCGAAACAGATCGAGCGTGACGAGGCCGCCGCTGCCGCCGAACTTGAAGAGAAATTCGCCGCTCTGATGGGAGACCGCTGATGTCGACGATTGAACTGACAAAACTGATCAAGCGCTACGGCAAGGTCGAAGCAGTCAAGGGCATAGACCTTGTCATCGCCGATGGCGAATTTGTCGTCTTCGTCGGACCGTCCGGCTGCGGCAAGTCGACGACGCTCAGAATGATTGCCGGGCTTGAGGAAATCTCCCACGGCACGCTGAAGATCGGCGACGAAGTGGTCAACGAGCGCGAGCCGAAGCAGCGCAACATCGCCATGGTCTTCCAGAATTACGCGATCTATCCGCATATGACGGTGCGCCAGAATATCGGCTTCGGCCTTTACACATCCAAGCTCGACAAGGCCGAGAAGAACCGGCGGATCGAGGAGGCTGGGCGCATTCTGGGGCTGGAGGCCCTGCTCGATCGCCGCCCTGCGGCACTCTCAGGCGGCCAGCGACAGCGCGTCGCGATCGGCCGCGCATTGGTGCGCAATCCATCGGCTTTTCTCTTCGATGAGCCGCTTTCCAACCTCGATGCGCAGCTCCGCTCGCAGATGCGCATCGAGATAAAGCGTCTGCATCAGCGGCTGAAAACAACCACTGTCTACGTGACCCACGACCAGGTCGAGGCAATGACAATGGCCGACCGGATCGTGGTGATGAGAGACGGACATATCCTGCAGGTCGGCACGCCCACAGAGCTTTACGAGAGCCCGGTCGACGTGTTTACCGCCCGCTTCATCGGCAGTCCGTCGATGAACCTGCTGCCGAGCAGCAAGGGTTCCGCAATGGCCTCAGCAGCAACGGAACGCGACATCCTTATCGGCGTTCGCCCGCATGACCTTATCGCCCGCGCGACAGCATCGGACGAGAAGACGGACCTTAATTTGACGGGAACGGTTACCGCAGTCGAGCCGCTCGGTCCCGAGACGCTGGTTCATCTGGACATCGATGGCACGGCAGTCATCGCAACGGCAAAGGACAAGTTCATGCCGGCGGTGGGCAGCACCCTCACCTGCACGGCCGCACGCGGTAGCCTTTACCTCTTCGACGCCAAGACAGAGAAACTCCTGAGCCGCTCATGATGACCGATACAGACAAGCGGTCCGCGGTGTTGAGCATCGGGCGGATCTATTGCGACCTCATCTTCACCGGTCTCGAGGAGCTTCCAGTGCTCGGGCGCGAGCTCTTTGCCGACGACATGAGGATAGCAGCCGGTGGTGGCGCCTTCATTTCGGCCGCCCATCTCGCTAATGCCGGACGTAAGGCCGCGCTCGTGGCGAGGCTTGGAACCGACGCGCTTTCTTCCGATGCAGGCAGACAAATCCAGGCAAGTGGTGTGGATCTGCGTTTTGTCGAACATTCCGCTGACGCGGGTCCACAGGTGACGGTGGCAGCTGTCATTGACGAGGAACGGGCGTTTCTAACCCGTCGGGCGGGCACAGCCATGCCTTCAACACTGGATGAAGCCCTGAACTGGCCTGAAGCGAAGCACCTGCACATCGCCGAATACGCAACGCTGCATGAAATCCCTGCACTTGTCCGTTTGGCAAAAGACAGAGGCCTCAGCGTCTCGCTCGATCCGAGCTGGGACGCTGCGCTGATCTATGACAAGAGCCTGCTTCAGGCCTGCACCGGTGTCGATCTTTTTCTGCCCAACCTAGAAGAGGCGGAAGCCATCACGGGCTCGGCCTCTCCGGAAAAAGCAATGCTCATGCTCTCCGCCACTTTTCCACACGTCGCCCTGAAGGGTGGCGCGCAAGGGGCATGGAGCATATCGGACGGCGTGATACTTCATGCGGAGGCCGAAGCGGTACCTGTGGTGGACACAACCGGCGCCGGCGATGCATTCAACGCCGGGTTTATTCATGCATGGCTGGACGGCAAACCTCTGCTCTCCTGCCTGACAGCCGGCATCCAATCGGGGAGCCTTGCAGTGCAATCGGCAGGCGGCTTCGACATGTCGCTCGGCGAGCCGTAGCGACGAAGTGCACATCGTAGCCATCTCAGGCGCATGCTACAAAGTTACTGTTGGAGAGGTACGCTACAGGAGGAAAAAATGGGTGTTCGAGTCAAGGATATCATGACGCGGAACGTGGTCACGGTCCCGCCGGACGCTACGTTGAAGGAGATCGCGGGGCTTCTCGTGAAGCACTCCGTCAGCTCTGTCCCGGTCTGCGACGAAGCTGGACGGGTTGTCGGCATCATCAGCGAACGTGATCTTCTGCGCCCCTTTGGCAAGACTATCGCCCAGCGCCTGGACTGGTGGATTTCGGCCCTCTCAGTTCGAAACGCTGATCGGTGTCGACCAGCATCGTGCAGCCCTTTTGATGACACACCCGGTGAGGACGACCGAAGAAGAGACCGAACTCAGCGAGCTCGCCGAAATAATGTCGCAGCATGATATCAAACGCCTACCGGTCCTTCGTGACCAACGCCTCGTCGGCATTGTAAGCCGCGCAGACGTGGTCAGAGCGATTGCAGGCCTTGATGCTGTGTAAGCCAGCGATATTCAGCAGTCATTTTGGCGGACGGTCTGCCTAACCGCTCAGCGAAACGCACTCAGCCGCTTGATCTCATCGACCAGACGCTGCGGATGATAAGGTTGATCCAGCGGTCCCTGTTCGCAGAGATCGCCGGCGACCTGCGCAGTTTTAATCAGAGATTGCGTCAGAATGATCTCGATATTTAGGTGTCTTGAACGGATATAGGTAGAAAGATCGAAGCCGGTCCCATCCTGCATCTGGGTATCGGAAACAACGACATCGACCTCGTAATGTCCGATCGCGATTTTCGCATCGTCAAAACCAGTCGCCTCGATGACGCTATAGCCGCATTCACGCAGATATTTCGCGATAATCGAGCGCTGCAGGGCATCGCTGCTCGCAACCAGGATCGTCTCGACTTCGTCAGCCTGCATTTCGGTCTGCCTCCATCAGCTTAATCAGAGTATCACCCACATTCCAAAGTGGCTTTACCACCATGAGTTCAAACAAATGCGGGTCTATCGGCCGATCGCCACGATCTTCCGACATGATCACTATTTTCATTTCAGAGTGTGCTGATCGCACATAACGCGCCAAATCCAGCCCGTCTGCCTGTCCCGGCATATCGATGTCGGTCACAAGAAGATCAAAGGTCACTCTGTAGCGCAGCAGTTCCATAGCCTCGTCAGCGGAAGATACTTCCACGACTTCCCAGCCCAGCCGCCGCATGCTGTCGGCGGCATCAAGGCGAAGGAGAAATTCATCTTCGGCAATGAGAACGCGTGTAACATCTTTCACCGCCCCCACTGGCCCGGAAAAAAAAGCAGGTAACATTCCGCCTAGCCCTCACATTCAGGTATCAGAATTCCCGAAACCATCTTTGGTTCCTAAACTTCGCGACCGCGACTATCGCGGGAATGACGTTGCCCCTGCAGTGAGCCGGGACGTGGATCAGTAGGGCACGATCATCGGCCGCCCGGTTAACGGATCCGGCATGACCAAAGCTTTCAGCCCGAAAGCAGCTTGCAGATTGTCCGGCGTGATGACAACTTCCGGAGTGCCTTCCGCCACCAATCCATTCCCACCGAAAAGAACAAGATGGTCGGAAAACCGCACGGCCAGATTAAGATCATGGAGAACGGTGACAACGGTCGTTCCATGATCGCGATTACGTTTTTGCAACAGGGAAAGGACTTCCAGCTGATGCGTAAGGTCAAGCCAGGTCGTTGGCTCGTCGAGCAGGAGATAAGGCGTGTTCTGTGCCAGCACGAGCGCGATCCATGCCCGTTGGCGCTGGCCGCCGGACAATTCGTCGATAGGCCGCTCGGCAAGATCGCTCAGCCCGACCTGTTCCAGTGCCTGCGCGCAGATCGCGGCGTCCTCCTCGCTCCATGGCGCAAGCAGCCCGCGCCAGGGTGTGCGGCCGCGTCTGACAAGATCCGAGACGGTAATACCTTCCGGCGCCTTGGGCGATTGCGGCAGGATGGACAGACGGCGCGCCAGTGTACGTGTATCGATCTTGCCGATATCGTGTCCTGAAAGACGCACATGACCGGAAGCCGGAGCAATAAGCCGCGCGAGGGCCTTGAGAAAGGTCGACTTGCCGCAACCGTTGGGTCCGAGGATGGACGTCACCCGCTGATCGGGCACCGCAATCGAAAGCTCACGGATAACCACCCGCTCGCGATAACCAAGGGTGAGGGATGTGGTGGTCAGCCCGTTTCCGGTCATAGTTCTCCTGCCTCCACTTCTTTCCAGAGGAGCCACAGCAGATATGGCGCCCCCATTATTCCGGTCATGACGCCGACGGGCAATTGCAGTCCGGGAATTGCCGAACGTGAGATGACCTCCGCAAGAACTGTGATCGTTGCCCCCGCGATGGCTGCCGCCGTGAGGCGCGAAGCCGGATGTCTGACACCGGCAATCCGCATGCCGAGCGGTCCGGCCATCATCGCGACGAATGGCACAGGCCCCGCAACTGCGACACCAACAGCAGCAAGCAGAACGCCAGTGCAGATGAGCCCGTATCGGGCTCGCTCGACATGCGCACCAAGACCTGCGGCGAGTTCATCGCCAAGCTCAAGAAGCGCCATGGCCCGAACCTGCAATGCGAGCACCACAAAGAGCAGCGCCCCCAGCCCGAATACCTGCAGGACATGACCCCAATTGCGTGCCGTCAGAGAACCGGCGAGCCAGCGCTGCGCATCAGCGGCCTCCTGAGGCGGCATCCGAAGCACCAAGAAACTGCTCACCGCCGACGCGAAGAAACCGATGCCGATACCGACCAGGATCAATGTCAGCGGCGACTGCCTGCCACTTCGGTGAAACGCCAGTCCAGCAACCAGCAGAGCCGCGACAAGCCCTCCCATTGCAGCAAGGATGGGCAAGGGAATGAGCAGTCCGAAGGCAACACCCGCAACCACGGCACAGCCTGCCCCGGACATGAAGCCCATCACATCCGGGGCTGCCAGTGGATTGCGCAGCAGGATCTGGAAAATCGCTCCCGACACGCCCAGCACCGCCCCGGCTCCAACGGCTGTCAAGGTGGAGGGACCGCGCAATACTCTCAGCGTCAGCGAACCCGGTCCGGTTCCGGTCATCAACCCGCGCAGAAGCTCGGCCGGTGTTATCATGATCTGTCCGACCATCAGCGACAGAAGAATGGCAACAGCCAGAAGGCCGCCGAGCAGCAACCATCCTCCCACGACCTTTCTCGCGGAACCTTCGTCACTCATGTCAGTGCTCCGGGTCTAAGGCGGCGTACGACAAAGATGAACACAGGTGCCCCGACGAGTGCGGTCATAATCCCCACGCGAATTTCTGCGGGCGCAACCACGAGCCGACCGGCTGTATCCGCGAGCATCATCATCGATCCTCCAAGAACCGCAGACACGGCAAGCTCGTGACGCAGCACGTGTCGCCCGATACGCCTGGCCAATGGAGGCACGACCAGGCCGACAAAGCCAATTGGCCCGGCCACGGCCACCGCAGCTCCAGTCATCAGCATGATTGCCAAAAGCGCGCAAAGCTGCACGGCGCCCGGCTTGGTTCCAAGACCGCGCGCCAGAGAGGAACCGAGGGCAAGCGCTTCGATGCGTGGTGCGATGATCACGGCTATGGCAGCACCCAGAACAAGCGCGACGAACATCGCTTCGAGCGGACGGGTATTCGCCTGCGCGAGCGAACCGGTAACCCAGAAGCGAAAAATCTCGAGTGTCTCGTTGCGGGAAAGAATGATCGCCGACACGAGAGAAAGCAGCAGCGCGTTGATCGCGACGCCCGCCAGCGTCAAGCGCACGGGACTGCCTGCGCCGCTTCGAGCGCCACCGACAAGGAATACGGCGACAGAGGCAATCGCGGCTCCCGGAAAGGCAAGAGCTGCCATCATGCCGCTGTCGGCATAACCGGTCAGCAGCGCCCCGACAACGACCGCGAATGCGGCACCGGCATTGACACCGAGCAGGCCGGGATCAGCCAGCGGATTGCGTGTTACGGCCTGCATCACCGTGCCCGCCATTCCGAGACCTGCACCGGCGATAAGACCGGCAACAAGGCGAGGCACACGAACGGAGCGGATCACGGCATGCGTGGGATCGTTGGCGTCGAAAGCAAAAAACGCATTCCAGAGATCGGAAATCCCGGCATCACGAACTCCCACGACCAGCGTCAATGCCATCGCAATGAACAACAGGAGCGCAAGCCCGACAACAGCCTTCAAGGCGTCAGCCCCGCCGCAGTACTTGAGGCAACCGGCGTTTTCGCGTCGCCATCGAGCGCCAGAACTATATCATCCTGCAAGCCATCGAGAGCATAGGGCAAAGAGAGGATGCTGCCGAAGCTCAACGCCGCGGCCATCACTTCACCGGCAAAGACCTCGCGCCCCTCAATATGAGCACGAAGGCTCTTGCGCAGCGGCAGTGCTTGAATATCGGGCACCGTGTCCGTGGTAGACACCCAGATCAGCAGGTCCGCATCAAGCGGCGACAAATCCTCAGGCGACAGGCGCGCATAGAAACCCTGCGTTTCGGAAAGCGACTGGATCTTCTGTGTCGGCTTGAAACCGAGCTCGGCCAGGAACGTCGCGCGGGTATCGGAACCGATGAAGGCTCCGGTCTCTCCACCAAAATTATAGGCGCATACCGCGGTCATTCCACTCCATTCAGGATGCGCGGCACGCACCGTCTGAAATTTCGCGTCAACCTCCGCAATGCGTTGTTCGGCAAGGTCCGTTTTACCTACGGCCTTGCCAACCATCCGGGTCAGTTCATCCCAGGTCGTACCATAAGCTGGCCTGCCCTTCGGCTGCATCAGCACGGGCGCGATCTGCGACAGGACATCATATTCGTCCTTAGATATGCCGGCCCCGACAGCAACAATCAGATCGGGCTGCAGGCTAGCCACCACTTCCATCGAGACTTCGCCGGAAATCAGCTGGGGCTTGGCATCACCGAGATGGGATTGCGCCCATGGCCATACACCGTAAGGCTGATTGCCGAACCACTGCCGGATGCCGACAGGCACGACATCAAGCGCCAGAAGCGCATCGTGGACGTTGTATCCCAAGGATACCACCCGTTCCGCCGGCTTCGCCAGAACGGTCTCGCCATAAACATGTTCGAAACGCAGTTCCTCGCCTGCGGCATAGGCCGTACGGGCAGACAGGACGAACGGCGTCACACCGGCGCCCACAGCAACCGCTCCAGATACGCCTGCGGCCATGCGCCTCAAGAATTCACGGCGTTTCATGTCGTTGCCGGCATACCGCTCGGCTTCGCCAGAACCGACCTTTCGCATCGCTCTTCCTATCATCATCTGCCGCGACGTGATCGTTTCCCTTGGCAGCAACACCAAAATCGCATCGCAAAAATAAAGGCATCCCTCGACTGCGCCGAGGAATGCCTGAACTTGAGCGGATTTACCAGGTATATTTCAACGTCGCCAAAACCTTGCGGCGATCGCCATAGAAGGCCGACATGCTGGAAGTGTCTACGTGTGTGACATATTCCTTGTCGAACAGGTTCGTCGCGTTGATCGAAAGCGTCACGTCGTCCTTCACCTTGTAGCGGATGGCAGCATCGAACAGTGTGCGTGATGCCAATGCGATGGTGTTTGCATCGTCGGCGTAAGTCGGGCCGAGGTAACGCATGCCGAGAGCAAGGCTCAAGTCACCGAGAATACCGTTTCCAGGGACCGTATAGTCAGCCCAGAGAGAGACCATGTTCTTTGGAACGCGCGCCGGCCGCTTTCCGACATTCGCAGCAACAAGATCCTCCTCAATTTCTGCATCCCAATAGGAGTAACCAGCCGTCAAGTTTAGAGTATCAGAAAGAGCGACCTTACCCTCTAATTCCAGACCGCGGACGTTTATCTTGCCGATCTGATACTGGAAATAAGTTGGCGCGGAGCCATACTGGAGGACATTCTTTTGAGTCAAATCAAACAGCGCAGCCGTAAAGAGTATGTCGGTGCCCAGCGGCTGGTATTTTGCACCAATCTCGTACTGGGTTCCTTCCTGTGCTTTGGCCTCGCCCACCAGCGTAGAACGGCTCGCGCCGATCGGCTGGAAAGATTCCACGTAGCTACCATAGAACGAGAGCTCATCCGTCGCCTTGAATGTCAGTCCCGCCCGTGGGGTGAAGGCTTCGTCAACAGCACTGTCGCTGCCTGAATCAGTATCGGCATGATCGTAACGCCCACCGAGGGTGAGTATCCAACGCTTGTCGAACGTCAACTCCTCCTGAAGATAGATGCTCTTCGTCGCCTGAGTGCCTTCGGTTATTGACGCAGGATAGAATCCGATACTGCCCGCCCCAGAATAGACCGGATCAAATGGATCGATCGCCGGCAGTACGCCATCAAGACGACGCTCCCGAAGCTTGTGATGCTCATAACTTACACCGAGGAGAGTGCGGCTATCAAAAAGACCGAAGCTCGCGTCATATTGGAGCTGGTTATCTATATCGAAGCGCTTGGCTTCTCCATAAACACCGAGCGCGCCGCGATCTGCCGCAGGATCGGCTGAGGTCGCGTAAACGCCTTCATAAGTCAGATCGAGATTGGTGTAGCGGGCATTCTGCCGGAACTCCAAACCATTTCCGAGATTCTGGCGAAAGTCATAACCGATGTTTCGCTCAATCGTGTCCATATTGTCGAAATCCGGTTCACCCAGATAGGTTTCCGAATCGATTTCGTCTCTCAGGCTATAGGGAATGCTGTGAGATGTGCTGCCATTCCGCTTGTTGTAGCTGGTCAGCAGCGTGAAGTCCGTATCAGCAGAAGGACTGAAGGTCAGCGCCGGGGCAATATAAACTCTGTCATCCTGGCTGTAATCAATACCCTGCTTCGCGTCCTGCCACTTGGCGGTCAGACGATAGGACCAGACTCCATCCGGGTCGATCGGACCACCAAAATCTGTACCCGTTTCGATGTGATCCTCGCCGAAGGTCGTGTAGACCTCACCAAACTTGTAGTCTTGCGGCCGCTTGCTGATGGCGTTGACGATGCCGCCGGGCTGCGAGATGCCAAAGAGCGTCGAGTTTGCGCCCTTCAAAACCTCCATCCGCTGCATCCCATACGGCTCCATGCGACTGCCCGTAAAATTGATACTACGTACCGGCAATCCATCGAGGAATGTGCTCTGCCCAGTCGAATAGAACCCGCGGATCAGATAGTGATCATATCGGTTGTCTGATCCATAGACGTCGGTCAGCACGCCCGGCGTATAGGAAAGCGCTTCATCGAGCGTCTTCACGCCACGCTCCTCAAGTTCCTTCTCAGTGACGACCGAAACGGCTGCCGCTGAATCGAGGATCGGCGTGTCGGTCTTCGAACTCGTGCGCGAGCTTTTTGCAACGATCGTCGAATCGGGCCCGACCGGCGAACCATCGCCCTGCAGGATAATCGGCTTCAACATCGTGCCGGCATCGGTCTCTTCGGCATTCTGAGCAAGAGCTTGCAGCGGCAGAACAATGGCGCAGCTGGACAAAAGCACGAGAAAACGACCGCGATTGCCGGTCTTTTTTGCGAAAGCATTGAAAACGGTAGAGCCAGACATAAAGTGCTCCTTCAGCATACGCGAGCAAAATCAGAGGCTTCGCGGCATCAAACGCAAAGCCAAAAAATATGATTGATAAAATCAGGAATTATCGGTCACCATAAAGTGAGTCAATGCGCGAAGACTTACACCGGCAGCGTATCAACAATATCTGCGGCCGATATGCCACAGGCTGATCGATCAGCCTTCGCCGGAAGACACGTCCGGCGTTTTCAGATAGCTGAGGACCGCATCCGAAATCATCTGCTTGTGGCGCGCCATCAACCCCTCCTCGGAAAGATCGCGCCTGAAAATCGCGCCGAACGTGTAGCGATTGGAGACACGGAAGAAACAGAAGGCGCTGATCAGCATGTGAACATCGATTGCATCCGTGCGGCGCAGGAAAACACCATCTCGCCCGCCCCTGTCGATGATTTTTTCCAACATCTCGATGATTGATATGTTCAGATCGAGAAGCGTTTCCGACCTGCGCATATGAGCGGCGCAATTGATGTTCTCGCTGCTGACGAGGCGGATGAAATCGGGATGCGCTTCGTCATAGTCAAACGTTTCGGAAATGAGCACGCGCAATGCATCTTCGGCTGAAAGATCATCAAGCTGAAGATCCGCCTCCAGCGTTCTGATCTGTCTGTAGGAACGTTCCAACACAGCGAGGTAGAGATCTTCCTTGCCGCCGAAGTAATAATAGATCATCCGCTTGGACGTGCGCGTCCTCTCGGCGATCGCATCGATGCGGCCACCGGCCAAACCATGTGTCGCGAACTCTTCGGTCGCAGCATCGAGAATGTCCGCCTTCGTTCGTTCGGGATCATTTTTTCGGCGCTGTTGCGGTCTGGCAGACATGGAAACGTAACTCCGGAGCTCCACCGGCCGGAGCGAATTCATACCCGTCTCGTACTCCGCTTGAAACGGTCATTCAACACTGCCCTCTTGCAAGTCCTGCATCATCTGATCTATCAGGGGCCGAACAGGGGTGCTCCGTATTGCCGGGGTTGAGATTCGGTCGTCATGACCGTGGACCCTTAAGCTGATCTGGATAATGCCAGCGGAGCGAGGTATAAGATGTTTTCCGGCGCGCAGATTTCCCTTTACCCGATGTCCGACGATTTCGTCGACGTCATCCTCGGTGCCTTGTCCGCGCTTGATCCCTATCGGGATCAGTTGAGGATCGAAACCGACGATATTTCGACGCTTCTTGTCGGTACGCCCGATATTGTCATGGCCGCGATGCGCGATCTCTTCGTTGCCGCCGCGAAATCCGGCAAGCATTGCGTCATGCACGCGACGCTGTCGCGCGGCTGCCCCGGCGAGCCGGACGATCCGATCTGCCATGTTCCCGAGATGACCGGGCCGCTCGCCCCGCTGGATGAGCGCAAGGCGCAGGCATTGACTGCCGTCTCCTCCATCCCGCTTGCCGGACAGCCGACTGCCGCGCAATTTTCTCTCTACACACTCGGCATCGGCCAGCACATGGACGAGATCTATGGCTGCATCGATTTCATCAAGTCGTCAGGCGTGTTCGACAAGTCGAAAAACTTCTGCACGAAACTGCGTGGCGATGCCGCTCCGGTTTTTGCAACCATGGGAGAGGCCTTCGTTCGTTTCGGGCCACCGCAGGGCCATGTGACGATTGATCTGACCGTTTCAGCCAACAGCCCGAGCGCCATCTAACGCCCTTACGGACAAGCCGATGTCGTCGAGCACTTCGCCCATGCGCGGACCTATGCTCCGCACCCATGCCTTCCGGGCCTTGCCGGCTCTCGTTGCCGCGAGCTGTATGCTGTTCGCATGGGAGATCTATTGCCGCTCCTCAGGCATTTCTGAGACGACGCTGCCCGCACCATCCCAGGTGCTTCTTCAGGCATGGCTCAATCGCGACGCCCTGTGGGCCAATACCGTGCCAACGCTGCGTGCCACCCTGCTGGGCTTCTCGCTATCGCTGGTTCTCGCGTTCCTACTATCAATGGCGATCGATTTCTCCACCCTAATGCGGCGGGCGCTTTTTCCGATCTTCATCGCCAGCCAGACTTTGCCGCTGGTGGCAATCGCACCGCTGGTCGTGCTGTGGTTCGGTTTCGGCCTTTTGCCGAAAATCCTGCTCGTGGCGCTCGTCACCTTCTTTCCGATGCTGGTCGCCTTGGCCGAAGGGTATGCCGCCACCGAAAACGAAGTCGAAGACCTGCTTGTCTCGATGGGCGCATCCCGCTGGAAGCGCTTCCTGCTTGCCCGCCTGCCCTCAGCGCTCCCCTATTTCTTCGCCGGATTGCGCATCTCGATTACCTATGCCGTCGTCGCGGCCATCTTCGCTGAATATGCGGGAGCGGCGAAAGGCCTCGGCATCTACATGCTCAATGCGAAGAACAATTTCCGGCCGGACCTCGTGCTCGCCGCCGTGCTGGTCAGTTCGCTGCTGACACTGCTTCTGTTCAGCGCCACCTGGGCCGTGCAGCGGCTGGCCGCACCGTGGATCGACAGTGGAGCGGGGCGACGCCCATGACCGAACCGCTGCTTTGCCTCGACAAGGTTTCGCTGAGCTACGGTGATATCGATGTGCTGCACGATATCTCGCTGGATGTCATGCCCGGCGAATTCGTCTCGATCCTCGGGCCTTCGGGGGCGGGAAAATCGACCATATTCAAGCTTCTCACCGGCGCGGCGAATGCCGACAGCGGCGAGATCCGCTTTGCCGGCAAGCCGCTTCTGCCGACAGATCGACCATTCGCCTTCATGCCACAACGCGATGCACTCATGCCCTGGCGGCGGATCATCGACAACACGATGCTTGGCCTCGAAGTTCAGGGAATGCCGCGAAAAGAGGCGCGAAAGCGTGTCGCGCCATTGTTTGAGGAATTCGGCCTCGGCGGCTTCGAGCAGCATTACCCGCAAGCGCTCTCCGGCGGCATGCGCCAGCGCGCGGCACTGCTGCGCACCGTCGTTCAGGAAAAGCCGGTCCTGCTGCTCGATGAGCCGTTCGGGGCGCTGGATGCGCTCACCCGCAACCAGATGCAGATCTGGCTCGAGGCTATGTGGCTCAGACATCGCTGGACGATCATCCTGATTACCCATGATGTACGGGAGGCCGTGATGCTTTCCGACAGGATCCACCTGCTGTCGCCGCGCCCTGCACGCGTTGAGCAGACGATCGCGGTTCCCCTGCCGCGTGCACGCTTCAGCCACTCCACGGCCCGTGCCGAGGCTGCAACCATCGAAACGTCGATACTCGATTTTCTTCTCTCTCCCCAGATCAATGATCAGGAAGGACACTTGCCATGAGCCAATTACTGCTGAGCCGCCGCGCCACGCTCGCGGCACTCGCCACCCTCGCCCTGCCGGCGCTGCCTGCCCGGTCCCAGGCCGCGTCAAAGGTTACGGTCGCCCTCGACTGGACCCCGAACACCAATCACGTCGGCCTTTTCATCGCCCGCGATAAAGGCTTCTACAAGGACGAGGCTATCAACGTCGAAATCCTCCCCTACACGGACAGCTCGGCCGGAACGCTGGTTGCCAATCACGTGGCCGACTTCGGCATTCTCGGCTCGATCGCCCTTCTTACCCAACGCACGGCGGGTGCCGACCTCGTCGGCACCTATGCCATCGTGCAGACCGAAACGGGCCGCCTGGTGCTCAAGGGAGGCCGTTCCGACATCACCCGCCCGAAGGATCTCGATGGCAAGACCTATGGCGGTTTCGGCTCCGCCTGGGAAAATGCGCTGATATCCTCGATCATCCGCCATGACGGCGGCAAGGGGGAATTCGAGACGATCACTCTCGGCACGTCCGCCTATCAAGCCCTAGAAAACGGCGCCGTCGATTTCACGCTGGAAGTCTATACCTGGGAAGGCGTAAAGGCTGAACTCGAAGGCTTGAAGCAGGGCGCGTTCCGTTATGCCGATTATGGCGTGCCGGACGAGCACACGACCCTGATCGGCTCCAGCCGCAAATTCCTGGACGGCAACCCCAAGGAGGCTGCAGCCTTCCTTCAGGCGACCCGCAAGGGCTATCAGTTCGCCATCGAAAATCCGGACGAGGCGACCGACCTGCTGATTTCGGCCAACAAGGATGCATTGACCGATCGCGCCCTGATCCGCGCGTCGCTCAAGGCGCTGATCGACGGCAAATATCTGCAAAGCGCCGAGGGCGTGATCGGCACGATCGATCCTTCGAAATTCGAAGCGATCGGCGCTTACGCCTATCAGGCCGGCATCCTTAAGGCCGCCGGCGGCAAGCCTCTCGAAGCAAAACCGGATTTTAAGGGCTATTACGCCAACGACTTTCTGAAATGACACCGAAGTGTCGAGGGTGCCGGCTGACCGGCGCCCTTGATCCACGCCCTTGGCCGCCAGCCTTCCGGCAGACAGGATATGGCATCAGATGATGCCCCAGGCACGAAACCGTCCTCGTCCCGTCAGCTCTCTCAGATGCAATTCCGAAGCGATCTTCAGCGCGCCTTGCGGCGTCACCGAAAGAGACTTTGCGATCATGCCCGAAGACACCATCGGTCGGGATAACACGAGGTCGACAAGTTGCGGCAGTTTCGATGACTGACGTCGTCCGGCGATCCGGTGCTGCATCTGCTGCTGCGCCAGCACAAGGCGGTCATGTTCCTTCAAGCCTGTCAGGCTGGCTTCGGTGATCGCCTCGAGAAAGGCCAGAATACGAACCTCCTGCCTGGGACTTGTCCTCAGTTCTCGCCCGACCTGTTTCAGCCCCAGATTGAAAGCCGCCAGATGCGCCGTTGTGACACCCTCCTTCCTCAGAAGCGATGCGGCCAGCAACCGACCCAGCCATGGAGCGTGCTGCAACACCTGCAACTGGTTCCAGGCATCCAGCAAAAGCACGGCCCTGAGGACCGGCGGCAGGTTCGCACTTCTTTCGACCACATCCTGCCATTCGGCAAGCCGCTCATCCTCGTCCCAATCCGGCTCATAAAGAAGTGCAGCCCGTTCCTTCGGGTAAGTCGGCTCGGATGGCCTCATGACCTGCAACAGTGCGGCCTCGCTTCGAGCGACGACTGCGTCGATCTCCGCCAGATAGTGCGCCAGCGGATCCTCTTCATCCCGCAGCTCGGCGGGTTTGGTTTCGAGCGGGCTCTCGATCGGAATGGCAGGCTGAAGCTCTGCCGCCTTTCCCCGCAATTGGCTGAGCCCTTCCCGGCTCAGAGCCCAACCGGGCTCGTTTTCGATAATGCGCCGTCTGGTGCGCAGGATATCGTACGCAATCGTCAGCTCATGCGTCGGTGCGCGAATGCCCATCGCCGCATCGTGCAACACCAGATCTTCCAGATGTACAAGCTCGCCATCGATCCAGAGCGACGCGACCGAATCGACGAAATGCGAACGTTCGATCCAACCTTGCCCTACCGTCGATCGAAAGACACGTTCATCAAGACGCGTGATCGCGGCAGTCGCCCGGCAGACCGGCTCCATCAGCCGATGCAACGGCAGATCTGCGAAATTGTAGCGCATGCTATTTACCGATCCCAGAATCGTTATGATCATCATAGCGAATGAAGCGTGCTGTAAGAACAATCCTGTCGGGAAACCGGATGCCGGCTGTCTCGCCCCGCCCACACCCGGCCCTCTCACCACTCAGTGATTGAACTATGACATCGGCCTAACGTGATAGACGCGCGGTTATCAAGGCGTTATCACCTCCATAACCCGTGCCACGCGAACCATGATCACGGCACGATCCGAAGGAGGAATACCATGGATATGTCGTCTCCTCGTCTGACCGAGCTTGCCCATGGCGGCGGTTGCGGCTGCAAGCTTGCGCCCGCCGTCCTGCAGAAATTGCTGGCAGGCCAGCCGGCCGCGCAGCCGTTTGCACAACTTCTGGTCGGAAACGAGATGTCAGACGACGCCGCTGTCTGGCAGATCGACGACAATACATGCGTGATCGCCACCACAGACTTCTTCATGCCGATGGTGGACGACCCCTACGATTTTGGCCGCATCGCCGCCACCAACGCCATTTCCGATGTCTATGCCATGGGCGGCAAGCCGATCATGGCGCTTGCGATCCTGGGTATGCCGATCAACAAGCTGGAGCCGGAGAAGATCTCGAAAATCCTCGAAGGTGGCGCATCGATCTGCGCTGAAGCCGGTATCCCGGTTGCGGGCGGTCATTCCATCGACAGCGTCGAGCCGATCTATGGTCTTGCCGTGATCGGCATCTGTCACTCCAGTCAAGTGCGCCGCAATGGCGGAGCAAAGGCCGGCGACAAGCTCATCCTCACCAAGGGCATCGGCATTGGCATCTATTCCTCTGCTATCAAGAAGAATGCTCTGCCGAAAAAGGCGTATGACGAGATGATCGCCTCGACGACACTGCTCAACAAGGTCGGCACAACGCTTGCCGCCGATATTGACGTTCACGCCATCACCGACGTTACCGGCTTTGGCATTCTCGGCCACGGTTTGGAAATGGCGCGTGCCTCCGGGTTGACCTTGCGGCTGAACCTTGCCGACATCCCGTTTCTGGCGAAGGCCGAGGAACTGGCGCAACAGGGCTTCATTACCGGGGCGTCCGTCCGCAACTGGGCGAGCTATGGCGATGCGATTACGCTGCCGGAAAATATGCCCGAATGGCAGAGGATGTTGCTCGCAGATCCGCAAACCTCTGGCGGCCTGCTGGTTGCCGTTGCTGCCGATAAGGCGGATGCGATGGTAAAGCAGGCGCGGGATGCGGGTTATCCGCTGGCAACCATTGTCGGCACGGTCGAAGACGGCGCAGCCGGGATCGTCGTCAACGGCTGATCGACTTCGTCTGATCCGGTCATCCAACCGGATTATCCAAGGGAACTCGCCTTTGTGCACATGCGTTGTGGGCGATGGAAGGAGTTCCCATGATGCCCGTCTTTCACGCCAGATTTCTGACCTCTCTTGCCGTCTCTGCCATGATGATGGCAGTTGTTCCGGTGGCAGCCCAAACGCAAAATAGCGGCTCTCCGCCTTCCGCCCAGAGCCTTGAAGGCAAAGGCGACTGCAATTCAGCCAATAAGGCCGAAGCGGCAACCGCGCCGGATCGCCGGAGTGCCGATGGCACCGCGCCCGGAAATATAGGTTCGACCGGCTGGACCGGCGGCACAGGTGGCGCCCATATGGGAACCAATCCCCAAGGCGCGCTGCCCGAATCCAGAACCTGGCAGCCACCAACTGCGCGCGGTCTTGATCTCGCCATGGCAGTACCCAGCGAGCAGCCCGCAGTCGGTGCGGCAGAGGCCAGACAGGGTTGCTGATTTCCGAGGGAACCGCTCAAAAAAGCTTGAAAACTACAATTCCTGTTTCGCCGACTGCTGCAAAGGCGTAAGTCCAAGCGACATTATATCGCAATTTGAGCCGCGCATTGTACGTACTGAAACCGTTATGGGTCAGCGTGATGCGCAGTCGACAGGAGTTGGACCCAGTATGTTGAACCGTCGCCGTTTTCTCAGCCAGGCCGCAACAGCCTCTCTTGCCGCCGCTTTCGTTTCCCGCGGCGCAAACCCGGTTTTCGCTGCCGACAAAGCGGCTGATATCGCCGCATGGCGCACATTCGAGGTAACGACCAAGGTAGACCTCACGGACACGACAGGCCCGGCAAAGCTGTGGCTGCCTGTTGCCCAGTCGGCTGGCGAATACCAGAAGGCATCTGCGCCGCACTGGACGTCCGATTCGAAGCAGATCGCAATCAAGAAGGATGCCATATCAGGCGCTGATATTCTTTCTGTCGAGTGGCAGGCTGACGGAAAACGAAGCATCGAATTCACCCAGATGGTCCAGACACGCAATCGCATCGCCGACGGCGTTGCGGTATCACAGGCCGAACTTGATGCCGCTCTCGTCGCCACGCCGAGCGCGCCGATCGACGGCATCGTCAAGGATACGGCGATGAAGATCATCGGCGCCCGTGAGAAAGACGAGGACAAGGCCCGCGCAATCTATGACTGGGTTGTCGAGAACACCTTCCGCGACGCCAATGTCGCCGGCTGCGGCGTCGGTAATGTGAAGGACATGCTGGAAAGCGGTTATTTCGGCGGTAAGTGCGCCGACATCAACAGCCTGTACACGGCGCTTGCCCGTGCCGCTGGCCTTCCTGCCCGTGACGTCTTTGGTGTTCGCGTGGCGACATCGGAACAATTCAAGGCACTCGGCCGCGCCGGCGACATTACCGGTGCACAGCACTGTCGCGCCGAAGTCTATCTTGAAGGCCAGGGCTGGGTTCCGGTCGACCCGGCAGACGTCCGCAAGGTTGTGCTGGAGGAGAAATTGCCACTCGACAACGATGCCGTCCAGGCTTTCCGCCAGAAGGCTTTCGGCAACTGGGAAATGAACTGGATTGGTTACAACACAGCCCGTGACATCACCCTGCCTGGCAACGAAATCCGCCAGAATTTCTTCATGTATCCCGCAGCCTTCACGTCGCGCGGCGAAGTGGATTGCCTGAGCCCGAAGACATTCGCCTATTCGATTTCCTCCAAGGAAATCACGGGCTGATACTGGTCGTTTGATCCCATAAAAAGCTGCCTTTGCGGGTGGTTTTTTATGGGAGGGGTATGCTGCGATCAGTGCGGTTTGATTTCCTCGATCAATAGCCGAAGCCCATCTTCATTGAAAAACTCGCCATCTCGGATCAACGACCGGTCCTCTTCCAGCTTACGCCCCAGTGAAGCCAGACGCGCCTTGGCCTCCGGATCTTCTACAAGCCCCTCACGACCGGCACGGTAGAACACGGCGCCGGACCAGTTGACACCAGCGCCCCTAAAAAGGTTCGTCATGTCGGGCCAGCGCAACTCGTCGCCCACCACATGCAGATATGCGGAGCGCAGCAGTTCCACCTTGGTTTCCCTGATCGAGACCAGAATGAAGAGCATGGTGAAAGAGCCGGTCTCGGCATAGGTGTCGATCACCCAGTCGTCGAAATCGCTATCGGCGGGAGGACTACTCATGACTTTCTCCTGATGGCGGAAGAGAATGGGAGTCGAACCCACCCAAGACAGCGTCGCTGCCCCACCCGGATTTGAAGTCCGGACGCCCCACCGGGGACGATTCTCTTCCATTTTCGGCATCAGGACCGGACAGGCCGAACAGGTCGAGCCGATGCGGGTTGATACGGCGAAGATCACCGCGCCGCAAGGTTACACCATGGCGATCGAAAAACTCGAGGATTTCGATCGCGACCTTTCTACCGTTGTTGACCCGGTCCCGGAAGGATCCGGCAACGAATTCCCCATGTTCCGCCACGGCCGCCAGCTCGCGCACGATCCGCACCATCTCCGCCGTGGTTTCGCGGGTGAAGAAGTGGTCGTGGCGGATCTGGTCGACACGACCGAGCCGGGCACAAAGTTTCAGCACACGCCGTATCTCGCGCTCTTCGACGCCGATCAGTTCGACAAGATCGCGCACGCGCGGCGGGCGGAAACGGTTTTCACCGGTCAGATACGGCAGAATTTCGGAATAGAGTGCTTCTTCCTCCTCCCCCAACTGCGCCACATGGGTGGGCAAGCGTAGAAACGCGCCCTCAAGCACGATATTGCCGATCGCGGCTTCGGCACGCATGACGGCGAGAAAAGCAGGTGCTGGAAGGCGCGGCGTCATAGCCATGCGCAGCCGCTCGCGGCCTTGGCCCTGCAACTCCGGGTTTTCCGCGTGGAAGGTCGTCAACAGTTCGATCAGTTGCGTGGAAAAGGCCCCGCGATGGGCGGCCGACATGGCGTAACCGACACCTCCAGCTTCGACCAACAGGATACCGGCTGCGTCCGTCACGGTCGTCAATTGCGGTGGTGCCATCGCACGGTCGCGGGCAAATGCGTCGAGATCGACCAGGTAGGGCGCGGTATCCAGCAATGCGGCAAGCTGTTCGGCTGCAGTGGGCCTGCTCGCGGCCGCCAACTGTTCTAGCCGCTCAGGCGTGCGCCGTTTTCTGGCGGGCGGCCTCAGGTCGATGAGAGATCCACCACCTATGGTGCGTTGAGCCGAAACATCGCGCAGGATGAAACGATCTCCAACCGCTGCTGCAATCGCACGATCGAGCACAAGCTGCACGCGAGCGGTCGTGCCCGGCGCCACCGGCCCTTCGAGCGGCACTATGCGCACTCCGGTCTCGACGCTTTCATGATGAAAACGCGCAGAAAACCACTGGCCGATCGCCTTGGGCTCGTTCGCCAGCACCGAGAGCTCGGCATCGATCCGGTCAGTCGGAGCGTGCAGGAGAGGGTCGACCACCATGTCGCCGCGATGGATTGCATCCTTGGCGATCGCCTCACCGGCGAGATTGAGCGCGCAGCGTTGTCCGGCAAACCCGCGCTCGACCTTCTGGTTTTGCGCGTGGATGGAGCGGATACGGGCCGACAGGCCCGAAGGCGAGACGGTAACCGCATCGCCGATCGCAACCGAACCGGAAAGAACCGTGCCAGTGACGACGGTGCCGGCACCCGAAAGCGTGAAAGAACGATCGATGGCAAGACGGAAGCGGCCGTCAATCGCAGTCTCGACAGTTGCCCGCTCGGCCTCGGCAAGGATCGACTTAAGCTTCTCGATACCTTGGCCCGTCAGCGCAGAGACCGGCAGGATATCGATACCGCTCAGGCGCGTGGGGGCAAGCAGGGCCTGGATCTCATTGGAAACCGTGGCGGTCCGCTCTTCATCCGCCAGATCAGCCTTGGTCAGCGCAACGATACCACGGTCGATACCGAGCAGGTCCAGAATGGCGAGATGTTCTCGGGTCTGCGGCATGATCCCGTCATCGGCCGCCACCACCAACAGCGCGTAGTCAATTCCACCTGCACCCGCCAGCATGGTGTGGATGAAACGCTCATGGCCGGGCACGTCGATAAAACCGGTGACGGCATCGCCTGAAAACTTGGCATAGGCAAAACCAAGATCAATGGTGATGCCGCGCGCCTTTTCTTCCTTCAGCCGGTCGGCGTCGGTACCGGTCAGCGCCTTAACAAGCGCCGTTTTGCCGTGATCGATATGGCCTGCGGTTCCGATGATCATAACTTGCCTCGCGCGGCGATAATCTCCGAGAGCGGCAGTTTCGCGCGGCGTTCAGCTTCCGTCGTCTCGGCCAACGTGAGGTTTTCGCGAGCCGCGTTCAGAAACGGCTGGGCAAGAGCGCTGCCGCCATTCAGGGCACGAAGCAGCCATGCGAGTGCATCAACGCGGTCGGCCGGCATTCCTGCACCCATATGGTAGGCAGCTCCCAGCATGGCCTGCGCATCCGCATCATCACCCGCGGCTCCCTTGCGCCACCAGTAGACGGCCTGTGCCGGATCACGGTCGACACCGAGCGCATTGTGGTAGAGCATGCCGAGGCGGGTCATAGAGGCCGCGATGCCGGCTTCGGCTGCCTGTTCGGCCCATGACTTTGCCTCTGCAGGATCGGACGGGATGATCTCGCCTTCGAGCAGAAGCCAGCTCAGCATATCCTGAGCCGGGGCATCTCCCTGTTCCGCGGCAAGGCGATAAAGCTTTGCTGCCCTTGCCGGATCCGCATCAGACCCGATTGCGTCGGAACCCTGCATGTAAAAGGCCGCGCAGTTACGCTGGCCAACAGGATCGCCGGCTTCAGCTGACAATGTCAGCCATTTCAGCGCCAGCGGCCGGTCGGATACCACACCGAGACCTTCGGCAAAACAGGCCCCGATATTGTTCTGGGCACGGGCATTGCCCGCACGAGCGAGCGGCTCCCAAAGCGCCAACGCCGTTTCGTAATCGCCGGCATTGGCCGCAGCCAGAGCACGCTCCATCTCGACAGAAACCGTATCAGCCGCAGTTTCCGCCGCCTTGCCGCGCAGCCGGTCAAGCCAGCGCATGACCCGTCCCCTCGGAAAGGCTCGCGATGAAGGAATTTTCATCGGTAAGGCAACGCAGATCCAGCACCATGGCGCCATCCTGCAACCGTCCAAGGATCGGCCGCGGCAACGAGCGGAACAGTGATGCCAGTGCTTCCAGCGCACTGCCTGATGCGGCAGTGATCCGCAACCCGGCACTCGGGACAGTATCGACCGGCAGCGCCCCGGAGCCGATCTGGCTCGAGCACGGACAGATCTCGACACCGTAACCTTGTCGCTGCAGCAGCGATGTGACTTGTGGCAACAGACGCTCCGCTTGCGCCCGGATTTCCGGCTGCTTGCGTGAAAGCATGCGCAGCGTCGGCAGGCGTTCGCCCAGTCGATCCGGATCACGATAGAGTTTCAGCGTTGCGGCAAGCGCTGCGATGCGGATCTTGTCGACCCGCAGTGCCCGCTTCAGCGGGTTGCGGTTGATTTCGGCGATCAGGTGCTTGCGGCCGACGATGAATCCCGCCTGCGGCCCGCCAAGCAGCTTGTCGCCGGAAAACGTCACGAGATCGGCGCCTTCCACTATAGCCTCGCGCACGGTTGGCTCCTTGGCGAGCCCGTAGCGAGAAAGATCGACCAGCGTGCCGGATCCGAGATCGTTCAGCAGCGCAACCCCCAGATCCCTGGCGATCCTCGCAAGCTCGGCACCCTCGACCTCCGCCGTAAACCCTTCGATCCGGTAGTTGGAAGTGTGAACCTTGAGGATCAGCGCAGTCTCAGGCCCGACCGCCTTGATATAGTCGCGCGGATGCGTGCGGTTGGTCGTGCCGACTTCTACTAGCTCAACGCCAGCGCGCTCCATGATGTCGGGCATTCGGAATGCGCCGCCGATCTCGATCAGCTCACCGCGTGAAACGATCGCCTGACGCCCGGCACCGATCGCATTGAGCGAAATCAGCACGGCCGCCGCATTGTTGTTGACGATCGTCGCGTCCTCGGCTCCGGTCAGTTCGCAAAGAAGCTCGCGCAAATGGCTGTCTCGTTCACCGCGCCTGCCGGTATCGAGATCGAATTCGAGCGCTGCCGCATCCCGCATCGCGTCGACTGCCGCGGCGATTGCTTCTTCTGCAAGCAGCGCGCGACCGAGATTGGTATGAAGCACCGTGCCTGTGAGATTGAAGAGAGGCCGCAGATTGGACTTTTCCAGATAACCGAGGCGGCTGATGAGCGAGGCGAGCACACCCGCCTCATCGGGAACCTCGGCGCCGGCCTTCACCGCTTCCCGGATATCGACAAGCACGCCCCTCAACTCGTCGGTCACCACGCCGCGGCCATGGCGCTCGATCAGAGGCGCAATTGAAGGCAGGTTCATCATCCGGTCGACGGATGGCAGATGGCGAAGATCGGCTAATCCCGGCATCGGCTCAGTATCCGATCAGGAAGGGATTGAAGCCCGCACGGCGATAATCGGTTTCCTTCATCAAAATGTCGAGGCCGAGGCTTGAAACATCGTCGGCAATCACTTCCAGCGTCGGGTTCTTGTTCTGATAGAGAATCTTGCTCCAGCTGTTACAGCTATCGCAGGTTTCGGCCTTGATCACGGAGTCCTCGCCACCATCGATTTCAACCGCGCGATAGCCAACACCCTTGGTCGAGCCGCAGGCGAGGCATTTCACCCGAACTTCGTTCCACATCGTCGCGCAGCAGGAGCAGCAGGCGTAACGCGCTCCTTCCGCCCCCTGCACGCCGATCACCATGGATCCGGCCGGTTTGCCGCCACAGGATGGGCAGACACCGACGGATACCGGTACCAGCGCCTTGCCATCAAGCGTGGCGGCAAGGCGTGCCGCATGAACCTGCGTCGCGGCGGCGACATAGAGGTGATGCGCAAGGCTTTCCACCGGCAGGCTGTCAGTGATCACGTTCTCTGCCATCCAGGCAAGCGTATCGTCTTCGGCGGAACGAACCGCTTTCAGCGCTTCCGCCGCAGCTGCCGGCATTTCCAGAGCCTGCGCACGATCGAGGAAAAGCCTCACGGTCTTGCGATAATCGTCCGACAGGATCATCGCTGAACGATCGATCGGCGGCATGGCACCTTCGCGAGCACGCGCAGCTTGCCCGGTTTCGATCGGCTCTAAAGGCGCCAGCTCGGAAACGAGATCGGCCTGAATGCGCGCGATACCGGCAAGAAATTTGAGATAAGGAGCGAGATTGCTGGTTTCGGCCAACACCTCGAAGCGTGTAGCCCGTTCCTTGAACAAGCGGGCAGGGTGCGGCATCAGGGCAAAAGGCGCCTTGGAAATGCCCCCGATCATAGATGGATCGGGCTGTAGGGATGATACGGACATTCTACCTCGCGGGGCCGACCGGCCACAGCTTCCTGTCGCGCATTGTTTCGAAGGCAGACAGCCTCGAAGAACAGATGCGTCGTTGAAACCTAAGGGGCGTCGCACGCATGGGCGCGCAACGCCCTTCCTTGTTATTCTGCCGGATCGATCCTGCCGCGTCCAGCCATGTCCTTGAACCACTTGCGATGGTGGCGCCAGGCCCAGCCGCCGGTCACGGTTCCGCGCGTCATGGCGCTGATCGTGCCGCGTGTCCAGATAGCCGCATAGACATGCAGGATGAAGACCAGGATAATGGCAACGGCGGCAAGTGAGTGGACCAGAAGTGCCACACGCTGGGTCGGTATGCTGGTCAGCAAACCAAAATACTGTTCCCAGGCCATGATGCCGGTGGCAATCAGCACGATAATGAGCGCCGCCATGCCCCAGAAAATGAACTTCTGGCCGGCATTGTATTTGCCGAGTTCCGGCAATCGCTCCTCATGTCCGCCGAGCACGTCACCGATCTGCGAGGCCCATTTCACGTCATCCCGGTTGGGCAGGTTCAGCTTCCACAACTGCGCGAACAGGATGAAGAAGGAGATGAAAAGCACGATGCCGATCCACGGGTGGATCCAGCGCGTCATCTGCCCCCCGCCGAAGAGGTCGGTCAGGAAAAACAGCGACGGGTGGAACATGGCAAGGCCGGACAACAGCAGCAGGATCAGGCTGATCGCAGTGACCCAGTGATTGATGCGTTTGCCGATGCCGTAGCGAACGACTTCGACCGGCGGGCCACGTCGGATCGTGTCTTCGGCACCCGCCTTGGCAGCTGCGACGTTGGCAGAGGTGTTATCCGCTAGACTGCTCATCAGGCGTCCTCCTCACGCTTGTCGGCGTGATCAACGGCTTCCTGCGCTTCCTGTTCCTCGTGTTTCGACACGCGGTTGGCCTTGGCGAACAGGCCGTGCAGGATCGTGCCTGCCGCAGCAAGCCCCATCACTGCGAGACCGGCATATTTGGTCGCACCCTTCCACGTCTGCACGACGGCGGAAATGGCAGGGTTGTCCGGCAGGTCCGCATAGATATGCGGCTTGTCGTTATGGTGCAGCACATACATGACGTGCGTGCCGCCGACGCCCGGTGGGTCGTATAGACCGGCGTTGGCATAACCGCGCGACTTCAGATCTGCGATCCGGCCTTCCGCATGTTTCTTCATGTCTTCCTTGGTGCCGAAGACGATCGCCTGTGTGGGACAGGCCTTGGCGCAGGCCGGGCCTTGGCCCACGGCAACGCGGTCGGAACAGAGCGTGCATTTGTAAGCCCTGTGATCCGTCTTCGAGATGCGGGGAATGTTGAAGGGACAGCCCTTCACGCAATAACCGCAGCCGATGCAATTCTCATGCACGAAGTCGACGATGCCGTTCGAATACTGCACGATCGCGCCCGGCGACGGGCAGGCCTTCAGACAGCCCGGATCGGCACAATGCATGCAGCCGTCCTTGCGAATCAGCCATTCCAGATTGTCGGTCTCCGGGTTCACCCATTCAGTAAACCGCATGAGCGTGAACATGTCGGCGGAAAGATCGTGCGGGTTCGTATAGACCCCGACGTTTTCGCCGATAGCCGGATTGGTGTCGTTCCACTCAACGCAGGCCGATTGGCAGGCCTTGCAGCCGATGCATTTTGAAACGTCGATGAGCTTTGCGACGGGAGTGAGCTGCCGCTCAGGTTGCGGCAGCTCGGATGTGGCAGAGCGACGGATGAGGTCACGCTGCGTCAGGTTGGTTTCCATCGGCTGCACCGGCGGATTGCTGACGGCGGTGCGCGGGCTGTCCATGGTATTGGCCATCAGACGCTTGCCTCCTTGTCCTTGGGTGCGGTCGAAGGTTCGATATTGACGAGGAACGCCTTCGATTCCGGAGTTTCGATATTGGCGTCACCGACAAAGGCCGCGAGCGAATTCGGGCCGAAACCCTTCTTCGCCGAACCGGTAAAGCCCCAGTGCAGCGGAATACCGACGATATGCACCGGCTTTCCGTCGCAGATGAGCGGCCGGATGCGCTTCGTCACCACGGCCTTGGCCTTGATCGAACCACGTTTGGACCATACCCGGACCCAGCCGCCATGCTCGATTTTCTTTTCCGCAGCCAGCTCTTCCGAGATTTCCACGAAGAATTCCGGCTGAAGCGCCGAGTTTACCCGGTTGTGCTTCGTCCAGTAGTGGAAATGTTCGGTCAGACGGTAGGAGGTCGCCGCATAGGGGAACTCCGCCGACGTACCGAGCTGTTCGGCGTCCGACTTGAACACGCGGGCAACCGGGTTGCCGCGCATCTTGCGATTGAAGACGTTTTCGACCGGGCTTTCGAACGGCTCCATGTGTGCCGGGAACGGACCGTCACGCATCATGCCGCGAGCGAACAGACGCGAAACACCTTCCTGGTTCATTATGAACGGGCCGACATCCTGCGGTTTCGCCGTCGGCGAAATGTCGGGAACGTCATAACCCGTCCACTTGGAACCATCCCATTCGAGCAGCTTGCGGGTCGGATCCCAAGGCTTGCCGTTAATATCCGCGGATGCACGGTTGTAGAGCGTGCGGCGGTTCAGCGGCCAGGCGAAAGTCCAGCCCAGATAGGCGCCGGTATCGTCCGGATCGTGGTTGTCACGGCGACCCATATTATTGCCCTGCTCGTTCCAGCAGCCGGAATAGATCCAGCAGCCAGCCATGGTCGAGCCGTCGTCGCGAAGCTGCGAGAAGTTGACCACCTGCTTGCCGGCAGCAACCAGAACCTTGCTCGGATCGGTCGGGTCCATGAGATCGCTCAGCGCGCGGCCGTTGATCTCCTTCGCCAGCTCTTCCGCCGTCGGTTCGTTCTCGTCTTCGTAAGCCCAAGACAGGTTGAGGATCGGATCGGGGAAAGCACCGCCTTCCTTGCGATACAGTTCCCGCATGCGCAGGAAGATCTGGGCTATGATCCAGCTGTCGTGCTTGGCTTCGCCCGGAGGCGAGCTTGCCTGCCAGTGCCACTGCAGCCAGCGGCCCGAATTGGTGAGCGATCCGTCTTCCTCGGCAAAGCAGGTCGAAGGCAGCTGGAACACTTCGGTGTTGATGGATGCGGTGTCCACGTCGTTGAAGTCGCCGTGGTTTTCCCAGAACCGTGAGGTCTCGGTTTCCAGCGGGTCCATGGTGACCATGAACTTCAGCTTCGACAGAGAAGACGTGATCTTGGCCCGGTTGGGGAAGGCGAGGATCGGGTTGAAACCCTGGCAGATATAGCCGTTGACCTTGCCGCTGTTCATCAGTTCGAACATGCGAAGGACATCGTATGCCGGAACGTCGAGTTTCGGTATGTAGTTGAACGCCCAGCCATTTTCGGCCGTCGCAGCGTCGCCCCACATGGCCTTCTGGAACGAGACCATGAACTTCTTGTAGTTCTGCCAGTAGCTGGTCTGCCCCGGACGAAGCGGCTTGAACTGGCGCGTCGACATGTAGGTCTCGAAGTCGGTGTCCTTCTCAGTCGGCATCGTCAGATAACCGGTGAGGAGATGGGACATCAGGCCGAGGTCCGTCAGACCCTGGATATTCGAGTGGCCACGAAGCGCGTTCATGCCGCCACCGCGTACACCGATATTGCCAAGGATCAGCTGCAGCATCGCCATGGCGCGGATGTTCTGCGAACCCTTGGAATGCTGGGTCCAGCCTAGCGCATACATCGACGTCATTGTCTTGGTCGGTTTAGAGCATTCCGAGATCATCTCGGCAACCTTCAGGAATTTCTCCTTCGGCGTGCCGCAGACCTGTTCCACCAGTTCCGGCGTGTAAGGGGCGAGATGCTCCTTCAAGAGGTTCCAGACGCAACGGGGATGCTCAAGCGTCGGGTCGGTCACGGCAAAGCCGTCATCGCCCATGACATAATCCCAGGTGGATTTGTCGTAGTCGCGCTTTTCTTCGTCATAGCCGGTAAACAGGCCATCCTTGTAGCCGAAACCGTCTTTCACGATGAACGAGGCGTTGGTGAACGCCTTCATGTATTCCCACTGCACCTTGCCGTTATCGATGCAATATTTCATCACACCATTGAGGAAGGCGATGTCGGAACCCTGGCGGATCGGCGCATAATAATCCGATACGGAGGCCGTACGGGTATAGCGCGGGTCAACGACGATCAGCTTGGCGCCGCGATGGGCCTTTGCTTCCGTCACCCATTTAAATCCACAGGGATGCGCTTCCGCCGCGTTGCCGCCCATGACGACGACGAGGTCGGTATTCTTGATGTCGGTCCAAGCATTCGTCATTGAACCACGGCCAAAAGTTGGGCCCAAACTGGACACCGTGGGGCCGTGTCAGACGCGTGCCTGATTATCGAAACCGACTATACCTATGGACTTGGCGAACTTGAAAGTTGCCCAAGCCGTTTCGTTGGAGGTGGCCGACGCTGCGAGCATACCCGTCGTCGTCCAGCGATTGACATCCAGTCCCTTCTCGTTCTTGGCGAGAAAGTTGGCGTCGCGGTCGTCCTTCATCAGCCGCGCGATGCGGTCGAGAGCTTCGTCCCAGGACATGCGTTCGAATTTGTCCGAACCGGGCTTGCGATGCATCGGGTAGAGGAGGCGAGTCGGGGACTTTACAAAGTCCTTTAGCGCCGCCCCCTTGGGACAGAGCGTCCCGCGATTGGTGGGGTGGTCGACATCGCCTTCGATGTGCATAACTTCCGCATTGTCACCCTTGCGCACATCACCCTTGGAATAGATGATGATGCCGCAAGCGACGGAACAGTAAGGACAGGTCTGGCGGGTTTCCGTGGTTGTGGCCAGCTTGAATGGCCGCACATGAGCGATTTCAGCAGCTTCAGCTTCGCTAAAACCCAACGCGCCCATGGAAGTCGCCGCAACCCCTGCCCCGGTGAGCTTCAAAAAGCTGCGCCTCGAGAGGTCCATATTCATTGTGAACTTTTCTCCATTCTAATAGAACGAACCAGGTGCGACATTATGCCGGAGCCACCTCATGTCAAGTTGACGGCGACCTGAGTGCCGACATTGTGACGGATTTCGACAAACAACGTTCCAGCGCCCTCCTTTTCGCCTTAACTCGATAAAAAAACGAAGGTTTTTCTACTTCCGGGCATTCGTTAGTGGAATCGTCCTCGACACTTTTGACCGGCGCTCTAGCTTTCCTGCGAACCACTTCATCAAACGCGCCGGCATTGCGGCCGGTTCCAGGAAACCAGGGAAGCTCCGATGTCGCTCACCACTAAGTTTGCGGGCTTTATACTCGCCTTGTCCCTCTCCGCCACGGCGGCATCGGCACAGGTCGTCGTCTCGTCGAAGATCGACACCGAGGGCGGCGTGCTCGGCAACATCATCCTGTCGGTGCTGAAGGCCAACAATATCGAGTCGACCGACCGCATCCAGCTCGGTGCGACGCCGGTTCTGCGCAAGGCGATTACGGCCGGCGAGATCGACATCTATCCGGAATATACCGGCAACGGCGCCTTCTTCTTCGAAAAAGCCGATGATCCGGCATGGAAAGATCCGGTACAAGCCTATGACACGGTGAAGAAGCTCGATCTCGACGCAAACAAGATTGTCTGGCTGACACCCTCACCCGCCAACAATACCTGGGGCATCGCCGTGCGTCAGGATGCTGCGGATGAAAACAAGCTCAAAACGCTCTCGGATTTCGGCAAGTTCATCGCCGGCGGCGGCGATATCGTTCTTGCCGCATCGGCCGAATTCGTAAATTCGGCAGCCGCCCTTCCTGCTTTCCAGACGACCTACGGCTTCAAGCTCAAGCCCGAGCAGCTGATCACGCTTTCGGGTGGCGACACGGCAGCAACGATCGCAGCAGCAGCCAACCAGACGAATGGCGCCAATGCGGCCATGGTCTACGGCACGGATGGCGGCATCGCGCCTTCCGGCCTCGTGGTGCTCGATGACGACAAGAAGGTTCAGCCGGTCTATCAACCGGCCCCGATCATCCGTCAGGCAACGCTCGAAAAGAACCCGAAGATTGCCGAGTTGCTGAAGCCCGTCTTCGAGAAACTGGATCTCGTGACCCTTCAGGATTTGAACGGCCGCGTTCAAGTGGGCGGCGAGCCGGCCAAGACCGTCGCCGAGGACTTTTTGAAGAAAAACGGCTTCCTCAAGTAAGTCCCGCATAGCTTTAACACCGAGAGAAAGGGCAGCGGCTTGCTCAGAGGGCTGGAAAAGACGGGCGTGCTGATGGGCGCCCTCATCCTGGTTGCGACCTTTGCGCTCCCCTTCATCGTGGTCAAGCCGAACCGTATCCTGCAGGGACAGGGACGCTCGCTGATCGAGGGGCTGCCGTCCGTCTCCGGCATCGCGCTGGTCGCAGCCATGGTGATCGTGGCCGTCTGTCTTCTCATTCGCCTGCCGCCTCTCGCGCGGCTGGCAATCGCGACGGCCGGACTGCTTGCCGCCATTCTGGCTCTCGGAGGAGCGGCGCATGCCGGACTTCCACCAGGCAATACCTATGCCCGGGTATCGCCCGGCTCGGGCTTCTGGCTGCTTCTGTTCAGCCTCTCGCTCGCCTTCATCGACGTCGTCGCCAGGCTCAGGCTTTCACCGGCTGCACGACTGCTGCTGCTGGTCATCGCGGCGACTGTGATCGGCGGCATATTCGCATCCGGCATCCTCGCCGATATCTCGGTGATGAAGGAATATGTGAACCGCTCGGATGCATTCTGGGCCGAGATGTCGCGTCATGCGATGCTGGCGCTCGGCTCCATGCTGGTCGCCTTCCTGATCGGTCTGCCGCTCGGCGTCATCTCCCATCGCATATCATGGCTGCGGGCGGCGGCACTCAACACGCTCAATATCCTGCAGACCATCCCCTCGATTGCCCTCTTCGGCCTTTTGATCCTGCCGCTCGGCTGGGTGGCCGCGCACATACCCGGAGCCGCCGCAATCGGCATTTCCGGCATAGGGACAGCACCCGCCTTCGTCGCACTCGTGCTTTATTCGCTCCTGCCGGTCGTCGCCAACACGGTCGCCGGTCTCGAAAACGTGCCGCGCGAGGCCAATGATGCCGCACGCGGCGCCGGCATGACCGACTTTCAGCGGCTCGTCTCGATCGAGTTCCCCTTGACCTTCCCGAGCCTGCTTGCAGCAATCCGCATCGTTCTGATCCAGAATATTGGCATGGCGACGATTGCGGCGCTGATCGGCGGCGGCGGCATGGGGGTCTTCGTCTTCCAGGGGCTAGGTCAGTCGGCGATGGACCTCGTTCTGCTCGGCGCATTGCCGACCGTCGCCATGTCATTCGTCGCCGCCATCGTCCTCGATGCGCTGGTGGATTTCAGCAGAGCACCCGGCAGCGAGGTCCGCGCCACATGATCGATATCCAGTCCGTCACCAAGCGTTATGGCGGCAAGGCCGTGGTCGACAGCGTCTCGTTCGCGATCCCCGAGGGCACGATTGCTGTACTGGTTGGCACATCCGGTTCCGGCAAGACGACACTTCTGCGGATGATCAATCAGCTCGTTTCGCAGGACGAGGGCACGATCCTGATCGGCGGGGAAGACACGCGCAACATTCCCGGCCACGAACTGCGGCGGCGTATCGGTTATGCGATCCAGGGCCATGGCCTGTTTCCCCACCGTACTGTCGCCGAAAACACCGCAACCGTGCCGCGCCTGCTCAAATGGGAGAAATCGCGGATCGACGCGCGGGTTGCCGAACTGCTCGATCTCTTCCAGCTCGATCCCGCAGCTTTTGCAAACCGCTATCCGCACCAGCTTTCCGGTGGCCAGCAGCAACGTGTCGGCGTCGCCCGCGCGCTTGCGGCCGAACCGAAAATCCTGCTGATGGACGAACCCTTTGGCGCGCTGGACCCGGTTCTGCGCAGCAAGGCGCAGGACGAGCTTCTGGCGATCCAGAAGCGGTTCGGCACGACAATCGTCATCGTCACCCACGATATCAACGAGGCTTTCCATCTCGGCGACACGATTGCGGTGATGGACAAGGGCAGGCTCCTGCAATATGGCCGCCCCATCGATCTCCTGAAGGCACCTGCAACATCCTTTGTCGAAGGACTGGTTGGTACATTCGACCGTCCGTTCCGGCTTCTGTCGCTCGACACCTTGGCTGGAATAATCGAACCAGGAGAGGCCGACGGAGAGCCGATCGAGGAGAACCGAACACGACAGGATGCCCTGGCTGCCCTGATGTGGAGCGGCGCGGATACGCTTCCCGTCGTCTCGGATGACGGCAAGCCGCTCGGTCGCGTACGGTTGCAGACACTTTTGCGCCAGGCGGCCAGGCCGCAATGAGCCTTGTTCGCCTTGCACCCCGCATCATTCTTCTCTTCCTACTGGTTGGCTTTCTCGCCTCACCGGAGAGTTTCGACTTCGCCTTCAAGCCCCTGGTTCAGGCCAATGCACCGGCAATCTACAATCAGGGCGATCTTGCCGCTCTGACGCTGCTACATGTGCGCATGGTGTTCTTCGCAACTCTGCTTGCCACGGTGATTGCCGTCGCACTGGCGATCCTCGTCACCCGCCCCTTCGGCGCCGAATTCCTGCCGCTTGCCCGAGCGATAGTGAATATCGGCCAGACCTTTCCTCCGGTCGCCGTGCTGGCACTGGCCGTCCCGGCCATGGGCTTCGGCAATGGACCGACGCTGGTCGCGCTGTTTCTCTACGCGCTTCTGCCGATTTTCGAGAACACGATGACGGCGCTGACGACCGTGCCGCGGAACATCATCGATGCCGCCAAAGGCAATGGAATGACACGCTCTCAGATTTTCCGCCAGATAGAACTGCCGCTCAGCCTGCCGATGATCGTCGGCGGCATCAAGATTTCGACCGTCATCGGTTTCGGCACCGCCACGATTGGCTCCACCGTGGCGGCAAAGACACTCGGTGAAGTCATCATCGCAGGACTGCAGTCGAACAACCTCGCCTTCATCCTGCAGGGCGCGCTTCTCGTCGCCGCCCTTGCAATCCTCGTCTTCGATATTCTGTCGATGCTGGAACGATCGCTGACGAAGTGGAAAGCCGCCTAGACGGCTCTCCGATAGATCTCACTCTTCACTGGTTCGCGGCTGAACCTGCTGCGGCCCGAGGATCTCGCGCTTGCCGACATGGTTCGGGGCACCGACGAGACCTTCCTTTTCCATCCGCTCCACCAGCGATGCGGCACGGTTATAGCCGATCGACAGGCGACGCTGGATGTAGGACGTCGAGCACTTCTTGTCGCGCTGCACGATCTTGACGGCACGCTCATAGAGATCGTCGCCATTGTCTTCCGCGCCCATCGAAGTCTGGTCGAAGACGGCTGCGTCCTCGTCCTGTTCGATGTCGTCTTCTTCCTCGTCCTCGGTCACGCTGCCGAGATAAGAGGGCTGACCTTGCGTCTTCAGATGCGCGACGACCTTCTCGACTTCGTAATCGGAGACGAACGGGCCGTGGACACGGGCAATCCGCCCGCCACCCTTCATGTGCAGCATGTCGCCCTGACCGAGAAGATGTTCGGCACCCTGCTCGCCGAGGATCGTGCGGCTGTCGATCTTCGACGTCACCTGGAAGGAGATACGGGTCGGGAAGTTCGCCTTGATCGTGCCGGTAATGACATCGACGGACGGACGCTGGGTCGCCATGATCAGGTGGATGCCCGCGGCACGTGCCATCTGTGCCAGACGCTGGATAGCGCCTTCGATTTCCTTGCCGGCGACCATCATCAGATCGGCCATCTCGTCGACGATGACCACAATATAAGGCAGCGCCGTCAGGTCGAGAGCCTGTTCCTCGAACACCTGCTCGCCGGTCGAGCGGTCGAAACCGACCGGCACGCTGATCATGATCGTCTCGCCCTTGTTACGGGCTTCGGCGACGCGGGCATTAAAGCCATCGATATTGCGAACGTTGAGGCGCGACATCTTGCGATAACGCTCTTCCATCTCGCGCACGGCCCATTTCAGCGCCAGAACGGCCTTCTTCGGATCGGTAACCACCGGCGTCAGCAGATGCGGAATGCCGTCATAAACGGAGAGTTCCAGCATCTTCGGGTCGACCATGATCAACCGGCATTCTTCGGGGCGAAGATGGTAGAGCAGCGACAGGATCATCGTGTTGATCGCAACCGACTTGCCCGAACCGGTCGTTCCGGCAACCAGAAGATGGGGCATCTTGGCGAGTTCGGCGATAACCGGCTCACCGCCGATCGTCTTGCCGAGGCAAAGCGGCAAGCGGTAATCGGTGCCGATATAGGAATTGCTCTCGACCAGTTCACGCAGATAAACGGTCTCGCGTTCGACATTCGGCAATTCGATGCCGATGACGTTGCGGCCGGGGATTACGGCGACGCGGGCGGACAGAGCGGACATCGAACGGGCGATATCGTCCGACAGGTTCATGACGCGCGAGGATTTTACACCCGGAGCCGGGGCAAATTCGTAAAGCGTAACGACCGGGCCGGGACGAACGTCGATAATCTCGCCCTTGACGCCGAAATCCTCGAGAATGCTTTCCAGCAGTCCGGCGCTCTGTTCCAGCGCCTCCTGGCTCATCGTCTGCTCTTCGCGCGGTTCGGCGACCTGCAGGAGATCGATATCCGGGAAGGTGTAGTCTTCAGTAAATTGCAGCACACGCGGCTTGCGAACGGCAACCGGCGCGGCGGGCTGAATTTCGACCGGTTCCGCCACCAGCACTGGCTGTTCAGCGACCACTTCGATCGGCGTGGCATAAGCGGCGGGCTCTATAAACGGCACAGACTGCGGCTCTGCGGCGAACGGAGAAGGCGCAACCTGTCTGATCGCGATCTGGCGATAAAGATCGATCGCAGACGGCGCTTCGTGAACGACGGGAGCAATGACCGGTGCGGCCTCAACAACGGCCGAAACAGGAATATGCACCGGTGCCGGCGGCACGAAACGGGTAACGGTCGGCTTCAGCGCCGCAGGAACAGGCTTCTGCGCGACCTGAGGCGCAGCCAATTCTCGTGACGGAGCTTTCTGCTCGATATTCTCCGAAGCACCAAGGCTCATCATTTCCCAGATCAAATGATCCGGGATCGACGTTACGCGGCGGGTGGGTGCATTTTGCGCAGGCGTGCTTTCCGGCTGCGCGGGCATAGGAGCAGCCGCGACAGGCTGACGATAGATCGGCTGTTCGACGACCCGCTGCATGGCTGCCTCGATCGGCTGCGAAACGTGAACAGCAGGCGCGGATGGTGCGAATGCCTGGCCGATGCGGCGCTGGAGATTAGTCACTTGGGAACCTGTATTTGCATGATGTGGAGCCGACTGGCCCGCGGGCATGGAGATGGCGATTGGTTGCCGCGCCTGTGCTGGAGCCGCGCTCTCAGTATGACCGGTCTCCTCGACGGTAACGACGTCCTGCTTGGCAGGGCCGCGGCCGGGCGTGCGGGTAAAGCGCACATTGGGCGCCAGTATGAAAGCGCGCTGCCATGTCGGAAGCTTTTCCGGATCCAGCTCGACCGCCGGTATCGGCTCCGGCAACGGCAGAGGCTGCTCCGCGTCATTGGCGGCCACGAACTCTTGTTCGTCACTCCAATTGGCGTCTTCGACTGGGGAAATGTCTTTGCGGGAAGGCGGAAAATGCATGTACGCGAAACCATCAAACAACGTGATCACACCGGTCCCTGTTAATAAAAAGAAAACCTTAACCAGGTGTTTCCGAGACCGGTCTTTTCCGCATCATTTTAGAGCGAACGAAGATTGGACCACACCATCAACCCGCGAGGCGGAGCGGTAGAAACCTCACAAATACAGGGCTTTCAGCGGCGTTCCGCGTAGTCGCTTCGAACGATTCCATGACGTTGAAGCTTGTCATAAAATGTCTTGCGCGGGATGCCGAGCGCTGTGATCGTCTGTTGAACGTCACCGCCGAACTCGGTCAGCGTTTCGCGAATGATATCAGCCTCGAAACGCTCCACCCGCTCTGGCAGGCCCGCACCATCTTCGCCCTTGGCCAGTGGCGCCGACAGCGGTGCAGACGGTTCAAGACCGAGCACGAATCGCTCAGCGTAATGGGAAAGCTCGCGGACATTACCGGGCCACGGATGATCCCGCAGATGCTCGACCACCTGGCGCGGCAGGTCCGAAACCTCGCGACCGAAACGCTGCCCGGCCTTTCTGGTGAAGTAGTTGAACAGGAGCGGAATGTCTTCGCGCCGTTCCCTGAGTGGTGGGATCGTCAACGTCACCACATTCAGCCGGTAATAAAGATCCTCGCGAAAGACCGCCCTTTGGTCAGGGTGACCGAGATCGACCTTCGAGGCTGCCACGACGCGCAAATCCACCGGGCGCACCTCGTTCGTGCCAAGCGGTGTGACCTCGCGCATTTCAAGGACCCGCAACATCTGCACCTGGGCGGAAAGCGGCATGCTCTCGATCTCGTCGAGAAACAGCGTACCGCCGCTCGAATGCTCGATCCGGCCGACCCGCTTCTTCTGTGCCCCGGTAAATGCCCCTGCTTCATGACCGAAAAGCTCACTCTCGATCACCTGTTCGGGAAGAGCACCACAATTCAGCGCAACGAAATTGCCGGTCGATCGCCGGCTCCATGAATGGAGCATGCTCGCGACCACTTCCTTGCCGCTGCCCGTTTCTCCCGTCACCAGCACATCGACATCGGTATCGGCGATCTGGCGAAGCATATGACGCAACCGCTCCATGACAGACGTCTGGCCGATCAGCGGCAAACCGTCGTCAGCTTCGGCACCGGCAGCGCGCAGCCGCCGATTTTCCATCACGAGGCTCCGCTTTTCCGCGGCATGCCGGACACATTGGATCAGCCGCTCGGTCGCAAACGGCTTGGCGATGAAGTCATATACGCCATTTTGGATAGTCTTCACCGCCATTGGTATGTCGCCGTGGCCGGTCATCAGAATGACCGGCAATTCACGATCGAAGCCCGCGATCCGGTCGAAAAGCTGCAATCCGTCCAGCCCCGGCATGCGGATATCCGAGACGACCACGCCGGGAAAGCCGTCGCCGAGTTGCGACAGAGCCTCGATGCCCGTCGAAAACGAGCGGACATCGAAACCGGCAAGGCTCAAAGTCTGGGCGGTCGCCTTCAACAGATCCTTGTCGTCATCGATAAGAAAAACGGGAACGGCTTCGGTCATGTTCAGGCTCTTTTCAGATGAACGGTAAATCGGGTCCCGGTCTCACCCGTCTCTACATCAAGCTGACCGCCGTAGTCCGCCACGATGTCCTTGCAGATGACCAGCCCAAGTCCCAGCCCCTTTTCCTTGGAAGAATTGAACGGCTGGAATAGTTCGGCGAGAATGCCGGAAGCGATTCCCGGACCATTATCCGCCACGCCGACGGATACCTTCTCATCCGTCGCCACCGTCGAAACGGTAACCCGCCCCCTCTCGCGTCCCTCCACCGCTTCAAGCGCGTTCTGCAGAAGATTGATGAAGATCTGCTCCAGCCTCAACCGGCTTCCCATCACTTCCAGATCGGCCGCAATCGGTTCGATAGTCAGCATGTCAAGCGACCCCGTGAACCTGCTCTGCAGCAGCAGCACTGCACCTTCAAGCACCTCTGCCAGCAAAACCGGCTCGGCTGCCGTGCGACCGCGCCGCGCCAGCGCCTTCAGGTCATCGGTAATCGCGCCGATCCGCTCCGTGAGAGAGGCGATAAGATCCAGATTTTCCTTCACCGGCTGTATCTGCTGCCGCTCGAGAAAAATCTTGGAATTATCGGCATAAGCCCGAATGGTGGCCACCGGCTGGTTGATTTCATGCGCGACACCGGCGGCAACCTGCCCAAGGATTGCAAGACGATTAGCCTGCACCAGATCCTGTTGCACCGCCTGTAGCTTTACCTCTGTCGATTTTCGGTTGGAAATTTCCGCCTGCAGATTGTCACGCGTCAGGCTGAGGTCGCGCGTCCGCTCATCGACACGCCGTTCAAGCTCTTCGCGCGCAGCCAATGCACCGATGATCTGCGCCTGCGCCATCTGCCGGCGACGGATCCAGACCGCCGTCACGGCAAGTAAGACCAGGAGCCCCAGCGCAGCAATCAGCCGGAATTCACGCATATCCGCAGCAACGGCTCCGTCGATCGGCAGGAGATATTGGAAATGCCAGCCAGTCGAGGCAACGGGGACAGAGATCTGCAAATAGCGGATCTGCCCGCCTCCCGGCAGAAGAACCCGTATGATGTCCGCATCCGGCGCCAGGGTTTCCAGCCGCGTCATCGGCAGGGGGAGAAGCGGTGCATCCCCGAACTGCAGGCTTTCGCGAATGGACGAGAGGCTCGATTGCGGAAGTGGCTTCGTCGTCATGAAACGCCAGGAGGGTATGGTCGTAATCAGCACGGCATGATTGTTGTCGGTGACGAAAGACGGTCGCTGCGTATCGCCCCAATCGGCCTCCAGCTGATCGAATTCCATCTTGGCGACGACGACGCCCAACGGCTTTTCTGGCGAACCTACCCTGTATGAAATATATAGACCCGGCCGGTTGCTGACGGAACCGAGTGCAAAATGTTCCGCTCCCCCCTCCTGCATGCCGCGGGAGAAATAGCTGCGGAATGTATAGTCGTTGCCGACAAAACTCTTTTCCTCGCGCCAGTTGCTGGCCGAAACCGCGATACCATCCGCTGCGACGACATAGATCACCGCCGCCTTGGTAGGCGCGATCAGCTCTTCAAGCTTGCGGCTGAGGGTAATCCTGGCAGCAGGATCGTTGGAAGATAGCGTGTCGACCACATCGCGGTCCTGCGCCAGGAGCAGGGGCAGTGCGCGCGGCCGCTCGAGTACGGCCTGCAACAGCGCCACTTTCAGACTCGCCTCCGTCCGGCCCTGCAAAGACAGTCCGGCAAGTGCCGTCGCACGTCCATAAACACCCGCAACGTAAAAAACCGCGGCACAGGCGACAAGGGCCACCAGGCAGAAAACAATCCAGGTGCGGCGCGTTGCCGGCAGGCGCTCGGCTATCTGAGGCGTAGACATGGGCGCAATTGAGCATAAATCCGCACACAATACAAATATGACCGTGCGGAAATCCGCTCAAATCTCAACCAACAAATGGCGAAACACAATTTAATTGATTGCAATCAAGACGTTATGCCACAGGCGGCAAACTGGCACACCTCTTGCTGCCTTGCTTCCGACATCAATGCGCCCGGGAAGAGCCAGCTGGTTGGTTGTGGTGCGATGGAGGACAAAATGATTGCAATACCCGATTCCACGCAGCCGCGTGCCCCGCTGCCGCTGTACCGCCAGCTTTATGTTCAGGTACTGACCGCTATCGTCATCGGCATGCTGATCGGCCATTTCTGGCCTGATTTCGGCGCCAGCCTGAAGCCGCTCGGCGACGCGTTCATCAAGCTCGTCAAGATGATCATCGCACCGGTGATCTTCCTGACTGTCGCCACCGGTATTGCCGGCATGTCGGATCTCAAGAAAGTTGGACGCGTTGCCGGCAAGGCGATGCTCTACTTCCTGACCTTCTCGACGCTGGCCCTGATCGTCGGCCTCATTGTCGGCAACCTGCTGCAGCCGGGTGCCGGCATGAACATCGATCCGGCAACGCTCGACGGCAAGGCAGTCGCCGCCTACGCCACCAAGGCGCATGAGACGACGATCACCGGCTTCCTGATGAACATCATCCCGGACACGATCGTCGGCGCCTTCTCGCAGGGTGATATCCTGCAGGTGCTGTTCTTCTCAGTCCTGTTCGGCATCGCGCTCGGCATGGTCGGCGAAAAGGGCAAGCCGGTCTACGACTTCCTGACTGCGCTCACCGCCCCGATGTTCCGCCTCGTCGCAATCCTGATGAAGGCCGCCCCGATCGGCGCTTTCGGCGCCATGGCCTTCACCATCGGTAAATACGGCATCGGTTCGGTTGCCAACCTCGCCTTCCTTATCCTGTCGTTCTACATCACCGCGATCCTGTTCGTCGTCGTGATCCTCGGCGCGGTGGCGAAATATAACGGCTTCTCGATCTTCGCCCTGCTGCGTTACATCAAGGAAGAACTGCTTCTCGTGCTCGGCACCTCCTCCTCGGAAGCTGCCCTGCCGAACCTGATGCAGAAGATGGAACGTGCCGGCTGCAAGCGCTCGGTTGTGGGACTGGTCATCCCGACCGGTTATTCCTTCAACCTCGACGGCACCAACATCTACATGACGATGGCGGCGCTGTTCATTGCCCAGGCTACCGGCATCGACCTTTCGCTCATGGACCAGATCCTGCTTCTGCTCGTGGCAATGCTCTCTTCCAAGGGTGCTGCAGGCATTACCGGCGCAGGCTTTATTACGCTTGCTGCAACGCTCTCGGTCGTTCCGTCCGTTCCGGTCGCAGGCATGGCGCTTATCCTCGGCATCGACCGCTTCATGTCGGAATGCCGCGCGCTGACCAACCTCGTCGGCAATGCGGTTGCCACCATCGTCGTTGCACGCTGGGAAGGCGAACTCGACAAGGAGATGCTGGACGCCGCCCTCGCCAAGGGCTCCAACGTCACCGTGCCGGGCAACCTGCAGCCCGCCGAATAAGCCTCCCAAGGCTTGGATGGGGTGAGATCCCCCACCCCAATCTGCCGCCTCCGGGCGGCAGATCTGTTTTTACCACCGGCTGTCAGCCAAGACTTTTGCCGAACCGCGCAAAACTGTCGGCCAGCACCGTCGTTCCGGCACCCGGCTTTTCAGGCCGTTTGTAGACCCCGCCCACGACATCCGCCGGTTCTTCGAAATGATCCTTGATCCAGGGGATATATTCGAGAATGGTCGATGCCGGATGCCAGTAGCTCAGATGCACATGCACCTGGCTCATCTCACCCGCATGCGGCACGACAGGCAGCCGGTTCGCCAGCGCCAGATCGGCCACCTGGATATATTCGGTAATCCCGCCAAGCCGCGTCACGTCGGGCTGCACATAGGCAACCGCTCCGGCATTGATGAAGCTGCGAAATGCATCGACCGTATAAAGCTGCTCGCCGAGCGCCACCGGAATGGTCGAGGACCGCGTCAGCAGACGATGGCTCTCCACGTCGTCATACCACATCGGCTCTTCGAACCAGTAGATATCGAGATCGCGCGCCCGCTCGCAGAAGCGCAGGCAGGTCGGCAGGTCCCATTTGCCATTGCCGTCGATCGCGATGCGGATATCCGGCCCCAGCCGTTTGCGCACGGCCGCAAGCCTGCGGACATCGACATTCGGATCGTCGTGGCCGACCTTCAGCTTGATCCGGGTAAATCCATCCTCTTCGACCGCACGCGCAGAACCCGACAGAAGATCGTCCAGCGAGAATGACAGCCAGCCGATATCGGTATTATAGGCCTCAAGCGCGTCGGTCCTTGCGCCACCGAGATAAGCCCAGAGCGGCAGTCCCGCCTTCTTCGCCTTCAGGTCCCAGATCGCCACATCGACGGCAGCAAGCGCCAGATGCGTGATCCCCGCCCGGCCGACCCATTGCAGCGACGGATAACGCGCAAGCTTGGTCCAGAGCCGTTGATGATCATTGGCATCCTCACCGATCAGAAGCGGCGCATAGCAGTCGCGAATGCAGGCCGTGATCAGCCGGTCGGATGCCAGATGCGCATGGGTGCCGGTAAAACCGTAGCCGGTCAGCCCATCCGTCGTGGTGATCGCCACCCCGACCACGCCCCAATGGGTGATGCTGTGGGTCGAATCCGAAATCGACGCCGATGTCAGCGGCAGATGAAGGATGAATGGTTCCAGGGACTTGATCTTCAATGTCGGCTCCTCCCGATGATCATGATCACAAACTGAATTCGACGTCTCGCAGGCGCTCCAGATAGGCCACATTCGGCAATGACAGGCCGCGCGCGGCATTGGCAATGCGCAGCATGGCGCGCTCCCGCGAGATTTTCAGATGATTGGCAAGCGCCGCACCGGCATCCGCGACCCGGCCCGCCATCAGCCGCTCGAAAACCTCGACATGTTCCAGCAGGAACGGCTCGTCGGTGATCGGCGGCGTCTTGGGCTGGTAGAGTCTGTGATGCGCGACCAGAACGGCCTGCGGCAGGCTGATTGCCTGCATTAGCGGAGCATTGTCGCAATAGCCGAGCAACTGGCCGTGAAGCTGCAGCTCGACCGCGTCCAGCATCGCGCCATCCGCCGCATCTCCCGCGTTGATCGCGTGCTGCAGATCGATAAACAGGGCCGGCAACACCTCATCCGGCAAATGCGGAAAGGCCTGCTGCAGCGCCAGCGGCTCAAGCGTCCATCGCAATTCGTAGAGCTGGTTCACATGCCTTGCGGTCAGTGCCGGCACATGCCAGCGACCGGCATCATCCTTGCTGACGATGCCGCGCTGCTGCAGTCTCGCCACAACCTCGCGGGCAACCGTACGGCTCACCCCGAAAGCTTTCGCCAGCGCCACCTCGTTGATGCGCCAGCTGGCGATCGATGTTCGGGAGACGATCTCCATCTCCACCTGCCGGTAGATCAGCTCCCAGCTCGCCAGAAAATGAAGCTGCATGTCGTCCGGGCCGGAAGTATCGACCGCGTCGCCAACGTTTTGGCTGGTAGATCCACCCCCTGCAACAACCTGATATCCTCGCCCCTCGGATTTACGGACAAGCCCCAGCGCCTCCAGTTCCGACAGGGCCTGTCGTGCCGGCGCCCGGCTGATGCCGAACCTTTTCGCAATGGCGGTCTCGTTCAGCCTTGCGGCGTCATGCCACCCACCGGAGCGGATTTCCGACGCGACCACCGCAAGAGCTCGCTGGTAGAGTTTGGGCGAACGCCCCGATACGGCATCACTCGGCCCCTCCGTCATTTCACCGTCCCCATGATGCCGTCCTGGCGAAAATCGCAACCGACCGTCTTTCATTCATTTACATTCGCAAGCAAGAATGTCTAGTGTACACAAAAGACAATAATTTCGAGGAAATGCCATGGATGCTGTTCATCAGACAGTCTCGCTTTCGGATCTCGACCGCTTTTGCCGTCAGGTCCTGACCGCTTGCGGTGCCAACGATGCGACGGCTGACGCGACGACGCGCGCCCTCATGCACGCCACGCGCTGCGGCGTGGACAGCCACGGCGTCCGCCTGCTTGCCCACTACATCAAGGCTCTCGAAGGCGGCCGTCTGAACAAGAACCCTGACATCCGCAAAGTCGCTGGTTTCGGCGCGGTGGAAACGCTGGACGGCGACCATGCCCAAGGCGCCGTTCCTGCCTATGCCGCCATGGCGCGGGCAATCGATCTCGCCGGAAAATTCGGCATCGGCGCCGTCGGCGTCCGCAACAATTCGCATTTCGGCGCGGCAGGCGCCTATTCGGTCGAGGCCGCCAGACATGGTATGATCGGCCTGTCTTTCTGCAACTCCGACAGTTTTGTCCGGCTGCACGATGGTGCCTCGCGCTTCCACGGCACCAACCCGATTTCGATGGCTGTCCCGATTGCCGGTGAAGATCCGTGGTTCCTCGACATGGCGACCAGCGCCGTCCCATTCAATCGTGTCCTGCTTTATCGCAGTACCGGGACAAGGCTGCCCGAGGGCGTCGCGTCTGACGAAGCCGGCATCAACACGACGGACCCTCATCTGACCGAAATGCTCGCCCCACTGGGTGACGCCTTCGGTTTCAAGGGTGCCGGCCTTGCCGGTATCGCGGAAATCTTCAGCGCAGTGCTCACCGGCATGCGTCTAAGCTTCGACATCCCCTCGATGATGGGTGAGGATATGGAGACTCCGCGCCTGCTTGGGGCTTTCGTCATGGCCATCCAGCCCGAAGCCTTCGTCGACAGACCAACCTTCGAGGCCGGCATAAAACGCTATGTTGAAACGCTGCGGACATCGCCTGCCCGTGCCGGCGCATCCGTCATGGCGCCTGGCGACCGCGAATGGAAGGTCGCACGCCATCGCGATGCTCATGGCGTCGAGCTCGATCCGGTAACAAGAGCCGCGTTTCTGGAGCTGTCCGGGACCTACAACGTTCCGATGCCGGCCTGAACAAGTTTCTGTGAGGAGCCCACTTGACGAATGATAATTGGTAAGACAATCTGACCACACGACGCGGGAGGAGAGACGCGTCAGGAGGTTTTCATGTTTGTCGCGCTTGAACCACGCCGGCTTTATCGCCAGGCCGCGGAACAGCTTCGTGTACTCATCCAGTCGGGAGAGATCGCCGTCGGGGAGCGACTGCCTGCCGAACGCGAGCTGGCCGAGCGGCTCGGCGTATCACGTCCGACCGTGCGAGAAGCCCTGATCGTTCTCGAAGTCGAGGGTCTGGTGCAGATCCGCATGGGGTCAGGCGTATATGTCAGCCCCAAGGCTGCAGGAGCGCCGAAGGTTCTCGCCGCAGACGACAGCGAAGCCCCGTTCGAAATCCTGCAGGCCCGCTGCATCATAGAAAGCGCTATTGCGGAAGAGGCCGCACGTTGCGTCGACGAGGCAGGCATTCGAAGCCTCGACGTCATTCTGGAAGAGATGGAAGGCGTACTGGAAAACTCCGAGCGGGCGTTGGCGCTGGACCGCGCCTTTCATACGGCAATCGCCGACATCATCGGCAATTCGTCGCTCAATGTCTTTATCGGCCTGATCTACGACAAGCGCGCCTCGCCTTTCTTCGAAAAGCTGGCAAGCTATTTCGAAGGCCCCCACACATGGCGGGCAGCACTGGATGAACACAGGATCATACGCGACGCGCTGGCGGCAGGAGACCCGGCAGCGGCACGCGAAGCGATGCGCATGCATTTGACGCTTTCGCAAAAGAGATTCTCGGAAAGCTTCGGAGAGGAGCCAACGAGAGAGGAGTGACCGAGACCGCGAGGAGGCGGCCGGTTAGGGAGTAATCTGAACGCAATTCGGGAGGACAGAATGAGTTCAAGATTGAAGACGCTGCTCGGTGCAGCGGCAGTCATCGTGGCGTCGGCAATGTCGGCACACGCGGTGGAAACGCTGAAATGGGCGCATGTCTACGAGACATCCGAACCCTTCCACACGGAATCGGTATGGGCCGCCGGAGAAATCGCCAAGCGCACGAACGGACGTTACAAGATCGACGTCTATCCGGCTTCACAGCTCGGCAAGGAAGCCGACATCAACCAGGGCCTCAAGCTCGGCACTGTCGACATGATCATCTCGGGTTCGAGCTTCGCCGCCCGCGATTTCAAGCCGATCGGCGTCACCTATTTCCCTTATATCTTCCGTGATCCGAGCCATCTGATCACCTACACGAAGAGCGACGTCTTCAAGCGCCTTGCCAAGGGGTATGAGGACAAGACCGGCAACGTCATCACCGCCGTCAGCTATTATGGCACCCGCCACACGACGTCGAACACCGCCATCACCAAATGCTCCGACCTGAAGGGCGTGAAGATGCGGGTTCCGGACGTTCCGGCCTATCTCGCCATGCCGCGCGCCTGCGGTGCCAACACCACGCCGATCGCTTTTGCAGAAGTCTATCTCGCGCTGCAGAACGGCACGGTCGACGCCCAGGAAAACCCGCTGACGACGATCGAAGCGAAAAAATTCTTCGAAGTTCAGAAGAACATCGTTCTCTCCGGCCATATCGTCGACCACCTCAACACAGTCATCTCCAAAAGCCGCTGGGCGAGCCTCTCTGACGAAGACAAGCAGATTTTCCGCGACGTCATGCAGGAAGCTGCCGCCAAGACTACGAAGATTATCGAGGAGCGTGAAAAGGCTCTGGTCGACGACTTCAAGAAACGCGGTCTGAACGTCGTCGAGGTCGACAAGGCCGACTTCGAGAAGAACGTGCTCGAAAAGGTCAAGTTCGAGGACTTCGGCTACGAGAAGTCCGATTGGGAAGCGATCCGCGCCATCAAATGATCCCGTTCGGCGCGGTCGAAAGACGACCGCGCCGGCTTCTCTTGAATGGGACAAACTCATGTCGACAGCACAGGAAATTCACACTCAGGTCACTCCTGAGGAGATAGCGCATACCTTTGACGAGGCCCCCGCCGAAGTCGATCTCAAGGTCTACGCCTTCGAAGACTGGATCACGCTCGGCCTATTCTGGCTGATGACGGGCTGCGTCTTCCTGCAATTCTTTACCCGCTACGTCCTGAACGACAGCTATGCCTGGACCGAGGAAATCGCCGTCAACTGCCTGATCGGCGTGGTGTTTCTGGGCTCCGTCATGTGTGTGCGGATGTCGCGCCACATCCAGGTGGACGTGCTCTACCACTATCTGCCCGCCCGTGTGACACGCGTCATGGCGACGATTGTCGACATCATCCGCATCGGCTTCTTCGCCTACGGCTCCTGGCTGATGTGGCGTTACATGGAAGTCGTTGCCGGCGAGGAAATGGTCACCGTCGACCTTCCGCGCGACATCATCTTCTATTCCGTGCTCGCGGCATTCGTCCTGATGCTGTTCCGTTCCATTCAGGTCTTCATCGCCAATATGCGCCGCGGTTATTCGGTGCTCGAGCGACCCGAAGCCTTCCAGAGCGAGGGCTGAGATATGCTGCTTCTCATCGGTTCTTTTCTGGCGCTGATGCTTCTCGGCGTGCCGGTTGCCATCTCGATGGCCGTGTCGTCAGTGTCCTACATCATCTTCTACGACGTCGCGCCGGATATCATCGCCGCCCAGCGCCTTATCGCCGGCGTCGAGAGTTTTCCGCTTCTCGCCGTTCCCTTCTTCATCCTTGCCGGTAACCTGATGAATGTCGCCGGAGTCACCGGCCGCATCTATTCCTTTGCCGTCGCGCTCGTCGGCTGGATGAAGGGCGGTCTGGCGCAGGTCAACATCATCGGCTCGGTGGTGTTTTCCGGCATGTCCGGCACGGCGCTTGCCGATGCTGCCGGTATCGGCACAATCGAAATCAAGGCGATGAAGGACCACGGTTATCCGGTCGAAGCCGCGGTCGGTGTCACCGCCGCGTCGGCAACGCTTGGGCCCATCTTCCCGCCGTCGCTCCCCTTCGTCATTTACGGCATGATGGCAAACGTTTCGATCGGCGCGCTGTTCATGGCCGGCATCGTGCCCGGCGTCGTCATGACGGTGCTGATGATGGTCACGGTCGCCGTCTTCGCCTTCATCAAACGCTGGGGTTCGGATACGCCGTTTAACATCCGCAACCTGTTCGGCGCCTCGCTGGAAGTCGTTGTCGTCATGATGGTGCCGCTCGGCATCTATCTCCTGACCCTGATGGGCCTCTCGCTGAACTTTGCGGTCGGCATCGCCCTCATCGTCCTCATCGCCGCCGACTGGTATTTCGACTTCTCGGCCGTGATGGCACTGATGACCCCGGTTATCCTGATCGGCGGCATGACGATGGGCTGGTTCACGCCAACGGAAGCGGCGGTTGCGGCCGTCCTCTGGTCGTTGTTCCTCGGCCTCGTGCGCTATCGCACGATGACCTTCAAGAGCCTCGCCAAGGCAACCATGGACACGGTCGAAACCACGGCCTCGGTTCTGTTCATCGTTGCTGCAGCCTCGGTCTTTGCTTGGTTGCTCACCGTCAGCCAGACCGCCCAGCTGCTCTCGACGGCCATCACCGGCCTTACCGACAGCAAGTGGGTGTTCCTCATCCTGGTCAACCTCCTGATGCTGTTCGTCGGATGCTTCCTTGATACGATCGCGGCCATCACGATCCTCGTGCCGATCCTGCTGCCGCTGGTTCTGCAGTTCGACATCGACCCGGTGCATTTCGGCCTGATCATGACGCTGAACCTGATGATCGGCCTGCTTCATCCACCGCTCGGGATGGTGCTCTTCGTCCTCTCGCGTGTCGCCAAACTTTCGGTCGAACGCACGACGATGGCGATCCTGCCCTGGCTGGTGCCGCTGTTCATCGCGCTGATCCTCATCACCTTCATCCCGGCCATCACGCTCTGGCTGCCGACCGAGATGGGCCTGATCCGCTGACGATAACCCGCCTGCGCCGCCAGACGGCGCAGGCCCCAGTTCCAATCTGAAGGCATGAGACATGTTGACGAAGATCGTTCGTCTATACGGCAAGCAGGACTTGCACGTCGAAACCCAGGAATGCCCCGAACCCGGCCCCGGCGAAGTCCGGCTGAAAATGGCCTTGGGCGGCATCTGCGGCTCCGACCTCCACTATTTCCAGGATGGCGGTTTCGGCCCGGTCCGAGTCCGCGAACCGATCATTTCCGGACATGAAGCCTCCGGTTATGTCGATGCGGTCGGCCCCGGCGTCACCGGCCTTGCCACCGGCATACTCGTCGCAATCAACCCGTCCCAACCCTGCGGCCAGTGCCACTACTGCACGATCGGCCAACCGATCCATTGCCTCGAGATGAAATTCATGGGCTCGGCCATGCGCCTTCCCCACGAGCAGGGCATGTTCCGCGAGCAGCTGATCGTCCCGGCGATCCAGTGTTTTCCGGTAGAAGGCGAAGCCTCATCCGCCGAGGCCGCCTGCGCCGAACCGCTGGCTGTCTGCCTCCACGCCGTGGCGCAGGCCGGAGATCTCACCGGCAAAAACGTGCTCGTCACCGGCGCCGGCCCGATCGGCCTGCTGGTGGTTGCAGCAGCCCGCCATGCCGGTGCGGGCCGGATCACCGTCACCGATCTCGCCGACGCCGCCCTGTCCCGCGGCCCGGCCATGGGTGCTGACGAGACGATCAACGTCTCCAGACCCGATGCGCTTGCGCCTTACCAGAAAGACAAAGGCACGTTCGATGTAGTCTTCGAATGTTCGGCCGCCGGCCCTGCCCTTGTCTCGGCCTTCCAGAGCGTCAAACCGCGTGGCACGATCGTGCAGGTCGGCGTCACCGGTGAATTGTCGGTCCCGGTCAACATGCTGGTCGGCAAGGAAATCATCTGGCGCGGCTCGCAGCGTTTCCACGGGGAATTCGCCCACGCCGTCAAACTGATCGGTGCCAGGGATATCGATGTCCGCCCGATCCTCTCCCACACATTCCCGATCGACGAGGCGCTCGCCGCCTTCCTGCAGGCCGGTGACCGCACCGCCGCCTGCAAGGTCCAGATCGCCCTCAGCTAAAAGGAAGAACAGATGCGACACACATGGCGATGGTTCGGACCGGTCGACAAGGTCACGGTCAGGGATGCAGCCCAGGCAGGCGCCGAGGGCATTGTCAGCGCCCTTCACCACATCCCGACCGGTGCCGTCTGGCCCGTCGATGAAATCGAAAAACGCCATCAGGCGATCCGCGACGGCGGCCTGTTCTGGGATGTGGTGGAAAGCGTTCCCGTCTCCGAAGACATCAAGACCCAGACCGGCGACTGGCGCGAGCATGTGAAGAACTGGCAGGAGACGCTGCACCGCCTTTCCGCCTCCGGCATAAAAACCGTCTGCTACAATTTCATGCCGGTGCTCGACTGGACCCGTACCGACCTGCGCTGGGAAACCAAACATGGCGCAAAGGCGATGCGCTTCGATCTCACGGATTTTATCGCCTTCGATATCCACATCCTGAAACGTCCCGGTGCAGCACAGGACTATCCTGAACGGTTGCAGGAAGAAGCGGCCAGACGCTTCTCCTCGTTCGACGACGCACGCATCACCGCGCTCGGCAAGAATATTGGCGCCGGCCTGCCCGGCTCGGCCGATGGCTACACGCTCGATCAGCTGCTGGAAAAACTGCGCACCTATCAAGGCATCGACGCCAGGCAACTGCAGTCGCATCTCGTCGACTTCCTTTCGGAAGTCACCCCGGTCGCCGAACGGGTCGGCATCAACATCTGCGCCCATCCGGATGATCCGCCGTGGCCACTGCTCGGCCTACCGCGCATTCTTTCAACCGGCGACGACTACGCTCACATGCTTCGCCAAGTGGATAGCCGCGCCAATGGCGTGACGCTCTGCTCCGGTTCGCTCGGCGCGCGCGCGGATAACGACCTGGCAGAGATCGCCACCCGTTTTGCCGACCGGATCCATTTCGTCCATCTGCGCAATGTCACCCGTGACGAAGACACCCTTCCCTGCTCTTTTTTCGAGGACGAGCATCTGGAAGGCGGCACCGACATGGTCGCCGTCATCGCCGCACTTCTGACCGAAGAGACGCGCCGCAAAGCGGAGGGCCGCGAGGACCACCAGATCCCGATGCGGCCCGACCACGGCCAGGAAATTCTCGACGATCTGTCCCGCGGCGCCCAGCCCGGTTATCCGGCGATCGGCCGCCTGAAGGGGCTGGCGGAACTGCGCGGCATCGAGCGCGCCTTGAGCCACAGCCAATTTGGACTTGGCCGATGACGAGCCATCTCTCCACCGAAACGCAGCTTCCCGCCAGCGTCGCCCAACCCGGTTACGAACGCGCCGAGCTACGCCCAGGCATCCTGCATTTCGGCCTCGGCGCTTTCCATCGCGCCCATCAGGGCATCTATACCCAGCGCGCGCTGCAGAGCGAATTCGGCCCGTGGGGCATCGTCGCCGTCAACCTGCGCTCACCTGAGCCGGTCGAAGCTTTGGTGGCACAGGACGGCCTTTATTCGATCACCGTGCGCGATAGCGATGGCGACACGAGCGAGGTCGTCGGAGCAACCGTCGATTGGCTCTGCGCTGCAACCGACCGGGAGCGCGTGCTCACCTATCTGGCCAGCCCGTTCATCCATGTCGTCACACTGACCGTCTCGGAAAAGGCCTATGGTCTGCATCCATCGACCGGCGGCCTCGACAAGGCTCATCCCGCGGTCGCCAACGATCTCGCCAATCCCGACGCCCCGGTCGGTGCAATCGGCTATCTCGTCGCCGGTCTCGCTTCCCGCCGCGAAAAGGCCATGCGTCCCTTCACCATTCTCTGCTGCGATAACCTCCCGTCCAACGGCAAGGTTGTCCGTCGTTTGGTTCTGGACATGGCCACACGCCGCGACCCGGAACTGGCAAAATGGATCGAGCAGGAGGTCACTTTCCCTTCTTCCATGGTCGACCGCATCGTGCCCGCCGCGACCGAGGATACCCGCATCCGTGCCAAAAGCCTGCTCGGCGTGGAGGATGCGCTTGCCCTCGATACCGAGCCCTTCATGCAATGGGTGATCGAGGACGAATTCGTCTCGGGCCGCCCCGCCTGGGAAGCCGGCGGCGCATTGTTCGTCGAAAATGTCGAGCCATACGAGAAGATGAAGCTCCGACTGCTCAACGGCTCCCACACGATGATCGCCCATCTCGGCCTTTTGAAAGGCCTTGAATGCGTGCGCGACGTCATGGCCGTGCCGGAATTCGTGGCGATGACGCGAGACCATATGCGCGCCGCAGCGGCCACGCTCGACCCGGTCCCCGGCATTGATCTCGACCATTACATGGACCAGTTGATCGACCGTTTCAGCAATCGCGCCATCGCCCATCGCAACATCCAGATCGCCATGGATTCCAGCCAGAAACTGCCGCAGCGCATCTTTTCGCCGGCGGTGGATGCATTGGCTTCAGGCTCGGACGGCGCAAGCTTTGCCCGCGTCGTCGGCCTCTGGATCGCCGCGCTGATCCGCTTCAGGGATTGCAACGATCCGCGCCGCGACGAGCTTTTGGCAGCAGCCCAGGCGGCCGATCCTCAGGATTACACGGCAAGCTTTGTCGGCATCGAAGGCCTCATTCCGCTTTCGCTCGCCCAGTCGCGCGCCTGGCGCGATCTCGTCAACGCAGAGGTCGCGAAATGGCGCTGACCAAGAATTTCAAGACACCCCAAAACCACCCCAGGAGTTTATCATGAAGGCGCTCGTCTGTATCGAGCCCGGCCAACTTGCGCTGGAGGACCGTCCCGAACCGGCACGCGGCGAAGGCGAGGTCAAAGTCCGCATCCGCCATATCGGCATATGCGGCACAGATTTTCACATCTTTGCCGGAAAACATCCGTTTCTCCAATATCCACGCGTCATGGGCCATGAGTTGTCCGGCACCGTCGCGGAGGCTCCGGCCGGCAGCAGGCTTAAACCCGGCGAACCCGTCTATATCGTTCCCTATCTCTCCTGCGGGACCTGCCAGGCCTGCCGCCGCGGCATCAGCAATGCCTGTCGCAACATTTCGGTGCTGGGCGTCCACAGCGATGGCGGCATGGCCGAATATCTCTGCGTGCCGGAAGAAAACGTCATCCCGACCGGCAATATCCCGCTCGAAGACGCGGCAATGATCGAATTTCTCGCCATCGGCGCCCATGGCGTCAAGCGCGGCGCGATCACGTCCGAGGATCGCGTGCTCGTCACCGGCTCAGGCCCGATCGGCATGTCGGCGATCATCTTTGCCAAGGCCCGCGGCGCCCATGTCACCGTCATGGATACGCGCGACGACCGGCTCACTTTTGCCGTCGAAAAACTCGGCGCAGACGCGACGATCTTTGCCGATGCAGACGCGGAACAGGTCGCCGAGCGGCAGACCGGCGGCGAATGGTACGATGTCGTCATCGACGCCACCGGCAACGCCATCCCCATGCAGCGCGGCTTCCATTTCCTCGCCCATGGCGCACGTTACGTGCTGCTCTCCGTCGTCCGCCAGGACATCACCTTCTCCGACCCGGAATTCCACAAGCGCGAGGCAACGCTGATCGCCAGCCGCAACGCCCAGCCGGATGATTTTGCCGAAGTCGTGCGCCAGATCGAGGCCGGTAAGGTTCCGACCCGCGCGCTTAACACCCATCGTGCACCGCTGTCCGACGCAGTCGCGCTGTTTTCCGAATGGTCGAAACCGGAAGCCGGGGTGATCAAGGCCATTCTGGAGGTTTGAAGCCTCACCACCCAATAGAAAAAGGCGCCGGAAGGCGCCTTTTTCATATCCAGTGTCGATGCACGTTCACGCCGCTTTGGGTCTACCGAACTGATAAGCTTCGATCGACTGCGGCTTCATCTCGATCGAAAAGCCCGGCCGCGACGGCGGCATATAGGCGGCGTCCTTGATCACGCAGGGATCAACGAAATGTTCGTGCAGATGATCGACATATTCGATCACGCGTCCCTCCTTGGTACCGGAGACGGCGATGTAGTCGATCATCGACAGATGCTGCACATATTCGCATAAGCCCACACCCCCGGCATGCGGCCATACCGCCTTGCCGAATTTCGCGGCGATCAAGAGCACCGCCAGCACCTCGTTCAGCCCGCCCATGCGGCAGGCATCGATCTGCACTATATCGATCGCGCCCTCGGCGATGAACTGCTTGAACATGATGCGGTTCTGGCACATTTCGCCGGTCGCCACCTTCACCGGCGCGATCGCCTCGCGGATCTTCTTATGCCCCGCCACATCGTCCGGGCTGGTCGGCTCCTCGATGAAGAACGGCTTGGCAAAGGCCAGCGCCTTCACCCAGTCGATCGCCTGGTCGACATCCCAGACCTGGTTGGCATCGATCATCATATAGCGATCCGGCCCGATCACTTCACGGCAAATGGTAAGCCTGCGGATATCGTCTTCCAGATCGCGCCCGACCTTCATCTTCACATGGCTGAACCCGGCATCGACTGCCTCCTGCGCCAGCCGGCGTAGCTTGTCGTCGGGATAACCGAGCCAGCCCGCCGAAGTCGTGTAGCAGGCATAACCTTCACGCTCGAGAATGGCGATCCGCTCCGCTTTGCCCTTCTCCGCCTTGCGCAGGATGTCGATCGCCTCGTCGCGGGTCAGCGCATCGGTGAGATACCGATAATCGACGATATCGGCGATCTCTTCCGGCGACATTGTCGCTACAAATTTCCACACCGGCATGCCCGCCTCCTTGGCGAGCGCATCCCAGAGCGCGTTGACCACGGCACCGGTCGCCAGATGCATCGCCCCCTTATCCGGCCCGATCCAGCGCAACTGGCTGTCGCCCGTCAGGTGCCGCCAGAATTTGCCGGGGCTAGCGCGCATTTCGGCTAAGTCCTTGCCGATCACCAGATGGCGCATAGCCTCGATCGCCATGCAGACGATGTCGTTGCCGCGGCCGATGGTAAAGGTCAGGCCGTGGCCCTCGATCCCGTCGCGATCGGTTTCGAGGATGACATAGGCCGCCGAATAATCCGGATCGGGGTTCATCGCATCCGACCCGTCAAGGCTTGCCGAAGTCGGGAAGCGCAGATCGAAAACACGAAGATTGGTGATGCGGGTCATTGCGGCCTCCTCTGCCGGCTTATTTGGTCTAAAAATCGGCGCGCCAGCCTCCAAACCGGCGCGCCGATCGGTCGTCTTAGATATCGGCGACGAAGGTCTGCTTCTGGCTGCCGAGGCCTTCGATGCCGAGTTCGACGACATCACCGGCCTTGAGGAAGCGCGGCGGCTTCATGCCAAGGCCGACGCCCGGAGGCGTGCCGGTGGAGATGACATCGCCCGGATGCAGCGACATGAACTGGCTGAGATACGAGACAAGGAACTTGACGCCGTAGACCATGGTCTTCGACGAGCCATCCTGCATCTTCTCGCCGTTCACCGTCAGCCACATGCCGAGGTTCTGCGGATCAGGAATCTCGTCCTTGGTCACCAGCCAGGGGCCGAGCGGTCCGAACGTGTCGCAGGATTTGCCCTTGGTCCACTGGCCGGAACGCTCGGCCTGGAAGGCACGTTCGGAAACGTCATTGGTCAGGCAATAGCCGGCGACGTAATCCAGCGCATCGTCCTCCGAAACGTATTTCGCCGTCTTGCCGATGACGACGCCGAGCTCGACTTCCCAGTCGGTCTTTTCGGAACCGCGCGGAATGACGACGTCATCGTTCGGGCCGACGATGGCCGAAGACGCCTTCATGAAGATGATCGGCTCCGGCGGCACGGTCGCGCCTGTCTCGGCGGCGTGGTCGGAATAGTTGAGGCCGATGCAGATGAACTTGCCGGTACCGGCCACGCAGGGGCCAAGACGCGGCGAACCTTCGACTAGCGGCAGGCTCTTTGCATCGACAGCGCCGAGTTTCGCCAGCGCATCCGGGGAGAGCGCTGCACCAGAAAGATCGGAGACATGTGCGGAAAGATCACGGATCTTGCCGTCGGCATCGACGATCGCAGGCTTTTCAGCGCCGGGCGCGCCATAACGCAGGAATTTCATCGGAATAGTCCTTTCAATTCAAACTTCGCTTTTCAAAAATGGCTCAGATCGACCAGCCGCCGTCGATGCCGACGGCCTGCCCGGTCGTGTAGGTAGCGCCGGCGAGATAGACCGCCAGTTCCGCAATTTCTTCAGGGCTGCCGAGGCGCCCCATCGGCTGGCGGGCGATAAATGCCGCACGCGCCTCCTCGTAATTGCCCTGGGCACGCATGCGCTGTTCCAAGGACGGGCTTTCCACCGTACCGGGGCAGATAGCGTTGCAGCGAATGCCGCGTGTCACGTAGTCAGCTGCAATCGCCTTGGTCAGCCCGATCACGGCAGCCTTGGTCGTGCCATAGGCGCAGCGGTTCGGTACGCCCTTGGAGCTGGAAGCGATCGAGGCCATGTTGATGATCGTGCCGTCGCCGCGCTCCAGCATGCCCGGCAGCACAGCCTTGATCGTGCGCACCATGGCGCGGACATTGAGATCGAAGGCGAAATCGAGATCCTTGTCCGTCATCTCCAGCACCGAGCCGCCATGCACTACACCGGCGCAGTTGAACAGTACATCAATCGCGCCGACACGCTCGAAGAATGCCGTTACCGATGCGCTGTCGAGCACATCGAGCTTTGCCGTTTCGATATTGGTGCTGCCCGTCAGCGTCGAAAGCGCTTCCTCATTGATATCGGTCGCCCAGACTTGTGCGCCCGCTTCGGCATAGGCCAATGCGCTGGCCCGTCCTATCCCCTGACCGGCGGCGGTCACCACGACCACCTTGCCTCCTAGCTTACCTGTCATGTCTTCTCCCTTTCAGTCCAGATGGAACACCTCATCCATCGATGCCCACCATTCCCCATCCTTTCGCGTTGCGAAAGGTCTTTGGCAGGGAATACAGTACGACCACCATTCCTGGTTCTTCTCGCTCGCTGCCATTTTCGCCATATCTGCAGCGAAATCAGTACCATGATATTCCCAGTAACCGAACAGCAGGTTCTCCGGTTCGCGCAGGAATATCGAGTAGTTGGAGATATTGCAGCGCGATATGAGATCAAGGATCTCGGGCCACACGGCAGCATGCAGCGCCTTATATTCCTCGATCTTTTCCGGCGCGAGACCAATCACCATCCCCATTCTCTGCATCTCATTTCCTCACAATCGATAGAAGCGCCGAGCATTGCTGCCGAACACCGCATCGTGATCGGCTTGGGGAACGATCGCGCGGCATTGAGCGATCCATCCGGCATAGTTTCCAGCCAGATTGACGACCGGCCAGTCGCTACCCCAGATCACCCGGTCAACTCCGAACAATTCAAGAATGGTCTCGATATAGGGCCGCAGCGCCTCTGGCTTCTGCCCACCCGCTTCGGTCAACAGGCCGGAAAGCTTGCAGCAAACATTGTCGAGTTCGCAGAGCCGCAACATCGCATGCCGCCAGTCGCGATAATGTCCCGTGGCAATCCGCGGCTTCGCCCCATGATCGATGACGACAGGCAGCCCGGGATGACGGCGGGCGAAGGCATGCAGGGCCGAAAGATGCGGCTCCAGCACCAGCGCATCGAACACCAGATAATGCGCCATCATCGCCTCGACAGCCGGCTCTAGCGCCGGATCGTCGATCCAGTCGGGATCGGCGATATTCTGCAGCATCGGCCGCAGTCCCTTCAACTTCGGCGCTTTTGCAAGATCGGCGATCACCTCCGGCGCATCCGGGGCCTTCATCTCCACCCAGCCGACGACACCGAGAATGGTATCGCTCTTCTCGGCGAGGCCCAGCATGAACCGCGTATCCTCGACACTCGGCATCGATTGCACGAGGATCGTGCCGCCGACGCCGGCACCGTCGATCTCCGATGTCAGATCTGCGGGCAAGAAATCGCGGTGAATGGCGGCAAGCTCGGGTGGCGGCCAGCCGCCTTTGCGATCCTTCAGCAGCCAGAAATGCTGGTGGGCATCGATGATCATCGTCTCAGCCACCCGAAACCGATGCATCGGCAGCGATCACACCCTTGTCCTGCAATCGGGTCCAGAACGAAGCTGGAATTTCCTGCTCGAACCAGTCGACATTGGCCTTCATCTGCTCGGCGTTGCGTGCGCCCGAAACGACACTGACGACGGCCGGATGTAGCGCCGGAAAGGCGAGGGCCGCCGCCTGCATGGCAACGCCTTCAGCCTCGCAGGCAGCCTCGATCTCGCCGACACGGGCGAGAATATCGGCCGGAGCCTCGGCATAATTGAACTTTCGGTTTCCGGCGAGAAGCCCGGAATTGAACGCGCCCGCAACAACGATCCCGACACCTTCGCGGTGGCAGCGGTCGAGCAGGGCCAAGCTCTCCTGTTCCAAGAGCGTATAGCGCCCAGCCAGCATCGACACGTCGATATCGCATTCGTCCATCGCATCGGCGATCGCCTGCCATTCGTTGACGCCGAGCCCGATCGCCTTGATCAGACCTGCCTCACGCAATTCGCCAAGCGCCCGGAACCCGCCGCCCTTGGTCAACTGGTCCCAGTAATGCTGGTGACGATCCCCATGGGTGGCGCGGCCGATATCGTGGACAAAAAGCACGTCGGGCGCAAACATGCCGAGCCGCTGGCGGCTGTCCTCGAAAGAGCGCAGGATCGCGTCATAACCGTAATCATAGGTCGGCCGAAACGGCAGCGGCGCGACGAAGGCATCCTCTTCCGGCCCGACACTGTTATCCGGCAGCATCAGCCGCCCGACCTTGGTGCTCAGCACATAATCGTCCCGCGCCCGATCCGTCACCATCGTCCCGAGCCGGCGTTCCGAGCGGGTATAGCCATAAAAGGGCGCCGTATCGAAATAGCGGATGCCGGCATCCCACGCAGCCTCGAAGGCACTGAGCGATTCCTGATAGGGGGTCAGCCGGTAGAGATTGCCCATCTGGGCACAGCCCAGCCCCATAAGCGTGAACGAGACGTTGCGATTGCGCAGCCTGCGCCTGTCCGAAACCTTCATGATGTCCTGAAATCCAGATCGTGATAGAAGGGAGCGCGCGGGCATTGAGGCGCCCGCGCGCCGGTCTGTTTAGTAGAGAACGTTCTTGGCTTCCGGCTTGTCGATATTGTCCTTCGTCACCACGACGACGCCGGTATCGACGGTCTTCTCGACCTTCTGCTTGCCAAGGATCGAAAGCAGCGTCTGGATGCCCTTTTCGCCCATCTGGTAGGATCCCTGAACGACGGTGGCGGTCAGCGTTCCGTCCTTGACGAATTCCTGCAGGTCCTGGTTTCCGTCAAAGCCGATGGCAACCACCTTGCCCGCCTTGCCCGCCTGCTTGATCGCCCGGCCCATGCCGATTGCCGTCGGTTCGTTGGCGCCGAAAATACCCTTCAGGTCGCTGTTGGCGGCCAGAAGGTCGGTGGTCTGGTTCAGCGCGGTCGCCATCTGCGACTGCGAATAATAAGGCCCGACGATTTCCAGCTTGGAATTGGCCTTGATATAGTCGGTAAACCCGCCGACGCGGCCGATTTCCGAGCCGGCACCGGCAACATAGGACATGACGGCGATCTTGCCGGTCGTGCCGACCTTTTCAATCAGCGCCTTGGCGGCAAGCTCGCCGGCCTTGCTGTTATCGGTGGCAAGGAAGGACTGGTAATATTTGTCCGACCCCGCGGAAAGCTGGCTGTCGATAATGACGACCGGGATACGCGCTTCCCAGGCCTTCTTCACCGCCGGCACAAGCGCATCCGGATCCGACGGCGCAAGCAGGATCGCCGCCACCTTACGGTTGACGGCATTCTCGACCATGTTGACCTCGTCGGCAATGGCGGATTCTGCCGCCGGGCCCTGGAAGGTCATCGTGTGTTCGCCCTTGGCTGAGCCGATTGCGGCTTCCGCACCCTTCTGCACATTCTGCCAGAAAGTCGAGTTGACCGTCTTGACGATGACGGCGATTTCGCCGGCCGACGCGGCTGTCGTCCCGGCAAAGGCAAGTGCTGACGCCATCAGGACCGTTGCAAGTCTACGCATGTCTTTCCTCCTCGAATGACCCCGGGATATCCCTCAAAGGTCCGTTTAAAGGGAAGGCTCCTCCCCTCCCCGTGGCTTCCATAGTCAGGCCCGGCCCCCGGCCGTTCCCTTATCTTCAGCGGCGATTGCGCAGCTGATCGATCCAGACGGTGACCAGAATGACGAGGCCGATGATGATCTGCTGGGTGAAGGCCGAGACGCCGTTCATGTTCAATCCGTTGCGCAATATGCCGATGACGAAGGCACCGATCATCGTGCCGGAAATCGTCCCGACACCGCCGATCAGCGACGTGCCGCCGATCACGGCGCTGGCAATCGCGTCGAGCTCATAAGCCACGCCCTCATTGGGCTGCGCGGTGACGAGGCGGGACATCAGCACGCAGCCGGTTAGGCCGGCGAGCGTGCCTGACACGACATAGGTAAAGGCGGTCACGCGAGAAACGTTTACGCCAGAAAGTCTCGCCGCGTCGGCATTGGAACCGATCGCATAGATATAACGGCCGAGCACCGTGCGGTTCAGCACGAAGGCGGCAATGAAAGCGATGACGATCATCAGCACGACCGGATAGGGAATGCCGGGAAATGTCACGACCGGAAATCCCTGGTCGTCGATGGATTCGATCCGGAACAGAGAACCGTTACCCAGCTCGCCAAAAGCCTCACCAAGGCCGGACACAGCACGAGCGCCGGTGATCTGCAGTGCCACACCACGCGCAATCAGCATCATGCCGAGCGTCGCAATGAAGGGCGGCAGCTTCAACTGGGTGATGACGAAACCGTTGATCAGTCCACAGAGCGAGCCGGTCAGGATACCGAGCAGCATGCCGATCCAGATCGGCAGTTGCAGTTCCTTCACCGCAAGTGCCGCCACCACGCCGGCCAGCGCCAGAACCGAGCCGACCGACAGATCGATCCCGCCGGTGATGATGACATAGGTCGCACCGATGCCCAGCAGCGCAATGGAGGTCACCTGAAGCGCAATCGTCATGCCGTTGCCGACGGTGAAGAAAGCGCTGCTTGTGGCGGAAAACACTGCCGCCAGCGCGAGCAGGCTGCCGAGTGCTGCAAATTTCTGGATGATATCCTTCTGCCGCTCGCTCAGGCGACGCCCTTGACCGGCGGCCTTCGGGGCCGGCTGCTGCGCCGGTTTTTCGCTGGTCATATCGGCCATGCTTTCACAATCCCTGTTCGCCGCGCCGGCCGCTGCCGGACGCGTAATGCATAATTTCTTCCTGGGAGGTCGTCCGCGTTTCAAGCGTCGCTGTGATCCGCCCACCATGGAAGACGGCGATGCGGTCGGACATGCCGAGCACTTCCGGCAGTTCGGAACTGATCAGCACAACGCCGATGCCACGTGCCGCAAGCTCGTCCATGATCTGGTAGATGGCGAATTTCGCCCCGACATCGATACCGCGCGTCGGTTCGTCGAAAAACATGATGCGCGGCTCGCGAAACAGCCATTTGCCGATGATGATCTTCTGCTGGTTGCCGCCGGAAAGCAGGCGAACCGGCTGGCTGAGGCTCGGCGTGCGGATGTTCAAAAGATCGACATAGCGCTGGCCCGCCTCGCGATGCCGCTTGCGGTCGATCACGCCGAAACGGCTCGCGACCGCGCCCATCCGCGCCATGACCAGATTGGCATCGACCGGCATTTTTACCGCCAACCCCTGCGCCTTGCGGTCTTCGGAAAGATAGGCAATGCCCGCGTCGATCGCGCTGCGCGGATCGGAAATCTTCAATTCGCTTCCGTCGAGCATGATCGTCCCGGCATCGCGCGGATCGGCGCCGAAAATGGCACGTGCCACCTCCGTGCGCCCCGCCCCCATCAGCCCGGCAAAACCGAGGATCTCGCCACGGCGGATCTCGAAATTGATGTCGGAAAACACGCCGCGACTGGTCAGGCCGGTTGCGGAAAAGATCACCTTGTCGCCCGGCACCCGCGTCGGCTCGGGAAACTTGTCCTCCAGCGACCGCCCCACCATCCGCGCCACGATGTCGTCGACAGTCAGCGAAGAAAAATCATCGGTCGAGATATAGCGCCCGTCACGCAGCACAGTGACGCGATCGACGATCTCCACCATCTCGTCCAACCGGTGCGAGATATAGATGATGCCGGTGCCCTGGGCTTTCAGGTCGCGGATCACCTTGAACAGAAGCTGTGCCTCCTGCTCGGTCAGCGACGAGGTCGGCTCGTCCATGATCAGCACGGTCGCATCGAGCGACAGCGCCTTGGCGATTTCCACCATCTGACACTGTGCGACCGACAACGTGCGCACCTGAACATTCGGATCGATATCGACGCCAAGCCGGTCGAGACAGCGTTTTGCGTCGGCGATCAGTCGTCTCCGGTCGACGAGAAAACCGCGCCGCGGCTCGCGGGCGAGATAGATGTTTTCCGCCACTGTCAGATGCGGAACGAGATTGAGTTCCTGGTGGATGATGGCAATGCCGGCCGCTTCCGATTGAAGCGTCGAGGCAAACTGCACCGGCTGACCCTTGAAGGTGATCGAACCGGAATTCGGCTGGTAGACGCCGCTGATGATCTTCATCAGCGTCGATTTTCCCGCCCCGTTCTCTCCACAGACGGCATGCACCTCGCCGGCGCGCAGATCGAAACTGACGCCCGACAGCGCCTTTACGCCCGGAAATTCCTTGGACACACCCTCAAGCTTCAACAGCACGGCATGCCCAACGGCATGACCAGCCATGCCTGCAGGTTGCGGCACTCCTCCCATCGCGATCTCCTCTTCGCGCAAGAGCTTCCCAGGGCTCTTGCGGATTATCAAATCGCGGCCGCGTCATTTGGTCAAGCCAATTTGCAGATTTTTCTTGCATCATGCCAATTATTGACGCCAATTGACGGACAACTGCTTGTTAAATACTCAATTGGCCAGACCTCAATGACGGATACACGACGCCTCTACCAGCAGACTGCAGACCGCGTCCGGCAGCTTATCGCCAGGGGAGATTATCAGGCCGGCGCACGCCTGCCCGCAGAGCGCGAACTCGCCCAGCAACTCGGCGTCTCACGCCCTTCGCTTCGGGAGGCGCTGATCGCGCTCGAAATCGACGGTACGATCGAGATCCGCATGGGGTCGGGCATCTACGTGCTCAACACAACAAAACCGGCCGGCAACGGCCGATCCCTGGGTGAAAGCCCGTCGGAACTGATGCAGGCGCGCGCCGTCATTGAAAGCGCCATCATTGTCCAGGCGGCAGCAACGATGTCGGAAAAGACGCTGGTCATGCTGCGCGCGACACTCAATGCCATGGCGGACGATATCGCCAACACGCGAAAACCGATCGAACAGGACCGGGCCTTCCACCTGATCATCGCGGAAAGCACCGGCAACACGCTGTTTGCGGAGATCGTCGAAAACCTGTTCGACGAACGCCACAGCCCGCTATCTGCCGGCATCCGCGGCCATTTCGAGACGGCCGATAGCTGGACGGCAGCACTTACCGAACACCACGCCATATTGGCGGCGCTGGAAGCCCGCGATCCACTGGCAGCACAGGCGGCGATGCATACGCACCTCACTGCGTCAGGCCGCCGCTGGCTTGAAAACTGAGAGCTTTAAAGCGCGCGGATATAGCCGCTCAACCGCTCGGCAGCGTCATCGATCTGCTTGGGATCACGCAGATAACAGGCGCGCAGGAAGGTTTCGCCACCTAGGCCGAAGGCCGTACCCGGTGCAAGACCCACACCCGTCGCATCAACGATTTTGAAGGCTTCCGCACGCGCATCCGTCACGCCGTCGATTTTCAGGAAGGCGTAGAGCGCGCCCGGAGGACGACCGGTCTCGACCCGGTTTGTCGCCACCAGCGCATCGCAGAGGATGTCGCGCGAGGTCCGCGCCCGCTCGATATTGGTGCGGACGAAATCGTCGCCCTGGTCGAGCGCCGCAATCGCCCCCTTCTGCATGAACTGCGCCACGCCGGAGGTTGAATACTGGATGAGATTTGTCAGCGTCTGGCCGATTTCCGCCGGCGCCACCATCCAGCCGACCCGCCAGCCGGTCATGCACCAGTTCTTGGAGAAGGACTGGGCAAAGATGATCCGGTCAGCCTTATCCATCACATCCATGAAGGACGGCGCGCGGGCGCCATCGAAATAATAAAGACCATAGATCTCGTCGGCGATGATCCAGAGACCATGCTTGCGCGCCAGATCGAGCACGGCGGCCAGATCTTCCTTCGTCGCGGTCCAGCCGGTCGGATTTGACGGCGAGTTGATGAACAACGCCTTGGTCTTCGGCGTGATCGCGGAAGCGAGGCGATCGATATCGATCTTCCATTGCCCGTCGACGAAATCCAGCGCAACGGCTTTCGGCTTCACCTCAGCCACCAAAGCGGCATGCATCGCATTCGGCCATGACGGCGAAAAATAGATGATCTCGTCACCGGCCGAGACCGTCGCCTGGATCGCCAGCACGATCGACTGCATGCCCGACCCGGTCACATAGATATTGTCGACCGAAAGCTCGTTTGCGTAATGGCGCTGGTAATAACGCACGATTGCCTGGCGAAGCTCGGGAATGCCCTGCGTCCACGTATAGAAGGTCTCACCCGCGACAAGCGCATCCGCCGCCGTCTTGGTGATGAAATCCGGCGTCGGCAGGTCACCCTCGCCGATCCAGAGCGGCATCAGGTTCTCGCGCCCTCTGGCATAGGTGACAATCTCGCCAATACCGCTGCGCGGTGCTGACGCGGCGCGGGCGCTGATATCCGGTCTGATAAAATTCATGGAGGGTGTCTCGACTTGAAGAAAATCAAATTGCAGGGCGCAAGGAGTAAGCGCGTCGATTGTGGCCGTCAACGGGCAGAACCGGCGCGGCACGCGAAAATGCTCAGAGCCGCGCTCGTGTGCTACGCGGCGTCGCCAGAAGCAGGTTCGTTTCGCTGGCCGTGATGCCCTGAACAAGCCTTATGCGACGAAGCACATTGTCGAAATCAGCCAGCGTCGCAGTCCCCAGTTCGACGATCAGATCCCAACGTCCATTGGTGGTGTGTATCTCGGAAACCTCGGGAAAACCGCCCAGCGTCTGGATCACCCGGTCGGCAACACGCCCCTCGATCTCCACCATCATGATGCCGCGCACCGGCAGCTCCACCGCATCGGCCCTGAGGATCACCGTATAACCGAGAACGTCGCGGTTTCGCTCCAGCTTTTCCATGCGTGCCCGCACCGTCGCCCTTGACGTACCGAGGTCGGCCGCCAGATCCGAAATGCTGCGGCGGGCATCGTGACGCAAAAGCGTCACCAGCTTGTGGTCGAATTCATCCATGAACAGATTGATAGATCATGCTGCCGAAATGGAAAGCCATTTTATCGATTTTGGCAAATCGATCTATTCAATCCGCCAGATAACCATGATCATTTTCAGGAAACGGAGTGACACAATGCATTGCAGACTGATAGGTATTCCTCTTCAGGACGGCGCGTCCCAACTTGGCTGCGAAATGGGACCGAGCGCGCTGCGCGTCGCAGATCTTGCGGGCGCGCTCAAAGGTCTCGGCCACGAGGTCACCGATATCGGCAATGTCGTCATTGATGAGCTTCCCGACATCCGCCACCCCAACCCGGCTGTGCGCAACCTGCCGCAGATCGCCGCCTGGACGAAACTCCTGACCGATGTCGCCTATCGTGAAGCGGGCAAAGGCATGCCGATCTTCATGGGCGGCGATCATGCGCTCTCCGCCGGCACTATCGCCGGTGTCGCCCGCCATGCGGCCGATGAGGGCCGCCCGCTCTTCGTCCTCTGGCTCGACGCGCACACGGATTTCCACACGTTGGAATCCACCACCAGCGGCAACCTTCACGGCCTCCCCGCCGCCTATTACACCGGCCAGCCCGGCTTTGAAGGCTACCTGCCACCGCTTTCCCATGCCGTCGACCCGGCCAATCTCTGCATGATCGGCATCCGCAGCGTCGATCCCGCCGAACGTGAAACGATCAAACGCAATGCCGTCACCGTGCACGACATGCGCAGCATCGACGAACACGGCGTCGCCGTTCTCGTCCGGCGCTTCATCGAACAGGTGGAAGCGGCAAACGGCATGCTGCATGTCAGCCTCGACGTCGATTTTCTCGACCCCTCGATTGCGCCCGCTGTCGGCACCACCGTTCCAGGCGGCGCCACTTTTCGCGAGGCGCATCTGGTGATGGAAATGCTGCATGACAGCGGCCTCGTCACCAGCCTCGATCTGGTCGAACTCAACCCCTTCCTCGACGATCGCGGCCGCACCGCCACGCTTCTCGTCGATCTCACCGCCAGCCTGATGGGACGCACCGTCCTCGACCGACCGACAAGGAGTAACTGATGCCGGCCGAACAGAATCTCAACATCGTCCCCTTCATCAGCGTCGAGAACATGATGGATCTCGTGCTGTCCACCGGCACCGAGACGTTCCTGAAGGAGCTCGCCGCCTATGTGGAGGAGGATTTTCGGCGTTGGGAGCTGTTCGACAAGGTCGCCCGCATCGCCTCGCATTCGCGTGACGGCGTGATCGAACTGATGCCGGCAAGTGACGGCACGCTCTACGCCTTCAAATATGTCAACGGCCATCCGAAGAACACGAAAAGCGGCCGCCAGACGGTGACCGCCTTTGGCGTGCTGTCCGATGTCGAGAGCGGTTATCCGCTGCTTCTGTCGGAGATGACGATCCTGACTGCGCTGCGCACCGCCGCCACATCGGCGGTCGCCGCAAAGCACCTCGCGCCCAAGGGCGCAAAAACCATGGCGCTGATCGGCAACGGCGCCCAAAGCGAGTTCCAGGCGCTCGCCTTCCGCTCACTTCTCGGCATCGAAAACCTGCGCCTCTACGATATCGACCCGGCCGCCGCGGAGCGCTGCCGCCGCAACCTTTCGCATCTTGGTCTGAACATCACCGCCTGCCGCTCAGCGGAAGAAGCGGTTGAAGGGGCGCAGATCATCACCACAGCCACCGCCGACAAACAGAATGCAACGATCCTTTCCGACAACATGATCGGCCCCGGCGTGCATATCAACGCCGTCGGCGGCGATTGCCCCGGCAAGACCGAGCTGCACCGGGACATCCTGTTGCGCTCGTCGATCTTCGTCGAATACCCGCCGCAAACCCGCATCGAAGGCGAAATCCAGCAGCTTGCCCCCGATCATCCGGTCACCGAACTCTGGAAGGTCATTACCGGCCAGACGACCGGCCGCGAGAGCGACACGCAGATCACACTCTTCGACAGCGTCGGCTTCGCAACGGAAGACTTTTCCGCCCTCCGTTACGTCTATGACAAGCTGAAGGGCAGCACGCGCTTCGAAAAGCTCGACCTTGTGGCCGACCCGGACGAGCCGCGCGACCTTTTCGGCATGTTGCTGCGCCGGCAGGCGGCTGCGCAGACTTCACCGGAAGCGGCTATCGCCTAACCCCGGCTAGTCGGATTACGGCCCATATCGATCTCCCCCGGACGTCCATCGAGCTGAAGATGCGAAATCTTCGGCTCGGTGTGGGCGATCACCTTGCCGCGACGGATCACGGCAAGCCGCGTCGGCTTCAGCCTCAGCCCTTCCAGCACGTCCTCCGCCTGCAGTATGACGAGGTCGGCATTGCAGCCGATCGACAGGCCGTAGTTCTCCAGCCCCATCGTCTTGGCCGAATTGACGGTCAGCGCGTCAAAAATCTTCTTCTTGTCCTCGACGCCCGACATCTGCGCCACATGGATCGCCATATGTCCGACTTCCAGCATGTCGCCGGAGCCCATCGAGTACCAGGGGTCCATCACGCAGTCATGGCCGAAGGAGACGTTGAGGCCCGCCGCCATCAGCTCGCGCACCCGCGTCATGCCGCGACGCTTCGGATAGGTGTCGTGGCGACCCTGCAGCATGATGTTGATCAGCGGGTTTGGAATGACGTTGATTTCGGCTTCCGCCATCAGTGGAATCAGTTTCGAGACGTAATAATTGTCCATCGAATGCATCGAGGTCAGGTGCGAACCGGCAACCCGGCCCTGCAGGCCGAAACGCACGGTCTCAGCCGAGAGCGTCTCGATATGGCGAGACATGGGATCATCCGTCTCGTCGCAATGCATGTCGACCGGCAGGCCGCGATCGGCGGCGATGCGGCAAAGCGCTTCAACGGAAGCCGCGCCATCCTGCATGGTGCGCTCGAAATGCGGAATGCCGCCGACGATATCGACGCCCATGTCGAGCGCACGTTCCAGCGACTTCACGCCATCGGCAGCACGATAATAACCGTCCTGCGGGAAGGCGACGAGCTGCAGGTCGATATAGGGGGCAACACGCTCCTTCACTTCCAGCATGGCTTCCGCCGTCACCAGCCTCGGATCGGAGGTGTCGACATGGGTGCGGATATGCAGAAGGCCCTGGGAGACTGCGAGATCGCAATAGGCAAGCGCCCGCTCGACCAGCGCTTCCTTCTTCAACAGCGGCCGAAGCTCGCCCCAGAGCGCGATCCCTTCCAGCAGCGTGCCCGATGTGTTCATCCGCGGCAGACCGAGCGACAGCGTGGCGTCCATATGGAAATGCGGATCGACGAAGGAAGTGCTGACAAGCCGGTTCGTCGCATCGATCGTTTCCCGCGCTTCACCTGCAATATTCGCCTCTATCGCAGTAATTTTGCCACCCGAAACGGCGATATCGACGCCCTTTCGGCCATCCGGTAGGTTGGCGTTCTTGATGATGAGATCGAACATGAAAGGCTCCTCGCAATTGAAAACTCAGCGCTCACCGCGGCGATAGGGCTGCATCAGCGCCTGTGGCACACGGGCGCGCCGCGCCATGACGGCAAGCGCTGCAATCGACAGCAGATAGGGGATCATCAGGAAGATCTGGTAGGGCACGACGCCGCTCAGCACCGTCTGCAGCCGAAGTTGGAAGGCATCGAACAGCGCAAACAGGATTGCGCCAAGCAGCGCCCGCTCCGGCTTCCACGAGGCGAAGACGACAAGCGCGATGCAGATCCAGCCGCGCCCCTGCACCATGGTCGGGAAGAAGCTGTTGAAGGCGGAAAGCGTCAGGAACGCACCGCCGACGCCCATCATCGCGCTGCCGAAAATCACCGCCCCATAACGGATCGCCATCGGGTTCAGCCCCTGCGCTTCCGCCGCATGCGGGTTTTCACCCGTCATGCGGATCGTAAGCCCGATAGGCGTGCGGGCAATCAGATAGGCGAGCGCGATCGCAAGCCCAATCGCCAGATAGGTCGGCGCCGTCTGGGTGAAGAATGCCGGACCGAAGAAGGACAGATCGGAAAGAACCGGAATGTCGAGCGGCTGGAACGGCTCGATCGTCGGCGGCGTTCCAGCCACCGGCACCATCAGCCGGAAGACGTAATAGGCAAAGCTCGAGGCAAACAGCGTCACGCCGAGACCAGAGACATGCTGCGACAGGCCGAGCGTCACCGTCAGCACCGAATGCAAAAGCCCGAACATCGCCCCGCCCAGTGCGGCAACCAGCAACCCAACCCACAGATCCGCGCCATTATAGACGGCCAGCCAGCCGAGCATCGCGCCAAACGTCATGATCCCCTCGATGCCGAGGTTCAGCACGCCGGCGCGTTCGGAAATCAGCGCGCCGAGCGTGGCAAGGATCAGCGGCGTGGCGATACGCAGCACGGCGGCCCAGAGGCCGGCAGAGGCGAGGATGTCGAAAAGCGCGCTCATCGGCGTATCCTGTATTGCGTGAAGAACACCGCGACCAGCATGGACAGCAGCGACAGCGACACCGTCACATCGGCAATATAGGTCGGAATGCCCATGCTGCGGCTCATCCCGTCTGCGCCGACGAACATCGTGGCGGTAAACAGCGCCGCCAGCACGACCCCGAGCGGGTTGAGGTTGGCGAGCATGGCAACGACGATGCCGGAATACCCATAACCGGGCGAAAGATCGGTCGTCACATAACCCTTGACGCCGAGAACCTCGATCGTGCCGGCAAGACCCGCCAGACCACCGGAAATCATCGCGACGATCACCAGCGTCCGCCCCAGCGGCACACCGGCGAAAACGGCGCCGGAGGGGTTGAGGCCCGCAGCGCGCGACTGCACGCCGAACACCGTGCGCGTCTGGACGAAATAGATCAGGAAGGCGATCACCACCGCAATGCCGAGGCCGATATGCAGCCGCGAGCGGGCCAGCAGTTTAGGCAGGCGGGCGGCGGCATCCACCGCTTCCGACTGCGGCCAGCCGAATGCCGCCGGGTCTTTCAGCACGCCATCGATCAGCATCGAGACGAACAGAAGTGCGACGAAATTCAAAAGCAGCGTCGTCACCACTTCATCGACGGAAAAGCGCAACCGCAGCCACAACGGCACAAGCAGCAGAACCATGCCGGCAAACGCGCCGACGATGAAAAGCAACGGGATCTGCAGCAGTGACGGCAAGCCGGCAAACAGATGCGCGCTGGCCGCAGCGGCGGCAATCGCTCCGAGATAGAACTGCCCCTCCCCGCCGATATTCCAGAGCCGCGCACGGAAGGCGACGGCAGCGGCAAGTCCGGTCAGGATCAGCGGCGAAGCGCGTGTCAAAGTCTCGGTCGCGGAAAGCCGCGAGCCGAAGGCGCTGGTCAGGATCTTCCAATAGGCCTCGAAAACCGGCGCACCGGCAGCGGCGATCAGCACGCCTGCTATGGCAAGCGCTGCAATCACGGCGAGGATCGGCGTTGATATGACCAGCAGCGTCGAGCGATGTTCGCGCCTCTCAAACCGCATCGGACGCACCTCCCCATTCCCCGGCCATCATCAGCCCGAGCCTTTGTGCATCGACATCCTCGGCATTCACGGAGGGTGACAGCCGCCCGCCGACAATCGCCTGGATCCGGTCGGCCAGCGCCATCACCTCGTCGAGATCCTCGGAAATCAGAAGCACGGCGGTACCTGCCTTGCGCGCCTCAAGAATACGTTCATGCACGGCCGCCACGGCCCCTTCGTCCAGTCCACGCGCCGGCTGCGCCGCAAGCAGGATTTTCGGGTGCTCGATCAGGTTGCGGCCAAGGATCAGCTTCTGCATGTTGCCGCCGGATAAGAGCCGGATACGGCTGGTCGGCGTTCCACCACGCACATCAAAGCCCTCGATGATCCTTGTCGCAAAGGCGATCCCCGCCTTGCGATCGACCAGTCCGGCCTTGGAAAATTCCGGTAGCCTTTCCAGCACCGCATTTTCCCAGATCGCCATCTCGCCGATCGCGCCGTCGCGATTGCGATCCTCTGGAATGCGCCCGATACCGGAGGACACGGCATCCGCCACCGTCAGGTCGCCGACACCCTTGCCGAACAGGACCAGATCGCCGGCGCTGCGGCCGATCGTACCGCTCAAGAGCTGCGCCAGCACCGCCTGCCCGTTACCGGACACACCGATAATGCCGAGCACTTCACCAGCTCTCAGCCGGAAATCGACGGATTTCAGCCGATCCACGCCGCCGGAGCGCACGGTAATACCCGCCGCTTCCAGCACGATCTCGCCCGGCGTCGAAGCCTCGCGCACCGGGCGCGTCACCTTGCGGCCAACCATCAGTTCGGCAAGTTCGGCCTTGCTGGTATCGCCCACCTTGCGCTCGGCGACTTGTCTGCCGCCGCGCAGCACGACGATGCGGTCGGCCGTCGCCATCACCTCGTCCAGCTTGTGGGAAATGAAGATCAGCGACAGCCCCTGCCGCGCCATATCCTTCAAGGTCGAAAACAGCGTCTCGGCTTCGAGCTTGGTCAGAACCGCCGTCGGCTCGTCGAGCACAAGAATGCGCGCATCGTTATAAAGCGCCTTCAAAATTTCGACGCGCTGCTGCTCGCCGACCGAAAGATCGCCGAGCCGCGCATCCGGATCGACCTTCAGCCCGAAACGCTGCGAAATATCGAGAAGCTTTTTACGCCCGGCAGAGACATTGGAACCGAGAGACCAGAGGCTTTCCGTCCCGGTCATGACGTTTTCGAGCACGGTCAGGTTCGGCGCCAGCGAAAAATGCTGGTGCACCATGCCGACACCGGCGCGGATCGCGGCGCGCGGCTTTCCCGGCGGCAGCATCTGCCCCATCACCGAAACGGAACCCGTGTCCGGCACATAATGGCCGAAAAGAATGCTCATCAGCGTCGTCTTGCCGGCGCCGTTTTCGCCGAGCAGCGCAACGATCTCGCCCTTTGCGAGCGACAGCGAAATATCGTCATTGGCAAGATTATCGCCAAAACGCTTGCTGACATTTCTGATGTCGAGAACGGTATCCGTCATCGGTCGAGGCCTGTGATTGGGAAAGGGTGCGACCAGCGTTGTTCGCCCTCAAGCCTTGCGGCAAGGGCCAGAAGCAGCGCCTCCTGCCCCATAGGAGCTATCATCTGCACCGGCAAGGGCAGACCGGCCTTATCCACGCCGAAGGGCAGGGTAATTGCCGGGAAACCGGAGATATTGGCAATCGCCGCAAGCGGGGCGAAAGAACTCATGCGGGCAAAATGCAAGTCGGTATCGCGGTGATCGCTCGGAAAAGACCCGATCGGCCTTGGCGCAGACGCCAGCATCGGCGTCAGCAGCACGTCAAAACGGTCGAACAGCGCATGCAGATCGCGGCTGACATAAACCATCGCCTGCACCAGATCCCAGACCGCAACGCCGCTCATCCGGCCGCCCTCTTCGGCAACCGCCTGCGTCATCGGTTCCCACAGAGCAGCATCGATACCGGGCAGCTTCGCAAGGCTTGCGAGATTGATGGCAATCACATCGCGAAATGCCCTGCCCGATGCTTCAATGACCGCGCGAATATCGCTCCATGCCAGTGAAACGATCTCGTGCCCCTCCGCCTCCGAGACACGGGCAGCATCCGCAACGGCCTCAGCACGAACCGGATCGATCGCAAAATCCGATCCAAGCTCCGTCAGCAGCCCGATTCTAAGCTTCCCGGCCTTGGCCACGGCCTGCTCGACCGGCGGATAAGGCCCGCGCGCAGAGCCTGCGAGCACCGAAAATGCCCGCTCCACATCGCGAACCGAGCGGCAGACGGCAAGTTCGCTGGCAATGCCGCCGAGATGGTTGGTAAACAGCGGCCCCGCCGCCATCGCCCCGCGCCCGGGCTTTAACCCCACCAGACCACAACAGGCGGCCGGAACGCGGATCGACCCACCGGCATCGGTCGCATGCGCAATCGAAACGATGCCGGCCGCGACAGCAGCAGCGGCTCCACCGGAGGACCCGCCGGATGTCAGCGATGGATCAAGCGGATTTTTCGATATCGGGCCGATCAGCGGCTCGCTTGCTAAGGACAGGCCGAATTCCGGTGTCGTTGTAATCCCGAACAGACAGAAACCAGCATCACGATAACGGGCCGCGAGATCGGAATCCGCCTCGCCGCCTTGCCTCGGCAGGGACTTCGATCCAGCGCTGACCGGAAATCCCTTGAACGGCCCGCCAAGATCCTTGGCAAGCGTCGGCACACCGCCGAATGGCCTGAATTTGCGTTGCTCGACAGGCAGCGCATCGAAGGCATCGGCCGAGGCCAGTCCCTGTTCGGTATCGAGATAAAATATGGCGCCGAGCGCCTCGTGTTTTTCGGCTGCGGCAAGCGATCTTTCCATCGCCTGCCGCGCCGTCAGTTGTCCGCAGCCGATCGCTTCGGCAAGTGCTGTCGCGTCGGCATGCATCGGTCCGGCTTACTTCGGCTCGTTCATGTTGCGCGGCACTTCGAACGTACCGGCCTTGATCTCGGCGCGCTTGGCTTCCATCGCAGCCTCGGCATCTGCAGGCGCTACGCCCTTGACGAAGGCGATGTCGCTGCCGCCCTCTTTCAGAAGACCGAAGGGGGTGTAGTCCTTGCCGACCGGCTTGCCGGCCGCAACATCGGCGATGGCCGCATTGAGGATCGGGCGGAAGCCCCAGAGCGCGTTGGCGAATACGGTTTCCGGATAACGCGGCGTGTAGTCGATCAGCGAGCCGACGGCCTTGATGCCGCGTTCCTTCGCGGCATCCGCCGTGCCGATACGTTCGCCGAACAGGATGTCCGCGCCGGCATCGATCTGGGCAAGACCTGCCTCGCGTGCCTTCGGCGGATCGAAGAACGTGCCGATGAACGAGACAAGTACCTTGGCGTTCGGATTGACGGCCTTTACACCTTCGCCAAAAGCGTTGATCAGCATGTTAACTTCCGGGATCGGCATGGCGCCGACGGCGCCGACCGTGTTGCTCTTGGTCATCTTGCCGGCCAGCATGCCGGCGAGATAGGCGCCGTCATGGTTCCAGGTACCGAAGACGCCAAAGTTATCGCCGGCCTGCTTACCGCTGGAGCCGAGAACGAAGGCGGTTTCCGGATATTCGCCAGCCACTTCACGGGCTTCGCTTTCGACAGCATAGGCTTCACCGATGATCAGCTTGTTGCCCTGTTCGGCATATTCGCGCATCGCGCGGCCATAATCGGTGCCCGAAACGCCTTCAGAGAAGACATATTCGATCACGCCTTCCTTGGCGGCTTCCTGCAGGGCTGCATGCAGAACCGAGTTCCAGGCGTTTTCCACCGGCGATCCGTGAATGCCGGCCACTTTCAGCGGAGCAGCACGCGCGATGGAAGGAAGAAAAGCGCTTGCGCCGACGGCGGTAGCCGACGCGATCAGTGCACGGCGGGACAGTTTGAATTCATGCGTCATGGACGGAAATCCCCTCTTTTTGTATGGTCAATTCTGTAGGCAGCGCACAAAACAGTGTCAAGCAAACTGACTGCTCATCAAATGAGCATCCATGACAATCTTCATCGTCGCGCCGAAGGGACGCTTAGTCTCAGCCGGGCATGATTTCCATGCGACCAAGATGGTTCGATCGACCATATCACGGCTTCGTGATCGATATTTTGCGCCCATGGCCGAACAGCCGCAAGCCCCTGTCATTTAAGGTCATCGTCACACATTCAGGCAGCAACGCAAAGGCTTCAACTTAATAGAATTGTGTTTTTTTATGGACATTTACCCCCCTCCTCCCTACCTTTCGAAACGTAGCTGGCCGATCGAAGGTATTGCCGAGAGTAAAACCAGATCGATCCGCCAAACATGTTTTTCGCAGCCTTCTTGATGCGTTTCGTCGCATCGGCTGCAGCTCATATCCGCGGCGGCGATATTGTTTCGCCGCTTTTTGTTGTCTTGATATCCTTAGCGCCGATCAAGCGGGCGCTGCATTCGGGAAATCACAAAAGGAGAATGCCCGCGCTATCGAGCCCGGGCCCAGTATTGAATGGCTTTTGCAACTGAAAATGACGCGTCGGCTGAGCCGGCTTCGACCAAGATCAGTCTCAACAATGTCTACAAGGTTTTCGGCGAGCGGCCTGAAAAGGCCATGGAGATGGTCCGCGCCGGCAAGACAAAATCGGAAATCCACGCCCAGACCGGCTGTTCGGTCGGCGTCAACAATGCCAGTTTCGACATCAAGGCCGGCGAAATCTTTGTCATCATGGGCCTGTCGGGTTCCGGCAAATCCACCCTTCTTCGCCTTCTCAACCGTCTGATAGAGCCGACTGCCGGTTCGATCGAGATCGATGGCCGCGACATCACCAAGATGTCCCGCCGCGAACTGATCGATGTCCGTCGTCGCGATATCAGCATGGTGTTCCAGTCTTTCGCACTGTTGCCCAATCGCACGGTTCTCAACAACGCCGCCTTCGGGCTGGAAGTTGCCGGCGTCGGTGAAGCCGAGCGCAAGGAGAAGGCGCTCGCAGCCCTCAAGGCCGTCGGTCTCGATGGTTACGCCGACAGCATGCCCGACCAGCTTTCCGGCGGCATGAAGCAGCGTGTCGGCCTTGCCCGCGCGCTTGCCAGCGAGCCGACCATCCTTCTGATGGACGAGGCGTTTTCCGCACTCGACCCGCTGATCCGCACGGAGATGCAGGACGAACTCGTTCGCCTCCAGGCCGAGCAGAGCCGCACCATCGTCTTTGTCAGCCACGATCTCGACGAAGCCATGCGCATCGGCGATCGGATCTGCATCATGCAGAACGGCAATGTCATCCAGGTCGGTACGCCGGACGAGATCGTCATGAGCCCGGCTAACGATTATGTCCGATCCTTCTTCCGCAATGTCGATGTAAGCCAGGTCTTCAAGGCCGGCGATGTCGCGCGCAAGACGCAGATCACCATCATCGATCGCCAAGGCACCACGGCTGCTGCGGCGCTGGAGCGGATGAAGCATTATGACCGCGAATATGCGATCATTCTCGGTCGCGACAAGACCTATCACGGTGTCGTCAGCCAGACCTCGCTGATCGAAAAGATGCGGGCCAAGGCGGCCGATCCCTATCGCGGCGCATTCCTGTCCGAGATCGAGCCTATCCCGGCCGACGAGCCCCTGTCGAATGTCCTCGGCAAGGTCGCCGCAAGTCCGTGGCCGGTTCCAGTGGTCGACGAGACCAAGCGCTATCTCGGCTCCATCAGCAAGTCGACGCTGCTCGAAACGCTTGACCGCGCCAGTTGATCGCCAAGCAGGATCCTGAGCCTTTCCCAATAACCGGCCAACCACCGGAGACAGACTTATGAATTTCGATATCGGAGACGGCATCGACGCCGCCGTCAATTACGTTCTGGACAACTTTTCGCCCGTCCTCGACTTCATCGCCAGCCTGATCGGTTTCGTGACCGGCAATATTCAAAACGCTCTTGTCGGCATCCCCTTGCCGATTGGCATAGCTATCTTCGTCCTTCTGTCCCTCTGGAGAGTGGGTCTCGGCTTCGGCATTCTAACGGGCGTTGCCCTTTGGCTCGTCAATCACATGGGCCTGTGGAGCGCGATGATGGAAACCCTGTCGCTGGTCATCGCGTCTACGCTGATGGCCATGCTGATCGGCCTCCCGCTCGGCATCGCCATGGCGCGCAGGGATACGGTCGCAACCATCGTTCGCCCGATCCTTGACCTGATGCAAACCATGCCGGCCTTCGTCTATCTGATCCCGGCTGCGATGTTCTTCGGCCTCGGCGCCGTACCGGGCGCGATCGCCACCGTGATCTTCGCCATGCCGCCCGTCGTGCGCCTCACCAATCTCGGCATCCGCCAGGTGCATGCCGAATTCATCGAGGCCGGCAATGCCTTTGGCTGCACCTCGACACAGCTTCTGTTCAAGGTACAGCTGCCCAACGCCATGCCGTCGATCATGGCCGGCATCAACCAGACGATCATGCTGTCGCTGTCGATGGTCGTGATCGCTTCGATGATCGGTGCCGGCGGCATCGGCAACACGGTCTTGACCGGCATCCAGCGTCTCGACGTCGGCACCGGTTTTGAAGGCGGCCTTGCCGTCGTCATCCTGGCCGTCATCCTCGACCGGCTTACCCAATCCCTCGGAAAGCCCCGCGCCGCCTTCTGGAGCGTGCTTTTCAAAAAGACCGAGCGCGAGCAACTGGCAACGGCGACCGCCTGAGCCGATCCCGCGCCGAACCATGCGGGTGCCGAACCCGCGAATTCAAACTCCCAAGAAGGAGCATGCATGTTCAAGTCATTTTCCAAAACCCGCAGGGCGACACTTACGGCAACGCTCGGACTTGCCGCGGCACTCGTCGGCGGTTCTGTCATGCCGACCATGGCGCAGGACGCCAAGACGGTTAAGCTCGGTTTCGCGCCGTGGTCCGACGCCGAATTCGTCACCAAGCTTGCAGCCAAGCTGATGACCGACAAGCTTGGCCAGAAGGTCGAACTGGTCCAGACCGACGTGGCGCCTCTCTACCAAGGCGTCAGCCGTGGCGATATCGACGCGATGATGATGGCATGGCTGCCGGCAACCCATGCCGACTATTACGACAAGGTGAAGAACCGTGTCGAAACGCTCGGCACAGTGTATGACGGCGCCAAGCTGGGCTGGGTCGTCCCGACCTATATTCCGGAAAGCGAGATCGCCTCGATCGAGGATTTGAAGAAGCCGGACGTGCAGAAAAAGCTCTCCGGTACGATCCAGGGCATCGATCCCGGTGCCGGCCTGACACGCCTTTCGCAGCAGGCCGTGAAGGATTACGCGCTCGACGACTACAAGCTGCAGATTTCCAGTGAAGCCGGAATGCTGACGACGGTCGACCGCGCAATGCGTGGCGAAAAGTGGTTCGTCGCCACGTCCTGGAGCCCCCACTGGATGTTCGGCAAATATAAGCTGCGCTACATCGACGACCCGAAGAAGTCGCTCGGTGAAGCCGAACATGTCGACATTCTCGCCTCGAAGGATTTCAAGACCGAAAACCCGAAGGCCGCAGAATTTCTGTCGCGCATGAAGGTGCCGCTCGATGACCTCGAGGCCGCCATGTTCAACGCCCAGGAAACCTCTTACGACGAGGCCGTGGCGAAGTATATCGAGGACCATCCGGACCAGATCAAGGCCTGGGTCGGCGACGAAGGCTGAATAGCGGCGGCCGCTCGCCTGACGAGCGGCCGCACTTCACCTGTGGGGACACCTGATGAGCAATCGCAAATTCCAGCCCGCCTACGGCATTGACGACACACTGGGGGGCCGTATCTCCCTGGCGCGCGATGCGCGGGATATCTCGGTAGAGGAGGCGGCGCAGACCCTCGGGATTGAACCCGTAACGTGGTCAGATTGGGAAAACGACCGTTCAGAACCGCTCTTCGACCGCCTCGAGATGATGGCGAGCGTTTTGCAGGTGAGCGTCGCTTGGTTGGCGGATGGCCGGGGAACAGGACCGCGCTGGAGTTGATACCCGCGCATCACAGCAAATGCCGGCAGCTTTCCGATTCTACAGCCCCTAGACCGTGTTGCTGCGAAAGCTGGCCAGCAATCTCCTGACCTTGTCACTGCCGTCCTTGCTGAGATCGAACTTCTGGCCGTAAAGCAGCCAGTCCCAGCAAATACCCTTCATCAGCCATTTGAACGTCTTGCTGGCCGAATGCGGCGTCCACGCGGCGGCGAGCCGGTTGTCGTTCGCGGCTCGCTCCAGAATGCTCTCCAGATAGCCCGTATGTTCACGATCGAGCTTGTCCAGCTCGTCCATCACCGGCTGGAATTCTTCCGTGAAATTGGTCCGCAGCAGTATGGAAAGCAGCCGTTGGCGATGCCTGTCCTCGGCCAGCACCTGCAGCCAGTCACATGCCATCTTTTCCACGAGAGACAACGGATCGCGGCCGTCATCGCATGGCGCATCGACATCTGCCATGTTGACACGCGGAAGATCGGCCGCGTTGTAAAGCTCGAGAAACAGATCGCTCTTGCTGTTGAAATGCCAATAGATAGCGCCGCGGGTCACGCCGGCTGCCGTCGCGATTTCATCAAGCGTGCTGGTAGCGACGCCCTTCTCGAAGAAGAGTTTTTCAGCCGCCGCAAGGATCGAGCAGCGCGTCTCGGCGGCCTCTGCCTTGGTTCGTCTCATCCCTCCTCCTTTCCATCATGCCCGAATACTCCACGCTATCGGGCCAAGGTGGTGGTTACCCCCGGAAAGCTGAGCTTCCGGGGGTAACAATCTTAATGTGTCGACGTGCCGTTCTTGGCTTCGTACTTGCCGCCCATCGGTTCTGCGCGGGCGCTCTTGCTGAACAGCCTCATGACAAACATGAAGAAGGCCGGCACGAAGAAGATCGCGAGAACGGTGGCGGAGATCATGCCGCCGAGAACGCCGGTACCGATGGCGTTCTGGCTGGCAGCACTTGCGCCGGTGGCAATCGCCATCGGCACGACGCCGAGGGTAAACGCCATCGACGTCATCAGGATCGGGCGGAAGCGAAGATGCGCCGCTTCCACAGTCGCCTCGTAAGTCGTCTTGCCTTCGGCGCGCAGGTCCTTGGCGAACTCAATGATTAGGATCGCGTTCTTGGCAGACAGACCGACGATCGCGATCAGCCCGACGAGGAAGTAGACGTCGTTGGGCATGTTGCGGATCATCACCGCAGCCACGCAACCGATGACACCAAGCGGAACCACCAGCATGACCGCAATCGGGATCGACCAGCTTTCGTAGAGTGCCGCCAGAAGCAGGAAGACGAACAAGATCGAGAGCCCGATCAGCGCGGGAGCCTGAGAACCCGACTGGATTTCCTGCAGTGACTGGCCGGTCCATTCGTAACCAAAGCCGCTCGGCAACTGCCCGGCGAGGCGCTGCATTTCCGCAATCGCATCACCTGACGAATAACCTGGACCGGCCTGGCCGGCGATACGAACCGACGGATAGCCGTTGTAACCGACGACCTGGGACGGGCCGCGCATCCATTCGACCGTTGCGAAGGATGACATCGGCACCATGCCCCCGCTGGCATTACGTACGTTCAGCTTTAGAAGATCCGCCGTCTGCATACGCTGGTTGCCGTCCGCCTGCACCGTCACACGCTGCATACGGCCCGCGTTCGGGAAATCGTTGACATAGGAAGAGCCAAGATTTGCGGTGATCGTGGAGTTGATGTCTCCGAAGGTCACACCAAACGTGTTGGCCTTTTCGCGATCGATCAGCAGGTTCACCTGAGCCGCATCCGGCATGCCTTCGATACGAAGGCCGGCAAGGATAGGGCTCTTGCGAGCTTCCGCCATCAACTGGTCACGCGCGGCAGCAAGAGCGGCCTGTCCAACGCCCGCACGGTCCTGAAGGCGGAAGGTGAAGCCGGACGAGTTACCAAGACCCTGGATCGGCGGCGGCGACAGCGAAAACGCGATTGCATCGCGAATGCCGAAGATCTTGCCGTTGATCCGCTGGGCCAGCGCATTGGCACTGTCTTCCGGTCCACGCTCGCTCCAGTCCTTCAGCGTAATGAAGGCGAGACCGGCGTTCTGACCCGAACCCGAGAACGAAAAGCCGTTGATGGCGATGATGCGATCGACAGCCTTTTCCGCCATGGCGATCTTCTCGATCTGCGAAATGACGTCGATCGTACGGTCGGTGCTGGCCTCTGCCGGCGCCTGCACGTCGACGATCAGAAAGCCCTGGTCTTCGTTCGGCAGGAACGATGTCGGCAGCTGGATATAGGCCCAGCCGAGACCCGCGACCAGCGCAAGATAGATGATCATGAAGCGGCCTGAGCGCTTGATGATACCGCCGACCGTGCTCGAATAACCGTGAGACGCCTTGTTGAAGCCGCGATTGAAGAGGCCGAAGAAGCCCTTCTTCTCGTGGTGGCCTTCCTTGATCGGCTTGAGGAACGAGCCGCAAAGCGCGGGCGTCAGCGAAAGCGCGAGGAAACCGGAGAACAGGATCGACACGACCATGGTCAGCGAGAACTGCTGGTAGATGATGCCGACGGCGCCCGGGAAGAAGGCCATCGGCACGAACACCGCCGTCAACACCAGCGTGATGCCAATGATGGCGCCGGAAATCTGCCCCATCGCCTTGCGTGTCGCTTCCTTCGGCGACAACTTTTCCTCGGCCATGATGCGTTCGACGTTTTCGACGACGACGATCGCGTCATCGACGAGAATGCCGATCGCCAGAACCATCGCGAACATCGTCAACACGTTGATCGAGAATCCGGACGCATACATGACAGCACAGGTGCCGAGCAGCGCGACAGGCACGACCAAGGCCGGAATGACGGTGTAACGGATGTTCTGCAGGAAGATGAACATGACGACGAAGACGAGAATCATCGCCTCGATCAGCGTATGGATAACCTTCTCGATCGACACCGCCACGAACGGGCTGGTGTCGTAAGGGATCTCATACTGTACGCCGGCGGGGAAATACCCTGACAGTTCCTCCATGACCGCCTTGACGCCTTCCGAGGTCGCAAGCGCGTTACCGGTCGGCGACAGCTGGATACCGATGGCGGCACTCGGCTGACCGTTCAGGCGGCTGGAGAAGTTGTAGCTTTCACCACCAACTTCGACACGGGCAACATCGCGAAGACGCACCGACGAACCATCGGGATTGGCGCGCAGCACGATCGCGCCGAACTGTTCGGGCGAGGTAAGCTGCCCTTGGACATTGACGGTGGCCGAAATCTGCTGGCCGATCGGGTTCGGCGTCGCACCGATGCGGCCGCCGGCAACCTGGGCGTTCTGCGCCGAGATGGCACTGACGATATCCGCGGAGGTCAGGCTGAGGCCGACCATCTTGTCGGGATCCATCCAGATACGCATGGAGCGCTGGGTGGCAAACAGCTGGGCGCTGCCGACGCCGTCGACACGGCGGATTTCACCGATGACGTTACGCTGCAGATAGTCACCAAGGCCGATTGCGTCGGTATTGCCGTCAGTCGAGGTCAGAGAGACGACCATCAGGAACGACGTGCCGGCGCGCTCGACGCGGATACCCTGCGAGGTAACGGCCTGCGGCAGACGCGGCTCGGCGCGTGCGATGCGGTTCTGAACTTCGACCTGCGCTTCACCGATATTGGTACCGGGGGCGAAAGTGACATTGATCGAGATACGGCCGGAGGATTCGGACGTGGATTCGAAATAGATCAGTCCCGGAACACCGTTCAGCTCGTCTTCGATCGGACGCGTGACGCTCTGGTAGATGTTTTCAGGAGACGCACCAGGATAGCTGGTGGAGATGGAGATCTGCGGCGGTGCGACATTCGGATACTGCGCGATCGGCAGCATCGGGATAGCGAGCACGCCCGCCAGCATGATAAAGATCGCGACGACCCACGCAAAGATCGGCCGATCGATGAAGAAACTTGCCATACGATCGGGTCCTTACTTCTGTGCTGCCGGCGCTGCGCCTGCGGCTTCTGCCGCAGGCTTTTCCGGGTTCCAAGGCTGCGGATTGACGGTTGCGCCGGGTGCAGTCTTCTGGAAGCCATCCGCGATGACCTGGTCGCCGGCCTTCAGTCCCTGCGAGATGACCCAGCGATCGCCGAGCGCACGACCGACATTGACGCGGCGCTGTTCGACCTTGTTGCCTTCACCGACGACAAGCACGCTTGCCTGACCACCCGGATCACGCTGAACCGCTTGCTGCGGAACCGCAAAGGCTTCCCTCTCGACACCCTGCTGGATCTGGACGCGCACATACATGCCCGGCAGAAGGTCCCCGTCCGGATTGGGGAATTCGCCACGCAGTGTCACTTGGCCGGTCGTCTCATCGACGGCGGCTTCGGAGAACAGCAGGCGTCCCGTCTGGGCGTAGGGGGTGCCGTCATCGAGAAGCAGCTTTACTTCCGCCTCATTGTCGCCGGTCATCAACTTGCCGTCTTCGAGCGCCTTGCGCAGGCGGATCAGGTCGGCAGCCGGCTGGGTAAAGTCGGCATAGATCGGATCGAGCTGCTGGATGGTCGCAAGATTTTCGGTGCTGTTGGCGCTGACAAGCGCGCCCTCGGTGATCAGCGCACGACCGATGCGGCCGCTGATCGGCGCGGTGACCTGCGAATATTGCAGATTGAGATTTGCCTGTGCGAGGCCGGCCTCGGCAACGGCAACCTCAGCATCGGCCTGCGCCAGCAGGGAGATCGCGTTGTCGAATTCCTGCTGGGAGGCGACATTGGAGCGACGCAGCTGCTGCTGACGATCGGAGGTCTGGCGCGCCTGCAGCTGGGCTGCCTTGGCACGTGCTACGGTAGCCTTGGCGCTATCGACCTGAACCTGAAAAGTGGCCGGATCGATCCGGTAAAGAACATCACCGCGATTGACATGCGAGCCCTGCTCGAAGACCTGCTCGACAACGATGCCGGAGACACGCGGGCGAACTTCGGCAAGCCTTGTCGGAGAGATGCGGCCGGGCAATTCGTTGATGATCGGCAGGGATTCAGCGGCAATCGTCATGACGCCGACCGGGCTGGGCGGCGGCGCCTGCTGGGCCTGCCCCTGCTGCTCCTGCTGGCACCCTGCCAGAAATGCGAGACCAGACAAAAGTGCGAGAGCGCGCAGCGGCGTCTTTTGCATCGGAAAGCTCCAACTGAAGGGGGAGAAAATTTACATACAAACTAATACGTATATAAATTATCGCAAGTTGATTTTGAATATCACAGTGGTTGAGCAAGGGCATATCACTGCATGCCAGAATTGCTCAACCGAGAAGCGTTGCGACAACCCGCAGAAACATGCGTCATTACCGCCCAAGCGATCCGCAAAGCCAAAAATCGACAAATAAAATAATGAAATCAGTATCTTGATCGGTATTATCGAGGGAATACAATCGCCTCGATAGCATTGGATACGGCCGTGCCGCCCGATGCAACAGCCTGCCACCAATCTAACATAGTTTTGATGAGAAGCAGCCACAAATTTGAAAACGGGCAGGGAGATTACTGCGGGTGAGTGCCGTACCGCGCCAGCATGAACATCATTTAATCTTTGCTGCGTTGACAGGCCGGCGGCGAAAAACAATATCGGTACTCATCGGTTTTACAAAGGTTGAGTATCTCGAATGCGTCTCAAGACGGCCCTGCCACTCCTGCTTACCGCGCTTGTCATCATAGGTGTCGGCACCGCCTTTACACTGTCGTCATCGGCCTCCACCCCGGCAGTGCTGACTACGCCCGTGGCGCGCGGCAATGTGGAATCGACGGTTCTCGCAACGGGCACGCTCAAGCCATCACGGCTTGTCGCCGTCGGTTCGCAGGCATCTGGTCGCATTACCTCGCTGAAGGTTGCCGTCGGCGACACGGTGAAGGCGGGCGATCTCATCGCGCTCATTGATTCCACTACGCAGGACAACGCGCTGAAAACCGCCAATGCGGCACTTGCCAATGTTCAGGCGCAGCGCAACGAGCGCGTCGCAGAGCTGGAGAACGCCAACCTCACCCTCGCTCGCCAGCAGGCGATCTACGAGAAACAGGCAGGCTCCCGCGCCGATCTGCAGACCGCCGAAGCCGAAGTGAAGGTCGTCACGGCACAGATAGAGGCGCTCGATGCGCAGATCACAGAGGCCGAGGTTGCCGTCGAGACGGCGCAGGCGGATGTCGGTTATACGCGGATCAGCGCCCCGATGGACGGCACGGTTCTCGCGATCGTCAACCAGGAAGGCCGCACCGTCAACGCCACGCAATCAGCCCCCACCATCGTTGCGCTTGGCGACCTGACCCGCATGACCGTCCGTGCCGAGATTTCGGAAGCCGATATCACCCGCGTCGAAGCCGGGCAGAAGGTGCGCTTCAACGTCATCGGTGACCGGGCGAGATCCTATGATGCAACGCTTGCGGCGATCGAGCCTGCCCCGGAATCGATCGTCGATGACAGCAGCGTCGCCACCTCCAGCACCGGCTCGTCATCCTCCTCGTCCTCATCCTCTTCGGCGATCTATTATATCGGCGTCTTCGACATCCCAAACGAAGACGGCCGTTTCCGCACCTACATGTCTGCGGAGGTCAATATCATCCTCGGTTCGGCAGCAGATGTGCTTACCATCCCATCCTCCGCTCTGCCAGAAACCGCCGCGACGGGCAACGCTCAGGTCCGCGTCGAGAAGGACGGCAAAATAGAGGCCCGCAAGGTCGAGATCGGCCTCAACAACAAGATCACCGCCGAAGTGAAGTCCGGCCTCTCCGAAGGCGAGCGGGTGGTGATCAGCGAAGGCTCCGCCACGCCGTCGGCATCCAGCCGCCGAGGCGGCCCGCCGCCGATGTTCTGATTGGGAGGCAAGCGATGACCGAACCCCTGATTTCGCTTTCCGGCCTTCGCCGCGACTATGCTTCCGGCGATGGCACGATCACCGTCCTGAAAGACGTCGACCTGACGATCGAACGCGGCGAGATGGTCGCGATCATCGGCGCCTCCGGCTCCGGCAAATCGACCCTGATGAACATTCTCGGCCTGCTCGACCGGCCGACCGCCGGCACCTACAAGATTTCCGGCCGCGAAACGTCGGCGCTCGACAATGTCGACCGCTCGGCGCTGAGGCGCGAGCATTTCGGCTTCATCTTCCAGCGCTATCACCTGCTGGATGAGATTTCGGCGCTCACAAACGTCGAGATCCCCGCGGTCTATGCCGGCCGCGACCGCAGCCAGCGGCGTGAACGGGCTGCCGCCCTGCTCGGACGACTCGGCATGGCGGATCGCACCGAGCATCGCCCCGGCCATCTCTCCGGCGGCCAGCAGCAGCGCGTGTCGATTGCCCGCGCGCTGATGAACGATGCCGACGTGATCCTGGCAGACGAGCCAACCGGCGCGCTCGACAAGGCAAGCGGCGAGGAAGTCCTGCGCATCCTGGACGAGTTGCATGCCGAAGGCCGCACGATCATCATCGTCACCCATGATGCGACTGTGGCAGCCCGCGCTGAACGGATCATCGAAATATCCGACGGCCGGATCATTTCCGATACCCGCTCCAGGGAGCTTCCCGCTCCGGTAAAGGAAACAGCGCCGCGAACCGCCGCGCCTGCCAACCGCGTCGGCGCAAGCCTCGACCGTTTTCGCGAAGCCTTCCTGATGGCCTGCAAGGCGCTGAAAGCACATCGCATGCGCTCCTTCCTGACCATGCTCGGCATCATCATCGGCATCGCCTCGGTCATCTCGGTCGTGGCGCTCGGCGCCGGCAGCCAGCAGAAGGTGCTGGCAAACATCAGCAGTCTCGGCACCAACACGCTGGAAGTCTTTCCCGGCAACGGCTTTGGCGACATGCGATCAGGCCGGGTGAAAACCCTTGTGGTCTCCGACGCCAATGCACTGGCGAAACTGCCCTATATCGCCGCCGCGACGCCAACGGTCTCGACCAGCACCACGGCACGTTTCGGCGCAACCGAAGCCAATGCCCTGATCAACGGCGTCGGCAGCAGATATTTCGAGGTCAAGGGGTCGAAACTCGTCGCCGGCCGTTTCTTCGACGATGCCGGCGTGCAGGCCATGGAACAGGATGCGGTCATCGACGAAAACACGGCCAAAACCCTGTTCGGCAGCGACACCACACAGGCAATCGGCCAGGTGTTTCTCGCAGGCAGCGTGCCGTCGCGGGTGATCGGCGTGATCTCGTCGCAGCAGGGCGGTTTCGGCTCCAGCGACAATCTCTCGATCTACCTGCCCTATACCAGCGTGCAGACCCGTTTCACCGGCGACCAGTCGCTGCGCAGTATCACGCTCAGGATCAGCGATGATGCCGACACGAGCGTCGCCGAACAGGCGGTCACCACCTTCCTTACCGGCCGCCACGGCACGAAGGACTTTTTCGTCTTAAATACCGACGACATCCGCCAGACCATCACCAGCACGACACAAACGATGACGCTGCTGATCGGCGCGATCGCGGTCATTTCGCTGATCGTCGGTGGCATCGGTGTGATGAACATCATGCTGGTCTCGGTGTCGGAACGGGTCAGCGAAATCGGCGTGCGCATGGCGGTCGGAGCCAGACGACAGGATATCCTGCAGCAGTTCCTGATTGAGGCCGTGCTCGTCTGCCTGATCGGCGGCGTGCTCGGCGTGGCGCTCGCGCTTCTGTTCGGCGCGACATTCAGCCTGTTCGGTTCGAGCTTCAGCCTTGTGTTCACGACTGCACCCATCGTTCTTGCAGTAGTCTCGTCCTGCCTCATCGGCATCGCCTTCGGCTATCTTCCGGCACGCAACGCGTCGCGACTTGATCCGGTGGCGGCTCTTGCGTGATGCCGGCGAACAGCCGACACTGCGGTTGATGGATAACAACGACACGATGCCCGAAATCAAACGTTCAAGGGGACGCCCGAAAACGCAGAGCGACGACGAGCGCCGCCAGGCGATCGTCGAGGAGGCCCAGCGCACCTTCGTCGAACTCGGCTATCGCGGCACCACGACCGATATCGTGGCGGCGCGATGTCATATCTCCAAGCAAACCCTCTATCGGGTATTCAAAAGCAAGGCGGATCTCTTCCTCGCGGTCGTCGGCTCGCATCGCCGGATGATGCTCGCTCTGCCGCGCCCCGAAGATGAAGACAGGCCCGTCGACGAAGTTTTAGCAGATATCTTCATGATCGACATCGATGAGGCAGCGGAACGGGAACGCGAAGCCTTCATCTCCTTCGTCATACGGGAATCGCAGCAGGTTCCCGAACTGGTCGATATTTTGCACCGAGAGGGTGTCGACCGATCACGAAAGCTTCTCGCGGAATGGCTCGATCTTCAGGTGGCCCGCAAGACGCTTGCGATCGACAACACGTTGAGCGGCGCGCGAATGCTGATGGATCTCCTGTTCGGCGGCATGGCCGGGCCGGGTAGCCGCGACTGGAAAGACCGGGCGGATCGGAACCGCCATCTGCGGCGCTGCATCGGCGTCTTTGTCCGGGGAAACCAGCCTCACTGAAGGTGCGCGCCGACATTCAGCAAAAAGTTGCATTGACCGTGGTCAATTCGCCATGGCGCGATAAGTCTATCGTCACGGGAACATTTGCAATTGCCTGGGGGCAGTGATGACGAAATCCGCAAGGGGATGGGTCTGGGGCGTAATCGCCGTCGTGTTGGTTGCTATCGGCTATTACGCTTGGACGGTTTTCCGCGGCGACAGTCTTCCCGCAGGCTTTACCTCCAGCAACGGCCGCATCGAAGCGGTGGAAATCGACATCTCCACCAAGACCGCCGGCCGGCTGAAGGAGTTGTTGGTTCGCGAAGGCGATTTCGTCAAGGCGGGCCAGATTCTGGCCAAGATGGATACCGCCCAGCTGGAAGCCAGCAAGCGTCAGGCGCAAGCGCAGCTTCGCCGCGCAGAAATTTCCGTCGATACCGCCCACAGCCTCGTCGCCCAGCGCGAGGCCGAACGCAAATCGGCCCTCGCGGTGATCGAGCAACGCAAGGCACAGCTCGACTCGGCGCAAAAGACCAACGCCCGCTCGCGGCAACTGCTCGCCAACAATACCGTTTCGCAGCAGGTGGTCGATGACAGCGAGGCGGCCGAACAGGCGGCCCGTGCCACGCTCGCCTCCGCGGAAGCTTCGCTTGCGGCATCCGATGCGGCAATCAACGCCGCTAAGGCGCAGGTTGTCGATGCAGAGGCTTCGGTCGATGCAGCCAAGGCCCAGATCGACAGCGTCGATACCGATATCGCTGATAGCACGCTGACATCACCGCGCGACGGCCGGGTCCAGTACCGCGTCGCCCAACCGGGAGAGGTTTTGTCCGCCGGCGGCCGCGTTCTCAATCTCGTGGATCTCGGCGATGTCTACATGACCTTCTTCCTGCCCACCGAGCAGGCCGGCCAGACCCCGATCGGCTCCGACGTCCGCCTCGTCCTCGACGCGGCGCCCCAATACACGATCCCGGCAAAAGTCTCTTTCGTTGCCGATGTCGCGCAGTTCACGCCGAAAACGGTTGAAACTGAGGAAGAGCGCCAGAAACTGACATTCCGCGTGCGCGCCCAGATCCCGCAGGAACTGCTCCAGAAATATATCCAGTACGTCAAGACCGGCCTGCCCGGCATGGCCTATGTCCGGCTGGATCCTGAGGCCGAATGGCCGGAAAATCTCGAACGCAACCTCGTGAAGTGACGGCGCCGAGATGGACGCCGCAAAGACAGAAGTCCCGACTGACAGTGCCAGCCCGGTGGTCCGGCTGCAGCAAGTATCGCTTGCATACAAGAAGACGGTCGCGCTCGACGATGTGTCGATCGATATCCCGTCCGGCTGCATGGTCGGCATGATCGGGCCGGATGGCGTCGGCAAGTCGAGCCTTCTGTCGCTCGTCTCCGGCGCCCGCGCGATCCAGAAGGGCAAGGTCGAGGTGCTTGGCGGCGACATGTCCGATGTCCGCCATCGCGACACGACCTGCCCCAGGATCGCCTATATGCCGCAAGGGCTTGGCAAGAACCTCTATCCGACGCTGTCCGTCTTCGAGAATGTCGATTTTTTCGCCCGCCTGTTCGGCCAGGACAGGGCCGAACGCGAGGCACGCATCAAGGAACTGCTCGAAAGCACCGGCCTCGGCCCCTTCGCAGATCGGCCAGCCGCAAAACTTTCGGGGGGCATGAAGCAGAAACTCGGCCTTTGCTGCGCCCTGATCCATGATCCCGATCTTCTGATCCTCGACGAGCCGACAACGGGCGTCGATCCCCTTTCCCGAAGACAGTTCTGGGAACTGATCGATACAATCCGCGCCGGCCGCCCCGGCATGAGCGTCATCGTCGCCACCGCCTATATGGAAGAGGCCGCCGGCTTCGACTGGCTTGTCGCGATGAATGCGGGCAAGGTACTCGATACCGGCACGCCGGCCGAACTGCTGTCGCGCACCGGCACCGACAATCTCGACGCCGCCTTCATCGCACTTCTTCCCGAAGCCGAGCGCCGCGGCCATGTCGATGTCGTCATCCCGCCGCGCGACCACGATGGCGCGGAAGACTACGCCATCGAGGCCAGCCATCTCAGCATGCGCTTCGGCAGCTTTACCGCCGTCGATAATGTCAGCTTCCAGATCCCGCGCGGCGAGATCTTCGGCTTCCTCGGCTCAAACGGCTGCGGCAAGTCGACGACGATGAAAATGCTGACCGGGCTTCTGGCCGCCAGCGAAGGCGAGGCAAAGCTCTTCGGCCGCACGGTCGATGCCAGCGACATGGCCGTGCGCCGCCGTGTCGGTTACATGAGCCAGGCCTTTTCGCTCTATAGCGAACTCACCGTGCGCCAGAACCTCGACCTGCACGCCCGCCTGTTCAAGCTGCCGGAAGACAAGATCCCGGCGCGGATCGACGAGATGGCCAGCCGCTTCGGCCTTGCCGATGTGATGGAAACGCTGCCCGACGGCCTGCCGCTCGGCATCCGCCAGCGCCTGTCACTTGCGGTTGCGATGATCCATGCGCCGGATGTGCTGATCCTTGACGAACCGACCTCCGGCGTCGATCCCATCGCTCGCGACGCCTTCTGGCAGATCCTTGCCGACCTTTCGCGCAAGGATAACGTCACCATCTTCATCTCCACCCATTTCATGAACGAGGCGGAACGCTGCGACCGCATCTCGCTCATGCATGCCGGCAAGGTTCTGATCAGCGACACGCCGGACGGGATCGCCAGAAGCCGCAATGCCGCAACACTCGAAGAAGCCTTCATCGCCTATCTGGAAGAAGCGTCCGGCATCACGCCATCCGAAAAGACCGAAAAGACCGAAAAGAAAGCTGATCCGGCGCCAGCAAAGCTGGTCCTCTCCCACGACACCCATGCGCCGAAAAAGCGCCGCCTCTTCGATTTCCGCCGCATGTTCAGTTATACGCGGCGCGAGACGCTGGAGCTGCAGCGCGACCCGATCCGCGCCACGCTCGCCGTGCTCGGCAGCGTCATCCTGATGTTCGTCATCGGCTACGGCATCAACATGGATGTCGAGGACCTGACATTTGCCGTGCTCGACCGCGACGACTCTACGATCAGCCGCGACTATGTGCTGGATATCGCCGGCTCGCGCTATTTCATCGAAAAAGAGCCGATCCGCGATTATGCCGATATGGACAAGCGGATGCGGGAGGGCGAGATCAGTCTGGCGATCGAGATCCCGCCCGGCTTCGGCCGCAACGTGCTGCGCGGCGACACCGTCGAGATCGGCGCCTGGATCGACGGGGCCATGCCGCAAAGGGCCGAGACCGTCAGCGGTTACGTCCAGGGCATGCATGCCAACTGGCTGAACCGCAAGGCGAAGGAGATCAACGGGGCAGTGGCCACGCAAGGAACGTTCTCCATCGAAACCCGCTTTCGCTACAATCCCGACGTCAAGAGCCTCGTCGCCATGGTGCCGGCGGTCATCCCGCTTCTCCTGATCCTCATCCCCGCCATGCTCTCGGCCCTCAGCGTCGTGCGCGAAAAGGAACTTGGCTCGATCATCAATCTCTACGTCACGCCGGTAACACGGCTGGAATTCCTGTTCGGCAAGCAGTTGCCCTATATCGTGCTCGGCATGCTGAATTTCCTGCTGCTGGTCGCTTTCGCGACGCTGATTTTTCGCGTGCCCTTCACCGGCAGTTTCATCACCTATGCGACGGCGGCCCTTCTCTACGTCATCATCGCCACCTCGATCGGCATATTGATGTCCACCTTCATGTCGAGCCAGATCGCCGCCATCTTCGGCACCGCTCTTTTGACGCTGATCCCTGCCACCCAATATTCCGGCATGACCGACCCGGTCTCTTCGCTTCAGGGTGCGGGCGCCCTGATCGGCCAGATCTACCCGACCAGCTATTTCATGACGATCTCGCGCGGCACATTCTCCAAGGCGCTGGATTTTGCCGGATTGGCCGGCTCCTTCGTGCCGCTTCTGATCACCATCCCCATTCTGGCCGCGCTCGGAGCGGTGCTTCTCAAGAAGCAGGAGAGCTGACCCATGTTCTCGTCAAACATCTTCCAGCTCGGTCTCAAGGAATTGCGCGGTCTCGCCCGCGATCCGATGCTGCTTCTGCTGATCGTCTACGCCTTCAGCCTGCAGATCTATACCGGCTCGAGTGCGATGCCCGAGACGCTCAACAATGCGGCCGTCGCCATTGTCGACGAGGATCAGTCGCCGCTGTCGGGCCGCATCAGCACTGCCTTCATGCCCCCCTATTTCGTCCCCCCGAAGCAGATCTCGATTGCCGAGATGGACAGCCGCATGGATGCCGGCCTCGACACATTCGCGCTCAACATCCCGCCGGATTTCCAGCGCGATGCGCTGGCAAACCAGCAGCCTGTCATCCAGCTCAATGTCGATGCAACGCGCATGAGCCAGGCCTTCAGCGGCAGCGGCTATATCCAGACGATCGTTTCAAACGAGGTCGGCGAATTCCTCAATCGCTACCGCGGCGCAAGCAGCGTCCCGGTGGATCTCACGCTCAGAGCACGCTTCAATCCGTCGCTCGACAAGTCCTGGTTCGGCTCGATCACCAATATCATCACCTCGATCACCATGCTGTCGATCGTCCTGACCGGTGCCGCGCTCATCCGCGAACGCGAGCACGGCACGATCGAGCACCTATTGGTCATGCCGGTGACGCCGACGGAAATCATGATCAGCAAGATCTGGTCGATGGGCCTCGTCGTATTGCTGGCGTCCAGCTTCGCCCTCTTCGTCATCGTCAAGGGGCTGCTGGCGATCCCGATCGAAGGCTCGCCCGCCGTCTTCCTTCTCGGCACGGCGCTGTTCCTGTTCGCCACCACCTCAATGGGCATATTTTTAGCGACCGTCGCCGGCTCCATGCCGCAATTCGGCCTGCTGCTGATCCTCGTGCTTCTACCGCTTCAGGTCCTGTCAGGCGCGATGACGCCGCGCGAAAGCATGCCTGATATCATCCAGTACATCATGCTTCTCGCCCCCAACACGCATTTCGTCATCCTCGCCCAGGCCGTGCTGTTCCGCGGCGCGCAGCTCGACGTCGTCTGGCCGCAGCTTCTGGCGCTGCTGGTTATCGGCTCGGTCTTGTTCTGGCTGGCTCTGCGCCGTTTCAGACGTTTCCTCAGATAGCACCGCTTTCATTCTGCGGCGATTGCCGGGCGATGATCGTCGTTCGTCTCGCTCCGCTCCTCATCTTTCCGCCGGCCAAGGCGACTGAGGAACCGGCCGAAACGGTCCATCTCGACGAAAATCACCGGCGTGATGAACAGCGTCAGCGCCTGGCTGACGATCAGGCCACCGACCACCGCGACGCCGAGCGGCTGGCGAAGCTCCGAAGACGCCCCGCCGCCGATCGCGATCGGCAAAGCCCCGAGCAGCGCGCAGAAGGTCGTCATCATGATCGGCCGGAAACGGCGCACGCTCGCCTCATGGATCGCGGCAGCCGCACTCTCCCCCTTTTCCCGCATCGTCTCCACCGCCACGTCGATCATCATGATGGCGTTCTTCTTGACGATGCCGATCAGCATCAGAAGCCCGATCAATGCGATGATCGAGAGGTCGAAACCGAACAGTTTCAGCGCCAGAAGCGCGCCGAATGCCGCCGCCGGCAGGCCGGAAAGGATCGTCAGCGGATGGATGAAGCTTTCATAAAGCACCCCGAGCGCGACATAGATGGTGAGAACCGCCGCAAGGATCAAAAGCGGCGTATTGCCCTGGCTCTGCTGGAAAATCTGCGCCGTGCCGCCGTATGAAGTGAACACGTCGGCCGGCATATCCATCGATGCCTTGATCTGGTCGATCGCCGCCGTCGCATCGCTGAGCGAGACATTCTCCGGCAGGTTGAACGAAATCGTCGTCGAAACGAGCTGGCCTGTCTGGCTGATCGTCACCGGCGCGGTTTTCCGCTCCACATGGGCAAAGTTCGACAATGGCACCAGCGTGCCGTTGGACGACATGACCCGCACCTGCTGCAGCAACTGGTCGTTCCACTCCCGGCTGGTGTCGAACTCGACGATCACCTCGTAACTGTCACCCGTCGACTGGATTTCGGCAGCGTTATATCCGCCGAACGCCATCTGCAGCGATTTGCGCAGCGTATCGTCGGTAATGCCGAAACGGGCGGCCTTTTCCGTATCGACCTTGATATCGGCCTCGATCGCGTTGTTCTGCGCATCCGACGTCACGTCGGTAAAATGCTGCCGGTCCTTGCGCATTGCATCCTGCAGCTTGCCGGACCATTCATTCGTATCGTCCACATCTACGGCCTGGACGACGAGCTGATATTGGCTGGCCGTGCTGCGCCCGCCGAAACGCAGGCTCTGCTGCGGCGTGATGAAAGCTCTTATACCGGCGATCCTGCCCGTCACCTGCCGCAGTTCCTGCAGCGTCTGCTGCAATGGCGGCCTTGCGTCACGGTCTTTCAGCTCGACAAAGATCGTGCCGTTATTGAGCGGGCTTCGGCTGTTGCCGCCGACCGTGGAGGTCACATGGTTGACCGCCGGGTTGGCGCGGATCGCAGCCACGACCTGAGCCTGCAGATCACGCATCGCCGTATAGGAAATGTCTTCGCGCGCACGCGTCGAAACCGAAAGCCTGCCGATATCCTCGGTCGGGAAGAAACTGCTCGGCAGCGTCTTGAACAGATAGATCGAGCCACCGACCGAAGCCAGGAAGACCAGCATGATCACCGTCCGGTTCCTGAGACACCAGCCGACCGAGCGATCATAACCGCGCAACGTCTTCTCAAAACCGCGATCGAATATCCTGACGATCAGGCTTGGGCGGTGATGCCGGTCCGACATCCGCGATCCGAGCATCGGCGTCACCGTCAGCGACACAACGGCCGAAGCGACGATCGCAAGGGCAACCACCATGCCGAATTCGTTGAACAGCCGGCCGACCACCCCGCCCATCAGCAGGATCGGGATGAACACGGCAATCAGCGAGATAGACATCGAGACGATCGTGTAACTGACCTCCGCGGCCCCCTGCAGCGCCGCCTGCCGCACCGGCATGCCGTCCTCGATATGCCGCATGATGTTTTCGAGCATCACGATCGCGTCGTCGACCACGAGGCCTACGGAAAGCGTCAGCCCCAGAAGCGAGATATTGTCGATACTGTAGCCGAACAGGTACATGGCCCCGAACGTCGTGACCAGCGACAGCGGCACCGCAAGCGCCGGCACGATCGTCGCCGAAACACGCCCGAGAAAGAGATAGATCACCAGCACGACCAGCGCGATCGTCAGCCCGAGCGTGAACTGCACATCGGAGATCGATTCACGGATCGAAACGGACGAGTCGTTCATCACATTGAGCTGCACCGATGCCGGAAGCTCTGCCGTCAGCGCCGGCAGCTTGGCTTTCACCGCATCGACGACGGCAACCGTATTCGCATCCGGCTGGCGCTGCACGGCAAGCACGATGGCCGACTGGCCGTCATACCAGCTGCCCGCATCGAGGTTTTCGACACTGTCCTCCGCGCGATGTCCCCGAGATGGATCGGCGCACCGTTGGGCGAGGCGATCACCAGCGAACGGAATTCTTGCGCGTTGGTGCGCTGGGTGTCGGCATTGATCGTCAGCTTCTGGCTGCCATTCTGCAGCGAGCCGACCGGCGCCTGGCTGTTGGCGGCCTCGATCGCGTTTGTCACGCTTTGCACACCGAGCCCGCGCGCCTGCAGCTTGTCCGGGTCAACCTCGACACGAACGGCATAGGTCTTCGCCCCGAAGATCGACACTTCGGCAACGCCGGGCAGTGTCGAAAGCGTCGGCGAGATGACGTTCTCGGCGATCTCGTCCACCTTGCTCGGCGGCAGGCTGTCGCTTTTGACGGTCAGAAGCAGCACCGGCGCATCCGCCGGGTTGGTCTTGCGATAGCTCGGCGCCGTCGTCATGTTGTCCGGCAATTGCCGGCTTGCCTGCGAGATCGCCGCCTGCACGTCGGCGGCGGCGGCATCGATATTGCGGCTCAGATCGAATTGCAGCACGATAGAGGAACTGCCGAGCGAGTTGGTCGCGCTGATTTCGCTGATGCCCGGAATGGTCTCGAATTTCTTGATCAGCGGCGTGGAAACCGCCGTCGCCATCGTCTGGGGCGAAGCGCCGCTCAACGACGAGGACACATTGATCGTCGGAAAATCCACCTGCGGCAATGCCGCGACCGGCAACATCCGGTATCCGGCAAGACCGGCCAATATCGCGCCGATGGCAAGAAGCGTGGTGGCGACGGGACGCCTGATGCAGAATTCGGAGATCAATTGCTTGCCCCCGGTTCAATCACGCTATTGACCGAGGCAGTTTCCCGGCCGGCGTTCGAAAAATCCTCATGAACCGTCGCCCCATCGGCAAGCTGCGACTGCCCTTCCACGACAACGTGAGCACCGTCCTCTATCCCCTTGGTGATTGCCGTATCGCTTCCGTTGGAGCGGGAAACCGTCACCAGCGTCTTGTGAGCCTTCCTGTCATCCCCGATCGTGTAGATGAAGGGAGTGTCGGCACCCGGATTGACCGCAACGGTCGGCACCACGATATTCTCTTCACCGCCGTTGAAATGCACCGTCACGTTGACGGACTGGCCAGGCCATAGCTCTCCACCCGGATTATCGAACTGCGCCTTTGCCAGAATGGTACCCGAGGCCGTGTCCACCGTGTTGTCGAAGAAGCTGAGCTTGCCGGAAACGACCTCATCCGACGAAGACTGAGGCAGCGCATCGACGGTAATTTCACTACCCGAAAATCCCCGGCGCAATTCACCGAGATACCCTTCCGGCAGATGAAAGCTGACATAGATCGGGTCATATTTCTCGATCGTCACCACGGTGGATCCGACCCCGAGATAGGCACCGACACTGACCGCGATATCGCCGAGACGCCCTTCGAAAGGCGCGCGGATTTCGGTGTGCTCTAAATTGACCTGATCGGCTGCGATCGTTGCCTTGTCGCTTTGGACCGTTGCGGCGCTGGTATCGCGCGTGGCCTGCGCCTCGTCGACCGATTGCTGCGTGCCGGCACTGCGATCGACGAGCGTTTTCGCCCGGGCAAGCGCGGTCTCGGCCCCCCTCAGCGTTGCCTGATCCCGCGCCAGCAGTGCCTTGTCCTTGTCGAGTACCGCCACAAGGCTGCGATCATCCAGCTTGGCGATCAGGTCGCCGGCCTTGACGACATCGCCGTCATGCGCGGTGATCGACAGCACCGATCCGGCTTCCTGGGCGGCGATCGTGGTGTTTTCATCGGCAACAGCTGCCCCCGTGGCAGTGACATCGAGCGGCAAAGCCATCTTCACGGCAGCAACGGTCTTGACTGCCGGGGGCTGGCCATTGCCTCGCCCACGCTGCCCGTTCCGGCCACCATCCTGCGATTGCTCGTTTGCTGCCGTCTTACCCGCCGAAGCTTGCGGATTGAGCTGATCGAGAAAGGGAAGCTGCGCTCGAAAATGCCATCCGGCAGCTGCCACTACGGCAAAACAAGCCACGATCCAGATCTTCTTCATGCCGGTAGTTCTCCATCAGGGCCTTGCCTCTGTGGAGGAGGATATTGCGCTCAAAACGGCGAAAAGCCAGCGAACACAGCGGCCTGCGGATTAAATCTTGGTAAGGATGCGCGGGATCTCATGAAGCAAAAACGTAACATTCGATCAGTAAAGATCGCCAAGCTCTTCATGGATTGCCGAGATAATCTCGGCGCGTTGCTGGGCCGAACGCCCGGCATGCGCCGCATAGGTCAGCGCCAGCAGCCTCACTGTGCTCAGAATAGTCGTATGCGAGGGGCCGAGCGCGAAGCTCGCCACATGGCAGGGTAATACGACATTCGAATATCGCTGCGCTTCCAGCATCGAATTTCGGTCGGTAATGGTGATGATATTGAGACGGCTCGTCGCAGCATGGCTGAGGATCGGTTTCAGGATCGGCTGGTGCGGTGGCAAGGTCACCAGAAGCAGTACGTCCTTCGGCCCGGTCATTGCAAGATCTTCCGCCCAGGAGCCCTGGTTGATGCCGAGGATCATGACGCTGTGCCTGAGACGCGAAAAGACCAGCCTCGCATAGCGCGCCACACCCTCTTCCACACCAAGCCCGAGAACCCAAACTTTTGGCGCAGCACCGATCAGTTCGGCGGCCTGCCGCACCTTGTCGGAGCGCATTTCCTCAAATGTCTTGGTGAGGTTTTTCAGTTCCAGTTCCAGATGCGCACCGATCGTACGCCCCAGCGCCACCTGTTCCGACTGCGTCACGGAATAGCCGTAAGGCTCCGTGCGGTTGCGCTCTTCACGCGCTTGAAGCTTTACCTCGTTAAAATCCGCATAGCCGAGATGCTGGAAGAAACGCGCGGCGGTTGCCTTCGATACTCCGGCCATCTCTGCGATCTCGGTTGCCGAATGTGTCAGGATATCGTCCTGCCGGTCGAGGATCAGCTGGGCAAGCTTTTGCTCACCGGCCGTCAGCCGCTGGTAGCGTTCCTGAATGCGCAAGACGAGACGCGAGGCCATGATTTCTCCGGTTTGCCGCTCTGCATAAAAAGATTAGCACCCCTCTTGCAACAATGAAACTATTGTTTCACAATTATGAAACATTGAAACAGAGGCCATGATGGCACAACCACGCGTCATCCGTCAGAGAATATGGGACAACCTTAAGGCTGTCGCACGCCCTGACACGCGCTTCCATCTAAGCTTCAGCGAGTTCATTCCCGATTTCGAAGGCGTCGAGCAGGCGACCGATCGGCTGACGGCCCTGCCGGCCTTCGCCCACTCCAAACTCGCCTTCGTCACACCCGACAATTCCATGACCGAGTTGCGCCGCCGGCTGATCGTCGAGGGCAAAGCCTTCGTCATGTCGACCTACAACATGCAGCGCGGTTTTCTCTACATGGCCCGCGGCATTGTTCCGCCGGAAGCCGCCCCATTTGCGGCATGGCTGGATGGAATGGAGTATTTTGCCCGCCCCATCAGCCTTGAGGAACTGACCGGGATCGGCCGGTTCGACCTGCTTGCCACCGGCGCATCGGCTGTGACCAAGGACGGCATTCGTTTCGGCAAGGGCCACACCTATTTCGATCTCGAATGGGGCATGTTCACCGATCTGGGCCTCGTAGACGAAAAGACGCCGGTCGCGGCAATCGTCCATGACGTGCAGGTGGTCGATGAACAGCTGAGCCCCAGCGAAACCGACATCCAGGTGGATTTCATCGCCACCCCGAGCCGCCTTGCAACGGTCGAGCGCCACAACCGGCGCCCCCGCGGCATCAAATGGGAGCAGCTGACGCGCGACGAGATCGCCGATACGCCGCCGCTGAAAGAGCTTGCCCGCATGCGCGGCATCGCCTGACCCAGAGTTTCAAGACTTCACCCCGACAATAAGGAACAGCCCGATGCATCTTTCCCTCAACCGTCGCCATTTCATGGGCCTGATGGGCGCCGCCGCGACCATGCCGATGATGGGCCGCATGGCTTCCGCCGCCACCCCGTTCAACTTCCAGGCCTCGTGGATCAACGATGCCGAATTCGCTGGTTATTTCCTCGCCGCCGACAAGGGCTATTACAAGGAAGCAGGCCTTGAGCTGGAATATCTCTCCGGCGGCCCGGACGTCATCCCGGAAAGCTCGATCATCGCCGGCAAGGCCGACCTGACGCTCACCACCCCCGACACCACGATCAAGGCGATCGTCGAACAGGGCGCACCGTTCAGGATCATCGGTGCCCAGTACCAGAAGAACCCGATCGGCATCGTGTCTCTCGCCAAGAACCCGATCAAGGAGCCAAAGGACCTGATCGGCAAGACGCTCGCCGTTCCGCCGGTCAACGTCATCTCTGTCGAAGCCATGCTGAAAATTTCGGGCATCGACCGCGCACAGGTCAACATCGTGCCTTACGCCTACGACCCGACCCCGCTGATCAAGGGCGAGATCGACGCTTCCGTCGACTTCACCACCAACGTTCCCTTCACCATCAAGCAGGCCGGCGAAGAAGCAACCTCCTTCCTGCTCTATGATTTCGGCTTCACCATCTTCAACGACACCGTCGTCGTCACCGAAGAAACCTTGAAGGCCAAGCGCAAGGAAATCGTCGCCTTCCTCAAGGCCAGCCGCAAGGGTTGGGAAGAAAACCTCAAGGATCCGGCAGCCTTCCCGAAGACCTTTGCCGATACCTGGTTCAAGGGCACCGGCCGTTCGATCGAGAACGAGGTCTATTTCAACACTGCGCAGAAGCCGCTGATCGAAAATGCCAAGGGCATCTTCTCGATGAGCGAGGAGGCGATCGCCGCCAATATCGAGGCACTTGCCGCCGTCGGCATCACCGCCAAGCGCGAACACTTCGACACCACCGTTCTCGAAGAAGTTTGATGACCTCTCAAACCGGCATTGCGCTTGAAACCGTCTCGCGCTCCTTTCAGGGGCGCGGGACTGTCGTTCAGGCGCTCGACAATGTTTCTCTCGATTGCCCCGCAGGCTCGTTCACGGCGCTGATCGGCCCGTCCGGCTGCGGCAAGTCCACCATGCTGCGCCTGGCACTCGGCCTCGATGACGCGACATCGGGCGAGATCGGCATTGCCGGCATGAAACCGCAGCAGGCGGCAAAAGCCGGCTTGACGGGCGTCGCCTTTCAGGATGCCGCGCTGATGCCCTGGCGCAGTGTCGAGGACAATATCGCCCTGCCGCTCGACGTGCTCGGCCGCAAACGCGCCGATTTTACCGCCAAGATCGCCGAACTGATCGCACTCGTCGGCCTCAAGGGTTTCGAAAAGGCGCTTCCCGGCGAACTTTCAGGCGGCATGCGCCAGCGCGTCGCCATCGCCCGTGCCCTCGTCACCGATCCCAAGGTTCTTTTCCTCGACGAACCGTTCGGCGCGCTCGATCAAATTCTTCGTCGCCAGATGAATATCGAGTTGCAGCGCATCTGGATGGAAAACCGCGCGACGACCCTGCTCGTCACCCACGGCATAGACGAGGCCGTTTTCCTCGCCGACCGTGTCGTCGTCATGCAAAGCCGACCGGGCCGCATCGGCAAGATCGTCGACATCCCGCTCGCGCGCCCTCGCCTGCCGGAAGTGTTTACCACACCGGAATTCCACGCCCTCGAAGATCAGGTCGCGGAGGCGCTGGATGGCCACTGAGACGGCGCTGAAGGCTTCTTCGGGTATGACCAGGGGAACCAGCGGTTTCCGCCACTGGTCCGCGCTCAGAAACGCAGCAATCCTGCTTGTCCTCTGGGAAGTGCTCGGCCGTTTCAAGCTCGTCGCCGGCGGCGCACTGCCTGCTCCGTCCGAAGTCCTTATCCGCTTCTGGTCGGATCGCGGTGATTATCCCGCCCATATCCTCGCCACGTTTCAAGGCGCGTCACTCGGCTTCTTGATCGGCAATGGCCTTGCCATCCTCGCCGGCATCCTCTTCGCCGTTTCGCCGGTTGCGGCACGCCTCGGTCGCGGCCTCAATGTCGCGATCTTCGCGCTGCCGCCGATCGCCATCTCCCCGATCCTCGTGCTGACCTTTTCCGGCATGACCCCGCGCGTCGTGCTGGCTGCGCTCGGCTGCTATTTCGTCACCATGAGCGCCACCGTCACCGGCATCAGCCAGACGGATAGGCGCATGCTCGACGTCGTTCGCGCCTATGGCGGCGACCGTCTTGCCCTCCTGCGCCTTGTCGAAATCCGCGCCGCCCTGCCCGCCATCCTCGCCGGCCTGCGTATTGCGGCACCCGCTGCCGTGCTTGGCTCGATCCTGGCGGAATTCGGCGGCGGCGGCCGTTTCGGCCTCGGTGCCTATCTGATCGGCTCGCTCGGCCGTGCCGATCCCGCCCGTCTTTGGGGCATCGGTCTTGCTGCCACCGCCATGGCGCTGATCGCCTACGGCATTTTCGCCCTCATAGAAGCCCGCCTCACCCGTTCCACCCGCGCCGTCACCGTCGCGGCAACGCCGCCCGGCATCCGTTCCGAAGGCAACTGGCTTTCCACAATCGCCATCACACTCGCCTCGATCGCACTTCCCTTCATCGTCTGGTGGCTGCTGCTCAAAATCCTTGGCACACCGGCCATGATCGCCAAAACTCCGGCTGGCGTCTTCGACTATCTCTTCCTCGCCCCATCGGCGACCTCGGCGCAGACCCGCCTTCTCGCAGCACTCGGCCAGACGCTGCCGATGACGCTGATCGGCATGGCCGCCGGCCTCGCCTTCGCCTTCGGGCTTGCCCTCGCCTCGGTCGTGCGCCCCGGCATCGTCCGTTCGTTCATGCCGGTGGCACTGGTGACGCAGACCATGCCGCTCGTGGCGCTGACGCCGCTGCTCGTGCTGCTTCTCGGCCGCGGTCCTTCGGTCATCCTGTGGATCACCATCTCGGTCACCTTCTTCCCGGCCTTCGTTACGCTGGCGCAAGGCCTCGGCATGGTGTCGCGCGGCGCGCTCGATGTGGTGCGCGCCTATGGCGCAAGCCCCTTCACCCAGCTCAGGCTCGTCTCGATCCCGGCATCCCTGCCCTATCTCTTCGCCGCCATGCGGCTTGCCGTTCCACGCGCGCTTTTGGGCGTGATGATCGCCGAGTGGCTCGCCACCGGCAACGGGCTCGGCAATCTTCTGAACCAGTCGCGAGGTTATCTCGATTACGGCATGATCTGGACGGTCGCCGTGGTCTCGGTCCTCATCTCGGTTCTCTTCTACCAAATCGTCATCGTCATCGAACGGCAGGTGCTGCGCAAACGCGGCATGCAGCCGGCCGCCTAAAGTTTTAAAGGAGCACCCCCATGTCCCCTCAGACGTCCAATTACGCTGAAATCGCCGATCACAAGTCTTCCGTGCGCGAACGCGTCTGGACCGAATTGCGAAAGGTCGCCGTCGCTGACAGCCGTTTTCATTTCGATTTCGGCGAATTCATCGCCGATTTCGAAGGCGGTGAGGCGGCCGTCGAGCGCTTACTCGACAACCCCTATTACCGTGACGCGCGCCTGATCTTCATCACGCCCGACAACTGCCTCGACCGGCTGCGCCTTCAGGCGCTGAAGGATGGCAAGCTGGTGCTGATGACCACCTATTCGATCAAGCGCGGCTTCTGGCTGCTCGACCCGAAGAAGATCGCGCCGGAAATCTATCTCTATGCCTCGACCCTCGATGGCATGGAACGCGTCGGCGAGCACATGACCCTTGCTGATATCCAGACCAAGCTCCCGAATGTCGACTACATGGTCACCGGCACCGGCGCGATCAATCTGGAAGGCGTGCGCTTCGGCAAGGGTCACGGTTTCTTCGATGCCGAATGGGGCATGCTCTACCAGCTCGGCAAGATTTCCGTCGAAACCCCCTGCGCCGCCGTCGTCCACGACTGCCAGGTCCTGTCGGAAAAGCTCAACCCCGATGTCTACGACACCGTCGTCGACGTAATCTTCACGCCCACCCGCTCGATCAACGTCTCGGGCCCGCACAAGCCGACCTGCGGCATCATCTGGGATCGCCTCGACCAGCACATGTTCGACACCATCCCGCCGCTGCAGGAACTGAAAGCCATGGGCCTATAATTTTTCGTCTACCGACTACCGACTACCGACTACCGACTACCGACTACCGACTACCGACGGCAATGTCGGTAGTCCAGATCACTGGCAAGGCTTACGGTTCAGTGTCGCCGAGATTTGCTTGGACCATGAGCGGCAACCCAACTTCCCCGAAAGCAGCTTTGTCAGTAGTCCTCGGCTACCGGAAAAAGCGTCGGCAACTTCGCTCCCATCGAAAAACTTGACTCAACGAGTATAATTTTTCATTTCCCCCATGGATTGCATCGCCAAACAGGGGTAAAGCACCGCAAAACTGCGGTGCAGTGACAGTGCCGCCGCGCCTACCCCATTTGCGAGCACACCCATGGTCTCTCTCCGGCATATTCTTTCGGCAGCAATCCTCATCGCATCCTCCCTCACCGCCTCTGCCAGCATGGCGCAGGACGACAAGCCGCTGCGCATCGCGCTTGCCACCAGCATTTCCAATCAGGCGGCAGAAGTCGCCGTCGAGGAGGCGAAGGCCCAAGGCCTCAAGGTCGAACTGACCGAGTTCAACGACTGGAACACGCCGAACATGGCCGTCGCTGATCGCGAGATGGATGCCAACCTCTTCCAGCACATCCCCTATCTGGAATTCACCAATCAGGCCGGCGGCCGCGATCTTGTCGCTGTCGCCCCGGCATATGCCACGCCCTTCGGCCTCTATTCGAAGAAATACAAGTCGCTGCAAGACCTACCCGACAACGCCCAGATCGCCTTCTCCGGCGATGCGGTCAACACCGGTCGTTCGCTCCTCCTCCTCCAGCAGGCCAAGCTGGTTGAACTGAAGCCCGGTACCGGCCATCGCGCCACGCTCGAAGACGTCGTCAAGTGGGTGAAGCCGCTGCAGATCACCCAGCTCGACGGCCCGCAGATCGCCCGCGCGCTGGATGATGTGGATGCCGCCGCGACCTATCCGACCTTCGCAAAACTCGCAGGCCTCGATCCGGCCTCCGGCCTGATCTTCGAAAACGACCCAATCTACGCCTTCCAGTTCGTCACCCGGCCCGACATGCGCGACGATCCGCGCCTGCGCAAATTCATTGACATCTACCGCGGTTCTGACGCTGTAAAGGCAAAGCTTCGCTCGCTTTACGGAGACCTCGTTTCATTTCCGTAAGTGGGCGACGAAAAGCAGACAGTTTCAGATTGGGAAGCCAGAAGATGCACGGTGAATACAAGGTTCAGGGCGGAAAGCTCGTTGTCGTCGATCTCGAAATTGCCGATGGACGCCTCTCGAAGGTCCAGGTCTCGGGCGATTTCTTCCTCGAACCGGCAGAAGCGCTGGAAGACATCCGCGCCTCCCTCGAAGGCCTCTCGGCATCGGCCACGGTGGAGGACATTATCGCCGCTGTCCGCACCGGTCTTCGTACCGGCGCCGAAATGATCGGTTTCAGCCCAGAAGCCGTCGCGATCGCCATCCGCCGCGCGCTCGGCGTCACCGGCACATGGCGCGATTACGAATGGCAGATCATCGAGACGCCCGCGCTCACCCCCACCATGCATCTCGCGATGGACGAGGTTCTGGCCAAGGAAGTCGCTTCCGGCCGCCGCGGCCCGTGCCTGCGTTTCTGGGAATGGGAACGCCCCGCCATCATTCTCGGCGGTTTCCAGTCTCTGAGAAACGAGGTGGATATGGAAGCCACGGCGGAACTCGGCATCGAAACCGTCCGCCGGGTCACCGGCGGCGGCGCGATGCTGGTCGAGCCGGGCAACAGCGTCACCTATTCGCTCTACGCACCGGCCGAACTGGTGCGCGACATGAGCTTTGCCGATTCCTACGCCTTCCTCGATGACTGGGCGCTGAAAGCGCTGCAGTCGCTCGGCATCGACGCCTTCTACAAGCCGCTCAATGACATCTCCAGCTCCAAGGGCAAGATCGGCGGCGCGGCGCAGAAGCGCTTTTCCTCCGGCGCCGTCCTCCACCACGTCACCATGGCCTATGACATGGATGCGGAAAAAATGGTCAAGGTCCTGCGCATCGGCCGCGAAAAGCTCAGCGACAAGGGCACGACCAGCGCCGTCAAGCGCGTAGATCCGCTGCGCAGCCAGACCGGCCTGCCGCGCGAGGAAATCATCCGCCGGATGAAGGAGACCTTCGTTTCGCTGAACGGCGGCACGCCGGGCACGATTTCGGATGAGGAATATGCGGCAGCTGAAAAGCTCGCGGCCGAAAAATTTAGCCGCGAGGAGTGGCTGCGCCACATCCCGTGACTGCTATCCCGGCGCCGAGGCGCCGGGCGTTCTCACCGCGTCACGGTAAAAACCGCAAGGTTTTCCGGCATCTCGACGCCCGTCATGATGGCATCGAGATGGGTGTGGATAGCCTCGGCCGCACGGTCGGGGTCATGGTCCCGTATGGCATTAAAGATGGCCGTATGTTCCTTGATCAGCCGCGCGATGCGGCCCGGCTTCGGCAGGCTGAGGTGGCAATAACGGTCCACCTTGATCTTCACCGACTTGATGATCTCCCATATACCGGGATATCCGGCCGCCTCGGCAATCAGCGTATGAAACAGGTCGTCGGTCCTGCGGAACCCTTCGTAATCAGCTTCCGCCGCCTGCACCTTCTGCAATTCGAGATTAGCGCGCAGCGTAGCGATCTGCGTCCTGTTGGCTTTCACAGCAGCCGCCCGCACCGTCACGTCCTCCAGCGCCTTTCTGACAACGATCGCCTCCGGCAGCGTATCGAGCGCGATACGCGCAACGAACGTTCCCGATTGCGGCAGGATCTCGATCAGCTTTTCGTTCGACAGCCGCAGGATCGCCTCGCGCACGGGCGTGCGGCTGACACCGAACTGCGCGGCGATCTCCTTCTCCAGGATGGGGTCGCCCGGATAACGGCGCAGTGAGACGATGTCGTTCCACAGGACCTGATAGATCAGCGCCGAGGTGCTGGCACTGCGCAGGTCCAGTTCGTCGCGGATGCTCGCCAGGTTTTTTCGCTGCTCCTGCGGGGGATTGGTATCCTCCATATAGACCTTCTCACCACTTGTTCTTGGTATTGCGGGCCGCACTTGCGAATCCGCCCCTCTTTGCTGCCGAGCATGGCCCGGCAGCGATCGGCTTGTCAAAGGTGCGGTGCGCTCAGATCACAGCATGGTTTCGAGGATTTCCACCATGGTTTCCGAAGTCAGCTTGCGCGGATTGAAATCCGTCGACCGGCCTACGCCGTTCGTGACGATATCGGGGATAGCTTCCCGTGTGACGCCAAGCGCCGAGAGACGTGTCGGCGCGCCGAGCTTCTCCATCCTCGCTTCGAAAGCGTCCGCGAATTCCTCGACCGTCCCGAAACCGAGAACCGTCAGAAGATCGCCGAACCAGGGCCCAAGCTCGGGTTCGTTGAAACGCAGGAAGGCCGGAACATAGATCGCGCAGGCCAGCCCGTGCCGAAGATCGTAATCCAGCGTCAGCGGATAGGAGAGCGGATGCAGCGCCGTATTGCCGATCATCGCCATCTGCGTTCCGCCGATCACGCTTCCGAGCGTCACCTGCTCGATAGCATCACGGTCCTTGTCGAGGCAGGCCGCCTCGATATTGCGGAAGATCAGCACGATCGCGCGAAACGCCATCGCCCGCGTCATGTCGTTGGCGCGGGTCGACCAGAACCCTTCGAGCGCCTGCGTCATCGCATCGAGCGAGGTGGACACCGCCACAGCCGTCGGCATGCTGAGCGTCAGCGCGGGATCGACGATCGCGTGATCCGGAAAGCACTCCGGATAGGCAATCGCCGGTTTGGCATTCTTTTCCTTGTCGGTAACGACGGCAAACGGCGTCACCTCGCTGCCGGTCCCGGCAGTCGTCGGCACGGCAATCAGCGGCAGGCCACGGCCTGCCGGCTTCTTCACCCGGTAAAGATAATCGCGGATGGAGCCTTCATTCTTCTGCAGCAGCGCCACGCATTTGGCCGCATCCAGCACACTGCCGCCACCGATCGCAACGACCACATCCGCCCCGCTTTCGCGGCAGCGGGCGGCGGCGGTATCGACCGTCAGGATCGACGGGTTTTCCTCGATATCGGTAAAAATCGTCAGTTCGGCAGAGCCGACCAGCTCCTTCAATCCGGCTTCGCCGACGCGGTTGAGGAAACTGCGTCCAATCATCGCAAACACATGACGGCCGCCCAAATTCGAAATCATATCGGGTAGGGTCGACAGGCGATCCCAACCGAAATGAACCGCGGTCGGCAAGCTGAAATTCCAATTCGAACCCGTCATCTTTGTCACTCCAATATCTTTTACGTTCTTCAAAAACCAATAGGCCGCCGGCAATTCCGCGTCTTGGACAAGACAAAGGAGCGGAGTTGGAGAGGTGATCAGCCCCGCCCTTATCCGCTCCTCCGATCAAGCCATCAAAGCGCTTAGGGGTCGCCAAAGACAGCCTATTGAATTTTAATATATCACTTAGGACCCTCGATTGGAAGGCCATGCTTGGCCATCAGCTGCAGGTAGTCTTCCCGCGGCGGAACGAAGATGTCGATGCCGCGGAAACCGGTCGTCGTGCGGCCGCCATGCGGCACATTCGACGGATGGACGCAGACATCGCCGGCTTCCATCAGGAAGGTTTCATCGCCGCAGGTATGCTCTTCCGTACCTTCAAGAATGACCAGGATCTGCACGGCTTCATGGCTGTGCATCGGAAATACGCATCCGGGAGGGTTGGTGATGAAGCTGAGCAGGGCGGGGCCTGCAGCGACGAAGCGCGTGCTGGACTGTTCTGTCAGCGGCACCAGCGGAATATCCTCGATCGTGTAGCAGTATTTCGATTTGTTAGTTGCTTTGTAAACCATCGTTATTTCTCCTATTTATCCATCAATTCCAAAGCTTTATGGAAGCATCCACGAAAGCACAGGTGTCGTTTGGAGGTAGACGATCGCGCAAAGGACGAGCGTCAGTGCAATGCTCCAGGGAAGTGTCTTGCGGAAAATATCCCCTTCGCGTCCGATGATGCCGACCGCAGCGGCGCCGATTGTCAGGCTTTGCGGTGAAATCATCTTGCCGAGCACGCCACCGGAGCTGTTGGCCGCAGCCAGAAGCGAGGGTGACAGGCCGGTTTCATGAGCCGCCGCGACCTGCAGAGCACCGAAGAGCGCGTTGGCGGAATTGTCGGATCCGGTAATCGCCACGCCGATCCAGCCGATGGCCGGCGACAGGAATGCGAACGCATGTCCGGTCGTGGCGAGCCAGCGCCCGAGCGTGATGGTCTGTCCGGAAAAGTTCATGACGAATGCGACGGCGAGCACGCAGAGAACCGTCGGAATGGCCCATTTGAGCTGCTTGAGCGTTGCGCCGTAAGTCTGCACCGCCTCACCGCCCGAAACCTTCAGGAAAGGCATCGAGAACAGGCCGGCGACACCGAGAAGCGTGGCGGTACCCGGCAGCCATGGCAGTGACAGCGACGTGCCGATAGCCCCGCCGGTCGGATTGACAATGGCAAGCCCCGGCCATGCAAACTTGCTGACTCCGGCAGACAGAGCCTGGGCGATCGGCCCGAGCTGCGACAGCGTGAAGATCACGATGATCGCGACATAGGGCAGGAAGGCGATCGAAACACTGCGGCTGTTGAACGGGATTTTCGAGTTTTCGCCTTCATTGACGATGGCGCATTCGACAGTTTCCTTCGGCTTCCACACCTGCAGGAAGGCGACCAGTGCCGCAGCACCGGCAAGCGCGCCGAGAACGTCGGTCAAGGGCACCGAGATCCAGGACGAGCTGACGAACTGTGTCACGGCATAGGCAAAGCCGGCGACCAGCGCGGGCAGCCATGTCTGGCGAAGACCTCTGCCGCCGTCGACGATCCAGACGAGGATCAGCGGAATGAACATTGCAAGGATCGGCGTCTGGCGACCGATGATCGCACCCAGCTCGTCATAAGGCAGGCTGGAAACGGCGGCCAATGTGGTGATCGGAACGCCGAGCGCGCCGAAGGCGACCGGCGCGGTATCGGCCACAAGCGCGCAGAGTGCGGCTTTCAGCGGATCCATGCCGATTGCCACCATCATCACGCCGGCAATCGCAATCGGCGTACCGGCACCGGCAAGCGCCTCAAGCAGGCCGCCGAAGCAGAATGCGATGATGATCGACTGTACACGCAGGTCGGTGCTGATCACCCCGAAACTGCGCCGCAGGATGTCGAAATATCCCGACTTCACCATCATGTTGTGGATCCAGATGGCGTTGATGATGATCAGGATGATCGGAAGAATACTGAATGCCGCACCATAAAGCGCGGAATTGGCGGCCACCGAAACCGGCATGCCGTAGATGATGATGGCAACACCCATCGCGACGATAAGTGAGCATAGACCGGAAAGCTGCGGCGAAAGCCTGAACCCTCCGAGCATCATGAACATCGTCAGAAGCGGCAAAGCCGCAAAGAACGAACTCAGCCCGAGCGACTGAGCGACCGGATCATAAACCTGTTGAAACATTTTCGGCGCGTCTCCCCACGCTGCCCGCAAGCGCGGGCACAAACCCAAAGCCTTGCACCCGCCAAAAACGCCTCCCCTAAAAGCGGTCCAGGTCGATGAGAGAACTCATCTCATGCAAGATGTGTATACTTATATATCAGTTGGATTTGATCGAAAGTGCGCAAGCCGCCGCAGCAGTGAGGCAAGTTGACGCTGGGAGATGATTTGAGATCAGCACAGTCGATATCATTCAGACAGCACGGTAACCGCCTCGAATGTTCCCATATCGCGGGACTAGCGAAGGAATGAATGGCGTGAGACGCGGTTACTGGCTCAGATCGATTCTGCTGGTCACGACCGACTTGCCACTTGCCGGGTCGTTATCGATGGTCTGCAACCGCAGCCGGTTTTCGCCAAGTTTGGCGATTGTCATCATCGCCTTACGGTCGCCGTTGATATTCCTCGCCCAGCGCACGGCCAGATTTATGGAATCTCCTTGCCGGGTTCCCGAAAGCGAAGAGGGCTGGCCCGAAGGCCCTGTGTAGGTTCCGCTATAACGCGTACCGGAGGCCTTCAGCGCTGCGGAGATGGATCGGCTGACGACAGCAAGCGCGCGACAGGAACCCTGCATCGCAAGATCGTCAGCGCCTGCAGAAAAATCTACATTACAGCTCACATTAACAGATTTTCCGCCGATCCGGGTCAGAACCGTTCCCTTGCCTGACCATTTTCCATCGATGGATTTCAAAAACTCTCCTTCGGCGGCCGTTGCCGAACCGGCAATTCCCATTGGAAGGACCAATGCTGCTGTCAGAATTGCGAGGAACTGCGCATGCATGACAACCTCCATCAAAAGATGCAGGCCTAACGCTCACTTTCAGTACAAGTTCCCGGCAGCCAGAATCCGCCAGAGGGTCAGCAGAATATCCACTGCGCAATTCTTTGCCGGGGCAGCAGTCCGACTTCGACCCGGCCATGCTTTAGAGGTTACGGGAAATCACAGCATTTATTATCAGCAGATAAGCTGAGCATTAACCAAGCAAAAACCATGGCGTGCAAAATATAGACACATTGTCACATCTCAACTTTTCAGTTCAGGATCTGCAAGATGGTACCGGCACAGGCAGAAAAGCAGCAGCATGCAGCAACGCCCCGTTCAATGCAGGTCATAACCGACGGCATCGGCAACGATCTCGAGCGCTTCAGCGCCGACAACACCCATGTCGTCAAGCAGATCAAGCTTTTGGCGATCAATGCGCTGATCGAAGCAGCGCGTGCCGGCGAGATGGGCAAGGGATTTGCCGTCGTCGCCAACGAGGTGCAGCGACTAGCGCAGATCGCCTCCGACATTGCCTCGAAATTCGAAAGCAATGTGCTCGGCCGCATTGGACTGACGCGCAGCATGGCCGATTCTCTGGTTCACGAGATGGAGGGCATCAGGCTCACGGATCTCGCGCAGACGCTCGTACAACTGATCGTCCGCAACCTCTTTGAACGCACTGCCGATGTCCGCTGGTGGGCGACTGATACGGCGCTCTGGCAGGCCCTCAATGATCCGTCCGCCGAGCGCCGCACATTCGCAGCGGAACGCCTGGGTGTCATCAACCGCTTTTACACCGTCTATCTCGATCTCGTCATGACCGACCTTTCCGGCAAGGTGATCGCCTCGGCCAACCCGAAATTCCAGCGAAAGCTGATTGGTACATCGCTGTCGGATGAACCGTGGTTCGCTGCCGCCCGCCGTTGTGCCTCGGGGGACGATTATGTCGTCGATGAGGTGAAGCGCTCCGGTCCGCATGACAACCGCACGGCCCTTGTCTATGCAACAGGCATCCGTGACGGGGGCAAAGTCGACGGTGAGCTTTTGGGTACACTCGGCGTCTATTTCGACTGGGAAAACCAGGGCCAGTCGATTGTCGAGAAGGAAGCAAACCTTCCGCCGCATGTGGCGAACAAGACCACCGTCCTTCTGCTGGACGGAAACAGCCGCGTCATCGCAACGACAAACCCCGCCCTGCTGTTCACGCATTTCGCACTCGTCAATCCGGGGGGCCAGGCATCCGGCAGCTACTACGACAATAACGGCTCGATCGTCGCCTATGCCCGAACGCTCGGTTACGAAGATTACGACGGTCTCGGCTGGTATGGAGTGGTCGTTCAGCGGCTGGAAAACGAGGATGACATACGCATGGCGCTGAATATCCGGTAACCTTGGGCTTCCCGTTAAAAATCCCAGGGCGAGATAAGGTCGAGCCCGCAGGTCTGGAAATCCCCTCTGGCCGTTGCGCGCATAGACGCTATCTCAAGCCTGTGAGGATTGAGGAGGCATCATGATCATCCGCTCCGGAAGCTGCCTGTGCGGAAAGGTCCGCTACAAAGTTAAATCGGACCCCATTCGCATCGGGCTTTGCCATTGCATGGACTGCCGCAAGGAAAGCGGTTCGGTCTTTGCCACATTCGGTATCTGGCCCGCACATGCCTTCGAGGCATCGGGAGAGGTTCGATATTATGAAGGCCGTGGCTTCTGCGTGAACTGCGGCGCCCGCATCTTTTCCGAGCCAGCCGAGGATGAGGTCGAGATCCGGGTCGGCACGCTGGACATGGCTCCGACCGATATCCAGCCAACCTATGAATTATGGGTCAAGCGCCGCGAAGACTGGCTGGCACCGCTGGATGGCGCCGAGCAGTTCGAGGAAGACCGTCTCTGATCCGTATCGCTATTTGTACGTTGCTTTGATATGCCTGCTCACCAGCACAAAACATGGCACGGTGAGATCCCGATGACCTATGAAGCACAACTGAAAAAAGCGATCGACATCGCCACGAAGGCGCATGAAGGGCAGTCCAGCAAAACGGGCGGCCCGTTCATCGATCATGTGCGGCGTGTGGCCGAGCATGTAACGGGAGAGGATGAAACGCTGGTCGCATGGCTTCACGACGTCGTCGAAAAAGGCCCCGGCTGGACTTTCGAGCGGCTGCGCGAAGAAGGTTTTTCACAAAGGGTCATCGATGCTGTCGACGCGATGAGCAAGCGTGACGGCGAGGATTATTTCGACTTCGTCCGCCGTTCGATCGAAAGCCCTTTGGCCCGCCCGGTCAAACGGGCCGACCTCACCGACAATCTCGCTCAGATGCGGCAGATGGGCGGCGATGGCGGAAAATTTGCCGAAGGCCTTCGCATTCTCGGTGAAACCTATCCGGCTTGACCGGAACTTTGGCCTGTCTCTTTCGTTGCGGCGGTTGGACCACTGCCCGAAACGGAAGGATCGCCGATGGAACTTCAGTCGAAAGTCGCTCTGGTCACCGGCGCAGGCTCTGGCATCGGCCGCGCTTCTGCAATCAAGCTGGCGGAAGCCGGAGCTGTCGTGGGAATTCTGGGCCACACGCCCGGCGAACTTAACGAAACAGCGGAATTGATCGAGGCCACCGGCGGCAGAGCCATTTCTCTGAACGCCGACGTCGCGGATGAAAAAGCCATGCATCGCGCCGTGGAAACGCTGGTCGAGGAGACCGGCAGGCTGGATGTGGTGGTGGCGAATGCGGGCATAAACGGCGTCTGGGCGCCTATTGATGATCTCAAGCCGGATGAGTGGGACCAGACGATCCGCGTCAACCTGCGCGGCACCTATCTGACGCTCAATGCCAGCATCCCGCATCTGAAAAGGCAGGGCGGCTCTGTGATCGTCGTATCGTCCATCAATGGCAATCGCACCTTCAATACGCCGGGTGCAACGGCCTATGTCGCGACAAAAGCGGCTCAAGTGGCCATCGTCCAGCAACTGGCGCTTGAACTGGGTCGCCACCGGGTTCGCGTCAACGCGGTCTGCCCGGGCGCTATCGAGACCAGCATTGATAACAACACAAAAGTGCGTGGCGAAGACGAGACTGCCGTTCCGGTGGAGTTCCCCACCGGCGATATTCCCATCACTGGCGGCAAGGCGGGTCGAAGCGAGGACGTCGCTTCGGTCATCCTGTTTCTTGCCTCCGACCAGTCGCGGCATGTCACAGGAACTCCGGTCTATGTCGATGGCGGTCAGGGACTTTTGCGCTGACCCGACAACCTCGCTGACGCGCGATCGGGCAGAAATTCTTGCGACCTATGCAAATTCTGGAGACCTGATTTGCGCATGGTCAAGGATTGAAATGAAATACTTTGGGTGCTAACTAATGCCATAGACAACCTTAGTGTGCTAACTATAATGCCCTATATCGATCAAACAGCCTCGGAATTCCTTGAGGAGCTGACCAAGGTCAGCCGCAAGATTCGCACGACTTTCAACAAGAAGGTGACCGCCCACGGACTCACCTATCCCCGTGCGCGTGCGCTTTTCCGTCTGGCGAAAAAGCAGAACATGACTCAGACGGAGCTCGCCTGCGATCTGGAGCTGGAACAGGCAACGCTTGTGCGCCTGCTTGACCGTATGGAGGAAAATGGGCTGATCGAACGCCGCCCCGATGCAAACGACCGGCGCGTCAAACTCATCGCCCTGACCGAACACGGAGAAGAACAGGCTGCCTTCGTGCGTGCCTTGGCAGACCAGATCCGTCACCAGTTCTTTGAAGGCATTGACGAGGCCGAGTTGAAGCAAGCCATCGCACTGATGGAGACGATCTCCGAAAACGTCTCGAATGTGGAGATCGACGATGTCCACGCGTGAGGCAGCGGCCAGAAGCGAAGATCTACAGACAGAACGGCTGGAAACTGCGGCAACCGACGTGCAGGCGCCTGCGCCGGCCCCCGCTCCTGCAAGCCCACCGCCTTTCGTGCCGAAACCGTTACCGATCGCACTTCTTTATGCAATTACGTCGCTCACGGCCGCCGTCATGCAGGGGCTTGGCACGGCGATGATCTCGACCAACCTGCAGCAGATCGCCGGACCGCTTGAAGCGACCCAGAACGAAGCAGCATGGCTGATGGCAGCCTATCTCTTCCCGAACGCCAGCCTCGGCCTGTTCCTGTTCAAGGTCCGCACCCAATACGGCATCCGCCAGTTCTGCGAGCTGGCGATCATCCCTTACGTGATCATCAGCCTTGCGCATCTGTGGGTCAATGATCTCGGCTTGAGCATCGCACTTCGTTTCTTCGCCGGTGCGGCGGCAGCGCCGATCTCGTCGATGGCCTTCCTCTATATGCTGGAAATCTTTCCACCGGAGAAGAAGCTCAATATCGGTCTTTGCCTCGCCCTGATCGGCCTGTCGCTGTCGACGCCGATCGCCGGCCTCATTTCGCCGTCGCTTCTCGATATTCACGACCTGCGCGGCCTCTACCTCGTCGAGCTCGCCCTGGCGCTGATCGTCTTTGGCCTCATCTACATTCTGCCGCTGACATCCCCGCCCCGCGCCAAGGTCATCTCATCGATGGACTATGTGAGCTACGGCCTGCTCGCCACGTCGATGGGCTGTCTTGCGGTCTTCTTCACCATGGGCCGCCTCTACTGGTGGCTGGAAGCCAACTGGCTCGCCTGGGTGCTGATCACCGGCATCGTCAGCGGCACGCTCTGCATCATGCTGGAGCTCAATCGCAAGAACAACCTGATCGACGTGCGCTGGATAGGCTCCTGGGAGATCGTCCACTTCGCCGGCGTGTTGCTTGTCTTCCGCATGCTGCTCACCGAACAGTCGACGGGCGCGATCAATTTCTTCCGCCAGCTCGGCCTATTCAACGAGCAGATGGCTCACCTCTATTGGGCGGTGCTGATTGCGAGCGTTGCCTCGGGCCTGCTCTGCGCGGTCTTCATGAAGCCCGGTCGTGAGGCCGCCATCCATCTGCTCGCATTGATCCTGATTGCCGCCGGTACCTTCATGGACAGCCAGTCAACGGTTCTGACGCGTCCGGACCAGATGCTGCTCAGCCAGTCGCTGATCGCATTCGGCTCGGGCCTCTTCCTTCCTCCGGCCATGGCCGTCGGCTTTGCCGCCGCGCTGAAGAAGGGCCTGACCTACATCATCAGCTTCATCGCTGTGTTTCTCTTTACCCAGAAAGTCGGTGCCTTCATCGGCAGCGCCCTGTTCGGCAGCTTCGTCACCTGGCGGGAGCAATATCACTCCGCCATCCTGACCTCGCGCCTCCTGCCCACCGATCCGCTCGTCGTGCAGCGCATCAACCAGTACGTCTCCGCCTATAGCCGCACCGGCTCGGATGCCACGCAGCACACGATCCAGGGCACCAGCACCTTCGCCAAGCAGGTCCAGCAGCAAGCCTATGTGCTTGCCTATAACGACGCCTTCTTCGCGACATTCGTTCTCGCGGCAGTGGCCATCGGCCTTTTGCTGCTCCACATCCTCTGGAATAACCGCCACCGGTTCCTGCACAGCACAGACGCCCCACAAACTGCCTGACGCTCGCAACCTGGCCCAAAACACAAGTCAAAGACCATGAAATCCGTATTTCGCTCTCTCGCCACCTATCTCGCGGCTGCCGTCGGCATCGCCGGTGTCCTCATCGTGCTCTATGTCTGGAACCTGCCGCCGTTCAAGGGCTCTATCGAGACCACCAACGATGCCTATGTGCGTGGCCAGGTTACCCTGCTCAGCCCGCAGCTCGCCGGCTATATTGTAGAAGTGCCTGTTCAGGACTATCAGAGGGTCAAAAAAGGCGACCTGATTGCCAGGATAGACGACCGCATCTACACGCAGAAGCTGGAACAGGCGAAGGCCACCCTGGCATCGGCCGAGGCTTCGCTTGCCAATTCCGAGCAGAGCCGCAAGTCGGCTGACGCCAAGATCGTTTCGGCCAAGGCAGCCGTCGAAAGTGCCAACGCCGCCTTCGATGCGGCCAAGACCGCCTATAACCGCACCCAGTCGCTCCTAAAGAGCAATGTCTCGACCCAGAGCGATTTCGAAAAAGCCCAGGCGACCTATGATCAGGCCCAGGCATCGGTTCACCAGGCAGACGCGGCAGTCCTCGTCGCCGAGCAGGACCTCAACACGATCGTCGTCAACCGCCGGACGCTGGAAGCGACCGTCGAGGGCGCCAGGGCTTCCGTCGCGCTTGCCGATATAGACCTGCAGAACACCCGCATCACCGCCCCGCAGGACGGCGAGCTCGGTGAAGTGACAGGCCGCCTCGGCCAGTACGTCTCGATCGGCACACAGATCGCATCGCTCGTGCCCAATCATGTCTGGGTCGTCGCCAATTACAAGGAAAACCAGCTCGAAGGAATGAAGCCCGGCCAGCTGGTCACCTTCACGGTTGATGCTCTCGGGCACCAGAGTCTCAAGGGCCGTATCGAGCGTTTCGCGCCGGCGACCGGCTCCGAATTCTCCGTCATCAAATCCGATAACGCGACCGGCAATTTCACCAAGGTCGCCCAGCGTATTCCCGTCCGGATCGCAATAGAGCCGAACCAACCACTTACCGATAGCCTCGTCCCCGGCATGTCGGTCGTTGCCAGCGTTGACCTCGCGCAGCAAAGTGGACCAGCTCTGGCACAGGGCAACTGACCTTTTCGTCAGTCCGCCCCGCCCTTTCCGGACAAAAAGAAGCCCCGCGCCCTGTTCAGCATCCCGGCGCGGGGCTTTCTCCATCTTATCTGTCTATTTTTTTAGCGCTGCGCGACGGCGCTCCCGGCACCGGTGGATCGCTCCACCCAGTCATGCCAGCCTTCAACGCCGCCATTGAAGACATTGAGGTCGATCTTGCCCTCAACACCTTGCGACAGGCCCGATCCCGAATACTGCCAGAACAGCCACTTGCGATCCGGGTAGATCTTTGACGGGTGAGCGGCCACCGACCTCAGCCAGAAAGGATAGTCACGGAACTGGCCGCGCAGGTGATCCTTGTAGAAATCCGGTGCGGTATAAATGACCGGGCGCTGGCCGTAATGCCGTTCCAGCTTGTCCATGAAGACCTGCATCTTCTCGAGCACGCGCTCGGTCGAAAGCCGCATCTTGCAGTCGGACTGGTGATTGTATTCCACGTCGATCACAGGCGGCAGCGCATCGGGATCGCGCGGGACGTTGCGGATGAACCAGTCGGCCTGCTCGCCCGCGGTGCGGCACCAGTAGAAGAAATGATAGGCGCCACGGCGGATACCCGCCTGCTGCGCCCTGTTCCAGTTGGTCTTGAACATCGGATCGATGTGGTCACCGCCATCGGTCGCCTTGATATAGGCGAAGTTGGCGCCCTGGGTGCGCAGTCTCGCCCAATCGATATTGGCCTGCCAACGCGATACGTCGACGCCATGCACGGCAAAGTGTCGGGGCGCGACCCGGCCGAAATTCATCGGCTTGGCATCGCTGAAGCGGTGGCCGTAAACCTTCAGACGCTGGAAACCTGCAGAAGGCGGCATTGGCTGGCTATATGGTGGCTGGCTGCGTGAAGAATTGAGTGCCGGCCTGAGCGAGGCGACAGGGCGCTCGGCAGGCACCGGCATGCCGACAGTGGTCGCCAAGCCGTCGAATGCCTGTGTTTCGTGTGCACCGCCATTCCAAGCCAGCTCATGCGGATCTCTCAAGCCGGCCGGCGGCGTGATCGCCGCAACCGGTGTCGGATCGATTGAAGGAACAGACGCTGCCGGCATTGACGGCGGAACGATTGCCTGTGACGGCGCGACCCGCGCGGTCTTGACTGACGCGGGCGGTACGGTCAGCGCTGTCTCTGTGCTGGACGAGGTACAGCTGGACAAGCCGATACAGGTGGCGATGATGGCCGAAGTGGCAGCAGAAAAACGCATGATGACCCGTACGCAAAACACCGATCCCGCCCTGACTGCCTGTTTTCAGGCGCAACACAGGATTTGACTAACGGGACGTTACCGAAAAAACCTAAATGCAATCTTTACGAGTCGTTCACTTCGCCGGCATTCGCCAGCGGAAGCTAATAAAATAATCGATGATTATCGCGTGGGCAGGCCCGATAGTAACACCATTGTTAAGAACTTGCGTCCGATACTCGCCTTATTGACATAAGCCAATTCCCAACGGCGTTTCCACTCTCATGCGCTTCATTCACTTCAGGCTGGTTGGCCCGGCCATCATTGCGGTGGCGGTGCTCATCACTGGCATGGCGACAATCCCTTATGTGGGCATTGCCCAGATCGACGCGGATCTTCGCCAGCGACAGGAGACGCTGGTCAAGCACAATATCGACCTGTGGATCAGCGACATCGAGTTCTCGCTGACCGCATGGACCATATGGGATGAATCCATCTCCAAGATCGATAACAGCTTCGATCTCGAATGGACCGACCGCAATATCGGCGCCTCTCTCATCGGAACATCCCGTACCCGCTTTGTCGCAGTACTCGACCACGACGATCAGCTGATCTATTCCCGTGCGGACGACAGTGTGAAGGATCGCGGCTTTTTCACCCGCGGCATTCCTGCCGTCGTCAAGGATGCGGCTGCCTTGGTTGCAAATGTCCGATCCAGAGAAATTGGACGCGTCATCGAAGGCATCCCGAAACCGGTCAGCATCAGCCGGATCGAAGTTCTGGGAGACGATGCGGTGCTGATGACGGCTGCGCTGTTTCAGTCGGATTTCGGAACCGCCAGGCCGAAGGGCGAACGCGCGCCGATCCTGATCACCGCCATGCCAATCACCGGCACCATTCAGGAATTCTTCGGCACCCGCTTCCTGCTCGACGATTCACGGATGGGGACGCTTGCGCGTGTCGCGCCGGATCGCGCTCATGTCGAGATCGCGGTCGGCCCGGGTGGCGAACCGCAGGTCCTGTCCTGGCGCCCGCCAAGTCCGGCCGCCGACCTTATGTACCGCTCGCTTCCGTTGCTCATCACCGTCGGCATACTTTTGCTGGCAACGGGCATATTCGCGGTCCGTATATCCAGAAACGCCGCCCGCACGCTGCTGTTGCGCGAAAGACGCATGCGCCACGCCGCGACACACGACTTCCTGACAGGCCTCGCCAATCGGGCGCTGTTGCAGCCGGAATTCAGGTCGCTGAGCGAACAGGGACGCCTCGCCGTTATTTGCCTCGACCTCGATGGCTTCAAATCGGTCAACGACACTTACGGACACGCGGCGGGCGACGACTTGTTGAAGATAGTCGCATCTCGGCTACGCGCCGGCATCCGCCAGGCCGACAGGCTCTTCCGCCTGGGGGGTGACGAATTTGCGATCCTCATGCCGGAGGTTTCTGCGAGTGAGGCCGAGAACATCTGCCGGGATCTTTCGCACTCGCTGGCGCAACCGATCGGACTATCTAAGGGCGATGTGTCGATAGGGGCTTCATTCGGCATCAAACTGGTCGAAAAGGGTGAGACATCCTGCGATACGGCGCTAGGTGCAGCCGACGCCGCACTTTATTATGCCAAGGCGTCCCATCGCGGCAGCGCGATCCTTTCGAGCGATATCCAGCTTGCCCGGCCAGAAGCCGAGCCCATAGCCCCCGTCGTGATCCGTCGTAGCGCGTAAATACCAGCTATCGCCGCAGCAACCTCAGCGCATTGATCGTCACCAGCACAGTCGCCCCCGTATCGGCTAGGATGGCCGGCCACAATCCGGTGACGCCGATAATGGTGGTCACCAGAAACACGGCCTTCAACCCGAGCGCGATGGTGATGTTCTGCCAGATATTGCGCATCGTGCGCTTCGATAGCTCGATCATGGCTGCAATGTCCGAAACTCGGCCATGCAGCACGGCCGCATCGGCGGTTTCCAGCGCCACATCGGTGCCACCGCCCATCGCGATGCCGATATCGGCCGCTGCCAGCGCCGGCGCGTCATTGATCCCGTCGCCGACCTTGCCGACAACGAATCCCTCGCGCTGCAGTTCGTCGACGATGCGGCTTTTGTCTTCCGGCATCAGTTCGGCGCGCACTTCGATTCCGAGATCCTTGCCGATCGCTCCTGCCGTGCGGGCATTGTCGCCGGTCAGCATCACCGTCTTGACACCTGCATCGGCGAGCAGCTTCAACCCGGCCTTGGCATCGGCACGCGGTTCATCGCGCATGGCGATCGCGCCCGCCAGAACACCACCGACGATCAGCACGGAAACCGTCTTGCCCTCATCATTGAGAGCGGTAATTCGGCGTGAATGCGCCATCGGCAGCGACACGCGCTCCACCGCCGCCTTCGGCGACCCGAGAAACACCTCTTCGCCCTCGACGATTGCCGTCACGCCCTTGCCGCCCAGTGCCTTCGCCTCGCTGGCCGCGGGAACGTCCAGTTCGTATTCTGCAGCCCTTGCCAGGATCGCCATTGCCAGCGGATGGCTGGAACCTGTTTCCAGCGCCGCCGAGATCCGCAACACGTCGTCGGCATTACGACCGAAGGCGATCACGTCGGTCACCTGCGGTTTGCCCGATGTCAGCGTCCCGGTCTTGTCGAAGGCGACGGCCGTCAGCTTGCCGAGCGTTTCCAGAACCGCACCGCCCTTCAGCAGCAGGCCCCGGCGCGCACCGGATGAAAGCGAGGCGGCGATTGCGGCAGGCGTCGATATGACCAGAGCGCAAGGGCAACCGATCAGAAGAATGGCCAGGCCCTTATAAACCCACTCACTCCAGTCTGCGCCGACAACGAGCGGCGGCAGAATGGCAACGAGTGCGGCCACGACCACGACGCCCGGCGTGTAATAACGCGAAAAACGATCGATGAAGCGTTCGGTCGGGGCCTTCTTTTCCTGCGCTTCTTCCACCAGCCGCACGACGCGGGCAATCGTATTGTCCTCGGCTGCAGCCGTCACGCGGATGCGCAAAGCCGCATCGCCATTGATCGTCCCGGCAAACACCTGCTCGCCTTCACTCTTGGAAACCGGCGTGCTTTCGCCCGTCACCGGTGCTTCGTCGATCGCACTTGTCCCGGCAATGATGATGCCGTCGGCGGAAATCCGGTCGCCCGGCCGCACCAGAATGACCGAGCCGACAGCAAGGGTTTCCGCCGGCACCTCGCGTGTCTTGCCGCCCTCCTCCAGCAAAGCTGTCTTCGGCACCAATGCCGTCAGGCTCTGGATGCTGGAACGTGCCTTGCCGGCGGCAACGCCTTCCAGGAGTTCTCCGACCAGAAACAGGAAGACAACGGCGGCCGCTTCTTCCGACGCATCGATGATAACGGCACCGACAGCGGCAATCGTCATCAGCATCTCGATCGAGAACGGCGTGCCGGCAAAAGCCGCCATGATCGCCCGTCGCGCGATCGGCACCAGACCGAACAGCATCGCTGCAGTGAAAATATAGCTGTCATAAGCCGGGATGAGATGTCCAACGCCGTAAGCGATGACAAGCGCCAGCCCGACGACGATCGTCAGCCGACCCTTCTTCGATTTCCACCACGGCCCATCCATCGGCGCGTGATCGTGACCATGCAAGCCTTCGATTTCGGCGTGATCATGGTCGTGATCCTCGTGATCGTGTCCACCGCCATGATGACCCCCGTGATCATGGCTGCAACCGGGACCATGCTCGTGGTGATCGTGCGACGGGGCATCTTCTCGCCCTGAGGGGGAGATGTCCGGCAGTACAGAGGAGGGTACGCCACCCTCTACCCTGCCCTTCTTTCCCAAAGCCCTGAGCGAATAGCCAAGCCCGGAAACCTTCTTCTCCATGGCAGCAAGATCGGCACTGCCATCGTGGCTCACCGTCATCGTGCCGGCAGCGACGGAGACGGAAACATCCTCGACGCCCGCAATGCGCCGCGCCGCCGTGTCGATCTTCGCCGCGCAGCTGGCGCAATCCATGCCGCCAACCTTGTAGCGCGCCTGATGCGAGGTTCCGTCTTTCGTCCGGCTATCCGACATGTCACTCTCCGCCATAACTTCGAGTAGTTCTTCTAGGACCTCTAGTGACTAGAGCTGCAAGGGGCTTTTTTCGAAAAACTTTCTCCTGCCGGCAAAAACCACAGTAAATGCGCCTTGAAAAAAGTGGACTGCCCGCCAAACAGGCTTGCGAGCCGATCGCTCAAAAAATAGAATTGCCCCCAAAGTCCGGGGGTATTCCCGGTCAACCGGTTTTCCGAAAGGTCTTCGTCCCGTGAACGTCTCCCGTCTTCTTCGCGCGTCGGCTGTCGCCGTCATCGCCTCCTTCGCCGGCGCGTCCGCCGCCAGCGCCCAGTCGAAGACCCTCACCATTTCCTGGTGGGGCTATAACGGCGAGAAGATGAACGCCAATATCATCGAGCCGTTCAAGAAGATCTGCGGCTGCGATATCGTCTTCGAGACCGGCAACAATGCCGACCGCCTGAACAAGCTGCGCCTGCGCGACGGCAAGGGTGTCGACGTCATTTACCTCTCCGACAGTTTCTCGCAGCTCGGCATCGAACAGGGCCAGTTCCTCGAAATCGACCCGGCCAAGATCCCGAACCTCGCGGAAATCTACGAACTTGGCCGCCAGCCGCAAGGCAAGTACGGCCCGGCCTACACGATTGGCCGCGTCGGCATCGTTTACGACAGTGCCAAGGTCAATCCGCCGATCACCTCGTGGAACGATCTGTGGCGCGCCGATCTGGAAAAGTCGATCTCGCTGCCGGGCATCACCACCACGGCCGGCCCGATGGTCGTGCTGCAGGCTGGCAAGCATGGCGGCACGGATGCGTTTGAGGATAGCGAAGCTGCATTCTCGGCGATCGAGGAACTGAAGCCGAACGTCGTGAAGAACTACAATACCGGTTCCGAACTGGTGAACCTTATCTCCACCGGCGAAGTGCGCGTCGCAATCGCCCAGGATTTCACGCTCGCCTCCATGCAGGCAGCGGTCCCGACCATGACCTGGGCAAAGCTTACCGATGGTGACATCGCCACCGTCAACACGGTCAATATCCCGAAGGGTTCCGAAAACGTCGAGCTCGCCTACCAGTTCATCAACTTCGTGTTGTCGAAGGAAGTGCAGCAGAAGGAAGCCGAACAGGGCGTCGATGCGCCGATCAACACCAAGGTCGAGCTGACGCCGGAACAGGCAAAAATGTGGACCTACGGCGCCGAACAGGTCAACAGCCTGTCGCGCATCGACTATGCCAAGATGAACGAAGCCAAGACCGACTGGATCGACCAGTGGAACGAGCTGTTCGCGCAGTAAGCTCGGCGTAAAATTGCCCCTCACCCTAACCCTCTCCTCGCTTGCGGGGAGAGGGAACGTGCCCTACTCGACGTTTAAATGTGGCAGAACGGATGCGACACCCGCCCTTCTCTCCGCCTGCGGGGAGAAGGTGCCGGCAGGCGGATGAGGGGCCGAGCAAAATCGAGACGAAACTTATGAACAAATTCGCCAAATGGGGACTGACGCTGCCGGCGACGATTGCGGTCGTGCTGCTGCTCGTCATCCCCGTGGTCCTCACCATCGCCACCACATTCGGCGAGCCGAAGGGCGTATTTTCCACCTATACCGCCTTTTTCAACAGTGGGTTCCGCACCAACATCCTTTACCGGACGCTCAGGATCGCGCTGATCACCACGGCGATATCGCTCGTCATCGGCTTCCTGACGGCTTACGTCATCGCCCAGATGCCCGGCCGGCTGAAATCGATCGCCATCATCGCCGCCGTCTTCCCGCTGCTGACCGGCGTCGTGGTACGCTCGTTTGCCTGGCTGATCATTCTCGGCAAGAACGGCATCCTCAACAGCTCGCTTCTGTCGCTCGGCATCATCTCCGAACCGCTGTCGATGCTCTATACCGAAGGTTCGGTCATCGTGGCGATGGTCTATCTCTTCGTGCCGCTGATGATCCTGACGCTGACCGGCGTGCTCGAAGGCATCCCGCGTGACGTGGTGGAAGCCTCCGCCTCGCTCGGCGCAAAGCCGATTGCCACCTTCTTCCAGGTCATCCTGCCGCTCGCGGTGCCCGGCCTCATCGTCGGTGCGGTCCTCGTCTTCACCGGCAGCTTCACCTCCTACGCCACCCCGCAGCTCCTCGGCGGCGAGCAGATGATGATGATGGGCACGCTTCTCTATCAGCGCGCCATGGTCACTTTCGACTGGGTCGGCGCTTCCACTATCGCGGCAATCATGGTGGTCATCACCATTGCCATCGTTTCGATCATGAGCCGCATCGCGCGACGTCTCAACCCTATGGCCGTGTAATGGGGGCGGTGTAGAATATGACAGCCCGTATCCACCCGCTTCTCGGCGCCTTCGCCATCCTGGTCTTCCTGTTCCTGCTGGCGCCGCTGGTCATCATTATCGGCGCTTCGCTCAGCGACACGACCTACCTCACCTTCCCGCCGCAGGGCCTGACGCTCCGCTGGTTCTGGAACATCTTTGAAATCTCCGCCTTCCGAAACACGGCAATCACCAGCTTCCAGGTCGCCATCCTCGGCACCGGCCTATCTCTCCTGATCGGCATTCCGGCAGCCTATGCGCTGAACCGCTACCGTATCGGCCTGCCGAAATGGCTAGGCACCCTGTTCGTTTTGCCGATCCTGGTGCCGGAAATCGTCTTCGGTTTCTCGCTCCTAAAATCGGTCACGATCGGCATGGGCCTGCCCGTCTATCCGAGCCTGATCATCGGCCATGCGCTACTCGTGCTGCCCTATTCGGTCCGCGTCGTCGGCGCCTCTCTCGCCTCCTTTGACTTTTCGGTCGAGGAAGCCGCCATCAGCCTCGGCTGCCCGCCGCTCAAAACCTTCTTCACCGTCGTGCTGCCGAATATCCGCGCCGGCGTTATTGCCGCCTTCATTCTCGCCTTCATCACCTCGATCAACGACGTGTCGATCTCGGTGTTTCTGACCGGCCCCGGTATTTCCACCCTGCCGATCCAGATCCTGGCCCATATGGAACAGTTCTTCGATCCGACCATCGCTTCGGTTTCCGTGCTCCTGATGCTCGTCACCGTCGGCGTCATGGCCATCGTCGAGATGACCCTCGGCCTCACCTTCCTGACCAAATAGACAAGAACGCCCCGATCCCATGACCGTATCGCTGACCATCGAAAACCTCTCCGCCCATTACGGCCAGACCCAGGTCCTGAAAGACCTGTCGATCTCGGTCGCGGCGGGTGAACTCGTCTCGCTTCTCGGCTCGTCCGGCTGTGGCAAGACCACGACGCTGCGCATCGTCGCCGGTTTCCTCCAGCCGACATCCGGCCACGTGAAGCTCGGCAATCGTGACCTCACAACGCTTCCCGCGCATGCCCGCGATATCGGCCTCGTATTCCAGAACTACGCGCTCTTCCCGCATCTCACCGTGCAGGAAAACGTCGCCTTCGGCCTGAAGCAGCGCGGCATCTCCGCCGCCGACCGGGCAAAGCGCGCCACCGCCATGCTGGAACGCGTCGGCCTTGCAAGCCTTGCCGACCGCCTTCCGGGCGCACTCTCCGGCGGCCAGAAGCAGCGTGTCGCGCTCGCCCGCGCGCTCGTCATCGAACCGCCGCTATTGATGTTCGATGAGCCGCTCTCCAATCTCGACGCCAAGCTGCGTGTCGACATGCGAGTCGAGATCCGCCAGCTGCAGAAGGCGAATGGTACGACCTCGCTCTACGTCACCCACGACCAGGAAGAGGCATTCTCGATCTCCGACCGCGTGGCGATCATGAATGCCGGCCGCATCATGCAGCTCGATACGCCCGAAGTGCTCTACCAGAAGCCGGCCAACGCCTTCGTCGCCCGCTTCGTCGGTTTCGAAAACCTCATCCCGATGAAGACCGTCGCACGCGATGGTGCGATCGTGACAGTGGAAGCCGCAGGCGGCGCGAAACTGCACCTGTCGCAGGATGTCTTCGGCCCGATCAAGGATGATTTCGTGCTCGCCACCCGCCCCGATGGTCTGGTCGTGCGCGGCCAGGGCGAAGGCATTCCGACCACGCTCGGCACCCGCACCTATCTCGGCCGCGCGTACCAGTACAAATGCGAGACGGCCGCCGGCGAGATCACCGCGAACGGAGCCCTTTCGGAGCTGTTCGAACCCGGCGCCAAGGCGGTTCTCGTCCCAGTTCCAGAGCAGTGCTGCATTCTCGCTCCCGAGAAATAGGCCGTCCTTCGCGCCCTGATTGAACCTGCGCCGCGCAAGCTTCGGTCAATATTATAGTCCCTTGCCTTCACGCAGATGGAGGCATCTGGATACCATTGAGGCTTCGCCTTGTGGTTCCTGCATAAAAAGGGAGAAAACATGGTCTACGAGTGGGATGCTCGAAAGGCGCGCCGGGCACGGCTCGTCAGGACTGCGATTGTTTGCCTTGCGGTCACGATTGCATTTCTGCCGCTGTCCTACATTACCCTAGGGTGAATGTGGCGCTTATTGCAACTGCGTCACCTGTTTGGGTGACGATTTGCTTATGTTACTATGCTGTCATAAAGGCGGAGTTACCTGAGCTCCGATCTGACTTTCCAGCCTTTGGCCCCTCGCCCAACCAGCGAGGGGCTTTTTCGTCTGGCGACATCAGGCTGAAATGACCACGCGTTGCATCAAGAAAATATGCGCATATAATCTGCGTATATTCTGGAGGTTCTCTATGCCGACACCCGCACGCAAAGCCGCCAACCTCTCGCTCGATAGAACGCTTCTCGCCCAGGCGCGCGAGCTGGATATCAATCTCTCGCGTGCCGCCGAAGACGGCATCGCCAAGGCCGTCAAGGCCGAGCGCGAACGTCGCTGGCTGGAAGAAAATGCCGAGGCGATCCGGGTCTACAACGAATATGTCGAGAAGAACGGCCTGCCACTCGAAGAATATCGCACGTTCTGATGACCCGGTTCCATATCCACAAGCTCAAGGGCCGTGATGGCTTTATCATGGATCTGCAGGCTGATCTTCTTGACTCCTTAGAGACCCGTGTTGTCGCGCCCCTTGTTCCTGTCGTCGAGATCGGACCCGTATTCGTTAAATTGAGTCCTCGCGTCGAGATAGAAGGGCAAGCTTATTACATCCTCATCCCTTCGATGGCCTCGGTACCGAAACGGCTCATTGGTGAGTCCGTCCTTAATCTCTCCCACCACTCGGCCGAAATCACCGCAGCCACCGACTTTCTGTTCCAGGGCTTTTGAGAGGCCGCGCCGCGGGTAAACTCTCTCTTGCGTCAAGGAAGTCGCCCGGAGCAGCCGGCTTTATAAAGGGTGCCGTTAGACCGCAATCCTGAGGTTGGCGCCACTGGGTTCGGCTGCGAACTTTGCGGCCTCGTGCTCCAGCAGTGGTGGAGCGAACAGATAGCCCTGAACACTTGTCCCGCCCAATGCTGTGAGAGCCGCGAGCTCTTCTTCCGTCTCGACACCCTCGATCACGCAATCCAACCCCATGTCTGCACTTAGTGCCAGCAGAGATTTCACGATCTTATAGCTGGACGGCCGCAAATGCAGGTCCTTGACGAAGCTGCGATCAATCTTGAACTTTGTCAGCGGCAAGGCGTGAAGGCGCGTGAGGCTTGAGTATCCGGTTCCGAAATCATCAAGCGAGATCCCACATCCCAGTCTTCGAAGGGTCTCGACGGATTGCGTGACCTGTTCAAAATCGTGGGCGAAAGCCGTTTCGGTAATCTCGAGATCAAGGCGCTTGGGATCAAAGCCACTTCTCTGAATGATGCCCACCAGCATTAAGACGCTGTCGTTGGAGTTCAAGTCGTGGGCAGACAGGTTGAACGACAGGCGCAGAGATGGTCCCCACAGCGAGGCCGCGGCCAACGCCTTCCAGAGGAGCGGCTTCGTAAGTGAGCCGACGATTCCCGCTCGTTCTGCGATAGGGATAAAGCAAGCTGGAGAGATTTTACCAAGCTGTGGGCTATCCCAGCGTGCCAGAGCTTCAAAACCTATCGTCTGCGGACCACGGACATCGATGATCGGTTGGAAGACCACTGACAGCTCGTTTTCGAGATCGGCCTGCTTCAGCGCGCTTTCTATCTTCGCCTCGAAATTGATTTGATATTCATGATCAGAGTCGAACAACACCGCGCCACCGCGCTGCTTTTTCTTGGCGTGGTAGAGCGCATAATCGGCGCGCTCGAAAAGCTGCTCGCAGTTAAGCGCAAGCTCGGGGAACACCGCGATCCCCATTGACGCCGAGATATGCACAGTACCTTCCGGTAGACGGTAGGGCTCCCTCAGCTTGGCCGCGATGGCGTTGGCATTTATTACCATCTGTGTATTTTCCGGTGGTAGAGGAGCGATGATCGCGAATTCGTCACCACCTAGTCTGAAAGCCGTGCTGGCCGTCAGCGTGGTAGATAGGCGTGCGGCAACCTCTGCCAGGAGACGATCACCAACCGAATGGCCGTAAAGGTCGTTGACGGGCTTGAAACCGTCGAGATCCATGACGCCGAGAGCCAACCGCACCCCGTCAGCCTGCGCCTTCGCCAGTTCTGTTTCCAGTTCTGCAAAAAACGCACGCCGATTGCCAAGTCCGGTCAAACTATCGAGGTTGGCGAGCCTGAAGTTCTCGCAGCTCAGAGCCTCGCTTTGCTGCTTAGAAACCACCATACTTTCGAAATTTCGGTAGTTCGTCAGCAGGATGGACATCATGCCGGTGCAAACCAGCAAGACGTTGATCGCAATGGCAACAAATGTTGGCTGTGCCGTCGAGGCGAAGAAAGCGATAAATGCGCCATTGACGATGAGTGTCACGATAAAGGCCGCCGAACGGACATACATCAGGCAGAAGATGCAAGAGATGACGGTAATGGCCATGTAGAAGGCGACATGCGAGCGGGTGTAGGCATCGCCATATGGGATCAGCGCGAAAGACCAGAGTGTGAAAGCCATGGCAATGGCGCCCGCAAGCCGATTGGTGCGCAGGAGTGCAGCATGTGCAAGGTCTGGAGATGGATCTGAATTCCTGGTTCGTAGCCAGAAGATCACTCTTAGCAGGCAGCAGCCCGTAAGCAGCACCGGCACGCCAAGTGTCAACCACGCGGGCGCGATCCGCATGTGCGTCATAGCAAGCGCCCAGGTACTGGAGAGCAGGATGAAATACATCATCGGCATTTGTCGCGTGAAGGCCCGATATTGAGCTTTGAGAAGCTCAGGGTTCTCGTTTTGCACCGACATGAAGTTCCGGATACCGCGCCACGCAATGTGTATATTCATAAGTTCGCCCATCAACTGATGAGCGGCTTCTAACATACGCATCATTACAATCGCGCAAATTAGCACGGTTAATCAAACCTGCAGGACGCTGGTGCCACCTTGCGGGCCCGGGACGGGATCGAGGCCCAGGTGCACTGATCCAATGACCGCAATGGGCTGGATACCGGTCATCGTGGGCAATTGCTGCCCAAGACCTCAGCAAAACGGGATGACGGCTAAGCGTTTTGAAGGACGGTCTCCTTGAGATCCGGCACAAGGCCGGGGATGATTTCGAACCTCCCTGCAATCATTTCAATCGCTTGGACAAAATTTCATCCCCGCCGCCTCGCCTCGTGCCTACAATCTCCCCGTTCCGTCACGGATACACCGGCAGTCGTGCCGGCGAGGCGGGACCGGCGCTGGTGGTGGAGAGAGGACGTAACTCTCCATCACCGGGGTCCGCGGAAAATGGTCTCCCTCCGGCGACACGGGGGAAGCGGCAAGGTTTTCGGACCGGCCTGCCGCTTCTGATGCCCGAACGGCGCGTCGGATGTGCCTGTGCGGCACACATGGTGGCCTGAAGGATGGTCTCGCCGGGCTTCGACCAAGTCCGTCCGTGAGAACGGAAGGCCCGGCGGCGGTGAAATGGAAGGTTGGCGATAAGTCCTCGGGTTTAACCCGAGGATCCGTCCGTTTTCCATCGAGCCACCCTAGGGTTTAACCCGAGGGGAACATCATCCGGCAAGGCAACGGCAGAGGGATCGGAGTCGTGGATAAAAACTGCCGAACGGGGCGCTGAGAGGTGTCACCTATAAACTAACTTACGAGGCAGCTTTCAGCGCCCCGTCCGACTTCTGGCCAAGGCCAACGATAAAAATCTCATGATCCCCAGGGGCTTATTCCGTTTTGGAAAGTATACCGAAAACCAGGCGTCCATCCTGTCCAGATCATACCGATAAGTATGACTTTATTGACGATTGTTCTCGACAGCCGCACCGCCCCCGCGCTATCGAAGGGCGCAATAAATCTCGGGAGGAAATCCGGTATGCCTAAGCCTGTGTCGATCATCCTTGACTGGGGCACGAGTTCGCTGCGTGCAGCACTCGTGTCGGAAACGGGCGAGACGCTCGACACCCGAGACACGACGAGCGGTGGCATCCAGTTTGTCAAGGACGGCGCGTTTGAGGCTGCACTGATGGAAACCGTCGGCAGCTGGTTTGCCTCTCACGGCCCGCTTCCCGTCATCGCCTCGGGCATGATCACCAGCCGCAACGGCTGGATCGAAGTTCCTTACGTCGATGCACCTGCCGGCTTGGCGGAGCTTGCCGCTGGTACGAAGCAACTGACGCTTCAGAACGGCGCAACCGTCACTTTTCTGCCTGGCATGCGAGATCCAGCGGCAAAGCCGTTTCCGGACGTCATGCGCGGCGAGGAAACGCAGATCGTCGGTTTCGGTCTTAACAAGGATTGCACCGTCGTCCTGCCCGGCACCCACAGCAAATGGGCACGCGTCGAGGGAGGCCGCATCGCCGGTTTCCAGACCTATGCGACGGGCGAGGTCTTTTCGCTTCTCACCAAACATTCCTTCATCGCCAAGGCGCTGGAACCTGCCCCCGGAGCCGAACCAGTCTGGTCTGCCTTCGATCTCGGCGCAGAGTTTGCAGCAAGTGATGCCCGTGCCGCCGATGCCTTTCTGTCCGCCGTCTTTTCCGCCCGTACTGGCGTTCTCGCCGGCGTCCTGAAGGCCGAAGATATCGGCGATTACGTCTCCGGCCTCGTCATCGGTTCCGAATTCCGCCAGGCCCGCGCCGCCGGCTGGCTCATCCCCGGCGAAGCGATCGGCATTGTCGGCAACAATGTGCTGAACAGCCGTTACGGTCGTGTCGCGCCACTCTTTAATCTCACCGTGATCCCAAGCCCGGCGGATGCCGCCAAACGCGGCGTGCAGCTAATCGCCGGCCAATTGCAATTGACGAAATAAGGACGTTTCCCATGAACCTCCACGACGCGCTGAAAGAATGCAACCTGATCGCCATCCTCCGCGGCATCAAGCCGGAAGAGGTCGAGGCGGTGGGCGAAACACTGATCGAGGCCGGCTGGCGCATTCTCGAAGTGCCTCTCAATTCGCCCGATCCGCTGAAAAGCATCGAAAAGCTGCAGAAGCTTTTCGGTGACAAGGCGCTGATCGGTGCAGGCACCGTGCTGACGCCTGCCCAGGTCGCCGATGTCGCCGCAACCGGCTCCAAGGTCATCATCTCGCCGAACGCCAACCTGTCGGTCATCGAGGCGAGCGTCGCCAAGGGCATGGTCAGCCTGCCCGGTGTCGCCACCCCGACGGAAGCCTTTGCCGCGATCGGCGCTGGCGCCACCGGCGTCAAGGCGTTTCCAGCCGAAGCCATTCCGCCTTATGTCATCAAGGCCTGGAAGGCCGTGCTGCCGAAGGAAATACCGGTTCTGGCCGTCGGCGGCGTGACGCCCGACAACATGAAGGCTTTCGTTGATGCCGGTGCCGCCGGTTTCGGCATCGGCGGTTCGCTCTACAAGCCCGGCGACAGCGCTGAGGCGGTCGGTGCGAAGGCAAAGCAGTTCATCGAGGCCATGCGCGCCATCAGATAGTCGTTTCACCTCTCGCTTCCTTCTAGCTTCCGACGCAATCGACAGATAATTTGACGGCCGATTCGTCGTCCTTGAGAGACGACAGGAAGATTTGAAGGAGCCTGAGCTTGACGGATATGAAAAGCGGCCTGGTCGAACTGAAACCGCAGATCACCGTCATCGGTGTCGGTGGTGGCGGTGGCAACGCCATCAACAACATGATCGAAGAGGAACTCCGCGGTGTGGAGTTCGTCGCGGCAAACACCGATGCACAGGTTCTGGCGACGTCCAAGGCGTCGCGCCGCATCCAGCTCGGCGCCCAGATCACCGAAGGTCTCGGCGCAGGTTCGCTGCCCGATATCGGGCGGGCTGCCGCTGAAGAATCCATCGACGAGATCATGGATCATCTTGCCGGTTCGCATATGTGCTTCGTCACCGCCGGCATGGGCGGCGGCACTGGCACGGGTGCGGCACCTGCGATCGCGCGCGCTGCGCGCGCCGCCGGCATCCTCACCGTCGCTGTCGTCACAAAACCCTTCACCTTCGAAGGCCAGCGGCGCATGAAGACGGCCGAAGCGGGTATCCTGGAACTGCGCGATGCGGCCGATACCGTCATCGTCATTCCGAACCAGAACCTCTTCCGCATCGCCGACGCCAAGACCAGCTTTGCCGACGCCTTCATGATCGCCGACCGCGTGCTTTTTTCCGGTGTCGGCTGCATCACCGACCTGATCGTCAAGGAAGGCCTGATCAACCTAGACTTCGCCGACGTGAAGTCGGTCATGCGCGGCATGGGCCGCGCCATGATGGGCACCGGAGAGGCCTCCGGCGACAATCGTGCACTCGCAGCAGCAGAGTTGGCCATCGCCAATCCGCTTCTCGACGACATCTCGATGCGAGGCGCCAAGGGCGTGCTGATCTCGATTTCCGGCGGTTCGGACATGACCCTGTTCGAAGTCGATGAAGCGGCAAGCCGCATCCGGGACGAGGTGGAAGCCGATGCCGATATCGTCGTCGGCGCGATCTTCGACCGCAATCTCGACGGAAAATTCCGCGTCTCGGTGGTTGCCACCGGTCTCGACGGCGATCGCGGACCGGCCCCGCATCCGGCCGGCTGAAAACATCCTTCGTGACGTCCCCGGACGTCACGCCCGTGCTATAATCTCGCACCGAGCAGATCCGCGCATCTGTTCGGTGTCTTTGTTTTGCGGCTCTCGGCCCGTTAGTTTCAGCTCGTCACAAGCGAATAGGCAATATTCGAATTTTCTAATTCTTCCTGTGGATGAGACCCAAGGCCACTTCAACCGAACATGACTGTGAATTACAAAATCTTCATTTGACGCCGCGGCAGCAAATATCCACCGTTTGTTCCAGCCGCCATGATGGCGGTTAGAAGCCTGCACGATGTCATCATGTCATCGTGCAGGCTTCGTCCTCTGACCGCCTTCCAGCGCAGGTCAGATTTCCTTGATCAACTGCTCTGCAATACGAACGCTGAGTGCCGCCCCGGTCAGCGTCGGGTTCATACAGGATGCGGACGGCATGACGCTGGTGCCGGCGATGAACATGTTCGGATGGTCATGCGTGCGGCAATCGCGATCGACGACGGAATCGGTCGGGTCGTCGCCCATGCGGGTCGTGCCCATGACGTGCTGGCGGTTTTGCCATTTGACATCGGTAGACAGCACTTCGGCATCCAGCAGTTCGGCGATCTTGTTCAGATCCTGCAGGCCACGGTCACGGCCGGCGTTCCAATAGTCGGTGACCGAGTAATAGAGGACCGGAACCGGGATGCCGAGCGCATCGAACTTGGTCTTCGACGGCGTGACGCGGTTTTCAGCCAGCGGCAACGGTTCGAAATCGATCGCCCAGTTGAGCGAGCGGGCCGAATATTTGCGGATCTGCTCGTCCAGCTTGGAGCCGAGAATGCCCTTCTTGATGAAACCCTCGGTCATCTGCGCGGTCGGAACGGTATTGCGCACCTTGATCTTGTAGCTCGGATAATCCTTGCGGAATTCGCCGTCACGCTGGTTGAGATAGACCAGAAGCTCGGTCGGGCCTTCACCCGGCCACATGTCTTCCTTGGTCAGCATGTTCATGCTGATGCCGGTATGGTCCATCAGGTTGCGGCCTACCTGATCGGAAGAGTTGGCGATGCCGTTCGGATATTTTTCCGAAGTCGAGATCAGCAGAAGCTTGGCGCTCTCGATGCCGTAGGCGGCGAGCACGAAATACTTTGCCGTCAGCCGGTGTTCGGAATTGTCCGGCTTCTTGTACCAGATCGCCACGATCTTGCCGTCGTCACCGGCCTCGATCCTGTAGACCGGCGAATTGTCGAGCAGCTTGGCGCCATGGCGCTCCGCCTCGTCGATATGCATAGACCCGTCATATTTGGCGCCGATCGGACAGACCGGGTTGCAATTGTTGTTGCCGGCGCAGACCGGGCGATTGCCATAGGGGCGCGAGGCGCGGCCATGCGGTTCGAGCACCGGATTGAAGCCGCCGACCGAAAGCTTTTCGGCCAGCGTGTCGAACATGTAGCTGGTGTTGAGCTGCTTCATCGGGAAGGGCATGGAGCGGGGTGGCATCGGTCCGCCGCCCTGTCCGCTCTCGTCTTGGCCGTCCGTGCCGGTCACGCCGAGTTCCAGTTCGGCCTTGTTGTAATACTGCTCCAGATCGTCGTATCCGATCGGCCAGTCGCGACCGCGACCGTAGAGCGACTGGATCTTGAAGTCGTTCGGGATCATCCGCCACAGCGCCGAGCCGAAATGCCAGGTCGTGCCGCCGACGACGCGCAGATAGGAGGTGTTGTACTTCACCGGTCCTTCATATTGCAGATAGTCGCCATAGGTGGATGGCGCATGCGGCAGGCTCGGAAAGGGAGAGCCGGCGCCCTGTAGCTTGGCATTGGCAAGCGAAAGCTTGACCGGCGCATTGCGGTAGGTCTCGACGATCTCGCGGCGATTGACGCGCGGACCGGCCTCCAGAACGATCACCTTTTTGCCTGCCTTGGCGAGATTGGCGGCAACGATGCCGCCCATGACGCCCGAGCCGATAACGATCAGGTCCGCATCATAGGATGTGTTAGCCATTGTCTTTGTTCCTGTCAGATCTTGCTACCGGGCTTCGGTCCCCAGGCATTGGGGCCGGGACCATAAGACGGGACGGTAAGGAGGCCCTTGGTCGGGCGGTACATCAGCGAATCGGCATAGGTGATCAGCTCAGCATCTTCCGGCTCACCAACAACGCCGAGATACCAGGCGGAAACCACCTTGGTGGCCGTCTTCATAAGCGCCGGATCGGTACCGGTCAGCGCCAGAAAACCATCCATGTTCGGCACGCCGGATTGCTTGATGAGCTGGGAGAGCGCCGTAAGGCTTGCATCCAGGCCGGCATCGCGTTTCTTCAATGCCGCAAGAAAGCGGCCGCCGAGAACCGGATCGAGCGTGTAGCCCGTCAGGAATTCCGACAGCTGGGTAAACGATGCGGCACTGTCGTCAGCGGCAAAAGCCGAGATCGGGCCGGCGAAGCTTGCGGCAACGGCCAGACCACCGAGGGCGGCAGTGCCGCGCAACAGGCTGCGGCGGGAGAGATTGGGGCCGGACATGGCCGGGGAGGAAGGATCAAAAGGCATCAGGATCTCCGGGGGAGCGTTCAATGCGAAAAGGAAAAGCGATGCAGGGCTCAGCCGAGCGCCGGGCGCGAACGACGACGGCGCGACAGTAGCCAGACGATCACGGCAAGCACGATGACGGCAGCGACGATCGCAGCGGGAGCCGCAAGCGGCGCGAGCTTGACGATCAGAGGCTTCTCGCCGCCATCGCGGATGCGTGCCACATCGGCAGGCGCCACCTTGACGGACGGATTGCCGTAATTTGCCAGCACATAATTGCTGACATCGGCGATGTCCTTGTCGGACAGGCGATCCGTATAGGACGCATCGGCACCGAAGGCCGGCATGAAGGCGACATGATCGCCAACCTTGCGATGCAGGCCATAAAGGATGGTTGAGACGAGGTTGTCGGGACGGTCCTCGCCGGTCGCGGTGTTGTTAAACAGCGATGGATAATGATCGTTGCCCTGCCCTTCCACCTGATGGCAGGCGGCACAGCTGCCGCTGAAGATGTGGTAGCCGTTTTCTTCCGGCGACTGGCCGGGAAGGCCGCGCAGCGAAGCCTCCACCTCGACTGAAGCCTTGCCGAGATCGGCACGCGACGTCTTCTCGCCCGATCCGATCGCAGGCACGTCCTTGAGGTAGGTAACGATCGCCTTGAGATCGTCGTCGGAAAGATGCTGCAGACTGTTTTCGACGGCTTCCGCCATCGGGCCGGCGGCCTGCGCCTTGCCGGCGACATTGCCGGTCTTCAGATACTGGATCAGTTGGTCGTCGGACCAGCCGCCGATACCGGCATGCTTGTCGGAGGTGATGTTCGGTGCATACCAGGAGCCGACAGAACCGCCGGCAAGCGCCTGGCTGGCATCTTCAGCCATGAAGGCGTTGCGCGGGGTGTGGCAGGTGGCGCAGTGCTCCAGCGCATCGGCCAGATAGGCGCCGCGGTTCCATTCGGCGGACTTGGCCGGATTGGGCTGGAAGCGGGTCTTGTCGAGGAAGAGCAGGTTCCAGACCGCCATCGAGGTGCGGATCGAGAAGGGGAAAGGCAGCTCGGTCTTTTGCGGCTTGTGGTCGTCCGGCTTCACCTCGTTCATGAAATAGGCATAGAGCGCCTTCATGTCGTCATCGGTGATCTTGGCATAGGCGGTGTAGGGCATTGCCGGATAAAGATGGCTGCCATCCTTGGCGACACCTTCACGCACGGCGCGCGAAAAATCCTCTTCGCTGTAAGTGCCGATACCATCTTCCTTCGACGGCGTGATGTTGGTCGAGAAGATCTTGCCGAGCGGTGTGTCGATGCCGTAGCCACCGGCAAAGGGCGTGCCGCCATGCGGCGCGGTGTGACAGGCGGCACAGTCGGCGGCCGTCGCAAGATAACGACCGCGCGCCACGAGATCGGAAGTCTCATCTGCGAAGCTCGCGCCGGCCGAAGCGACCAGCGCGGAAAGACAGAGAATTGCGGGGCGGAGCGATGCGGAAATCGGCGCAAACAAGGTGCTGCCGAAAGACGTACCGGGCGAGACAGGAGGCTTAGGCATATATCCCCGTGCTTTCATCAAGCATGAACAATCAATATCGGTTCCAAACGTGCCTCCCACACGCAGGGCCGATTTTCATCGCCGCAAACCGAGGTGGCACATCGTGAAAATGCCACTCGTGTTGAAGCAATTCTTGAACAAAAAAGCTTGATTAACGGGTTCAGGATTAAACCTGAGGCGTGTCGATGTGTCGCGGCGCGACTTGATTTGTGTCATAGCGCCGCAAAAGATAGCTTGTGTAGTCGGTTTTTCGTACAAACAGCCTTCACCAATTGTGAAAGCTTAAAACCATGAAATTCGACCTCACGGATCTCAGGATATTTCTCTCGGCCGTAGAGGGCGGGAGCCTGACGGCAGCGGCCTTGCAGAACAATATCGTGGTGGCTGCGGTCAGCGCGCGGCTGCGAAAGATGGAAGTCAGTTTCGGGCTTCCGCTGGTGGAGCGGACCGGGCGCGGCATCAGGCCGACGCTTGCCGGCGACATTCTGGTCGGCCACGCCCGCAAGGTGCTTGATGATACGAGAAAGCTCGAAGTGGAACTCGATGCCTTTTCGGAAGGGCGCGGCGGGACGATCCGCCTGCTATCGAACACCAACATGCTTTCCGAGCACATGCCTCAACTGCTCGGATCATTCCTGCGGCAGAACCCGGATATATTTGTCACCGTCGCCGACAAGCCGAGCATGGAAGTGGTCAACCTGCTGAGAAACGGCGAGGCGGATATCGGCATTGTCGCATCGTCGGCGGACATGACCGGTCTCGAGCGCTGGCGCTTCGTGCCGGACAGGCTGGTGCTGATCGTCCCGGGCGACTGGGCTCTGGAAGGGCCGGTTGCCTATGCGCGAATTCTGGATCATCCGCTGATCGCGCTTAACACGACGGTCGCCCTGTCGCAATTCCTGCGGCGGCTAGCCACCGAGCTTGGCAGACGAGCGAATATCCGCATCCGGGTCGAAAACTTCGAGTCGCTTTGCCGAATTGTAGAATGCGGCGCGGGCCTTGGAATCGTACCGGAAAGTGCTGCCCGGCGGTATGGCCGTGACATGGGTTTTCGGACGCTTGAGATTGCCGACGGCTGGGCGGAACGCGAACTCTATGTCTGTGTGAGAAATCAGCAGCAGCTTCCCCTCTACGCGCAGAAACTGCTGCTGCATTTTCAGACCTATGCCGAAGAAGCGAAAAACGCGGCTTTTCGCGAGGCCGCAATCGTTAAAATTTGAAACATTGTCGCAGATTTGACCATCGTCAGTTTCGGTCAAAATCCGGAATGACAGTAGTTCATTTCGATGCAAGAAACCCAATCAGGGAATAGGGAGGGTATTTCTTACGGCGAAAGTTTAATTCATGGATGTTTCAGAGTTTCACGATCATTCGCAATTATATCGCGAAATAGAAATCCCGTTCGATTTTGCGGAGATCTTCTTCTCCAGAACGGACACGCGTGGGAAAATCCAGTCCGGCAACGAGGTGTTCCAGCGCATAAGCGGCTATTCCTGGAGCGAGCTTGCAGGGAAGCCCCATAACATCATTCGCCATGAAGGCGTGCCGCGTGCCGTATTCTGGTTGCTGTGGGATCGTCTGAAACAAGGCCTCCGAACCGGCGCCTATGTAAAGAACAAGAGCAAGGACGGCCGGTTCTACTGGGTTTATGCCATCATAACCCCATGCGAGGGCGGTTATCTTTCCGTTCGCATCAAGCCGAGCAGCCCGATTTTCAGTATCGTTCAGACGGAATATGCTGCCCTTGCCCGGATGGAGATAGAGGAAAAGCTGTCACCGGCGGAAAGTGCAGCGCGACTGATGACGCGCCTTTCGGCTCTCGGTTTCGAAACCTACGATGCCTTCATGGCAACAAGCCTTTCTGCCGAATTCTCGCTGCGCGACGTGAACCTGCAGAAACAGTCGCGGCAGACACTTGCGCTTTATGGACGACTGATGCCCTCTGCCGCGCGGCTGCTGACCGCGGCCCAGCAGATCTCCGACGGGTATCTGACCTACCGCTTCGTGCCGCTCAACCTACTGGTTCATGCAGGCCAGATCGGTGAAGCGGGTGCGGCGATTGCAACCATCTCGACGAATTACAACACGCTGTCGGAGGAAATAGAGCGAGGGCTGGACGGCTTTCTGCAAGCCGCCCGAACCGTGTCACACACAATTAGCGTCGGGGCTTTTCTGCTTTCCACATCCTATGTGCAGCGGGAGATCGCCTGCAGTTTCAGAGATGAAGTCCCCATCGAGGGGGTAGACCACGCGACCGAGAAGAATTTTCTCGACCAGCAGCAGTCGACCTATCAGGCCGAAGCATTAAAGAGCCTGACCGGCATCGAGGGCGAGTTGAAGATCTTCTTCCAGATGGTTTCCGAGATGAAGCGGCTGGCCTCCGGCCTCGCGGCAATCCGCATCATGGGCAAGGTGGAATCGGGGCGGCTGAGCGTCGCCGTCGTCAATGATCTGATCATGGATTTGGAGGCGTTTCAGGATATTGTTCAGCGCGGCCTTGCCGACATATTGCAGGCCAATGACGCGCTAAGAATGGATACGTCGCGCCTGCTGGAGGCCTATGCCGCCGAAGACGCCTGAAGTAGCCGTCGATTATCAACGCGCGCCGCTCAGCGCGCCGCTCCTTCCGCCGGCAGACAGACGGTGGCGACAAGACCGGAACCTGCCGTCCTGTTTTCAAGCGTGATCGTGCCGCCATGCGCATCGAGGATCTGCATGACGATGGCAAGGCCGAGGCCGGTGCCGCCATGGCTCCGGTTTCGCGACGGTTCAGCGCGGAAAAAGGGTTCGAAGACGAAGGGCATGTCCTTCTCCCCTATGCCCGGCCCGTCATCCTCGATGATCAGACAGGCCATGCCATCACGCCTTTCGGTTCTTATCCGGGCATGCGTGCCGTAGCGCAAAGCGTTGGACAACAGATTGTCGATCACCCTTCGCAGTGCCTTTCGCGGCAGCCGGACATTGAGGGGATCGGCCGAGAGGGCGAGTTGAACCGCATCTCCGGACGGGGCGACTTCGATGGCCGAGGTGCTGACTGCTGCATTCAGTTCCACCGTCTCCTTCTCGGATCCGGCAGAGCTTTCACTGGCGAACAGAAGCACGTCGTTCAGCAACTGCTCCATCGTCTCGACATCATGAATGGCCTTTTCTCGATGGGTGCCTGCCGGCATCATCTCCAGCCGCAGGCGGAAACGCGTGAGGTAAGTCTTCAGATCGTGCGAGATCGCCCCGAGAAACAGGGTGCGGTTGTTGACAAGGCCGAGGATGCGCCCCTGCATGGCATTAATCGCCCGGATCAGGGTGCGAAGTTCCCGCGCTCCCCTCTCCTTCACCTGCACTGGCTCGATGCGGTTTCCGAGCTCATCGACGGTTCGTGCCAACTGGGCAAGCGGCCGCGTTTCACGCGCCACAGCAAGGACAGCGATGATCGCGACGACAATGCCGAAGAAACCCGCGAGAAAACCGACCGGCAAGTTCCAGACCCGCAATGTCGTCTCGTCGGAAACCGAGAACCGGGCGATCTCTCCGGATTTGAGCCCGACGACGAATGTCATCAGCGATGAATTGCGCCGGTGCTCGCCGGATCGGACCGCGCCCACCCGGACGACCCGCCCGGGCTCGAGATCATCGATCATCTTTCGGGTAAGCACGCCCATGCGTCCCAGGCTGAAGTCATCCTCGAAGCCTTCGGGCATGGCGGAAATCACCGAGACCTGGAACCCGGAGACGCTCGACACAGCAAGCACATCCTCACGGTTACGGATCTCGGTTTCATCCAGCAGTCGAACGACGGCGACGATCCGCTTGGCGATGGCGAAAGGCGGCGGTGGAGATCGCTCGCCATGCAGATAGGAGATCACCACGAACAACTGGCTGACGAACAGCGCAGCCGTGACGATCAGCGCAATACGGGCGACAATGCCGATCTTTCTCAACAACATTCAGCCGTCCGTCACAGTGGGGTTGAACAGATAACCGACATTGCGCACGGTGGTGATGACCCGGACATCCGGGGGCAAGCAGGCGGCGAGCTTGGTTCGAAGGCGCGAGATCGTTACGTCGATCGTCCGGTCATAGGTCTCCGCGGACGATCCGCGGGTAAAATCGAGCAACTGGTCGCGGGAGAGAACCCGCTTCGGCCGTTCGAGGAAACAGGCGAGAAGGTCGAATTCTGTTGTGGTGAGCGGCACGCTCGCACCGTCTTCCGTCATGATGCTGCGCGCCTGCGGATCGACGACGAGACCGGCGAAGCGCTTGACCGAATTGCCCGGATCCGACGCAATCCCCTTCGCGGTCGTGCGGCGCATCACGGCCCGCATGCGGGCGAGCAGTTCGCGCGGATTGAAAGGTTTGCCGAGATAATCATCGGCGCCGAATTCCAGCCCGACGATGCGATCGATCTCGGCGGTCTTGGCGGTCAGCATGATGATCGGAACCTGGGACCGCGCGCGGATGCGCTGGCAGAACGACAGGCCGTCTTCGCGCGGCATCATCAGGTCGAGAATGATCAGATCCGGCCAGCGGCGCTCGACCAGCCGGTCGGCCGATGGCGGGCTGTCGGCCGTCTGCACCAGATACCCCTCACCGGTGAGGAATTCATCGAGCAGGTCGCGAATTTCCGGGTCGTCCTCGACAACCAGAATTTTCAACTGTTCATCCATTTTACGCTGCTCCATCACCCAACCGGGCCTATCCAGCCAAGTATGAGCCTATCAGACAGGACTGCGATTTCGAGACGATTTCGGATTTGTTGCAATTTGTTACAGCGCCGCGGGAATGCTGGGCCAATCGGCATGCCCGTCTGCAAACTTTTGTAGCAAAGCTGAAACAGCCGTTCAAAACGGACGCGGGACAATGGCGACTTCTTCAATACAAGGAGCCGAGCTTTCCATGTCTGCAATCTACCTTTCACACGACATCCGGGCCACAGAAGCCCTCCAATCGATGCCCGCGATGCGCAAAGCCGCGTCGCTTTCGATATTGGCGCTGCTGGTACTCTTCTGCTTCGGAGGCATCAACAAGGCTTCCGCGGCAATCAACGGCGTTGCGGTGACCAGCGTCAACCTGCGCGCCGGGCCGAGCACGCGGTATCCGGTGGTGATGGTCATGCCGCAGAGTGCTTCGCTTGCCGTCTATGGCTGCACCGGAGACCGGTCGTGGTGCGATGTCAGCGGATCGGGCGCTCGCGGCTGGGTGGCGGCAAGCTATATCCAGGTCTTGTATAATGGCCGCCCGACCGTGCTGACCGCATCGATCGCGCCGGTCGTCGGCATCGCCACGGTCGCCTTCAGCGTCGCCTATTGGGATGCGCATTACCATTCGCAGCCCTGGCAGGGGCATTGGGACCGCTATTATGTCGGCGGTGGATCGCGTTCGGTCGTGGCCGGCTGCGGAGACCGCGGCTGTGGCGCGGCAGCCGTGACGCGCGGACCTTACGGCGGTGCGAGGGCTGCGGCCGGCGGGTGCAATGATGGAAATTGCGGCGGCGCTGCCGTCACCAGAGGCCCGAATGGCGGCGGACGGGCGGCTGTCGGCGGCTGCGGTCCGGAAAAATGCGGCGGCGCATCGGTGACGCGCGGGCCGCTCGGCAACACGCGAATTCGTCACGGCTCATTCGACCAACCGTAACACGATAGAGCGGCTCCGTCTTTCCGTGAAAGGCGAAACCGCTCTATCGATTTTTTTCAACGCAATTCCGGACGCAAAACCGGTTCCCACTTTTGCTGGAATTGCTCATAGCCCGGCTGCCGAACACCAGCCGGGCTATGTGATCTTCTTATCCGTGCGCGAGATCGAAGACGTGGTGATGGATATGTCCGTCGAACATTTCCAGCAGGCCCTTGGTCATCTCGCGGCTTTCATAGCGAACCGGAGAGTCCAGTGCGGCGGCAAGCGCCTCGCGGCTGTCATAGGCGGTCCAAAGCACCATCGGAAAGGGCGGAGCGCCCTCGTCGCGTTCGACGGCGTACAGGACCTTGACCTCTCGGATGCCGGGGAAAGCCAGCCACATCGGCATCAGCTTTTCCGCGACATAGACCTTGAAGGCGCCTTCCTTGCCAGCATGGATCGAGCCTTCGAAAAATGCCTGACGGATGATCATCGCTGGCTATCCTCAGTTGACGGTGGTCGGCGGCTTTTCGCCGGCGAAGTAGGCAGCAAGGTTTTTCAGGACCATTTCGCCCATGCCCATGCGGGTTTCATGCGTCGCGCTGCCGACATGCGGCAGAAGCACGGTGTTCGGCGCGGTGAAGAATTCCTCGCGGATGTTCGGCTCGTTGACGAAGACGTCGAGGCCGGCACCGGCGATCTTGCCGGCGGTCAGGGCGGCAAGCAGCGCGTCTTCATCGACCACCGTGCCGCGGGCGATGTTGATGAGATAGCCGTTCGGGCCAAGCGCTTCGAGCATCTCGGCATTGACGATGTTGAAGGTCTCGGAATTGGCGGAGATGACGACGCAAAGGACGTCGCTGTCGCGGGCGAGATCGAGCGGCGAAGCACAGGCCTTCCAGCTCGTGTCCTTGACCGGCGAACGGTTCCAGTAGCGAACATCCATGCCGAAGGCTTCAGCCTTGCGTCCAACGGCCTTGCCGATCTGGCCGAGGCCGAGAATGCCGAGCTTCTTGCCCTTGGGGCTGGTGGCGAGCGGGAAACCGCCCTTCTTCCAGTTGCCGCTGCGCACATAAGCATCGCCGGCAACGACCTGGCGGAGAGTAGCGAGGATAAGGGCGATGCCGACATCGGCGACATCATCGGTCAACACGCCGAGCGTAGTCGCAACATCGATATTTCGCTCGCGGGCGAATTTCAGGTCGATCTTATCAGTGCCGACGCCGTTGACGGCGACAACGCCGAGGTTCGGCAGCTTTTCGATCCACTCCTTGGAAATGCCGCCGCCGCCGCCGGTTGCAGCCGCACGGATGCGCGGCAGCGCTTCCTCGATCGACTGTTTCTGGCTTGGGTCATAGGCGCGATGCACGGTGTAGAGCGCATCGAGCTGTTCCTCGATCGGCTTCATCATCTGTTCGAGAAGCAGGAGGTCCGGTTTCATCTGCAGTATCCTTATCGATTTTGGATCAGGCGATCTGGCCGAGGAAGTTCTTCAGACGCTCGTTCTTCGGGTTTTCGAAGAACGTATCCGGCGGCCCCATTTCCAGAATTTCACCGCGATCCATAAAGATCACCCGGTCGGCCACCTGACGCGCGAATCCCATCTCGTGGGTTACGCAGAGCATGGTCATGCCTTCCTTGGCAAGGTCGATCATCGTATCGAGCACTTCCTTGACCATTTCCGGATCGAGTGCGGAGGTCGGCTCGTCGAACAGCATGATCTTCGGGTTCATGCAGAGCGCGCGGGCAATCGCCACACGCTGCTGCTGGCCACCGGAAAGCTGCGCCGGGTATTTTTCGGCCTGTTCGGGAATGCGGACACGCTCAAGGAATCGACGCGCCGTCTTCTCGGCTTCGGCCTTGGAAATGCCGCGTACCTTCATCGGCGCGAGCGTGCAGTTTTCGAGCACGGTCATATGCGGAAAGAGGTTGAAGCTCTGGAAAACCATGCCGGTTTCCTGGCGCACCAGATCGACATTCTTGCCACCGGCGGTCAGGTCGTGACCATCGACGACGATGCGGCCCTGCTGGATGATTTCCAGCTGGTTGATACAGCGGATCAGCGTCGACTTGCCCGAGCCGGACGGCCCGCAGATGACGATGCGCTCACCGCGATTGACCTCGAGGTTGATGTCCTTGAGGGCGTGGTAGGCGCCATACCACTTGTTGACGCCTTCCATATGCACGGCCAGATCGGAAGTCCCGCGCACGGCCGCCGCTGTTGCGTTCGCTTTTGCCTCGGTCATGCGAGGAACTCCTTCAGTCTTAAATTACTTCTTGGCGACGAAATCCGGCAGCGGCGAACCGAGCCACTTTTCGTGGATCTTGTTCAACTCGCCATCCGCCTTGGCCTTTTCGACGAAAGCGTTGACAGCGGTCAACAATTCGGCCGAACCCTTGCGAGCGGCGATACCCTGAACCTGCTGGCTGAGCTGCAGTTTCTGGTCGAAACGACCCGGAGCTGCCTGCTCGATCTGGGTGGCGACGACGTTGGAAACGCCGATCAGTTCGACCTGACCGGACAGCAGTGCCTGAACGGCGCTGGCATCGTCATCGAAACGCTGGATCTTGGCGTCCTTCGGAGCGACCTTGGTGACGGCCGTATCCTGCGTGGATGCACGGGCGACGCCGATCGTCTTGCCCGACAGGTCTTCCGGCTTGGAAACCTTGGTGTCGGAAGCGCCGAAGACGCCGATCGAGATGCCGGCATAGGGCTGCGAGAAGTCGACATTCTTGGCGCGTTCTTCGGTGATGCCAAGCGACGCGACGAGCAGGTCGACCTGATTGCTCTGCAGGTAGGGAATGCGGTTCGGGCCAGTGACCGGAACGATCTGGACCTTGACGCCCCATTCGGCGCCGAGCAGCTTGGCCACGTCGGCATCATAGCCGTCCGGCTGGTTCGACGTGTTCATGATGCCGAATGGCGGGAAGTCGACCATCATGCCGATCTTGATCGTACCGGCCGACTTGATGGTTTCGACCGTCTGTGCCGATGCGAATGAAGCGGTTGCACCGATGACCAGTGCGGCACCGATGCCGGCCATTGCCATGCGTCTCGAAATGCTCATGTTCCTACCCTTTCTTGTCCACCGGCATCCTCCCGCCGGCAAAGGACCGGTCAACGCGTTGTCGACCGGGAAAACTTCACTTCCATGCGACGTGCGAGCAGCGACAGCGGCCAGCACAGGATGAAATAGACTGCAGCCACGGTGCCGAACACCATGAACGGGCTGAATGTCGCATTGTTGATGATCTGGCCCTGACGCGTGAGCTCGGTGAAACCGATGATCGCGGCAAGCGATGTGCCCTTTATCAGCTGCACCAGAAAACCGACCGTCGGGGCAATCGCAATCCGGCTTGCCTGCGGCAGGATGATGTAGCGCATGCGGTTGAAGTAACGCAGGCCAAGGGCGGTAGCCGCCTCACGCTGGCCGGGCGGGATCGCCTCGATGCAGCCGCGCCAGATTTCACCCAGAAACGCGCTGGCATGCAGGGTCAGCGCGACGGCCGCCGCGATCCACGGATTGATGGCAAAGCCCATAATGTTCATGCCGAAGAACACCAGGAAGAGCTGCATCAAGAGCGGCGTGCCCTGGAAGACGCGGATGAAACCGGTGGCAAGCAGCCGCGGCCATTTCGCATCGGAGACGCGGGCAAGCGCGATCAGCAGACCACCGACGCCACCGCCGGCAAAGGCGATTGCGGAAAGCGCAATCGTCCACTGCGCTGCCATGACGATGATCCAGAACTCGTTGATGCCAAAAGGTCTGATAAGCATGATCCGGCCCTCCTCAGCGGCTCAACGGATATCTGAAGGCGGCCTTTTCGATCATCGAGAAGACCGCGGAAAACCCGATCGACATGATGAGATACATGGCCGTGATGATGATATAGACCTCGAAGCTGGCGAAGGTCGCCGACTGCAGGTCATTGCCGGCAGCAGCCAGATCATCGGCGGAGATCGCGGAGACCACGCTGGAGGTCAGCATCAGATAGATGAATTGGCTGGTCAGCGCCGGGTAAACCGTCCGGAGCGCCGGCTTCATGATGATGTAGCGAAAGATCTGCAGCTTGGAGAGGCCGAGCGCGGTACCTGCCTCGACCTGGCCCCTCTGGATCGACTCGATGCCGGCGCGGATGATTTCCGTGCCGTATGCACCGAAATTCACCACCAGCGCAACGAGCGCCGCGCTGTTGGGCGACAGCCGGATGCCGAGCGACGGCAGGCCGAAGAAGATGAAGAAGATCTGCACCAGGAAGGGCGTGTTGCGGATGATCTCGATATAGGCATCGATGACCCAGCGCAGCGGCGCAACCCGCGACGTCTTGCCTGCAGCACAGAGGATCGACAGGATCAGGCCGATCACCATCGCGGCGCAGGACAGCTGCACCGTTACCCAGGCGCCGAGCAGGAGCTTGTCAAAACCCGCCAATACGGGCTCGAAATTGAAAGTGTACAAGGGCTCCTCCGCGCTCGTATGCCGCACCTCCATGCGACGATTTAGATCGATCTAAATCAGTTGTCCGACAACGTCAACCCGATTCTTGCTGTCTTCCCAAGCTGCTTCCACGCCAAATGGCGCTTGATTGGCGAATATGCAGCTGCGGTGCCTTCACGAGTTTGCGAGGCGCCAGATCCGGCTGGGCCAATCGATCCAGAAGCAGCTTTGCAGCTCCTTCCCCGATCGCTTCGGGAAAGGTTGCAACGGATGTCAGGCGCGGGCGCATTGCCTCGGCATCCGCGACATCGTCAAAACCCACCAGCGAGAAATCGCGACCAATGCTGATGCCGAGATCGTAGAGCCCGGCAGAGAGGCCGAGAGCGACGACATCGTTAAAGCAGACGACTGCGCTCGATCGACGCGAACCTTCGGTAAACAATCCGGCGGCCTCCGCGATTGCGGCAATCTGGTGCGGCACGCGGATGACATTTTCGGGGTCGAGCCCACGCGCCTGCATTGCGTCACGAAAGCCGTCGACCCGCTCCTGGTAGGCCGAATGAACCGGACCATGCAGGGCGAAAGCGATATCCCGATGCCCGAGTTCCGCCAGATGATCCACCGCCTGGCGCATGCCAAAAGCATAATCGACACCGGCATAATCGCAATCGTCGGTAACGCGGCGCAGGACCTGGACGAGTGGCAGGTCCCACTCGACCATCTTCTCGACCAGCGACATCTCCGTTTCAGCGGCCGGGCAGAGGATAATGCCATCAACGCCGTGTTCGCGCATGCGCGTCAGCAATGTTTCCTGACGGGCGACGAGGTCTCCGCTATTGACCAGGATCACCACCATGCCGGCTGAATCGATGACCCGATCAATGCCCGCCAGCAATTCGGTGAAGAACGGATTGACGAGGTTTGGAATGACGACGCCGATCGTCAGGCTGCGATCGGCCCTGAGCCTTGCCGCGCCCATATTGTAGACATAACCAAGCTCCTGCATCACCGCCTCGACCTTGGCGCGGGTCTCGGTACTGACCAGCGGGCTCTTGCGGATGACGAGCGACGCTGTTGCGCGCGAGACGCTGGCATGACGGGCAACATCCAGCAGCGTGACGCGATTTTTCTTTCGGCCTTCGGATAACATGGCTGTGCATCGTCCTCCCGAGCCGAAGCAGTATTGCGCCTATAGATTGATCGCTATCAATCCTCGGTCAATCCTTCGGCGAGCACGAAAATCGATTACCCTCAGTTTCCGACAGTGTATCCTATCGCTCCAGAGCGACCGTCTTGATGACCGCAAAGATGGATTTGTCGACGGCAAGCTGCAGCCGCTCCACCGAGAGCGTGGTGATGCGGGCAAGCACGATATCGTCGCCTGAGCGGATGTGGATACGCGCCATTCCCTCGCCATCCGGCTCGATCGAAGACACATGTCCTTCGATGATATTGAGCGCGCTCAGGCCTTCCGGGCGGATCGTCGCGACCATCACATCCCGTTCGGGAATATGAATGCGCACGTTCTGGCCGGCGACAAGCCTTGCGGTCGGCACAGTCATGCTGGCCGCCGAAAGATTGACCGTTGAAAGGCCGTGCGCAGTATCCGCCATCTGAACTGTGCCGGACAGTACCGCACCGGCTTCCCGTCGGTCGGTGGATGGCAGTGAGAGAATTTCGGATGGTGTACCGGTTGCTTCGACCCGGCCATCCTTCATCATCACCACCTTATGGGCGAGCTGCGCCACCTCGGCAACCGAATGACTGACATAGACGATTGGCGTTGCCGTCTCGTCGCGCAGGCGCTGCAGATAAGGGAGGATTTCGGCCTTGCGGGCTTCGTCGAGTGCGGCAAGCGGTTCGTCCATCAACAGTAGGCGCGGCGCTGACAGCAGGGCACGGCCGATTGCCACGCGCTGCTTTTCGCCACCGGACAGGCCACCGGGCCGCCGCTCCAGCAGCGCATCGATGCCAAGCATGTCGATGATCCGGTCGAACTCGGCCGATTGTGCATTCTTTGGCGCGAACCAGCGGCCATAGGTGAGGTTCTGGCGGACCGAGAGATGCGGGAAAAGTCGACCTTCCTGAAAGACGTAGCCGAAGCGCCGCCTGTGCGTGGGCACGAAAATGCGTTTTTCCGTATCGACCAGCACTTCGCCATCGATCACCAGCTGACCATGATCGGGTTTCGAAAGACCTGCAATGATCCGGACCATGGACGTCTTGCCGGACCCCGAACGGCCGAACAGCGCGGTGACCCCGCCTTCGGATGAAAAGCCGGCATCGAGCGAGAAGGCCCCGAGTTTTTGTCTTGCTTCGACGAGAAGGGTCATTGCGGGCTCACCCTCTTTCCAACGACATGAGCAAGCAGTTCCGAGGCGAGCAATGCGGCAAAGGAGATGACGATCGCAACGATGGTGAGGCGCATGGCGCCGAGATCGCCGCCCGGCACCTGGGTGAAGGTGTAGATGGCGGCCGACAGCGTCTGCGTCTCGCCCGGAATGTTGGAGACGAAGGTGATCGTTGCGCCGAACTCGCCCATCGCCTTTGCAAATGCGAGGATCATGCCGGCAATGATACCGGGCAGGATCAGCGGCAACGTGACGGTCAAGAACACCCAGGCAGGGCTTGCACCAAGCGTTCCGGCGGCCTCCTCTAGCTTGCGATCGACGCTCTCGATCGACAGGCGGATGGAGCGCACCATCAGCGGAAACCCCATAACGCCGCAGGCAAGCGCAGCCCCCGTCCAGCGGAAGGAAAGAACGATGCCGAGATATTCGTTGAGGAAAGAGCCGATAACGCCGCGGCGGCCGAAAAGCACGAGCAGGATGAAACCGGTAACGACAGGCGGCAGGATCAGCGGCAGATGGACGATGCCGTTGAGGATCGACTTGCCCCAGAATTTTCCCCGCGCCAGTAGATAGGCGGTAACGATGCCGAAGGGCAGACTGACGATCATGGCGATGCCGGAGACCCAGAGACTGAGCCTGATCGCCACCCATTCCTCATCGCTCAATATCAGCCAGTCCAACGATCCACTCCGCATGAAAACGGCCTCCGCTGAAGCGGAAGCCGCCATTTCCTGTTGTTCAAGACGTTACTTCAGAACCGTAAAACCTTCCTTCTCGAAGAAGGGGGCGGCCTTGGAGGACTTCAGATAGTCGAGGTAGGCACTAGCATCCGGCGCCTTGGATTCGGACAGGATAGCGATCGGGTAGATGATCGGAGCATGGCTTTCTTCCGGGAAGGTGCCGACGACGGCAACGCCCGGATCGGCAGCGGCATCGGTTGCGTAGACGATGCCGTAGGGCGCCTCGCCGCGGGAGACGAGTGCGAGTGCGGCGCGCACGCTTTCGGCACCGGCAACGCTTTTTTCGACCGATGCCCAGGTGCCGAGCTTTTCAAGCGCGGCCTTGCCGTATTTGCCCGCCGGAACGCTGTCCGGTGCGCCCATGGCAAGCTTGCCGCCGGCGAGAAGACCCGCGAGATCAAAGCCCTGTTTGATATCGACCGGCTTGGCATTTTCCTTCGGTGCGACCAGCACGATGCGGTTGCCGAGCCAGTTGGACTTGGTGTCTTCCTTCACCAGCTTCTTGTCGGAAACATATTTCATCCAGTCGAGGTCGGCCGAGATGAAGATGTCTGCCGGCGCGCCGCTTTCGATCTGTTTTGCAAGCGCCGAACTTGCCGCATAGGAGGCAGTCACTTCCTTAGCGGTTTCAGCGCTCCAGGCCTTGTTGGCTGCGTCGAGCGCGTTTTTCATGCTGGCGGCGGCAAATACGGTGACTTTTTCCTGCGCGGAGGCAGGTGTCATGGCCGATGCCATGACAGTGAAGGTCATTGCGGCCGCAACTACGGCTTTATTGATCCAGCGACGGTCAACGATTTTCATTGTCAGGCTCCCTCAATCATCGAAATATTCCGGCAAATATATCGAGACGCACCACCTTGGCCAGCGTTATATTTATCCGGATATAATGATTTTTCACGGAGCACTTTTGTCGATCGTCACGCAAGCAGCAATCCAGGCTCGGCGGGGGAGCGTAAATATCGCTGGAGGAGGTCGAGACATCCTCCTCCACGAGGCGACGCTCAATCGTTCCATTCGATCCGGTTGAGGAAAATGCTTTCGTTCGGCGTCGGCGTAAAGGAGACCTGTTCGGCGGCGCCGTAGACAACGGAGGCCTGATAGAGCGGGATGATGAGGTTTTCCGCATTCACCTTCTCATGCACCTTTTTGTAGGCGGCCAGTCGCTCTTCCTGCGACAGCGACTTGCGGGCTAGATCGAGCGCTGCATCGATCTCGGCATCCTTGATGCTCGACCAGCCGCTCGACGAATGCAGCAGCGGATAGAGAATTCCGTCGGCATCCTGGCATCCGCAGCTCCAACGACTGAAGGCGATTGCGGGGATGACGCCAGGCCCACCCTGCATCTGCTTCAGCCAGTTGGGCATGTCGGTCATCTCGATCTCGATCTTCATGCCGGCATCGCTGAGCATCTGCTGGATCGCCTGCACGACGCGCTGGTCATAGACCGGCGAAGTCAAGAGCTTGATGGGTGTGTCTGCGCCGGGCGTGGAAGAGATGATCTCCTTTGCCTTGGCCGCATCGAAAGGCAGCGCCTCGATGCCTTCGACCCAGCCCATATGGGCGGGTGAGGCGATTTCCGGGACCGGCTTTTCTCCGGTCGCCAGGATGCCCTCGGCAATGCCGACCTTGTCGATCGCCATGGCGATCGCCTCGCGAACTGCAGGCTTGTCGAGCGGCGCCTTGGTGACATTCATGCCTAGATAGGCGACACGCTCGGTATTGCCAACCAGGGCCTTGCCCTTGCCCGACGACTGGATCTGCGCAACGAGGTCGCCGTTCAGATAGGTCGCACGATCACTCGCACCAGCCTGCAGATTGGCAACGCGGGTCGCGGCATCCGGCACGGCGCGGAAGACGGCTTTCGGGAAGGCGCCCTTGTCACCCCAATAGCTCTCATTGCGCGCGAGCGTCACCTCGACGCCGCGCTGCCATTTTTCGAACTTGTACGGGCCGGAGCCTACAGGGCTGAGATTGAAGGCGTCCTTGCCTACTTTCTCGACTACGGCCTTCGGCACGATCGACAGTTTGACCAACTGGGCGAAGAGGGGCGGATACGGACCGTTGGTGGTCAGCGTCATCGTCGTCGGATCGTCAGCGACCGCATCGGTGATCTGGTTGAACTGTCCGAGTTGGGGGCTGGCGAAGGCGGGATCGGTGATGCGCTTCACCGAGAAGGCGACATCTTCGGCTGTCAGCTTAGTCCCATCATGGAAGGTGACGTCATCGCGGATCTTGAAGCGGATCTGTGTGTCGGAAAGATAATCCCAGCTGGTGGCAATCTGCGGGACGATCTTGCCCTCGTCATCACGCGTGACGAGGTTGTCGAAGACGTTGCGATAGACGTTGTAGCTGTCCGGATTCCACTGGACATGCGGGTCAAGCGACGACGGCTCGCCCGGCAGATCAATGACAAAAAGATCCTTAGAGGCGTAAGCCTGTAACGGTAATGCAATGCTGGTTGCGGCGAAAATGATGCCAGCGAGAATATGCCTGTGTGATCGCATGAGTTGTTCCCCTTATCAGCGAAAATCAGTTCTCGAAACGCCTTAGCTTGAACTGCTGACCGGCGCAGGTCATGCAACTTTATTCTAATTCTGAGATGTCAATTAAAATAAATGACATTTCATAAACTCATGTTGACATCTTAAATTTCGCTATGCAATCCTGAAAGTCGAGGTGAACAGCCTGATGCCAGAAAGCCGGAATAGTTGAAGGTTAGAGGGTATGGCCACACGGTCGGCTCCGGCTCCAGGAATCTGCTTTGACAAGTTTCGTGAATCTGACGATGAAGGGATCAGAGGACGGCCATTTCGGCTGCCAGAATAACGAATTGAGATACCAGAATGCTTGATAGTGATGCCTATTCGTCGCCGGTGCCCGGTCTGGGCAAAGGTCTCTCTGCCGAACAGACGCTGCGCAGCGCAATCGTGCATTGCGTATTGAAGCCCGGCGAAGTGCTTTCGGAGGCCCGGCTTTGCGATGAGTTCGCCATCGGCCGCGGTGCGGTGCGCATGGCCCTGCAGCGCCTTCAGGCGAGCGGCCTTGTGACGGCGGCACCCAGAAGCGGCTGGCAGGTCGCCCCGGTTTCTGCCGGCGAGATTCGCGAAATCGTTGCCGGGCGGCGGCATCTGGAAGCCATTCTGGCGGAGGTGAAACTGACCGAGGCGGACCAGGCACATGTAGCGAAGCTGTGCGACATGTATGCGGCCCTTCACGGACGCAGCGACCCGTCTCTCGATCTGCAGGGAACGCTGCGGCGCGCTGAACGCGACCTGCTTTCACTGCTGGCAACACGGCTCAACATGCCGACGGTGAGCGGCTGGCTTTTCGACCTGTGGGATCGTTCGGCGCGGCTCGTCACATTCTTCGAGGCACGCAGCACGGCAAAGCTTAAGGGAGCTGACCGTGCGGCACTTGGAGCCTGCCTGCTTGCCGGCGACAGCGAAGGCGTCAAAGCGCATTTCGCCGCCGCGACCGACCTGCTGGAAGCCTATCTTGCAGCACGCTTTCTTGAATCTTCGGCCATCCTTAACGAACCGGTCACCCGCCGCAAGCGGGCCGCAAGGACCAAGGCCGAGACCAATGAATTTCAACCGAACCAGGAACGAACAAGGACGAACTGACAATGCCAGGTTTGAGACGTATTACTTCGGCACTTCTGCTTGCCGCCGCTCTGGGCGGAGCAACTTTCCTTAGCGGCCCCGCGAGCGCCAAGGACATGTTCGTCGTCGATCTGGTGAACGAGCCATCCTCGCTCGATCCGCAGAAGCAGTGGAACCCCGACAGCTATTACGTCTACCGCAACGTCTTCGACAACCTGATCACTCGCGACGATGCGGGAAAGATCGCACCGCAGATCGCAACAAGCTGGGAATACAAGTCTCCCTCCGAAGTCGTCTTCAAGCTGCGCAGCGACGTGAAGTTTCATGACGGCGAGAAACTGACCGCCGAGGATGTCGCCTTCTCGGTCACGCGGATCATCGATCCGGCCTTCAAGAGCCCGCAGCTCAGCCAGTTCAACAAGATCAAGTCGGCTGCGGTGACAGGCGAGAACGAGGTCACGATCACGACCGACGGGCCTTATCCGGTTCTGCTCGCTCAGTTGGTAAAGCTGTCGATCGTACCGAAACATGTGGTCGAGAAAATCGGCGACGACGCCTTCAATGCGGCACCCGTCGGCTCCGGCCCCTACAAGTTCGACCGCTGGGACCGCGGCTCGCTGGTCGCACTTTCCCGCAATGCCGATTACTGGGGCGATAAGGGACCGTTCGAAAAGGCCGAATTTCGCGCAGTTCCCGATGCCGCAACGCGCCTTGCCGATCTCCAGGCCGGCAATGCAGATCTGATCGTGACACTCGATGCCGACCAGGCAAAGCAGCTGGAAGGCAGTGGTTCGGCCAAGGTGCTGAGTGCGCTGACGGAGCGTATCGCCTATCTGAAGCTCAACCCGACAATCGCGCCACTCGACAACCCGAAAGTCCGCCAGGCTGTCGCCATGGCGATCGACAAGCAGGGCATTGTCGAAGGCCTGCTTGGCGGCTTCGACAAGCCGGCAAGCCAGATGGCGAACGATACCTATTTCGGTTTCGTGCCTAACCTGAAGAACGTGGAATTCGACCCGGAAGGCGCCAAGAAGATCGTCGAGGAGACAGGCGCCGGCAAGACCAAGCTTTCGTTTGCGACCTCGCCTGTCTTCGACCAGCGTATCGTACAGGCGCTCGCCCAGATGCTTTCCGATGTCGGCTTTAATGTCGAGATCCAGCTGACCGACATGGCCGCGTATCTGAAGCGTGCCCAGAGCGAACCGGCGCAGCAGGCGAATTTCGCCTTCGGCCGCTGGTCCTGCGCCTGCCAGGATGTCGACGGCGTGCTCTTCCCGCTTCTGCATTCCTCAAGCTCGTGGTCGTCGCTGCGGGATCCGAAGATCGATGCGCTGCTTGTCGCCGCCCGCAATACGCTCGATGACAAGGAACGCCAGCAGGCCTATGACGGCGTCGCCAAGTTTGTCGCCGACGACGTGCCGATGGTACCGCTCTACGAAGCTGCCGTTCTTTACGGCGGAGCCAAAAACCTTGAATGGCAGCCGACCGCCAACGAAAGCATGTTCCTGAACCGTATGTCCTGGAACGACTGATGGAAGCCGGCAGCGATCTGCAATCGTCGGATTGCTGCCCTCCCAACCAGCGGAAAAGCAAGTGCCGATCTTCTTTGCCAAGCGCCTTTTTCAAGCGCTGATCGCCATCTTCGGCGTGATGACCCTGATTTTCTTCCTGCAGCGGCTGGCTGGCGACCCGGTTCTGCTGCTGGTGCCGATGGATGCCTCGCAGGCGGATGTCGACCGGATGAGGATCGCGCTTGGCTTCGACCGGCCGGTCGCCATCCAGTATCTCGAATATATCGGCAACCTCATGTTCTTCGATCTCGGGCGCAGCTACGTGCAGAACATCCCGGTCGCCGAACTGATCTGGACCCGTGTGCCCTATACGCTGATGCTGGCCGCCGGCGCGCTGGTGGTGGCCTTCGGGATCGGCATTCCGGTCGGCATCACGCTGGCGATCCGTCGCGGCAGGCCGATCGCGCGGCTGCTTTCCGCCCTCGTGCTTGCCGGACAATCCATGCCGACCTTCTGGAGCGCCATCCTGATGATCATGGTCTTCGGCGTCTGGCTCGGCTGGGCACCGCCATCGGGTGCGCGTGAACTGTCGAGCATCGTCATGCCTTCGATCGCGCTCGGCCTTTTGTCGATGGCGACGTTCGCTCGCGTTGCAAGGACGGCCGTGCTCGACGAACTGGAGAAGGATTATGTGCGAACCGGCCACGCCAAGGGCCTGCCGATGCGCCGCATCATCTTCCGCCACCTGTTGCGCAATGCATCGATCCCGGTCGTGACGGTCTCGGCGCTGGAGATCGCCAATCTTCTGGCCGGTGCGGTCATTGTCGAGACGGTGTTTGCCTGGCCGGGGCTTGGACAATTGACCATACAGGCGATCACCGCCCGCGACTTCATGGTCGTGCAGGGTGTGGTTATGCTCGGCGCGATCACGGCCATCGGCCTCAATCTCGTTGCCGACCTGCTTTACAGCCTGATCGATCCGCGCATCCGCATGGGAGCCGGCTCATGAGTGCGCAACCACAATCTGTCGCGCCCACCAAACCGGCACGGTCCTCCAATATACCCTGGGCTGCCCTGCCCTTCCTCATAATCATCACAGCCATGGTGCTGCTCGCGCTCGCCGCACCGCTGGTGGCGCCGGTCGATCCGAACACGCAGAACCTTCTTGCCCGGCTGAAGGCACCCGGCACTGTCTCGCGCGGCGTCACCTATATTCTCGGATCGGACGAACTCGGGCGCGATGTCCTGAGCCGGCTGATCTACGGCGCACGGATTTCGCTGTTCGTCGCCTTTTCTTCGGTCCTCCTGTCCGGCACGCTCGGCAGCATATTGGGCATGATCGCCGCCTTTTATCGCGGCTGGGTCGAGATCGTCATCATGCGGCTGGTCGATATCGTGCTGTCGGTACCGGCGATCCTGTTTGCTATCATCACCGTTGCGGTGATGGGGCCGGGCCTCGTCAACGTGGTCATCGTGCTGGCGCTGACCCGCTGGCCGCGTTATGCGCGCGTCGCCTATGGCCAGACGCTTTCGGTCGCCAACATGCCCTATGTGCGGCTGTCGCATTTCATGGGCGCAAGCTGGTTGCGGTTGCTCGGCCGGCATGTGCTGCCGAATATTGCAGGCTCGCTTGCGGTCGTCGCGACGCTCGAATTCGGCCTGATGGTGCTTTTCGAAGCGGGGCTTTCCTTCCTCGGCCTCGGCGTTCAGCCGCCGACGGCAAGCTGGGGGGCGATGCTTTCGACCGGCCGCAACTATGTGGCAACGGCCTGGTGGATCGCCACCTTCCCCGGGCTTGCCCTCTTCCTTCTCGTTTTATCGATCAACCTGATCGGCGACCACGTGCGTGACCGCCTCGATCCGAAAGCAAGGTAATCCCGACATGGATTTCAAGAATGAATTTGCCGGCAAGAAGGTCATCGTAACAGGTGCCTGTGGCATCATCGGCGGCTGGATAACCAAGGCCTTCGCGGAGGCTGGCGCGCAGCTCTGCCTCACCGACCACCGCGCCGAAGCGCTGGCAGCAACCGTCGGCATCTACGGAGATCAGGCTTTCGGTATCACGACGAACCTGATGAGTTCGCCCGACATGGACCGTTTCGCCGCCGAGATTGCCAAACGATGGGGTGCGCCGGATATTCTCGTCAACAATGCCGGCATCTATCCCTCGGGCTTTCTGCTCGACATGGATATCGACGATTTCGACGCAATCATGGGCGTGAACCTCAGGGCGCCGTTCTATCTGTCGAAACTGTTTGCCCGGCAGATGGTCGGCAAGGGCGTGAAGGGATCGATCGTCAACATTTCCTCAGGTGCCGCCCGCAAGATGCGGCGCACCGCCGTAACCTATTCGACCTCCAAGACCGCACTCGATCGGCTGACAAAGGGATTTGCCATCGAGCTTGCTGAATACGGTATTCGCGTGAACATCGTCGAGCCGGGTTTTGCGGCCGGCAGCAGCGTCAGCGCCCTGAGCAAGGAACATATCAAGACAGTGACCGACGCCATTCCGCTCGGCCGTGCATCAAGCAGCGACGACGTGTCGAATGCCGTGTTGTTCCTGTCGTCTTCCGCCGCGTCCTACATCACCGGCGCGACGCTGGCAGTCGATGGCGGCAATTCGATCGGATCGCTCGCCGTCTATCAGGACAAGAAGAAAGCCCTCTAGGCCGACGAGGACGCAATGTCAGATGAGAAGCCGGATCCGGCTGCCCCACTTTCCGCCTTCCCTGCCTATCAATGGCCGGAGGGAAAGCAGTCCGCGGTGCTTTTGTCGGTCGATGTCGATGCCAACTCGCCGTTTTTGTGGTCGCAGGGGGATAATGCGCCGGAACGGCTCGGCACCCACGAGATCCGCAATTTCGGCCCACGCACCGGGCTATGGCGGCTGGTCGAACTTTTCGCCCGGTTCGGCTTCAAGGCGAGTTTCTACGTGCCGGGCCATGTCGCCGAACAGCATCCGGACATGCTGCCGGCCCTGCTGGATGCCGGGCACGAGATTGGCCTGCACGGATATTTCCACGAGATCGTCTCGGAAATTTCCGATGAAGAGTTTACCGGCGCGATCGAGGCGAGCCTCGAACTGTTCGTCAAGCAGACAGGCAAGCGCCCGACAGGCTTTCGCTCGCCCGCCTGGGAGATGACGCCGCATATGCTGTCCGAGGTCAGGCGGCTGGGGCTCAGCTATGACAGCTCGCTTTCCGGTTTCGACCATCCTTATGAGATCGAGGGCGTGACGGAAATCCCGGTTCAATGGGCCGTCGATGACGCTATATTCTTCAAATTCGAAGGTGGCGGGCGGGATCGCTTTCCGATGCAGTCAGGCCGGATGGTGCTGGAGGACTGGAAATCGGAGTGGCGCACCTTGCACCGTTTCGGCGGTCTCTTCACTCTGACCGTGCATGACTGGATTTCCGGTCGCGCCCAGCGCATCGCACTGCTCGAAGATCTTCTGCAGGAGATTGCGGCCGAGCCGGCGGCCTGGGTGGCCACCGCAGACGAGATCGCCCGTTTTCATCAGGGCTCTGCCAATCAAAAACGCTTCGCCGTCGAGGCGAGAATACCGCAGCCGATCGGCGCGCGGCGATTTGGAAAAAACGCATGACCGAGAGCTGGACCATCCGCAAGGGCGAGACACGCAGCCGCAACGGGCTGGTTGCCTGCCAGAACCGACTTGCAGCCGAAGCAGGCGCCGCCGTGCTTTCGCGCGGGGGCAACGCCGTCGATGCGGCTGTCGTGACGACACTCGTGCTGAGTATCGTCGAACCCTGGCTTTCCGGCATCGGTGGCGGTGGTTTCATGCTACGGGCGGATGGCACTACAGGCGTTGTAGACACGCTCGATTTCAACGTGATCTCGGCGCAGAACCTTGATACGGAAGATTATCCGCTGACTGCCGGTCGCGACGGCGACTGGTTCAACTGGCCATCGATCGTCGGCGACCGAAATCTCATCGGTTATTCCTCGATCTGCACGCCAGGCGCCATTGCGGGACTGGCGGAAGCGCTGGAGAAATTCGGGACGCTTACATGGGAAGAGGCTCTGCAGCCGGCGATCGAGCATGCGCGCCGCGGAACCAGGCTCGATTGGTTTACCGTTCTGGCGCTGGCGATAGATGCTGCAGGCTTGTCGCGTTTCCACGCATCGTCAGAAATATTCCTTGTCGATGGCCGTCCGCCTCGTGCGCCCGAGCGCGGCGTCGACGCCTTTCTGCCTATGCCGGTAAAGGCTGTAACGCTGGAGCGGCTGGCAAAGGCCGGGGCGCGCGACTTCTATGAGGGTGAGACGGCCCGCAAGATCGTTACCGATCTTCAGGATGGCGGATCGCGCATTGGTGCCGAGGATCTGGCAAGCTACCGTCCTCGCTGGCTCGAGCCGCTGAAACACGGTTATCGCGGCCTCGACATCTATGCCATGGGCGGCCTGTCCGGCGGGCCGACGATGATCGACGCAATCAGCGAACTCGACAAGACATTGCCGACGGAAGACCCCTTGTCCGGCAAGAGCGCGCTCGCCTTCGCGCGGGCGCTGCGCCGGGCATCGGAATATCGCCTGCATAGCCTTGGCCATGCCGGTGGTGGGAGCTGCACCACCCATGTCAGCGTCGTCGATTCCACAGGTACGATGGTGTCGCTCACCAATACGCTGCTTTCCCGTTTCGGCTCGAAAGTGGTGCTGCCGCAGACCGGGTTCCTGATGAATAACGGCATGATGTGGTTCGATCCGCGAAAAGGACAGCCGAATTCGATCGCACCGGGTGTGCGACCGCTCGCCAACATGTGCCCGATCATCGCCACCCTCGACGGCAGGCCCTATATGGCACTTGGTGCCGCGGGCGGACGCCAGATCATGCCTGCCGTGGTGCAGCTTCTATCCTATGTGGCATGTTTCGGACTGTCGCTGGAAGACGCTTTCATGAGCCCGCGCATCGACGCGAGCGGGGTGACGATCATGGTCGACCGCCGGGCGCGGGCCGATGTCGCGAACCGGCTGTCGGGCGAATTTCCCGTCGAGATCGTCGAGGACACGCTCTATCCCGTCAATTTCGCCATCCCCTCCGCCGTGATGCGCAATGGCGATGAATTCGTCGCTATGGCGCATCCGAACCACCCATGGGCCGCAACGGCCGAGGAGGTGCGATGAGCGGACCAGTCCTCAACGTCAGCGATCTTTCGGTCTCGATCCGCGGCAATACGGTGGTCGATGGTGTCTCGCTTGCGATCGGTGCAGGAGAGATCCTGTCGCTGGTCGGAGAATCCGGCTGCGGCAAATCGATGACGGCCTTTGCCGTGATGGGGCTGCTTCCCAAGGTGGCGAAGATCGACAGGGGCAGAGTGGACCTCGGCGGCTCCGATCTTGTCAGTATCAGCGAGGAACGGCGACGGCTGCGGCGCGGCGCGGAGCTGGCGATGATCTTCCAGGAACCGGTCGCCTCGCTCAATCCGCTGATGCCGATCGGCAGGCAGATCGAGGAAAGCCTGATCATCCATCGCGGCGTCTCGTCCCGTGAGGCCAAGGCCGCCGCCATCGACATGCTGGCGGAGGTCGGCATTCCCGAGCCGCAGCTGCGGTACCGGCAATATCCGTTCGAGCTTTCCGGCGGCATGTGCCAGCGCGCGATGATCGCCATGGCGCTGATCTGTCGACCGAAACTCCTGATCGCCGACGAGCCGACGACCGCGCTCGACGTGACGATCCAGGCGCAGATCCTCGAACTGATGAAACGGCTGAGGGACGAGACCGACACGGCCATTCTGCTGATCACCCACGACATGGGTGTGGTCGCGGATATGGCAGACCGTGTTGCGGTGATGTATTCCGGCCGGATCGTCGAGGAGGCACCGGTCGAGACGATCTTTGCCAGCCAGCGCCACCCCTATACGCGCCTTCTTCTTTCCACCATTCCCCGGCTCGACGGGCAGGCAAAGACCGAACTGCCGGTCATCGAGGGCACGGTGCCCGATATCGGCTCATGGCCGGCCGGATGCCGTTTCAATCCACGCTGTCCGGTGGCCGGCGACAGGTGTCTGAGCGAAATGCCGGCACTTGCGCCAAGGCCCGACACCGGCCGCGCCGCCTGCTGGCACAGCGATCGCGTGGAGGCGCTTATCTGATGGCACCTCTTCTCTCGGTTCGTGGACTGAAGGTCCATTTCCCAATCAGCAAAGGCTTCTGGGGCCGCGATATCCGTCATGTGAAGGCCGTGGACGGTATCGATTTCGATATCGCGCCCGGCGAAAGCATGGCGCTGGTCGGCGAAAGCGGATGTGGAAAATCGACGCTCGGTGCGGCCGTCCTTGGAATGCAGATCCCGACCGCCGGCACGATCTCCTTTGCCGGCGAGGAGGTCAGGCATGGAGAACGCCAGACCCGTATCCGGCTTTCCCGCGATATCCAGACCGTTTTTCAGGATCCGGTTTCGGCGCTCAACCCGAAAATGTCAGTCGGCGACAGCATTGCCGAACCGCTGGCTATCCATGGCGTGGGCGATGCGAAGTCGCGGGCCGAGCGGGTAGCCGAACTGCTTTCGCTTGTCGGCCTGCATCCGCAGCATGCAGAGCGGCGGCCAAACGCATTTTCCGGCGGCCAGCGCCAGCGCATCGTCATCGCACGGGCATTGGCGCTGCAGCCGAAACTGCTCATTCTCGACGAGCCGGTTTCGGCACTCGACGTGTCGATCCGCTCGCAGATCCTCAACCTGCTTCTCGACCTGCAGAGGCGCTTCTGCCTCTCCTACCTGTTCATCAGCCACGATCTTTCGGTCGTGCGTCACTTCGCCGATCGCGTGGCGGTCATGTATCTGGGAAAACTGGTTGAGACCGGGCCTACGGAAGCGGTTTTCGCGCGGCCGGTTCACCCGTATACCGAGGCGCTTCTTTCTGCCGTACCGCTGCCCGATCCGATCGCGCAACGCGCCCGCAGAAGGATAATTCTGACGGGCGACCTGCCGAGCCCGGCCAATCCGCCGGTCGGATGCTCTTTCGTCACCCGCTGTCCGCTGGCCGAAGAGATCTGCCGACGCGAGCCGCCGCCGCTCGTCAAGGTTGGTATGCAGGAGCAGGCGGCATGCCATGTGCGCGCGTCCCGGCTCAATGATGAAGAGTATTTTGCATGACAGACGAACTGAAGATCACACCAGTCAATGCCGAGAACGCACCGCAATCCCTGCATCGGCGCTATTCGCAGGCGGTCGATCTATCCGGCCACAGCAGGCTGCTGTTCATCAGCGGGCAGATACCGGCAGACAAGGACGGCAAGGTGCCTGCAGGCTTCGAAGAGCAGGCAAGGCTTTGCTGGGCCAATGTCATTGCCCAGCTCGAAGCCGCAGGAATGGGCCTGTCTAACCTGGTCAAGGTCACGACCTTCCTCAAGCGTTATGAAGACCGCGATATCAATGCAAAGGTGCGCTTCGAGGTGATGGGCGAGCATCTTGTCGCTCTCTCGACGATCATCACGGATGTCTACGACCCGGACTGGCTGCTTGAGATCGAGGCAATCGCCGCCGCTTAAGGTTAGGCTACAATCCTACGCAGAGGCTTGTGCAATTTAAGGCCAGTTCGGCGGGACTGGCCGCGGCCGATCAGGCCGACCCTCATGGAGCCGAGGCCAGTAAACCATCCGATCTGCCGCCCCCCGGTCCTGATGTTCTGGCCGGCACCTTATCGAGCCTGCGGACCGATTTGAAACTTTCGTCGGTGCGAAGATCCGGCATGCTGTGCATGGTTTCGATAAAACGCTGCGCGACCGGCTGAAGTGAACGGTCCTCCTTGCGGATAATGCCCACCCGGCGATTGAACCAGGGAGCATCCACGAGCTTGTAGGCAAGACCTGTCATATTCCCTGCCTCGACGGCGGAGGTCGGCAGAATGGCGACGCCGACCCCTGCCCGCACCATGCTCAGCGCCGTCGACATGTAGTTGGCTTCCATGACGACGCTCACCTCGCAGCCTTCACGCTCCATCGAACGCTCGAAAAGCACCCGGACGGTGCTGTTTTTTCGCGTCAGCACCAGCGGATAGGAGGCAAAGTCACTGATCTGCAGAACCGGCGCAGCATTGGCCAGCGGGTGGTCGACAGGAAAGAACGCACAGAGGCTATCGGACACATAATCCTCGACCTTGATCGTCCGGTCGGAACTGATGCGCGTGCCAATGCCGAAATCGACTTCTTCGGCTTTTACCAGCTTGATAATATCTTCACCGACGACATCCCAGACATTGATCTCGATGCCGGGGTTCTGATCGCGGAAAACCATGATCGCACGCGGCAGGAAACTTGCCGCAACCGATGGCAGGGCGGCGATCTTGACTATACCCCTGCGCGCATATGTGAGGTCGGTTGCCGCGAGCAGGATCTCGTCCATGTTCATGGCGAGGCGTTCCATCAGCGGCAGGATGTTGCGCCCGGCCGGTGTCAGCTCGACGCGCCGCTTGTTGCGGTCGAATAGCTTGATGCCCAGCTGTTCCTCGAGTTGATTGATCTGCACCGTCAATGTCGGCTGGGAGACGTTCAGTTCCTGGGCCGCGCGGGTGAATTTCAAATGATGGACAAGTGCGAGAAAGGCGCGCACCTGGCGGGAGCTGGGAGGAAGTGCCATGGGAACCGGGCTCTTTCGCATAGACGTTTCATTTCGATCGCCTGAGGGCTGGTATTGCGAAATGCCGTCCGCCGAGGCGGGGGATCGAAATAATGGCTAAAGCATCGAGAGCAGGGGGAGATTGATCATTGTCATGAAACAGGAACAAATCTCACTGCGTCCTTATCCGGCGCAGACAGAAAGGGTCGCGGCAATGCAATGCCGCGGCCCTTGTTCAATTTCAGCCCTTGATAAACGCCAGCAGATCGGCGTTCAGGACGTCGGCGTTGACGGTGAGCATACCGTGCGAGAAGCCGGGATAGGTCTTGATCTGGCCGTTCTTCAAAAGCTTGATCGACTTCAGTGCCGCATCAGCGATCGGAACGATCTGGTCGTCTTCGCCATGCAGGACGAGCGTCGGTACGGTGATCGCCTTCAGGTCTTCCGTCTGGTCCGTCTCGGAGAAGGCCTTGATGCCGTCGTAATGTGCCTTTGCGCCGCCCATCATGCCCTGACGCCACCAATTCTGGATCACACCTTCCTGAACCTTGGCGCCGTCACGGTTGAAGCCATAGAACGGGCCGGCCGGAACATCGCGGAAGAACTGCGCGCGGTTGGCGGCAAGTGCAGAACGGAAACCGTCAAAAACTTCCATCGGCAGGCCTTCCGGATTGCTGTCGGTCTTCAGCATCAGCGGCGGGACGGCAGAGACGAGAACCGCCTTGGCGACACGGCCGGCCTTCTGGCCGTGCTTGGCCACATAACGGGCAACTTCGCCGCCGCCGGTAGAATGGCCGATATGGACCGCATTCTTCAGATCCAGATGCTCGGCGACGGCAAATGCGTCGGCTGCATAATGGTCCATGTCGTGACCTTCGGAGACCTGGGCAGAACGGCCATGGCCACGGCGGTCATGGGCGACGACGCGATAGCCCTTGGAGAGGAAGAACAGCATCTGCGCATCCCAGTCGTCCGACGACAGCGGCCAGCCATGATGGAAAACGATCGGCTGGGCGTCCTTCGGGCCCCAGTCCTTGTAGAAGATTTCGACGCCGTCCTTGGTGGTTACATAAGCCATGGTCTTGTTTCCTTCTGTGGGGTGCTTGGTGGATGCAGCATTGGCTGCAAGGGGGAACGAGGTTGGAATTGCGAGAGTTGCAGCAACGGCAGCTCCAGAGAGCAGAGCGCCGCGGCGAGTGAGGGGGAGGATCGTGTTGGTCATCTTGAACTCCGGGGGTGTCCGTGTGGTTTTGAAAGCCAAGGTATGCGTGTCTGATGCACCGAATATTGTCGAAAAATATTGCAGCCAACAATTGCATCAATAATTTCGAATTAATTGCGATTTTTGAAATTATCAGAGGCGGCGGACACCGCCTCTCCGTCGCTGCTCAAGCCGTACCGGGCCGGTTGATTGTCAGGAAGTGACGCACGACGGGCTTTTCCGGGCCGCTGTGATAAGCGAGCACTTTCCCCTGCAGATCGGCATCGGCATTCGAGACCCGCTTGTGCTGGCGCAGATGCTCGGCCCAGGATTCGACCATGAACCATTCCACCAGTTTTTCCGGATCACCGCTGTCTTCGGTCACACCCCATCCATAGGCACCATCGCGGCGGCGCTCCTGGGAAAGTTCGTCGAGAGCATGCAGGAAGGCGGTACGGTGGTGCTTTTCGACATGGTATTCGATGAGGATCAGCACAGGGCCGCGGTCATGGGCGACGGGTTCCGCAACAAGCGGCTCGGGCCAGTGGTTGGAGGGGATCATGTCAGCATCGCCAGTCGGCAGTTTCAGGCGGTGCATGATCACGCCGGCGACGAGCAATCCGGCAGCGCCGATCAGCAGCGTTCCCTGAATGCCGGCAGCTTCAGCGACCGCACCCCAGCCAAGACTGCCTGCCGTCATCGCGCCGTTAAAGACGGTAAGGTAGACGGCAAGTCCGCGGCCACGCACCCAGTTGGGCAGGATGGATTGGGCAGCACCATTGAGTGTGGTGAGAGCCGTGATCCAGGCGGCGCCAAGGAAAAGAAGAACGACGATGGCGAGCCATTTCGGAGGGGCGAGTGCAAGCGCCCCCATGACCAGAGCGGTGATGATCGCCGCACCGAGCAGAAGACCGTCGGCATCGAGACGCTGACGAAGCTTTGGCATGATCAGCGCACCGCCGATGGCACCGGCACCGACCGCACCAAGCAGGATACCGTAGAAGCCTGCATCACCACCAAGCAATTGGCGGGCAACGAGCGGCAGGAGCGCCCAGACGGCACTGGCGAAGGCGAAGAAGATTGCAGCACGGGCGAGCACGACATGCAGCGGACGGCTGGCACGGGTGTAACGAAGGCCGGCACGGAATGCGCCGAAGAAACCTTCTGCAAGTGCATCATTGGCGTTCTTTGCCCGCGGCCACCAGACGAGAGCGGCGATGACAACGATATAGCTCGCAACGTCCGCACCATAGGTGACACCTGCCCCGAAGGCGGCAAGCAGGAGACCACCGGCAGCCGGGCCGATCGACCGGGCGATATTGATGCCGAGCGAATTCAATGCCACGGCGCTTTTGACATCCTGACGCGGCACAAGCTCCGGAACGATTGCCTGCCATGTCGGCCCCATCAACGCGGCGCCGATGCCGCCGACGAAGGTGAGAGCGATCAGCGAGCTGATCGACAGAAGGCCAGTATGGGCGAGCGCCATCAGCGTAAGGCTGACCGATGCCAGCAGGATCTGCACCGCGATGAGGAACTTGCGGCGATCGAGAATGTCGGTGAGCACGCCCGCCGGGATGGCGAGCAGGAAGATCGGCAGCGTACCTGCCGCCTGAACCATGGCAACCGCGGCCGGCGAAGCGGAAAGATCCGTCATCAGCCAGGAGCTTGCGACATCACGCATGAAGCTGCCGGTATTGCCGAGAACCGTTGCCGCCCAGAGGACTGCGAAGACCGGTTGGGCGAGCGGGGCAAAGCTGCCTCCGCCAGATTTGGAGGGTGCGGCGCTCATTTGCCTTGTCCTTTGGTAAGATCGATTGCGGCAACGATGACGAAAGCGCCAGCGAGGCCGAGATGTTCGAAGAAGGCATTGGTCGCCATCATGCGATCCATGCCGGGTGCCATTTCCCAGAAGCGAAGGGCAATAAAGGTTGCGAGAAGCGTGAAGCCCGACAGCGCAAGCGCGCCTGCCCAGCGCAGGAAGCCGGACACGACCATGGCGGAGGCCGTCAGTTCGAAGGCGATGACGGCAACGGCGAAGAAGCCGGCAGGATGCAGACCGAAATGCTCCATTTCGGCCAGAGCGCCGTTGAAATCGAAGATCTTGGTCAGCGGGCCCTGGATATAGGCAGCGCAGAGCGCCAGAAGTGCCACGGTGCGCGTCGCAGGGGCGGTTGCGACACGGGCGAGCACGGTGCCCGGGCGTGTTGCGGCTGGAGAATGATCGGTCATGTCTGCTCCTCTTAAGGTTTGGCCGGTCGAACCGAGCGGCGCTGTTGTCTGTTGATGGAGCGATATTGGCCGGAAAGATTGCCGCCAACAATTGCAGTAAACGTGTCGATTTAATTGCGATTTCGGAAACTATTGGATCGGATGAAGACCAGCGGCCACTGCGTATGGAATGCGAAGGGAGCGCCCAGCCGATCTCCCCCCTTGTGGGGGAGATGTCCGGCAGGACAGAGGGGGGTGCCTCCGGCGCAAATGCCACGTTTGAACCATCTGCCGCACCGTTGCTCACCCCCCTCTGTCACCTTCGGTGACATCTCCCCCACAAGGGGGGAGATCAGAGGCAGCAAGCTGCACCGCCTCAACACCATATCCGACAGCCGGCATGCCCCGGCCTCACACCGCCCAGCAGGAGCAGCCCAGCGCGCCGAAGAAGCCCTTCATGTCGGCGATCGGCAGTTTCGAGGTCCAGGCGCTGGCGTGGTCGTGGCCGTGGACGCCGCAATCGCTGGCGCAGCCGCATGTCGAGATCGCCGTGCGGCGCAGCGAGCGGGCGCCGGCACCTTCCGGCTCGCCCCAGGCGGCGTAACCGCCGAACTTGCGCACCGGCGACCAGTCCGGCATGGCGGGCGGAATGTTGCTTTCGTCGAGTGCTGCAAAATCACCGGCACCGTAGACGACCTTGCCGCCGACCATGGTGAGGTCCGAAGTTAGGAACGAGATCTCGTCCTCGGCGCAAGCGAAGAAGTCCTTGTCCGGCACGACGAGATCGGCGAACTGGCCCTTTTCGATACGGCCCTTCTTGCCTTCCTCATTAGAGAACCAGGTGACCTTTTCGGTCCACATGCGAAGCGCGGTTTCACGGTCGAGGCAATTGGCGCGCGGGTAAAGCTGCATGCCGCCGACCGTCTTGCCGGTTACCATCCAGGACAGCGATACCCAGGGGTTATAGGAGGCGACGCGGGTGGCATCGGTGCCGGCCGAAACGTTGACGCCCTTGTCCAGCATGCGACGGATCGGCGGCGTGGCTTCGGCAACGCCATGGCCGTAACGCTCGACGAAATATTCGCCCTGATAGGCCATGCGATGCTGGGTGGCGATGCCGCCGCCAAGCGCCGCGATGCGGTCGATCGAGCGTTCCGAAATGGTTTCCGCGTGGTCGAAGAACCAGTTGAGGCCTTCGAGCGGGATATCCTTGTTGACCTTCTCGAAGACATCGAGAGAGCGCGAGATGGTTTCGTCATAGGTGGCGTGCATGCGCCAGGGCCAGCGGTTTTCGGCCAGAACCCGCACGACCTCTTCCAGTTCGCCTTCCATTTCCGGACCCATTTCCGGGCGCGGCTGACGGAAATCCTCGAAATCGGCAGCGGAGAAGACGAGCATTTCGCCGGCACCGTTGTGGCGGAAATAATCGTTGCCCTGCTTGTATTTGACCGACTGCGTCCAGTTGAGAAAATCTTCCTTCTCTTCCTTCGGCTTCTGGGTGAAGAGATTGTAGGCAAGCCGAACGGTGAGCTGGTTTTCGTCGGACAGTTTCTGGATGACTTCGTAGTCATCCGGATAATTCTGGTTGCCGCCGCCGGCATCGATGACGCCGGTAATCCCGAGGCGATTGAGTTCGCGCATGAAGTGGCGGGTGGAATTGACCTGATAATCGAAGGGCAGTTTCGGACCCTTGGCCAGCGTCGAATAGAGAATGCCGGCATTCGGCTTGGCGAGCAGCATGCCCGTCGGATTGCCGTTGGCATCGCGGGTGATTTCGCCACCATGCGGGTTCGGCGTGTCGCGGGTGTAACCGACGGCGCGAAGGGCAGCGCCATTCAAGAGCGCGCGGTCATAAAGATGCAGCAGGAAGACCGGCGTATCGGGGGCGATTGCATTGATTTCCTCGATGGTCGGCAGGCGCTTTTCGGCAAACTGGTGTTCGGTAAAGCCGCCGACGACGCGAACCCATTGCGGGGCCGGCGTAATCGCCACCTGGCGCTTGAGCATATCCATCGCATCGGCCAGCGAGCGGACACCATCCCAACGCAATTCCATATTGTAGTTGAGGCCGCCGCGCACGACGTGGGTGTGGTTGTCGATCAGGCCCGGCAGGACGCGCTTGCCCTTGAGGTTGACGATCTTCGTATCGGGACCGGCGAGCGCCATGATCTCGGCATCGGTGCCGACCTCCTGGAACAGGCCATCCTTGATGGCGATCGCGGTGGCGTTGGGATTGGTGCGGTCGAGCGTGGTGACCCGGCCGTTATGGAGAATGGTGTCGGGATGCATTGTATCGGTTCCGATTTTGACGGGATCGGCAGCGCGGGCCGACGAGAAAAGCGAAGGAAAGGCGAGGCTGGACGCCGCGCCGAGAAGGGTCCGGCGCGTCGGCATCAGCCTTGCTCCTTTGTCGAGGAAATCCGGCTACCGGCGAGATCGGCGGTGCGCTCATTGCCCTTGGGCATATGGCCGAACATGTGCGGCTTGATCTGCTGGATCCACGAGATCGCCGCAGGCTCCTTGGCCCAGAGGGTCTTTGCCAGGGGAATGATCTGTTCGCCGACGAGAATGCCGAGCAGGCCAACCAGAGCGATGACCGGTGGCGCGGGCGAGCGAACGTTGAGCAGGCTGTAGACGATGCCGACCAGCAGACCGGCGCCGAGAGACAGAAGATAGACTTTCATGGGGAAACCTCCTCGGTGACAGAAAACCGCTCCGATCAGGGGCTATCGGAGCGGTCTCATCGGGCCTTACTTGTTGGCGGGGTTCGGGCCGATGCGCTTGCCGTGGGTGACGCGCTCGGCAGCGTCGTGAACCATGGTGTAGGCATAATCGATGCCCATGCCGTAGGCGCCGGAATGTTCCTTGGCGAGCGAGGTGACGGCGTCATAGGTTTCGCGGTGCGCCCAATCGCGCTGCCATTCGAGCAGCACCTGCTGCCAGGTGACGGGGATGACGCCCGCCTGAACCATGCGGTCCATCGCGTATTTGTGGGCATCGGACGTGGTGCCGCCGGAGGCGTCTGCCACCATGTAGATTTCGAAGTCGGAGCGGTCGTTCATCGCAGACAGGGCGAAGGTCGTGTTGCAGACTTCGGTCCAGAGGCCCGAAACGACGATCTTCTTACGGCCTTCGGCAGCATTCTTGTCGAGTGCATCGCGAACATTCTGGTCGTCCCAGGAGTTCATCGAGGTGCGCTCGAGGATATCGTTTTCAGGGAAGACAGACAGCAGTTCCGGGAACGTGTGGCCGGAGAAGGAAAGGGTCTCGACCGTGGTGATGGTGGTGGGCACGCTGAAGATCTTGGCAGCCTTGGCGAGGCCGACGACATTGTTCTTCAGCACCTGGCGGTCCATGGACTGGACGCCGAAAGCCATCTGCGGCTGCTGGTCGATGAAGATAAGCTGGCTGTTCTTCGGGGTCAGGACTTCGAGCTTGGACATTTCAGGTTCCTCTTGGCGTTTGTTGAACCGCTGATGCGGCAGGTTTTGACTTGGCAGCAGCACCCCGCCGGGCGCCGGGGTGTCGGCGCTCGTTTCAGGAAGTTCTCAAGTTTTCGGAGCCTTTCAGGCTTTGCCGCTCCGTTCACTCTCGTTCATCTTGGCTGCTGAGAAGGAACCTAAAGCGATTTTGAAATTCACGGAATTGCAATATTAATTGCGAATGAATTGCGATTTTCGAAACAATGTAGTTGCACCTTCTCTACAGCTCGCATCGTTGGCCGTGGCCAAACACTCATTCGGCAGCTCTGCGGAAAATTGCTTAATTGCCGGCAAGGGTCTTGTCTTAAAGTCCTGCGGATTGAACGTAAGGAACGTTAGTTTGACAGACGGCAAAAACGGCCGCGGGGCTGCAAACCTCTGCGCCGGCGGCCGATAGAGTTTAAATCAGCGGCTTCCGCTCAGGCGTTGCGCCGCCAGTGCCCGGGCGTCGTTCCCACGACATTGGTGAAAACGCGGGTAAAATGGCTCTGGTCGGCAAAACCGCAGGCGATGGCCACTTCGGAGAGCGGCGCCTCCGAATCTTTCAGCAATTCGCGTGCGCGCATTATCCGCTCATTGAGGAGCCATTGATAGGGTGTCACACCGGTCGTTTCGCGAAAAGCGCGGATAAAATAGCCTCGCGACAGATTGCAGGCACGCGAGACATCCAGAATGGATATGTCTCCATCGAGGTTTTCGAGAAGAAGATTCTTGGCAAGCGCCTCATGTGCACGCGACAGTTTCCTTGATCGGCTCAAGGGTGGCTGTATCCTGCCGCCGTAACGCTGGACCAGATGCGTGCCGATCGCCGTTGCCAACTGATCGACGAACAGCTTGCTCGCTTCCTCCGGGCGCTCCAACGCCGGGATCAGCGCGCGCACCAGATTGGCAAGCACCGGGTCGATCGACGCGGTTTCCGCCTCCAACATTGCGACGCCGGAAAAATCGGCCTCCTCGGCAACCTTTCTCAGCGACGCCGGGGAAATCTCAAGCAGGAGCATGTCGAATGCCCCGACGAGATCGGCCCTGTAGGGCTCGGCGAGATTGCGGATGTAGAGCGAATTTTCTTCAAACGCGTGGGTGGTCGAATGATGTTCGTGGAAGATCCGGCGTGTGTGACCCGCAAGCGTAGATATGCCGATGGCAAAACCACGATCGCTGGCAGGCGTTACGACCTGCTCGATCCTGTTCTCACGCGTGCCCTTGCGGAAAAAAGAGATATCCGCCCCCTGGAGAGATTGATCCTTGTAGAGTTTGTCGAAAGGGCATCCGAAACTGTCGGTTTTCTGGCCGGCAGAATATTTCGACCCGCTAATGGATTTACGGAGCAAGGGGCACTACTTTCTCTTTCAACCGCTTATGGGTGACACGCTATTTGATGCCATGGCTGCGAGATTTAGTCTATTCCGTTCTATACCGCACATGATTGTCGATTATGATTGATTACGCCATACCGCTTCAGTCGAAATGGCTAACTGGACCCTGCAACCTTTCTCAATACCCGCCACGAACGGCACAGAAGCTGCCGATACGGGAACAAGCGAGACGCATGTGAGTGAAGCATTGCCGGTCGGCGAGAGGATTGCTGAATATTTCGGGACAGACAATGCCCGATTGATGATGACGAGACCGCTGCGGCGAGCGGAGCTTTCGATTACTCATCTCTGGCGGAATTATGAGGATGGTGACCAGCCGGTTATCCTGCCGGCTGACGATGCCTTTCTCGTCGTTCTCTATATGACCGATGTCGAGCATCGCGATGTCTGGCCGGACAGGCCTGCGGCACCGATAAAGTCTTATCCGAAAGGCTCCATCTGCCTGATCAGCCTGAGACAGGGAGCGGGCATTGCGATACGCGGCGGCTTCGAAGCGCTTGTCTTCCATATTCCACGTCAGCACTTGGTGGAACTTGCCGACGAGGCGGGCGAACCGCGCGTCGAAGATCTGTTGATCTGTCGGGGGATCGAGGACCGGACGGTGCAGAATATCGGCGCGGCCCTGATGCCGCTTTTCGATATGGCCGACGATGTGCGAGACCGGCTGCTTGTGCATGTGGCGCTGGCGTTCAACGCCCATATTGCCAAGCGCTACGGACGCTCCCGGCATAAACATTGAAACGCCGCGGTCACTGGGACACGCGGCGTCTCAATTTTTGTTGTTCTACCAGCCGTTACGCGGCCAACGGCTCAAGATTGGCCTCAATGCGGTCGCGGAAGGGCTCGTACTGGGTCGGCAGCTTCAGCACTTCGCCGAGATGAGCCGTGTCTTCGTCACGGTTGAAGCCAGGCTCGTTCGTGGCAATCTCGAACAGCACGCCGCCCGGCGTGCGGAAGTAGATCGCCCAGAAATAGTCACGGTCGATGACCGGCGTCACCTGATATCCAGTATCCATCAGCGCCTTCCTGACTTCGAGCTGCTTTTCGCGATTGTCGACGGCAAAGGCGATATGATGCACCGATCCTGCACCCTGACGGGCAAATGGCGTCTTCGGCAGGGAGACGAGATCGATCGTATCGGCACCGTTGCCACCGGGGATGATGAAGCGCGTAACATCGCCTTCCGTCTCGGCACGCTGATAGCCCATGAAGCCGATCAGTTCTTCCGTCGCCGCCGTGTCATGCAGGTTGAAACGTGCACCGGCAAAACCGCGGATCGCCGCATCATCGGGGATCCCTTCCGCAAGCCAGGGCTTACGGCTGTCATCGGCCGATTCGATCAATGCCAGCGCATCGCCATCCGGCCCCATGAAGCGCAACCGGTTGGAACCGAAGACGGTATCGGTTTCAAGCCCGCTGACGCCCTGTGCAGCAAAACGCTCCTGCCAGAACTTCAATCCGCCCTTGGGGATCGAAAACTGGGTTTCGCCGACTTCGCCGACGCCCGGGCGGCCAAGCATCATGTGCTGGAACGGGAAATAGGTCATGACCGTGCCGGCAGAGCCGTTTTCGTCACCGTAATAAAGGTGGTAGACGCTCGGGTCGTCGAAATTGACGGTCTGCTTGACCCGGCGCAGGCCGAGCGTTTCGGTGAAGAAGCGGTTGTTCTGACGAGCATCCGACGCCATAGACGTGACGTGGTGCAGTCCCTTGATATCCTTGATCATCTGAGTGCCTTTCTTTCTCGGCGGTTGTCTGTGTTCGTGGACAGAGATTTAGGCCGATTGATCAGCGCGCGGAATTGCAATATTGCTTTCGATTGAGTTGCAATTTTTGAAATAATCAGATGAACGATTACAAAGCCCTCAGGATCTTTCTGCTTGCCGCCGAAAAGCGAAATTTCGCGCAGGTGGCCCGCGAACTCGACATGACGCCGGCGGCGGTGACGCGCGCCATTGCGGCACTGGAAACCGATCTCGGCGTTCAGCTTTTCGTCAGAACCACAAGGCAGGTTTCACTGACGACGGACGGCGCGGTTTTTGCGGCGCAGGTCCAGCCGGCCATAGAGTCGCTTGAAAATGCCCGCCGGGATGTGATGAACGCCCACAAGACCGATGAGGGACGACTGCGGATCAGCGCGCCCACATGGTTCGGCAAGGCAGTGCTGCCGCCGATCCTCTCCGGTTTCAAGGAACGGTATCCGAAGATGAGCTTCGAGATCTCGCTCTCCGATGGTCTCGTCAACATCGTCGACGACGATTACGATCTGGCGATCCGTATCTCGTCGCAACCGTCAGACAAATTCACCATCTGGCGCAAAATCCGCGTCGTGCCGCGCATTCTGGTCGCGGCCCCCGGCAGCCGGTTTGTCGACATGCAGCATCCGAGCGAGCTTTCGCCTGACGATTGTCTTGCCTATAGCGGCGAGAGCCGGCGGGAGAACTGGGTTCTGTCGGATGGCGGGTCGAGCATGACGATCTCAGCCGGTCGGGCTTTCAGCGCCAATAATGGCGAAGTGCTTGCAGACATGGCGGCCGATGGCGCCGGTGTTGCGATGCTGCCCGGCTTCCATATTGCCGAACATCTGAGAACCGGTCGCCTCGTTCATGTGCTGCAGGGCTGGGCACCGCCGGAACTTTGGCTGACGCTTTATTATCCGCCCTATCAAGCCCTGCCACCGCGCATCGCCTCCTTCTCGAAATTCTTCGAGGAGCAGGTTGCGTCCTACATGGTCATGCTCGATTGAGGATCGACCTGCGACCGGGCTAAATTCCCAATCCGGCCGCACGGGTGCGATGCACGCCTTGCGGCGCGAAGGCGAATTGGTCCTTAAGGCCGAGAAGATCGGCGGCCAGATGCAGGGTCGAAAGCCACATTTCGGTGCCCTGCAGGCCGGCCTGCTGACCATCCGCGAAGGCGAAACCCGTTCCCGCCTGCCAGCGCTCCGGCGCACGCAGGATGATGGTTTCCGCAATGGCTTCCGCCTGGGCGCGCATGAAATCCGTTTGTTTCAGGCAAAGCCAGAGCGGGTGGATCGTATCGAGCAGGTTGCAGGCGTTGTAGTTTTCGGCGGAAAAGCCCTCATAATTCCGATAATGGGCCAGAACCGAATTGATCGCAGCCTCCGGATGCGGAACAGGCAAACCGAATTGCGCATAGCTTCCGCGTGTGAGGCGATAGAAACCGTTGATCGGCTGGAGAAGCCCCTGCTCCGCAGTCGGCCCGCCCCAAAGGCCGGTGGCGCGGTCGACATGGGTTGCCAGCCATCCGAACAGAACCTCTCGTCCCCTGCCTCGCCCCTTGCCACTTTCGAAATAGCGCGCATTGAAATAGAGCGCCGTCGCGATGCCATCGATGCGATCGCCACAGCGCCAGGCTCGGTTCTTCCACGGCAATGCGTCCAGCCAATCACATAGGGAAACCACATCCATCTCAGCACTGGCGATCGGATATTGCGGTTTGGACCCAAGAATTTCGAGGGCGTAGCCGACTGCCAGCACGTTATAGAGTGAGAGGTTATCCTCCAGAACCGGCAGAGACGGATCGGCGGGTGTGTAGGGATCGGGAAACAACCCGGTCTGCGAGTCCTGCATCGATTGCAGGCGATCGAGGATCGCCTTTGCCTCGTCGCCGGAAGGCGGAGTACCAAAACCTGCGGCAATTTCGATCGCGTCGCATTGATGCCGCGCACTCTCGCTGGCGACACCGCTGGCATCCGGCGAGACATAACCTTCAGGCCGGCGATAGTGGCTCAGAACGTCCCGCCACTGGCTTTCCGCCATGTCGCTGATCGAACGAAGTGCTTTTTCCACCTCGCTCCGGCGGGATTTCGCAGATACCGGCTTTTCCCCACGACGGCGGACAAGCTTTGCGGGCACGCCGGCCATGATCGCCAGCGGCGGCACATCCTTGTTGACGACAGCACCCGCCGCGATCACCGCTCCATTGCCGATCGTCACGCCATCGAGAACGACTGCATTGGCGCCGATCCATACATCGTCGCCGATGACGATACCCTTGATCTCGTGCGGCTGGTCATTGATGGGCGTATCCGGGTCATCGAAGCCGTGATTGAAGCCGACGATCGAGACTAGCGAGGCAATACGTACGCCGTCCCCGAAACGAACCTTTCCCGAAATGCAGACATAGGCATTGACCGAGCAGTTCGAGCCGAGTTCGATATCTCCGCGAACGAGCGCATTGGCCGCAATCCAGGACCGGTGGCCGACGGTGAGCGACGTGGTGAAGATGCGGGCGTCTTCGGCTATATAAGCCGTGTCGGCAATCTGCGCATTGGCGGAGCGCGCAAGCTTCTGCTTCAACGCCCTTTGGTCGGCACTGTCGGTTTCAGCCGGTTGGCGCTCCCAGGTCATGAATTCCAGCCGCGCCTTGCGCTTCAGAACCCCCTCGTCAGCATCAGGATCTGCGTGCGTTGCGTGGTTCATCCGATTTTCCTATTCATGCCTGCAGCATCAAGTTCAGTCTGCCGGAGCAACAAGTGTCAGCCCAGGATCACCTGCGGCTCGCTCACTCCGCGCACCGAGACTTTGCGCTCGAAGGTCATGCCGGCCAGCGGCTCGGCCTCGCGCGCTTCGGCGCTCATGCCCTGACAGGCCGATGTGGCAAAAAGGCTCTGCATATCCGCACCGCCGAAAGCCGGGCACGATATGCGCGTCGCCTCGAAATATTCGGCAGCGATCTCCTCTCCGCTGTCCCATGCGTAACAGGCAACGCGGCGCCCGCCCCACTGGGCACTCCACAGATTGCCGGCGGCATCGATCACCGCGCCATCCGGATTGAGACCGGCCCCGGTCAGGTCGACGAACAGATCCGGCTCGCCCGACGGCCAACCCTGCTCATCCAGCCGGACGCGCCAGATCTTTTTCAGGCGGGTATCGGAGAAATAGGCGAGCGAGCGCTCTGCGTCGAAGCAGATGGCATTGGTGATGCTGATCCTGTCGAAGACAATGCGGAACTCGCCGCGCCAGTAGCGCCAGATTGCCCCGGCTTCCTGTTCCGAGCGCTTGCCCATCGTGCCGATCCAGAAACCGCCATAGGGGTCTGCTCGCCCGTCATTGGAGCGCAGGCTTGGATCATGCGGGAATGCAGCCACAGACGCGCGCTTTCCCGACACGAGATTGAAGCTCGAAAGGCCGCTCTCTCCCGCAATCAGCAATTCATCGGTGGAAAGCCAGCCGGCCGCCGACACGTTTTCACCGAATGCCCATTCAAGCGGCTTGTCGCCGTCCCGGCTCAGGAGCAGATTGTTGACGATATCGAACCAGAAAAACTGCTGACGCTGCGGATGCCAGAAGGCACCCTCCCCGAGTTCGCAACGACGCTGATCGAAAATGTCATTCATGGCCATGACGCCTACATCCTCCCGAAATGCTGCCGCGCATGTCATCATATGACTAAAATGGCTGCGCTCGATTTCGAGAGATACAGCAGACAAATACCTGCGTCCAGCTTTCGTTTCCCCCAACTTAAAAGCGTCAATTGGACGCAAAACCTCTGGAGATCATCTTTCTGCGATTGATAATAATTGAAATTTGTCATACCTATTTAGGAAGCATGCGGATATGTCGGAAATCGGTTCGACCTATCCGCGGTATCGCGAGGAACAGCTGTGACGGTCCAGACCAAGGTTCGGCAAAAGGGACCGGGATCACTGGTTTCAAAAGTGGGGGCAAGCCTACGGCACGCCATTTCGAGCGGGCAGTACTCGCCCGGGCAGAAATTGCCGAGCGAGGTGGAGCTGACCGAAACCCACAAGGTGAGCCGCACGGTCATTCGTGAGGCCGTTGCCGCGCTCAAATCGGATGGCATTGTCGAGGTCAGGCAAGGTGCAGGTATTTTCGTGCTCGATCCAGCCTTTCAGATGACACCGGCCCGAATTGTCGACAAGGCACGCGTATCGTCCGATCTCGAAGTGCTGGAAGTCCGCGCACCTTTGGAAATCGAGGCGGCCGGCCTTGCCGCTGCGCGTCGCTCGCCCGCGCAGGAAGAGGCGATCTTCGAATGTCACAGGCAGGTCCTGCGCTGCATCGAGGAAAATGAATCGATCCGAGAGGCCGATCTGGCGCTTCACGTTGCAATCGCCGAGGCGACCAACAATCCGCTGTTTCGCCAGCATCTGGAATTTCATGGCACCGCCGTCATCCCTCAATCACGCCCGCTGCCGGACCCGGATTTTGCCGAGCAGACCGCCTATCGCCGCCTGATACACAAGGAACACGAAGCTATCGTCATGGCGATTTCAGATCGCGACGAAGAGGCCGCACGCAACGCCATGCGCGACCACCTGAGAGGCAGCCAGGCCCGCTATCGCGAACTGCTACGCAACTCGCGTGCCATCCCCGGCTGACCCTCGCTGACCAACCGGGACTAACGATAGGCTCAGCCTATATCGCGACCCCATACTTCGATCTGCGTCAATGCCGGGAAGGGCGACGGGTCCTCGGCCTTGATCAGGCTATGCAGCTTGACCCACTCCACCTGCTGTTCTTCGATCCTGAAACTCTGCGCATTGCCGGTTTTCACCAGAGGAAAGCTGTGTACCTGTCCGCTCGAGAGCGTGACGCTGGCATTTTTCCACCAGGCATCATGCGGGAAATCGGCACGCAGATAGAGCACGACCTCATCGACCTTGACGGGCCGGCCGAACTCGACCGTCAGTTCCGCTGCCGGATCCATGTTGATGCCCCAGCTGGTATAAGGCCAGCGGCCATGGTCATCATTGGCCTTTTCGCCATCGATGGCATTTCGCGCGGCAAACTGGGTCTCGCCGCGGGTCTGGACGTTTGCCGAAGCATGCGGGAACAGCGTCGTATTGCCCTTGTCGTCCCACGGATTGAGCGCAAGATTGCGGCGCTGCGCCACCTCTTCGGCGCGAGCCTTGCGGACATGCAGGCGATGCAGTTCGCCATCGAAAGCGCGCGGCGAATAGGGCGCACGGCGGATATCGAAGGGAACAGCAAGAGCGTAATCCCTGCCCTTCAGGTAGACGAGTGTCGGGCTCATCGCATCATCGAGAGCAAGCACGACATGCCCGGCTTCTGAGGCCTCGACCACAACCCGGTCACCATCTTCGTAAGCGTCACGGAAAATGAGAAATGCCTCGTCCGTATTGGCCGTCTCGCAACGGACAACACCGCTTGCGCCTACTACCTTCAGTCTCAGTTCCATTCCGTCCTCCTCAGACGATCTGCAATTTCAGCTGCTTGCCGACAAGCGGAATGCGCAGCCGATAAATTTTCGAGGGCCATGAAATCGCCAGGCGAGCATCGTCGATCTCGATCGCCTCGATATCGACTTCCCCGCCCCCCTCGATCTCGATGCGGCCCAATTCGCCCACACGAACCGAACCGCCGCGAAGGACCGGCTCATCGCGGGTCATCAGCGACAGGACAGCGGGCAAGTCTCCATCGTGGACATCGGCGATCTCCACACCATGGCCGCGGCGCAGGGAAACCTTGCGGCGATAGGCGCGCAGCCTTGCCTCTTGCGGATAGGCAGCGGCGATATCGAGCGAGATCTCCGCAACTTCGGCCGAAAATTCCGCCTGCATGTCGCGCGCGGCAAAGGCCGCGCCGTCCGACTGCATCACACCACCGAATGTCGGAAGATTGTGAAAGACGGACTGCATCGTCCAGATCTCGTAGCGCCGGGACGAAAACGTCCTCGCCGTATAGGTCTCGACCCCGACATCGATCAGGAACGGCTGGCCGTTCTTGTAGAGCGTGACGCTGCCGACATCATTGTGATTGTGGCTTTCGCCGTTGTTTCCACCCTTGACCGCAAGCGCGAAGCGATCGTCACGGGCGATGTAGAGGCCGATGCCGGGATAGGACGCATCCGCGGCGGGAAGCACGTCCCCTGCAGGCAGTTGCACCTTGGTCAGCAGTTCCTGAACGCGATACCAGAGGTTCCATTCTTCCGGCAGATGCGGCGCTACGCTTGTTGCGCGATCCCTTGCTGCAAAGTCCGCAAGCGCATCCGATCCGACAGCCTTGCCGAACAGATATTCGCGAGCTGTGCAGGGATCTATGACGGCAGCGGAATCGGCGAAATTGAAATAATAGCGGCCGTCCACATGCATATGGAGTATGTATTCCGCCATGTTGCGGATCTTCGGTGCACCCCAAAGCAACAACATGGAGCCGGGCGCGACCGTATCCAGGATCGTCATGGCGCCGAACATGCAAAGAGCGGCGTGCCGGTAATAGACCACGCCCTCCTCGCAGGCGCCGTCTTCCGCATAATCCTTGATGAAGCAATCGAGGCTGCCGAGCGCTTTTTCCACGACACGGCGCTTCAATTGATCATCGGTATCGAGACTGAAGGTCGCGAGGAGAACGTTCTGGGTAATCCAGGCCGTCCAGTTGTTCATGCGCTCCGCACCGTTGCCCATCCACCAAAAATGAGTCCCGAGATAGGGGGCGAGAATTCGAACATGCACTTCATGTTCGATGCGGCGTCGGACGATGGGGCTGACCTCATCCAGCGGCCCGCCGAGGAGAGCGGCCACGGTGGCGAGCAAAGCACCGGTTTCGGCGGCGAAAAGATCGATGACCGGACGCTCGACATCCGGCAAGGCATGGCGCACGCCGCCGCGCTCATAGGAATTATGCGCCGGAAGCTGCCAGCCGCTTTCCTCACAGATCAACATGACGCCATCGACGATCGACGGCAAAAAGCGGCCTGCGCCCTCGACCAGTTCGCCAAGCACAAGATCGTTCAGCATCCGCCGACGGGAGAAATACAGCGCCTCGAAATCCGCCCTGTTGCCGGTAATCGAGAATTGCCGGTAGTCCTCGGCCCTGATCACCGACCATCTGCGACCGGATGCCGCTTCGGCATCATTGAGCACATGCGCCTTCAATTCATCGGCGACGCCCCGCCATGCATTTCGATCATCAAATCGAGCACCGGGGAGAAACTCTGGGAAAACCGAAGGAATGTGCGCTGCAGCCTCGCGAAACATCGTTTCCTCCTGCCATCAAAACTGCGTGAGACATCGCCTATCATATGTATTTTGGCTTTTCTACAGAATTCATATTATCCATTTAGAAGTTGTTTGACCAATGTCGTGGATATGATATGTCGATCGTGGGAGGAGGCACGGAAGGCAGATCAATTTTTTGCCGTGCATCTGCGGATAGGCTCACGAAGAAGCGTTGTCTGCGGCATCTTTTCTCGGAGGAGTATGATGGCTAACCCTACCATTGCCGCCGGCGACACGCCGATCGTGACGAGACGACGCAAGGTCGTGTCCAGACGTCGTCGCAGGGTGCAGGACGCGCTCGTCGCCTATTCCTTCATTGCCCCGAATTTCCTAGGCTTTGCCGTCTTCACGCTTGGCCCGATCCTGTTCGCCTTCGTGCTGGCCTTCATGCACTGGGACGGCAGCAATGCCATGACCTTTGCTGGCCTCGACAATTTCTGGCGACTTTTCGAGGACAAGGCGTTTATCGCCGCCTTCTGGAACACGATCATCTATACGGTGGTCTCAGTGCCAGCGACGCTTGCCTGCGCGCTCGGGCTTGCCATCCTTCTGAACCAGAAAATCCTCGGTCGCGACTTTTTCCGCACCGCGATGTTTTTCCCCTACGTCGCCTCGCTGGTAGCTGTGGCAGTCGTCTGGAATATGATCTTCAACCCCGAAATGGGGCCGGTGAACATGCTTCTCTACACGCTCGGGCTTGACCCGAAGGATATGCCAGGCTGGGCCGCCGACCGCCACTGGGCGATGGTCACCGTGATCCTGTTCGGCGTGTGGAAGAGCATGGGCTATTTCATGGTCATCTATCTGGCCGGCCTGCAGGGCATCAATTCCGAGCTCTATGAGGCCGCCGATCTCGATGGCGCCAATGCCTGGCAGAAATTCCTTTATGTCACCGTGCCGCAGCTGGGCCCGACGACCTTCTTCGTCACCGTGATGCTGACCATCCAGTCATTCAAGGTGTTCGACCAGATCTACATGATCACGCAGGGCGGTCCCGGCACCTCGACCCTCGTACTCGTCTATCACATCTATAACGAGGCATTCGTCTCCTGGGATCTCGGTTATTCCAGCATGATCGCGCTCGTCCTGTTCTTCCTCGTGCTGGGTATCACCGTCATCCAGTTCCGCCGCCAGAAGGAGGACTGAGCCATGCGTATTGCCGGCCAGAAACTCACCGGGAAACTCGCCGCCATCTATATGACGGTGATCCTGATCACCATAATCATGCTGCTTCCCTTCGCCTGGATGCTGTCGGCCTCGCTGAAACTGAGCAGCGAAGTCTTCGTCTTCCCGATCGAATGGATCCCGTCCAACCCGCAGTGGCAGAACTACGTCGATATCTGGACTAAGATTCCGCTGGCGCTGTTCATCTACAACACATCCAAGCTGACGATCATCGTCACGCTGATGCAGCTGTTCACCTCAAGCTTCGCGGCCTATGCCTTTGCCAAGCTGAACTTCCCCTACAAGAACGCGCTGTTCCTGGGCTATATCGCCACCATCGCCATGCCATGGCAGGTCTACATGGTGCCGCAGTTCCTGCTGATGCGGGAGTTCGGCCTCAACAACACGCACCTGGCGCTGATCTGCCTTCAGGCCTTCACCGCCTTCGGCGTGTTCCTGATGCGCCAGTTCTACATGTCGATCCCGACCGAGCTTTGCGAAGCAGCCCGTATCGACGGCATGAACGAATACCAGATCTGGGCCAAGATCATGCTGCCGCTCTCCAAGCCGGCACTTTCCACGCTGACGATCTTCACCTTCGTCACCACCTGGAACGATTTTCTGGGGCCGATGATCTACCTGACCAAGACCGAGTTGAAGACCATCCAGATCGGCCTGCGCATGTTCATCTCGCAATATTCGGCCGAATACGGGCTGATCATGGCCGCCTCCGTGGTGGCGCTGATCCCGGTCCTTATCGTCTTCCTGTCGCTGCAACGCTTCTTCGTCGAAGGCGTCGCATCCTCCGGTCTGAAGGGTTAAGTTCATGAATGCCGTTTCCTCCATCGCTCCGCAGCCGATTACCGATGAAGAGGTGAAAGCTGCTCTCGACGTCGCTGTGGCGCAGATCCGTCGCAATCTGACGGAATTTACCTACAGCGCCCAGAACCATTCGAGCGTGAACAATTTCTACCCGCCCGTTGCCAACAACCAGTGGACTGCCGGTTTCTGGCCGGGCGAAATCTGGCTGGCCTTCGAGCATACCGGCGACAAGACCTTTCAGTATGCGGCGCAGATCCAGGTGCAGAGCTTTCTGCACCGGATCGAAAACCGCATCGAAACCGACCACCACGACATGGGCTTCCTCTACTCGCCTTCCTGCATCGCCGCATGGAAACTGGTGGGGGATGAGGATGGTCGCAAGGCAGCGCTGCTGGCCGCCGACCAGCTGATCGAGCGTTACCAGCCGATCGGCCAGTTCATTCAGGCCTGGGGCCGCAAGGGCGTGTCAGAGGAATACCGCTACATCATCGATTGCCTGCTGAACCTGCCGCTGCTCTATTGGGCAACCGAACAGACCGGCGACCAGAAATACCGCGATATCGCGCTGATCCATGCTCGCACGACACTGAAAAACTCTGTGCGGCCGGATGATTCCACTTACCACACATTCTATATGGACCCGGTGACCGGCGCGCCGGTGCGCGGCGCCACCAAACAGGGTTATGCAGACGACAGTTTCTGGGCGCGCGGTCAGGCCTGGGGCGTAGCCGGCATGGCGTTTTCCTATCGTTACGAGCGCATCGACGAATATCGCGACACGTTCGACCGGCTTCTGGCTTTCTATCTGAACAAGCTTCCGGCGGACATGGTGCCCTATTGGGACATGGTGTTTTCCGACGGCGACAACGAACCGCGCGACACGTCGGCGGCCTCGATCGTTGCCTGCGGTCTTCTGGAAATGGCGGATCTTGTCGGTGGCGAGGCGGCCGATCGTTACCGCGATCTCGCCCGCCGGATGATCAAAAGCCTTGCCGATCATTACGCCGTGAAAGATCCCGCGATTTCGAACGGGTTGGTCCTGCACGGCACCTATTCCAAAAAATCTCCCTACAACACCTGCCGCGGCGAAGGCGTCGACGAGTGCGTGTCCTGGGGTGACTATTATTACATGGAAGCCCTGACGCGTCTGTCGCGTTCGTGGTCTTCATACTGGTGAGAGAGTAAACCGATGGCCAGCATTTCACTGAAGAAATTGAACAAGACCTACGGTGCACTGACCGTTGTTCATGACATCGATCTGGAAATCGCCGACAAGGAATTCATCATTCTGGTCGGCCCGTCCGGTTGCGGCAAATCCACGACGCTGCGCATGATCGCAGGTCTCGAGGAAATTTCCGGCGGCGAACTGATCATCGGTGGCGATGTGGTCAACGACGTGCCGTCCAAGGACCGCGACATCGCCATGGTGTTCCAGAATTATGCGCTTTACCCGCATATGACGGTCTACAAGAACATGGCGTTCGGCCTTCAGCTCAGGAAAGCCTCGCGTGAGGTCATCGACCAGAAGGTGCAGGAAGCGGCAAAAATCCTCGACATCACGCATCTTCTGAACCGCAAGCCCAAGGCGCTTTCCGGCGGACAGCGGCAGCGCGTGGCGCTGGGCCGCGCCATGGTGCGCAATCCCGAAGTGTTCCTGCTCGACGAGCCGCTCTCCAACCTCGACGCAAAACTGCGCGGCACGATGCGCGCCGAGATCACCAAGCTGCACAAGCGGCTGAACTCGACCTTCATCTATGTGACCCACGACCAGATCGAGGCTATGACCATGGCCGACCGTATCGTCGTCATGGCCGACGGCCATATCCAGCAGGTCGATACGCCGCAGAACCTCTACGACCGCCCGATCAACATGTTCGTGGCCGGCTTCATCGGTGCACCGCAGATGAACATGCTGCCTTCGAAGATCGAGAAGCGCGGCGAAGGTTATGTCGCCGTGTTCGATGGCCGCGTGCTGCCTATCCCGGCAAGCTTCGACAAGGCCCGCATCGCCCCTTATGAAGGCAAGGAAGTCATCGTCGGCATTCGCCCGGAAAACTTTCACGAACTGGCGCCGGGCGACATCAACCCGGACAATATCGCGCCGTTCGACGCCGTGGTCGATCTTGCAGAACCGATGGGGTCCGAGATTCATCTCAACATCACCGCCGGAAACAAGGCGATGACCGTTCGTGTCTCGCCGCGCTTCAAGGCGAAGACGGGCGAAACGGCAAAGCTGGTTGTCGATACGACCAATATGCAACTGTTCGACAAGGAAACGGAACGCTCGATCCTCTATTGAGGAGATCGAGTCTGGAGGAAGGCCATGCAGTGGCTGCGGGACATGTGGACGAAGGAAGGGCCGGGCATTCCGAAGAATGCGCCGCAAAAGACCGGCCTTGCCCTTTTCGGCCAGACATTTGCCCGTGAATGGTGGGAGATGGTCAAGCTGAACATCCTGTTCATTCTGGCTGCCCTTCTTATCATTCCGCTGCCGGCCGCACTCGCAGCCATGGCCTTTGTCTGCGTCGCCTTTGTCGAGGACCGTAACACCTATCTGCTGCGCGATTTTCTCGAGGCGCTGCGCCGCTATTTCTGGCGTGCAACGATCTGGGGCCTGCTGTTTGCTACAGCCATCGGCCTCGGTGGTTATGCCGTTGCCACATACGCATCGGCAGCGCGGGAAAATCTGATGATGGCAGTGCCGCTGGCAATCGCTTTCGTCGTCACCCTCTTCCTCTGCATCACCGCATGCCATCTGCTGGTCCTGATGGTGATGCGCGATATACCCGCCAAAAAACTGCTGCAGCTTTCGGCTGTCGCTTCGATCATCCGGCCACTGCCGGTGATGGCAGCGCTGTTTTTCGTGGCGGGCCTGTGGCTTGCCCATATCGCATTTTATCCGGTGTCGGTGTTCATGCCGGCCACACTCAATTTTTCTCTCGGCATGTTTGCCATCGCCTTTGCCGCGCACAGAGCGGCCGTGATGGTGCTTGCCCTGCCTGTTGCGACACAGCCCAACCTTCAAACAGAGGCGGCAGCCGCAAAGCATATCTGAACCAGAGACAATCCAGGGAAGGAGAAACAGGATGTATTTGGAGACTTTCGGGAGAGGCATGAAGCTCGCTCTGGCGGGCCTGGCCCTTGCGGCTTCCACCGCAGGTGCGGCGCTCGCGCAATCCGGTGACGCCGTCACGCTGCGCTGGGCGCTGTGGGACTGGGACAAGGTTGCCTATTACAAGCCGCTGATCGAAGCCTATCAGGCCAAGAAACCCAATGTGAAGTTCGAGCATATCGACCTCGGCTCGCAGGACTATCAGCAGATGATCGCCACGCAGCTCGCTGGCGGTTCGAAGGACATCGACATCGTCACTGTCAAGGACGTGCCGAATTACACGAACCTCATCCGCGCTGGTTCGATCATGGATCTTTCGGCCTACATGAAGGAAGCCAATATCGACCCGGCCTCCTTCGGCGGTCTGGCCGAAGAAATGACGGTAGACGGCAAGATCTATTCGCTGCCGTTCCGCTCGGACTTCTGGGTCGTCTATTATAACAAGGACATTTTTGACAAAGCCGGCGTGCCCTACCCGACCAATGACATGACCTGGGCACAGTTCGACGAGACGGCAACCAAGCTCGCCGGCGGCATGGGTGTCAACAAGACCTATGGTGCGCTTCTGCATACCTGGCGCTCCACGGTTCAACTGGCCGGTATTCAAGACGGCAAGAACACGCTGGCTGGCCCGGATTATTCATTCCTGAAGCCCTGGTACGAGCGGGCGCTCAAACTGCAGAAGGACGGCGTCGTCCCGTCCTATGCAACGCTGAAGACCTCGAACACCCATTATTCGGGTCCGTTCTTCAACGGCACGATCGGCATGCTGCCGATGGGCACATGGTTCGTCGGCACGCAGATCGCCAAGGTCAAGTCGGGTGAATCGAAGAGCAAGAACTGGGGTATCGTCAAGTTCCCGCATCCGGAAGGTGTTGTTGCCGGCACGACCGCAGCACAGATCTCCGGCCTTTCGGTGAACAGCAATTCCACCCACAAGGAAGCCGTTCTCGATTTCATCAGGTTCGTCACAAGTGCGGAAGGCGCCTCGATCATCGCATCGACCGGCACGATCCCGACGGTGCGTACGCCGGAAGTGACGGCCAAGATCGCCTCGCTCGACGGCTTCCCGCAGGACGCGACCAGCAAGGCGGCGTTGGAACCCGGCAAGTCCTATCTGGAAATGGCCGTGACGCCGAATGCAGCCCGTATCGAGGTCATCCTCAACCGTGCGCATGACTCGTTGATGACCGACAATATCTCGATCGACGACGGTCTGAAGGAAATGACCGATGGCGTGAAGGCCATCAAGTAACACTCCCTGCCCCCGCGGTGACCTTGGTTGCCGCGGGGTTTTCTTTTGCCCGAACACATGCCCGATTGAATGGAAGACCGATGATCTACGATCCCGCCCGCGCCAATCCGCTTCATGGCAATCCCCTCAAGACGCGCGATGACATCGCGAAAGCGGTGATGGATCTGTTCAAGCCGCTGCTTCCCTACTTTTCCGAGGGTGGAGCGCGCGTGCGCCTCAGCGCCACCTGCGCCCATTTCGATCGCACTGCGGCCGATCTAGAAGGTTTTGCCCGACCGCTCTGGGGCATCGTGCCGCTCGCCGCAGGCGGATATGACTTTCCACATTGGGAGCTTTATCGGCGCGGTCTGGCAAACGGCACGGATCCCTCCCACCCGGAATATTGGGGCGATGTTTCCCGCACAGACCAGCGGCAGGTGGAACTTGCAGCGATCGGCTTTGCCATCGCCATGGTGCCACAGTTCATCTGGGAGCCTTTGAGCGAGACACAGAAGAAGACGATTGCCGCCTATCTGATTTCGGCGCGCGACAAGGAATTCGTCGACAATAACTGGAAATTCTTCCGCGTTCTGATCGATCTCGGGCTAACACGCGCCGGTATCGATTTCGACCGCTCGCTGACGGAAAAATATCTCGATGAAGTGGAAGCCTTCCGGCTTGGCGAAGGCTGGTATCGCGACGGGCCGGTAAAGCGCGCTGATCATTACGTGCCCTTCGCCCTGCATTTCTATGCGCTGATCTATTCGGTCATTGCCAAGCACGATACCAAACGCGCTGCCGCCTATCGCGAGCGGGCACATGTATTTGCCAAGGATATCCGCCACTGGTTCGGGCCCGACGGTGCGAGCCTCGCCTTCGGCCGCAGCCAGACCTATCGTTTTGCCTGCGGCGGCATCTGGGGCGCGCTTGCCTTTGCCGGTGTTGAGGCGCTGCCCTGGAGCGAGATCAAGGGCTATTACATGCGCCATATCCGCTGGTGGTCCGAGCTGCCGATCACCGAGCGCGACGGTGTGCTTTCCATCGGCTACGGCTATCCGAACCTGATGATGAGCGAGAGCTATAACTCGGCGGGATCTCCCTATTGGGCGCTGAAATTCTTCCTGCCGCTGGCGCTTTCCGCCGATCATCCGTTCTGGGCGGCGGAAGAAACCGATGCGCCCGAATTTACCGATCCGGTGCCGCTGAAGGAAGCAGGCATGGTGGCGATGCATACGACGGGCAACACGGTCATCCTCTCGTCCGGCCAGAGCCATGACAGGATGCTCGGCGCCAACGAGAAATATTCGAAATTCGTCTATTCGACCCGTTACGGCTTCAACATCGAACTCAACGACCGGCATTTTGTCGCCGCAAGCTTCGACGGCATGCTGGGCATTTCCGACGATGGCGTGCATTTCCGCATGCGTGAAACGCTGGAAGAGGCATTGATTGCCGGCGACAAGCTTTATTCCCGCTGGAAACCATGGGGTGATGTCACGGTCGAGACCTGGCTGCTGCCGGCCAATCCCTGGCACATTCGCCTGCACCGGATCGTCACACCGCGCCCGCTGCAGACAAGCGAGGGAGGCTTTGCCATCCCGCGGGCCGATTTCAATATCGATAGTGCCGAACAATCCGGAGGGCGAGCTGTCTGGCACGGCCAGACGGATATAAGCGCCATTTTCGACCTGTCGCCAGCCTTGAAGCGCAACGGTACCGCCATCAGCGCCATTGCCAACAGCAATCTCATCCATGCCAAGACACTGGTTCCCCAGCTTCGCGGCGAGGTCGCACCCGGAACGACGGTGCTTGCAACGGCGGCCGTCGCATTGCCGAAGGCGGATTTCAGTGCGGATCTGCTAGAGAACCCGCCGAAATGCCCCGACATCACCGCACTGGAGCAGCTGTTCCGCAGCGAAGGAATGGTCGTGCCGGTGTTCGGCGAGTGAACCAGAAACTGGTCTCTCCGGGTTTCCGTCCGGCGAGATCAGCGCGTCGAAAAATCGACGAGCGAGATATCGACGGACCAGTCGTAGTCCTCGAGAGTAATGGTCGCGGGTCTTGGCGGAGCGAAGCCGAGCGGCAGCAGGCCGTGGCAGGTCAGTGCGGCCTGACCCGGCTCGATGATCGTGTCGTCCCGAAGAAAGCCGCGATAGGCGACCGACGAATGGCCCTTTACCCGCCCCAGAAGGCTGAAGGACACCCGCTGAACCGCCGCCTGATTGCCGTTGAGGAATTCGATCGCGATGGGTTTTGACGGATCAGAGCAGTTAGCCGGATCGACCGACACCTTTGCCGTCACCGCTTCTCTGGTGTTCTGGCGTGTCGAGGGTTGCAGCACGGTTGCGATGGCGACGGTAATGCCGATGATCGCAACCAGGCCCAGCGCCGGATAGGCGGCGCGTCGATTGAAGAGAAACAGCAACCCCACCAACAGGATCGCGACGGCAGCCGCCAAAGCCATCACTTCACCTGTGCCATCGAGCCCGTGTATTCGAGATTATCTCCCATATTTCGGAGATAATCATAGCTCGCAAACAGGCAATAGGCTGTCGGCAAATTGGGCTGAATAGCCACACACTTGGGTGTGAACGGCTATCCAGTGATCCTCACTTCAGGCCGCATCCTTGGGCGGTGCGCTGCGCAGGCGTTCCATGAGGTAGGCATGGGTCGCCGGATTGGCGACGATCAGCGTGCCTGTCTTTTCAAAGACTTCCGGGCCGCGTCCCCACCAGTCGGTGACGATCCCTCCGGCTTCCTGGACCAGCAGAATACCGGCTGCCGTATCGACGAAACCCGTCTCCTCGTAATAGCCGGTCAGCCTGCCACAAGCGACATAGGCGCAGGAATTGGCGGCACTTCCGACGATGCGAACCGCACCGATCGGCGCGCGGATTTCATCAAGGCGCTGATAGGCCCCCGGATGCAGCGACAGGTTCGGCGTTGGAAGGCCGGTGCCGACGCACATCAGCGCCACATCGGTCGAGGCGCTGACATTGAGCCGCGTACCGTTGAGATAGGCGCCCTCGCCCTTGATGGCGGTGAACATCTCGTCGGAAACTGGATTGTAGACGAGCCCGCACATCGTTTCGTTGCCACGGCGCAGCGAAATGGTGATCGTGTAATGCTGGCCATAGATGAAGTTCGTCGTGCCATCGATCGGATCGACCAGCCAGCGATGTTCGCTGTCGGAACCTTCGACGGGCGCGAATTCCTCGCCGGTCAGGCCCCAGGGATACTGGCTGAGCAGGCGCTCGCGGATCAGCGTTTCGGATTGCTTGTCGGCGTCCGAGACGAAATCTCCCGGCCCCTTGATGCCGATCTCGATATCGCGAAACCGCTTAAAATGCTCGAGCGTCAGGGCGCCGGCCTCGCGGGCGGTTTCGACCATGTGATCGAGGATCTTGCTGTAATTGACTGTCATGAACTGAATGCCTTGGCTAACCCTTCCGGGTCATCTGTGGTGATCTGGTCGACTTTGAGCTTGAGCAGGCGCTCGACCTGGCGGATGGTTTCAGGGGTGATGTGATTGATCGTCCAGGCATCGACGCGGCGGCCGGCTGCGTGGACTGGGGCAACGAGATCGAAACCGGCCTCTTCGGCGGCAAGGACGATGCGGTAATCCAGATAGATCATCCGGGCATCGGGTGCCGTCTTCAGCGCCTGTTTGATGAAACCGGAATAATCGCCCGTCGCCTTCAGCCGCGCCAGGCTTTCGCCGTAACAGGGATCGTAGCCGGTGGCGATGTCGGGAGCGGCTTTTGCCAGCGCCTGGATGGCGTCGAAATCGCCGCCCGAAAGAATGAGCGACGCGGCAATCGGCGCGGCACCTTCTCCGAAATTGGCGATCGCCTGCGGGGTCAGCGCCTCAAGATTTTCCTTGTAATCGAGCTGCAGCAGCGCATCCGGATGCACGCCCTCGCTTGCGAGAAGCGCGCAGAGATCTTCCAGCAGCAGAACCTTGTCGGTGATAGGCTCGCCGTCATTGCCGCGCAGATGCAGCTCTTGCAGGGCGGCGGCAGATGTGTCGCGCACCTTGCCCTCACCGGTCGTCTCACGCTCCAGCGTCAGGTCATGCAGGACCGCAAAACCGTGATCGCCGTGGACGACGAGATCGACTTCGACGCTTGCACCAAGCCGCATCGCCTCGACGATAAGCCCGCCGGTAAAGACCGGATCGGAAATACGGCGACGGCCGCGATGCCACTTGATGGCCGTGCGATGGCCATCGCGGTCAAGATGGATGGGTGCGCTCACGGGTCAGCTCCGGAAAATCTGCTGGTTGTTGCGATAGGCGGCGACGGCGCGGGGCTTGAGATCGACGCCCTGCCCGGTCCGGAAAAGATCGGGATGGGCTACCATCGATTTCAGCCGCGTGCCATCGGCAAGATCAAGGTCTACCAGACCGTGCGAACCGTAATCGGTCACACGATGCACTGCCGCCTTCGGCGTGTCCGAGGCAGTGAGATCGAGCGCTTCGGGACGAATGGCAAGCGTTGCCGGACCATCTGCGATCGGCAGCAGCAAGGTGAAATCCGAACGCACAAACTGGCCGTTTGTGACCTCGCCTTCGACGAGGTTCATCGTGCCAATGAAACCTGCGACAAAAGGCGTCTTCGGATCACGATAGACGACATCGGGGCGGCCGATCTGCTCCGTCTTGCCGTTCGCCATGACGACGATACGGTCGGCCATGGATAGCGCTTCGTCCTGGCCGTGGGTGACGAACAGGGTGGTGATGCCGAGCCGCTGCTGGATATCGCGCACCTCTTCCCGCAGCCGCTCGCGCAGATGCTGGTCGAGGCTGGCAAAGGGTTCGTCGAGAAGCAGGATCTTCGGTTCAAGCACCAGCGAGCGGGCAAGCGCTACGCGCTGCTGCTGGCCGCCGGAAAGCTGGTTCGTCATGCGGTCGCCATAACCGGCGAGGCCGACCAGTTCGAGCACGGCCTCGACCTTTCCTCTGATCTCCGCCGCCGGCATGCGGCGCAGCTTGAGACCAAAGGCGAGGTTTTTGAAGACGTTCATATGGGTCCAGAGCGCATGGCTCTGGAACACCATGCCGGTCGGCCGGCGCTCGGGCGGTAGATGGGTGACGTCTTCGCCATCGATAGTGATGCGGCCGCTGGTCGGCTGTTCGAAGCCGCCGACCATGCGCAGAAGCGTCGACTTGCCGGAGCCGGAGGGGCCGAGCAGGCAGACGAGTTCGCCATCGGCGACATCGAGAGAGAAGCTGTTGACGGCATGGGTGCCGCCGGAAAAGGTCTTGGTGACCTCAGCGATATGAAGAACGGACATGATATTTCCTAACCGCCGAAACCGCGGGCAAATGCGCCGCCGCCGATAACGCGACGGGCGAACATGAGGGCGATGAACGAGGGGACCCAAAGAAGCACCGAGAGAACCGCGCCGTACTGGATGACCATCTGGTTGTTGATGTAGCTGATCATCAGAACCGGCATGGTGCGAATGCCGGGAGCACCGATCAGCCACGCGCCTTCGGTTTCATAAAAGGTGCCGACGAAGCTCAACAGCACGGCGGCGAAAATGGTCGGTCCCGCCTGCGGCAGGGTGATCGACCAGAACACCCGCAAGGGGCTCGCGCCGACATCACGGGCCGCCTCTTCCATGCGCCGATCGACCGCCTGGAAGGCCGCAACCGGGATCCAGATCATGAACATCAGCGTGCCGACCAACTGGATCAGCACGACGCCCCAGAAGGTGCCGATGAGATTGAGCTGCAGGAAGATCGCGGCGATCGCCACCAGCAGGCCGAATTTAGGAAAGGCGTGGCCGGCAAGGAAGGAGAAGAAGAGGATATCCCTGCCCGGAAATTTCATGCGCGCGAATGCGTAAGCAGCGGGCAAGCAGATCAGTGCCGAAAGCAGCGTCACCACCGTCGAGAGCTTGAGGCTCAGCATCAGCGCGTTCCAGACGTCGGGGCGACCCAATGTCTGGCCCCAGAAACGGAAGCCGAATTTCTGCGGGATGATGTTGGGATAACGCCAGACCTCGGTAAAGGCCCAGGTAGCAACGACGACGAGCGGCCCGATGATGACCAGCGTCAGAATGACCGCGAAGGCAATGCCGGACCAGTCGAGGCGCGCGCGTTTGAGGGTAAGCGAGGTCATCTCATTTCCCCCGGTTTCTGGCGACGGAGCGCACATAGAAGAGCCCGAACAGGATGCAGAAGCCAAAGGCGACGACGGCCTGCGTCATGGCGCCGATCGGGTCCTGCACATCGCGCAGGGTGCGCTGCATGAAGGGGCCGAGCATTTCCGGCGAAGCCGGACCGAGCAGATAGGGAAGCGTGAAGGACGAAAAGATACCGAGCACCGAAAAGGAAAGCGCCACGAGGATGGAGTTGGAAATGCGCGGCAGGATGATGTGCCAGAAAACCCGGATGGTATTGGCACCGACATCGCGCGCAGCCTCGATGGACTGGTTGGCGACACTGCCGAGACCCGAAAGCAGGATCAGGACAGTCAGCGGAATATTATCCCACACAAGACCGATGACCGGCCCCCATGGCGTGAGATAGGGCGTGCGGATCTTTGGCAGTCCGACTGCATTCAAGAGGATATCTACCATGCCATTGGGGCCGAGCACGCGGATGAGGGCGAAGGCCAGGATGATCGACGGCACGAACATCGGCAATATGGCGAGGGCCTGCACATAGGCCGGCAGCCGGCCATGCGAAAAACGCAGATACAGCGCGATCGGCAGGCAGATGACCAGCAGCAGGACCGCGCAGACAAGCGTCGTCCAGAGCGTAACGGCCAGATTGTCGAGGCTGTAACGATCGGAAAAGAAGAAGGCGTAGCTCGACAGGTCGAAGCTGGAACTACCGTCGGCATCGGTGCGCCAGATGGTGCGGCTGATCGCATTGATGGCAGGCCAGATGACGAGCCAGATCACCAGATAGACGGGTATGGCGACAAGCAGGAGGCCGATGGGCCTCCTGCCTGCTGCGGTTTCGGTGGATACCGAAACCGCTCTTTCGACGAATTCGCTCACGACTTGCGGTCGACGTTCGGAGCCACGTGGCGATACCAGCCGTCATTGATGGCTGCTTCCCACTTGCCGCCCGGGAATGTCGGGATCGACTGCGGAATGATGTCGGCGAACTTCTTGCGCAGGTCTGCCGAGACGTGATCCCAGGAAACGCCCGGGAAGCCGCCGAGTTCGGTGAGGATGGCGCTCTGCATTTCTTCCGAAAGCATGAAATCGGCAAGCTTCAGCGAAGCTTCGTGGTTTGCACCATTCTCGATGACGACGGAGCGGGTAAAACCGCCGCAAAGCGCCAGATCCTGAAGCTGTACCAGACCGGTTTCAGCCGGCAGCACGCCCTGCTCGATCGCCTGCAGAACCTGGTCGGACCAGACCGGGATCATGGTGACGACGCCCTGGGAAAGCAGCTGCAGCGACTGGGTGTTGCCGGAGGAGTAAGCGCCCTTGTCGTAAAGATGCGGCGCGATATCGGCCAGAAGCTTCCAGGCCTTGCCGAGCGCTTCGTCGCCGAATTCCTGGGTATAGTTGTCGACCTTGAATGCCTTCGAGTCGAGGCCGTTTGCCTGATGGATGGCGCGGCGGACGAAATTGCCGCCCGAACCGCCCTTGTCGGGACGGTTATAGACGAACTGGCCCGGATTGGCCTTGATCCAGGTGACGAGCGCGTCCCAGGTTTTCGGCGCATCGGCCGGCTTCAGCTTGGTCGTGTCATAGGCGAGCAGAACCTGCGAACCGCGGTAAGGCAGGCTGTATTCGCTTTCGATGGCAAGCGGATTGACCTTAGAATAGTTGGAAAGACCGGCAGCCTTGATGTTGGTGTAAACGCCGGCCTTGATGGCGCCGGCCGGCAGAAGAGCGTCGGCGGATTCGAAATAGTCGGCCTGCGGATCGGCATTCGTCTGCTTGGCGGCGATTGCGCGCTCGCCGATCGCGATGATGCCGGCACCATCGCCTGCATCGACGAGGTTGAGCTTGAGGCCCGGATTGGCAGCCTCGAATGCGGGCTTAACAATGTTTGTCCAGAAATCGAGAATGTTGGTGTCCGAGCTGGTGTACCAGTCGATCTGGCCCTTGGCGGCAAAGCTCATGCGCGGAGCCAGAGCAAGACCGGCGGCGGCTCCGGCTGCGGACATCATAAAAGTACGGCGTTTCATCTTTATCTCCGATTCAGTCGGGCGAGTAAAATTGGGAACCGCCAACTCAATCGAAATATGACCGGAGGCGGCGCTGATCGGCGACTGCACAGCCGTGCAAGTGCGAACCAATCGGCGCCGTTTCTACTGTCCTCCCATAACGCTTTCATGACAGGTTTTGACAGGAACACGCATGCACAGGCCCTGTCATGAAACCTTCATCCGACCTGTACTTCCAACTTCTGTCGCGACGCGACCGTCGCCGCCAGCCATTCGAGGGTGCGTGCTTCCGGGTTTTCGTTGAGCAGGATATCGGTCACTACTGCGGCGCTTTCCGCACCCTGCTCAAGCACAAGCGGCGCGCGCTCGGCGGTAATACCGCCGATGGCGACAAGCGGAAGATCGCCGATCCGGCGCTTCCAGTCGGCAACACGCTCGACGCCCTGCGGCTGCCATTTCATCTTTTTGAGGATGGTCGACCAGACGGGGCCGAGCGCGACATAATCCGGCCTTGCGGAAAGAGCCGTATCGAGTTCGGCGATATCATGGGTGGAGACCCCAAGCTTCAGTTCCGCCCGGCGAATGGCTCCGAGATCGGCTTCCGCCAGATCCTCCTGGCCGAGATGGATGAAATCGCAGCCTTCATCGATCGCCAGTTGCCAGTAATCGTTGACAACAAGCTGGCAGCCGTGCGCCGAGCATATCGCCTTCGAGCGGCGAATTTCCCCGCGCAACACGGTGTCGGGCGTTTCCTTGATGCGCAGTTGCACAAGCTTGACACCAAGCGGTACCAGCCGCTCGATACAATCGGCGCTATCGACGATGAGGTAGAAGGGATCGAGCCTCATGAAAATACCGCCTTGCCGATGACCGGAGTCGAGGGCACCGCCATCTCGCGCGGCTCCAGCATGCCGGAAAGGTAAGCGAGACGACCCGCATCTATCGCCTTGGCGAAAGCCTCGGCCATGGCCGGCGGGTCGCTCGCACCGGCAACCGCCGTGTTGAGCAGCACGGCGTCGTAACCCAGTTCCATGACCGTGGCCGCGTGCGACGGCCGGCCGAGGCCTGCATCGACGATCAGCGGGATTTCGGGAAAGGCAGCCCGCATGGCGACAAGCGCCGATGGATTGCGCGGCCCTGCCGCCGAACCGATCGGCGCGCACCAGGGCATAAGCAACCGGCAGCCCGCGGCCAGCAGCTTTTCGCCGACGACCAGATCGTCCGTCGTATAGGGAAAAACCTCAAATCCTTCGTCGGTGAGGATGCGCGCAGCCTCGACCAGTTCGAAGACATCCGGCTGCAGACTGTCGTGATGGCCGATGACTTCGAGCTTGATCCAATTGGTGCCGAACACTTCCCGCGCCATTTTTGCCGTCAGCACCGCCTCCGATGCGCTGTGGCATCCGGCGGTGTTGGGCAGGATGCGAACACCCAGTTGGCGGATCAGCTCGAAAAACGCGCCGCCCGTCTTGCCGCCGGATGTCTCGCGGCGCAGCGAGACGGTGACGATGCCTGCACCGGAACGCTTGACCGCCTCGGAAAGAATGGCCGGTGACGGATAACGCGCGGTGCCGAGCAGCAGGCGCGATGACAATTCCGCATCATATAGTTTCAGCATGGTTCATCCTCCCTGCATGGGCGACAGGATTTCGATCCGGTCTCCCTCCTGGAGACGCGCATCCGCCCGATCCTCGCGATGGACGAGATCGCCGTTGATGGCGGTAGCCAGCCATTCGCCCTCGTATTCGAGCGCGGCCAGAAGCTCCGCAAGCGTGCGCGTCTCCACGGACTGAGTTTCACCATTGACGATGAGGTTCATAGGGTCAGTTCCTTCTGAAGGGCATAGCCGTTGGAAAGCAGGCCAGCAGCCTTTTTCGCCATGGCCGGCGCCAGCAGAAAGCCGTGGCGGTGCATGCCGGCAATCGCCAATCCGCCTTCCATTTCCACCACCCGCGGAACGTTGTCATCAAAGGCAGGACGGATGCCGACACCGGTTTCCACCACCCGCGCCTCGCCGAAGGCAGGATTCAGCGCATAGGCCGCGTTCAGCAATTCCATCAGCGAGCGCGCCGAAATCGGCCCGTCATCCTCCGTCTCGATCATCGTTGCACCGACCATGAAGCGGTGATCGTCGCGTGGCACGACATAGATCGGATGGCGCGGGTGCAGCATCCGGACCGGACGCGATAGAGCCACATCGGGGGTCTCCAGATAAAGCATTTCGCCTCGCACGCCGCGTAGGCCCGGAATATGGGGAATGGCTGCCGGGCCGGTGCAATCGAGAACGGCGGTATAGTTTTTCCTGGGCGGCGGTCCACAGCCGAGGTGAAACTGTCCGCCATGGTTGCGGATCGCCTTTGCCAGCCCTGCCAATGCCCGGCGCGGATCGAGATGCGCCTCACCTTCGAAGAACAGCGCCTTGTCGAACCGGCCGACAAGCGACGGTTCCAGATCGGCGATTTCGTCTCTGCCAAGCCAGACATGACCGCGTGTGCGCGAAGCAAACCGAGTGAGATCGGCCAAGTCACGCGGCTGCGCCACGACCAGCGTGCCGTTGCGAATGACCGCACCCGGCACCGCCCTGTCCCACCAATCGGCGGCATCGAGCCCGAGTGTCAGCACGATCTCTTCCGCCGCCTCACGCTCGCAATAGGGCGCCAGCATGCCGCCGGCGAAATGCGATGCGCCCTGCCCGATCGTATCCTGATAATCGACGATATCGACATCTTCGCCGCGCCTGAGAAGTTCATAAGCCACCGTGAGGCCGGCAACGCCGGCCCCTTTGACGAGAAACAGAGACATCAGGCCTCACTCCCGGCATTTGCCAATGGGTTTTCCACCGGCATGTAGAGATCACCACCATCGCGATATTTCGCCGCCATCGCCTCAAGCCCCTCCTTCTGCGCCTCGGCGCGGATATCGTGTGAGATCCGCATCGAGCAGAATTTCGGCCCGCACATGGAGCAGAAATGCGCCACCTTGTGTGCGTCCTTGGGAAGCGTCTCGTCGTGGAAATTCCGCGCCGTATCCGGGTCGAGCGACAGATTGAACTGGTCCTCCCAGCGGAACTCGAAACGGGCGCGCGACAGGGCATCGTCGCGCAGCTGCGCCCCCGGATGGCCTTTTGCCAGATCGGCGGCATGGGCTGCTATCTTGTAGGTGATCACACCGGTCTTGACGTCATCGCGATCCGGCAGGCCCAGATGTTCCTTCGGCGTGACGTAGCAGAGCATGGCGGTGCCGAACCAACCGATCATCGCAGCCCCGATGGCCGAGGTGATGTGATCGTAGCCGGGCGCGATATCGGTGGTAAGCGGACCGAGCGTATAGAACGGCGCCTCGCCGCAGGTCTTCAGCTGCTTGTCCATGTTCTCCTTGATCTTGTGCATCGGCACATGGCCGGGGCCTTCGATCATCACCTGGCAATCCTTTTCCCAGGCGATTTTCGTTAGTTCTCCGAGTGTCTCCAGTTCGGCGAACTGCGCGGCATCATTGGCATCGGCAATCGAGCCGGGACGCAGGCCGTCGCCCAGCGAAAAGGTCACGTCATAGGCGCGGGCGATGTCGCAGATCTCGTCGAAATGCTCGTAGAGAAAACTCTCGCGGTGATGATGCAGACACCACTTGGCCATGATCGACCCGCCCCGCGAAACGATGCCGGTGACGCGATTGACGGTGAGGTGGATATAGGAAAGCCGCACGCCGGCATGGATGGTGAAATAATCGACGCCCTGCTCGGCCTGCTCGATCAGCGTATCGCGATAGACCTCCCAGGTGAGATCCTCGGCAATGCCGTTGACCTTTTCCAGCGCCTGATAGAGCGGCACCGTGCCGATCGGCACCGGTGAATTGCGGATGATCCATTCGCGGATATTGTGAATGTTGCGGCCGGTCGAAAGATCCATGACCGTATCGGCGCCCCAGCGGATCGCCCAGACCATCTTTTCCACCTCTTCCGCCATCGACGAGGTGACGGCGGAATTGCCGATATTGGCGTTGATCTTCACCAGAAAATTGCGGCCGATGATCATCGGTTCGCTTTCGGGGTGGTTGATATTTGCCGGAATGACGGCGCGGCCTTCCGCAACTTCGTGGCGTACGAATTCCGGCGTGATGTAATCCGGGATATGCGCACCGAAACTTTCGCCATCCCGCGTCAGGGCTTCCTTCGCAGCCTGCCGGCCGATGTTTTCGCGGATGGCGATGAATTCCATTTCGGGCGTGATGATGCCTGCGCGCGCATAGGCGAGCTGGGTAACCGCACGGCCTGCATTCGCCTTGAGCGGCATGTTGCGGATGGGGAACTCGGGCGTCAGCCGCTCGCCGGTGGCAAAACCGTTATCCTCCGGCTTGACGTGCCGCCCCTCGTATCGGGCGACATCGCCGCGAGAAAGAACCCAGTTTTCGCGCAGGCGCGGAAGGCCTTGGTCGATCGCGACGATATGGGCAGGATCGGTATAGGGGCCGGAACTGTCATAGACTAGGACTGGCGGCTCGCCGGATGTCGGGTGAAGCGCGATCTCGCGCATCGGCACGCGGAGATCGGGATATTCCCTGCCCGCAACATGGATCTTGGTGGAAGCCGGAAATGCGCCCGAGGTAACGGTCGGGCTTTGATTTTTGGCGGCAATATTCATCGTGAGGCTCCAAGTTTCAAGGTTGGAGACCCAGTCCTAGAGCCGGAAAGATGGAAGAACGCCGATCACGGAATCCGGTTTACGGATTTGAGAATTATCGCAGCGTTTTGCACCGTCCCTACGCCAGTATGAACTGGATCAGGTTCAACGGGTCACTGCGCGCGATAGCAGAATCTCAGCCCCTTGACGGGACACCCCTGGTGAATGCGATGAGGCTATGACAGGCGAGCTAGCGGGTCAAGTAGGTGATGCAAGCACCGCGGGAAATCGGAGGGCTCAATCTCGCGGGCTCGCAGTCGGTTTTACCTCAATCGAGCCGCACTTCACTCGCGGGATCGAAGAAGTGGACTTTGGCGGAACTGATCGACAGACGGATCTCCTCACCGGGCGCAAAATCCACCCGGTCGTTGACGACACAGGTGACTTCCGTGCCGCCGACATCGGCCAGAACATGCGTGTCTGCGCCGGTCGGCTCAACCACCTTGATCGTCGCCATGGCGCCATCCTGCGTGCCTACGGCAAAGCCTTGCGGACGGATGCCAACCACGACGTCACCACTGCTTCCACCCTTCGGCAGCGATGGCAGCACCAGTCGCTCTCCGCCCGGAATAAGAAGGGACTGGCCCTCGATCTTGCCGCGCAGAAAATTCATTGAAGGCGATCCGAGGAAGCCGGCCACGAACATGTTATCCGGACGGTCGTACAGCTCCAGCGGGGTGCCGATCTGTTCGACGCAGCCGCCGCGCATGACGACGATTCGATCGGCCATGGTCATCGCCTCGACCTGGTCGTGGGTGACATAGACGATGGTCGACGCCAGTCTCTGGTGAAGCGCCTTGATCTCGGCGCGCATCTGCACACGCAGCTTGGCATCGAGGTTGGAAAGCGGTTCGTCGAACAGGAAGACGTCGGGATCGCGAACGATCGCGCGGCCCATGGCGACGCGCTGGCGCTGGCCGCCGGACAATTGCGACGGCTTGCGCTGCAGGAGCGGGGTCAGTCCGAGAATTTCGGATGCTTCCGCAACCTTCTTGTAGATCTCGGCCTTTTTCATGCCGGAGATTTCCAGCGAGAAGCCCATGTTCTGGGCGACCGTCATCTGCGGATAGAGCGCGTAGTTCTGGAACACCATGGCGATGTTCCGTTCCTTCGGCGACAGCGTGTTGACCACACGCCCGCCGATATCGATACGCCCTGCGGATATGTCCTCGAGGCCGGCGATCATTCTGAGAAGGGTCGACTTGCCGCAGCCTGACGGGCCAACCAGGATGAGGAATTCCCCATCCCGGATGTCGATCGTAACACCCTTGACCACTTCGAGCGCACCAAAGCTCTTGCGCAGATCGGAGACTTGAACCGTCGCCATGATGATACCTCTCTAATGCGTCTTGCGTGGGCGTATGCGCACAGCAAGATATGGCCGGCCCGGCAGCGTCAGCCCGAACGCGGCGGCAAACTGGTTGGTGATATGAGAACCACCGGTAATGCGCTGCGGGTGAACCTTCGGCAGCGGCCCCTTCTCCAGCGGCGTGATGCTCATGTTCCAGACATCGATGAGATCGATTTCCCAGTCGCCATCTTCTTCCGGCAGGCCGAGCGCCCATTCGACCGGCTGATGCTCGCCGAAATAGATGTAACGGACGTCGCCATCCTGAGCCGCGGATACCCGCTTGTAGGTCGTGCCCCGTTCCAGCATGGGGGTCAGGCCATTGACGGCATCCTCCTCGAAGATCTTGCGGAGGAAGTCGATACGCGCCGATGCCTCGCCATGAAGCACGCCGCCCTTTGCCCACCAGAGTTCGTCATTGGCATCGAGGAATGTTTCGCCGTGACCGATATAGCCGCCACGGCAAAGCGTCAGCCAGTAGCGATGAATCAGTTCGTGGCCATCGATATTGCCCCATTCCTTCGGGATATTGCCTTCGTATTCGGGCTCGTCGTTGACGACAGGCTTGCCATAGGCGGCGCGCCAGTCGAGCGTCTTCTTGACGTCCCAGTTCTGGATGCAGACGTGATCCACCCAAGGTTTGCGGTGATCGTAATTCTTGTCCACATCGCCATTGTGGATCGACTTCGGATGGCGCAGCGGATCGCCTTCCTCGATGATCTGGAAGAAGCGGTCCCAGCGTTCCATCGGCTTCGTATCGAGAAGGAAGTCGTATTCGTTGGCGAGCGACCACCAGACATTTCGGTAGGCGGCGATACGCGCGACGATATAACGGAGATATCGGAAATCCTGCTCCTCCGTCATCGTGCAATAGCCCCAGCGGTCATAGGGATGGAAGAGGATGATATCGGCCTCGATCCCCATTTCCATCAGACGGCCGATCTGGTTTTCGAAATGCCGGAAGCATTCGAAATTCGGCCTGTCCATGTCATGGCTGCCATCGGCGCGCTTCTCATAGACGTCGAAGAGCGGCTCGTTGGTGTTGTAGATATAGTCTTTCGGGAATACGCCCATGCGGATCTTGTTGAACGGCGCCGTCTCGAGCGTCCTGAAGGTCTGCTCCTGCAGCTCGACCGTCTGGTGCGTCCAGGCATAGCAGGTCGTGCCGAAGGGCAGGTATGGCTTGCCGTCGGCATAGGCGAAATGAAACTGGTTGCGCACCCGCACCGGGCCGTGAACGCCCGACTTGGCCGGACCAACGGTCAAAGAGCCGTTCAGGCCTGCCAGCGCCTTGTCGCTGGCGGTCGTTACGAAGCGCCAGGCACCCTCGGTGTCCGGGCAGAAGCGTACCTTGTAGACGCCGTCACCATCATAGAAACCGGGAACCGTTACGTCGCGATTGCCGAGCGAAAACGTCGCGGCGAAACTGACGTCGAGATAGGGATTGCCGCCTGCGGGACCCTTGGCGGAAAACTCGAAGACATCCCAGCGGCTCACTTGTTCTGACATTTCTAACTCCTGAATATGATTGGATTTTCAGCCCTTGACCGCACCTGAAGTCAGTCCGCTGACGAAGTATCTCTGGAAGATCATGTAAACGAGGATGGCGGGGAACACGGTCATCGCGATCGCCGCATTCAGCTGGCCGTAATCGGTCGAGAACTGCCCCTGGAAGGACATCAGGCCGAGCGGCAGGGTCCACATGTGACGGTCCTGCAGCAGCACCAGCGCCATGGCGAATTCGTTCCAGGTGGAAACGAAATCGAGGATCAGAAGCGCAGCCAGCACCGGCAGCGAGATCGGCAGGAATATCCGGCGAAAAACCGTGACATGCGAGGCCCCGTCGATCAGCGCCGCTTCCGACAACTCCTTCGGCACCGCCTTGAAGAAGCCGTGCAGAATGAAGACCTGATAGGGCACGCCGAAGGCCAGATAAGGCAGGATGACGCCGGGATAGGTATCGATCAGGCCGAAACCGTTCACCAGGGTGAAGATCGGCGCCAGCATGACCTGGAACGGGATCATCGCACCGAAGAGAAAGAACAAAAGCAGCAGTTTGCCGAAACGCAGCCTGATCCTTGCCAGAGCATAGGCGGCCATCGCCGAAAACATCAGGCCGAGCGGCACCTTGATGACGGTGATGATGACGCTGTTCTTGAACGTCGTCTCGAAATTGCCGCGCGCCCAGGCGCCGGAAAAGTTGTTCCAGGCGATGGCTTCCGGCGGCGTGAAGGCGCTTGTTGCCATAACCTCGGCATTCGACTTGAGCGCCGTGAATGCGATCAGAACGACGGGCGCAATCCAGACCAGCGCAAAGGTGACGAGGATTATCCAGAGGATGATCAGAAAAGGGTCCCGGCGCGGCTTGAGCAGCAAGGCGTCGTCTTCCTGGCGGGGTGCTATAGCAGTCATTCGCCTGCTCCTTCATCACGTTGCGACCAGCGCAGGTAGGGAACTACGATGGTCAGCGTGACCAGAAGCAGGATGACCGAAATCGCCGAGCCTCTGCCGAAATCGAAGATCTGCATCGACTGCATGAAGGCCCATAGAGCCAGCATCTGTGTCGACTGGGCCGGGCCACCACCGGTCATGCCGTAGACGATATCGAAGGCCTTGAGGGAGGAGATGGTCGACAGGACGAGGACGATCGCCAACGTTACCCGCAGCGCCGGCAGCGTCACATGCCGGAAAACCTGCCAGCGGCTCGCACCATCGATGCGTGCGGCCTCGACAAGCGAACGATCGACGCTCTGCAGGCCGGCGAGGAAAAGCACCATGGAAAAGCCGACATACTGCCAGGTATAAGCGACGAACATCGAATAGAGAGCGATCTCGCGGTCACCCAGCCAGTCGCTGATCAGCGACTGCAGGCCCAGACTGGTGAGGACCTGATTGAACAGGCCGAAGAACGGGTCATACATCCATCGCCAGATCGTCGCGACCGCGATCGGTGCGATGATGACCGGCAAATAATAGACGGCGCGCATCGGTACCCGACCAAAGAGTTGCTGATTGAGGCCGAGCGCCAGCAGCAGGCCGATCGTGGGCGGGAAAATGACGGCAAGAACGGTCCAGGTGATGGTGTTGCGCAGGGCAACCCAGAACACCGCGTCATTCGTCAAAATGTAGCGGTAATTCTCAAGCCCCACCCATTCCCTGTGCGGATCGAGGCCGTTCCAGTGCTGGAAGCTCAGGAACACGACTTCGATCATCGGCCAGATGGCGAAGGTGGCATAAACCGCCAGCGCCGGGCCGATAAGCATCAGGGCTTGCGCCCGTGAGGACTGCATGATTTTCGAATTGAACATTGGAAACCCGTTTATCCCGAGTCCTGACCTGCAACGCAGGTCGACAGTCTCCGCGGCGAAGACGCCGCGGAGAGATCAGGCACAAGCCTGATTTACTTCTTGCGGTTGCCGATAAACGTTTGCATTGCAGCCGCTGCCGCCTGAGGCTCGATCCTTGCTGCCGCGACATCGTTGATGACGCGGAAGTATTCTGTCGTCACATCGAGCGGGAATGCCTGGTCGCCGTTGACGAACGTGCCCTTCGCGTCAGCGAATATCTGCGTCCACTCCTTGTGCAAATCCGACGCATTGTCCTTGAGCTTCACTTCCTTGTTGACGGACAGCGCACCGAACGTGCCGGCAATCTGCGTCTGGAATTCGGTCGAGGTGAACGAGTTGATGAACTCGGCGGCGAGATCCGCCTTGGTGGTCTTCGACGAAATGTAGAAATATTCGGCGAAGCCATAGAGGCGACCGGTGCCGTTGGGGAACGGGAAAACGTCGTAGTCGTCGACGTTGCCGCCTTCCTTGATCTGCGAGACGAGCCAGTCACCTTCGAGCATCATCGCAGCGCGCTTTGCCAGGAACAGGGTGAAGGACTGCTTCTGGTCGACGCCCATGAACGGCGAAAGGATATAGTTCTGTCCCCACATCTTCATCTCGGCAAAGGCCTTGGTGGCGCATTCCGTCTTGCTCCAGTCCGCCTTCATCGATTTCAGCTGGTCATGGACATCCGCACCGCAGGTCGTTTCGAGAATTTCGTCCATCAGGCGCATCAGGTGCCAGTTGACCGAGCCACCGAAAGTGAAGGCCGGAATACCGGCTGCCTTCAGCTTCTTTGCAGCCTCGACCAGCTCGTCATAGGTCTTCGGCTCCTGGGTGATGCCCGCCTTTTCGAACATCGCCTTGTTGTAATACAGGCCCTCGCCGGAGAAGCGGAAAGGCACGCCGTGCTGGCCGGAACCGTAGCTCTTCGAAAATGCCAGGGACGGGCCCGTCAGGCGGTCGTTCCAGCCGTATTTGGCGTAATCGGCGGTAATGTCCTTGCTGAGGCCTGCCTTGACATATTCGCCGCCAAGCCCGAGGCCTGCCCAGCTCATATAGACATCCGGCCCTCTGTCTGATCCGGCGGCGACGCGCAGGGCGGTCTTGTGCTCGTCGACGCCGCGCATGACGATTTCGACGTTTACACCGGGATGGGATTTTTCAAAATTCTCGGCCGCAGTCTGAAGCGCCTTCACCTGCGATTCCGCAGAATAGCTGATCGTCCAGACGGTCAGATCCTCTGCATGCGCTGCCGTCGCCACCGTTGCCAGTGCAGAGGCAGCCAAAAGCCTTGCGAACGTTTTCATAAGATCTCCTCCCAAAGATCGCTTGAAGTCCTCATCGAAGACTATCAAGTCATTTTCGTTTCATGTCAAATGTTTTCGAATTCATCCGATTTGTTTGATTTCATAACCAAGTTGCTTTCATTTGAAAGCCACTCGCGGAAGTAGTCGAAACATCCAGCGACATCCCTATGCGATCTTCTGCCAAGCCGACCTGCCATAACAACACTTCAGCAATGAAGCGCTGCCAGCTTCGGACAGGGTTGGTTTTCGCCACCCTAATGCGCAATCAACCTCGTCAGAAGAGCCTGCCAGCCGCGCATTGCTTCCAGCCGCCAACCGTCGGCATCGGCCTGTGGCAGAAACTCGCTCCGGGTTTCATCGGTGCCTGGCGTATCCCCATAAAGGCTGAGCAGCGCCATCATCGCGACTCCGATCGCCCCGACCTCAGCCTGACCGCTCCTCGCGACCGGCCGATCCAGAACATCTGCCTGCATCTGCATCAGGAAATCGTTCGAGGACGCACCGCCATCGGCCAGCAAGCCATCAAGCCTTGCCCCGAGATCCTTTTCCATGGCGGTAAAGACGTCCGCTATCTGCAGGACGATCGCATCGAGCGTAGCGCGCGCCAGATGAGCGCGGGTCGTCGCCAGCGTCATGCCGGAAATCGTGCCCGAAACATTGTCGTTCCAATGCGGTGCACCCAACCCGGCAAGAGCCGGAACGAAGACAACCCCGGCGGCATCCGGAACGCTCTGGGCAAGAGCGGACAGGGCCTTTGCATCCAGCAGGCCAAGCATCTCGGCAGCAAAGGCGGCAGCTTGCGCGGAAACGGTGATATTGCCTTCCAGCGCATAGGCGATGCCGTTCCGGTCGCTCCATGCGATCGTGCTGGAAAGGCCGTTTTTCGACAACACCCGTCCGGGCGTCAGCGTCATCAGCGACGATCCGGTTCCATAGGTTGCCTTGACAAGGCCCGGCGCGCGGACGCGATGGCCATAAAGGGCTGCATGGCTGTCACCCATCATCGCAAGGATCGGGACGCCGGTATCGAGTGCAGTCGCGCCTTCGGCCACTTCGCCGAACCGGCTGTCCGACGAGCGAACTTCGGGCAGGGCCGTGACAGGAACGCCGAACAGATCGCAGAGACCTTCGTCCCATTGCAGCGTGCCGGTATTGAACAGCTGCGTTCGCGATGCATTCGAATGATCGGTGGCGAATTCCTTTCCGCGCGTCAGCTTGTAGAGCAGCCAGCTATCGACCGTGCCTGCACGAAGCAGGCCCTGCGCGGCGAGCGTCTTCGCCTCGGCCACGTTTTCCATTACCCAGGCGAGTTTTGAGGCAGGAAAAAGCGCGTTGATGGAAAGCCCGGTCGCCTCGACCACCATCGGGTCGCGGCCTTCGGCAATCAGCGCCTCGCAGGCCCTTGCCGTGCGGCGGCACTGCCACAGGATGGCCGGCGCGATGGGCCTGCCCGTTTCGGCATTCCAGACGACCAGCGTCTCGCGCTGGTTTGCGATCGCAAGCCCGGCGATCCTGGCATCGGCCCTGCCGACGATATCGGCGATGACCGCCTGCACCGTCGCCCAGATATCCTCTGCCGATTGCTCCGCCCAACCGGGGCGAGGATAGCTGGATGTCAGGGGAGCAGACGCCTTGGCGACGACATCCCCCGCCGAATTGACCAGGATCGCCTTGGTATTGGTCGTCCCCTGGTCAACGGCAATGATGAATTCTCCCCTCCCGGCTTCACTCATCCCCGCTTGCGCCCGATCGCCTTGCGTGCGGATCTGGCGATCCCGGTGGCCGTCAGGCCGAAATGATCGAACAGCCATTCGACCGAGCCGGTCGGCACGAAGCCGGGAAAGCCCATCCGCTCGATCGGCACCGGAAGATTGGCGGAGGTGTGTTCAGCCACCGCGCCGCCGAGACCGCCGTGTATATTAGCTTCCTCGACCGTAACGATCGCGCCCGTCTCGCTGGCAGCCGCCGAAATCGCAGCCTCATCGAGCGGCGAAATGGTCGCCATGTTGAGGATACGGGCGGAAATGCCTTCCGCTTCGAGTTCTACTGCTGCCTGGACGGCCAGATGTACCATGGTGCCGCAGGCAATGATCGTGACATCATCACCCTTGCGGACAAGTTCGGCCTTGCCGGGCTGGAATTTGCGGTTTTCAACCGCGAGATCCGGCACCGGCATGCGGCTCAGCCTGATATAGACCGGGCCTTCGTATGCTGCCGCCCATTTCACGGCCTCGGCGGTTTCCCAGCTGTCGGCCGGCACCACCACCTTGATATTACTCAGCGGTCTGAGCCAAGCAAAATCCTCGATCGAATGGTGTGTCGGCCCAAGCTCGCCATAAGCGACGCCGGACGATTGACCGACAAGCTTCACGTTGAAACCGGCATAGGCGATATCGGCCTTGACCTGTTCGAGCGCGCGCCCGGTCAAAAAGCAGGAGGCCGCCGAGACGAAGGGGATGCGGCCGCCATTAGCAAGACCGGCACCGACGCCCACCATGTTCTGTTCGGCAATGCCGACATTCACAAGCCGATCCGGGAACTTCTTCTGGAAGCCGCCGAGCTTGGAGGAGCCGACGGAGTCGTTGACGACGGCGACGATGCGCGGATCACTTTCGGCAAGCTCCTCGATCGTGCGCGCCCAGGCATCGCGACAATCGTAAAAACCTTCCTGTTTTGCAGCGGGTGCAGCCATCAGACCAGTTCCTCCATGGCAGTATTATATTGCTCGGCATTCGGCACGCCATGGTGCCAGGACGCCTTGTTTTCCATGAAGGAGACGCCCTTGCCCTTGATGGTATTGGCGATGATGCAGAGCGGTTTCGAACGGCCGCCTGGCGGTTCGGAGAGAGCGTTGACGAGCGCGCCGACATCATGCCCGTCGATCACTTCGACATCCCATCCAAAGGCGCGGAACTTGTCGTCGAGCGGATCGAGACCGTTGGTCTCTTCCGTTCCCATGCCCTGCTGCAGCCGGTTGCGGTCCACAATCAAAGTGAACTTGCCGAGCTTGCGGTTGCCGGCACTCATCGCCGCCTCCCAGTTCGACCCTTCCTGCAACTCTCCGTCGCCGGTGAGCACGAAAGTGCGGTAGTCGCTGCCCGTCATCTGCCCGGCGATCGCGATACCGAGTGCCACCGGCAGGCCATGGCCGAGCGGCCCGGTATTGGTTTCCACGCCGGGAAGATAATTGCGGTTGGGATGGCCGTTCAGCTTCGACTGCGGCTGCATATAGGTTTTCAGCCAGTCTTCCGGATAATAACCGGCAGCGGAAAGGGCGGTGTAAAGCGCGCCCGTTGCGTGGCCTTTCGACATGATGAAGCGATCGCGCTCCGGCATATCCGGCTTTTTCGGGTCATACCGCATCACGCCGAAATAGAGCGTCGCAATGATGTCGATCGCCGAAAAATCGCCGCCGGGATGCCCGAGCTGGGCATCATGGACCATCGTGAAGGCCCTGCGGCGCATCCACAATGCTTTCTCGCGAATGGTATCGACGAGGTCATTCTTCAACATGGGTATTGGCCTTTCATTGCCGGATTGGGCCGGACCTGGCTGTTGCCGCAAGGGGCGCCTACATGGCGCCGAACAGGGCCTTCTGCGCAATTTTCAGCGCACCGATCGCATCGTGGCGGCTCTGGGCTTCCTTCAATGCATCGACATCGAGCGCCTCGAGCCCCTTGTCGGCGGCTTTGAGGAAATCGATCGCGTGATTGGCGGTCGCGACACTGTCTTCACGGAACGGGAACTGGTCGAGCTGCCACACGCCTTCCCACTTGTTCTTCCGCAGAACGTAGAAGAACTCGAAGATTTCGATCGGATGCAGGCTGCCAGCGACCAGATCGTCATCCCAGGAACGGTAGTTGTCGTTCACGTCCATGCCGAACAGCCGGCCGTAGTCGATCGCGAGCTGTGCGCTGTCGGCGGCCGATTCACCGCCCATAATGGCGTGGCCGAAATCGAGCAGGATGCCGACATTCGGCAGGCCGATCTTCTCGATGCCGAGAAGCGTGCGGGCAACCGAACCGAAACTCATGCGAACGCGCGGTTCGCGCGGCTTGTATTCGATGACGAATTTCAAATCCGGGTTTTCGCTGGCGAGCTGGCCGACACCATCGAGCGAATGCTTCCACAGCGTGCCGTAATCGACCTGGAACGGATAGTCCCAGCCATCTTGACCCGGCCACAGCTTGACGTAATCGGCACCGAAATAACGGACCTGATCGCAGGCCTCGGTCACCAGTTCATGAGTGCGGCGACGGACGCCCGCATCCGGGTTGGTGAAGGAACCCTTGACGAATTCGCGCGTGTAGATTTCCGGCGTGATGCCGATGACACCGAGCTTATTGCGATCCAGCGCCTCTTTTACCTGCGCATTGGAAAAGTCGCCGCCGAAGAAGGGATAGTTGATATCGACGACCGACAGATCCTTGACCTGGCCGGCCAGATCGATCGCCTCGATGACGCTGCGCGGCCTGCCGTAACCATCCGTCGCGTAACGGTCGAGATAGGTTGCGAAATGCCAGATCCCGGCGCCGAAACGTTGTGCAGTCATGATGTTTCCTCCGATTATTCCGTGTCGCCCCTATCGGATTTCAAGAATGATGCCGCGCGCTCGTGGCGCCGCTATGCGCCCTCCTCCTCAGAATGAGGCGCACATCCCGGACAAACCAACAAAAGACTTTTGATTACTTTCGATCTCTTTCGTTTTGAAGATAACTGACATACGACGGGAGAACATTCAAGTGAATTATTAGAGCTTCAAGAGGCATGAGGTCTAAAAAATATGCCGCATTGCAACATAAGAGAGAACAAGAAGGCTTGATTGCCACACAAAAGCGCAGCCATCAAAAACATATTGACAATAAACGAAAGTGATCGATAGTTCGCAATAGACGCCACGGGAGGGTGGTCTTTTTTCAACGGGAGGTAATCATGAAGCTTACGAAACGTCTTTTGATGTCTGTCGTCGCGCTGGGTATTGCCGGCGCCATGTCAGGCACGGCACTTGCTGCCGATACGATCGCGATCATCACGCCGAGCCATTCCAACCCATTCTTCAAGGCTGAAGCCGATGGCGCTGCGGCAAAGGCGAAGGAACTGGGTTATGCGACCATGGTTCTGGTTCACGACGATGACGCGAACAAGCAAAGCGAACTTTTCGACAGCGCCATCGCAGCTGGCGTGAAGGCCATCATTCTCGACAACGCAGGCGCGGATGCCTCCGTTGCCGCCGTACAGAAGGCCAAGGACAAGGGCATTCCCTCGTTCCTGATCGACCGCGAAATCACCACGGCCGGCGTTGCCGTTTCGCAGATCGTCTCCAACAACTACCAGGGCGCCCAGCTCGGGGCGGAAGAATTCGTCAAGCTGATGGGCGAAAAGGGCAATTATGCAGAACTGCTCGGCAAGGAATCCGACACCAATGCCGGCATTCGCTCGCAGGGCTATCATGATGTCATCGACCAGTATTCGGAGATGAAGCTGGTTGCCAAGCAGACGGCCAACTGGTCACAGACCGAAGCCTATACGGTGATGGAATCGATGCTGCAGGCACATCCGGATATCAAGGGTGTAATCTCGGGCAACGACACGATGGCCATGGGCGCCTATGCGGCACTTGAGGCCGCCGGCCGCAAGGATGTGATCGTCGTCGGCTTCGACGGTTCCAACGACGTCCGCGACTCGATCAAGAAGGGCGGCATCAAGGCGACCGTTCTCCAGCCGGCCTACCAGCAAGCGCAGAACGCCGTCGAACAGGCGGACAAGTTCATCAAGACCGGCAAGACCGGCCTCGATGAAAAGCAGCTGATGGATTGCATTCTCATCAATGCCGCCAATGCCGAAAAGCTCGAGACCTTCGCGCTGAAGCCATAAGACCGCCATCCCCACCCGGGACATGCTATATGTCCCGGGTGCCTCTTGCTTTAAAAGAAGTGCGGGTACCATGAAAATCACGACCCTGTTTGTGGCAAGCCTTCTTGCCGCGTCCGTTTCCGGCTGCAAACTGGTGAAAACCGGTGATAGCGAAGCTGCTGCCGATCCAATCGCCGAGATCGTCGAGACGACATTCGACATCAAGCTGGTTCCGGCCCTGACCGAAAAGGCGGCCGAGCTTGCAACGCTGCAAAATGCGATCAAGGGCAGCCTCGACAAGGCGGGCGAAAGCTACGGCGTCCGTGTTGGCGGTGCCGGAGGCGGCTGGAATTTCCCGGTCAAGGGCACGGCCACCGTATTGGAAGATACCCGCGCCAGCACCAAGGCCGGCGTTGCGGAAATCGACGTCGATGGCGACGGAAAGGCTGATGCGACGCTGCAGCTCGGCCCGGTCGTCAAGGGCAGCGCCTTGCGCGACACCACCAATCTCTACGATTTCTCGACATTCCGCGACCAGATCGAATACGCGAAACTCGGCCGCGCGCTGAACGACAAGGCCGTCTCCAAGCTCCCCGCTGCCGATATCGAGCTGAAGGGCAAGAAGGTGAATTTTGTCGGTGCCGTGGTCATCCGTACGGCCAGCGAAAAGCCGTTAATCACGCCGGTATCGATCGAGGTCGCGCCATGACGGAAGCCAATCCCATCGGCCTTTCGATCCGCAATGGCTCGAAAATCTATCCCGGCACCCAGGCGCTGAAAAATGTCGATTTCGACCTGCGCATGGGAGCGGTGAACGTTCTCGTCGGTGAAAATGGCGCCGGAAAATCGACGCTGATGAAGATCATCGCCGGCGTCGAACAGCTGAACGGCGGCACGATCGAAATAGACCGCCAGCAGGTCGTCTTCGCCGACAAGACGGATGCCGCAAAACACGGCGTCGGTATCGTTTTTCAGGAACTCAACCTGTTCCCCAATCTGACCGTGGCGGAAAACATCTTCGTCGGCCATGAAAAGACCCGCGCCGGCATCCATATCGACAGCCAGGCGCAGAGAACGGCCGCAGCGGCGCTGATGAAACGTCTCGAGCAGAATATCGACCCGGATACGCCGCTCGGAAACCTGCGGATCGGCCAGCAGCAGATCGTCGAAATCGCCAAGGCGCTTGCCGAAAACGCCCGCATCCTGATCCTCGACGAGCCAACGTCCGCGCTGTCGGCCACAGAGGTCGAGGTTCTGTTCAGGGTGATCAACGACCTGAAGAAGCAGGGCGTCGGCATTGTCTACATTTCCCATCGGCTGGAAGAGCTGATCCGCATCGGCGACTACATCACCGTTCTGCGAGACGGCGCCATTACCGGATCGCGCTCGATGCAGGGCGTCGATATCCCGTGGATCGTCGCCAACATGATCGGCAGCGCCTCGAAGGAATTTCCGAAGACCGGCGACCATGAACTCGGCAAGGAAGTGTTTCGTGTCGATAATGTCTGCCTTCCAAGCCAAGCGGGCGGCTACGCCGTCGACCACATGTCGCTCTCCGTGCGCGAGGGCGAGATCGTCGGGCTTTACGGCCTGATGGGCGCCGGCCGCTCCGAGCTTCTCGAATGCATCATGGCGCAGCACCCGAATTCCTCGGGCCAGATCTTCATCGGCGGCAAGCCGGTGAAGGAGAAAAGCGTCTCCGGCCGCATCCGTCGCGGCCTTGCACTCATCCCCGAAGATCGCAAGCGCGACGGGCTCGTGCAGATCATGACGATCCGCGAAAACCTGACCATGTCGTCGCTTTACGATTTTACCCGAGGGTTTCATCTATCCCTGAAGGCCGAAGCCGCCAAGGCCGCGGAATTCGTCAAGCGGATGGCGATCAAGATCGCCAGCCTCGAACATCCCGTCTCCAGCCTTTCCGGCGGAAACCAGCAGAAGGTGGTGATCGGCAAGGCGCTGATGACAAGGCCGAAAATCCTGCTGATGGACGAGCCGTCGCGTGGCATCGATATCGGCGCCAAGGCGGAAATCTTTCGCACCATGCGCCGGCTTGCCGCCGATGGCCTCGGCATCCTCTTCGTAACATCCGATCTGGAAGAAGTTCTCGCCCTTTCCGATCGCGTACTCGTCATGGCGAATGGACGGCTGACCGGACAATTCCCGGCCGGCGCAAGCGCTGCGGAGGTCATCTCCGCGGCAACCCCAAATCTGAACAGGGTTGAAACACAATGAGCAGCATCGACGCCTCGGGCAACGCCAAGACCGTCATCGGCGGTCACAAATCCAGAACATCGGCGCTTCTGCTGCTTCTGCACATGCGCACCTTCGTGGCGCTGATCCTGGTCTTCGCCTTCTTCGCCATTGCCGCACCGAACTTCCTGACGACAGGCAACATGCTGATCATTTCCAAGCATGTGGCGCTGAACGCGATCCTCGCAATCGGCATGACCTTCGTCATCATCGCAGGCGGGATCGATCTTTCGGTCGGCTCCATTGTCGGCCTCTGCGCCATGGTCGCCGGCTATCTGGTTCTTTATGGCATCGACCTCGGCTTTATCGGTGTCGCCTACAGCGTCCAGTTCAACACGATCGAGATCTGCCTCATCGTGCTTGTCGTCGGCATATTCATAGGCTGGATAAACGGGATGCTGATAACAAAGCTGAATGTCGCGCCATTCATCGCGACGCTCGGCATCCTTTATGTCGCCCGCGGCTCGGCGCTTCTCTTCTCCGACGGCCGGACCTTTCCCAACCTCGCGGGCAATCCGGAATACGGATCGGACACGTTCCGCATCATCGGCTCGGGTACATTCTTCGGCCTGCCCGTCTCCGTCTGGATCATGGTCGTGGTCGCACTGGGCGCTGCCTATCTTGCAACGCGCACACCGCTTGGCCGGCATATCTATGCTGTCGGCGGCAACGAGCGCGGGGCGGCACTCTCCGGCGTCAATGTCGACCGCACGAAACTGTTCGTCTACATGTTCTCCGGGGTTTGCGCCGCACTTGTCGGCCTGATCATTTCGTCACAGCTGCAGGCCAGCCATCCGGCGACCGGCGAGACATTCGAACTCAACGCCATTGCCGCAGCCGTTCTTGGCGGTACATCCATGTCAGGTGGACGCGGCCGCATCGCCGGCACCATTGTTGGTGCATTCGTGATCGGCATTCTTGCGGATGGGCTTATCATGATGGGCGTTTCGTCCTTCTGGCAGACCGTCATCAAAGGTCTCGTCATCATCGCCGCCGTTGTCGTCGATCAGGTGCAGCAGAAGCTGCAGGCTCGTGTCGTCCTGCAGCAGAACGCGAATTGAGGATTTAAAGCGCAAGGCCATTCCTGTAATGATCCCATAGGAAGTGAATCGAATGGTTTCGATTGTTTGCGATTAAAGGATTAGGCAGGCCGGAATGGAAGCGAGAGAAGAGCAGGATGCTTCGGAGTCGATGATCGGCCTCCTGTCCGAGCCGAGACGGCGCCGTATCCTCGAATGGCTACAGGAAGAAGGGTCGGCGCGGGTGAGAGATCTCGCCGGCGCCTTCCGCGTGTCGGAAGCGACGATCAGGCAGGATCTGGAGCGGCTGGAAAGCGAAGGCTTCATCACCCGTGAACATGGCGGCGCCTATCTGAACACCGCAGTGCCCGCGACCGGCACGATGACGCTCCACCACCAGGAGAACATGGACAAGAAGCGCCGCATCGGCGCGCTTGCCGCAAGCCTTGTCAAGGACGGCGAGACGCTGATCCTGGATGCGGGCACGACGACGACCGAAATCGCCACCCGACTGACCAACCGGCGCGACCTGACGCTGATCACCAATGCGCTGAACATCGCGATCATCTTGGGCTCGGTACCGACCTTTGCGGTGCATATGCCGGGCGGCCAGTTCAAATCGCCGACGCTGTCGCTCTCGGGCGACAAGTCGGTCGAGTATTTCCGCAACATCTTCGCCGGCAAGCTGTTTCTCGCCACCGCCGGCGTGGCGCTCGATGCGGGTCTCACCTATCCGAGCTTTGCCGACCTTCAGCTCAAGGAAGCGATGATCAAGGCCGCGGCGCATGTCTATCTCGTCGCCGATAGCACCAAGATCAACCGCTCGTCCTTCACCCGTCTCGGTTCGCTGGACGTGATCAATTCCTTCATCACCGATGACGGGATTTCCGACCGGGATGCGAAAGAATTCGAGAAGCGCGGTATCGAGGTTCTGATAGCAAAATAAAGCGCATCTTCCAGCGATTGCGCAATATTTTCATCCCTATCTGAATTTTCTGGGTGCGTTTGCCTGTTGCAATTCAAGCGTCTGTTGAAATAAACTTGGCCCGTTCTCAGGGCGGGGTGCAACTCCCCACCGGCGGTATCGGGGTCTCCCCCGGAGCCCGCGAGCGCTTCCCAAAAGGAAGGTCAGCAGATCCGGTGAGATGCCGGAGCCGACGGTTACAGTCCGGATGGAAGAGACCAACCCGCGGCGGCCTTTGACCGGGCTGCCCGTGGCGCTTGTTCGCCCAAGGGATAAGTTTTGTCGGCGAAAGCCGATGCAACAGCCTTCACCGGCTTAACCCTTGAAAGACTTGAAATGACGATTTCCAGAATTGAAGATGCAGTAGAAGCCTTCGCCCGCGGCGAAATGGTTGTCGTTGTCGATGACGAGGATCGCGAAAATGAAGGCGATCTGATCTTTGCTGCAGAAGATGCGACAAACGAAAAGATAGCGTTCATGATGAACAAGGCTCGTGGCCTGATCTGCATCGCCATGGACCACAATCGCATCGACGAACTCGAACTTCCCCTCATGGTGCCGAACAACACGGAATCGATGAAAACGGCCTTCACCGTATCCGTCGATTACATTCCGGGCACCACGACCGGCATCTCAGCGGCCGATCGCGCCGCGACCGTCAAGGCGCTTGTCGACCCGAGCGCCCGCCCTGCAGATTTTGCCCGCCCCGGCCATATCTTCCCCTTGCGGGCAAACCCGGAAGGCGTTCTCGGTCGCACCGGTCACACGGAAGCGGCAGTCGATCTTTGCAGGCTGGCCAGAAAATCCCCGGCCGGCGTCATCTGCGAAATTTCCAATGAAGACGGCACGATGGCCCGTCTTCCGCAGCTCGAGATCTTCGCCGAACAGAACGGCCTGCTGGTCATTACCATCGAGGATCTCGTTCGATACCTGAATGACGCGAAAGCCGGAGCGCTGGCAGCAGCCTGATAGCTCGGGATTGAGAAAGTTACGGCGAGCCCCACAGGCTCGCCGTTTTTTATTTGTGCTCCAGAGGCAGGATGATCCGCGCCACGAGCCCATTGGGCTGACGATCCAGCAGGACCAGTTTTCCATGATGCGCCTGGACGATCTCGGCAACGATCGAAAGCCCGAGACCGAAACCTGTTTCCGTGTCCTGGCGCGCTGTATCCACCTTGAAGAAGGGTTCCAGCACGCGCGTGCGATATTGCTCGGGAATTCCCGGCCCGTCATCGCTGATGTCGATAACCGCCTGACCATCGACTGCGCGAAGCTCGACAGTCACATGCGTGCCGAACTTGATCGCGTTTTCGCACAGGTTGGTAATCGCGCGTGTCAGCGCCAGCGGCTTGAAGTTGGTGACCATCCGCGCCGGGCCATCATACTGCACATCATGCCCCATATCGGCGAATTCGTCACAGGTCGTCTGCAGCATGGAAGCGAGATCCGCGCGTTGCGAGACTTCGCGTTGGTGGTTGTCGCGAAGATAACCGAGGCTTTCCTTCAACAGCCTGTCGATCCGCTCGATATCTCCCAGAAGACCTTCCCTGATCTCTTCTTCGCTCACCCTTTCCGCGCGAAGCCGCAGGCGCGTCAGCGGCGTCCGCAGGTCGTGGCTGATGCCACGCAACATCCTTGTTCGCGATTCCACCATGGTCGAGATTCGCCGCTGCATGCCATTTAGCGCCCGGGCGAGTGTGACGATTTCAGAGCTTCCACGTTCTTCGAAGATCGCCGGGCCGAGAGAAATGTCCGCTTTCATCGCCGCGGAAGCGATACGTCGCAAAGGGCTGGTCAGCGCCCGTACTGCAAAAAGCGAAAACAGGATGAGCAGCGTGACTGTTGCCACCAGATAGTTCGAACCGAATATCAGTGCATCGTTGCGAAGGAAGCTTTCGGGCAATTCCATGACGAGAAGTGTATCCTGATCGACTTGCGCGGCAAGCACACGTCTGCCGTCGGCAAATGTCCTCCAGCCACCAAATGGTACGGGGTGGTTTTCTGGAGGAAGTAGGCGATCGAGGATGACTTGGAGGAAAGGCTCGTCAGGCGAGGACGTGGTGAAACGTTCTGAATACGAGAGCGGCTGCAATGTCAGACGCCCGTCTTCGTGATTAGCAGCCGCCAGTATCACATCTCTGTCGCTGGGCGTTGCCGACGCAAACACAGAAGCGATCGCGGTCACGTGGGCCGACATACTTTCCATATCTGGAGCGCTGTATTCCTCCCTGACCCAACTTTCGAGCGTCGAACCGATGATGAAAGCAATGATCAGGCAGGCGAAAATGACTGCGGTGATCTGGCCGTGAATGGTCGAAATCAACCGGGAGACCCGAAATCCCAAAACGCCCCCTTGGGCCGTTCCGCCCGGTACAGATTGCATTGCGGCCCTTATCGCAGGGCCCATTGCCCTGAAGATAAGGCCATCCGCTGCAAAACCACATTAAGTTTTGTGTCGATCGCACCCTGCCTTGCACCCAGGCCGTCCAATCCGCCTTGCCCGCAACAAAGCGTAACACAAAGACATGCTGCACCGCATCCATCCGTGACAGGACAGACGTGTTGCATGCACGGCTCGCCCTTGAGGTGGTGCCCGTGTTAAATTCACTGGAGCACCCATGTCTTTTATCCAACGGACCGATCGGCGACTTCTCGCAAGCGCCATATACGTCACGCTCGCGATCGCCGGCACGGTTTCGACCACGCTCGCCGCCGATGCAGGCCTTGCAGGACAGCCGCCGGAACCGCCATTCGACCAGGAGCGGTTCAACAAGGAAAAACCGGAACGCAACTGGAGCCTAATCGTCGGCGCCGGTGGAATTTACGAGCCGGAATATGAAGGTAGCGGCGACTTCAAGGTCCAGCCCGTACCATTCGTCGTCTTCACCTATGGCGAGTGGCTGGAGATCGATCCGCGCGGCGTGACGATCACCGCATTCGAGCACAACGGTTTCGCACTCGCCGCCAAGGTCGGTTACGAAGGCGGACGCGATGAAGACGACGCTGACCGCCTGAGGGGGCTGGGCGATATCGACTTCGCAGCCACCGTCGGCGCCAAGGCCTCCTATAAATGGGACGGCTTCGAGATTTATGCGAGCGTCGACCAGACCATCGAAGGCAGCGAGAGCCTGATCGGCACATTCGGCGCAGAATATCAGGCGCCGGTCAGCAAACGGCTGATCCTCGGCGCAGGCGTCGAGGCGGTGGTGGCCAACGACAAGCACATGCAATCCTATTTCGGCGTCACCGCCGCCCAGGCGGCAAGATCCGGTCTTGCGGAATACAAGGCCGAAGCCGGCCTGAAACGCGTCAACGTTTCGGCATCGGCAATCTACCTGTTGAGCGAAAACTGGCTTATCCGCGGCGAAGCCGGCGTGGGTTTCCTGACAGGAGACGCTGCAGACAGCCCGATCGTGGAAGAAAAGACACAGCCCTCCGCTTCTCTATTTGTCGGCTACAAATTCTGAAGAAGACGGGCGTCAAAGACGATGAAAGCCGGGCATTGCCCCGGCTTTTTTATAGGGTGCATCGCACCCGCGTCTGAGCGCACCGCAGCCATTCAAGCCTGTTCGACATTGGCGGTAAACATGTAGCCGCCGAGCCGCACGGTTTGCAGCAGAACCGGGCTTTTCGGATCGGCCTCGATCTTCTGTCTGAGACGGCTGATATGGACATCAACACTGCGTTCGATCGGACCGGCAAGGCCGGTATGGGTGAGCGAAAGAAGCTCTTCGCGCGTAATCACCCGGCCGGGATTGCGGCAGAAGGCGAGCAGAAGATCAAATTCCGTCGTCGTCACGGAAACCCGGGCATTGCTCGGATCATGCAGTTGTCGGCGCAGGGGGTCTATCTGCCAGCCTTCGAAGCGGAGCTTTCGCTGAACCGCGGTGTTCACCAGCCCGTAGGATGCACGCCGAAGCAGGCTGCGGATACGGGCAACGACTTCGCGGGGGCTGAACGGCTTGGTGACATAGTCATCGGCACCGACCTCCAGCCCGACGATGCGGTCAACCTCTTCACCGAGCGCGGTCAAAAGAATGATCGGCGTCGTCTTTTCCGAGCGGATGCGCCGGCAGATGCTCAGACCATCTTCACCGGGCAACATGACATCCAGGATGATGAGGTCGAATTCGTTGGTGCGTAAGAGGGCGTTCATTACATGCCCGTCTTCGGCAACGGTCGCCACCATGCCGTTTTCCTGAATGGCAAGCGCGAGCAGCTTACCGATTTCGGGATCATCCTCGACAATCAGGATCTTTGCATTGGCTGAGTTTGCTTGCACGGCTGTCGTCCTTGATCGCCTGACTGCACGCGTTTCGCATGCCCGCCGGGGAGCATATGTTTCGCTTTATTAAGTTTTGTTACGAAGCTTGGGAAGAAATCGACAATACAAGCAGTTACGCATTTCTGCATGCCCGAAAAGCCTCCGGGAAGCTTTGTGAGATGGCACGCAACAATACGAAACAAGACAAAATGAACCGGCCATGTCGCCAGGAATAGCTTGCTCCGAAAACCTGGAGCAAACCTATGACGTTACCAGTCTCGCGCAACAAGCAAGCAGGCTTCCACCTTTCGCTCGTCGTCATGGCGACGGTGGTTACGAGTGTCGCATTCTATCTCAATCCATCCATCGACATGACCGTTTCACAGCATTTCTTTGACGGCGAACAATTCCCCCTGAAGCATAATGGATCGCTGCAGACACTGCGGCAGGCGAATTTCTGGGCCGGTACGGTCGTGATAGGTGCGTCAATGCTCCTGCTGCTCTCGCAGCGTCTGAGGAATGCGATTGGTGTCAGTCTCGGCCGCACATTTGTTCCGCTGATCACCTACGGCGTGGGCGTCGGTCTTATCGTGAATATGCTCCTGAAGAACACGTTTGGAAGGGCAAGGCCACGCGACACATTTGGGCTTGGTGGTGAGGATCCCCTGTCCGCTCCCTGGGAATTTTCCCAGGCTTGTGCATCGAACTGTTCGTTCACGTCGGGAGAAGCAGCAGGCGCAATGGCAATGATGTCTCTCGTCTATCTCCTCCCGGCCGGCCAGAGGACAATTCGCAGGATAGTGCAGACCCTGCTCGGCATTTTAGCCGTCTCATTGTCGTTCAACCGCATTCTGTTCGGCGGGCATTATCTCTCCGACGTCGTAATTTCCATGCTCATCGTCACCATCGTGATGCTCTCAGCGGATTTGCTGCTGCGCCAAGTCCAGCGGGTCCGATTTGTTGTCGAGAAGAATGGTGAGGCCTACCCGGTGTGAAAACCACGGCCGACGTCGATATCGCGCATCTGCGCCGTAGCCCGAGCTTTCGGGCTGCGGCCTATTTCATGACAACGCCAAAGAGATTTCACCATGGAAAATTCCCGTCTTACCGGGTCTCACCAGCCCATCACAAAAGACCTGGCGAACAGGGTAAAGAGCATCATCGCGACCTATCTTGATCTTCCCGAAGAGCTTCTCGTCGAAGATGCAAGCCTGTCGCAGGATCTGGGTGCGGACTCGCTCGAGATCACCGAGATGGTGATGGCCTTCGAAGAAGAGTTTGGCTTTACCATCAATGACGACATGGCCGACCGGTTTCTGACGGTCGGCGACATTATCCGACATCTGCAAGCCTCTGAGAACGCCAGGGCGGATCGGCTTTGAGAATTTACGTGCCGGGAAGCAAAGGCCCATGCCTTTCGGCATGGCTCTGTTTTTGCATCCCTTTTCTTCTCACAGCCTCGCCAGGGAATTTGACGTTCATCCGATGCAGGTTGCTTTGAATGCATAGAAGCCCCCTCTCACGTTTGATTTTTCAGGTACTGATATCGGCAGTTCTTGCCGGCGCGCTTCTGGGCGGCCCTGTTATCCTGATGCTTTTGGTGGATCGCAGCTATTGAAGTATCGAGGCCACGCCTCGCCTGCGGCAAGCTCGGAATAGGTGACGCACTAAGCTCCAGTTTGCGGACATCGCATTCCCAAACAATATGCAGAAACGGATGACGGGGCCAGCCTGCGGAAGCTGGCCCCGTCCAGACGCGCCGGGGATCGGCCTGGGGGGCCGTCGGATCATGGCGCGCCTATTTCTGGACCTCTTTCAGGTCCGCTTCGGCCGACTGGAGGAAAGGCCTGAAGATTTGGCCTGCACGATCGCCGCCGGCGGAGACGATCAGGTGCAGGGAGGGGATCACCACCAGCGAGAGGATGGTGGAAACCAGCAGCCCGCCGATCACCGCGATTGCCATCGGAGCCCGAAACTCGCCCCCCTCTCCGATACCGAAAGCCGAGGGCAACATGCCGCCTACCATGGCAAGTGTCGTCATGATGATCGGGCGCGCCCGCTCGCGGCAGGCTTCGACAACCGCCTCTCCGCGCGAAAGCCCATGCGCCTCCCGCTCGACGGCGAAATCCACCAGCATGATCGCATTCTTGGTGACGATACCCATCAGCATCAGGATACCGATCACGACAGGCAGGGATATCGGGTAGCCGCTGAGAAGCAGCGCCGCGACGACCCCGCCGATGGAAAGTGGCAGCGATGCCAGGATGGTGAAAGGCGACAGGACGCTTTTGAAAAGCAGGATCAGGACGATGAGCACCAGCATGATACCGCCACCCATGGCAACGGCAAAACTCTCGAATATCTCTCCTTCCGTATCCGAATCGCCGGTCGCCTGGACACGCACGCCATCCGGCAGGGTCTTCACGCTTTCGAGCTGCATCAACCGCTCAAGCCCCTGGCCTGATGTGAGGCCATTCGCCATGTCAACGCCGATCTCGATCCGGCGCTGGCGCTCGAAACGATCGATCGCCGCAACTGTCTCATCGAGACTGATCGTGGCGACCGCCGACAGCGGCAATTGTCCACCATTTGCGGCCGGAACGCTCAGCGTCTCGAAGACCCCCAAATTTCCCCGCGCGGCGCGATCGAGAACCACGCGGATCGGGATCTGCCGCGAGCCCTCGATAAAATTCGCCAGGCGCGAATCCACATCGCCGATCGTCGAAATCCGCATCGTGCTGGCAATGGCTGCGGTGGAGACACCGAGCGTCGCCGCCTTTTCGGTATCGACCGTCATGCGCAGCTCCGGCCGCATCGCGACATTGTCACTCGAAGCCCCGACAAAGCTGCTGTCTGATGCCATCTCGCGAAGGATCCGATCGGTCGCGGCCTGAACGGCATCGCCGTCACTGCCCAGCACGGAAAAAGATATGTCGCGACCGCCGCGATCGTTGAGAAAGCGCATTCGCACATCTGGAATATCGACCAGCGCCTTTTCGAGTTCGGCTTCGATAGCAAAGGAAGACCGGTTACGCTCCGCCTTGTGCACGAGGTCGACGGAGACGACAGCATAACGCACATCCTGCTGGCCGCTCATGCTCGATCCGGCCCGAACCAGCACACCCTCGACTTCGGCGAGCTTACCGATCGTGGCGGCGATCCCGTCGGTGACCTGACGGGTCTCGTCGAGGCTTGTGCCGGGTGGCAATTCGACGGTCAGCGTCAGGCGGCCGGTGTCTTCTTCCGGCAGGAACGTGGTCGGAACCGACATAAGTGACATCATCGCCAGCGCGAACAGGCCGAAGGCGGCTGTGACCGTCAACCATTTCCACCGCAGCGTCAGCCGCAGCAGCCACTCGTAGGCGAGCGACAATTTTCCTTTTCTCGGTTCGACCGGCGGAGCGGCGGTCATGATATAGGCCGCCATGACCGGAGTGATCAGCCGCGCGACGAGAAGCGAAAAGAACACCGCGATAGCTACGGTCAGGCCGAATTCGCGGAAATATAGCCCAACGACACCGCTCATCAGCCCGACAGGCGCAAAGACGGCGATGATCGTTGCCGAGATCGCAATCACTGCCAGACCGATTTCGTCCGATGCATCGAGTGCCGCGCGATAGGCGGATTTTCCCATGTTGCGATGCCGGACAACATTTTCGATCTCGACGATCGCATCATCGACCAGGATGCCGGTCACCAGCGTAATGGCGAGCAGGCTGAGGATGTTGAGCGAAAAGCCGAGCATGTCGATGGCAAAGAATGTCGGGATGATCGACAGCGGCAATGCGACAGCCGCAACCAGCGTCGCGCGCCAATCGCGCAGGAAGAGGAACACGACGATGATCGAAAGTGCCGCCCCTTCGAGCAGGGTATTGATCGCCGAATGATAATTTCCTTCCGTGTATGAAATCGTGTCATCAACAATCTCGAAGCGAAGACCGGGATGGCTGAGACGTAGTTTTTCGACCGCAGCGAATACTCCATTCGCCACGGTGACGGCGCTTGCGCCCTGGGACCGATAGACTGAGAAACCGACGACATCGGAACCGTTCAGAGTCGCAAACGCGCGCGGTTCGGCAAAGGTGTCGCTGACGGTTGCGACATCCGCCAGCCGGACCGAGTTTTCGCCGCCAAGCGACAGGCGGGTTTCCGCCAAGCCGGAAACGGTGCTAGCGGCGGCGGCTGTCGTCAGCACCTGTTCGCGGCCCTCCATATCACTGCGCCCGCCCGAACGGTCGAGCTGGGTTTCCATGATCGTCTCGTTGACCGAGTTGACCGAAAGCGACAATGCCTGCAGCCGGTCGGCATCGAGCTCGACATGGATCTCGCGGTCGGCCCCGCCGATCCGATCGATACGCCCGACGCCGGAGAGCCCCTGCAGGTCGCGTTTTACCGTGTCATCGATTAACCAGGATAGTTCGGTCACCGTCATTTCCTGGCTGGAGACGGCATAAGTGACGATCGATTGCGCCTCCTCCTCGATCCGTTCGATGATCGGCTCGTCGATCGCGCTCGGCAGATCACCCCTGATCCTTGTCACGGCATCTCGCACATCGTTCATCGCCCGATCCGGCGAAACCAGGCCGAGTTCGAATTCGACCGTGGTGACCGAACGCCCCTCGCCGATCGTCGACGACAATTCCTTGATCGCCGGAAGCGAGGCGATCGCATTTTCGACAAGCCGCGTCACCTCGGTTTCCAGTTCGACCGGCGTGGCGCCGGATTGCTCGACCGTGACCTTCACGGCCGGCGTTATGATCGTCGGGAGATAGGTGATCGGTAGCCGGGTAAAGCTGTAGATGCCGACAACCGTCAAGATGACGAAAAGCAGGATGGAGGGAAGCGGATTGCGGATCGCCCAGGCGGAAATATTGCCGCTCATCGCGCCATCTCCCTGCTTTCCATGGCAAGGGCCGAGGCCATGTGATCGGAAACAGACCGCTCCGACATGGCCATAACGGGCCGGACCTTTTCCTGGGCTTTCAGAAACCCGCCGGATTTCAGCACGACCATCTCGCCATCGCTGACACCGGCAATTATTTCGACAAAGCCCTCCTGCCGGATGCCGACAGTCACATCGCGACGATCCACGACACCGTCCTTGACGACGAAGACATTGCTTGCGCCGCTTGCGGTATTCACCGCACTGCCGGGTAGAAGAATGTTACGCCGCGCCGGAGCGTTAATGCTTCCGCGGGCAAAGACGCCGGGCTTCAGCCCATCCGCCTCATCCAGTTCGATGCGCACTTCGCCGCTGCGCGTAACCGGATCGACCTGCGCTGCATTCAGCCGCAACCTGCCACCGAGCTGCCCCTCATATCCCGGCAGGCTGATCTGCGCCCGCATGCCTTCATCGAGCCGCAGAAAACTCGTTTCCGTCACCTGCGTGGAAAACTCGATTTCAGCATCCTTGGCGATGACGAATAGCGGATTGGCGGAAGCAGACGTCATCGCCCCGATGCGCGCTGTTCGCTTGAGCACCAGCCCGGCATCGGGCGCACGGACCGTGCTGCGCTCGATCGTCAGCTCGATTTCCTTCCGCTCGCGGGCAATCAGCTCCGCATCGGCTTCCGCCAGCGCAAGCGACTGGCGGGCAAGCCGCAGTTCCGCCACCGCACGGGCATGGGCATTTTCATGTTCGTCCAGAAGCTGCTGCGATACGGCGCCTCTCGGCTGTAGCGCCCGACTGCGCTCCAGGAGCTTGCGCGCCTCCGCCTCGCTGACGGCGGCAACTTCCAGCCTGCTTTCCTCCACTTCAGCGGCGGCTCTTGCCCGCAGCATGCTGACCGAATTCTTGTCGAGCAGCATGCGTGCTTCGGTCGTGTCGATCAGCGCAAGCGGCTGCCTTCTCTCGACCCGCTGCCCGGATTCGGCAAGGATATGTTCGATCACCCGTCCCTCGATGAAAGGACGAACTTCCACCTCTTCCCTGGCAACCAGCGAGCCGACAACGGGGATCTTCTCGGTCACCTCGCCTTTTCGAGCGACGACGACCGTGACCGGCGTCTGGCTTTCAGCCTGTGACGCGGAGAAGAACACCAGCCACAGCACCAATGCCGAGACGGCAAGACGCAGTTGCGGCAGCACTGATCGGGATATCCCGTACATGAGGCACCTTTCGGTTTTATCCGCACATGTCTGCGGATGATACGGAAGGAACCGTAGCGATCAGACGCGCGGCCGGTGTGTCGTCACGTTAAGAAAGGTTACACCCGCCGCCAGCGCGGCAATGCTGTCGATCAAATCCCGATGATCGCCGGCCACCAGCCAAGGCCGACGAAAAGGCTGCCGGCAATGCCCGGAAGCAGAGGCAGAAAGCGCCTGATTGGTGCGACCTGCTGTCGTTCGAGGATCTTTATTCCGAGCCAGACGCTCCACAGCAGCCCCATGAGAAACAGCCCGCCGCGGATCGCGCCCGCGCCGCTTGCACCAAAAGCGGTATATCGCAACGGTTCCAGCAGTTCTGCCCCAAGCCCGATGATCAGGCTAATCAGCGCAATCGGAGCATATTGATAACCGAGTTCGGTAAACAACTGCCCGAAGCCGCCATCTGCCCCTGCACGCTTCGCCAGAAAGGCACTCGCCGCAGTCAACAAGGCAAGGACAGCGGTCAATGCCGCCATGACCGCCAACATGAAGAAGACGATCATGACGAAATCGAGCCAGCGGAACACTTCCGCGCGCGCCGGATGAATACTCATCAGCCAGGATGGGCCGACAGTTGTGACCCAGTTCCAGTGATGCTGGATTGCAAACACGCCAAAAGCCTGCCGCCATTGCTGATATTGCGGCAGCACCAGCCAGAGGAAGCCGCCGAGGGCGACTCCGGTATCCAGAAACAGGAACCAGGCCTCCGCCTTGTTGGCGCGATGATCACGAATATCCTCGATCTCGCGGCCCGGACGACGGATATCCAGCCGGATACTGCCAGCCGCGTGCGGGTGGACGCAGCGAAAGCACTCGATACAGTGCCGGCTTTCACTCTTGCGCGGCAGGTCGATCATCGTCGGGCAGGCACCTTTCTGGCTATAGGCATCGCCGCCCGGCAGCCGGATTTTCGGCGTGAACTGAACCGCGCCAAGCCGGGAATAAAGCCCGAGCACCCGGCCGATCGGGCAGAGATGCCTGCACCAGACGCGTTTCTTGCGGCCATAAAGGCCGCCGATCGCGATTGCCAAAAGCATGGTGCCGCCGAAAAGTCCGGCAGCAGCTTCTGGATGATCCCGCACACCGATCGTCTGGCCGTAAAGCGTCATTACGATGAAGCTGAGCGCAGGCGTGCCTTCCCAGCGGATCCAGGCCGGGATCCGGCGCTGCAGCCCGTAACGATTGGCAAGCTCGGACGCAGCCCCCATCGGGCACAAAAGACCGCACCAGATCCGCCCGAAGACGATGACCGACAGAAAGACAAGCGGGAACCAGATGCCCCAGAGCAGATATTGCAGCGCCAGCGTTCCATTCGACAGCGGCGTCGTTTCCGGCGGCGGATCAGGCAGCAGAAGCGGCAGGCCGAGCACCAGAAGAAACACGAGAAACATGATGCCCTGGATGATCCAGTAATACGGGCGCGTCCGCACGAAGAATGCTTCGAGTGCGATGAGCCAGTTCGGGCGTTCGGGCAGTTCCTCCGCCTCAACCAGCAGCGATGGCGCGAACGTTGCCGCCGGAGCGAAATCACGATGACGGTAAACCTCTGTCATTTCATCTCTCTCGGCACAACAACAATTCCAGCGTGTAAATATGTCGCACGCCCGAATTGGAATGAGATACCAATCAATCAGGATAAACACTCTCATATTTAACATGGAGATCAGCCGAAGTACTTGAATTTTGTCATTTATATCATGACCTTGATGAAAACTTTCAGGCTTGACTCCACATTTTTCCAGGCAGATGTTCGCGCCACATTTTCCCGAAAAGGACCTGTTATGCGCGAAACCCAAATTTTCAAGACGGCATTCCTGCCCGCCGCTTTTGCTGCTGCAACACTCTTTTCCGCCGGCTCGGCATCTGCCCTGGAATATCCGATCGGCGAGCCGCAGGAAGCAGGCGGTATGGAAGTGGCTGCGGTCTATCTGCAGCCGATCCTGATGGAGCCGGCTCACATGATGCGCGCAGCCGCCGATTCCGACGTGCATCTGGAAGCCGATATCCACGCGACGAAGGATAACAAGAACGGGTTTGCCAATGGCGACTGGGTGCCGAACCTGACGATTAGCTATGTGCTGACCAAGGGCGGCGTGAAAGTGTCGGAAGGCCCGCTGATGCCGATGGTTGCCTCCGACGGGCCGCATTACGGCGACAACGTCAAGCTCGACGGCCCCGGCGACTATAACCTCGTGTTCAAGATTGCAGCGCCGGACGGGATGATGTTCGGCCGCCATGTCGATGACGAAACCGGCGTCGCCAAATGGTTCGAGCCGTTCGAGACCAGCTATGACTTCACTTTCACGGGCGTGGGCAAAAAGGGTGGCTACTGATCACTCTTCCCCCCGTAAGGAACAGTGCCTTGGCCTCACCATGGCGCTGTTCCTCGCGTTTTCGATTGTTCCGCCGGCAATAGTGGCGGCCGCTGACGATCCAAGCTTCACCATAACGTTCAACGATGGCGTGGTTTCGCCGTCGCGTCTCGAAGTGCCGGCCGAAACCCGCTTCGAAATCCGGCTGATCAACAACGGCAAGACACCGGCGGAGTTCGAGAGCATTCCGTTGAGCAAGGAGAAGGTGATCGGACCGGGGGTCTCCACCTTCATCGTCATCAAATATCTTGATCCGGGCGAATATTCGTTCTTCGACGATTTTCATCCGGACGCTCCGCCCGCCGTTCTCGTCGCGGTTCCTTCTGAGGACTGACATGTTTGCCTCCATTGCCTTTGTCGTCTGGCGCGAGAGCGTCGAAGCCCTTTTGGTGATCGGCATTCTCGATGCCTGGCTGGTCAGCCGGAGCGTGGAGACGCGCCGCGCCCGCGGTTTTCTCTGGGGCGGCGCAGCGGCGGGGCTCGGCGTCGCCGGTGTGCTTGCAGGACTCCTGCTCTGGCTGGGCGAAACAGTCTCCGACGACGCCCAGACGATCTACCAGACGGTGATCGCGCTGCTCGCAGCCGGGCTGATCCTGCAGATGGTCTTCTGGATGCGCAGCCACGGCCGCTCGATGCGCGGCGAGCTCGAAAGTTCGCTCAGCACGGCGGTTGCCGCAGGCAGTTGGTGGGGTGTCTTCGCCCTTGCGCTCATTGCGGTTGCCCGCGAAGGCAGCGAAACGGTCGTGTTCATCTACGGTATTCTGTCTGCTGGTGTCATGGGCTCGCTGCTTGCCGGAATTCTTGCCGGAGTGACCGGTTTCGTCGCGGCTGCAATCACCTATGCCCTGCTGATGACCGGCAGCCGGGTCATCTCCTGGCGGGTTTTCTTCCGGATTTCCGAGATCGTGCTGCTCTTCCTCGCCTGCGGCCTGCTGATGACAGGGATCGACGGATTGATCAATCTCGATATCCTGCCGCGCCTGTCGCGCGCGCTGTGGAACAGCAATTTCCTAATGTCCGACGGCACGACAGCCGGCGGTTTCTTCGCATCCATGACCGGCTATCGCGCCCGGCCGAACCTGATGCAGCTCATTGTCTTCTTTGGCTACTGGATCGCGGTGCTGGCCATCATCTACCGGCCACGCAAAGGTTCGTTCTCCACCGCTGCGCATCACTAGCGATTTGCCCGGGTGCTTTGTGTCAGCATATGGTGTGGCCATTGCCTGAATGGCCGTATCTCTTTTCACACAGAGGAATGTGTGGCGGGCATCACATTGTCGGGGATCGGGCACACATATTTCCGGCCATCGGTCTTCTCTGTCCATTCCGCCTTTGCGGCTTCCAGAAGTTCGGGAGACGTCATAAGCGAGAGGCCAGTCGCCGCCAGCGTCTTTGCTGCATGTGCCATGGCTTTGTGAGCCCCCGCGCTTTTTCCCTGTGCCACCACCTGCCAGGTGTGAGGATTGGTGCCGATTGCCCAGGTGGGCGTCCAGCATTGCGCTGTCGGCGTTACCCAGCTTACATCTCCCACGTCCGTAGATCCGGCACGGAAATGCGAAGACCCCTCGAAGTCGCGCAGACCCAGATGCAACGGTGTCGAACCATCGACCTTTGCATTGGAAAAAACATCGCCCTTGATCTGATAAAGGCGGATGCTGCTCCTGATAGCTTCGTCAGTAAACGTGTCCTGGATAGACTTGGCGAATGCGAGATCCGTTTCATCGAAAGCGATCGGACCGAGCGCCATCATGTTGTCATGCATGGCCGTTTCGAGCGTAATGTTGGGCAGAAGATTGGTGGAGGCCGTGTCGAAGACGATTTCGACCTCTGTCTCGGTCATCATTGCCGCGCCGCGAGCAACCTTGTCGACACGCTTGGCAAGATCGAGCGCCTGCGACATTTCCGGCGCGCGAACCAGATAGACAACTTCCGCCTGGGCCTGCACGACATTGGCGGCGCGCCCTCCGGTATCGGTTATCGCATAATGCACGCGGCAATCCTGGGGCATGTGTTCGCGCAGGAAATTGACGCCGACATTCATCAGTTCAACGGCATCCAGCGCCGAACGGCCGAGATGCGCGGCATTCGAAGCATGGGCGGCAAGGCCCTTGAAGCGATAGAAATATTCAAGGACCGCCAGATTGTTGGTGGAGCGTACGCCGTTGAATGGCGCCGGATGCCAGGTAAGCGCCGTATCGACGTCATCAAACAGGCCCGCACGCACCATGAATGTCTTGCCGGAGCCGCCTTCCTCGCCCGGGCAACCGTAATAACGCACGGTGCCAGCTAGGTTGTTGTCCTTCATATGCCGGGCGAGCGCGATGGCCGCCATCAGGGAACCGACACCTAAGAGATTGTGGCCACAGCCGTGGCCGGTCGCGCCGGAAACGATCGGCTTCGGCTCAGCCACATCCGCAGCCTGGCTCATTCCCGCCAAGGCGTCGAATTCTCCGAGCATCGCGATCACCGGCTTGCCGCTGCCGAATTCGCCGATGAAGGCCGTGTCCATGCCCGCCACGCCACGACGCACAGCAAACCCATTCTTCTCCAGCGCTTTTGCCAGCATATCCGACGAACGCCTTTCTTCGAACTTCAACTCGGCAAAATCCCAGATTCTGTCGCTGAGTTCGGAGAATTCCGGTTTCATCTCTTCGATCGCGTTGGCAATCGACGTCACTGCATCGCGGTTCATGGCCTGTCCTCGCATGAATGTGTGAGCGCCCTCAGGACGCAGAAAACCATCCGGCGATCTCCCGCCGGTTGAATTTCCTTGAAAGATAGACAGGCGCGCCGATCTTTGCCGGCGCGCTCAAAACTCAGTTTTCGACCGAGACTTCCCAGAGGCGGGCATTCGACTGCCAGACCGGCTGGCCTTTCAGCTTCTTCGTCGCGCCCCAGACGTCCACCATGTCGTAGAGAAAGATGCCCGGCATTTCCTTCAGCATCAGCTCATGGAACTCATCGAAGATCTTCTGGCGCTTTTCCTGATCGGCTTCTGCATAGGCGGCGTTCATCAGTTCGACGGCTTTCGGATCATCCCACATCAGCGATGCGTTCTTGTCCTTATTGCCGACATAGAAAGAATACATCAGCGCCGGGTCGAGACGTGGAGCGACCGACTGCGAGATCACCTGATAATTGCCGGAGCGGCGGCGGTCGACCTGGGTCGCGTAATCTAGCACTTCGATCTGCACGTTGAGGCCCGCCTGCTGCATCATCGCCTGCGCCATGACGGCCGCCGGGAAGCTCGGCACGTTGCCGCGCTTGTTCGCGATAATCGAGATCGGCTCACCCTTGTAGCCGGCATCCGCCAGTTCCTTCTTGGCAGCCTCGATATCGTAGGGAAGACGCGTCTTCTGGGTCTCGTCGAAATAGACGCTGTCCTGCGACACCATCGAGCCGTTCGCCTCGCCGGTCCCGTTCGACGCGGCGGCCACCAGTTCATCGAGATCGAGCGCCATCGCCATGGCGCGACGCACGCCGGGATTGCTCAAGACCTTGTCGCGGGTCTGGATGTAGAACAGGTTCTTGCCGTTGTTGCGTGAAACGATCAGCTGCGTCTTGTCACTGGCCTTGAACTCGGGGATCAGGTCCGGCGAGATTTCCGCCGTATCGAGCACGCCGGATTCGAGCCCGGCCTTCACGGTCGATGCATCCGGGATGATCATGAACTTGATGCCGTCGGCCAGCGGCCGTTTGGAGCCGACCATGCCATCCGGCTTGCCGTCATTCTCTGGCGAGACGTAATCAGCGAATTTCTTCAGATGGATATATTCGCCCTTCTTCCACTCATCCCACTGGAACGGGCCGGTGCCGATCGGCTTGACGAAGCTGCCATCGGCAGCAACGGAATCCGGTGAAATCATGCCGGTATAACCGCATTCGGGACGCGACATCAGGCCGAGGAAAACCGCGGATGGCTTTTCAAGAGTGATTGCGACGGTCGAAGCATCCGCGGCCTTCACGTCCGTAACCGGTGCCGCCCCACCCTTGGCAAAGTCGTTGAGGCAGGTCCATTTGGTTTCCGGCTTCAGGTAACGCGTCCAGTTCCAGACGACATCCTCCGCCGTCATCGTTTTACCGTTGTGGAATTTCACGTCTGGGCGCAGCTTGAACGTATAGGTCAGGCCATCGACAGAGGTTTCGAAGCTCTTGGCCAGAAGCGGCTTCACCTCGCCGCTATTGTTGTAACCGACAAGCCCCTCGACGATATGCAGGATGACGCCATCGGTATTACCATCGCGGTTGACGCCGGGATTGGCGCTGCGCAGATCGGAACTCTGCGCGATCGTGATATCGCGGGCATTGGTTATGCTGGTCATTGCAAGCAGAGCCGTGCCTGCCAGAAGAAGCTTTTTCATTGTTCTACCCTCTTTTGCTATTGTTGATTTTTACGACTGGAACCCGTTCCAGCAGGCCTGCGCCAGCCGGCCAATCGTTTCGAGCGAAAGCGTGTATCCCGGCGTGCCATCGGCCATGACCTGCGGCACGTCATCGGTATAGGCGGTGATGATGAAGAAGGGCCCGCCTTGCCTGTAGACGATGCCGGCATCCATGCGGCCGCGCTTGCCGCGCCCGCTCTTGCTGGCCACCAGCGTTTCGAACGGCAGGCGCGAACGGATGCCGTAACGCAGGATCTGGTGCTTCAGCGTCTCCATGGCGAAGGAGCACAGTTCGGCGCTGCATCCGAGCTTTTCCTGCGCCTCTGCAGAGGATTGCGCATCAAGAATGGTCTGCAGCAGCAGAACCTGATCGGCGGCCGATGTCGTCGTCACCGTCGTCAGCGCATGGTCGGCCGGCAGGGCGAGCGGCGGAATGAGGAAACGATGATGGGTATTGGCCATGCCGAGCGACTTGCAATAGCCATCCACCTCTTCCAGCGTCAGCCGCTCCAGCACCATTTTCGTGCAGACATTGTCGCTCAGCGTCATCATGCCGGTGATCGCGTCTCTCAGCGAAATCACGATACCCGGCGTCATGTAGCGGAACATGCCGCTCGCCACTTCCTTGGCCAACCTTTCCTCGTAGGTCACCGGTTCATCCAGATCGAGCCGCCTTTCATGTGCCGCCTTGAGTGCGGCCATCATGATCGACGTCTTGCGGGTGCTGCCGGAGGGCGTTTCCTCATCGGCGCCGCGTCTGATCTCTTCACCGGTCAGCAAATTGCGCACCATGAAGCGGGTGACAAAGGGCTGCGCATCACAGATCGCGAACAGCTGGTCGGAAATGGTCATCGTATTCATCCTGTTATGCATCGTTTTCGAGCCGCCATTTGAGTGTCACGCCGCCCCGCTCGTTGTGGCCGAGCGCGGGAATGGCCGAGAGCAGGCGGCGGGTATAGGCTTGCCTGGGGTTGTCGAAGATCGTGTCGCGATCTCCCTCTTCGATGATCCGGCCGTCCTGCATGACGACGACACGGTCTGCTACCTGCTCGACCACGCCGAGATCGTGGCTGATGAACAGGCAGGAAAAGCCGTAGCGCTTCTGCAAATCGGAGAAGAGGTCGAGCACCTGTGCGCGCACCGTCACGTCGAGCGCCGAGACCGGCTCGTCGGCGATCAGGAAGCGCGGCCGGCGGGCAATCGCGCGGGCAATCGCCACACGCTGCCGCTGGCCACCGGAAAGCTCGTGAGGATAACGGCTGGCGTAATCGGCGTTAAGTCCTACTTCCTCCAGCGTTTCCAGCGCCCGCTTGCGCTTTGCCTGAGCGTCGAGATCGGGCACCAGTCGCAGCGCCTCCTCCACCAGCGCCAGGATCGTCATGCGCGGATCGAGCGAGGAATACGGGTCCTGAAACACCATCTGGCAGTTCAGGCGATAGTCGCGCCAGTCCTCGTCGCGTGAACGGCCCTGAAAGCGGATATCGCCTTCGCTTTCCTTGACCAGACCGGCAATCGTGCGGCCAAGCGTCGTCTTGCCGGAACCGGAGCCGCCGACCAGCGCGACGACCTCGCCCTCGTGGATATCGATGCTGATGCCATGCAGGGCGCGCTTGGGTTTCGCCTTCTTGAGCAAAGATTTGCGTCCCGCATAATCGACAACGATATTGCGGGCCGAAACCATCGGTGCCTTCGACGTATCAAGCGCACGCGCCTCGCCGCGGAAGGGCAGAGAGGACAGAAGCTTCCTCGTATAATCGTGCTGCGGGGCATCGAGCAGATCTTCGGTGCGCCCCTGTTCGACGATCGAGCCCTTTTCCATCACCACGATGCGGCTCGTATAACGCGCCACCATCGGCAGGTCGTGGCTGATCAGAAGAACGGCGGTGCCTTCGGCCCGCGTCAGCTCGACCATAAGCTCCATGACATCGCGCTGGATGACGGCATCGAGCGCCGTGGTCGGTTCGTCGGCGATCAACAGCGCCGGTTTCAGCAGCATGACCGACGCGAGCATGATACGCTGGCGCATGCCGCCGGAAAACTCGTGCGGATAGGCGGCAAGCGCTCCCTCCGGATTCTTGATGCCGATACGCTTCAGCATGTCGAGAATGCGGGCGCGACGGTCCTGTGGCGACAGTTTGGTGTGAAGGACAAGCCCCTCCTCCAGCTGCCGGCCGATGGTCATCGACGGGTTGAGCGATGTCATCGGCTCCTGGAAAACCACGCCGATTTCGCCGCCGCGCAGATGCCGAAGCTCCCTGTCCTTCATTGTCAGGACATCGCGGCCCTTGTAGCGGACGGAGCCACCCGTAACCTTGATCGCCGGAGGCAGAAGCGAGATCAGCGCACGGGTGGCCAGCGTCTTGCCGGAGCCGCTTTCGCCGACGATGCCAAAGATTTCGCCCGGCGCGATGTCGAAGGAGATGCCCTTGACCACCTCGAGACCGGTATGGGCAACTTCAAGCGAAAGGCTGTTGACGCTCAAAAGCGTTTCTGCGGACATGTCCTTGGTCATTTCAGGCCCCTCATGCGCGGGTCGAGGCGGTCGCGAAGGGCGTCGCCGAGCAGATTGATGCCGAGCAGGGTCAGCGCGATGCAGATACCGGGGAAAAGACCCAGCCAGACGGCCTGCTGGATGAAGGGACGGCCGGCGGCCAGCATATTGCCCCATGTGGGTGCCGGTGGCGGCACGCCGAGACCGAGGAAGGAAAGCGCGCTTTCCGACAGGATCGCCCAGCCGAACATCGAGGTGGCAAGCACGGTGATCGGCGCAAGGCAGTTCGGCAGGACATGTCGGAACAGCGTGAACAGCTCCCCATTGCCCATCACCCGCGAGGCTTCGATGAACTCGCGTTCGCGCAGCGACAGCACGGCGCCGCGCACCACGCGCGCCATCGACGGCGTGTAGGCAATACCGAGCGCAAAGATGATGCCGTATTGGTTGGCGCCGAAGACGGCAAGCAGGCCAAGCGCCAAAAGAATGCCGGGAAAGGCCAGAAGCGCATTGTTGACGGCCATGATGGCCCCATCCACCCATCCCCGCGCATAACCGCTGACAAGGCCGATGAGAGTGCCGAAGATCGTGGCGAAGCTGACGGTCAGAAAGCCGATCCAGACGCTCGCCTGGGCTCCGACCATCAGGCGGCTCAGGACATCGCGACCGAATTCGTCCGTCCCGAGAAGATGCGTGGCGCTCGGCCCGGCAAGACGGGCGGTGAACGACAGTTTCATCGGGTCGAACGGCGTCCAGAACAAGCCAAGTGCGGCAGTTGCGATGAGAACGGTGATGAGAAACCCGCCGATAAGGCCGTTGAGAGTGAACTTTTTCATTCGGCGACAACCCGCGGATCGAACAGGGGATAAAGCAGGTCTACGACGAGATTGACCAGCACGTAGGAGAGGGAAACGAACAGCAGGCAGCCCTGGATAACCGGATAATCGCGGGCAAAAATGCTGTCGACCATCAGGCGGCCGAGACCGGGAATGGTGAACACCGTCTCGATGACCGCAATGCCGCCAAGCAGGTTGCCGAGAATGAGGCCGATCATCGTCCATGTCGGGCCGAATGCGTTCTTGAATGCATGCCGCCACAACACGGCGCTTTCCGAAAGCCCCTTGGCGCGGGCATGGGTGATGTAGTCGAGACGCAGGACTTCCAGTGTCGAGGCGCGCGCCATGCGGATCAGCACGCCCGCCTCATGGATGACCAGCGTCATCACCGGCAGCACCAGATAGAGCAAGCCGCCGACCACATTGTCGCCGATCGACACGTAACCGAGAACCGGCAGCCAGCCGAGTTTCAGCCCGAACAAAAGCAGCAGCAGAAGGCCGAGCCAGAATGTCGGGATCGACAAAAGCACCGTCGCAGTACCGACCAGCGCCAGATCGGTTGCGCTGTTCTGCCGCCAGGCTGCAATCACACCGGCAGGCACCGCAATCAGGCTGGCCAGCAGAACGGCGATCACGACGATCTCCGCGCTGACCATGAAGCGCGAGACGACGAGCGGCAGGACTTCCTCGTCATTGACGATCGAGCGCCCGAAATCACCCTGCAGGACATTTCCGGCCCAGATGGCGAATTGTTGCGGCATCGATTTGTCGAGGCCAAGCTCGGTGCGCATGGCGGCGATCTGGTCGGGCTGCGCCATGTCGCCCAGCATCAGGGCTGCGGGGTCACCGGGAATGAAGCGGATCAGCGCAAACACTGTAATCGAGACAAGCACGATCGTCGGCAGCGCCATCAGAAGACGGCTCAGGATAAATCTTAGCATTGTTTCCCCACGATTGAAGGCGGCTTTCCATTCCGCCAGCATCGGTTTCGTTAGTTAAGACTATGACGAAATGACTTTTGATACGCAATATTATGTGATTTTGTCATATGTCTATGCATCTCGCGGGCCGCATCTCGTCGGCCGGAAAGCCCGAGTTCCAAGATTAATTAGCTAATCTCATTCGATTTTTTGAGAAAGCCGAATTTGCCGCTGCAGTGCATCGCTCAAGGCTTGCGCCGCGATCGACAGCGGAAAGCCCGCAGCCCGCGCCAGGCCGAAATCCTGCCTGGCCTGTGGAACGAAAGGGCGCTGCACGACAGGCAGATGCCGATACAGATTGGCGTAGAAACTGCTGATGATCGACACACCCAACCCCTGCGCAACATAGGCACAGGCCGAGCTGTTGGTATGCGTCTCGATCTTCACCATCTGCTTCACACCGGCGCGTGCAAACTGCTGGTCGAGTGCCATCCGGTTCGGTCTCTGCCGGCCGATAAGAACCAGCGGCACATTGCGCAGGTCCTTTGCCGAGATTGTTTCCAGTTGCGCCAATGGATGGTCCTTGGGCACGACGCAGACACTCGTGCCGCTTGCCACCTTGTCGACCACAATCCCCGGTCCTGTCTCCCCTTCCATGCGCAGGAAACCGAGATCGATGATACGTTCCCCAACCAGCTTGTTGATCGCCGTCGTGGTTTCGAAAAAAGTCTCGATGCGCACACCGGGAAAGTCACGAATATAATCCACCAGCATGGCCGGAGCGAAATTTTCCCACATGCTGCTTGGCAGCCCGATGCGTACGATATCCGGGCCGGATGCACCGCTGCGCAGATCTTCCGCATGGCTGGACATACGGTCCACGGCAAGAAGAACATTTTCCGCGTCATGGCCCAGCGCAAGCGCCTCGGGCGTCGCGATGAGACGGCCCTTGTCACGCGCAAACAAGGTGATCGAGAGATCCTGCTCCAGCTGCTGCAGCATGCGGCTGACACCGGACTGACTAAGGCCCATCGTCTTTGCAGCGGCAATCGTCGAGCCGGTTGCCAGAAGCGTGCGAAGCACTTCCAGTTGCTTGATGTTCATGGATTGGATCTCGTGATTTCGATAATGACTGCCAGGCCGGATCTTCCGCTTCCGACAACATATGCCACATCTCTCACGATATGCTATCTGCCAGCATCCGGCACGGAGCTCGGGGCCAACATCGGCAGCGCTTTCACTCACCCTCTGATGGATCAGCGATAAGCGCTGCGCAGAACTCAACAGAGATCAACCGATCTCGATCGAGAAACCGAAGATCGCCTTTTCGATGTCAATCGCCTCGAAGCCGATCTTGAAAACCCGGTTTCCCCAGACATCGAGGTGGCGCGGATCTGTAATCTCGATCGGCTCCAAACCGGTGACGCGAAGATTTTCCGGGGTGATGACCAGTACGCTGTGTTTCCCGTAGAGCCGGCACACTCCGTCAGTCCCAACCACTATTTTTCGATCGGAGACATAAAGAGGAAGTTCAAAGCGGGTGAGCGGCTCGCCCAAATCGATCTCGTCGCTGATCTCTATCTTTGCCGTGTCATGGCTGAAATTGAGGTGTCGGGTCATTCGCCGCGATCCGGGATCAGGGAAATAAGCCGGGCTTGCGTCGAGAGACAGATAGCTGCTGGTACCCTCGTGGCGGTACGCAACATCGCGCGCTTGCGAGCCTTTTCCCGCATATTGCAGATGGCCGTTCACGGCAGGAACGTTGTGCCCCTTCGAACTGATATGCCACATATCATATCGCGTCTCGGTGAAAGTAGCGCGCGAATAGGCCCCTGCCCCAGATCGATAATCATCGGCTCACCGTCCAGATAGACGCTGAAATGGCCAACGTCGTTATGGGAGTGATGGTTGACCTCCGGGTCATTGCTGCCGGCGATCGCGCTCAGCATCAGCCCGGCTCCGGCCTTTTTCTCGGATCGGGCAATCATCATCTGCATGTCGGCGAGCCAGACGCTTTTCTCACATGTCCTTGCCGCCGACTTTCTGTTTTCCGGTGTCCAGAAAAGCAGTCGGGTCAGGTGAACGAGAAACTGGCGGGCATAGTCATTGCGCCCACGGCCCCGGCCCGGATTGGCGAGCTTGTGCCGCGCCGAACGGTCGATATCATCGGCGACAAGACCGGATAGTTGGTCAGAGCCGATAAGGCTCGCATAGCGGCTGAGCAGTCCCTGATCCAGATCGATCTTCAGACTGCCATCCGCGAAGTTGACGAAGAGGTTGCCCCCGATATTGAGCGGCAGGATATGCTCCCCGAAATTGCGGAATTTCTGATTATCCCCCGCCTTCAGATCGATGCCGAAACGTTCTTCGACAAGGCTGACGAAACCGGCAAGCCGTCCGGCGCTGACCACCCAGTAGCCCGGTCCCTCGATGCAGGCGCCGGATGGCTCGATTGTATCGAAGAAGCGCTGCATCGGCACCATCAGCTTCATCGCGATAGCTGCGAGGCGCTGGTCGTCTTCGACCGTGTAGCAGGCGGCGAGCAAGAGATTGTGCGCGCACCATGCCGTCCAGTTGTTCCGGCCCAGATACCAGCCGTAATGTTTCGGCCCTTCGAGAAGCTTCAACGCACGGCGATCGATCTCGCCCTGTATGCGATAGTAGAGGGAAGGCACGGCTTCGAGCAGAGATCCGGCAGGCTGCCACCCGCAGCGGCACGTGTGAGACGCGTTTCAAAATCGATATTTGCGAGAAAGAGGTCCACCTTGATCCCTGTCTCGGCCGTAAACCCGTCAACGATGCGCGCAATCGTCGGCCGTTCGGCATCGCCGTATCGCATCCAGATATTGATCGTCTCTGCCGAATAGGCCGTAGACACCATCGTCGTGCTTGCCAGCGCTGCAAACGCGAACGCCCTTACCTTCTTCATGGGAAACCTCCTCTAAAATAGCCATTCGCCCTGCACGCCTCCAGAACATGCCAAACGTCTGTCCCCGGCAGAGCCGCTTTCCTCTAAGCCAGCGGCTCAAAGGCACGCTTCCCATAAAAGGAAAACGTTTAACTGATATTTTTAGCGCGGCAGGAGCTTGATAGAATGATATGGATCAACCGAAATCGCGGAAAATAATGTATTATTGTCAACACCCGAAATGAGAACGAAATCCGCATCGCCGGCAGTTACGTTAAACAGAAGAAAACAAGGAAAGCGTTTACCTGCATGAAGCGCCCGAAAAGACCGACCATCCGGGATGTTGCGGAGAAAGCCGGCGTATCGATCGCGACGGTGTCGAAATATGTGAATGGCCAGCAGTCATTCTCACCGGCAGTGGAAGAGAAGCTGCGCGAAGCGATCGAGGATCTGGGCTACAGCCAGAATTCTCTTGCCCGCGCCATGGTCACCGGCCGTACGACCGCAATCGGGCTTGCGGTGATGGATCTCGCCAATCCTCATTATTCCAATGTCGTGAAGGGTGCCAATCGGGTGGCGCTGGCAAACGGCTACTATCTCTTCGTCGTGGACATGGAGGAGAGTATTGCGGCAGTTCGCCCGCTATTGGAGGCCTTGGCGCCGCGCACGGATGGTTTGATCGTCAGCGCCCGCATTCCGAAAGACGTCACTGACTGGCTGGCCGAACTCGACAAACCGGTCGCCTTTTTAGGACAGCCAGAGCGCGATGATGTCCTGACAGTGGGGACGGACAGCGTTCAGGTTGCTGCACTGCTCGCGCAATATCTCGTTCGGCAGAGATTCAAGCGGTTCGGTTACATGGGCTACTCGCGCGCACCATCGAATGCCGACCGCATTCAGGGCTTTAGGCAAATCCTGGAGCCGGCAGGGATGGAACTTCTGATCTTCGACGTGGATGAACCGACGAATGAAGCAGGAGAACGCGCCGCGGCCCGCGTGTTGCTGCGTCCGGATCGCCCGGATGTGATCATTGGCTGGAATGACCTTGTGGCGATCGGCATGATGAACGAGGCCCGTTCGCTTGGCTTCAAGGTTCCCGATGACGTGGCCTTTGCCGGGATCGATAATATTCCGATCAGCCGCTACGTCACGCCACCGCTGACAACTGTCGACGTTTGTAGCCAGGCAACCGGCGAAGTGGTGATGAAGAAGATCATTGCGATGATCGAAGAAAAGCCGCAACCCACGGATCTTACGCTGGAGCCTGCGCTGATCATTCGCGAGTCGACCCAGCGCCATTTCACCTGAATGCGATTCCAGCCTGATCCATTGGATACCGGCCAACAACATCAGGCTTGGTGACCCTGCCCAAGCCAGTCGCAACCCAGATTAAAGCGGCCCTGCGCGCCGGCGACCGCCAGCGCGCAGGTTGTTTTACGTCAGTGTCCGCCCTTGGCCTTCATCGGAACCACACGCGGTTCCTTGGCGGCCGGCTTGTCCTGTTCCTCGACATAAGCCTCGCCGTGGTAGCTGGCGATCAGAACGTCGCGGATTTCGGCGATCAGCGGATAACGCGGGTTGGCACCCGTGCACTGGTCGTCGAAGGCCATTTCGGCGAGCTTGTCGACCTTGGCCATGAAGTCGGCTTCGCCGACACCGGCTGCCTGGATCGAGGCCGGAATGTCGAGATCCTTCTTCAGCTGTTCCAGCCACTGGACGAGGTTCTCGACGGATGCCGCGTCGTTCTTACCGCCGAGGCCGAGATGCTGGGCAATCTCGGCATAACGGCATAGCGCCTTCGGCCGGTCATACTGGCTGAACGCCGCCTGCTTGCTCGGATTGTCGACTGCGTTGTAGCGGACGACGTTGGAGATCAGCAGCGCGTTAGACAGGCCATGCGGAATGTGGAATTCCGCACCGATCTTGTGCGCCATCGAATGGCATACGCCGAGGAAGGCATTGGCAAAGGCAATCCCGGCAAGCGTTGCGGCATTATGAACCTGCTCGCGAGCCTTCGGGTCCTTGGCGCCGTTCTTGTAGGCCGAGGGAAGATAGGTCTTGAGCAGCTTCAATGCCTGCAGCGCCTGGCCATCGGAATACTCGTTGGCCATGACCGAAACATAGGCCTCAAGCGCATGCGTAACCGCGTCGATACCACCATGCGCGGTCAAAGACTTCGGCATGTTCATGACCAGATTGGCGTCGACGATCGCCATATGCGGCGTCAGCTGGTAGTCGGCGATCGGATACTTGATGCCGGTCTTCTCGTCGGTCACCACCGCAAACGGGGTCACTTCCGAACCGGTGCCCGAGGTCGTCGGAACGGCCACGAACATGGCCTTCTTGCCGAGCGTCGGGAAGCGGTAGATGCGCTTGCGGATATCCATGAAGCGCAACGCCAGATCGGTGAACTCGACATCCGGATGCTCGTACATGACCCACATGATCTTGGCCGCATCCATCGGTGAACCGCCACCGACGGCAAGGATCAGGTCCGGCTGGAAGGCGTTGGCGAGTGCTGTCGCCTTGCGCACGACGGCAAGCGTCGGGTCGGCGCTGACTTCGAAGAAGACTTCGACCTCGAGACCGAGATCCTTGAGGATGCGGATCGTGTCGTTGATATTGCCGTTTTCGAACAGGAAGCGGTCGGTGACGATCAGGCAACGCTTTTTGTCCTTCAGGTCTTCAAGCGCAAACGGCAGGCTGCCGCGGCGGAAGTAGATCGATGGCGGCAACTTGTGCCAGAGCATGTTCTCTGCGCGCATGGCCACCGTCTTCCTGTTGATCAGATGCTGCGGGCCGACATTTTCCGAGATCGAATTGCCCCCCCACGAGCCGCAACCGAGCGTCAGCGACGGCGCGAGACGGAAGTTGTAGAGATCGCCGATACCGCCATGCGAGGCCGGCGAGTTGATCAGGATGCGCGAGGTCTTCATCTTCGCGCCGTAAGTAGCAATGCGCTCGGGCTGAAGATCCTGGTCGGTATAGAGAACCGAGGTGTGACCGACGCCGCCGAAGGCAACCAGCGCCTCGGCCTTGTCGCAGGCAGCCTCGAAGTTCTTCGCCTTGTACATGGCCAGAAGTGGCGACAGCTTCTCATAGGCAAAGGGTTCGGTCTCGTCGATCGCCTCGACTTCGGCAATCAGAACCTTGGTGCCGTTCGGAACCTCGAAGCCTGCCATCTCGGCAATCTTGTGCGCTGACTGGCCGACGATCTCGGCATTGATCGAGCCCTTCTTCAGGATCAGGCTCTTGATCGCACCCGCCTCGTTGCTCGACAGAACATAACCGCCATGGGTGCGGAAACGCTCGCGTACCGCATCATAGACGGCATCGACCACGACAACGGACTGTTCCGAGGCGCAGACGACGCCATTGTCGAAGGTCTTCGACATCAGGATCGAGGCAACAGCGCGCTTGATATCGGCAAATTCATCAATGACGGCAGGCGTATTGCCGGCACCCACGCCGATTGCCGGCTTGCCTGATGAATAGGCGGCCTTGACCATGCCGGGGCCACCGGTTGCCAGGATCAGGTCGATCGCCGGATGATGCATCAACGCATTGGAAAGCTCGACGCTTGGCTCGTCGATCCAGCCGATAATATCCTTCGGCGCACCGGCCTTGACGGCGGCTTCCAGAACGAGGCGAGCCGCCTCGCAGGTGGCGCGCTTGGCGCGCGGATGGGGAGAGAAGACGATACCGTTGCGGGTCTTCAGCGCAATCAGCGCCTTGAAGATCGCCGTCGAGGTCGGATTGGTGGTCGGCACGATGGCGCAGATCAGGCCGATCGGCTCAGCAACCGTTGCAATCCCGTATTCCGGCTCCTCGGAGAGAACGCCACAGGTCTTCTCGTCCTTGTATTTGTTGTAGATATATTCGGAGGCAAAATGGTTCTTCACCACTTTGTCCTCCATCACACCCATGCCGGTCTCCTCAACCGCCATCTTGGCAAGCGGGATACGAGCATTCGCAGCCGCCAGTGCGGCGTTGCGGAAGATTTCGTCAACCTGCTCCTGGCTGAAACTCGCATAAGCCTTCTGTGCAGCTTCAACCCGCGCCACAAGCGCGTCCAGCTCCGCAATCGTGCTAACTGTCATGATAATTCCACCTCAAATTGAATCATGGTGCGTGGTAAGTCGCGCTCATCACGCGTACTAAATCGATTTAGAAGACTAAATTCTGGACCAATGCGGCCAGGAAGCAAGCCTTTCGCGGCCTCCCGGAAACTATGTCGCGGTCTCGAAAACCTACAATGACATATGTCAATTTTCGCTCGATCCGTGCATAGCGGCGAAAGCTTGGCTCACAATCCGGTCCGATGGATTTGAACGGTTGACTGGCCCCCGCCACGGACTATCACTGCAGGGCCCGCGACCCGGAAATACGACGCAGAGAAAACCATGCCTTTTGAAATTCAAGACACCATCATCGATGCCGACAGCGAAGTGCGGATCCGCCAGCGCCTGACGCTGGTCGCGCTCGGCAAGGAAAAGGCCGATGTGGCTCTGCGTGTCGGGCGGTTGCTGGATGTCGCGACCCGCACATGGTCGCAAGACCAGGAAATCATCATCAAGGATCGCCGCATCGCCTATGTCGGCAAGGCCGGCTCCTATCCGGGCGAAGTGAGCACCCGTGTTCACGAACCGGATCTTTCCGCCGTGCCGGGCCTTGGCGAAGTGCACAAGCATATCGAAAGCTCGCATCTGACGCCCGAATGGGAGGCAGCCCTGGTTCTTCCGCGCGGAAACACCTGGACCTGCGAGGCGAGCCACGAATTCTCCAACGTCAACGGCGCAAAGACGCTGGAATTCTGGCTGAAGGCCCGTGAGGCCGGTTCGCCGCTGAAGATTTTTCCCCTGCCCGGCTCCGCCGTCCCACCCACAGCCTACGAGCATGGCGGCGGTTATCTCGGGTATGACGAGCAGAAGGCCTTTCTTCAACAGAGCCTGATGACGGCAGGCCTCGACGAGGTGATGGACTGGCCGGCCGTGTGGAACCCGGAAAATCCGTCGCATGAACGCCTCTGGGGCATGATCCGCGCGACATTCGAAAAGCGCGCCGTCGTTGAGGGCCATGCCGCCGGCATCCGCGACCTGCCGTCAATCAACGCCTTCGCCGCCGCAGGCCTTGCCTCCGACCATGAAGCCTGGACGCCGGAAGAGTTCTGGGACAAGCTCACCCACGGCCTGTTCATGGAACTTCGCCCACACAGCCTGCCGGAAGTGATCAAGGGCCTGCTCGACCGTGGCCTTGCCGACTGGTCGCAGATCGCGCTCACCACCGACGACCGGTCTGCGTCCGACACGCTGAAACTCGGTGCCACCGACCACAATGTGCGGCTTGCGATCGAGGCCGGCCTTGCGCCGGAAATCGCTATCCAGTGCGTCACCATCAACCCCGCCCGCCACATGCGCCTCACCCCCTGGGTCGGCTCCATCGCGCCGGGCCGCTATGCCGATATCGTGCTTCTGTCGAATGTCAAAAAATTCGAGATCGCAAAGGTCTGGGCAGATGGAAAACAGGTCTCCGACGGCAATACCTATCTGCCGGACGTGCCAAAGATCGACTGGCCGGAATGGGCGACGAACACCATCAATATCGGCCGCGACCTGACGGCCAAGGATTTCGCCATCAAGGCCGAACCCGGCCGCGAGACGATGACCGCCGCTGTTCTGCGCCCCTTCCACTGGACCGACGACTTTTTGACCTTTGACCTGCAGGTCAAAGATGGTCTCGTGGAGCGCGACCACGCCCGCAACATCACCAAATTCTCGGTCATTGACCGTTTTTCCGGCAAGGCTGCCGTGTCGAAAATGTTCTGGCTCGGTTGCGGCCCGTCGACACCCGATACGGCACTCGCCTGCTCCATGGCGCATGACAAGCATAATATCTGGTGCGTCGGCTCTTCCGACGAAGCCATGGCGAAAGCCGTCAACGCGGTCGCCGACAATGACGGCGGCTGGGCGCTTGTGCGCGAAGGACAGGTCGTCGCCCGCGTGCGCTACGAAGTCGCCGGCCTGATGAGCTGCCGCCCGGCGGAAGACCTACATGAAGAGATGCAGGCGCTTTATGCCGAGGGCGAAAAGGTCGACTGGATGTACGAGCCGAGTTTTCATCCGCGCTGGTTCGCCGGGTTCCCGGAGCGGCTGGCCTTTGCCACGCTCACCTGCGCGCCGTGGCGCTGGGTTCTGGTCGCGCCAAGCGACCATGCCCCGCAGGGCCTCGTCAATGTCGAGACCGGCGCCACCCACCCCGTTGTCTTCTAGTCAGAATATGTGAAATCCAGTCCGTTTCAGGAACAAGACCATGAGTGCCCCCGTCTACAAATCTTTCGAACAATCGCTTGCCGAATTTGAAAACATCGCCGCCGCAATTGCTCCGATCTCCGTCGAAGAGCTTCAATCCCGCATCGCTAAGCTGCAGGCCTTGATGCGGGAGGCGGGCGTCAAGGCCGTCTATCTCGATACCTCGACCAGCCTCACCTATTTCACCGGCATGTCGCTCGGCGCCAGCGAGCGCCTGCACGGCGCGATCATCCCGTCCACGGGCGCGCCGATCTATATCAGCCCGGCCTTCGAGGAGCCGAAGACGGTAACCCTCATCAGGATCCAGGGCGAGATCGCCACCTGGGAAGAGCATGAAGACCCGGCCCTGCTCGTCGCAAACCTGATCTGCGATCTGCCCGTAGAGGGCAAGACACTCACCTTCGATCCCGCCACGCCCTTCATGTTCTCAAGCCCGATCACCGCCCATATCGGCGCGCGTCTGACGGTCATCGGCGCCGGCGATCTGATCGCAGCCTGCCGCCAGATCAAGTCGGCCACCGAAATCGCCATCATCCAGACGGCGATGACCGCCAGCCTGCGCGTCCACAAGGCCGTATGGGAAGGACTTTACGAAGGTGTATCGACCACCGAAGTGACGGATTTCATCGCGAGCGCCCATCAGAAACTCGGCATGCGCCATGTCTTCGCCGCCGCCCAGTTCGGCGAGGCGACCGCCTATCCGCATGGCGTGCCCTACGCACAGACGCTTGCCAAAGGCGACATGGTGCTGATCGATCTCGGCGCGCATATCCACCGCTATTGCTCGGATATCACCCGCACCTATGTCTTCGGTGAAGCGACGGAGCGTCAGCGCGAACTCTGGAACATGGAAAAGGCAGCCCACCGCGCCGCCTTCGAGGCAGCCCGACTCGGCTGCCCTTGCGAGGATGTCGATGCAGCCGCCCGCAAGGTACTGACGGATGCCGGCTACGGACCGGACTATCAGGTCCCCGGCCTGCCGCACCGCACCGGTCATGGGCTGGGCATGGACCTGCACGAAAACCCGTTCATCGTTCGCGGCAACAAGACGAAACTTCAGCCCGGCATGGTCTTCTCCGACGAGCCGATGCTCTGCGTATACGGCGAATGCGGCGTGCGTCTCGAAGACATTATCTACATGTCAGGAGAAGGCCCGGTCTTCTTCACCGAACCGGCCCATTCGATCGACCGACCTTTCGGCTAAGTCGAGATATCAAACAAATTTTGACGGGGTGCGGCTTTCTGGCCGCGCCCCCGCACTATCCATACCAGACCAGTCGTAATCGACAGGGCGAATGGTTCGACATCCCTGTTCCTCAATGGATTGCAGCTTGGCCTTCTCTCATACCCAACGGCGTTTTGCCGAAGGCAAGCCTGAACGCCTTGGTAAAATGCGATGCGCTTGAATATCCGACGTCGAAGGCAATATCGATCACGGCGCGGTTTGTGTTCTGAAGCAGTTCTCTGGCGCGCTCCAGGCGTATCTTGCGGTAGGCCGCTCCCGGGGAAAGCCCCGTCTGCTCCTCGAACAGCCGTTCAAGCTGACGCCGGGAAAGCCCGACCGACTTTGCCAACCCCTCCAGCGACACGTCGCCTTCCAGATTTTGCTCCATGGTAATCAGCACCGAGATGATACGCGGATCTCTCGCTTCAACGACAAACGGGCGCCGGGCCTGCGAATGGGTAGCCGATCTGGCCTGATCGATCTGCAGGACTTCAAGAGCATTCCTGGCTGCGTCTCTGCCGATATGGCGCTGAACCAGAACGTTAGCCAGATCCGCCGAACTGCTGCCGCCGGCACAGGAACCACGCTCACCGTCGATATGGAAAAGCCGATCCGAGCGAACCTTCAAATCCGGAAACCGCTCGCGAAAATCCTGGTGATGGAGCCAGCTGACACAGCTCTCATGGTCCGCCATCAGGCCGGCCTCGGCCAAAATGAAGGAGCCGGTACAGACGCCGATAAGCGGCACGCCCCTGGCGGACGCCTGTTTCAGGTAGGAGACAGTCTCGTTGTCCACCGGCTGCGACACAGACAGAAGCCCGCCCACCACGACGATATAATTGAATCGGGCCGGGTCGATGAAATCCGTGGTCGGAGCAACCTGTATTCCGCAGCTGGACGTGACCATATGCCGGGTGCTGCTGAGAACCTGCCAGTCGGCAAGAACCCTGCCGGATCGATCCTTCTGGTCACTGGCGAGACGCAACGTGTCGACGAACATGGCAAACGCCGAAAGTGTGAACGACCGGGCGAGAATGAAACCCACCTTGAGAGGTTTTTGCGGCTGTGCGGCGTCCTGCCGCTTGCGTTGTTCGGGCTGCACCGATCTCTCCCTTGCTGCGGCTTCGTGCGATGCCGCAATACATCACCTGATTTGAAAACCATGGGCAAGCAGATAGCGCTCGTCAACGAAGATCGGTCGTGACCGATCACTCTCGCGCGTCTGAGCGCCTTTATGCTCTCGGCTTTGTCATTGGCGCACCGAGCCATCTATGCGCTAAATCCCACATGGACATATGCTGGAGATTAATAAATGCGGCGCGATGAAATCGGCGATCTTCTGGCGTTCATGGCCGTTGCGGAAGAACGGAGCTTTACCCGCGCAGCGGCCAGAATGGGCACGTCGCAATCGTCGCTTAGTCACACGATCCGGCGCATGGAAGAGCGGATGGGCGTGCGCCTTCTCACCCGTACCACACGCAATGTCGCCCCGACCGATGCCGGCGAACAATTGCTTGAAACGCTGCGCCCGGCATTCGATGACATAGAAACCCGCGTCGATGCGATAAGCGCGCTCGGTGCCAAGCCCGCCGGAACCATTCGTCTGACATCGAGCCGCCAGCCAGCGGTCGGCATCGTCATGCCCGCGGCAAGCCGGATTATGGCGGAATATCCCGACATCAATATCGAGATCTCGGTCGATCAGCGCTTCACCGATATCGTTACCGAACGTTACGATGCAGGCATTCGGCTGGGCGAGCGGGTGGAGAAGGATATGGTGGCGGTGCGCATTGGCCCGGAACTGCGCATGGTCGTCGCCGGATCACCCGCCTATTTCGAGAGGAAAGGCAGGCCCCTTTCGCCACATGACCTGACGCAGCATGTCTGCATGAACCTTCGGCTTCCCACACTTGGCGGCCTTTATGCCTGGGAATTCGAGAAGGATGACAGACCGCTCAACGTGCGTGTCCAGGGCCAGTTCACCTGCAATGACGTGCCCATGCTGGTCGAGGCAGCCGTCAACGGCCTCGGCCTTGTGTGTCTTCCGGACGATCAGTTCGGCAAGCTGTTCGACGAGGGAAAGCTGGAACGTGTGCTTGAGGACTGGTGCCCGCCATTCCCCGGATATCACCTCTATTATCCCAGCCGCCGGCAGGTATCTCCCGCCTTCCGCCTGCTGATCGAAGCCTTGCGTTATCGTGACTGAGAGACCGAAGCTTTCCAGGGATTTGTCCATCGATCGTCGCCGGTTTTATGTCTGGAACACGATTGTTCCAGACGCACCTGGGCCGCAAAGAAACTTCCGCACTTGCCCTGAAAATAGAATACCAAGTCAGTAGAAATCTGTCGGGACCGGATAGGCTCACAACCATCGATCAATCACTCGGCCGGCTTGCCGCCGGCGGGTACCATCCTTCGATCCGATGAGGAAAATCATGTCCCACCCCGTGCTTGGCGTGGATCACAGCTATCTGCTGGTCAATGATCTCGATGACAGCGCCGAACGTTTCCGCCGCCTTGGCTTCACGCTTTCTCCCCGCGGGCTTCACAGTCCGCAAAAGGGATCGGCCAACTACACGATCATTTTTCAGGACGACTATCTCGAGCTTCTTGGACTGGTCGCCGAGACCGAACTCAATGCACCGCAGCGCAAGACGCTCGCGACCTATGGCCAGGGCCTGCAGGCGATTGCCAATCGCACCGCAAGTGCGGACGCAGCCAAGCCTGCGCTTGCCGAACTCGGCATCAGGACGGGAGAGATCAGCGCGTTTTCACGTCCACTCCCCCTGCCCGGCGGCGGCGAAGGCATTGCAAGCTTCAGGACATTGGGCTTCGACCCTGAGCAAGTACCGCTCGGGCACTTCTTCCTTTGCCAGCACGAAACGCGCGACATGGTGTGGAGGCCGGAACTTCAGGACCATGCCAATGGCGCGATTGGTCTTGGCGGCATAACCGGCATCAGCGACGATCCTCGCAAGACGGCGGAAACCTATGCAAGCTTCTATGCCGCAGGTCGTGTCGAGGAAATCGAAGGCAGTTTTCGTGTTGAGACCGGCCAGAATTCGGCACCTCTGTTCTTCTTCGAACCGGCAGCGATTGCCGCGCTTTACCCGGGTCTCGATATTGCCAGGACACCCGCCAATGGCTTTGCCGTGCTGCGCATTCGGGTGAAGGATCGCGAAAAGACAGCAGAGCTTCTCTCCGCTCAGGGCATCGCGTTCATCAGGACATCTGCCGGAGGCATTGCCGTTTCACCGGCGGATGCGAGCGGAGCAGTGGTCGAGTTCATCTGAGATCACAGGAATGCCGTGGCGATCTCGCCGCGGCATTCCTTGAGAATTAGAGGCTGAGGCCCGACAAAGAGAAGCGCTCTCTGTCGGGCCCGATATTCGCGAAAAATCGAAGAGCCTTGATCAGGCGGCAGGCCCCGGTTCCACCACAAGCTTGCAGCACCCCTCTTCACCTGGCCTCCAGGTTTCCCCCTTGAAGACAAAACCGGCCGCCTTGAAAAGGCCGCCGTCTATCGCCCCGCCAGCCTTGCACAAGAGTTCGATATCGTCATCGGATCGCCCCATCGCCTGCCAAGCTTCCTTCAGCGGACAGCGATGAAACTTGATTTCCAGGCGTTCGTCGTCGCTTCGGCGAACTTCCGGCTGAAAGAGGATATCACCTGCCGGAATGGTGCCGAGAAACCGCTCCTTCAGGGCCGTCAATCTATCCGGGCCGAGGTCGGCAAACCGGGCGCCGGCGGTAATGCCCATCCGGCGCGTCGCCTCGGACAGAAGCTCGACAGACTTTTGCGTGCCGAAGGCATCCCGCAACACGTCTAATATATTGGCATAGGCTGCGGCGCGCATGTTGAAAGCCGCCTGCAGCCATTCGATCGGCACCAGATGGCCGGTTTTGCTGTTCTCACTCATGACGCGGATCGTCTCCCAGTTCACTTATAGGCAGGCTCGAGCCTGTCCTTCAGCCGGTACCAACCGAGCATGGCCGGAGCGACACGTTTTGCAATCGGATGGAAGGAAATGGTGCGGACCGGGGTTATCGGAACAGCCAGATCCCGCTGACCGACACCTTCGATCGCGTCGGCAAAGACCTTGCCGAGCGAGGTTGCCAGGGCGACACCGCGGCCGTTGCAGGCGCTCCATGTCCACAGCCCGGGCGCGGGATTATAGAATTGCGGCATCCGGTCCACCGTCATGCCGATGCGGCCGTTCCAGACGAAGTCGAATTTCGGCCTGCCCATCTGCGGAAAGATTCCGGCCAATCGTTTGCCGATACGCTGTTTCAGGCGTTCCGCACCGTTGAACGGAAACATCAGCGCCCCGCCGGTCACAAGCCGGCCACGGGCGTCCCAGCGGAAGAAACGCAGGTCGCCATGGGTATCCGACAATGCCTGCCGCCCCGGCAAGACACTGGCGCGCACCGCGTCCGGCTGCGGTTCAGTCGCCATCTGCCACGACAGGATTGGCACGAGCGAATGCGCGACCTTCGGCGCCAGCCGGCTTTCGAACCAGTCCGTATAGCCATTCGAGGCTAAAATGACCTGATCGGATATGACGCGCCCAGCGGGGGTCGAAATCACCCAGCCCGATGGCGTTTTCTCGATCGACCGGACAGGCGTGTTTTCGTGAAGCATCGCGCCGGCAGCGGTGAGGCGATCGGCAAGCCCTCTGGAAAAGGCCAGCGGATTGATGTGCCCGCCACTGCTGTTGAGCATGCCGCCATACCAGTCCCGCGATCCGATGAGATCGGCAGTCTCTGCCGCATCGAGCAGGCGGACCTGCGCACCGCGGCGCGACCAGGCTTCCACGCGACTTGCCGAAAGCCGCACGCGCCCGGGCGAATGCGCCGGTTGAAACCAGCCGTTCTGTTGCGCCTCGCAATCGATGTCGTGTCTACGCACCAGATCGAAAAGATAGGAAGCGCTATCGCTGACCAGCTGGGCGAACCGCTCTCCCGCCTCCCCATGGGTTTTCGCAATGCTGTCCGGTTCGGCACCGGTCATGGTGGGAATGACCTGACCGTTATTACGGCCGGACGCCCCCCAGCCGACCTGAACAGCCTCAAGCACGATCACCTTGTGGCCACGCTCGGCAAGATGAAGAGCAGCCGAAAGGCCGGTAAAGCCGGCTCCGATGATCGCAACCCCTGCCCTCGCCTCACCCGAAAGGCTGGAGTTGGGGTTTCTTGGGCGTGTTACCGCGTTCCAGAGTGAGGGAGGAAAATCGGGGGATGCAATATCACTCATAAATATGTTCCATAACATTGAAACCGAAAAAGCAATCCGCACCAATCGCCTTGCGGATCACCTATTTTCGAGCATTGCCTAGTCGCGTTGGAAGTTAAGCGGCAGCCGCGGATGCGGAAGACTTGTGGTCGATACGACCGGTAACATTGGTGCCACGCTTGAGAAGATTGAGGATCGGGCAGGCCTTTTCGACAGCCGCCGCAACACGGGCAATCTCTTCCGGGCTGGCGTCCGGAACCAGCGAAACCGTGTATTCAAAATCATGCGGATAGACCGGAATATCCTCATGCCCTTCGGAGCCGCCACGCGGATCGATCTTGGCCGAGACTTCAGCATTCAACGCTTCCAGCACCACCTGCTGATCTGCTGCATGGATCAGCCAGGTATGCGTCAGGCAGCTCGAAAGCGCACCGACCAGCAGCTCCGGAGACGCTGGCCCGAGATTGTAACCGGCAAAATCCGCCGGGCTGTCGGAGAGGACCTGGAAATCCCGGATGCGGATGCGGCGCACACCGCTGCGGCCTTCCGCACTGGTACTTGCCTTCAGCGTCGCGACACCAAGTTCGCCGGATTTGATACGCCTGCGCCGCTCAAGCAGTGCCGCCCGCTTTTGAGCCAGGTAATCCTTCAATGTCGACATCTGTTTCGTCTCCTGATCGATGAACCGGCCGTTGTTCAGATGGACACCGCCGGGCACAGGAGCTTACTGCCCGCCGACTCCGGCAGTATACAAAAATTATGTACTATTGCCGCCCCCAAGCGGAAACGAAGTTGCGACCTTTGGCGGAACCGCGGAAATTCCACCTCATGCCCGCAAGCTGTTGACGAAAGCCAGAAGAGCCGGGATCGCTCTCCTTGATTTGCAAAAAGGCCCTCGATCCATGCCGGAGCGAAGGCCTTTGCGTCATTCTTCACTCACGCCTTGAACAGCGACTTCAGCGTCGAGGGCTGGCTGCGATGATACTGAGGCGCGGCGGAAACCTCGCCGCCCAGAGCGGCAGCGGCATGCCACGGCCAGCGCGGATCATAGAGGATCGTGCGAGCCAGGCCGATAAGATCTGCATCACCTGTCGCAACGATCGCTTCTGCCTGAGACGGTTCGGTGATCAACCCGACGGCGACGACCGGCATCTTCACCGCGGCCTTGACCGCACGCGCGAAGGGCACCTGATAGCTCGGCGACACGGGGATTTTCTGCTCGACATGCAGCCCGCCGGTCGACACGTTGATGGCGTCGCAACCATGGCTCTCCAATGCCTTGGCAAACTCGATCGTTTCATCCAGGTTCCAGCCGCCATCATACCAGTCGGTTGCCGAGACGCGAACCGATACGACCTTGTCGGCCGGGAAAGCAGCGCGCACCGCATCGAACACTTCCAGCGGGAAGCGCATGCGGTTTTCGAGGCTTCCGCCATATTCGTCGGTCCGCTGGTTGGCGAGCGGAGACAGGAATGAATGCAGCAGATAACCGTGCGCGGCATGGATCTGCACCGCATCGATGCCGATACGCGCGGCGCGGATTGCCGCCTGGACAAAGGCATCACGGATTTCGTTCATCCGCTCGCGGGAAAGTTCGGTCGGCACCGTGTCGGTCGATTTGAACGGAACTGCGGACGGTGCCTCGGTCTGCCAGCCATCCTTGTGATCGACGGGAAGCTGCGCACCACCGAGCCACGGCAGGTTTGACGATGCCTTGCGCCCGGCATGGGCAAGCTGAACCGCGATTGGAATGTTCGACCACTTGCGGATGCTCTCCAGCGTCCGGCGCATCGCCGCTTCCGTCGCATCATCATAGAGGCCGACATCGGCATAGCTGATCCGGCCTTCGGGAACGACGGCCGTCGCCTCGATCGTCAACAGGCCGGCACCGGACAGAGCCAACTGCCCCAGATGAATCAGATGCCAGTCGGTCATGCATCCATCCGCGGCGGAATAGGTGCACATCGGGGCAATGGTGATACGGTTCTCAAGCTCGAGATTGCGGATCTTGAACGGTGTGAAAAGCTGTGGCTGAGGCATGTCGCTCACTTTCGGAATGATAGGGTTCGACGCCGCATTCAATATCGAGACGCCGCCGGCTGCTTGTAGATTCGACCGATATCCGCAGGTGCAATAGAAGTGCTGGTATGGTGTAAGACATACCTATGCCTTACAAAGGTATGCGTCAAGACATACCTGTTACTTGCATCGAGATGCCAATTTTCGTAGAATTACCCTATGTCAGAACTGCTTCCCCAGCCAGCACGCGACGAGATCGACCTGAGCACTGTCTTCTCGACGCTGTCCGATCCGCTTCGCCGCACCGCAATCGCCATCCTGGCGACCTTGCCGGACGGCATGGAGCGTAATTGCGTGTCCTTCGGTTTTCCGGTCGCCAAGGCTTCGCTCACCCACCACTTCAAGATCCTGCGCGAGGCGGGGTTGATCAGCCAGATCGATTACGGAAACCGTCGCGCCTCCTCGCTTCGCCGCGAAGACATCGACGCGCGGTTTCCCGGTCTCCTTGCCATGCTGGTCAAGGAACTCGAGCAGGATGGCGGCGCCGAAAAAGCGGTCACCTCGGCTGGAAAACGCTGACTTTAGCGATCGGAAGAGCCGGGCTGTACCCGGCTCCCGAATTTTTCAATCGCGTTCAGCTCATCTTGCCGGCGCATTGATGCCGAGATCGGCTTCAGCCACATTGGCCGAACTGGCACTTTCGCTACCCAGCCTCCTCCCCTTCACCAGGGCATAGATCGCCGGAATGACGATCAGGGTCAGCAGCGTCGAGGACACCATGCCACCGATCATCGGCACCGCGATGCGCTGCATGATCTCCGCTCCCGTTCCCGTGCTCCACAGGATCGGCAGGAGACCCGCCATGATGGCCACCACGGTCATCATCTTCGGCCGAACACGTTCGACAGCGCCAACCATGATGGCGTGATGAAGATCCTCTCTTGTCAGCGGCCTCCCCTCGCTGGCGCATAAGGCACGCCCCTCCTTCAAGGCGTGATCGAGATAGATCAGCATGATCACACCCGTCTCCGCGGCAACCCCCGCCAGCGCGATGAAGCCGACGGCCACCGCAACCGACGCATTGAACCCGAGCCACCACATCAGCCAGATGCCGCCGACGAGCGCGAAGGGCAGGGAGAGCATGACGATCAGGGTTTCGGTCAGCGCCCTGAAGTTCAGATAGAGCAGAAGGAAAATCAGCGCGAGCGTCAGCGGAATGACGATGGACAGTCGCGCGGCCGCCCGTTCGAGATATTCGAACTGACCGCTCCATGCCACGGAATAGCCCGTTGGAAGCTCCACCCGTGCCGCCACCGCCTGCCGGGCCTCGGCGACATAACCGCCGAGATCGCGGCCCGTGATATCGACATAGATATAGACGGCGAGCTGGCCGTTTTCGGTGCGCACCGTCGTGGCACCCCGCGTCAGGCTCACCTCGGCCACTTCACCGAGAGGAACGGTTCCGCCGCCGGGCAGCGAGACAAGCACGTCTCTTGCGATCGACTGCGGATCGCTGCGCGACGCGCGCGGATAGCGGATCGCCACGCCATAACGTTCGCGGCCCTCCACGGTAGAGGTCACGACTTCCGAGCCGAGCGCCATCGAAACGACGTCCTGCACATCCCCGATCGTCAGACCGTAACGCCCGAGCGCCATCCGGTCCGGCACGATATCGAGATAATAACCACCGATCACCCGTTCCGCATAAGCGCTGGACGTTCCATCTACATCCTTCAGCACGGTTTCGATCTGCCGGGCTACCTTCTCCAGTTCATTCAGATCGGTACCGTAAACCTTCACGCCGACCGGAGTTCGAATGCCTGTCGACAGCATGTCGATGCGGGCGCGGATCGGCATCGTCCAGGCATTGGCGACGCCGGGAAACTGCAGAGCTTCGTCCATCTCCTTTTTCAGGCTTGCCGTCGTCACGCCCTGCCGCCACTCGGTTTTCGGCTTCAGCGTGATGATCGTCTCGAACATCTCGACAGGCGCGGGATCGGTCGCCGTCAAGGCACGCCCGGCCTTGCCGAAGACGCTTTCGACTTCCTGAAAGGACTTGATGATCCGGTCCTGGGTCTGCAGCAGTTCCGCTGCCTTGGTCACCGACAGGCCGGGCAGGGTCGTCGGCATATACATCAGCGTACCTTCGTCCAAATCCGGCATGAACTCGCTGCCGATATGCTGGATCGGCCAGACCGTGGCCCCGAGGACGAGAAGCCCCACCACTATCGTCAGCACCTTCGCCTTCAGCACCCCGGCGATGACCGGACGGTAGATCCAGATCAGGAAGCGATTGACGGGATTTTTATGCTCCGGAACGATCCGCCCCCTGACGAAGACGACCATCAGCGCCGGCACCAGCGTCACCGACAGGATCGCGGCCGCCGCCATTGCAAAGGTCTTGGCGAAGGCAAGCGGGCTGAACAGCCTCCCCTCCTGTGATTCCAACGTGAAGATCGGCAGGAAGGAGACGGTGATGATCAGCAGGCTGAAGAACAGCGCCGGACCGACCTCGCTCGCCGCCTCGATGAGGATGTCGATACGCTGCTTGTCCGGCGGTGCCCGCTCCAGATGCTTGTGGGCATTCTCGATCATCACGATCGCCGCATCGATCATCGCCCCGATGGCAATCGCAATGCCGCCGAGGCTCATGATATTGGCGCCGATATTGAGGAAGTGCATGGCAATGAAGGCCATCAGCACGCCCACGGGCAGCATGATGATGGCGACGAGCGCACTGCGAACATGCAGGAGAAAGACGATCGTGACGAGAGCAACGACGATCGCCTCCTCCACAAGCGTGCTTTTCAACGTTTCGATCGCAGCCTCGATCAATTGCGAGCGATCATAGACCGGCACGATCTCGGTACCGGCCGGCAGGCTGCCCTTGATCCCCTCGAGACTCGCCTTGGCATTATCGATGACCGACAGCGCATTGGCCCCGAACCGCTGCAGCACGATGCCGCTCGCGACTTCGCCCTCACCATTCAGTTCGGTAATCCCCCGCCTTTCGTCGGGAACCAGTTCGACCCTTGCAACATCGCCGAGCCTGAGCGACGTGCCGCCCATGCTTTTCAGGACGATATTCTCGATATCGGTTATGCCCTTCAGATAACCGCGCCCGCGCACCATGAACTCGAATTCGGAAAGCTCGACCGTGCGGCCGCCGACATCCGTGTTGCTGGCACGCACGGCACTGGCGATGTTGGTGAGCGAAATGTCCTGCGCCTTCAGCCGGACCGGATCGACCACGATGGAATATTGCTTGACGAAACCGCCGACGCTGGCGACCTCGGCAACACCTTCGGATTTCGAAACCGCGAAGCGCACGACCCAGTCCTGCAACGACCGCAGCTGGGCAAGCGACATCTCTTTCGCCACCACGGCATATTGATAGACCCAGCCGACCCCCGTCGCATCGGGACCGAGCGTCGGCGTGATCCCGCCCGGAAGGCGGCTTTGCGCGACATTGAGATATTCAAGCACACGGCTGCGCGCCCAGTACGGATCGGTGCCATCCTCAAAAATCACATAAACGAACGAAGCGCCGAAAAAGGAGAAACCGCGCACCACTTTGGATTTCGGCACTGTCAGCATGGAGGTCGTCAGCGGATAGGTCACCTGGTCCTCGACGACCTGCGGCGCCTGACCGGGATAATCGGTGTAGACGATCACCTGAACATCGGAGAGATCGGGAATGGCGTCGAGCGGCAGCGACCGCAAGGCGTAAATTCCACCGGCGACGGCCAGCATGGCAGCGACAAAGATCAGGACCAGATTGCGGGCGGACCAGGATATCACACGGGCGATCATTGTTTCGCGCCCTCCGCCGTCATCGCGCTCAGCGCCGAGTTGAGATTGCTCTCGGCATCGAGCAGGAAGTTTGCCGCGACCACAACCTGATCTCCGGCCTTGATGCCGGTGATGATTTCCGTCTGCGCGTCGCCGCGCGCGCCAAGCTTGACGTCTCTCGGTTCGAACCGCCCTTCTCCCCTGTCGAGGAACACGAGTTTGCGATCACCCGTGTCGATCACGGCGCTGTTCGGAACCACGATGACAGGGTCTTCGGAGCGCGTATCGATCTCCACCTCCGCATACATGTTGATGAGCAGCGCACCATCCGGATTGGCAAGTTCGATGCGGACCTTCGTTGTCCGCGTCTGGGTATCGACCTGCGGGTAGATAAGGTCGACAGTGCCATGGAATGTGCGGCCGGGCAGGCTGCGAACGGTCAACTGCACGTCGGCGCCGATCCGGACGGCGGCCAGGTCATATTCCGGAAGATCGGCCAGCACCCACAGATGCGACATATCCGCGATGCGAAACAGCACATCGCCGGGCTTGGCCATCATGCCCGCAATGGCAAGCCGTTCGAGGACGATGCCATCCCGCGGCGAGGTATAGTCTATGGTTGCCGGCACCTGCCGCCGCTCAGCGATCGTGCTGATCGCCTCATCCGGCACGCCGAGATTTTTCAGACGAAGCGCCGAACCTGCCTTGTCGCCTCCCGGTGCGGCATATTCCGTCCCGGCAGTGGCAATTTCCTTGGAATAGAAGCCGAAAAGCACCTGTCCTTTCCCGATCCGGTCGCCTGTCGTCACGGTCGAAACCGTGTCGATAAAGGCATCGGTGCGCATCGCGATCACGCTGACGCGGGTCTCGTCCAGCGTCACGGTGGCGGGTGCGCGGACTGCCCGGCCGATCCGGGCCATCACGGCGGTCGCGGTTTTCACCCCCGTCCGCTGCAGTTTTCCGGGAGAGACCCTGATCGTCGCCCCGTCCTGCTGCTCGTCGGCAAAAACGGGCAGGTAGTCCATGCCCATACTGTCCTTCTTCGGCACCGGCGACGTGTCGGCCAGCCCCATCGGATTGCGATAATAAAGGATGCGCCGGGGCGCGGTGGAGCCAAGCTCCGCCAGCATGGCCTTGGCAGGTTTGGCGGCCTCAGCATTTCCGCCTGCCTCACCCGCTTTTTTCCTCACTGCGAGATAAGGCCTGCCGTCATCCGTGGTTTTCGGCTGTGCCGAAAATTGCGGCAATCCATCCGGGTGCCGATAGTAGAGGATGCGTCCATCCTCATGCGAATGTTCATGTGCCGCGCCGGCAGCAGCGCCATGCGCCGCACCCGAATGACGCTCCTCGGCAAACACCCGATAACCACTGGAACCGATAACGGCGGAAGCAGCGAGGATCATTCCAAAACGGGGCAGCCAGTTCATGGCGACACCTTGAGGATAAGATCACGCTCGACCGGTTCAGGCTCGCCCTGGATCATCGCTCCGATCCGCAAGCGCCAGGCGCCTACCATCGAAAGGTCCGCCTTGAAGTGATAGACCCCGGGTTCACTCGACCCGACCGGCTCGATCGCCGCGCCCATATCCGGCATGCCATCTGGAGCCATGTCGAGCGCCGTGTTGAAAATGATGGCGTCCGAAACGGGCGCGCCGCTGCGCCGGTCCGTCATCCGAAGTTCGACCATCGCATTGCGACTTTGCCTGATATCGCTTTTCAGGAGGGTGAATTCATAATCCTGTGCGGCGGCACCGGCACTGACCGGGTTCATGGCCAAAAGGCCGAGGAGGAGCACGGCTCTCCCGGAAGACAATGTTCTGTTCATGGTTCTGGATCTCGCTGCGACGTCTGTCCTTGCGTCGCGAGGTGAAACTACGAGCCATCCGACACTGCCCGCGCGGTATGCGCTCGGCCTTGGTCAGAGGGCAGTTCGATTTCAGCGGAGATCAGGCTTTGGGCGGCGGCCCGGCAGGAACGATCGTTGCAGATATCATCTGTCGCGCAGGGGCCGCATCGTAGCGGACGTGCTTGAAGGCAAACTCCATGTCCGAAGTTGTGGCGGCCGGTATCGAAGCGACAGGCGGTGCGCAAAGAAGCGCCGATGGGCAGGAATGATGGCGCTGGCTATCGGAGCCCTGATCATCAGAAGGGCACGGCTGTTCGCAGTTGACGTGATCGCCAACCATCGAGACCTGCATCTGATCCGAGTTCATATGAGACGAATGCAGCGTATCAGGCCCGGCAAGCGGCGTCACGCCCTGGCTGCCGGTTGCCGTTGCGAGCAATGCAATGATCAAAAAGAGATTGCGAATAAGTCTCATGGCGCATTCCCCGCCTATAACCAGACGAGGAACCTGTTTCCTACTACGAGCTCGATTATCCCGTTTATGCTGAAAGTAAGGAATAGGCCAAAAGACCGCAGGCAGAAAAGCAAATGCCCCGGCAAGGCGTCACCTTACCGGGGCATCGTAAGTCAGGCTCGAAAGCTTAGTAGTGGACCGACAGACTGTCGATCGGTGTCGTCTTCGGCGGCGCGAACTTCGTCAGGTTGATCCCTTCGACCGCGACGCGATATTCCTCGATGCTCGGCGTACGGCCGAGGATCGCGGAAAGCACGACCAGCGGCGTCGAAGCAAGAAGCGATTCACCCTTCTTTTCCGCCGTGTCTTCAACAACGCGGCCCTGGAACAGACGGGTCGAGGTGGCCAGAACCGTATCGCCCTTTTCCGCCTTTTCCTGGTTGCCCATGCAAAGGTTGCAGCCCGGGCGCTCCAAATAGAGAATGTTCTCGTATTCGGTGCGGTTGGACGTCTTCGGCTTCAGGTCGTCGAATTCGAAGCCCGAATACTTCTGCAGGATTTCCCAGTCACCTTCGGCCTTCAGCTCGTCGATGATGTTGTAGGTCGGCGCGGCAACGACGAGCGGTGCCTTGAATTCGACCTTGCCCTCGGCCTTTTCGAGGTTCTTCAGCATCTGGGCGACGATCTTGATGTCGCCCTTGTGCACCATGCAGGAACCGACGAATCCGAGGTCGACCTTCTTGGTGCCGCCGTAATAGGAAACCGGGCGGATCGTATCGTGGGTGTAGCGGCGCGAGACGTCGGCATTGTTGACGTCCGGGTCGGCGATCATCGGCTCGTCGATCAAGTCGAGATCGACGACGACTTCGGCGAAATACTTCGCGTTATCGTCCGGCTTCAGCGCCGGCTTTGCGCCGGAGCGGATTTCGGCGATGCGGGCATCTGCCTTGTCGATCAGGCCCTGTAGCGTCTGCGCGGCATTGTCCATGCCCTTGTCGATCATGATCTGGATGCGCGACTTGGCGATTTCCAGGCTTTCGATCAGCGTCTCGTCCTCGGAGATACAGATCGACGCCTTGGCCTTCATTTCGGCCGTCCAGTCGGTGAAGGTGAAGGCCTGGTCGGCGAGCAGCGTGCCGATATGGACTTCGATGATACGGCCCTGGAAGACGTTGTCGCCATGCTGCTTGAGCATCTGCGCCTGGGTGGCATGCACCACGTCGCGGAAGTCCATGTAAGGCTGCATCGTGCCCTTGAAGGTCACCTTGACCGACTGCGGGATCGGCATGGTCGCTTCGCCGGTTGCGAGCGCCAAAGCAACGGTGCCCGAATCCGCACCGAAAGCGACGCCCTTGGACATGCGCGTATGGCTGTCGCCGCCGATGATGATCGCCCAATCATCCACGGTGATGTCGTTCAGCACCTTGTGGATGACGTCGGTCATCGAGTGATAGACGCCCTTCGGGTCACGCGCGGTGATGACGCCAAAGTTGTTCATGAAGGACATCAGCTTCGGAATGTTGACCTGAGCCTTCTTGTCCCAGACGGAAGCCGTGTGGCAACCCGACTGGTATGCGCCGTCGACCAGCGGCGAAATGACGGTTGCCGCCATCGCTTCCAGTTCCTGCGCCGTCATCAGACCGGTCGTATCCTGCGAGCCGACGATGTTGACGGTGACGCGAACGTCGGAGCCGGCATGCAGAACCTTGCCCGGCGTCACGCCGACGGCGTTGCGGTTGAAGATCTTCTCAACCGCGGTCAGGCCCTGGCCTTCGAGCGAGATTTCCTTGTTCGGAGCGAAAACCGGCGTTGCTTCGACGCCGAGCGTCTGGGCGGCAAAAGTCTGCAGCTTCTTGCCGAAGACGATCGCGTAGGACGAGCCCGCCTTCATGAACTCCGTCTTCTGCGGCGTGAAGGAGGAGGCGATGTCGACCAGCTCTTCGCCGTTTTCGTCACGCAGCTTCCGGTTCTTCGCATCGATCTTCAGAACGGTACCGGTCTCGACCGAGTATTTCTGCTCGAGGATCGGGTTGCCGTCATTGTTGAGGATCGGCTTGCCGTTCTCGTCGAGCTTCTTGACCCAGTTCTTCAGGTTGATGCCGATACCGCCGGTCACGTCGACGGTGGTCGCGAAGATCGGCGAAATGCCGTTGGTGCCGGCGACGATCGGAGCGAAGTTGACGAAGGGCACGTAAGGGCTGGATTGCTTGCCGGTCCACAAGGCGACGTTGTTGACGCCGGACATGCGCGACGAGCCGACGCCCATCGTGCCTTTTTCGGCGATCATCATCACCCGCTTGTCGGGATGCTGCTTCTGAAGCGCGACGATTTCCGCCTGCGCTTCCGGCGTGATCATACACTGACCATGCAGCTGGCGGTCGGAACGCGAATGCGCCTGGTTGCCCGGCGACAGAAGGTCGGTCGAGATATCGCCTTCGGCGGCAATGAAGGTAACGACCTTGATCTCGTCTTCGACGTCGGGAAGCTTGGTGAAGAACTCGGCCTTGGCGTAGCTTTCCAGCACGTCCTTCGCGATGGCGTTGCCGGCCTTGTAGGCATCGCGCAGGCGGAACATGTCGGCGTCATAAAGGAAGACCTGCGTCTTCAGGACGTCACCGGCTTCCTTGGCGATTGCCGCGTCATCGCCAAGCGCGATGTCGAGCAGCACTTCTACCGAAGGACCGCCCTTCATGTGCGACAGGAGTTCGAGCGCAAATGTCGGTGTGATTTCCGGAACGACCGTTTCGCCGAGAATGATCTTCTTCAGGAAGGCGGCCTTGACGCCGGCGGCACTCGTCGTGCCCGGCAGCGTGTTGTAAATGAAAAATTTCAGGGCATCCGCCCGATGCTCGTTACCGGCATCCTCGATCAATGTGATGATTTCAGCGATCAGCGCGCCATCATCGATCGGCTTGGGGGCAAGCCCTTGGGGTTCTCTGCTTTTGATTTCAGCCAGGTATTCCGAGTACAGGTTCATCACAGTCCCAACGTCATTAGCTTTTTGGCGCTGAAACGCAGCGCCACCGGAAAATTATGCGGCCCAAGGCCTTCGGGTTTGGAGTACGTCAACCGAGCCCGTGTGACAAGATACCGCAATTCGGTAAATGCAGTCCTTCGGCTCCAGCATTTATCGGCTGACGATGACCGAGCGCGTTCTTAGCGGATCGACGCGCCGGAAGCCATCGATTTAACTACGACCGGCATTCCCGATTCGCCCTGCAGAAACGGTGTCCGGCAAGGCTTTTCGGCGGAAATTCTTGAGGTTTTCACTCAACGATCAAACATGTCCTGCCATTGCTTTTCGCCGACCATGCAATCGCTTTTGACCGGCTTGTCGGCAATCCGGCGAATGAGCGGCTGGGCTTCGATACCGCTGACTTCCATCACCAGCTTGCGGCGAACCGCAACACCGAAATCATCGATATCGTGAACCGGCAGAACGAAAGACCCCGGCCCACCCGCAACGCAGTCGCTGTAATATTGGTCGAGCCCGCCCGGCGTTCCCGACGGCCTGAGCATGATGGCGAGACCATTGATGACGATGCCCGCCTCGACAGCCTTGTCGCGCGCCGGCGTGACCGGGTTGCCTGAATTGTTCGGCCCGTCACCCGAGACATCGATCACCTGGCGAAGACCATGATAGGAATTGGAGACGAGCATGGTCGCACCGTGCACGATGGCGGCCGAAATCGATGTCCTGCGCTGCATCTCGACCGGCCGCGCCTCGACCTTGTTGGCGAAGGCGATCGCATCCTGTTCGTTCTCGATGATCTGCCAGTCGATCACCGAACCCTGAACGACATCGCCTGCCCACTCGAAATAACTGATGGCGATGCGCCCGGTCAGCCCATTCCTGACCGCATCGATAAACTCTTTGTGCTTGAGTGCCGACACGTAACCTTCGCGCTGGATGCGAGCTTCTTCCGTGTCCATAGATCGGGACGTATCGACTGCGAGTACGAGTTCGACATCCACTTCCTGCCCGCCTTGCACGATTGCGGTATTGGTCGCGGTCAGGGTCATTAACATTGCAAGTGTTGTGAGCATGGCAATCCATTCACTGCAGTGTCGATTGCCGGACTGTAACACAGGATATTGCCAGCGCGATCCCCTCCCCTGACGCAAGGGCAGCGCGTGGCTCAAATTTCAGTGATGTCTTATTCTGCAGCCGCGGGGTGCGGACCATCCTTCATCGCTTCGATCAGGCATTCCATGATCGCCGCTCGCAGGGCGTAAGTATTGGCACTTGTTTGTTTCCGGTCCAGGCTTTGGGCGGCCTCTATGAGCCGCATGCCTTGATGCACTACGATCTGGTGCGCGCGATTCATGGCCCAGTGTTCAATTGAACTGCCATGATCCAGTGCATGACTTTGCGCGTTCAATGTAGCCTCGCTATTCATCAGCGTTACTGCGAATCATCTCGCAAACCGACGCTAATACAGATTCATGTCCAAGTGAATCCGTGAGACATCGAAGTATTGATGGGAAGAAGAGAAAAATACGAACATTTTCAACAAACCCGATTTCTCATCGGTAAAAACAGACACCATAACGCTTTAAACTATCGCATTTACATTCACGCGTTCGGACATGACACGCCCAGAACGGCATGAATGCTGAGAGATTTTCATTCTCTTCTTCAACGACCTGATGCAACGATGAGGGCGATCTGCACAAAGTGCGGCGCCGATCTTCACCACTAGATGTGCAGACACGGGATTTCGCGCAAAGCTTACCAAGCTTTAACGAGACGGATATCCAACGGTAATCAAGCGAGGACTAACGTGGCTTCATGGTCATGACGCCTGAAACAGGCGAATACAGACCGCAACTTAGGATCAGAGCCATGTGGATCACAGCACGTAAATTCGTCACCACCGGTCTGGTCGCCTTGACGATTGCCGGAACGGCTCTCGCCACCGCCTCCCAGGCTGAAGCACATAACAATTTCGGCCGCGGCTTCGCCGCTGGCATAGCGGGCGCAGTCATTGGCGGAGCGCTGATTGCCGGCGCCAGCCACGCGCCTGCCTATGCTGCAGCACCCTATGGCCCTCCTCCTATGCGATACGGGCCTCCACCGGTCGCTGCCTATTACCCTTCCTGCCATGTTGTCTGGCATCAGGACCACTGGGGCGACATGTATCGCACCCGCGTCTGCGACTGAGCCGACACAGGCGGTATCACAGCCCCCTCCCGACATAACTTCAAGTTCCGGCGCGCCGCTTTCTCGGCTTTCGCGCCCTTACATCTCTCAACTTAGCTGAAGAGTGAAACGCCATGTCCAACATCATTCGCAGAAACCGCATCCTGGCTCTCGTTGGCGCTGCAATCATCGCAGTTCCCCTGGCGACGCCAATCATTCTTGGCAACAACGCGGCGTTTGCCGCATCTTCGTCTCCCGCCGCAGCCGTAGGCGGCATTATCGCGCCGGCAGGGTCGTTTGCCTCGATCGTCGCCGCTGACAAACATGCAGTTGTCACCATCACCACAACGATGAAAGCAGAGGCTGCTGCCAGCGACGAAACATCTCCTTTTGGCGAGAACTCTCCCTTCAATGAGCAATTCAGACAGTTCTTCGGCCAGAACGGAATTCCGATGCCACATGAAGCGCCTCGGCAACGTCAGTCCGAACGTGCCGAAGCACTCGGCTCCGGCTTCATTATTTCTCCCGACGGCTATATCGTTACCAACAACCACGTGATCGACAAGGCACTGGACATAAAGGTGACGCTGGATGACGGCACCGAACTTCCCGCCAAACTGATTGGCGCCGATCCGAAGTCCGATCTCGCCGTGGTCAAGATCGAAACCAAGAAACCGCTCGCAACCGTCACCTGGGGTGATTCCGACACCCTGAAACTCGGGGACCAGATCCTGGCGATCGGCAACCCTTTCGGGATCGGCACGACAGTCACGGCCGGCATCGTGTCAGCCCGCGGCCGCGACCTGCATTCCGGCCCTTATGATGACTTCATCCAGATCGATGCGCCGATCAACCATGGCAATTCCGGCGGCCCTCTGGTGGATCACGACGGCCATGTCGTCGGTATCAATACGGCCATCTACTCCCCGAATGGCGGGAGTGTCGGGGTTGGCTTCGCCATCCCCTCCGATCAGGCGAGGCAGGTTGTCGCCAAGCTGATGAAAGACGGCTCAATCGATCATGGTTTCATAGGCGTACAGATCCAGCCGGTAACTGCAGATATCGCCGACGCGATTGGCCTCGGCAAGGCTGAAGGCGCACTGGTCGCCGGCGTCAACGACAACACACCAGCAGCCAAGGCCGGCGTCGAGGCCGGCGACGTCATTACTGCGCTGGGCGGTAAACCAATCTCGTCACCGCGTGATCTTTCGCGCATGGTTGCCGATCTTGTTCCCGGATCGAAAGAAGAGTTGACGGTATGGCGCCAGGGCACACCGAAAGACCTGCGTTTGACGATCGGTGAAAACAGTGAGGATCAGCAGCAAGCTTCGTCTGATGAAGGAAAATCCGGCCCGGCAGCTCACAAAATCCCAAACATCGGAGTTGGGCTTGCGGATATCACGGCGGAGGTACGGCAGGCCCTGAACCTTCCAGCGAAAGAAAAAGGTGCTGTCATCGCAAGCGTTGTACCCGGCAAACCCGCGGCGGACGCAGGCCTGCAAGAGGGCGACATCATCGTTTCGGTCAACCAACATGCGGTCAATTCTGCAAACGAAGCCAAGACCGCGGTCGCTGATGCCGGCAAGGCCGGACGCAAGGCAGTGCTGCTGCTGATCCAGCGTGGCGACAACCAGAGCTTTGTCACCGTTCCATTCTCGATCGGCTGACTTTTGTCATACGACTACCTGACCCCGCTGTCGAAAGACATGCGGGGTCAAACCTACTTACTTGTGCCTGTCGTTACAGAAAAACGATCACGCAGATTGAGAGAGCCCATACCATGAACCCGGCCTGGAGATGGATGCTCTCAGGATGTGGGCGCAGGGATGCGTGATGCAGGCACCGGATCCCTGATATCATCGAGAGGGCCTTCAAGCGCCGTCCGCGGAGGGATCAATTGCGGTTCGATAATGGTAACGACGGGATGAACCGGCGCCGCCTCGAGCAATTCGAACCCCTTCTCCAGCATCGCAGAAATATTCGGTTTGGCCATGTAGACTGGAAAAGGCAGAAACGATGCGAACGGATCATAATCGAAGCAGCCAGCGACGATGTTTGCGAAGACCGCTTCATCGTGCCGTCCCATGAAACGAAGCAGGCCTTCGAAATTGATGGACGAGTTTATGAAAAGACAGCGCGGCAACCGGCCCTCGCGGGCGAAAAACCGTTCAAAAGCCAGCTCCGTCATACGCGGCGAGTAACCGGTAATCTCGATGTCGTTTTGGCTTTCAATGCCGAAGAACGCATCCTTCGCCGCATGAAAGCCGGCAATACGCTCGCGGCTGGCATGGTCGTCGTGGCCGCCGAACAAGACGACATCATCAGGAACCAGTGCGCCTCCTTGGGCCGCATGCCGCAGAATTGCCGAGGTCAGCACCTCGGCTCCGTTCCTGTTATCGGAAATCACCGAGGATGCCAGCTTGCCGGGAAGATCGATATTCACATGGGGAAGGCCGGCCCGCGCGCAGACTTGATGGACGCCGTCCGGGTCCGTAACGCCTGCGATAAACAGCGCATCGATCGAATAGGCGATCAAGGTTTCCACAGTCCGGCGCTCTTCGTCAGGATCACGACGCCCGGAGACAACCATGGGGGACAGACCGCGCAAACGCGCCTGCGCCTCGAACGTCTGCGCCATGGAGGAAAAGAAGCGGTTATCGTAAACCGGAACCAATAGCCCGACGAGACCGGACTTCGAGCTTCTCAAGCCACGCGCCTGAAGATTTGTCGTGTAACGCTGCGCTTTGGCAAGCGAGAGTATCCTCTCGGCCGTCTCCGTGGAAATCCGCCGTTTGCGCCATGACCCGTTCAAAACCGCGCTCACGGTCGAGGCCGAAGCGCCGGACAGGACTGACAGGTCGTAAATGGTGGCTTTCTTGGAATTCTGAACCGTCATCCTCATCTCCCGAATGATTCTGATTGGTAGAATATTAGTCCACTTGACGAAAGGCATGTTCGTGTTATGGTTATTGCACCATCGATTGTGCAAAAATGCAATATCGATTGTGCGTATCTAGATTGCTATGGGAGTGGCAAGGGAGCGTCTCGAATGGGCGAGACGGGAGATTTTCAAGCGCAGCGGGGAAGAGCTGTTGCGCGGATCTGCTTGCCGCAGTGTCTTTGGAGGAGGAACATCCATGAAGAAAATGATCGCGGCCGCTATCGGCCTGTCGCTGGCGCTGCTTTCATCCGCGGCATTTGCCGATGGACCGAAGGTCGGCGTCGTCGTGAAAATCGGTGGCATTCCGTGGTTCAACGCCATGGAAGCCGGTATCAAGGAGCAGAGCGCCAAGCTCGGCGTCCAGGGCTTCATGGTAGGCCCGACGAGCGCAGACCCGGCGCTTCAGGTGCGCGCCATCGAAGACTTGATCGCTCAGAAGGTTGACTTCATCGGCGTCGTCCCGAACGATGCCAAGGTGCTGGAGCCCGTGCTGAAAAAAGCGCAGGACGCAGGCATCAAGGTCATCACCCATGAATCGCCCAATCAGGCCGGGGCCACCTGGGATTTCGAACTTGCATCCGCCAAGGGTTTTGGTGAGGCACATGGCAAGCTGCTTGCTGAAAAGATGGGCGGCAAGGGTTCCTACGCGGTGTTTGTCGGCTCGCTGACCGTGCCGCTGCACAATGCCTGGGCGGATGGAGCCATCGCGTACATCAAGGCCAACTATCCCGACATGAAACTCATCGGTGATCGTTACGGCGTGGCCGAGGATCTGGATAAGAGCCGCTCGACGGCACTCGATCTCATGTCGGCCAACGCTGATCTCAAGGGCTTCCTGGCCTTCGGTTCGCAGGGACCGATTGGCGCTGGCCGCGCGGTGGAAGAACGCCGCAAGGACGGCAAGGTCTTCGTCATCGGTCCGTTCTCGCCGGGACAGGGTGCAAAGTTGATCAAGTCCGGTGCGCTGACAGGCGGGTTCATGTGGAATCCCAAACAGGCCGGGGAAGTGTTCATCACGCTTGCCGATCGCATTGCCAAGGGTCAGGATCCCAAGGCTGGCGACGACATTCCGGGCCTCGGCAAGATCAATCCTGAAGGTAACACGATCGTCGTCGATCAGCTGCTGAAGATCGATAAGGAAAGCATCGACAAGCTGGTTTCCATGGGCCTCTGATCCTCCCCAAGCCCAACGGGTCGCGCCCGGGCATGCCGGGCGCGACCTATCCTCGACAATTCCGTCGTCCACAGCATCCGCCCACAAAGGCGGCTGAGCGAAGAGATTTGCCATGATGAGCGCCGAACCGCTCCTGTCCCTCAAGAACATCAAGATTACATTCGGCGGCGTTCGCGCCCTGAAAGGCGTCTCGTTCGAGGTCAATCCCGGGGAAGTGCATTGCCTTGCCGGCGAAAACGGCTGCGGCAAGAGTACGCTGATCAAGATCATTACCGGTGTCTACAAGCCTGAAGACGGCGCGGAGTTTTACTTCGACGGGCAACCGATCACCGCCATGACGCCGAGCATGGCCCAGTCGCTCGGCATTCAGGTGATCTGGCAGGATCTGGCGCTGTTCGGCGAGATGACCGTCGCCGAGAATATCGGCTTCCAATACGCAGTGAGCGGCAAATATGGCCTTGTAGACAAGCGCGCGATGGAGAAGGCCGCCGAAAAGGCGCTTGCCCGCCTCGGCGTCTCGCTCGACCTGCATCTGCCGTTGAAGGAGCTGCCGATTGCGCAGCGCCAGATCGTCGCCATCGCCCGCGCGCTGGTCGGCGAAGCGCGGCTTGTCTTCATGGACGAGCCGACGGCGTCACTGACCCAGTCCGAAACCGATTACCTGATCGAGATCGTCCGCAATCTCTCAGCATCCGGCGTGGCAGTTGTCTTCGTGTCGCATCGCCTGGCCGAAGTGCTGGAGATTTCCGATCGGATGACCGTCCTGCGTGATGGCGCGCTGGTCGGCGTCTTCCCCGTCGAAGGCATGACCCAGTCACGAGTGACAGAGCTGATGACCGGCCGCAATTTCGACAGCGCCGTCATCGCTGCCGATCACGACGATCAGCCGGTTGTTCTGTCGGTGAAGAACCTTTCCCGTGCCAACGAATTCGAGAATATTTCCTTCGATCTGCGCCGCGGCGAAACACTGGGCGTGACCGGGCTTCTGGGTGCCGGCCGTACAGAACTGGCGCTCACCCTTTTCGGCATGCGCAAACCGCATTCCGGCGAGATCGTGCTCGATGGAGAGACGGTCCACTTCGGCTCCAACCGGGAAGCCATTCGTGCGGGTGTCGCCTATCTTTCGGAGGATCGCCTGTCGCTCGGCCTCAACCAGCCGCAGTCGATCGCTGACAATCTCGTCATGGCTTCGCTTGATCGCATCCTGTCGGGTGGCCTCATCTCGCCTCCGAAAAAGGAAAATGTCGTCGCGCACTGGATTTCCGCGCTCGGCGTCAAGATCGGCAAGCCGGAAGATCCGATCCGAACGTTGTCGGGCGGTAACCAGCAGCGCGTCGCGATTGCCAAATGGCTCGCGATCGGACCCAAAATTCTCATCCTCGATGCGCCGACGGTTGGTGTCGATGTCGGCGCCCGCGCAGGCATCTTCGAGATCGTACGCAAGCTTGCTGCCGACGGTCTGTCGATCATCCTCATCTCCGACGAGCCGCCGGAGGTCTATTTCAACGCGGATCGCATCATCCATATGGCCGAAGGCCGGATCAAGGCGACCTATGACCCGCGGCAGATGTCGCTGACCGACCTGGAAGGAAAAGTCTATGCGTAGGTTGATGCTTGGCCACACGACCGAGTTCACGCTGTTCGCCGTGATGATCGTCCTTTGCATCGCGCTTTCGTTCGCGACGGACAGGTTCTTCACGATCTCCAATGCCTTCGACGTTTTGAACGTCTCGGCCGTCAACATCATTTTCGCGGTCGGCCTGCTTGTCGTGCTGATCTCCGGCGGCATCGACATCTCATTCGCGGTGGCGGCCTCCGTGGTGCAGTATGTGACCGCGCTGGCAATTGCGTATCTGGGCGGCGGCAATTGGGCCGAAGGCTTCATCATCGCTGGTGCGGTCGGCATCGGGCTCGGGCTGATCAATGCAGCGCTTGTCTACAAGCTGCAGATCATCTCGATCGTCGCGACCATCTCGACCTTCAATATCTTCTTCGGCTTGCTGATGTTCTTCACCAAGGGCGTATCGATCTACGACCTGCCGGAATGGCTGACCACGCGTGTCGTCTTCTACGAACGTGAGATGAGTGACGGCTCCTGGCTGGAACTGACATTGCCGGTCGTGGTGATGATCCTCTGCTGCGTCGCCACCTGGTTCATGATGTCCCGCACTACGATCGGCCGCCAGCTTTATGCCTTCGGCGACAATCCGGAAGGTGCGCGCCGCTTCGGCATCAATATCGGCGCCATGCATTACATCTCGTTTGGATGGCTTGGCCTGATGGCGGGAATCGGCGGGTTGATGCAGGCGCATTATGCCGAAGAAGTCGTGCCGAACGCCCTTTACGGCCGTGAACTCGACGTGCTTGCCGCAACCGTTCTCGGCGGTGCGCGGCTTGGCGGCGGCAAGGGATCGGTCATCGGTTGTGTGCTTGGCGTGCTGATGGTGTCGATTACCCAGAACGGTCTCAACCTGATGGGCGTTTCGCCCTTCGCCTTCAAGATGATCGTCGGCGCCATCATCCTCGTCGCCATCACGCTCTCCTCCGCACGGATCGACAAGCTTCTGCCGTTCTTTGCCAAGGGCAATATCCAGAAGGGTCAAGCCCAGAAGAGGGAGGCGCACTGATGTCGTCGCTGATACAGAAGTTCAACAAAACGTTCGGCGCTGACATGGCAGGCCCGGTCATCGCCTTCGTGGTGGTGATGGTCATCTTCGGCCTTGGCGCAGACAACTTCCTGTCGCTTGGCACATTTGGTTCGGTCGCTTTCCAGCTTCCCGAACTCGGCCTGCTCACACTTGCTATGCTGCTGCCTCTCCTGACCGGTGGCATCAATCTGTCGGTGACCTTCACCGCCAATCTCTCCGGCCTTGCCGCCGCAAGCGTTCTGCAGGCCTTTGGCGGCGTCGATGCGTCGGGTGGCGCATTCGTGATTGCGGTTGCGGCCGCCGTGGCAACCGGTGCCGCGGCCGGCCTGATGACCGGCGCGGCGATTGCCTACACACGCGCTCACCCGATCCTTGTCACCCTGTCGATGATGATCTTCCTGCGCGGTCTTGGCGAGTTCCTGACGCGTGGCGGCGATGTCTCGGGCTTCCCGAGCTATATGGAGCCGATCGGTCATGGATCGATCTTCGGTCTGCCGATCCCGCTTCTGATCTTCATTGTCTGTGTTGGGATCTGGCAGGTTCTCCTGACCCGCAGCAAACTCGGCTTCGGGCTGCTGATGATCGGCTCCAATGTCGAGGCCGGGCAGTATTCGGGCCTCAACACCCGCCGCATCATCATGCTCGTCTACACGCTGTCGGGTGTCATGTGTGCCGTCGCCGGCATTATCATGCTTGCCCGTTTCAACTCGGTTCGTATCGGCCACGGGGAATCCTATCTGCTGATCACCGTGCTTGCGGCATTTCTCGGGGGTATCAATCCGTTCGGCGGCTTTGGTCGCGTATTGCCAGTGTTCGTCGCGCTCGTCGTGCTGCAGCTTCTTTCTTCCGGCCTCAACCTGATGGGCGCCAACCAGCATCTGGCAACGGCGCTCTGGGGCGTGCTGATGATCGTGGTGATGGCGGCCCGCACCATCGTTTCCTCCTATTTCGCATCCCGTAGAAAGAAGATCTGACATGCAAGGTTTCGGTATTCATGCAATGGTCTGGTCCACCGTCTGGGACCATGCCGGTGCCGAGCGCGCCATTGCCGGTGCTGCCCAGCATGGCCAGGATTATATCGAGATCCCGCTGATCGATCTTGCGTCTGTCGATACAGGCCATACGCGTGCGCTGCTCGAAAAGCATAGTCTCCGTTCCGTCTGCTCGCTCGTGCTGCCGGAAAGAGCCTGGGCCTCGGTTCGCCCTGATGCGGCGATCGAGCATCTGACGGCGGCCCTTGATAAGGCCAAGGAGATCGGCGCCGAGGCACTCACCGGCGTGACCTTCGGTGGCACCAATGAGCGGACCGGTTTTCCGCCGACTGAAGGCGAATACGACAACCTGACCCGTGCGCTCGGTACCGCCGCCAAACATGCCAAGGCGCTCGGGCTGGAATTCGGCATCGAGGCAGTCAACCGCTATGAGAGCCACTTGATCAATTCCGCCGAGCAGGCCGTCGCGTTGGTCGAGCGGATCGGCCTCGACAATGTCTTTGTCCACCTCGACACATTCCATATGAACATGGAGGAAAAGGGCATTGCCAACGGCATCATTGCCGCGCGTGATCATCTGAAATGCATGCATATGTCGGAAAGCGACCGCGGCACGCCGGGTTATGGCAACATCGCCTGGGATGAACTGTTTGGTGCGCTCGCAGCGATCGGCTTCAAGGGCCTGCTGACGCTTGAAAGCTTCGTGACCATGCAGGCTGTGATGCCGGGCGATATCTCGACCTGGCGCCCCGTCGCCCGTGATGTTGACGAAGTGCTCGACAATGGCCTGTCATTCCTGCGCAACAAGGCGGAACAATACCGGATTTTCCAAGCGACCGCCCACCCTTGAGACGGCCGGCCCTATTCTTCAATGACCGTGGTGAGGACCACCTTGAGCAAGATAGAAGACAATGCGCGCGAGATCGCCGCACAAGCCCACCATCGCTTCGGCCAGGAGAAAGGCCGACGGGTGATGATCGCGATCGCCGGAGCTCCCGGATCGGGTAAATCGACGATCGCCGAGCGGGTCGTGGATGAGCTGAACGGCAAGGGCGATATTTCGGCAGCGCTCTTCCCGATGGATGGCTACCATTATGATGACTTGGTGCTGGAAGACATGGGACGTCGACCGTTCAAGGGCGCTATCGATACATTCGATGCGCATGGGCTTCGACATATGCTGGAGCGCCTCAAGGCCAATCAGGATGACGTGATCGCCGTGCCGGTCTTCGATCGCTCGATTGAAATCGCCCGTGCCGGCGGTCGTCTGATCGCGCAATCCATCGATATCATCGTCTGCGAAGGCAATTACCTGCTCGCCAGCCAGTCACCTTGGGATCGTCTGAAGCCGATCTTCGACTTCACCGTCTTCGTCGATGTCGATGAAAGCGATCTGCGAACCAGGTTGCAGGATCGCTGGCGCGGCTTTGGTCTGGATGAGGCCGAGATCACCAGGAAGGTCGAGGAAAACGATCTTCCCAACGGCCTGTCGATCATCGCCAACAGCAGTGAGCCCGACCTTCGCGTGAAAAATCCGGGGAGCAGTCAGACAAAGGACTGACGCTCCAAATGCCTTCGACACTGGTCAGAGGGAGGAGATGCCGAATGAGGCAAGCCCTTGGCCGCTTTATCGAAACCCCGACAGCGACAGCTGAAAATTGAGAGAGGCTCCCATGAAACACGGCATCTATTACTCCTACTGGGAACATGAATGGAGCGCCAAATTCGGCCCCTATGTCGAAAAGGTCGCCAAGCTCGGCTTCGACATTATCGAAGTCGCGGCCCATCACATCAACGAATATAGCGATGCCGATCTCGCCGCCATCAAGCAGAGCGCCAAGGATAATGGTATCATCCTGACCGCGGGTATCGGCCCATCAAAGACGAAGAACCTTTCGTCGCCCGATGCCGACGTGCGCAAGGCCGGCAAGGCATTCTTCGAACAGACGCTGACCAATGTCGCCAAGCTCGACATCAAGACGATCGGCGGCGCGCTTCATTCCTACTGGCCGGTCGATTATTCGAAACCGGTCGACAAGGAAGGCGATCGCGCCCGCGGCGTCGAAGGCATCCACGGCATCGCCGACTTCGCCAATAACCTTGGCATCAACCTGTGCATCGAAGTGCTCAACCGCTTTGAGAACCACGTTCTCAACACTGCAGCCGAAGGTGTGGCCTTCGTCAAGGAAGTCGGCAAGCCGAACGTCAAGGTCATGCTCGACACGTTCCATATGAACATCGAGGAAGACAGCTTTGGCGAAGCCATCCGCACCGCCGGCCCGCTGCTTGGCCATTTCCACACGGGCGAAAGCAATCGTCGCGTGCCGGGTGTCGGCAGAATGCCGTGGCATGAGATCGGTCTTGCGCTGCGCGAGATCAACTACACCGGCGCCGTGGTGATGGAACCCTTCGTCAAGACCGGCGGAACGATCGGATCAGACATCAAGGTCTGGCGCGACCTGACCAATGGTGCAGACGAGGCGAAGATGGACGAAGACGCGCGCAATGCGCTCGCTTTCTCACGCTTTGTGCTCGGTGGCTGATCAGGCAGTCGCTACCCTGTCGTAGTCTTGCACTACGTTTGACTGGAACGCATGCGAGAGACCTGTCTCTCGCATCGTCTATCAGTTGAATCATGAGGTGACGGATCACCAACGATCGCCGCCCGATAATCTTTACTTCTCCAGCGCGCTTGCGGCGCAAGCACCCGAACTGGCTTCGTTTTGAAAGAGAATGGTTCTTGTTCCATTTGGAAACGAGGGCCCTGCGGCCCTCGAGTTTGGCCGCATGCCTAGAGAAGATCCTCAGGCTGGATGAAATCCATGTCGGTGTAATCGATATTGTCCCCGGCCATCGCCCAGATAAAAGTATAGCTGCCGATGCCGGCACCGGAATGAATGGACCACGGCGGAGAAATCGCGCCTTCCTCGTTGCCGATAAAGAGGTGGCGGGTTTCCTGCGGTTCGCCCATCAGGTGCAGGACCCGGGATTTCGGCTCCATGCCGAAATAGAGGTAAGCTTCCATACGGCGATCATGGATATGTGAGGGGATCGTGTTCCAGACGGAGCCGTCTTCGAGTTCCGTATATCCAAGAACGAGCTGGCAGCTTTCCATCACCAGCGGGTGAATGAACTGGTTGATGGTCCGCTTGTTGGAAGTCTCGGACGCGCCAAGCTTCACTTCCTTGCTGTCCGCCTTGGTGATCAATCGGTTGGGGCAGGAACGGTGTGCCGGGCAAGAAGTGATATAGAAACGCCCTGCACCGCTGAAGGTAACAGCACCTGCGCCCGCGCCGATATAAAGCACGTCACCGTGTTGCAGCTCCCAGCTCTCGCTGGCAATGCTTACCGTGCCGGTGTCACCGATATTGACGATGCCCATTTCCCGCCGATCAAGTAAGGAAGGGGTTTTGGTTTCCTCCACTTTATCGAGCACCAACGTTCCGCCGGCAGGAACAGCGCCACCGACAATGAAACGGTCGTAATGCGTATATATCAGCCGGATTTCGCCTTCGCGAAACATATCCGAGGCAAGGAAATGCGCACGAAGTTCCGCGGTGCCCATGGCTTTCGCTTGAGCGGGGTGCACCGCGTGCCTCGTCTCGACGTTTAGCATAGACATCTCCTCCTATTGGCCGCAGCCATCTCATCCTACGTGTTGCGTATATCTGTACGACAACCTCATTCAGGTCAAGGCATCTTCGTGGCCGAGCAGATGAGGTGACAGCACCTGTCTGCCAGAAACGATCAAATTGGCGATCAGGCAACGGATATGCAGAACGCATTTGACATGCTGTCAACAACATGCGTAAATCTGTCTGGCAAGTTAGAATATTTCTGGGAGGAATTATGATCATCACCGACGTCGAAGTCCGCGTCTTCCGCACGACCACTCGTCGGCATTCCGACAGCGCCGGTCACGCGCATCCCGGTCCGCCGCATCAGGTGGAACAGGCGATGCTGACCATTCGTACCGAGGACGGCCACGAAGGCCACTCCTTCACCGCGCCGGAAATCGTTCGCCCGCATGTCATCGAGAAATTCGTCAAGAAGGTCTTGATTGGTCAGGATTACCGGGATCGGGAAAGGTTGTGGCAGGATCTTGCCCATTGGCAGCGCGGCTCCGCCGCACAGCTGACCGATCGCACCCTTGCCGTCGTCGATTGCGCGCTCTGGGATCTCGCCGGCCGCGCGACCAACACACCTGTTTACAAGTTGATCGGCGCCTATCGCGACAAGGTGCTCGCCTATGGCTCCATCATGTGCGGCGACGAGATCGAGGGCGGCCTTGCAACGCCCGAAGATTACGGACGTTTTGCCGAAACGCTGGTAAAGCGCGGTTACAAGGGCATCAAGCTGCATACCTGGATGCCGCCGGTCAGCTGGGCCCCGGATGTGAAGATGGACATCAAGGCCTGCGCCGCTGTACGCGAAGCTGTTGGCCCCGATATCCGGCTGATGATCGATGCGTTCCACTGGTATTCGCGCACCGATGCGCTGGAACTCGGACGCGGTCTTGAAAAGCTCGGCTTCGACTGGATCGAGGAGCCGATGGACGAGCAGTCCATGTCTTCCTACAAGTGGCTTGCCGACAATCTGGATATCCCGGTCGTCGGCCCGGAAAGCGCCGCCGGCAAGCACTGGCATCGTGCCGAGTGGGTAAAATCCGGCGCTTGCGACATCCTGCGCACCGGCGTCAACGATGTCGGCGGCATCACGCCGGCCTTGAAGACGATGCATATGGCCGAATCCTTCGGAATCGAATGCGAGGTGCACGGCAACACGGCGATGAACCTGCATGTCGTTGCGGCGGTGAAAAATTGCCGCTGGTATGAGCGCGGCCTGCTTCATCCCTTCCTCGAATATGATGATGGCCACGACTATCTCAAGTCGCTTTCGGATCCGATGGACAGGGACGGCTACGTGCATGTCCCCGATCGTCCCGGCCTCGGTGAAGACATCGATTTCGCCTTCATCGAAAACAACCGGGTGAGGTGAAATCATGAAAACACTTCTGGCCTTCGGCGACAGCCTGACCTGGGGAGCAGATCCGAAAACGGGCCTGCGCCATCCGCGTCAGCATCGCTGGCCGGAAGTGTTGAAGGCTGAACTCGGCTTTCGGGTGGATGTCCTGTCCGACGGGCTTGGCGGTCGCACCACCTGTTATGACGATCACACGGGGCCGGCCTGCCGAAACGGCGCCCGGGCCTTGTCGGTGGCGCTCGCAGTCCACATGCCGCTCGATCTCGTGGTGATCATGCTCGGCACCAACGACCTCAAGCCGGTCCATGGTGGCCGCGCCGAGGCGGCTTTTTCCGGCATGCGCCGGCTTGCCGAGATCGTCGAGACCTTTCCCTATAAGCCGCGCTCGGCACGTCCGCGGCTGATGCTGGTTGCTCCACCACCCTGCGTGACGGACGACAACGGCCAGGTGGCAGGCGGCCGTAGCATTGCGGAATCACAAAGACTTGCGCCGCTCTACCGCAAACTTGCCGCAGAACTCGGACACGACTTCTTCGATGCAGGCAGTGCCGCAAGCGCTTCGCCGATCGACGGCGTGCACATGGATATCGCAAACACGGAGGCTTTGGGCAGGGCGCTGTCGGGCCCGGTGGCAGACATTCTCGGGTGATCGGCCTGGCTTGGGAGAGCGATAGGCCGAAAGGATAGAAATCATGGAGGGGCCGTATTCCACGCGAAGCGGCATCAAACGGAGGAAACATGCGACACTTTTTTGCAACTGCAGCCGTCGGAGCGCTCCTGCTCGGCGCCATGCCTCTCAACGCTCTGGCGGAAACGCCGAAAGACCAGCTTGTCGTGGCGACCACGATGAACAACATCCTGACGCTCGATCCGGCCGCCATTACCGGCCGCGAGACTGTTCAGGTACTCAACAATATCTACGATACGCTGGTCGTCCTGAGCGAGAAGGATCGCTCGATCCAGCCGCGCATCGCGGAAAGCTGGGAGATTTCCGAGGACCGGATGTCGATCCGCTTCCACCTGCGCAAGGCGACCTTCGCCTCCGGCAATCCGGTCACCGCCAATGACGTGGTCTGGAGCCTTAAACGCCTGCTCACCCGCAACCTTGCACAGGCATCGCTGCTCAAGACCCGCGGCTTTAAAGCGGATGCCGCCGACAAGCTTTTCGTCGCCGAAGACGAACAGACCTTCGTTCTCAACCTGCCCCAGCCGGATGACCCTAACCTCGTGCTGATGGTGCTGGCGCAGAACGGTCCCGGCTCGATCATCGACAGCAAGACGGCGCTTGAAAACGAGAAGGACGGCGATCTCGGCGCCGGATGGCTGACCTTGAATTCGGCCGGCTCCGGTCCGTTCACGCTCGGCCAGTGGAAGTCGAACGAATATATCATCCTCACCCGAAACAGCGATTATTGGGGCGAGGCTCCGGCGATGAAGCGCGTGCTGATGCGCCATCTGCCGGAATCGCAGTCGCAGCGCCTGATGCTCGAAAAAGGTGATATCGACGTCGCCTATTCGCTGCAGGCGCCAGACCTGAAGTCGCTCGAAACCAATGCCGAGATCAAGATAGAATCGACCCCCGGTTCCGGCTTCTATTATCTCGGCGTATCGATGAAGGACGAACGTTTCGCCAAGCCGAAGGTGCGCGAGGCGCTGCGTTACCTCATCGATTATGAAGGTCTCGACAAGGCCGTCATGCCCTATTACGGCAAGGTTCGCCAGCGCCAGATCAGCACCGGCGTCATGGGCTCGCTGCCGGATCCGGGCTACAAGCTCGACGTTGCAAAGGCAAAGGCACTGCTGGCGGAAGCCGGTTATCCGAACGGGTTCAAGACAACGCTCCGCGTCCTGTCGGAAGATCCTTTCATGAAGGCGGCAACCGCCATCCAGAATACGCTCGCCCAGGCCGGCATCCAGGCCGAACTGATCACCGGTTCCGGCGACCAGATCTATGGCGCAATGCGCGAGCGCAAGTTCGAGCTGCTTGTCGGCCGCGGCGGCGGCGGCCAGCAGCCTCACCCGGACAACAACCTGCGCGCGCTTGCCTATAATCCGGACAATTCGGATGAAGCCAAGCTCACCAATTATCAGAGCTGGCGTACGAGCTTCTATGACGAAAAGCTCAACAAGATGATCGCCGACGCGCTTGTCGAGCGCGATCCGGCAAAGCAGACCAAGGCCTATGAAGACATCCAAGCCTACATGGAAGAGATCGTCATGTCGCTCCAGCCGTTCTCGGAAGTGTTCGATACCGCCGCATTCCGCAGCGATGTCGGCGGCATGATCGTAAATCCTTGGCTCTCCCGTTTCGAGGGCATCACGAAACAGCGCTAACCCCTCCAGGCAGCTGTTTCGATGAAGAGGCGCATGGAAACATGCGCCTCTTTTCGCACGGGGCATCCTCTAGGTGGTTGGCCCAGACAGAAGGTCGAAATTGCACCGCATGCCCACATCGTGCCGAACGGGCCTCAGTTCTGCAGCGCCCAGTCCGCCACCTGCCAGCGCATTTGTCCGCGATCGGCGACGACACGGCCGAGACCTGGGAAAGGCATGTGCGTGGCGGCAATAAGCGCACCTTCTGAAGCAGCCATGGGGAAAAAGCGGTCGCGCATCGCCTTGGCGGCTTCGCGGTCCTGCTCGAACAGGAAGAACACATCGGTTGCGGCAGGATGCACGACCGGGAAGATCATGTCCGAAACCATGATCAGGCTCTGCCCGCCTTCTTCGACCCGCACCCCGATATGGCCGGGTGTATGCCCCGTCAGGTCAACGATCGAAACGCCCGGTGAGATCTCGCGCTCGCCGTCGATCGCCTGAAGCTTCGGATAAAGCCGCACGACCTCCTCCGCCATCTTGAAGCTGGGCTGCAGAGAATCGGGCGCACCGTTGCGCTTGGCGGGGTCTGTCCAATGGGCGACATCGCGGCGATCGATATAGAGTTCCGCCTTCGGAAAATTGTTCTTACCGCCGGCGATCAGCCCACCCATGTGGTCCTGATGCAGATGCGTCACGATCACGGCGTCGATCTCGTCAAGTTTCAAGCCCAGCGCGGATAGAGCCTGCGGCAACTGGCCCGTCTGGCCGATAGAGCCCGCGGCACCGGCATCGATCAGTATGCGGCGCTGGCCATCCTCGATGAGATACTGGTTGAACAGAAACCGCACGCCGCTCGGCCGGGCGGTGAACTGCGCGGTAGCCGCCTTTTCGACCTCGGCCGCCTCGCGTCCCGGAAAATAGGTGAAGGGCATATCGGCATAACCGTCCGTCAGGGCCGTGACCGTGAAGCGGCCGATGCGGATCTGCGCGAGCGGCGTAACGCTGACCGGCAAGCCCGTGGCCGCCTGCGCCGCCGCAATGACCGTTGTTGGCGCGCCTCCGATCAGGCTAGCCCCGGCGAGGCCGAGAGGAAGAGTGGAGACAAAGGATCTGCGTGAAAATTCAGCCATGATGCGGCCCCCCGGATCATTGAAAAATACGGGCGACAGCCGCCGCCCCCAAGAACGCGTGCAGGCTATGACACACGCAACCGATAAGATACTCTGCCGATCGGAAAGCTGCCCTCTCAAATTCCGGAAGGTTTAGATGGACCGTTTCGAAGCAATGTCGGTTCTGCTCGCCGTGGTCGAGGCTGGCAGCCTCTCGGCCGGCGCGCGGCGATTGCGTTCACCGCTCGCCACGGTCAGCCGCAAGGTCGCCGATCTTGAAAAGCATCTCGGCGTGCGGCTGGTTCTGCGCACCCGCAGCGGCCTCGCCCTGACGGAAGAAGGCCGCGCCTTCGTCGCCGCGTCCCGGAGCATTCTCGAGGCGCTGGATGCCGCAGAGAAACAGGCCGGCAGCGATCATGGCGCTCTGCGCGGCGGGCTGCACGTGACGGCTCCGATTGCCTTTGGCGAGCGCCACCTTCTGCCGATCGCACTGGAATTCCTCAAGGAACAACCCGAAATCGACCTGCGCCTGACCCTGGCCGACCGGCAGCTTAGCCTCGCCGAAGAGCATGTTGATGTGGCCCTTCGGATTGGGCATCTGGCGGACAGCGCACTGATCGCGACGCGTGTGGGCGCCGTGCGTCGGGTGATCTGCGCCAGCCCCGACTATCTTGCCCGCCGGGGTGTGCCGCGCCGGCCGGAAGACCTCGCCCGGCATGACGGCATAAGCTTTCAGGGGTTCGCGACCTCCCCGGAATGGCGTTATCGCCGCGATGGCGCCGCCTTCACCATAGAGCCGCGCTCGAAGCTCTCCGTCAACACGACGGAGGCTGCCATTCAGGCGGCGCTGGCCGGTATCGGCATCATTCGCGTGCTTTCCTACCAAATCTCCGATGAGTTGCGCTCCGGCGCACTGCAAGAGTTACTGACGGAGTTTGCGCCAGAACCCCTCCCGGTCAACGTGATCCATCACCCAGCAGACCCCATGCCGCAAAAGGTGCGATGCTTCCTCGACTGGATCTCTCCCCGCCTGCGCGCGCAGATGGCTCTGTAATTCTCATTCCCCTCTCCTCCAGCCAAAAAAAGAGCCCGGCACTCAAGGCCGGGCCAGGGAGGAGTTTTTTTAACCGCACTGCCTGTCAGACATGCCCTTCATATTCCAGAGACGCGCCGATCAGCTCGCGGGAATAGGGATGAACCGCCTCGCAGCCTGGGATCGCCTCGCGCGGCAATATCTCGGTAATCTCACCGCGCAGCATCACGGCGAACCGGTCGCACATGTGATCGACCACCGCCAGATCATGCGTCACCATGATGTAGGTGAAGCCGTGCTCTTCGCGCAGGCGCTGCAAAAGGTTGAGGATTTCCGCCTGCACGGAAACATCGAGAGCCGATGTCGGCTCGTCCAGAAGCAGCAGCGAAGGCTCAAGGATCAGCGCCCGCGCAATTGCGACACGCTGGCGCTGCCCGCCGGAAAGCTGATGCGGAAAACGATCGAGAAAGGATCCTGGCAGTCCGACATCGGACAGCACCTTCTGCATCCGCTCCTCGTGATTTGTGAGCTTGTGGATTCTCAGCGGCTCCGAAAGCACGGTTCTTACCGACTGGCGCGGATGCAGCGAACCGTAGGGATCCTGGAAAACCATCTGCAGCGTGCGGCAGCGTTCGATGAGCGGCATGTCGCGCACGGACTTTCCGTTGATCAGGATCTCTCCCTTCCAGAAGTCGGTCAGCATCGAGATGCAGCGCAGCACGGTGGATTTGCCCGATCCGCTTTCGCCCACCAGGCCGAAACATTCTCCCGGCTCCACCAGGAAGGATATGTCGGGAAGGACCTTGAGCGCTGTTGGCCCGTGGCCGAAAGTAATGGAGAGATTGCGTGTCTCGACTGATACCGTCATCGGGAAACCTCCTCCAGCCATTCGGGGCGGCGGTCCAGCACCGCCAGCGGCGCACGCGCGCCGCCGATGCGCGGCTGGGCCGCAATAAGACCCCGCGTATAGGGGTGTTGCGCCTTGTCGAGGTCGCGGGCGGCAAGCGTTTCCACCACGCGACCCGCATACATGATCAGCACCCGGTCGCAGAAATTGCGCACCAGGTTGAGATCGTGGCTGATCATGATCAGACCGATCCCGCGATCCCGCACCAGGCCGTCGAGAATGTTCAGCACCTGCAGCCGCACCGTAACGTCCAGCGCTGAGGTCGGCTCGTCGGCGATGACCACATCCGGATCGGCAAGCAGCATCATCGCGATCATTACGCGCTGGCCCATGCCGCCGGAAATCTCGTGCGGATATTGCTCGCAGACACGCTCAGGATCGCGGATCTTGACCGCTTCCAGCATGGCGATCGCCTTTTGAAGGGCATCCTTCCGGCTGCATTTGAAGTGGCGCAGATAGGTCTCGGCCACCTGGTCGCCGACCTTGCGGATCGGATTGAGCGAAAACTTCGGATCCTGCAGGATCATCGACATGCGCCGCCCGCGCACGCCGAGCATCTGTTCTTCCGTCAGCGATAGCAGTTCGACATCTTCGAACCGCATCTTGTCGGCGGTAATCTTGGCCGACGGGAGCAGTCTCAGCAGCCCTCGGCCAACGGTGGACTTGCCCGAACCGCTTTCGCCAACAATGCCCAGCCGCTCGCGCCCGAGCGTGAAGGACACGCCGCGCACGGCATCGGTCGGAGCACCGCCGTAACGGATGTGAAGATTTTCAACGTCGAGGATTGGACGGGTCATGGCCTACCTCCGGTTCATCTGCTTGGGATCAAGCGCATCGCGCAGTCCGTCGCCAAGTAGGTTGAAGGCGAGGCTGACGCACAGGATGGCGACGCCCGGAAAGGTAACCAGCCACCAGCTGTCGAGCATGTAACGACGCCCCGTGGCAATCATCGCCCCCCATTCCGGCAGCGGCGGCTGTGCGCCGAGGCCGAGAAAGCCGAGACCGGCCGCCGTCAGGATGACGGTCGCCATGTTGAGCGTCAGGCGGATCAGCACCGAAGGCAGACACATGGGCACGATCGACTTGACGATGATGCGGGTCGGTGAAGCCCCCTGAAGGCGTGCAGCGGCAATGTAGTCCGCATTGCGAAAAGTCATCGCCTCGGCGCGCGCAAGCCGGGCGATCGGCGGCCAGGATGTCAGCGCGATGGCGATGATCGCGTTGTTGAGGCTCGGGCCGAGTGCAGCGACGAAGGCCAGCGACAGGATCAGGCTCGGGAAGGACAGGAAAATGTCGGTGATGCGCATCATCACCGTGTCGAAGCGACCACCCAGATAACCCGAGGCCGCACCGACGGCGAGCCCGATAGGCCCGACGACGATCGACACCAGGAAGATGATCGTCAGCGTGATGCGGGATCCCCAGACCAGACGGCTGAAGATGTCGCGGCCGAGTTCGTCGGTCCCGAACAGATGCCCGTTGCCGGGCGCCTGAAGCGTGTTGGCGAGATCCTGCGCATAGGGATCATGCGTTGTGATGAGCGGCGCGAAGATGGCGACCAGGATCAGCAGCGCGAGCACGGCAAGGCCGAAAAGCGAGGTCGGGCTCTTCATCAGGAAGAGAACGATGTTGCGCAGGGCATTGACCGAGGCCGGCACGCGCAGCTTGGAAGCGGTTGTGACTGACATCAGCGGGTCCTCGGATCGAACAGACGGTAAAGCATGTCGGAAAGCAGGTTGAGCGCGATGAAGATGACGCCGACGATCAGCACGCAGGTCATCACGGCATTCATGTCGCCGATGATCAGGTTGCTGGTCAGGTATTGCCCGAAGCCCGGCCAGGCGAATACCGTTTCGATCAGCACCGCGCCTTCCAGAAGCGAACCATAGGCAAGCGCCACGATGGTGACGAGCTGCACGCGGATATTGACGAACGCATGACGCCATATGGTCTGGTGTTTCGACAGTCCTTTCACGCGGGCGGTCGTGATGTATTCCTGCCCGAGTTGGTCGAGCATGAAACTGCGCGTCATGCGCGTGATATAGGCGGACGAAGAGTAACCGAGCAGCGACGCCGGCAGGATCAGGTGGTTCACCGCCGACCAGAAGACGTCCATCTCGCCCGCAAGCAGGCTGTCGATCAACAGGAAGCCGGTCGTTTCAGGAACAAGGCCGATATAGAACTGGTCCATGCGGCCACTGCCCCCGACAAGGTCGAGCTTCGCATAAAGTACGATGAGCGCGATCATGCCGGTCCAGAAGATCGGCATCGAATGGCCGAAGAGGCTGAGCACGCGCACAAGGTGGTCAGGCCAGCGGTCCTTGTTGACCGCAGCGATGACCCCCATCGGCACGCCAAGGCCAGCACCGATCAGAATGGCAAAGGTCGCCAGCTCCATCGTTGCTGGCATGACATGCAGGATGTCCTGGATGACCGGCTGGCCGGTGCGGATCGACGTGCCGAAATTGCCTGTCAGCACGTCGCCGAGATAGTAGAAGAACTGTTCCCACAGCGGCCGATCGAGACCGAGCGAGCGGAAAACTTGCTCATAGGTCTCGCGGGTCGCGTCCTCGCCGACCATGGCGCGCACGGGATCCGCAGGCATCATCCGGCCAATGATGAAGGTAAGTACGAGCAGCCCGAGCAAAGTCACCAGAATGGTACCGATTTGCCCTAAAGCGCCCTGCATTGAGGGGCGTCTTGTCGACATGTATCCTCCGTATGTCGGCCGCCGGTCATCGGCGGAGACAGGCTCCCATCCTGTCAGACAACTTAATGAAAGTTGTCACATGCTGTTCGTACTGTCAAGCACTGATCAGAGGAAGTCTTCGCGCCGAGGCGTAAAGCAGTCAATCAACTCGCCTTCTTCAAGGCACTCGCAGCCATGCGTGACATTGCCGGGAATGACGAGACTGTCACCCGCAGCCAGCTCATGAGCTTCGTTTCCACGGATAAACCGAAAGCGACCACGAGCGACATAGGTCGACTGCACGTGTGGATGGCTGTGCAACTTGCCCTCGGCCCCAGCCTCGAAGCGAAACGACACAACCATCAGCTCAGGCGCTTCGGAAAGGACCTGCCGCTGGACACCCTTATCGGGCGATATGATGGGAAAAACAGGTAGAGACATGAAACCTCACTGACAACAATCACAATGTCACCATATAAGGTTTAACTTCTGTATGACAACACGTCTATGCCGAAGTGACTACGTCGTCCATGGGCAAGGTTCTCGCACGCAGCAGAGCCTTGTAACGCTCCAGGCTTCCACGCAGGTGGGCGCGCATGTGCTCGCGCGCGGCATCGGCATCACCTTCAATGATGGCATCGACAATTCGCGCATGCTCTTCCTGCAGATGAAGATTATAATCCTTTGGACGGGATCCCGGCGCAGCCCCCTGAAGCTCTCCGCGAGGAATGATCCCTGAACGGATCAACTGAAGAAACTCGGGAAACCGCCGGTTTTGCGTTGCCTGGGCAATAGCCAGATGCAGGCCGAAATCCGCATCGCGGGTTGGTGTTCCGTTTGCAAGGCAGATCCTGACCTGATTATGCGCCTCGAGTATGGCTTCGATCTGAGCGGCCGAACGCCGCGCCGCCGCCAGTGCAGCGGCCTCAACTTCAAAAACCGTTCGCAATTCGAGCAGCTCGATGACCGACGAGATACGCTCGGTTTTCAGATCTTTGAACGGGCGTTCCTCTTCGCGCCTGGCCTCGAGCGCAAAAACCCCCGCCCCTTTACGCGCCTGAACGAGGCCGTCTGCACGTAGAATGGCGATCGCTTCGCGCACGACTGTTCGGCTGACGGAATATTGCTTGGCAAGTGCGTTTTCACTGGGCAGCCGGTCACCAGCTTGAAATACACCGCTCGTCAGTTGCTTGCGGAGATCCGAACTGATCCTTGATGCGTGGGATGTATCCAGTCCAGCTGTCGCGGTAATGTCTTCCAATATCGCCTCGCTATTACCAACCTGTCAGGCACGTTCGATTAGCTATCGCAGGAGTTCGTTCTAGCTGCAAGCAAGATGTTTTCTCCGAACGACTTCGGAACAGACAACATTGGACTTCGACGACCGAGAAGGTTCCGGGATATCCCCGCATCGACAGAACAGTTGCTGGCCTCGTCAAAAGCTGAAAGACAAGCTGCTCCGACAGACATCGAGGCAGTCGAACCGATCCAGATGGCGATCGTCAGAAGGATCTGGCCATGCGTAGCGCCGAAATCCAGAACCTATTGGCATCGCGTGCATCGGTCTTACGTGCTGTAACGGACAGGCGTGAAGCAGTTTTCCGTTGATCGAGAACCGCCCCAGGAACCGGGATCAAGGTTCAATCGGGATGTGGCTTACACTTGTTTCGGGCTAGCTTTCCACCGCATCAGCCGACACCCCGAAGGTATTTTCTCTATAAAGCTAATTATGACCGGTCATTGAGAACGTCCTAGCTCCGGGAAGGGCTTCCTCGATATATTCTGGAAATTCGGCGCTGATCACATCGATAATCGATAGTGTTCCCGAAAGATGCTTGCGCAAGGCCTCGGCTGCTGAATTCGGATCCCCAGACGCAATGGCATCGATAATTGCCTGATGGTCTGCGAGAACTGTTTCCATCTTACCCGGCATTGGCAAATGAAGCCGTCGAAGCCTGTCAAGATGCACGCTCTGCCTGCGGACATTCGCCCAAAGCTGCGCAATACCGGCCTTCTCATAGAGCCATCGATGGAACTCACGATCGATTGCATCGAACTTGTCATAAGTCTCGGGGCTTGCCACAGCTCTCTGCCGTGACAAAATCTCGCGCAATTCATCGGCCGTTTCCGTTGGAGCGCTGCTGGTCAGTCGCCGCACGGCCTCAAGCTCAATGGACAGCCGTAGAAATTGCGCCTGCCTCGCGTGATCGACATCAATCTTGGCGACAACCGTTGCATATTGCGGATAAACTTCGACAAGTCCCTCCTCCTGCAGACGCATCAGCGAATCGCGAACAGGCGTCTGACTCACGCCGAATTCCAGCTGGAGTGAGGCCCGAGAAAGTACCGTGCCCGGCACAAGCTCAACTTTCAGGATCCGTTCGCGCAAGATCTCATGCACTTGCAGTGCCACCGGCCTAGAACGGTCCAATTGACCACGCCTTATAACGTCACCCATTTATCGTTTCCATCAACCCCAATAACGCCAGCACATCTAGAACATAAATCTCGCAATGATGCACTGATGTTTTAGTGCTTCAATATGTTTATTCGCTTTGGGAGTAACGCGAAGCCAGGGCAAGCGCCCATCATTTTCGGGAGGATAGTTCTGCGATTGTTCATCAGCGGCGTAACTGCAATTGCTAGGGTGATGGGACCGGCTTGTCCGAGCATGGCGCGGGAAAAGACGAGTATCGATCACCCGTCAACCTGGCATTCTGGATCTCGCAAGCCATGGGATGGAGACACAGAAACTCATCGAGAAACAAACCGCCGAGGAACGGCTCGAAGGCGTTACCGTCGAGAGGCGCACGGCGCTGCTGACCGTAATGGCCATCGCATTTCGAGGTCTTTTCGCGCAGTGGCAACCGGCTCGGCGGCACGACGGAATGCTCTTGCCATAGACTCATTGCCATTGGAGCACTAATGCATCAGTATATCTTTGGCAGAGAGAAATGAGTTGCGCACCTGGCGAACCTGATATCTTTTGAGGACATCATGACAGACTATATCCTTTCCGAGGCGACACGCGCCAAATTCAAGAAAATCTCCACGGCATCGATTGCGACCGCGCTCTACAAGCGCGGGCTGCGAAACCAGTTCATTCAGGGTGTCATTCCGGTTTCTCCAAAAGCCGAAAACATGGTTGGCCAGGCTTTCACGTTGCGATACATCCCTGCACGCGAGGACCGCAATCCAATCACCGTCTTTCGTGATCCCCAGCATCCCCAACGCGTCGCAATGGAAACCTGCCCTCCAGGCTGGGTCCTGGTCATGGACGCGCGCAAGGACGCACGAGCTGCAACTGCTGGATCTATTCTTATCACCCGCCTGGCGCTTCGCGGCGCTGCCGGGGTCGTTTCAGACGGTGGTTTTCGCGATGCCAACGGCATAGGCGAACTGGACATGCCGGCCTATTATGCCAAGCCCTCTGCACCAACCAACCTGACGCTGCATGAAGCCTTGGACATCAATGTGCCGATTTCGTGCGGCGACGCCCCGGTTTTTCCAGGGGACGTGCTGGTCGGAGATCGCGATGGCGTTATGGTCATTCCGGCGCATCTGGCAGATGAGCTCGCTGACGAATGCACCGGAATGGAAAGCTACGAGGATTTTGTTCTTGAACAGGTCAAAGCCGGTGATGCGATCATCGGCCTATATCCTCAAACAAAGGACGAATACCGAGAAAAATATGAGGCTTGGCGCAAGAAACACGGACGCTGAGCGACCACAGCGTACAGACTTAAAACCTGCGCGCTCAATCTTTAGCATCATGATTTCAATGAACTGGAGTGAAAATCGTGTTTAAACCACATGGCCAGCATCTGGTCGCCGGAGAATGGGTAGCAACAGCCGAAACCTTCTCCAACGATCCGGCACATGGCGAGATATCTAATTTTTCGGTCGGAACAGTAGATCTGGTCAACCGCGCTTGCGCGGCCGCAGAAGAGGCATTCTGGTCCTACGGCTATACCAGCAGGGCGCAACGCGCGGCCTTTCTCAACGCGATCGCGGACGAGATCGAGGCGCGCGCCGAAGCGATAACTAAAATCGGTAGTGCCGAAACCGGTTTGCCTGCCGCCCGCCTGCAGGGTGAGCGAGGTCGAACGACTGGACAATTGAGGCTTTTCGCCGACCATATCCTCAAGGGCGATTATCTCGATCGCCGACATGACGAGGCTCAGCCGGATCGCAAACCTGCACCTCGACCGGAAATACGGCTGATGCAACGTCCAGTTGGGCCGGTCGCCGTATTTGGCGCATCAAACTTTCCTTTGGCGTTTTCCACAGCCGGCGGCGATACGGCTGCAGCGCTTGCCGCGGGTTGCCCCGTTGTGGTCAAAGCCCATTCGGCGCATCCAGGCACCAGCGAGATCGTCGCAGAGGCCATTTTTGCCGCCATCAAAAGCTGCGGCATTCATCCGGGAACCTTCTCGCTTATCCAGGGCGGCAAGCGGGACGTCGGCCACGCTCTGGTCAAAAACCCGTTCATCAAGGCTGTCGGCTTCACCGGCTCACTCGCGGGCGGTAGAGCATTGTTCGATCTTTGCGCACAGCGCCCCGAACCGATCCCGTTCTTTGGTGAACTCGGATCGGTCAACCCGATGTTCGTACTTCCAGGCGCGCTGAAGGAGAAGGCAACAGAACTTGCGGCCGGTTGGGCGGGATCGCTTGTCATGGGAGCCGGGCAATTCTGCACCAATCCGGGCATCGCGATCGTTCCTCGCGGCAGCGAAGGCGATGCTTTCGTCGCGGCAACGGCCGAAGCTCTTGCCAAGACCGCCCCGCAAACCATGCTGACGTCAGGGATAGCGCAGGCATATCACGACGGAAAGGCGCGCTTTGATGGCCGCAATTCCGTTCGCTCAGTGCTTGCAACCGAAAGCACCGGACGTGAATGCCGCCCAAATCTCTACGAGGTGCAGGCCGAGGCATTCATCGAAGATCATGCTCTATCCGAGGAAGTCTTCGGCCCGCTTGGCCTTGTCGTGCGCGTCGCTTCGGCTGATGAAATGCCTGCATTGGCAAAGAATTTCGAGGGCCAGCTTACGGCCACAATGCAGATGGCGGATGAAGACACCGCTCTTGCTCGGAATTTGCTTCCTATCCTTGAGCGCAAGGCGGGACGGGTTCTGGTCAACGGTTTTCCAACGGGCGTCGAGGTCGTGGACTCCATGGTTCACGGCGGTCCTTATCCCGCTAGCACCAATTTCGGCGCAACCTCGGTCGGAACCATGTCTATCCGACGGTTTCTGCGGCCCGTGAGCTATCAGAACATTCCGGCCGGCGTCCTGCCGGACGATCTGGCTTGATAAAATCGAGGCCCCGATCGCATTGATACGCATCGGGGCCGCGGTTTTGCCGGCATTCTAAAGAATGCTGTGACCCAATCTATCCGAACAAAAATCAAAGCGCTTGTTTTTGCGCGCTCATGATCCGTGCGGAAATGTTGTTTGTCACCTAGGTCTTGCACGCGCTAAACGCGCCATTTTCGATTCTCAGAACCTTGCCCAAATTGAGCGTCGACTTCGGGTCCAAGGCTGCTTTCATCGTCAGCATGAGATCATGTTCCACTTGGCTGCGATATTGGGCGACCGCACCGTTTTTCACAAAACCCAACCCATGCTCGGCAGACATGGAGCCGTTCATCGACAGCGCCATGGTGTGAATGATGGATTGGATTTCATTGCTACGGCTAAGAAATTGCTCAGAGTCAGAACCCAGCGGTTGCAGCAGGCCAAAATGGATATTTCCATCTCCAAGATGGCCGAAGGCAATAACGCGTCCCATTGGAACAAGTGCGAGCACGGCACGCGAACAGGCATCCATGAATGCCGGAACGGCGGAAAGAGGCAAGGAGATATCTGTGGTGATCACAGCCCCTTCCATGAAGTCCGCCTCCGCTAATCCTTCGCGCAGTGCCCAGAAATCCCTGTTTTGCTGGATGGACTGGGCAATCGCCGCATCGACGACCAACTCTGATTCAAACGCTTGAGACAGAATGGTTTCGAACAGTTCGCGAACTCTCTCCTCTCCGTCATTCGATCTGAACTCAATCAGCAATTGCCAGTCCTGTAGCTCCCCGAGTGGAAAGCGGGTTGATGGAAAATGCTTGAACACAAGTTCGAGCCCGGCGCGTGGCATCAGTTCGAAAGTGGTGAGGCTTTCACCTCCGTGCTTCTTGCACAGGATTAGAAGATCAAGCGCAGACTGCAGAGACGAAACGGTGCAGACTGCTGCGACAGCCGTGCTGGGCATGGGGAAAAGTTTAAGAACGGCTCCTGTAACGATGCCGAGCGTTCCTTCGCTGCCGATGAAGAGATGCTTGAGATCATAGCCGGTGTTATCCTTGCGAAGCGCCCGCATTCCATCAAGAATGCGACCGTCCGCGAGTACGACTTCGAGACCGAGAACGAGGTCGCGCATGTTGCCGTAACGCAAGACATTCGTGCCGCCCGCATTGCTGGCAATATTGCCGCCGATCTGGCAGCTGCCTTCCGATCCGAGCTTTAAGGGGAATAGTCGATCTGCCTGCTCGGCTGCCTGCTGTACGGAGGCAAGTGTGCAGCCGGCATCGACTGAAATCGTGTCGTTGAACATATCGATGCCACGGATACGATTGAGCCTGGACAGGTTGACGATGATCTCGCCACCCTGACCTGTCGGAATGGAACCGCAGGCCAGCGAGGTATTCCCGCCTTGCGGCACGATCTTCAGCCCGTTGTCGTTGCAGATCCTTGCTATCTCCGAGACTTCGAAGGTGGTTGACGGTTTCAGGACAAGGAGAGGATCGGCAAAAAAGCGTCCGACCCAGTCGGTCGCATGGCTTCGGCGCTCGGCTTCGTCGGCGCTCCAGCCTTGCGCGCCAACGACCTGCTTGAGGCTTTCGATGACCGAAGCTGTAGGGCTGGTTGAGGGCGTGGATATGGGATCGGCCATTATCTTCTGTGTTGTTTAGAGCGTTTCTCCCGAAGCAGGAAATCCGCTTCGGGAGACATGCTTCAACGATGATCAGGACCGCGGCGAAACAGCCGGGCTAAATCGGATCAGGCTCAGAATTTCAAAAAGCATCTGTGCACCATTATGGGCCGTATTCGTGGTTGCATCGTATTGCGGTGCGACTTCCACGACGTCGCCGCCGACAAAGTTCAGGCCCTTCAGTCCATGCAGGATATCGAGCGCCTGACGGTTGGTCAGGCCGCCGATTTCCGGTGTGCCAGTGCCGGGAGCGAAGGCCGGATCGAGGCTGTCGATATCGAACGAGAGATAGGTCGGTCCGTCGCCAACGACTTCGCGTGCCTTTGCAATGACCGCCTCGATGCCCATCCTGCCGATTTCCTCGGCATGGATGACCGTCATGCCGCTCTCATAGGAAAATTCCCAGAGATATTCGGCGGCGCCGCGAATGCCGATCTGGATCACGCGGGTCGGATCAAGCACGCCGTCGAGAACAGCATTGCGGAAAGGTCCGCCGTGATGGAACTTCGTCAGGTCATAGGCACCGCCGGTATCGCAATGGGCATCGATATGGATCATGCCGACCGGTTTGTCACGACCAACAGCCTTGAGGATCGGGTGTGTGATGGAATGGTCGCCGCCGACGGCCAGCGGGATGACATTGGCATCGATGACCTTGTTGAAATGCGCCTCGATATCCTCGTGGCTCATTTCCAGCCGGTAACGGCTGCGGAACGGCACGTCACCGATATCGGCCACGTTGATCTCGAAAAGTGGTGCGGTTTTCAGCACGTGGTTATAAGGTCCGACACGCTCGATCGATCGCAAGGCGCGCGGCCCGAAACGAGAGCCAGGTCGATTGGTGACGCCAAGATCCATCGGAACGCCGATCAGCGCTACATCGAGATCGGAGAGATCCGGCTTTGCCGGATCGATCTGCCGGTAAGTCGCGTCGAGCAAGGTCGGGATGCCGCTGAACGGCGCTGCCCGTGTTCCGGAAGCCGAGAAAATGCGGTCGGCGACCGCGCGAAATTCCGGGTCGTGGATGCTTCCGCCATGGCCTTCGCCATATCGTTCGCGCAGACGCTTGAGCGCTTCTTCATCGAGAGCCATGGTCAAATCCTTCACTATGCTAACTGTTTATCGGGCCGAAGCCGCCTCGAGCGTCTCGTAATGATCGGTGATCTCAGCTCCAGTGGCAATCCAGACGTCGCCCTTGTCGATGACGTGCTTGAGGAAATCGCGCAGGATATGCCAACGCATCGGCCGGCCCGAGACCTGCGGATGAAGCACGAGCGTGGTAACGCCACCCCAGGCATGGGTCGCCTCGAATTCGTCTTTCCACAGCTGGAGCACGGGATCGCGGCCGAAGAGCGGACGCGAGCTGGTGCGGCTCGACATACCGAAATTCCAGTCGTCGAACGCGAAATTGACGGGGATTTCAACAGGCCCGACCGCACCATCTGTGCCGGCGTGGCGATAGGGGAGAATGTCGTCGCGGAAAGAGCTGGAATAGCGAATTCCGGCCTTCTTCAGATAAGCGAGCAGTTCGGGAAAGTTTTCGCCGGATGGCGCGCGGTAGCCGACCGGGCGGATGCCGAGAGCCGATTTTAGCGCGTCAAAACCGCGGTCGATCTCTTCAAAGGCCTCATCGAGCTTGGTCCGGTCCGGAAGCTTGTGAAGGTAACCGTGATGGCCGATTTCGTGGCCGCCAGCGACCATCGCCTCGCATTGCGCTGGGTGGGCGAGTGCCGTCCAGCCGGGCGTGAAGAACGTGCCCTTCAGGTCCAGTTCCGCCATCAGTTCGAGTATCTTGGCGATGCCCACGCGCGCGTCGTAACCGCCATGCGATGTCGTGACCATCCGGTCGACATTGGAGGGATTGTTGCCGATCCAGGCGGTCTCGGCATCAACGTCGAAGCCGATGAACAAGGCGCTCTTTGCACCATTCGGCCAGATCATCTTCGGTGTCGCTGGAGCGGGGTTCAGCGGGCGTGGGGAAAGATCGAATGTCATCTCTTGAGCTTTCAACGGAAGGTGGGGATGCTGTCGGCATTGCCTGCCATCAGCGCTTCGATTTCAGAGCAGTCTTCGATTTGTTCGAGCGAGCCCAAGGTTTTCCACAAGACTTCGACTTGATCGGATGGCAGGCTCATCGCCACAAGTTCGCGGAACTTGGCTTCGACGACAGCTGCCTGCATTGGCCGCTCGGCGGAACCGGTCGCGCGGGGAACCATGCGATCGACCACCATGCCATCCTTGAACCGAAGCGTCACGACCGGCTCGGCCATCGGATCCATGGCCTCATCGACCGCAACATCAATCCGGTCCATCATCGCATGGACATCAGGATGGTGACGATGCTCTTCGGTATAAGCCTGCAGACCGGCCGTGCCGAATGTGCAGCGCGCCGCCAGCGCATAGGGAAGGCTCATCTGTGTCGGGGCCATCGCAGCGCCCACCTTGGCGCCGCACATGTCTTTGAGCATGGCGCTCATGCGAAGGTCGATATGCTGAATATCGGAGGCGTTTTGCCCGGTTTCCGACAGGAGGTCTTCAAGTGCATCAACGGCCGAATGCGCACCGCGGCAGGATGCATAAGGCTTCAGCACAGCTCGATTGACCTTCCAGACTTCGCCCAAGCCTTCGGCAAGCAATTCGGGCTGGCAGGCGGACTTGTTATAGGATTTGAAAAAACCACCCCATACATCATCGAAAACGCGGGATGGGCCGGCAAAGCCGTTTGAGGCCAGCAAGGCCGCGAGCAGGCCGCCTTCGGCAGCGCGGCCGGCGTGAAGCTTCTTCGCCTGCGAGCCGTCATGAATGAAGGCCCAAAGGCCGGAGGAAAAACTCGTGGCCAGAGTGATGGCATCCCGTGTCGCGGCTGCATCGAGACCGAGCAGGTTGGCGCATGCGGCCGCCGCTCCAATAGTGCCGCAGGTGCCGGTCGAGTGCCACCCGAGACTATTATGGGCATCATAACCGCCCGTCGCCTCCAGGACGCGTCGCCCGACATCATAGCCTGCGACCACAGCGGTGATCATCCGCTGGCCGTCCATTGGTCGACCTATCTCGTGCAACGCCGAGAACAGGGCCGGCAGCACCACGGCGCCGGAATGGTCGCAGCCGCCGGAATCGTCCAGCTCGAAAGCATGCGCGGCACAGCCGTTGAGAATTGCAGCGTCACGGGTCGAGGCAGCAAGACCGGTTCCCCACAACGGGACGGGACCGGCGGGTCGAAGTGACTTTACCGAAATGGCGAACTCGTTGGAGCGCGCGCCAGCCAGGGCGGCGCCCAGCGTATCGGCAACATGGATCTTGGCTTTGGCAACGACATTCGCCGGCAGGGCGTCATAGTCGAGAGAGGAAACGAAGCGGGCCAGCCTGTCGACCGGCGAGTCGGCGAGAGAACGGTTCATGGGATGCTCTGGAGATGCTCGACGAAGCGGCCATCTTCAAGGCAGATGCCGCAGAAGCGTCCGGACGCGAGATTTCGCGTCCGGACATCCTGATATGGGCGTTACTTGACGGCTTCGCCGTTGATGTAGATGCCGTCGAGCATCGTGCCTTCGAGACCGTGCTTGGCATAGATGGCCTTGTATTCGCCGGATGCCATCAGAGCCTTGAGGGCCGCTGCATAGGCATCGCGCAGGGCCGGATCCTTCTTGGAGAAGGCAATACCCTGGTAGACAGCCGTGAAGGGCTCGCCGACGATGGCATAGGTGTTCTTCTCCAGGTTGGTCAGGTATGGAAGGGTTTCAGACCCCTGGACTGCGCCGTCAAGGCGGCCCTGCTTCAGCTGGGCGCGCGCATCCGCCGAACCTTCAGTGCCGACGACCTTGATGGCTGACAGTCCCTTTGCTTCGCAGTTGGCGGCGCTCCACTTCGCCGTTTCATCCGGGAAGGAGGTACGACGGCTCATGCCGATCGTCTTGCCGCAGAAGTCGGCAGGTGTCTTGAACTCTTCCTTGCGTGAAGCCGAGGTGTAGAATTGTGCACCGGACTTCATGTAATCGACGAAGTCGAGCGTCTCGCGACGCTTCGGCAAGTCACTCATGCCGCTATGGATAAGGTCTACGCGACCGGTTTCCAGCGAGGAAACCATCTGCTCGAAGCCGATATCGGCCCATTCGACGGTGGTACCGAGCTGCTTTGCCAGCGCCAGGCCGAGATCGATGTCAACACCCATCAGCGTGTTGGTGGCCGGATCCTTGTATTCCATCGGCGGGTAGTTCGGCTGGTTGGCAACGACGACCTTGCCGGCGGTCTTGACGCGGTCCGGCAGCCCCTCGGCATGTGCGGCCGTCGATGCCAGAACTGCCGCGAGGGCAATGAATGCAGTCTTCATGTAAGTTCCCCTTATTGAACCTGGATTGGATTGATGTTTGTTTTCTGATTTGCGGGCAGGAAAATTCCTGCCTGCCCGATTGTCTCAACTATGCACAGCCCTGATGAATTCCGCAGTGCGCGGGCTTTTCGGTGAGGTCAGGACTTCCGATGCCGGGCCGATCTCAACCATCTTTCCCGCCTCCATGAAGGCCACGGTGTTGGCGACATTTCGGGCGAAGCCGAGTTCGTGGGTCACCACGATCATCGTCATGCCACTCGCGGCGAGATCCTTCATCACGTCCAGCACTTCTGAAACGAGTTCCGGGTCGAGTGCAGACGTCGGCTCGTCGAACAGGATCAGATCGGGGCGCATGCACATCGCACGGGCGATTGCCACGCGCTGCTGCTGGCCACCGGAAAGCTGCGACGGATAATGACCAATCTTGTCGCTCAACCCGACGCGAACGAGAATATCCTCGGCGCGCTTGCGAACTTCCGCCACAGGCTCCTTTAGAACCTGAACGGGGCCTTCCATCACGTTTTCCAGCGCAGTCATGTGCGGGAAAAGATTGAACCTCTGAAAGACCATGCCGACCCGCCGGCGCTGGCGCGCCATGTCCGCATCGTTGATCTCGTGAAGGTTGTTGCCTTCACGGCGATAACCCACCAGTTCGTCATTCACCCAGATCGCACCCGAGTTCATTTTCTCGAGCTGGTTGATGCAGCGGAGGAACGTGCTTTTTCCCGATCCCGACGGGCCTATGATGCAGCAGACTTCGCCCTTGGCGATCTCCAGATTGACCTTGTCGAGGGCGGTGAACGGGCCGTAGAGCTTGGTAACGTCGACGGCCTTTACGATAATATCCTTGGTCATCTCACACCTCACATCGACGCCGTGATGGACTTGCTGCCGCGGCCGAAATAGCGCTCGATATAGTACTGGCCGATCGACAGAAGAGTGACGACGACGAGGTACCAGAAGCACGCGACCAGAAGCAGTTCGAGCACGCGGGTATTGGCGAAGTAGATGATCTGGGCGTTGTGGAGGATCTCCGAATACTGGATGACGCTGGCAAGCGAAGTCAGCTTGACCATGCCGATCACCTCGTTTCCAATCGGCGGCACCATGACACGCATGGCCTGCGGCAGCACGATACGACGAAGCATCTTGAACTGCGTCATACCGATCGCGCGGGCGGCCTCATATTGGCCGCTGTCAACCGACAGAAGACCACTTCGCACGACTTCCGACGTGTAGGCACCCTGCGAAATGCCGAGACCGAGCATGGCGGCGACAAACGGCGTCATGATATCGACGGTGCGGAACTCGAATAAACCGGGGATGCCCATCGTCGGAAAGATCAGCGCCAGGTTGAACCAGATCATCAGCTGCAGCAGCGCAGGCGCTCCACGGAAGATCCAGACGTAACCGATCGCGATCGAGGAAAGCACCGGATTGCCGGATACACGCATGATCGCAATGACGACGCCGAGGACGATGCCCAGCGCCATTGCTGCAACGGTCATGATCAGCGTACTCTTCAATCCGTCCAAAATGGCCGGGGCGAAGAGGAAGTCGCGAACATAACTCCATTCGATCTGGCCGACGCTGAAGGCGCGCACGATCGCCGCGAGGATCAGCAGCACGATGGCTGCTGCGATCATCCGCCCGATATGGCGTTTCGGCACCAGTTTCAGATGGGCGATTTCGTATTTCTGGTCAGTCGTCGAAGATGTTACGTCTACTGAGCTCATCGCGCGCCTCGCGTCTGCTGCGGTACGGCTGCTGCGCCCGCCTGAAGCAGTTCGGCGGCAGCGAAAGCGGCCTTGGCCTCCAATGCGGCATTGAAGCGCGCAATCTGATCGCGCACGCTTGCCGGCGAGGTGGAACCATAACCGGTACGGCTTGCAAGCGCACCTTCGATCGTGATGGCGTTTAGAACGCCAGAGTTCAGGCGATCATCGATATTCGGCAGATCGGCTTCCGTCAGGCCGGCCAGATCGTGGCCGTGTTCCTCACAGTAACGGACGACAGCACCGGTGATTTCGTGAGCCTGGGCAAACGGTACGCCCTGCGAGACCAGCCAGTCGGCAACTTCGGTTGCCAGCGTGAAACCCTTAGGCGCTTCCTCACGCAGCTTGGCCACGTCGAATTCCAGCGTTTCAACCATGCCCGCAAAAGCCGGCAGGATGAGTTCGAGAACGTCGAGGCTCTCGAACAGGACGCGCTTGTCTTCGGCGAGGTCGCGGTTATAGGCAAGCGGCATGGCCTTCATCGTCGCCAGGAAGCCCGCGACGTTGCCGATCAGCGTGCCGCTCATGCCACGCGTCAACTCGGCGATATCCGGGTTCTTCTTCTGCGGCATGATCGACGAGCCGGTTGAATAGCTGTCATGCAACTTGACCCAGCTGAATTGTTTGGAGGCCCAGATGCAGATTTCTTCCGCCAGACGCGACAGGCTGACGCCGACCAGCGAGCAGATGAACAGGAATTCTGCAACATGGTCACGCGCTGCGACGGCGTCGATCGAGTTTTCGCAGGCAGCGGAATAACCGAGCTCGATGGCAGCCAGATCCGGCCGGTTGACGATGCCTGAACCTGCAAGAGCGGCTGCACCGAGCGGAGAACGATCGAAGCGGCGATCGAAATCCTCGAAACGCTCGATATCGCGCAACAGGCTCTGCGCATGCGCCATAAGATGATGGCCGAGCACGATAGGCTGTGCCGGCTGCAGGTGAGTAAAGCCGGGCATTACGGTTTCGGTATGCTTTGCAGCCTGTGCGGCGAGCGACTTCTCGACATCGATGATGCCTCGCGAGATTTCGCGGGCCATGCGACGCAGATAGAGGCGGGTGTTGTTGGCGGTCTGGTCGTTGCGCGAACGTCCGGCACGCAACTTGCCGCCGAGGGCGCCGAGACGCTGCATCAGCAGGCGCTCGATGAAGGTGTGAATGTCCTCGTCCGACGGGATCGGCTCTTCGCGTTTTTCGGCAATGTCGAGCTCGATCTGATCGAGTGCGGCACGAATCGTGGTGAATTCAGTCTCGTCCAATACGCCAGCGCGCTTGAGTTCGGAAGCATGCGCGCGGGAACCGGCCAGATCTTCGCGATAGAGACGGAAATACGAGGGATGTGCGCGAGAGAGATTGGCAAGTGCTTCGGACGGGCCGGACTTGAAACGCCCACCCCAAAGCTGTGTCGGTTCAGACATCAGTGTTCCCTTATTTGTCAAAAATTTAGGCAACGGTCTCACTGGGCCTATAAAGAGGCAAGCGAAGATAATTGGTTGCCCTATGAAGAAAGCGACTAGCCAGTGGATGGTATAGTGCCTATTCTGAAAACAGCTATGGCAAGGTGATGCGGGTTCACATGAGATGCGCCCCATATCCCTTCTCTTTCCGCATTCCGTTTTGTCCGACATGTGCGTGCAACGGAGCGCCAAATGCTGCATGAGGTCGAAGTGGCAGGTCGTAAACAATTCCCTTCCATGACGGGACTGCAAGTGCTGCTGGCCGTGGCTGAAAGAGGGTCTACCAGCGCCGCAGCCGAGCCCATGTCGCTGTCACAGAGTGCAGTCAGCAAGCAGTTGATAAATCTTGAAGAAGCCATTGGCGGCCCCGCCTTCATTCGCACGCCGAACGGCATGATCTCGACGGAGCTGGGAAGCATTTATATCGAGCATGCACGCACTGCCATCAAGGCGATGGAAGACGCAGCCCTGAAAGTTTCACGTCTGAAACCCGGGCCTCGCGTGCTTCGCCTTCAGGTGCCGCCGATCTTCGGGGATCGCTGGCTCCTGCCGCGCTTCGCTCAGTTTACCGAGGCTCATCCGGAAATCGAGGTTCAGTTCACGACCTTCGTCTCCAAGACCCAGACCGAAGTTCCCGATGGTATGGTTCGTTTCGTTGTAAAGCCGTCTGATGAGGAGGAGGGAGACTATCTGTTTGGTCACGATATCCGTCTTGTCAGTGCGCCCTCTTATTGGGAAAAAATAGGCGAGCCGGCATCGGTCGAAGCTGCTTCGAAAGGTGTAATGCTTGAACATCCCCAGACACCATTTCACTGGCCATTTCTGGCGGCCTTTCACGGTAGTCCAACTCTCGAAGCACGCCATACGATGCGGTTTGGTTATTATACAATGGTGATACGTGCCGCTCTCGCTGGCCAGGGCATGGCGCTGATTCCGCAGGGGCTGATCGCTGAGGAACTTGTCTCCGGCCGTCTCGTGAACCCCGCAGGTATCGGCTACCGCAGCGATTACGGCTATTGGTTCGCGCGTCCGCGCAGTCTTCCCACAAGCCAGTCCATGCGGCTTTTCACGCAATGGATTAACAGGGAAGGCGCTCTCGCAAGAGATTAGGTACCCGGCACCAGCCGGAGGCGGACTACGTCCAGAATATCGATGAGATTCTGATCTACCGGGCTATTCAGAAGATGAATAGAACGCCTCGATATTTCATACCAGCGTCCATTGCTTTGTGCTGCCCCCCTGCGGCATTCTTTCCAAGTCATAACAACAAAGGCGCGACCTGATCACTCGTGCAGAGCCATGCTCTGCGCGCGAGTTGGCTTGCGTCGTTAAAGAGGCTGGAACACATGCTTAGACGCCGAACTTTCCTTCAGGCCGCTGCGGCCGCGACGATTATCGGGAGCCCCTCCATTACACGTGCGGCGTCGCAATCGACCTTGCGCTTCATTCCCGTCATCGATCTTGCCTTTCTTGATCCCGTCGCCACGACCGCTCAGGTGAGCCGTACCCACGGATACATGGTTTTCGACACGCTCTATGGAATGAGCAAGAACCTCGAAGTGTCGCCGCAGATGGTTGAGGGTCACACGGTCGAGGACGACGGAAAGCTCTGGACGCTGACGCTGCGCGACGGGCTGTTCTGGCATGATGGCGAGAAGGTTCTGGCGCGCGATTGCGTTGCAAGTATCCGCCGCTGGGCAGCACGCGACACCTATGGCAGCTCGCTGATGCAGGTGACGGACGAGCTTTCGGCACCGGACGACAAGACCATCCGCTTCCGCCTGAAGCGTCCATTCCCCTATCTTCCTCTGGCGCTTGGAAAAGTGGCCTCGCCGGCCTGCTTCATGATGCCGGAAAGGCTTGCCAATACGGATCCCTTCAAGCAGATCCCGGAAATGATCGGCAGCGGCCCTTTCCGCTATGTCGCCAGCGAGCGTGTACCGGGCTCGCGCAATGTCTATGAACGGTTCGACAAGTACAAGCCGCGTGAAAGCGGCACACCGGACTGGACCGCCGGACCCAAGATCGTCAATTTCGATCGCGTCGAATGGACCACGATGCCGGACGCGGCGACCGGAACGACCGCTGTCCAGGCCGGCGAGCAGGACTGGCAGGAAGCGATGCCGCATGATTTCATGCCGCTTGTCGAGGCCGATTCCAACCTGCGAACCCAGATCCTCGACGAGCTAGGCTTCACCTGCCAGATGCGCGTCAATCATCTGCAACCGCCTTTCAACAATCCGGCCATCCGCAAGGCCCTGCTCGGGGCCATCGATCAGGAAGCGTTCATGACGGCGGTCGCCGGCTCGGATCCACGCTTCCGTTATTCGCCGCTCGGTTATTTCACCCCGAATACCCCGATGGCCAGCAAGAGCGGCCTCGACGTGTTCACCGGTCCGCGCAACTATGAAAAGGTCAAGGCCGAGCTCAAGGCCGCAGGCTACAATGGAGAAAAGGTCGTACTGCTCGTTCCTGCCGATTCACTCGCTCAGAAGCCGCTTGGCGATATCGCAGCCGATGTGATGCGCAAGGCCGGCATGAACGTCGAATATGTGGCGATCGACTTCGGATCGGTCCTTAAGCGGCGCGTCAACAAGGGCACGGCAGAAGAAGGCGGCTGGAACGCATTCGTCGGCAACTGGCAGGGCATCGACTGGTTGAACCCGCTCGGCCACAGCACGCTTCGCGGCGATGGCGTCTTTCCCGGTTGGTACAAAAGCGACAAGATGGAAGCCCTTCGCACACAGTGGATCGAGACTGCGGACGCTGGCGAACAGGTCCGCATCGCAGACGATATCCAGAAGCTGTCTTTCGAGGAAGTGCCCTATTATCCGATCGGCCAGTACAAGCAGCCCGCTCTGCACCGCGCCGATATCGAGGGTATCATGAAGGGCACGTCCGTCTTCTGGAACGTCCGCCGCGTCTGACCCCAATTCGATCCCTGGGGCCGCCCGTCTCGTTTCGAACGGGCTGGCCCCACCAAGCCGGAGCCGGCTTCTCGCCTTCGGGCGGGCCGGCCATCACACCAGCAGAAGCCTCAATTCCATGCCCCCTAGCATTCAGCAGATTCTCTCCGCCGTCGAAGCACGCCGTGGCGATGTCGAACATCTTTTCGCGTCACTTGCGGCCGGTAGCCCGGGCAAGCCCGGCATCCTTCGCGACACATACGGTGCCGGCGAGAATTTCGCACATTCACTCATCGCCGACCACGCAAAGGCACTATCCCTGACCGTTACGCGGGACGCTGCCCTCAACACATTTGTCACCTGGCAAGGCAGTAACCCGCAGGCAGGCTCAATCATCATGGGCTCGCATCTCGACAGCGTCCCGCATGGCGGCAATTTTGATGGCGCTGCAGGGGTTGTCGCCGGACTGACGGTAATCGCCGCCCTGAAGGACTTGGGCATCAAGCCCGCTTGCGATGTCATCGCCATGGGCGTCAGGGCGGAAGAAAGCGTCTGGTTCGGCGTTTCCTATATCGGCAGCCGGTCGGCATTGGGTAGCTTGCCGGATGGCGGGCTAGAAGCCCGCCGGATCGATACAAACCGGACACTGGCCGAACATATCGCCGAATGCGGCGGCGATCCGCAAGCAATCGCCCGCCGGGAAAAATCCCTTGATGCCTCTTCCATACGGGCGTTTCTGGAGGTCCATATCGAGCAGGCCCCCAGCCTTGCCGAGATGCAGGTGCCGCTTGCGATCTGCAGCGGCATTCCGGGCAATTTCCGCTATCCGGAAGCAACTATCATCGGCCGCCAGGACCATGTCGGCACGCCCCGACGTTTTCGCCGAGATGCGGCGATGGCGGCAGCAGACCTTGCCATGGCAATGGATGCAAAATGGCGCGAGGAGGAGGCAGCCGGCGTGCCGCTGGCGATGACATTCGGGCGTTTCCACACGGACTCGGCCATCCATGGCATGACCAGCGTGCCGGGCGCTTTCGCGTTCAGCCTCGATGTCCGTGCCTACGATCCCTCTGTGCTTGCCCGTCTCGAGGCTTTTTTCCTTGAACAGGTCGCTCGTATCGAACGCGAACGTGGCGTGCATTTCGAACTCGGCAAGCGCGCCAGTGCGGCTGTCGGTGTCATGTCGCAGAAGATCATCTCGGAAATGCAGACCACGGCCACGGCCGCCGGCCTCGACGTGACCCAGATCGGCAGCCCGGCCTCGCATGACGCGGCAGCCTTTGCGGAAGCCGGTGTCGCCTCGACCATGCTTTTCGTTCGCAATGAAAACGGCAGTCACAATCCGGACGAAGCCATGGAGATCGACGATTTCATGAAGGCATGCGCCCTGCTTGCCTTGTGGGTCGCCGACCATGTCGATTCCCCTCTGAAAAAAACAGCTACGCGAGTGAATACCCTCGCCGAAAACAGCGCATAAGGGGAAAGTCCATGTATGCCTATATTCTGAGACGCATCCTGGCGACCATCCCGGTGATGCTGATCGTCGCCTTCATCGTCTTCTCACTTCTTTATCTAACGCCTGGCGACCCTGCGGCGGTGATCGCCGGCGAACACGCGACGGCTGAGGACATTGCGCGCATTCGCGCCAATCTCGGTCTGAACGATCCATTCCTCCTCAGGTTCGGCAGTTGGATCGCATCGATCATGCAGTTCGATCTCGGCACATCCCTTTTGACCAATATGCCTGTGTCGCAAATGATCGGGCAGCGGATCGAACCGACATTGTCCCTGATGCTGCCGACCCTCATGCTGGCGGTCTGCATCGCCGTACCGCTCGGCGTCATCGCCGCATGGCGCGCCGGCACCAAGGTCGATCACTTCATCACCGTTTTTGCCGTCCTCGGTTTTTCCGTTCCCGTCTTCGTCGTCGGTTATGCGCTGGTCTGGAGTTTTTCCCTGAAGCTCGGCTGGTTGCCGGTTCAGGGTTATGCGCCGATCGGCCAAGGTGTTTCGCGCTGGTTCCAGCATCTCGTCCTGCCGTGTCTGACGCTGAGTTCAGCCTATATCGCACTGATTACCCGCATCACCCGAACGGCCGTGCTGGAAGTGCTGCAGCAGGATTACATCCGCACCGCCGAAGCAAAGGGCGTCGGTCGTCGCGCCATCCTGTTCGTCCATGCGCTGAAGAACGCCTCGGTTCCCATCATCACCGTCATCGGCATCGGGGTCGCGCTTCTTATCGGCGGCGCCGTCGTGACGGAAAGCGTGTTTGCCATTCCGGGCCTCGGACGCCTGACGATGGAATCGATCATGCGGCGCGACTACCCGATCGTCCTGCTGTTTTCCATTTCCTACGTTCTCGTCAACCTGCTGATCGACATCGCCTACACCTTCGTCGATCCACGCATCCGCTATTGAAGGGAGCGAAACGATGTCTGCCATCAACACATCCGCAAGCGGCTTCCTCAAGGAAACGACGCGTTATCCCACTGTCATTGCCGGAGCCATCCTGCTCGGCATCATCCTTCTGATCGCATTTCTCACACCGCTGCTGTCGAACACCGATCCGTCCTACATCGACGCTGCACGCCGCGCCCAGCTTGCCTCGGCCAGCCACTGGTTCGGCACAGACATGCTCGGTCGCGACCTCTATACGCGCGTTCTCTACGGTGCCCAGGTCTCGTTGATCGTAGGCTTTGCGGTGGCGGTTCTGTCGACCATTGGCGGTCTTGCCATCGGCCTGATGTCGGGTTTCGTCAAGGCGATCGACGCCGTCGTGATGCGGTTTATGGACGGCCTCATGTCCATTCCGGCGATCCTGCTTGCCGTGGCGCTGATGTCGATCAGCAAAGGATCGGTGACCAACGTCATCATCGCCATCACCATTGCGGAAATCCCGCGAACGGCGCGCCTGGTGCGCGGCACGGTGCTCAGCTTGCGTGAGCAGCCCTATGTCGAAGCCGCCGTCGCCGGAGGCACGCGCCTGCCAACGATCATTTTCAAGCACATCCTTCCCAACACGCTTGCGCCTCTAATCGTCCAGGCGACCTATGTCTGCGCCAGCGCGATGATTTCGGAATCGATCCTGTCCTTCATCGGAGCGGGCGTGCCTCCCGTCATTCCGTCCTGGGGCAATATCATGGCGGAGGGGCGTGCCCTCTGGCTGGTGAAGCCCTTCATCATCTTTTACCCGGCAGTCTTCCTGTCGATCACGGTCCTCGCCATCAATCTCCTCGGCGATGGTCTGCGTGACATGCTGGATCCCCGCAATGCCCAAAGAACGACGTCCCGGTGAGCGCCATGATCATGTCAGACACTCTTCATCCGGCACCTGAAACGACTTCCGATGCAGTCCTTTCCGTGCGCGACCTCACCGTTTCCTTCGGTTCTGCCGATTACTGGAAATCTGTCGTCCGCAATATTTCCTTCGATGTCGGCGCCAACGAGACTGTCGCCGTGGTCGGCGAGTCCGGGTCAGGCAAGAGCGTTACGGCTCTTGCAATTATGCGGCTCCTGCCCAAGGCGACAAGCCGGATCGACGGCCAAATATTGCTCAACGGCCGCAATGTGCTCGATCTGCCGCCGCAGGCCATGCAGGCCCTGCGCGGTGATGAGGCGGCAATGGTCTTCCAGGAGCCGATGACCAGCCTCAATCCGGTGCTGACCATCGGCTTCCAGCTGGCGGAAGCGTTAAAATGGCATCGCGATCTTTCCAATGCCGAGGCGCTCGCCGAGGCACGCAGGCTGCTCGACCGTGTCCGCATTCCGGCCGCCGAACGGCGGCTGGCGGAGTATCCGCACAACCTTTCCGGCGGGATGCGGCAACGCGTTATGATCGCGATGGCGCTCGCCTGCCGCCCGAAACTGCTCATTGCTGACGAGCCGACGACGGCGCTCGACGTCACCATCCAGGCGCAGATCCTCGACCTCATTCGGGAATTGCAGGCCGATGGCGGCATGTCCGTGCTTTTCATTACCCACGATATGGGCGTCGTCGCCGAGATCGCCGACCGCACGGTGGTGATGTTCCGAGGCGATCAGGTGGAAACCGAGCGTACCGAAGCGATATTCCAGCACCCCGCCCATCCTTACACAAGGGCATTGCTGGCTTCCGTGCCTCGGCTCGGCTCCATGCGCGGCACCGAACTACCGGTTCCTTTCCCCAAAGTGGATATGGAAACCGGCGCAATTCAGGAACCGGAGAAACCGGCAGCGGCACCGGCTGGTTACCGGCCGATGGTCCTTGACGTGCAGAACCTGGTGACGCGGTTCGACATCCGTTCAGGCCTGCTCAACCGCATCTCAGGGCGGGTTCATGCGGTCGAGAATGTTTCCTTTTCGATCGCCGAAGGCGAAACGCTGGCGCTGGTCGGAGAATCCGGTTGCGGCAAGTCGACGACCGGGCGCTCGATCATGAGGCTGACCGAGCCGGTCTCGGGCTCCATCACCGTCGACGGTTTCGATGCCAAGTCGGTTCGTGGCCCCGATCTGCGTCGGATGCGTCGAAGCATCCAGATGATCTTTCAGGATCCATTCTCCAGCCTTAATCCCCGCGCGCGGATTGGTTCTTCGATTGCCGAGCCTTTCCTCGAACACGGCCTTGGCACACGCGCTGAGGCCATGGAGAAGGTCGCGGAAATTCTGCGCCGTGTCGGCCTGGGGCCGGATGCGATCGACCGGTTTCCACACCAGTTCTCCGGCGGCCAGCGTCAGCGCATCTGCATAGCGCGTGCGCTTATGCTGGACCCGAAGCTGATCGTCGCCGATGAATCCGTCTCGGCGCTGGACGTTTCCGTGAAGGCACAGGTCGTCAACCTGATGATGGAATTGCAGGCGTCTCTCGGCGTCTCCTTCCTCTTCATCAGTCACGACATGTCGGTGGTGGAACGCATCGCCCATCGGGTGGCAGTCATGTATCTGGGCGAAATCGTAGAGATCGGCTCGCGGACCGCAATTTTCGAGGACCCGCAGCATCCCTATACCAAGCGCCTGCTTTCAGCCGTCCCGATCCCCGATCCCACTTTACGCCGGGGGCCAAGCGCCGCTGCGCCATTGGAATTGAAAAGCCCCATTCGCTCGATCGACTATGTTCCGCAAAAGCGCGAATTCCGCGAGATTTCAGCGGATCACAAGGTTCAGGTCTGGGGGAAGGAATGGGAAACGGAAGCCTGAAGAGGTTCATATCGGCAGATCACAAGCGAGGAACCTGTCGTATTTGCCAGATGAATTCGCAGATGATCGGGCTTGCCTCCCGATCATCTGCCTGCTGATCAGGCCCCGAAAGCCGCCCTAGCTTCCGGCATATCCCATATGCGGGCGATAGCGGCACTTCCTGCCGCGGTGATTACTGCCTCATCACCCAGCGTGTAGCCGCCATTCTCGACCAGAACCCGGCCATCGACGATGGCACTGTCGATATTGGCCCTGTTGGCGAGCGCGACAAGCGCCTTCATGGGATCGAACAGCGGCTGCAGATGAGGATGGGTCATGTCGACTATCGTCAAATCTGCGGTGGCGCCGGGGCGGATTTCTCCGAGATCAGGGCGCTTGATGGCGGCCGCGGCCTGCGCCGTTACGGCATCGATCATCGTCTGCGAGGATGCGACGGTCGCATCGCCAGAAACGACCTTGGAAATCATCGCTGCCGCGTTGATCTCTCCGAGCAGGTCCATATTGTAACCGTCGGTTCCGACCACCGTCCGAATGCCCTTTTCGGCAAAACGGGAGAAGGCGGCCGTCTTGCCCGTGCGCGCGAAGACACGCGGGCAGTTGAGAACCGTCATGTCACGTTTCGCCATCAGGTCGAGATCGCTGTCGGAGCATGCGATGCAGTGAGCCGCAAGCAAATCCGGTCCAAGCAGCCCCAACCAGTCGAGATATTCCGCAGGGGTGCGCCCGTTGTATCGCTGGCCAATCACTTCGACTTCCCGCACGCTCTGGGCAAGATGAGTTGTCACCTGGACACCGAGTTCGCGGGCACGTGCATGCGCTGCCCTCAACAAGTCGGGATCGCAGGTATCCGTGGCATGCGGGCTCATCGTGACCTGGATACGCCCGCCGTCCAGTCCATGCCATTTGCCGTGGATATCGCTCCATGTCGCGAGATCTCGCTCGGAATCGCTTCCTGACGCATCGGCGACATCATATTGCACGACACCCTTTGCATCCGCCTTGGGGTTGGCGCTGGAAAACAGATAGGGAGCACCATAGAAACGCAGTCCCATTTCGAGCGCCGCATCGAACATTTCGGGTATCCCGTTGCGGAACGGTTCCATCACCGTCGTCGCACCACCCTTGAGAAGCTGCAGGATGCCAAGGCGGCCGATCGCCATGCGTTCCTCGGGCGTCAGGATGTCGATGCCGCTTTTCGTCAGAGGCAGAAGCACGCTGTAGACGACGCTCTGGCTATTCTTGCGACCGCCACCATCCTCCGCATGGGTACGGGCGACAGCTTCAGAGAAGCAGTGATTGTGCAGGTTCAACAATCCCGGAAGAATGAACCGTCCGGGACGGTCGAGCACATGATCGGCACTCGCCGGCCGGGATGCGGAAACGGCAGCGATCCGGTCTCCTTCGATCACCACCCACTGGTCGCGTTTGACAACCGGCAAGCCTTCCTCGCGAACGAGGACGTAGCTGCCATAAACGGCTGTGGTTCCTGTTGCCTTCTGCGGCACTTGCGGCATGTCCTTACTCCATTAATCGTGAAAACGCGCCGTCCTCAGGCCTCTCGACACGCAGTTGCGGCGCGCCCGCAAGGCGCATCGCCGCGATGCTTTCATGGCCTCCGTTGCTTCGAGCGACGAGTTCGGATTGATGATCAGTATCTGCATGACTTTTATTCGAGGAAAGGAAGCCGACAAAGCACTTGGCGCTGGATTTGCAGGTTCACAAAATCCGGAGCACCTGATTGCCATAGCTTAGCCGAGAGGTGCTCATGGCGGCAGTCGAGACGGCTATTATAAAAACCGTCCTGCTATTCGAGGTGATTATAGGGGAATGAGTTCCCATGCGGCATACTATTTGCATATTGAATGGAACAGCATGGATATATCGAGCGAAATTATATGAACCTGCGTCAACTGGAACTGCTTCGGGCGGTCATTCGCAACGAAACGACGATAGGCGCGGGGCGTGAGCTAGGGCTCTCTCAGCCGGCGGTCAGCAATGCAATCAAGCATCTGGAAACGCAACTCGGCTTTCCCCTGTTCGAGCGGATTAACAACCGCCTGTTTCCGACCATGGAAGCGCGTTCGCTGTATGAAGACTCCGAGCCGATCTTCTCGCTGCACGCCGCGCTTGAATTGCGGGTGCAGGACTTTCGGGAACACAAGGCCGGCCATGTGCGGATCATTGCGACCCCGCCCATGGGTTACAGCATCATCCCCAAGGCGCTGTCGGCGTTCCGACGCGATATGCCCAATGTGAAGGTCTCCTTCGATGTACGGCGATTGGAGCATGTGCTGGACAGCGTCGACGCCGGCATTGCAGAGCTGGGCTTTGTCATGGCGCTGGGCGAGCACCAGCCGATGCTTGACACCGAACGGCTCTACTCCGGCAGCATGGTTTGCGTCATGCCGCTCGGACATCCACTTGCGGATAAAACCATCATCATGCCGGAGGATTTGGCACAGCACACGTTCATTGCGCTCGACCGCCACACGCGCATGGGAAATCTTGTTCGCTCAATTTTCGACAAGGCCAACGTGCCGTATCAATTCTCGATCGAGGTTCGCTATTGCCACGCGGCCTGCATATTGGCCAGCAATGGGGTAGGGGTTGCGATCGTCGATCCATTATCGCCGCTCTGTGTACAACAGGATGCGATCGTGGTGCGCCCGCTCAGCACGTCCTGCGAGGTCAGTGCGTCGGCCGTGCAATCAGGGAAAAGGCCGTTATCGCGTGTGGCAAGAGCCTTTCTTCGAAGCGTTAAGGTCGCGATGGAACAACACACCACACGGAATACAAAGGCTTGAGCCTTCTATTCACGTGGTCGCACTCCCTGAGTACTTTTGGCCCTGACTATAATAAATCGGGCAGGATTATTCGGCGCGCGAATAGACATTCTTGCCAACCGCCCGGTTTTCATCACGTCAGCCCGATCTAGTCCAAATGCGACTAGATTCTACGAAATTAATTCGTTGGGCTGAAAAAATTCTCATTCGCATTCTTTCCGCGCATACCAGTCCGGCACCGCTAGCGGCCGGATACTCTGTGACAAAGAAAAAATGGGAACAGATATGAAAAGTGCAAAATCAATATTCGCCCCGGCCGTTTTTCTCGCCGCGACACTGCTTGCTCCATACACCTCGAATGCCTCCGATCTTGTCGTGCCGCCGGCACTGAAGGAAAAAGGCAGCATAATTGTCGCGATCGAATCGACCTATCCGCCGATGGCCTATCGGAACCCAAAGACCAATGAGCGACTTGGCTTCAATGTCGACCTGGTCACCGCAATGGCCCAAAAAATGGGTATTGAGGTCAAATGGGAAGAACTGAGTTTCGAACAGTTGGCGACCGCCTTGGAAGTTGGGCGCGTCGATCTGGTGGGAACTGCGATCAGCGATCTTCCGAGCCGCCGCGAGAAAATGACATTCGTGGATTATCTGCGCACCGGGGCACAGCCCTTCACGACCGTTGCCAATGCGCAAAAGTTGAAGACCAGTGCCGACCTCTGCGGATTGACCGTAGGAGCGCCCAGCTCAACGAATTATTTCCCTGCTACAAAAGCATGGAATGAAAAGAATTGCGTCGGCACCGGCAAGGCTGCAATGACCGTGAACGGCACGCAAGGCGCCACTGCGGCGCGCCTGGATCTCAAGCAGGGCCGTCTCGATGCCGCCGTGCTTGGCCCGGAATATGTAAGCCACCTGATGCGAGACGAGCCTGACACCTATGTTCTCGTAGGCGACCCGCTGATCGAGACGCTTTTCGGTCTTGCCGTTAGCAAGAAAGATCCGGCCATGCGGGACGCGGTGGCAGGAGCGGTCACCTCCCTCATCAAGGACGGTACCTATATGTCCCTGCTCAAGAAGTACGGCCTGGAAAGACAAGCGATGGCCGAGGTGAAAATCGACGCAGGCCAGTAATAGCCGCCGAAAGGCAAGCCTTCTTTCCCTTCGGCCGTCATCATGGCCGAAGGTATCTCTTTCAGGAATTCAAGCAGGTCAATGACAGACACGATTACCATCGATTTTTCGGAAATAGAGCCGCGTGACAAATACAAGATCATGATCGGCACGATCGTACCCAGGCCAATCGCCTGGGTAACGACTGTCGACGCCGGCGGCCGGCCCAATGCAGCCCCCTACAGCTTTTTCGGTTGCCTCAGTTCCGATCCGCCGATCATCGGCCTGGGCATCGAATACCGAGCCGATGGCCGTTCAAAGGACACCGCTCGCAACATTCGCGATGTCGGCGTTTTTACGGTGAACATAGTCTCCCATTCGCTCGCCGATGCAATGAACACCACTGCTTTCCCATTTGACGAACATGTCAACGAAGCCGAAATGGTGGGATTGACCCTTCGTACGGGCATCAAGGTCGCGTCTCCGGCAATCGCTGAATCTCCCGCGGCGCTGGAATGCAGGCTGCATAGCTTCATCGACCTGGGCAAATCGCGAGAGATTATTCTCGGCGAGATCGTCGCCGCACGACTGCGAAGCGACATCGTCAACGAGCGGTTCCACATAGACCCAATAGCACTCGACGCCGTTGGAAGGATGGGAGGTAGCGCCTATTCAACAACGAGAGACTGTTTCGATATCAAGCCGCCCACCCTGTGAAATCTACGTTCCAACCGGGGGACACCCCTGGTTGAAACCATGTAGGATTTCATCCGGTTGTGTCCGCTCTCGAACGCCGAAATCTTGTAGGCACACACGCCAAACATAGGCGTGGAACTGGCAAAAATGCCGCTCGGCACACCGGGAAGTGCGGTCAGCGTTGCGGATGGAGCGCTATCCTCAAGACGCTTGACAGCCAACACCACCAAGACCTCCAGAATTCGGCAGGGTTCCTGCACGAAGAAATCGAAATCTGGTGCAGTCCTCTCAGGTCCGCTATGGGAATTAATGAAAGCTATTTATTCTGGCGGGGAGAAAATACCGATGAAGGACTTGGGCGATCTCCAGATTTTCGCCAAGGTCGCGTCGACGCGCAGCATGTCGGAGAGCGGCCGCATTCTCGGCCTTTCTCCAGCCGTCGTCTCCAAGGCGATCAAGCGGCTCGAGACTTCACTGGGGGTGCGACTACTCCAGAGAACGACCCGACAGATCGCGGTCACCGAGACGGGGCAAGCATTTTACGAGCGTGTTATCGAAATTCTGGCAAGCGTGCAGGAAGCCGAGAATTTCGTTTCGGGACGTTCCGCAGAAATCGCAGGCGAGTTGAGGGTAAGTGCTCCCACTTCTTTCGGGCGCATGCATGTAGCACCGCATCTCAGAGGCTTTATGGAGCTTTATCCGAATGTTTCTGTAGAGCTCGTGTTGTCTGACGCCTTCACGGATATCATCAGTGAAGGGTATGATCTCGCCATCCGTATCTCCGCCCTCAAGGATTCCGGACTGGTCGCGCGAAAACTGGCAGCAACCCGACGGATACTCTGCGCCTCTCCAGAGTATCTCGAGAGGTTCGGCGTTCCAAAAACAATGCGGGAGCTTGCAAATCACACATGCCTGCCGGCGCACAACGGAGAGCCTTGGCGACTGGAGGGGCCGGAAGGATCTCTCACCTATCGGCCCGAGGGCAAACTGAAGACGAATTCCAGCGAAGTTATCCGTGAAGCGGTGATTTCCGGACTTGGCATAGCGTTGCGCTCCACGTGGGATATCGGCACGGAGCTTTCGACAGGCAGACTGGTGCAGGTGCTTCCAGGTTATGAAGGGCCGCAAAACACAACGGTCTCGGCCGTCTACCCCAGCCGTCAGTTCATTCCGCCAAAGGTTCGCGCATTTTCGGAACATCTTCAGCGGATCTACGGATCAGAACCTTATTGGGAAACGACAGGTTCAAAAAAATGATTTTATCCTTTTGGGAACAAGTCATTTTCATTGATGTCTGTTGTAATTACCAATCATTCGCCGCCATCTTTCGCAGAATAGAAACGTTTTAGGGGAGAAACCGTATGGCACGCAAGGAAATCGCCGGTCTTCAGATTGACGAGCAACTCTATCGCTTCTTGGTGGAGGAAGCTCTTCCCGATACGGGCGTCGATACCGATCGCTTTTTCGAGCAGTTCTCGGCGATCGTCCACGAGCTGGCTCCGAAAAACCGCACCCTTCTCGCCAAGCGCGATGCCTTCCAGGCCAAGATCGACGACTGGTACCGGAAGAACGGTGCGCCGAGCGATATGTCTGTCTACGAGGCCTTTCTGCGTGAGATCGGCTACCTTCTGCCCGAAGGCCCCGATTTCCAGGTTTCGACAGAAAACGTCGATCCGGAAATCGCCACTATCGCCGGCCCTCAGTTGGTCGTGCCGGTGATGAATGCCCGTTACGCCCTGAATGCTGCCAATGCTCGCTGGGGTTCGCTCTATGATGCGCTTTACGGTACCGATGCGATCCCGGAAAACGAGGGCGCCGATAAGGGCAAGGGATACAATCCGATCCGCGGTGCGAAAGTCATTGCCTGGGTGCGCGATTTTCTTGATCGCTCCGCGCCGCTCTCCGGCGCGAGCTGGAACGATGTTGCGTCATTCAAGATCGATGCCTCGGCCCTGTTCGTGACGCTCACCGATGGACAGGTGACGGGGCTCACCGATCCGGCTCAGTTTGCCGGCTATCTGGGTAAAGCTGCGGCGCCGACGCAGATCCTCCTGAAGAAGAACAATCTCCATGTCGAGATCCTGGTCGATGCGACGACCGCAATCGGCAGGCAAGATCCGGCCCATATCTCGGATGTCTGGGTTGAATCGGCGATTACCACGATCATGGACTGCGAGGATTCGGTCGCAGCCGTCGATGCCGAAGACAAGGTCGTCGTCTACCGCAACTGGCTCGGCCTGATGAAGGGTGATCTGACGGAAGAGGTGTCCAAAGGGGGCAAGACATTCACCCGCAAGCTCAATCCTGATCTCGACTATACGGCACCGGACGGCTCGAGTTTCGAGCTCAAATGCCGATCGCTGATGCTGGTTCGTAATGTCGGCCATCTGATGACCAACCCGGCCATCCTCGATCGCGACGGCGCTGAAGTGCCGGAAGGCATCATGGATGCAATGGTCACCGCATTGATCGCCATCCACGATATTGGCCGGACTGGCAGCCCCAAGGGCCGCCGGAAGAATTCACGGCTTGGCTCGATGTATGTGGTGAAACCAAAGATGCACGGGCCGGAAGAAGTAGCCTTCGCCGCCGAAATTTTTTCACGCGTGGAAGAGGCGCTCGGCCTGCCCAGGAATGCCATCAAGATGGGCATCATGGACGAGGAGCGTCGCACGACGGTCAACCTCAAGGAAGCGATCCGGGCTGCGAAGGATCGTGTCGTCTTCATCAACACTGGCTTCCTCGACCGCACTGGCGACGAAATCCATACCTCGATGGAAGCCGGCCCCATGATCCGCAAGGGTGACATGAAACAGGCTGCATGGATCGCGGCCTATGAGAACTGGAATGTCGATATCGGGCTCGAATGCGGTCTTTCCGGCCATGCCCAGATCGGCAAGGGAATGTGGGCGATGCCCGACCTCATGGCGGCGATGCTTGAGCAGAAGATCGGCCACCCGAAGGCGGGCGCCAATACCGCCTGGGTTCCGTCACCGACGGCGGCAACGCTGCATGCTACCCACTATCACACGGTGGATGTGGCAGCAGTTCAGAAGAGCCTGAAGAGCCGTACCCGAGCCAAGCTTTCCGACATCCTTTCCGTGCCGGTGGCGCCGCGCCCCAACTGGACGCCGGAGGAGATCAGCCGCGAACTCGACAACAATGCACAAGGTATTCTCGGTTATGTCGTGCGCTGGATCGACCAGGGCGTCGGCTGCTCCAAGGTGCCGGACATCAATAATATCGGCCTGATGGAGGACCGCGCGACCCTGCGCATCTCGGCCCAGCACATGGCCAACTGGCTGCACCACAAGGTCGTGACCGAAGGCCAGATCGTCGAGACGATGAAGCGCATGGCAAAGGTGGTCGATGGCCAGAACGCCGGCGATCCGCTCTATAGTCCGATGGCAAAAGACTTCGACGGTTCTATCGCGTTTAAGGCGGCACTCGATCTGGTTCTGAAAGGGCGCGAGCAGCCGAACGGCTACACCGAGCCGGTCCTTCACCGTCGCAGGCTGGAGCTGAAGGCAAAGGCCGGTTGATCCAGAGCCACCTCCAATGAGCAAAAAGCCGCCGGGAATGTCCTCGGCGGCTTTTTCGGTTTCGCAATTGTGGCGTCCTTACCGGATCAGGCCGTTTCCCTGATCTGGCAAGAAGGATCGCTTGCTGGACGTAACCGCACCCTGCATGACCGTCTGCCCCACGGACCGCCCTACCCCTTGCGGCACCGGCAGCCTGGCATGAGCGTCTGCTATGGGCGCAAGTCTGGCCAGAATTTCCGGCGGTGCGGCGGAAGACTTGCCGGCCTTGGCACTCACATGCAGCATCAGTTGTTCGGCGGTCGCAAGAACCTCGCCGCTCTGCGCATCATGAATGGTGGTAAAATACCGGATGCGTTTTTCATCGAAGCCGAGCACCTGCAGCGTTGCATAAAGCATCTGCCCGAGCTTTGCCTCGCCGAGATGCCGGATATGGGTCTCGACCGTATAATAGCTGTGTCCCGCTTCGACATAGGCGAAGTCGACACCGATCAGCCGCAAAAGCGCATCGGACGTGTCGCCGAAAACCTGCAGATAACGGTGTTCAGTCATGTGACCGTTATAATCCACCCATGCAGCGCTTACCCTTGTATCGACCAGCCGCAACGGCTGCGAAATGTCCGGCGCATCCTTCCTGCCGCCACCCCTTGCCCAGAGAAGCTTTTCGAAATCGGCCAGCACCTTCCCGGAACCCCAGCCCTTTCCGCCATCTCCTGCCTTGAGAGCCTGCATGATGCCGACCAGGTTCTCGTCGCGGATACGCTCAAGCTCGCGTATGCCACGGGCACCGGACTGCGCGTCCGATTGCGCCGCGATCTTGTCGACCAGCGCATCATCGAGATCGACCACATCCGTCAGCTTCGTCCAGGGCCATGAAAGGCAGGGGCCGAACTGCGCGAGAAAATGGCGCATGCCCGCCTCGCCGCCGGCAATCCGATAGGTTTCGAACAGGCCCATCTGAGCCCAGCGCATGCCGAAGGAATAGCGGATCACGTCATCAAGCGTCTCGGTATCGCAGATGTCGTCATGGATCAGCCACAGCCCCTCGCGCCATATGGCTTCCAGCAGCCGGTCGCCGACAAACGCCTCTATCTCCTTTTTCAGGATGACGCCCTTCATCCCGATCGGCGCCAGCCTGTCTCTGGCGCGCTCCAGCGTCTCGGGCGATGTCTTCTCCCCACCGACCAGTTCGGCCAGCGGCAGAAGATAGACGGGGTTATAGGGATGGGCGACGAACATCCGCTCGGGATGCTGCATGTCACGTTGCAGTTCGGTCGGCATGATGCCCGAGGTCGACGAACCGATCAGTGCTTCCGGATCGGCATATCTGTCGATCTCGGTGAGCACGTTTCGCTTGAGGTCGACGCGCTCGGGTACGCTTTCCTGAATCCAGTCAGCCCCTGCGACGGCCTCTTCCACGCTCCCACAAAAGGTCAGCCTTCCCTTCGGCGGCAGCGGCGCCATGGTCAGCATGGCATAGGCGCGCTCGGCATTCGCCAGTACCTCGCCGACGATACGTTTGGCTTCCGGATGCGGATCGTACATCGACACGTCTATCCCGCCGAGCAGGAAGCGGGCCGCCCATGCCCCGCCGATCACGCCCCCGCCGATACAGGCGGCCTTCTGGATGCTCGTCATGAATTCTTCCCTTGTTTCGTCCGGCCTAACCACTGCCCCTCACCCTAACCCTCTCCCCGCAAGCGGGGAGAGGGGACGTGCCCTGCTCAACTTTCGAGAGGAACGGAGACGTTGCGACATCTGTCCTTCTCCCCGCGCGCGGGGAGAAGGTGCCGGCAGGCGGATGAGGGGCACACCCCGACCTCTACCGCTTCACCAGCTTCAGCTTCTCGCGCACCGCATCCGGCCCGATGATCTTCGCCCCCATGCCCTCGATCACCCCGACGGCCTTCTCCACCAGTTGCGCATTGGTCGCGAGCTGCCCCTTGCCGGCGTAGAGATTGTCCTCAAGCCCGACCCGGACATTGCCGCCAGCCAGAACCGCGGCCGCCGGATAGGCGAGCGCATTGCGGCCGATCGAGAAGGCCGAAAACGTCCAGCTCTTCGGCACGTTGTTGACCATTGCCATGAATGTGTTGAGATCGTCCGGCGCACCCCAGGGAATGCCCATGCAGAGCTGGATCAGCACCGGGTCCTCGATCAGCCCCTCCTCCACAAGTTGCTTGGCGAACGACAGGTGACCGGTATCAAAAGCTTCGATCTCGGGACGCACGCCGAGCGCCGTCATCTGCCGCGCCATTTCGCGCAGCATCGAGGGCGTGTTGGTCATCACGTAATCGCCGAGTGAAAAGTTCATTGTGCCGCAATCGAGCGTGCAGATTTCCGGCAGGCAGTCGGCCACATGCGCAACACGCTCGGTCGCACCCGCCATATCGGTGCCATCGGGATTATAAGGGAATGGCGCCTCGACATTGCCGAAGACCAGATCGCCACCCATGCCAGCCGTCAGGTTCAACACGACATCCACATCAGCAGACCGAATGCGATTGGTGACTTCCCTGTAGAGTTCAAGGTTACGCGCCGCTGCCCCGGTCTCGGGGTTTCGAACGTGACAGTGAACCACCGCCGCCCCTGCCCTGGCGGCATCGATAGCCGAGTCCGCAATCTCTTTCGGGGTAATCGGAACGTGACCGGATTTTCCGGTCGTATCACCGGCACCGGTCACGGCACAGGTAATGAAGACCTCGCGGTTCATCTCGAGCGGCATTGTTCCCTCCTTTTCGCTGCCGCCATTACGAGCGAGGGAAAAGGAAAATGCTTTCCACTATCGGCGCTGCTCTATACATTTTCGGAATGCTGCAAAGGGAAGCGCATGGATGATAACCAGCATATCGACATTCTCCTTCTGCCTGAAACCAACCTCATTCTGCTATCCTCGGTCATCGAGCCCTTACGCGCCGCAAACCGTATCGCCGGGCGAAATCTCTACCGCTGGACGATCTACTCTCCTGACGGCCGGCCGGTCGAGACAACGTCCGGCATCCCCGCCCCTGTATCAGGCGCATTCCGCCCTGGCCGCGAAACCGATCCGCTTTTTGTTCTGGCCAGTTACAACTGGAAAAGCGCGGCAACCCGCGAGCTGAAATTTCTCCTGTCGCGCACCGCCCGCCACCGGACATCGATCGCCGGCATAGAGAGCGGCGCTTTCATCCTCGCCGAAGCCGGTCTGCTCAACGGTTTTTCGGCTACCAGCCATTGGGAGGATTTCGACGATTTCTCCCGCGCCTACCCGCAGGTCATCATGGTCCGCGAGCGGTTCGTCATCGACGCCAAGCGTATCACCACCGGTGGGCCTCTCCCGACGCTCGACCTCATGCTGGAACTGATCCGCCGTACCAACGGCTATTCACTGGCACTCGAAATATCGAGGCTGTTCATTTACGAACAGGAGCGCAGCGAAAAAGACCGTCCCGATCATCCGCTCATCAGCAGCACGGGAAAAATCGACCCGCGCGTACAGGCTGCAGTGAAGCTCATGGAGAAGACGGTCGAGGCACCGCTCTCTCTGTCAAAACTTGCCAGACGATCTGGCGTCAGCATCCGCCACCTTCAGGATCTCTTTCACCAGACGATGGGTGTCGCGCCTCATGCCCACTATCTCGCACTCCGCCTCAACGCCGCTCGTCGAAAGGTGATCGAGACCAGAGCGAGCTTTGCCGATATTGCCGCCGAAACCGGCTTCAATTCCGCTTCGGCGTTTTCGCGCAGCTACCGCGCCAGTTACGCCGAAAGCCCCAGCGAGACACGCCGCCGACTGAAACCTGCGATCGGACACTGAGAGCGGATCCTACGGCCAAACGTGTCTCGAGCACGAAAGATGAAGCCGCAGCAGCCTGTCCGTTAACGGATCGTGAAACCCTTGGGCATAGCCTGGATATGGGACAGATGGTGTCGAGATCACATCGTTCTACGGAAAATCCGGACAGGTTAACATCTTGAAAAATAGACGTCAGCGACGCGATACGAAACCTAATCAAACGTTTCGTTTCGCTAGTGGATAGTTAGCCATATCTGGCTGAAGGCTCGACGCAGGCAGGTCCCGCTGATTCGTATTATAGGCTTAAGAGCATCGTCTGAAAATACGCGATCCCGGTTATTAAAAGCCTTGTTTTCCGGCGCCGTCGGAAGACGTTGACAGCTGTCAACAGCCCTCCCCTGACGTATCAATCAGCGCAGCTTCGGCGCAACTCGGAAAGATGCCCCTCCCCTATTGCCGGGGACGAGACGCGCCATCCTGCGAAAGACGGTGACACATCGGAACCAGCACCGACAGGCAACCCGTCCTCTCACCTGACCTAAGCCCGCACAGCAATAAAGCGGATCGCGGTTGACAGCTGTCAACAGCCTCGTCCGGCAACTGGGCTCTCCGCGCCTAATCCGGCCGGAGCAAGACTCAAACGCTGGCGAGCCAATCCGCCCTGTAACCAGAAAGGCCGGCGCCATCGATTGCAACGGCCGGAACGCCACGGCGGTCAGCCGGCTTGATGCCCGCCAACAGAGCCGCCCCCTGGCTCGTGCCGGTCGAACTCGGAACGGCAAATACTCCCCTGCCCGTCAGGCTGGACAATAGACTGAGATAGAGCGCGTTGAGAGCAAACGGTCCTTCGACGAGGATAGTCCCCCTGCCGCCTGCCAGATCAAGGCAGGTCTCCGTCATCAGCGCAAAATAGAGACAGGCCGCAGCCCATCGCTCATCAGCAGACGCGCTCTGCCCATTCACCCATTTTCGCTCGCGCCCCGGGAACGGCCCAGATCCCGCAACGACATTCGGCAACAGCATCAGGCGTTTCCCGATAACGCCAGGCAATGCGGCCGTTGCCCGATCCTGATCCAGAATGCCCAGTTCGCCTGTCAGAATTTCGAACTCCCGGCCACCCATGAAACGGGCCGAGGGGACGACACGTCCGTATGCGTCGACATTCGCCAATGCGTCGCGCATCATATCCAGCCGGTCCACATCGCCGCCCACGGCGAAATTGATGACCCATGTACCCGTCGAAACCACAGCGAATGGCGCGTCCCTTTCCGAAAGGTACGGCAAAAGGGAAGCGTTGGAATCGTGAATACCGCAAAACACCGGTACAGGTTCGGACAGGGAAATTCCCGAAACAATATCAGCGCGGACCATACCCACCTGATCAAAGGCCGAATGAACCGGAGCCATCAGGTCGCGAATATCCAACACATCGACGAGCGAGGAAAAGCGGCCCTCATGGGGCCTCCAGAGATCCGTATGGCAACCGAGCGACGTTACCTCGTTGGCAGCGGCACCGGTCAGCCTGTAGGCCCAATATTGCGGGTAGGTCAGGATCGTCCGGACGCGCGAAAACGCCTCGGGGAAGATCGATTTCTGATAATGGATCTGGGCACCCAGATTAAGTCCACCGGACAGACGCGGCGAAAAGGTCTCGGCAAAATCCGGGCGGATCTCGTCATAGGCCCGCTGGATATCTTCGGGATACTGATGCTCGTAATCGAGAACCGGCAAGGCCAATTGCCCATCCGCTTCGATCAACGCCGCCGCAGCGCCGTGTGTCGTGATCGAAATGGCATCGAAGCCCGGCGCCTTGGCGAAATCAGCCAGCGTCTCAAGCAGAAAAGCCCAGAGCGCTTCGACATCATAATGAGGGTAGGGCGGGCCTGAGAGAACCCGATTTGGCATGCGCCGCATCTCGATTTCCGCGCCGCTCGCGGCATCGAAAATCACGACCTTCGCATTGGTCTTGCCGATATCGAGGACGGCGATCCTTTCGAATGCACTCATTGCAGATGAAACACCGTGACCAGATCGCTCTGAACCGGCGAATTATCCGGATTGCTCTCCATGATATCCGCCATATGCGCCCACCAGCGCTTCATCACCGGATGCTCCGGCAGGTTCGCCATGGAGTGGTCCACCGGCCGGGAAAGCACGCCGAACAGGGTGTCGGTCTCACGGTCGAGATGGATGGAATAATCCCGCACGCCTGCCTCGCGCAGAAGCGCGCTCAGTTCCGGCCAGATCTCGTCATGGCGCTTGCGATATTCCGCCTCCATGCCGGGGTTCAGTTTCATCTTGAATGCGTATTTCTCTAAAATCATTTTGTACTCATGAACCTGATGCGGCGCACCACGATGGGAAGCGCGATGGTGATGATCAGAAGAAGGCCGACAAAGATCGACATGACGATGCCCGGCACGTTGAGAAGACCGAGCCCGAAGGTGACGAGACCCATGACGAAGGCCGCGATGACGACGCCGGCAATCGTGCCCGCGCCGCCGAGAATGGAGACGCCGCCGAGCACGACCATGGTGACGATCTCCAGTTCCCAGCCTTGAGCGATCGAGGGGCGGGTGGAGCCCAGTCGTGAAGTCAGGCAGACCGCAGCAATGCCAGACATCAGGCCGGTCAGCAGAAACAGCTTGAACTTGATCCGCTCGACCGGAATGCCGGAAAAACGTGCCGCAAATTCGTTATTGCCGATGACGAAAACCTGACGGCCGAAATTGGTGGCGTGCAGCACGATGCCGAAGATGATGGCGAGCACGATGAACAGCACGAATTCGAACGAGAAGACCCAGAAGACATAACCCTGCCCGAAGTAAGCGAAATCGGCCGGATATTTGCCATAGGCCTGGTCACCGAGCGTGATGTAGGAAATCCCGCGAAACAGGCTCATCGTGCCGATGGTGACGACGATCGATGGCAGCTTCAGCACCGAGACCAGCGTGCCATTGATCGCACCGCAGACAAGCCCGACACTGATGCCGACCGCCACCAGCCCCGGCGCACCAATCCCCATCTGGGCCGCCGCCCCCATGGCGGTGGAGGCGAGCGCAATGATCGCAGCAACCGAAAGATCGATCTCACCGACAATAATCAGCATCGCCATGGCAAAGGCGATCATCGCCTTTTCTGTGAAATTGAAGGTCGCGTCGGAAAGGTTCCAGGCGTTGAGGAAGTAAGGAGAGGCGAAGGAATTGGCGATGAAGATCGCGATTGCCACGCCGAACAGCAGCACTTCCCAGCTGCCGAGCAGGCGGCTCACCGGCGTGCCGAGCCGATCGGGAATGGCGGAACGGGTTCTGGTTTCAGCACTCATGTCGCGGGTGTCGCTCATGCGGAAACCTCCTTGGCGCCACGGTCGCGCAGGATAATGCGCCCGGCCTTGCGTTCGGCGCGGGCATTGAAAACAACGGCCGCGACGATAACGATGCCGGAAATCGCCATCTGCGCGAAGGACGAGATGCCAATGACGGGCAGGGCGTTCTTGATCACGCCGAGAAACAGCGCCCCAAGCACGGCACCGGCGACCGTACCGATCCCGCCGGCAATCGAGATACCGCCGATGACGCAGGCAGCCACCGTATCGAGTTCGAAGCCGGCCGCGACATCGACATAGGCGACCGCATAACGCGACACCCAGAGATATCCGGCCAATCCAGCCAGCGCGCCCGAAAGGGTGAAAGCGAAAAACCGCGTCCGGCCTATATCGATACCGGCATACACCGCCGCAGTCGGGTTACCACCGGAAGCATAGGTCGCGCGGCCGAACTGCGTTCGCGTCAGCACGACCCACATCATCAGCACGATGGCGATTGCCATCCATGACAGGAGCGGCATCCCGAGAACGGCTAAGCGAGGGAAGTTGAGGAAACCGGGCGTCATCTGGTGCGAATTCACCCATGCTCCACCCGACAGCACGAAGGCCATGCCGCGATAAATGGTGAGCGTGCCGAGCGTCACGACAATCGGCGGGATTCTGAGCCACCATACCAGCATGCCGTTAATGGCGCCCAGCGCCGCACCGATGCCGATGGCCAGGATCACCAGCAGCGCCAGCGGCATGCCGGGATAGGCCGCATCCATCATCGCCACAGCCATGCCGGTAAAGGCCAGGTTGGCTGCGACCGAAAGGTCGATCGACTTGGTCAGGATCACCGTCATCTGGCCGAGCGCCAGAATGATCAGGATCGATGTGTCGTTAAAGATATTGGCGAGATTTCCGGGCGTGGCAAAACCGGGAGCACGGGTTGCGAACCCCGCCACCATGATGGCGATAATGCCGACCAGAAGCAGCTCGCGGTGTTTCATTAGTTTCTTCATCTCTGCGTCCTCACGCATTACCGGTGGCGGCGCGCACCAGCGTTTCGGCGCTCAACTGCGAGCGGTCGAATATCCCTGCCGACAAACCTTCGCGCATCACCAGCACCCGATCTGACACGCCAAGAATTTCAGGCAGTTCGGAAGAGACCATGATGATCGACAGGCCTTCGGCGGCCAGTTCGCTGATAAAACCATGCACCGCCGCCTTGGAGCCGATATCGATCCCCTTGGTCGGTTCGTCGAGAATGATCACCTTCGGCAGCGTCGCCAGCCATTTGCCGATCACCACCTTCTGCTGGTTGCCACCCGAAAGCGTACCAACAGGTACGGAAAGGGCTGCGGCACGCAGATCCAGCCGTTCGGCATATTTGCGCGCCAGCGCCAGTTCATTGGCGGCCTTAAGGAAACCGGATCGCGAGGTGCGCGCCAGCGAGGGCAGCGACATGTTCTGAAAGATCGGCATGGGCAGCGCCAGTCCGTGGCGACCGCGCTCTTCCGGCACATAAACAATACCGGCGGCAATCGCATCGCGCGGCGAGCGAATGGAAATCGTCTCGCCCTCTAGCACTAATTGACCGGAAGACGGCCGCGTCACGCCGAACAGCGACTGGCATATTTCCGAACGACCGGCACCGACCAAGCCATAAACACCGAGAATTTCGCCGCGCTTCAAATCGAAAGAGATGTCGCGATATTCCGTCGGGTGGCAGTAATTCTCGACCGAAAGCACGGTCTTACCGATCGCCACCTCGACCTTGGGAAAGATGTTGGAGACATCGCGGCCCACCATCATCCGCACGATCGTATCCTGCGGTGTCTCGGAAAGTCGCCCGTGACCCACAGCCCGGCCATCGCGAAACACCGCGAAATTCTCCGCGATCTCGTAAACCTCGTCGAACTTGTGGCTGATGAACAGGATCGCCTTGCCCTGTTTCTTCAAGCCCTCGACAATGCGAAACAGATCGTCAATCTCCTTGCGGGAAAGGGCAGCGGTCGGCTCGTCCATGATGACGATGCGTGCCTCGACCGACAGCGCCCGGGCAATCGCCACCAGATGCCGTTGCGCAATCGAAAGATCTTTTAGCCGTATAGTCGGGTCGATCTCGCTTTCCAGCGCGTGAAGCAATTCGGCAGCGCGCGCATTCATCACCTTCCAGTCGATCAGACCGAAACGGGTGCGCGGCGCATGCCCAAGAAAAATGTTCTCCGCCACCGACAATTCGTCGAACAGCACTGTCTCCTGATGGATGGCGGTGACACCTGCATCGACGGCATCCTGCGCGCTTGAGAAGCTGACCGGCTGCCCATCGATCAGGATCTCGCCTTCGCTCGGCACATAGATCCCGGTAAGGATCTTCACCAGCGTCGACTTCCCCGCGCCGTTCTCGCCGATCAGGGCAGTCACTTCACCCGGATGAAGCGAGATATTGACGCCATCCAGCGCCTTAACACCGGGAAAAATCTGGGAAATTCCACGCATTTCCAGGATCGTCGTCCGGTCCGCGGATCTCGAATCCTGAATAGGCGCCATCTCCATGCCCGTCCGTTCAACTGCGGTCATCATCATATCTGCCAATTGGAAGTCATCGCTGGTCCGGCGCCAAAAAGCTGGCGGCGCCGGACCTTGAAGTCCCGGGAGGGATCAGAAGATCTTAGAGAACTCGTCGATATTCTTGGCATCGTAGATGAACGGATCGGCCATCGCGGCCTCGCCGTTGTCACCGATCTTGATCTTGCCCATGCGGCCGGCAGGGATTTCCGAACCCGGCTTGCCGTCGGCGTCACCCTTCACCAGATGATAGGAGATCTGGGTGGCGCTGTAGCCGAGATCGATCGGGTTCCAGATGGCGAATTCCTTGGTCGCACCGGACTTGATGGCGCCCGCCATTTCGGATGGAAGACCAAGACCGGTCACATAGACCTGGCCGATCTTGCCGGCATCCTTGACCGCCTGGGATGCCGCCAGCACGCCGACCGTGGTCGGTGCGACGATAACCTTGACGTTCGGCTGCGAGGTCAAAAGACCCTGCGCTTCGCGATAGGACTTGTCGGCAAGGTCATCGCCATAAACCGTGGTGGCAAGGTTGAGACCGGGGAAATCCTTCAGCTGCTTCTTCATCTCGCCGATCCAGATATTCTGGTTGGTCGAGGTGGTGGTGGCAGACAAAATGGCGAAATCGCCCTTGCCGCCTTCGAGATGGCTGGCTGCAAGTTGCAGGCACATCTTGCCGATCAGCTCGCTCGAAGACGGATTGAGCTGCAGGATACGGCCTTCCGGTGCAACACCGCTATCCCAGGAGATCACCTTGATGCCGCGCTGGGCCGCCTTTTTTAGCGCCGGGACGACAGCATCCGGGTCGTTGGCGGAAATGGCGATCGCATCGACGCCTTGAGCGATCAGCGAGTTGATTACTTCGATCTGACCTTCCGCCGTCGTCGAAGTCGGGCCGGTATAGATGATCTCGACGCCGCCGAGTTCCTTTGCCGCCTCCTGTGCGCCCTTGTTGGCGGCTTCAAAGAAGCCGTTGCCGAGCGATTTAACCACAAGCGCGATCTTCATGTCGGCAGCATTCGCCGCCGATGACATCATGGCCAGGGCCAGTGCCGCGCCCAATGCCAGCTTCTTCGCCAGTTGTTTCGAAAGTTTCATGCCAATTCTCCTCCCAAAGATTGAACCTATGTCCATTTCCTCCCGCCGGCGCCGTATGCGACGGACGGGGTATCTTCCTCACCCTTATGTGCAGCACCTGCCATACCGGCGATAATCAGTGTCACGCCGGCATCCTCCACCATGCGTTTGGCATCCTCCGAGACGCCGTCATCGGTAATGATCGTCGTCACACGCTCCAGCGGACACAGGATCATGCTCGACCGCCGCTGGAATTTCGATGAATCGACCATAACCACCAATTCTTCGGCCTGGCTCATCAATTTCTGCTCGCTCTGGATCACCAGTGCATCCGGCTCCATGATCCCGAGAGGGCCAATCCCTTGCGCCCCGATAAACATGCGGCGAGCGTAGAAATTGCGGATTGCGTCATTGTCGAAAGGCGACAGGATCAGGCTTTGTTCTCGATAGATCGTACCGCCCGGCACCGTCACGTTGTTCTTGGAATGCTTGACCAGATGTTCCGCGATCGCAAAGGAATTCGTCATCACCTGCATGCGGCGCGCGGCCATGTAATGCACCATCTGGAACGTCGTCGTTCCGCCATTGATGATGATCGATTCACCCTCGTCGCACAGATCCACGGCCTGACGCGCAATTGAGCGTTTCTTATCGATGTTGACCGATTCCGAAACACGGAATGAGCGGGCGGCCAGCTGGCCGATCTGCGGCGGATGCACCGCCTCCGCTCCGCCCCGCACCCGGCGAAGTTTGCCCTGCACGTGCAAAGACGCGATATCCCGGCGGATCGTCGCCTCGGACGCATCCGTCAGATCGGCAATATCCTGCACCGTGATCACAGGCTTTTCCTGGATCGCGCTCAAGATTATGCGATGTCGTTCGCGTTCGTGCATGGTCTCCTCCTGAGGCCAACTATTATCAGTTTCCTAAAGTTGTCAATCATAAACGATCAAGATTGATTCTACCGCAACGCAACATGATCGAACTTGATCAATTACGATTGACAAGCGACCAAACATCGCGCGATATCCTGTCGCACAAACGGCGCAGGAGGACCAGCGTCGTCACAAAATACCGTCAGGGAGGACGACATGTCGGGCCAAATCCGCCTTCTCGATAACCGCTGGGATGATGCTTACGCTGCCAAACTCGATGAGCCGGGCAAGCTGCTTTATCGCTCCAATCTTCTAGGCAGCGACAAACGCATCACCAATTACGGCGGCGGCAACACGTCCGCCAAGGTGATGGAAACCGATCCGCTGACCGGTCAAAAGGTCAAGGTCATGTGGGTCAAGGGTTCCGGCGGCGATGTCGGCACCATCAAGCTTGATGGCTTCTCCACTCTCTATATGGACAAGCTGGACGCACTCAAAGGCATCTACAAGGGTGTCGAAGATGAAGACCGCATGGTCGGCTTCCTGCCCCATTGCACTTTCAACCTCAATCCGCGCGCCGCATCCATCGATACACCGTTGCACGGTTTCGTGCCGTTTACGCATGTCGACCACATGCATCCGGATGCGATCATCGCGATTGCGGCCTCGAAGAACTCGAAGGAACTGACACAGCAGATTTTCGGCAGCGATATTGGTTGGCTCCCCTGGCGCCGGCCCGGTTTCCAGCTCGGGCTGGATCTCGAAGCTTTCGTCAAGGCCAACCCGACCGCCAAGGGTGTGGTTCTGGAAAGCCACGGCCTGTTCACCTGGGCCGATGACGCCAAGGATTGCTACCAGCTGACGCTCGACATCATCAACAAGGCGATCGAGTGGTTTGCCAAGGAAACCGAAGGCAAGACGATCTTCGGCGGTGCGGTCACAAAGAGCCTCGGCGCTGAAGAACGCCGCGCCATTGCCGCCAAGCTGATGCCTGAAATTCGCGGCCGCATCGGCAAGGCTGAACGCAAGCTCGGTCATTTCGACGATCAGGATGCCGTGCTCGAATTCGTCAATTCGAAGCACCTCGCACCGCTGGGCGCACTCGGCACCTCGTGCCCGGACCACTTTCTGCGCACCAAAATCCGCCCGCTGATCGTCGATTTCGATCCGGCAAAGCCGGATGCGGATGCCGTGGTTGCCGGCCTCGACAAGGCGCTGGAAGATTACCGCGCCGATTACACCCGCTACTACGAGACTTGTAAACACGACAACTCGCCAAAGATGCGTGACCCCAACCCGGTCATCTTCCTGGTTCCGGGCGTCGGCATGCTCTCCTTTGCCAAGGACAAGGCGACCGCCCGCATCGCCGGCGAGTTTTATGTCAACGCAATCAATGTCATGCGTGGCGCTTCGACCGTTTCCGAATATCAGGGCCTGCCGGAACAGGAAGCCTTCGATATCGAATACTGGCTGCTGGAAGAGGCGAAGCTGCAGCGCATGCCGAAGCCGAAAAGCCTGGCAGGACAGGTGGCATTCGTCACCGGCGGTGCCGGCGGCATCGGCCGCGCCACCGCAACCCGCCTGATCGGCGAGGGTGCCTGCGTGGTTCTGGCGGATATCGATCAGAATGCGCTCACGGAAACGGAAGCGGATTTCGCCAAGCGCTTCGGTGCCGACGCCGTACGTGGCGTCAAGCTGGATGTGACCGATGAAAATGCTGTGGAAAAGGCCTTTGTCGAAGCCTCCGTCGAATTCGGCGGCGTGGACATCCTCGTCTCCAATGCCGGCATAGCCTCTTCGGCACCGGTGGAAGACACTACGCTTGCGATGTGGAACAAGAATATCGACATTCTGGCGACAGGCTATTTTCTGGTATCCCGCGAGGCCTTCCGCCTGTTCCGTCGCCAGAAGATCGGCGGCAACGTCGTCTTTGTTGCCTCGAAGAACGGTTTGGCCTCTTCGCCTAACGCTTCGGCCTATTGCACGGCCAAGGCTGCGGAAATCCATCTCGCCCGTTGCCTCGCTCTGGAAGGAGCCGATGCCGGTATCCGCGTCAACACTGTCAACCCGGATGCCGTTCTGCGCGGCTCGAAAATCTGGAGTGGCGAGTGGCGCGAACAGCGGGCGACGTCTTCCAAGATCGACGTGACCGAGCTGGAGGAACACTACCGCAAGCGTTCGATGCTCAAGCTCAACGTCTTCCCGGAAGACATTGCGGAGGCGATCTACTTCCTCGCCTCGGACCTCTCGGCCAAATCGACCGGCAACATCATCAATGTCGATGCCGGTAACGCCCAGAGTTTTACCCGCTAATCACATCTGCCTGCTACCGTGGAATTTGATCCCGGTGGCAGGTCGCGGCTACTTGCGCAGAATGACCCAGATCGCGTGAATGATCCCGGGCACATAGCCGCAAAGTGTCAGCAGAATATTCAGCCAGAAATGCAGGCCGATGCCGACCTGTAGGAACACGCCCACAGGCGGCAGGATGATGGCGAGAAGGATGCGAATGACGTCCATGAAATCCTCGTCTTTGAAATAATTGCACACGATAACGCAGCCAGCGCCGGTTCGTTCGCCTGGCGGAGGAGGAAAAATGACGGATCAGATGATTTCCGCCGATGTGATCGGCGAACACAACAAAAACAATGAGGTAGCGCTCGCCTCCGACTATGCCGCGCTTGGAGAAAACCTGTCCCGCCGCGGTGTAGATATCGAAGCGATCACCAACAAGGTCTCGGAATTCTTCGTTGCCGTTCCCTCCTGGGGTGTCGGTACCGGCGGCACGCGCTTTGCCCGCTTTCCGGGGCAGGGCGAACCGCGCGGCATCTTCGACAAGCTGGAAGATTGCTCCGTCATCAATGAGCTGACCCGCGCGACGCCGACCGTCTCGCTGCATATTCCCTGGGACAAGACCGATCCGAAAGACCTGAAGGCAAAGGGAAATTCGCTCGGCCTCGGCTTCGATGCGATGAATTCCAACACCTTCTCTGATGCACCCGGCCAGGCGCATTCCTATAAATACGGCTCGCTCAGCCACACCGATGCCGCCACCCGCGCCCAGGCTGTCGAGCACAATATCGAATGTATCGAGATCGGTAACGCCATCGGCTCCAAGGCTTTGACCGTCTGGATCGGCGACGGTTCCAACTTCCCGGGCCAGGCTAATTTCACCCGCCAGTTCGAACGCTATCTCGCGTCGATGACCGATATCTACAAGGCACTGCCGGACGACTGGCGGCTGTTTTCCGAACACAAGATGTACGAACCGGCCTTCTATTCCACGGTCGTGCAGGACTGGGGCAGCAATCTGCTGATCGCCCAGACGCTCGGTGACAAGGCTTTCTGCCTCGTCGACCTCGGCCACCATGCGCCCAATACCAATATCGAAATGATCGTTGCTCGCCTTATCCAGTTCAAGAAACTCGGAGGCTTCCACTTCAACGATTCCAAATATGGCGATGACGATCTCGATGCGGGTTCGATCGACCCCTATCGCCTGTTCCTCGTCTTCAACGAACTGGTCGATGCCGAAAACCGTGGGGTCAAGGGTTTCCATCCGGCCCACATGATCGACCAGTCGCATAACGTCACCGATCCAATCGAGAGCCTGATATCAAGCGCGAACGAAATCCGCCGTGCCTATGCCCAGGCCCTGATCGTCGATCGCAAGGCGCTGGACGGATACCAGCAGGACAACGATGCCCTGATGGCAACCGATACGCTGAAGCGCGCCTACCGCACCGATGTCGAGCCGATCCTTGCCGAAGCCCGTCGCCGTGCCGGTGGCGCAATCGATCCGATCGCCGCCTATCGCAAGAGCGGTTATCGGAAGAAGGTTGCAGGCGAGCGCCCGGCCGTCGTGGGTGGTAGCGGCGGCATCGTCTGATATTCGAAACCCGGTTGGGGCCGTTCTTACAAAGAAGGAGCGGCCCTTTTCTTATTGTCTCTTCTCCACCGCGACACTTATTACAGGCGCATTCGTCTCGATAGAGATCTTTATCGTCAAAGAAAGTCCTTCACTTCCGCGTATCTAACGGAAATATTTGAAGAAAATAGGGATTTTGACTGCCGTCAACGACGGGTTTTGAAAGCTATCCCGTTCGCTTGAGGCCCTCACTCGCATTGGCCCTTATCAACGCCATCAGCATCGGCCCCAGCGAGAACTCGGCACGCCCCGCCCTTGCCGACAGGTCTCTCAGATAACCACCAGCGGAATTAATATGTCCGGCACGCTCAAGAATGCAGGCCAGTGCCACGGCCGCATTTTCCTGCCCGAGTGTTTCGGAGGCTTGCTGATATGCTGACGGGCTGACACCCAGCATGGAGCGAACCAGAACGGCGGTTGCGATGAAATCACGCCAACTGCCGATCTGACCGCCTCTCGCATAATCCAGCATCTGCGGGCAGGCCCGCAGCACCATGCTCAGCGGAAACGTTTTTGGCGTCTCGTTCTGCCTGAGCTTGGTTGGCTCGGTTTTTCCTTCAAGCTCCTTCTCAGAGCCACGTTCAAGTTCATAGATGGATTCGGAATCTGAATTCTGTATGTGGCATCCATTTTGGATGTCATTGGTGTCTGTTTTTTCGGTTTTTACCTGCGTTTCCAGACGATTGACGATTTCCGCACGCAGCCCGTCCATTTCGCGGAGTGCGGTTTCGACCGTTTCCCGATTGGGGGAACGCGGCAGACGGGAAATCATGGCTTCGTAGATCTCTTCCAGCATGCACCAGTCACCCTCCGCACCTTCTTCCACGGCGGCGGTGAGAAGCTTGCGGATGTCACGACGGCAAAGGGTGAGGGCTTCCTTGGCGCGCTTGAAGCGGATCTTTTCGGCAGCGACCTGTTGTGCAAGTCCGGCAAGCTCGGCAGCACGCAGCATCAGTGGCTCGAGGTCGAAACCGTAAGCGTCTTCTATCTGGCCGCCATGTCCTCGATGAGCGTAGCGCTTGCCGTTCGGGCTGTCGCGACGATGGATGAGACCGGCTTCGATCAGGGCCGCAAGATGACGCCGCAGGGTCGTGCCGGCAATGCCATGAGCACGAACAGAAAGCTGCGCATTCGATGGAAAGACGACAAGCCTGTCGCCTGCCGCAAATTCGTTCTTCGGATGGAAGGTTAGCAACGCATCGAGAACCGCAAGCGCACGGTCATGCAGACCGAGCAACTGACGCGCTTCGGAGATATCGCGGAACACTTTCCATTTTTCGACAGGACGCTTCATCCGGTCGTCGGACGATTGCAGCTGGCCTTTTACCAAGGCGAGCGTCATCGGCCGCCGCCCGAAAGGCGTCGTCACAAGTCCAGTTCGCATCTTTCCCTTCACCTTTCTTCAGGCAAAAGAAAGCCGCTCACCAAAACGATGCCAAAAACTCTTGACTGTGATTCGTGGAAATGCGATTCTGCAGGTGCTTAATCAGAGAGAAGCTTCCACGACGGAAACGTTTTGGGGGCTTTTTTCTTTTGGTCGGTCCTATTCCTTCATGAGCCGGCGATATTCGGCATAAAGATCGTCCAGGCTGTCGGCGATGAATTCACCGAAACCCACGGCGTCTTTGGCCTTCAATGCCAATGTGTAACTTTTCCCGTCGTTGCGGATTTCGGCCGAGACCGCCCTTGCAACGCCTTCATCCTTGGGAACCCATTTCGACTTCTTCGGCGGCCGTGCATAACCCGAGGCTTTCTTGCGGGTCAGGGCATCGACGACAAAGACAAAACGGGCGTCTCCGTTCAAACCCTCAAGATCGGTCGCAGCGAGAACTTCGCGCAGTTTCGCGAGATTGGCCGGACGTTCGAGAAGCAGCTTGAGTTCATACCAGCGGTCGCGACCCGGCAGCTTGGCCCCACCGATCGCGTCGAGAATGTCACGGGGCATGTTGGCGACCGACATCATCTTGGAGAGCGTCGCCTTGTCCACAGATAAGGCGGTCATCACAATCGTGCTGTCATTGTCGTAGTGTAACTCTGAAAGCCGACGAGCAAAGGTTGCCTTTTCGATGAAGGACAGATCGGCACGAGCAGAATTTTCCTGCCCCTGGGCAATCACATGTTCACGGTCGGAGATCGGCTTGACCACCGCACGAACGTTGCGGCCGAGCGCGGTGGCCGCCTTCAGCCTCCGGTGGCCGAAAACCACCATGTAGCGGCCATCATTATGTGGGTGAGGGCGCACGAGGATAGGGCTGGTCTGCCCGTGTTCGCGAATGGCAGCGACCAGATCCTCGAATGCCTGCGGATCCTCTTCCAGCCTGTCGCGGATAAAGGATTCCTCGATCGTCTCTGGCGAAAGCTCAACGACGGTTTCGCCTTCCAGCATCTTGTCGGCACGTTCGGCCAGCTCGTCGATCGTCGACATGATCGTACGCGACGCGCCCTTGACGGCGTAATCGAGCGCCACGCCGTTATCCGGCCGGTCCTCATTCATCACATTGGCAAACGGGTTTTTGCGCGCCATCACATCCTCCCCCAGGCCCGGTGGATCAGCCCCTGAATCTCGAAATTGACGCTGTCCATGCAGTCGATGGCGCGGTCATAGGTTTCACGGGTGAAATTCGCGCGCTCGACTTCATAGAGCGTCTGCTTGGTCAGACCGGCATCGGAGATCGCCGTCGACTTCACCATCGGATTTTTCAGAATCTCCTCAGCCAGCATCGATTGCATGAAACCCAGCATCTGGGCCTGCGGAATATCGGTCGGCTCATATCTGGTAATCAGATATCGCAGCCAGTCCATCTCGACATTGGCGCCGGCGCGTTTGATCGTCTTGATGATATTGCCGAGCATCAGCAGGAACTGGCTCATCGACATCAAGTCGAGCATCTGCGGGTGGACGGTGATCAATACCGAGGTGGCGGCTGTCAGTGCAGTCAGCGTCAGGTAACCGAGCTGCGGCGGGCAGTCGACGATCACCACGTCATAACGGTCCTCGACCTGCTGCAGCGCCTTGCCGAGCCGGGTGAAGAAACGCTTGCCCTCGCTCGACGTCTGCATCGCCAGCGGAGTATCGTATTCGTATTCCTGCAGTTCCAGATTGGCCGGAATGATGTCCAGGTCCGGAAAATTGGTCTGCTGAATGATCTCGGCAATCGGCTTCTTCTCGTCGTCATAACGGATAGCGTCATAAAGCGAAGAATTGCGGTCCAGTTCCGGCTGAAAACCGTGAAGTGCGGAAAGCGAGGCCTGTGGGTCGAGATCGATGGCAAGCACACGATGGCCGGTCAGCGCGAGATGCTGGGCAAGATGGGCCGTCGTCGTCGTCTTGCCAGAACCGCCCTTGAAGTTGACGACGGCGATCACCTGCAGCTTGTCGCCATCCTTTCGATGCGGGACGTATTTCTTGGCGTCGGATTTGCCGGTCTTGTCGAGGAAAAAGCGCAGCTCGCGCATCTGCTCGCCGGTATAGAAACGGCGGCCGCCGGTCGACGTCTTCGGGGTCGGTCCCTTGCCTTCGAGATGCAGTCGCTTCAGATTGTTGGGGCTGACGCCGAGATAATGCGCGACTTCGGCCATGGAGAACAGGCGCAACGTCTTTCTTGCATTCGGAGGAAATTTTTCCAGCCGCAACTGGTCGAGGCGACGCGAGATCTCTGCACCTTGGAGCAGGATCTTTTCGTCAAACTCGAAAGACGGCAATTTAGAATGCGCGTTCATGCAGGGAACCGTTCTGGCGATAAAACTCAAGTTTCAGGGAAACTGCCGCCAGTATCCGCCTTTTTCGAAGGCTTACAAGGAATTTCTAGTAAACCGAACCCTTAATCCAACGGAATCGGATTCTGCAAAAACTTATCTAACTATCTGAAAAATATATATTTTATTGTTTACTATGAATGAGGGCCGGTGTCGAACACCTTAGCCGGCAGCCGTAGGGCTGGCGAGTAAGCGGCCGGTTTTGTCGCCGGAAAGTGAGAATCAGTATCAAGAGAATCAAAGTGAGTCCTGCCGGCCGGCTTGCGGGCATGCACGCGGCAGCGGAGGCGGGAAAATCGGATTGGACAGTGCGGGGGAAGCGCACTTCAGTCTCAGGTTTTCGCGCAATCACTGACCGGGCGATCAAATGCCGCAGGCGAAATTGACGGCAACGACCCTTTTAGTGGTTGCCAAGCTTTATCCCTTATTTTAGAATCATTCTAATATTTATGAGTTTGGGTCTCAGGTTTTGAGGCTAACATTTGAAGAAGGAGAGCTACCCATGTCGAAAGATACTTCCTGCAAAGCCTGTTCGTTTTATGAAGATCACGTCGTAAACGCCGGTTCGGCTCCGGCAGATGCTGGTCTCTGTCGCGTCAACCCGCCGGTCACGCAGCCGGCGGCCGATGCCCGCGGCTTCTGGCCGGTGGTTTCCGCTAACGACTGGTGCGGTCAGTTTGAAGGCGATGCCAAGGCTGCTTGATAGCGCCGGACATTCAGAATTAGAAAGGGTGGCTTTCGAGCCGCCTTTTTTTGCAGCCGTTTCCCGCAGCGGGGTCGAAATATTCGGCAGAATCTATGTTTAGATCGCATCGATTATTGGGACACGTAGTGCGTCGGTCATCTCCGACTGGCAATCCGGTTCAGGCTCTCGACACGCAGTTAGTCAACGATCCCCAGGCGGGCCGCGCCGGTAGCGATTGGGCTCTCAGCCTTCGATGAATGGTTTTGTCGTTGAAAAGGCGACCTTTATACCCTCCGACCGGAGCTTCATTCGATTAACCGCGGCGTTGGCTGTTCATCTGCCGAGATTTAGCGAGAGAAGCGGGATGGAGACGGCCTGCGTCAGTGCCTCGATATCTTCGCCGGAGAAGAGGTCACGGGAAATGAGACGGGAAAGCACGGTGCGCCGTTAGGTGAGGGGCCTTATGGTAGGTTCGTTAAATCGCATCAGTTCTTCCGCTTCGGCGGGCCGGCTTTTCAGGCAGGGAGGGCCGGAAGAGATCATCCGCGAGGACGTCCCGACCGAGACCTGCGAGACCGGTTTCAAGGTGCGCGAGATGGACGGAAAACGGATCGCAACTTTCTATTGAGGGTGATCGGTGCTGCGCCTCCGTTGCCGATTGGCTTTCGCCAAAGGCTCGGCTAGAACAATCTTATGAGCGACAATGTCATCAAGTTCCAGCGGCCGAAACAGCCGAAGCCGCCGCGCCAGACGCCGCCGTGGCTGAAGCGGGTTTTTACTATTCTCGTGGTGATCGCCGCCTTTGCGGCGATCTATGCCTATTACAGCCTTGCCGGAACACCGCCACAGGGTGTTCCGGGGTAGAGCACTTCCGCCTTTCTTCGAAAGGCGAAACAGCTCTATCTCGTTGTTTTAACGCAATTCCGGACGCAAAACCGGTTCCCACTTTTGCTGGAATTGCTTTAGGTCGGCTTACTTGACGAAGAGCTGGCGCGGGAAGTTGGTCAGCTTTTCATAGCCGGTTTCGGTGATCGTGATCGTTTCCGACATGCCGAAACCGCGGGCGAGCACGTAAGTATGGAAAGTCTGGCCGGGTTCGAAGACCCAGGTGCTGTTTTCCGCCGATTCCAGCGGCTCGCCGCCGTTGGGCTGCAGGAGCAGGCCGACGGAATAGAAGGTCTTGTTGGTGTAAGTCTCGCGCAGGCCCGCCGAGAGCACGCCGTCACGATAGATCGCATCCGGCACACGCACCGAAACGCCCGGCTTCACTTCGCGGATTGCTGCATCCTGAATGGCGATCAGCTGCTCGACGACTTTGTAATCATCATCCTGCACCGGCCCGACGCGGATCGGGCGCATGAAGCGGGCGTGGTAGTGTTTTACGTTCGGCGTAGTCTCGATCTGGACAATGTCACCGGCTTCCAGCACCCGGTCGGAATAACCGCCATGCAGGTGGAAGGCGCGTTCGCCCGAGGACATGACGCCCGGGCCTGGCAGGTCGGAACCGGCGCGGATCATCGCGGCGCAGATTTCGGCTGCCATTTCGCGCTCGGTGACACCGACGGCGGCGCTGTCTATCGCTGCCCGCATGCCGGCTTCGGCGGCCTTTGCCGCACGGCGCTGATAGGCGATTTCGGCGGGCGACTTGATGAGGCGCATCTGTGGCGTCATGGCGCTCTCGTCCTGCCAGACGATGCCGGGAAGAGCGGATTTCAGATATTCGTAACGGCCTGCCGAGAGCGGCCAGGCGGAAAGCTCGATGCCGAGCTTGGCGGTTTTGCCGATGCGACTTTCTATGGCGGAGGCGGCAACGGCCATGCGGTCGTCGCTGTCTGTCCACATCACCCGGTCGGAGAAAACGCAGGTGCTGTCGAGATAATATTCCTCGACGTCACGGCAGAACAGGGTCGGCTCGCCTTCTGCCGGGATGATGGCAAACTGCAGCGTGCCATAGGCGCGGGTGAAATAACCGGTGAGCCAGGTTACGGTCTCCGGCAGGAAGGCGACGAGGCCATCGAGCTGCTTTTTCTTCAGCTCCGCCTGGACGCGGGAGAGGCGGGACAGGAATTCGGCGCGTTCGAACCAGTAGGCGGGCGTAACCATTATTCTTCCTCGATCGGGATGTTTTGGGAAAATCAGGCGTTCTGGACCAGTTCCGCAAAGCGGGTCAGCATGGTCTTGGCCTCGGCGGCTTCGTGGGCCTGTGCCTTGAGGTCATCGATATCGGCGCCATCGAGCGTCATCCGCTCGCGGTTTTCCTCGAACCAGATGACGGCCTGCGCCTTGGTGACTTCCGGATGGCCCTGGATGCCCCAGATATCCTTGTCCTTGTAGCGCCAGATATGGTTGGGGCAGTCGTCGGAATAGGCAAGGATCGTCATGTCCGGGTGGGCGGCCTTCACCTCGTCATTGTGCCAGACGAACATGTAGGCGCTGTCGACCAGATCACGGCAGAGCTTGTCGGTGCGGGCGGCCTCGGTGAGCGGCAGGTCCTTGTAGGCGATCTCGCAGGAGGTGCGGCGGAACACCTGGTCGCGGCCACACAGCGCTGAAGCAAGGATCTGGCTGCCGAAGCAGATGCCGAGCATGGGGATTTCAAGCTCCGCGGCTTCGCGGATCAGATCATGTTCGCGCAGGATGAAGGGCACGTCCTCATAGGCGCCATGCGGGCTGCCGGAGAGAAAAATGCCGTCATAACCCTTCAGCGTCTCGGGGAACTGGCCGTCATAAGCCCAGTAGCGATCGACCTTCAGGCCCCAGGCTTCGAAGCGGTCGTCGAGCTTTGCGATGGACTGAAACTTGCGGCCATTGCCGAGATAAAGAAGGCGCTTGCCCATGTCATTCCCCGTTTTCAAAATCAGCACACCAGTGGTATACCAACGGTGTGCACGGTGCAATCGGGAAATCGTGGCAATCATCAGGTGCCGTGTTATGCATCTGACCGGACAGCCGAAAACGGCCGGACGACTAAAAAGGGGAAGACATGCGCATTGATCTCAACTCCGATCTGGGCGAGGGTTTTGGCCCGTGGACGATGGGCGACGATGCGGCGATGCTTGATATTGTCAGCACCGCCAATATCGCCTGCGGGTTTCATGCCGGTGACCCGGACATCATGCGCGAGACGGTGCGACTGGCGAAACAACGCGGCGTCGCGATCGGTGCGCATCCCGGCTACATGGACTTGATCGGTTTCGGTCGTCGACGTCTGCCGGGACTGAGCGTCTCCGAAGTGGAATCGCTGGTGGCTTATCAGGTCGGGGCGCTGGCTGCGGTCGCAGCCCTCGAAGGCCATCCGATGACGCATGTGAAGACCCATGGGGCGCTTGGCAATGTCTGTGCCGATGACGACGAGATGGCGCTTGCCGTCGGCCGCGCCATCAAGGCCGTCGATCCGAAGCTCGCCTTCATGGTGATGCCGGGGACGGCGACGGCGCGGGCTGCGGAAACGCTGGGCCTGACGCCTATCAACGAGATCTATGCCGACCGGACTTATGCGGACAATTTCAATCTCTCGCCGCGTTCTGAAGCAGGTTCGGTGATCCATGATCCGGACCTGCTGGTGAAACGGGTGATCGGGATGGTGTCGGAAGGGTGCCTGACCTCGACATCCGGCAAGCGGCTTGAGGTGCCGATCGGGTCCGTCTGCGTGCATGGCGACACGCCGGGGGCGGTGGGCATGGCGCGGCAGTTGCGTGAGGCGCTGGAAAAGGCCGGATGGGTGATTGGGGCTTCGGTGTAGTGGGCGGGGTGAACACTTCTCCGTCGTCACGCTCGGGCTTGTCCCGAGCATCTGCTGCCGTTCCGACCAGCTGCAACGTCGCAGTCTCCGGCACAGTGCTTAGATCCTCGGGACAAGCCCGAGGATGACGAAGTCGGGTGGTGGTCAGCCTTCGCTCGTCCTGAGATCGGCAATCACGGCGGCAAGGCGGTCGTCGGCGTGGATTGTCTGTTCTTCCGCTAGGTCCGCTGAAATCGCCCGGAACAAAAATTGCTGGCCGGCCGGCAGTTGCGCCAGGCGCGCGAGATCGAATGACGCGACGGTGGCGATCTTGGGATAGCCGCCGGTCGTCTGGCCGTCGGCGGTCAGTACGATCGGCTTGCCCGATCCGGGCACCTGGATGGAGCCGACGACGGTCGCATCCGAGACGATGTCGTGGCCCTTGAATGCCTGAAGCACGGGACCGTCGAGAACCATGGCCATGCGGTCGCGCGCCGTGGTGGTGCGATAGGGCTGGCGCAGAAAGGTCTTCCACGCGTCCTCGTCGAAGTAATCGTCCTGCGGGCCGGGGATGATGGCGATCGGGCCGTGTCCGCGCAGGTAGGGCGTGCCGAGGGTGCGGGGGGCACGTTTTTCGCTATCGCCGAGCGGCAGGATATCGCCGGCGCTAAGCGCCTTGCCGTTCAGGCCGCCGACTGCGGTTCGCACATGGGTGGAACGGCTGCCGAGCATCTTTGGGATGGCGATGCCGCCGGAGATGGCGATGTAACCCCAGACGGCACCGCGCAAGGCGCCGACGGTCAGCGTTTCGCCGGACTTGAGGAGATGGCTTTCCCAGGTGGAAACCGATCTACCGGCAATCTCGACCTGACAACTGCCGCCGGTGACGGCGATGAGCGTGTCGCGATCTGCCGTGAACGCGCCGCCGGTGAGGGCGAATTCGATGGTTGCGGCATCGGCATCGTTGCCGACCAGCGCATTGGCGATCGCATGCGCGTCGCGATCCATGGCGCCGGAGGTGGAGACCCCGCGGGCGCGAAAACCGTAACGGCCATCATCCTGCACCGACATCAGCGGGCCGGCGCGGGAAATGGTCAGGAGAGCGGTCATCGGGCGATCTCCTTCAATTCGGCGGTGCCGACCGCGACCTTCTCGTCCAATTCTCGGGCCTCGTCGAGGTCGACGCTGCGGAAGGTGATGCGGTCGCCGGCCTTCAGGAGAAAAGCTTCTGTGCGGGCGGGGTCGAAAAGCTTGAAGGGCGTGCGGCCGAGAAAGCGCCAGCCGCTCGGGCCGGGGACGGAATTGATGCTCGACTGCCGGCCACCGATGCCGATTGCGCCGGCCTCAATCCGCTGCCGCGGCACGGCAAGCCGTGGCGTATGCAGAATATCCGGCAGGCCGCCGAGATAGGCGAAACCGGGCGCAAAACCGATCATGTAAACCCGGTACACTGCGGAAGCGTGAAGCGCGATGACATCGGCTGCGCTCATATTTTTCAGCGCGGCGAGTTCGTCGAGATCGGCCTGATGTTCGCCGCCGTAAAGGACCGGGAATTCCAGGAGCCGACCGGTTTCCGGTACCGCTGTGTCATGCGTTGCCCGCTGCATCAGCGCTTCGCCGAGAGCCGCGCCTCGCAGGATTTTCGGATCGTAGATCACGGTCAGCGAGCGGTAGGTCGGGATGGTTTCGAGAATGCCGTCTATCGGCTCGGCCGCAAGCGATGCATCGAGCGACAGGACCTTGAGGTTTGCGGCCTCGCTGACCGTATCCGAGAACTCGATACCGATGGCGCGGTCGCCGCAGCGAAGGATGCGCGGATAAGTGCTCTCGGATGTGGATTTTGGGCCGGATCGGGGCCTGAAATGCATGTCTTGTCTATCCTGTCGCGGTCAGGTGCCGGTGGCCGGGATCCGTTCGAGAGCGGCGAGTTCGGCCAGAACCTTGCTGGCGACCTGGAAGCCGGTCTTTTCCAGAGCCTCGTCGGTCGAGCCGCCGATATGGGGTGTCAGCACGAGATTGGGGCAATCGAGGAGGGGATTGTCTGCGGTAATCGGCTCGATCACAAGCACATCGAGGCCTGCCCCTGCAATGATGCCGTCCTTCAGCGCCGTGGCAAGCGCGTCCTCGTCGATCAATGCGCCGCGGGCGGTGTTGATCAGGATGCCGGTTTTACCGATCAGCGCCAGGCGGCGGGCATCGATAAGCGGCTTTTCCTCGGGTATGCCGTGCAGTGAAACGACATCGGCCCATTCGCAGAGGCTATCGAGATCGGGCAGAAGCGTGATGCCGTCGCGCTGCAATTCTTCGGCAGGCGTGTAACGCGATACGGTGGCGACTTCCATGCCGAAGGCCTGGCCCAGACGGGCGACCAGTTTGGCGATATGGCCGTAGCCGAACAGGCCGAGGCGGCGGCCGGAGAGCTCATAGGTGCGGTGGTGTTGGCGGAAGAGCGTATCGCCGGTGCGCGAGGCATTGTCGGCGGCAATCAGCGAGCGCGAGCAGGCAAGCGCCAGACCGATCACCAGTTCGGCGACCGACTGGGCATTGGCGCCGGGCGTGTTGTGCAGCGGGATGCCGCGCGCGGCAAGCGACGGCTTGTGCACCTTGTCCGTGCCGGTGCCATGAACGCCGACAACCTTCAGATTGGGCGCGGCTTCGATTTCGCGGGCAGAGAGGCCATGATTGCGGGTGATGACCGCGGTTGCGACGGCAAGATAGGGTTCGAGATCGGCAAAGGTGGTGGAGGCCGCAATGTGGACGGTAAGCCCTTTTTCTTCCAGCATGCGGATGGCGCTTTTGGCGATCGGCTGGACGATGAGGCAGTCGCAACGGATATCGGACATGATCAGGCTTTCAATGGCGGGTCGAGGCAGAGCGCGGATACGAGCCGTGCTGCCTGCGTAAAATCGGCAATCTCCATCTGCTCGTCCGGATTATGGCTGCCATTGGCATTGCGGATGAAGACCATGCCGGTCGGCACACCGGCATCGGCAAACACCGCCGCATCATGGCCCGCACCGCAGGCCATGATCTCGGCCTCGATACCATGCTCCTTTGCCAATCCGGCGAGCGAGGCGACAATAGCGTCGTCCATCTTCGCCGCTTTGCTGTCGGTCAAACGGCCGAGCTCGAATTTGACCCGATGGTCCGCCTCGATGCGGGCAACCGCTTCGGCAACGACGGCCTGCATTTTTGAGAGCGTTTCCGGCTCCTGGCTACGAACATCGAGCGCGAAGGAGAGCTTGCCGGCGATTTTGCTGAAGGCAGCTTCCGAAGCATCGGTCGAGAACTGGCCGAAGGTGACGACGAGATCCGCACCTTCCTCCTGCAGCCTGTCCCAGGCCTTGTCGAGTTTCACCACAAGCGCGGAGGCGGCCCGCACGGCATCGCTGCGATATTCGCGCGGGGTCGCGCCCGAATGGGCATAGGTGCCGATGCATTTTGCTTCGCGATAGCGGAAGGAGCCGCGAATACCTGTGACGATGCCGATCGGCAGCTTTTTCTCGATCAGAACCGGTCCCTGCTCGATATGCGGCTCGATGAACATCGCGATGTTGTTCGGGTCGAGATAAGACTGGCCCGAGCGAAGGAATTCCGTGTCACCGCCGGCTGCATCGATGGCGGCGGCGAGAGAGATCTGGTCGGAGGAGCGCTTGACCAGATCGAGTTCGCGCCCCGTCAGTCGGCCCAGCGCGGCGCGGCTGCCGATATAGGAGGCCCCGAACCAGGTGCTTTCCTCGGCGCGGATCGCCATGACGGTGATATCGCGCGGCGGGCGGATGCCGGCCCGGACATAACCGGAAATGACCGAGAGGCCGAGAAGCACGCCGGCTGCGCCATCGAAATTGCCGCCCATCGGCACGGAATCGAGATGCGATCCGATGAAGATGCCCGGACCCTCTTCGCGGCCCTTCATCGTCATGTAGAGATTGCAGCCGGGATCGGTCGTTACTTCAAGGCCGAGCTTGCGGGCCTCGCGGCGCACCATGTCATGGGCGATCTGTTCGCCGAGACCATAGGAGGTGCGGGTGATGCCGCGATTGGTGCCGGTGCGGCGTCGAAGCTCGTCGAACAGCCGTTCGGCGAGAGGGATATCCACAGGGGCGGCGTTGCTGAGCACGGACGTTTCCGTCTGTGCTTTTTCTGCCAAAACGGTCATGCGCGGGTCAGTCTCCCGATAATGCTGTCTTTTACATGTGCGAGGTGATCGCGCATCAGCTGTGCGGCATCGTCACCGCGTCCTTCGCGCAGGGCTGAAACGATGGCCAGATGCTCGCGGCAGGTCGCGTCGAACCGTTCCGGCATGCTTCTCAGGTCGAAGATCTGCGTCTGGCGGCGCAGCGTGCGGATGATATGGGCCAGTTGCGGATTGCCAGCGGCATCGCCGATGCCGCCATGCAGGCGGTCGTCGACATCACGCACGGAGCCGCGATCGGGCTTGCCTTCGCCATCTTCTGGATGGCCGAGCAGCGTTTTAAGGTCCGCTTCCAGTTCATTCAGCGCCGCAGCCGGCATGTGGCCTGCAGCAAGACGCGCTGCTTCAGGTTCGAGCAGCAGGCGCACCTGCAGCGCGTCCATATAGTCCTCGATGCGCATCTGCTTGACCTGCAGGCCGCGGCTTCCCTGACGGATCAGCAGGCCTTCGCCTTCGAGCATCAGCAGCGCATCCCGGATCGGGGTGCGCGACATGTTGAGCGTTTCGGCCAGACGACGTTCGGTCACCATCGCGCCGGGCTGGGCTGCGCCGGAAAGGATCAGGTTCAATATCTGCTCGTAGGCCTGCAGCGCCAGCCGCTTATCGGTTTCAATCAGCATAAATATCCAGTCCCTCCCTTTAAGGAGACGGCTTCAAATGACTTTCTGGTGCCACACGTTATGGCGGTTGTCACCAGCTCTTGCGCCCAAAGGCTGTCTATCCTCAGCGATCCCTTTTTCCATGCGGTTTTCGGTGTGACGCAATTTTTGTATTCCGCTGGTTGACGAGTGGTATACCAAACCGTATCGTGAAGCAACATCGAGCTTTGACGATCTTGCGAAAGGACGATCCTGTGAGTGCCATGCCGCAACCGAACCTCCCCTTTTCGAAGGCGGAGCATCTGAAGCGACAGGACAAGCTTCGGGCTGAACTTGCGGCGCGCGGCGTCGATGCCATGCTCGTGTTTGCACAGGAAAGCATGTACTGGCTGACCGGCTACGACACCGGTGGCTTCGTCTATTACCAGTGCCTCGTCGTGCCGACCGATGGCCGCCAGCCGGTGCTTCTGACCCGCCGACCGGATCTGGTGCAGGCGCGTCAGACGAGCATCATCGAGGATATCCGCATCTGGTGGGATGCCGAGGATGCAAACCCGGCCGCCGACCTGAAGGTGATCCTCGAGGAACTTGGCCTCGGGGGCAAGAAGATCGCCATCGAGCTCAATACCCACGGCCTGACCGGCTGGAACCTATATCGCACGCAGCAGACGATCGGGAACTGGTGCGAGCTGGAAGACGACCGTCACCTGATCCGCTGGCTGCGTGTCTGCAAGTCGCCGGCCGAGATCGAATATACCCGCAAGGCGGCCCGTATTCTGGATGACTCGCTGACTGCAGTGATTGCCGCTGCGCGTCCGGGCATTCTCGACAGCGACCTCAAGGCAACCTATCTCACCTCGATCCTCGGCCAGGGTGCAGACATGCCGCCGAATGCGCCGCTGTTCAATTCCGGACCGCGCGCCGTCTACGGTCGCGGCGTTTCCGATCCGCGCCGGCTGGAAGAGCAGGACCAGATCCTCGTCGAATATCCCGTCGCCTACCGCCGTTACAACGTGAAGACCGAATGGACGATCCTGTTCGGAAAAGTCTCCGATGCGCATCGCAAGATGTACGACGTCGGCATGGAGACGCTGCGCAGGATGACGGAGATCGCGCGTCCCGGCACGACGCTCGGCGAGATCTTTGATGTTTATGCCGACGGTCTCGACAAGGGCGGCTACAAGCGCGCCCGTTATGGCGCGACCGGTTATTCGGTGGGCTGCACATTCGCGCCGACCAGCATGGACGTGCCGCCGATGATCTATTCCGGCAACCCGACCGTCTGCCAGCCGGGGATGACGCTTTTCTACCACGTGATGAACGGTGACGCCGATACCGGTCTGGCGATGGGCGTGGGCCACACGTTGCTGGTGACGGACGGAGCACCGGAAGTGCTGACCGGATTACCCGATGAGCTGACCGTGATCAGCTGACGGGTCGAGGAATACAGCCGGGAAAAGCACAAAAAAACAGCGCCCCGGTTTCTGTCAAAAACAACTTCAGAGGGCAAGAGAATGACGACTTTTATGATTTCCCGCCGCAGCATGGTGATGGGCCTTGCGGCAACCGCGCTTCTTCCCGGCCTCGATCTTTCCGAGGCGCTGGCGGCCGATACGCCGAAGGCCGGCGGCACGCTGAAGATCAGCCATTCGACGCGTATCGCCACGCTGAACGTGTTGAACTGCTCAGGCCCTGCCGAATATCCGGTGGTCGACATGCTCTATTCGGGCCTGACTCGCATGGGCCCGGACAACAAGCCGATGGCCGATCTTGCCGAGCGCTGGGAAGGCAGTGAAGATGCCAAGACCTTCACCTTCTATCTGCGTAAGGGCATCGTTTTCCACGACGGCACGCCCTGCACGGCAGACGATGTGGTTGCCACCTTCCAGGCGATCCTCAATCCCGACATTCCGGCAGCCGCGCGTTCCGTTCTCAACATGATCGAGAAGATCGAGGCCGTGGATCCGACGACCGTCAAGTTCACGCTGAAGACGCCGTTTGCCGACCTGCCGATCTCGACGGCGCATGCCAATGCCCGAATCGTCTCCAAGGCCGCCCTTTCCGGCCCGCGCGAAAAGCTCGACACGACCGCGAACGGCACCGGTCCGTTCAAGCTCGAAACCTATGACAGCGCCCGCATGGTCCGTCTCGTCAAGAACGAGAACTATTTCATCAAGGGCAAGCCCTATCTCGACGGTATCGACATGATGCTGTTCCCCGATCTTGCCGCCGAGAGCGCCAACTTCCTCTCTGGTGCCGTAGACGTCATGCTGGTCGTCCAGCAGGCGGATTTCCAGCGCATCGCCGATGCAACCGGCATTACCGCGCAGCGCATTCCATCGGGCCGCTTCGTCAATATCACCATGCGTCAGGACCAGAAGCCGTTCGATGACGTGCGCGTGCGCAAAGCGCTTGCCATGTCGGTCGACCGTTCGACGTTGGTCGACATCGTGCTCGAAGGCCTCGGCCGCCCGGCCTATGACAACCTCGTTTCGCCGGAATTCCCCTATGCGATCGATACGCCCGAGATTGCTTATGATCCGGCAGGCGCAAAGAAGCTGCTGGCCGAAGCCGGTTATCCCGACGGCATCAAGATCAAGCTCGTTGCTTCCAACCGCCCGGCGATCCGTGCGCAGGTGGCAATCGCGCTGAAGCAGATGGCGCTGCCGGCCGGCTTCGACATCGAAGTCGAAACCATGCCGCATGACACCTATCTCGCCAATGTGTGGATGAAGGGTCAGTTCTACATGGGCTATTGGGGCATGCAGGCAACCGAAGACGCCACCTTCAACCTGCTACTCACCTCCAACGCGTCTTACGAAGACACAGCCTGGAAGAACAAGGATTTCGACAAGCTGATCGCGGATGCGCGCGCTACCGTCGATCCGGCCAAGCGCAAGGAACTTTATGCCAAGGCGCAGCAGCTGCAGCTGGACGAAACGCCCTATATCGTTCCGATTTTTGAAGACATCCTGACCGCCAGCGGCAAGGGTGCGCAAGATTGGACGATCGCGCCTCTGTCCCGCTACTACTATGCCGAAAATGTCTGGCTGAATAAGGCCTGATCCGCATGACCAGGGCTTATCTTCTCCGCCGCTTGCTGGCCGTCTTTCTCGTGCTGGCGATCGTCACCTTCGCAGTGTTCGCCATCACGACGATGCTGCCGGGCAATGCAGCGATCATGATTCTGGGGGAATACGCCACCCCGGAAGCCGTCGCCGCACTCGAAAAGCAGCTGCATCTCGATCAGCCCTGGTATGCTCAATATCTGAGCTGGGTCGCCGGTATTCTTCACGGCGACTTCGGCACCTCGTTGCGTCTTTCCTTGCCGGTGACCCAGGTCGTCGGCGAGGCCTTCGTCAACTCCGCCATGCTGGGGGCGACGGCGCTGGTTGCCGTCACCATCACCGCCATTCCGCTCGGCGCGCTCGCTGCGTTGAAGCGCGGCACGGGAATGGATCTGGGCCTCGGCCTGTTCAGCTATCTCGGCACGGCGCTGCCGGAATTCGTCACTGCGACGCTGCTCCTCGTCTTCTTCGCAGCACCGCAGCACGGGCTTTTTCCCGCCGGTGGCTTCGTTGCGCCCTGGGAAAATCTCGCCGGTTTCGGCGCGCATGTCGTGCTGCCTGCCGCCACGCTCGGCCTCGTGCTGATGGCGCATATTTCAAGGCAGGTGCGGTCCGAAATGTCGGAAGTTCTGTCTTCCGACTATATTCGCGCAGCAAGGCTGAAGGGCTTGACCGAAAAGCGGGTGATCCGCCGCCATGCACTGCCGAATTCGCTGGCGCCGGCGATCGCCGTCATCTCGCTCGATATCGGCTATCTGCTCGGCGGGATCATCGTGGTGGAGGAAATCTTTGCCTGGCCGGGTCTCGGACGATTGCTGATCTATGCGCTGGAAAACCGCGACCTGCCCGTCATTCAGGCCGTGACCCTGCTTCTCGCAGCCGTCTATGCCCTGTCCAACCTCCTGTCGGACATCGTCATTGCCCTGCTCGACCCGAGGGTGCGTTATGCGTAATTTTTTCTCATCCCCCACCGCAATCATGGGCACGGCCCTGCTTTCGATCGTCCTTTTCGCTGCGATCTTCGGCCCGCTGATCGCCCCCTATGACCCGCAGGCCTTCGATCCGCTGAACCGCCTGCAGGGGCCGTCGATGGCGCATCTGTTCGGCACCGACCAGTTCGGCCGCGATCTGCTTTCCCGCGTTCTGACCGGCGCGCCCTCAACCGTCGCCTTCGGTGTCGGTGCCACCCTGCTCGGTGTCGGCATCGGCTCGATCATCGGGGTTGTCGCCGGCGTTTCCGGCGGCTGGGTCGACAGTACGATCATGCGTATTCTCGACGGGCTTCTGGCCGTGCCGGATCTGTTGTTCACGCTGCTGATCGTCACCATTCTCGGCGGCGGCATGGAGCATGCGATGCTGGCGGTCTCGATCGCATTTGCACCGGGCATGGCGCGTATCGCCCGCAGTGCCGTTCTGTCCGTGCGCACCCGCGACTATGTGCGGGCGGCGGTCGCGCGCGGTGAGTCCGGCGTCTATATCGTCACCTGCGAAGTGCTGCCCAATGCGCTGAGCCCGATCGTGGTCGAGGCGACGATCCGCGTTTCCTTCGCCATCATGATCGGCGCGACGCTCGGTTTCCTCGGTCTCGGCGCGCAGCCGCCGAGCACCGAATGGGGGCTGATGGTTGCGGAAGCGCGCCAGTTCATGTTCCGCAATCCCTGGTGCGTGGCGATCCCCGGTCTTTCGATCGCAATCGCAGCACTTGGTTTCAATCTTTTCGGCGACGCCCTGCGTGACGCCCTCGACCCCAAGAGGAGCCACGGATGACAGTGCAGACCATGAGCCAGAACGTCACTGCAGCGGCGGAAAAGCCGGCGCTTTCGATCATCGACTATTCGCTGTCCTACAAGACCGCCAACGGGCTGGTCGCCGCCTTGAAGAATATCGACCTGACGATCCCGAAGGGAAAGACGGTCGGTCTTGTCGGCGAGTCCGGTTCGGGCAAGTCGTCGATGGCGTGGTCGGTGATGCGCTATCTGCCGCCGAACGCGGTGGAAACCGGCGGCGCCATTCGCCTTGCCGGCGAGGAACTGCTGGACCATACGCCGTGGCAGATGGCCGATATTCGCGGCAGGCGCATGTCCATGGTGTTTCAGGATCCCTCGACCTCACTCAACCCGACCATTCGTCTGGGCGAGCAGATTGCCGAAGTGCTGATGCGTCATCGCGGCCTGACCAAAGCGCAGGCCTGGGCTGAAGCCGAAGCGGCGCTGGCCCGCACCGGCATTACCCGGCCGAAGGAAATGCTGCAGCGGTTTCCGCATGAGGCATCGGGCGGCGAAAAGCAGCGTGTGGTGATCGCCACCGCCTTTGCCTGCGAGCCGGAACTGATCATTTTCGACGAGCCGACCACGGCGCTCGATATCCTGACCGCGCGGCAGATCCTCGACCTGTTCAACCAGCTGCGCGACGAGACGAATGTTTCCGCACTCTACATCTCGCACGATCTCGGGCTAGTTTCCCGCGTGGTGGACGAGGTGTCGGTGCTGCACAAGGGTGTGATCGTCGAGCGTGGGCTTGTCGGCGAGGTGTTCGCCAGGCCTTCCGCGCCCTATACGAAACAGCTGATCGGTGCGGTTCCGAACCCGGATCGCTGGATCGGTGTCGATGCGCCGGCCGAGCCGAAGACGCTGATCAAGCTCGACGGGATCGGCGTGCATTACGGAGCGCCATCGAAGATCCAGAAAATGTTCTGGCCGGAAGATGCCGAAAAGGTCGGCTTCTGGGGGGCGAAGGACGTCAATTTCGAGGTTCGCAAGGGTGAGCTTCTCGGCGTCGTCGGCGAAAGCGGATCGGGTAAGTCGACCATCGCCAAGGTCTTGGCCGGCCTGCAGGATTTTCAGGGCAATCTGGAAATCGAGGGTAAGACGGTGGGCAGCCGCAAGGCGATCGACCGGGCCTATCGTCGCCGGGTGCAGATCGTTTTCCAGCATCCGGACGCCTCGCTCAACCCGCGCCAGAAGATCGGCACGATCATCGCCCGGCCGCTGAAACTCTACGGCGTTGTCCCGCGTGAAAAAATCAAGGCGCGGATTGCCGAACTGCTGGAGATGGTGCGGCTGCCGGCCGAGTATGCCGACCGTTATCCGCACCAGCTTTCCGGCGGTGAAAAGCAGCGCGTGGCGATTGCCCGCGCTTTTGCCGCTGAGCCTGAACTGGTGATCTGCGACGAGGTGACGGCGGCGCTCGACGTGTCGGTTCAAGCGGCGGTGGCCGAACTGCTGGTCAAGCTGCAGAAGGATACCGGTGCGGCCTGCTTGTTCATTACCCACGACCTGAACCTGATCCGCCAGCTCGCCCATCGCATCGCGGTGATGCATCACGGCAAGCTGGTCGATTTCTTCGACAGGCCGGATGCGCGCTCGGAAGACCGCGATCCCTATACCAAGGCGCTGCTCGATGCGGTGCCGGTTCATACGCCCGTGGAGGCTTTTGAAATCGCATGAGCATGTATGTTCCCCAGGAGTTTGCCGGTTCCACGCGCGGTGGCCGGCAAGTCTTGTTGAAGTTCAAGCAGGCCGAGTTCGAAACCCGTCTGGCCGCAACCCGTCGCCGGATGCGGGAGCGCGGACTCGATGCGCTGATCGTGTTTTCGCAGGAAAGCCATTACTGGCTGACGAGCTATGACACGGCCGGTTACGTCTTCTTCCAGGCCGGTCTGGTGCTGGCCGATGATGGCAGCGACACGGTGCTTCTGACCCGAACGCCGGATCTCAGACAGGCGAATGTCGCGTCGCTTTATGACGACGTTCTGGTCTGGCTGAATGCCGAGGATGCCAACCCGGCCAACGATCTGCGCGCGATCATGGCCGAGAAGGGGCTTTCCGGCAAAAAAGTCGGCGTCGAATACGCGACCTATGGCCTGACCGGGGCCAATGCCCGGATGGTCGATACGGCGCTCGATGGTTTCTGCGTGACCGAGGATGCGTCCGACATCATCCGCACCGGGCGACTGGTGAAATCCGCAGCCGAGCTAGAGCATGTGCGCATGGCGGGCAAGCTGGCGGATGCCGCCGTGCGTGCGGCGATCGGTGTGACGAAGCCCGGCATTCCCGACACCGTGCTCTCGGGTGCGGCGCTTACCTCGATGCTTTCCGGCGGTGGTGACATTCCCTCCGGCGGGCCGCTGGTCAATTCCGGGCCGCGCGCGCTTTACGGCCGCGGCATCGGCGGGCCGCGACTGATCGAGGAACAGGACCAGATTCTCGTTGAACTCGCCGGCTCGCATTGCCGCTATCATGTCGTGGTCGAGCATACGCTGGTGACCGGCAAGCCGGATCCGCGGCAGTTCGACATGCTGAAGGTGGCGAAGGAAGCGCTCGACGGCATCAAGGATGCGGCAAGGGCAGGGGCGGCGCTCGGCACGCTCGACGATATCCATCGCCGCGTGCTCGACAATGCCGGTTTTGCCAAGGCGCGGTACGCCGCCTGCGGTTATGCGCTGGGCTGCACCTTCAAGCCGACCTGGATGGACGTGCCGCCGATGATCTATTCCGGCAATCCGTTGATCATGACGCCGGGCATGGTGTTCTTCGTCCACATCATGATCCCCGACGCGGAAACCGGGCTGGTTGCCGGTGTCGGCCAGACCTTCGCGATCACCGAGGGCGCGCCTGAAGTGTTCAGCGACCTTCCGGTGGAACTCTACTGCTGCTGAGCGCGGCAGACACCAAAATCAAGAGCAATTCCAGCAGAAGTGGCAACCGGTTTTGCGTCCGGAATTGCATCGAAACAAAAGACAAGAGCAGGCATTCATGGATCTTCAATTAAGCGGAAAGACCGCGCTGGTATTCGGCGCAGGCGGTGGACTTGGTGGTGCGATTGCCCGGTCGCTGGCAGCGGAAAAGGCCAATGTCATCGTTGCCGATATCGATCTCGCCGCTGCCGAAAAGACGGCGCAAGCAATCGAGGCTGAAGGCCACAAGGCTTTCGCGTTGCAATGGGATATTGGTGATCTCTCGGTGATCGGGGAGCGGCTGGCGCTGATCGCTTCGACCTTCGGGCCGGTGGACGTGCTGGTCAACAACACAGGTGGTCCGCCGCCGACGCCAGCTACTGGTCAGGCGCCGGAAATCTGGTCAAAATATTTCGACAGCATGGTGCGCTCGGTGATCGCGGTAACCGACGCGATCCTGCCGTCGATGCGCGAGCGCGGCTTTGGCCGTATCATCAGCTCGACCTCTTCAGGTGTGGTTGCGCCGATCGCCAATCTGGGCATTTCCAACAGCCTGCGGCTGGCGCTGGTCGGCTGGTCGAAGACGCTGGCGCGCGAAGTCGGACGTGACGGGATCACCGCCAATGTCGTGCTGCCGGGCCGCATCGCCACGGGTCGTATCGTCTTTCTCGACGAGCAGAAGGCCAAGCGCGAGGACCGGCCGGTGGCGGATGTGACGAAGGAAAGCACCAATTCCATTCCGGTCGGCCGTTATGGCGATCCGCAGGAATATGGCGATGCCGTCACCTTCCTGGCCAGCCCGCGCGCATCCTACATCACCGGCTCGGTGATCCGCATCGACGGTGGCCTTCTCGCCAACATCTGATTAGAAATTAGGATCAAAAGCTGCGGCTTTGATCGATATCGCATCCGGGAGAAAGACATGACATTCAGCACTCAGTCCAAGGGCGTCTATGCGATTGCCGCCACGCCGTTTCACGACGATGGCGCGATCGACTTCAACTCGGTCGACCGCCTGACGGATTTTTACGAGGAAAGCGGCTGCACCGGCATCACCATCCTCGGTATCATGGGCGAGGCGCCGAAGCTGGAAGCGGATGAAAGCCGGGCGATCATCAAGCGCGTCGTCGAGCGCGCCAAGGTGCCGGTCATCGTCGGCGTTTCGGCGCCGGGTTTTGCCGCGATGCGTTCGCTGGCCCGCAGCTCGATGGACATGGGTGCTGCCGGCGTGATGATCGCGCCGGGGCAGGGTGCAAAGACCGACGAGCAGACCATCAACTATTTCGCCGGTGCCGTGGAAGCGGTCGGTGAAGACGTGCCGTGGGTGCTGCAGGACTATCCGCTGACGCTCAACACGGTGATCGCCACCAGCGTGGTTGCCAAGATCATCACCAACCACCCGTCATGCCTGATGCTGAAGCATGAGGACTGGCCGGGTCTGGAAAAGATCTCAAAACTGCGAGCCATGCAGAAATCCGGCGAGTTGCGCGAATTCTCCATCCTCTGCGGCAATGGCGGCATGTTCCTCGATTTCGAACCGGAACGCGGCGCAGACGGCGCGATGACCGGTTACGGTTTCCCCGACATGCTGAGCGAGCTTGTGTCGCTGTTTGAGCAGGGCAAGCGCGACGAGGCGCATGACCTGTTCGACGCACATCTGCCGCTGATCCGCTACGAGCAGCAGCTCGGCGTGGGCCTGGCGGTGCGCAAGCACATCCTCAAACGCCGCGGCGTGATTGCATCGGACGCACAGCGCAAGCCGGGCCAGATGCTGACGGCGACGGCGAAGGCCGAGGTGGATTACCTGCTGGCGCGGGTGGCAAGGCACGACAAGCGGGCGGCGCTGTAAGCGCTCGCATTAGGGAGGCCGCCTTCCTCTCAGCTGTCATCCTCGGGCTTGACCCGAGGATCCAGACGCAGGCCGCTTTTCGTTGTGTTGCTTTCAAGACGACAACGATCGGCTTTGGTCGGTCGTTGTCAGCTCGTACTTGGATCCTCGGGTCAAGCCCGAGGATGACGGCCGTGGTGGGGATGCACTTGAGGTAACCGGCGAACTTTCGAAACAGAATGTCTCCCGCCGGTCTTTCCCGATCAATCCAGCGGCTTATACGCGATCACGTCCATCTCGACCTTGACGTCGACCATCATCGGGGATTCGACGGTGGAGCGGGCCGGGGGGTGGTCGATGAAGTGCTTCTGGAAGACGGCGTTGAAGCTGGAGAAATCGCGGGCGTCGTCGAGCCAGACATTGACCTTGACGACATGTTCCAGCGTGCAATCGGCAAGCGCCAGAACCGACTTGATGTTGGCGATCACCTGTTCGGTCTGGGCGACGATATTGCCGACGATGACTTCGCCATCGACGGTCGGCACCTGGCCCGAAACATAGACGAAATCACCGGCGCGGACGGCCTTGGCGAAGGGGCGGCGCTGGCCGCCGGCCTGGGCGTCGGCGACATCGTAACGGATGAGTTTCTTGCTGGTCATGGGGTGGTCTTTCTATTCCAGTGGGGTAGGGGCCGGGCTTGCCTGTTTTCGCAATGCCGGCAACTGCTTTACGCTTCTGCCGGCATTGTTTCAGTGGGCATCCTGCACGAAATGGCCGGGGGAAACCTCGCGATAGGTCCGCTTCGGCACGACGTAATCGAAGGGGCGCACGGGGCTCTTGATCTCTTCGGAAAGCGGTGCTGGGGTCTGGCCGCGGCGTGACGGATCAGGGATCGGCACGGCCGAGATCAGGCGCTGCGTATAGGCATGCTGCGGGTTGTCGAAGATCGCCACCCGCGGGCCGATCTCGACGATTTCGCCTAGGAACATCACCGCCACGCGGTGGCTCATCCGCTCCACGACCGCCATGTCGTGGCTGATGAACAGATAGGCGAGGCCTCTCTTTTCCTGCAGGTCGAGCAGAAGGTTGGAGACCTGCGCCTTGACCGACACATCGAGTGCGGAGACCGCTTCGTCGGCGACGATGAATTTCGGGTCGAGGGCGAGCGCGCGGGCAATCGAGATTCGCTGGCGCTGGCCGCCGGAGAATTCGTGCGGGTGGCGATCGGCCATGGCGGCGGAAAGGCCGACCTGTTCCAACAGTTCGGAGACGCGGGCCTTGGCATCTTTCCGACCCATCAGGCCGTGGGCGAGGATGGGTTCGGCGATCGCGGAGCCGACGGTGATGCGCGGGTTGAGTGAGGCGAACGGGTCCTGAAAGATCATCTGCGAGGTGCGGCGCATGGTCCGCAATTCCCGCGTGCCGGCCTTGGTGACATCCTGACCGCCGATGACGATCGAACCGGCGGAGGGATTGAGCAGGCGGATGATGGCGCGGCCGGTCGTGGATTTGCCGCAGCCGCTCTCTCCGACCAGCGACAGGGTTTCGCCTGGACGCAGGTCGAAGGAGACATCTTCCACCGCATGGACGCGCCCATTGGGCAGGTCGAAACGGACGGCGAGATTATCGACCTTGAGGATCGGCTCGACGCTCAAGGCGACCGGGTTCATCTCGCGGCCATCGACGGCAATACCGGTCGAGGCATCGACCTCGGGGAAACGCTTCGGGGCGGCGGCGGCACCCATCGTGCCGAGGCGCGGGATCGAGGCGAGCAGGGATTTTGTGTAGATCGCTTTCGGCGTGGCGAAAATTTCGTCGGTCTTACCGGTTTCGATCATGTCGCCGCGGAACATCACAACGGTGCGGTCTGCGATTTCTGCGACCACGCCCATGTCGTGGGTGATGAACAGCACGCCCATGTTTTCCTCCCGCTGCAACTCGCGCAGCAGGTGGAGGATTTCGGCCTGGATCGTCACGTCGAGGGCGGTGGTCGGCTCGTCGGCGATCAGCAGTTTTGGACGGCAGGCGAGCGCCATGGCGATCATCACGCGCTGGCGCATGCCGCCGGAGAATTTGTGCGGATATTCGTGAAGACGGGCTTTGGCCGCGGGAATACGGACGCGCTCCGTCAGGCGCACAGTCTCAGTCTCGGCTTCGCTCCATGACAGGCCGCGATGCAGAACGAGAGCTTCCGCAATCTGGTTGCCGATGGTGAAGACCGGGTTGAGCGAGGTCATCGGCTCCTGAAAGATCATGCCGATCGAGCCGCCGCGCACCTTGCGCATCTCGGCTTCGCTGGCGGCAAGCAGGTCCTTGCCGTCGAGCAGGATCCGGCCTTCGGTGCGCGCACGGCCGGCCGGCAGAAGCCGCATGGTCGACAGAGCGGTGACGCTCTTGCCCGAGCCGGATTCTCCGACGATCGCAACCGTTTCGCCGGCATCGACATGCAGGCTGATATTGCGGATGACGGCTTTCCAGCCACCTTCAGTCTTGAACGAGGTGGTCAGGTTCTCGACCGCAAGCACCGGCCGTTTGGTGGTCGTTATATCGGTCATGATCAGCTTTCCTTGGCGAGACGCGGATCGACGAGATCGCGCAGGCCGTCGCCCAGCAATTGCAGGGAGAGAACCGAGAAGACGATGGCAAGGCCCGGAAACACCATCAGCCACGGAGCGTTGTTCATGTATTCGCGGCCGGATGCCAGCATCGTGCCCCAGGTCGGCATATCGGTGGAAACGCCGACGCCGAGGAAGGAGAGGCTCGCCTCCGCCAGCATCGCCGAGGCGAAGACGAATGTGGCCTGCACGAGGATGGGAGATGCGAGGTTGAGCAGCACGTGGCGGGCAAGGATCTGCCAGGTCGGCAAGCCCATGGCGACGGCCGCCTCGATATAGGGCAGTTCGCGCAGGACCAGCGTCGAGCCGCGGACGATACGGGCAAGCCGCGGGGCGTAGGTGATGCCGAGGGCCAGGATGACCGTCGTCAGCGATGGGCCGAGGGCCGCAACCAGTGCGATGGCGAGCAGGATGTCGGGGAAGGACATCATCGCATCGAGCAGGCGTGAGATCGGCGCATCGAGGCTGCGGAAGAAGCCGGCTGCGACGCCGAGGATGACGCCGAGCACCGTCGAGATGACGACGACACCGAGGCTGACGAGCAGCGAGATACGGCCGGCGAAAATGGCGCGGGAGAAGATATCGCGGCCGAATTCATCGGTGCCGAAGAAATTCGTCATCGACGGCGGCTTCAGCTTGTTGATGATCGACAGCTTGTTCGGCGCGTAAGGCGCGACCCAGGGAGCGAGCAGCGCAGCCAGAATGACGATCGCCAGGATGATGGCGCCGAACAGCATGGCACGGTTGCCGAACAGGCGACGCAGGCCGGCTGCGAAAGGCATGGAGAGGGAGGCCATCGTGTTCATAGGCGCACCCGCGGATCAACGAGAATATAAAGCATGTCGACGATGAAGTTGATGAGGACATAGATGGCGGCCACGACGAGCAGCGCGCCCTGAATGACCGGATAATCGCGGCGCAGGACGGCCGAGACGACGAGATTGCCGACGCCCGGAAGACCGAAGACGGTTTCGGTGACGACGGCACCGGCGACCAACATGGCGACCGACAGGCCGATGACGGTGATGATCGGGATCATCGCGTTCTTCAGGGCGTGCTTGAGGATGACGCGGCCCTCGCCGGCACCCTTGGCGCGGGCAGTGCGGACGTAATCATCGCCCAGGACATCAAGCATGGCGGCGCGGGTGAAGCGGGTGATGAGAGCCGAATTGACGACGCCGAGTGCGACTGCCGGCAGCACGAGATGGTGCAGGCGTTCGAAGAAAGGCGTTTCGGGCCCGCCGTAACCGGAGGCCGGGAACCAGCCCTGGCCGACGGCAAAAACCTGGATCAGGATCAGGCCGAGCCAGAAGCTCGGGACACTGGCGGCGACCATGGTGAGCGTCACGACGATCTGGTCGAAGATCGTGCCGCGTTTGACGGCAGACAGGATGCCGACCGGCAACGCAATACCGACTGCGATCAGGATCGAGAAGAGGGTGAGGAAGAAGGTCGGCTCGGCACGGGCGGCAAGTGCTGTCGTGACCGGCTGATTGAGGAAGATCGACTGGCCGAGATCGCCCTGCAATATACCCAGAACGAACTGGCCGTATTGCATCAGGAGCGGCGCATCGAGCCCCATCTTCTCACGCAATTGCGCGATATCGGCCGGGGTCGCATCCGACCCCAGCATGACGGCGGCAGGATCGCCGGGCGTGACGCGAACGATGATGAAGACCACCGTCACGACGAGGGCGAGCACGATTGCCATGCCCCCCAGCCGTTTCAGCAGCGCTTGTGCGATCCTTGCCATAGTCGGTTCCTAGTTTCTTTTGAGCAGTTCCGCGTTTCCAAGAAAGGCGGAGCTGCTCCATCTCTTTGTTGTCATGCAATTCCGGACCTAAAGCCGGTTGCCGGATTTGGCCGGAATTGCTTCAGCTTACTTCTTCGGGGCGACGTTCCAGAAATGCGGCCAGTAGGTCGGCTCGTAACCGGAAACACCGTTGGCGACGCCGGAAACGGCATTGAAGTTGCCGACCTTGTAGAGCGGTGCATCATCATAGATGACCGTCTGGATGCCGTCCCATGCTGCTTTCTTGGCATTATCGGTGGTGGCGTCCATATAGGTGGCGACAGCCTTTGCCTTCTGATCGGAAACGTACCAGCCCGGATAGGTGTCGGTGATCGTGTTGATCGTCGTCGGGTCACCCGGGAAGTTGGAATGGGTGATGAAGATATCCCATGCCTTCGAATCCGCGCGGCGGGTCGTCAGCGTTGCCCAGTCGACCACCTGCAGATCGACCTTGAAGCCGGCGGCTTCGAGATAGGCCTTGGCGACTTCGCCGATCTTGTAGTGGAATTCGTACTGGCGGCTGGTCAGAAGGCGGATCGGGGTTCCGTCGTAACCGCCATCCTTCAAGAGCTTGGCGGCTTCTTCCGGATTGCCATCGCCATAACGGGCGACACCGGCTTCGGTGTGCCAGAAGGAACCTTCCGGGAAAATCGAGGCATCGACGCTGAAGAAGCGGTCGTCAGAGAAGGCGGCCATCATCATGTCGTTCGGGTTGAGCGCAACCTGAACCGCCTGACGCAGCTCTTTCTTAACGAGAAGACCTTCCTTCATGTTCATGTTCATCGAGGCCCAGCCGGCATCGCGGAAGATGACGGGCTTGGCATTGCCGCTCTTTTCGACGCGCTCGAATGCGCTGACCGGAAGGGAGTCCGCATAATCGAACTGGCCAGAGATCAGGCCTTCAACGCGGGTGTTGGCATCCGGCACCGGAACGAAACGGATTTCCTTGGCGATCGCCTCGCGCTTGCCGGCATAGTTGCTCGGCGCACCTTCCGGCGATTTGTAGCCGTCGAAGCGGACAAGCTGGGTGTACTGGTCCGGCTTGCGCTCCTTCAGGGCGTAAGGACCGGTGCCGACGAATTCGGTCAGCGTGTCGGCGATCTTTTCCGATGGCAGGATGACGGAAGCCTGCGACAGCGTGGCGAGCAGCGGCGCATAACGCGACTTCAGCTTGAAGACGACGGCAAGATCGCCCTCTTCCGTCAGGCTTTCGACGATGCCGGCGACCTGCTTGCCCTTGGAATTGACCGCCATCCAGCGCTTCAGCGAGGCGGTGACGTCCTTGGCATCGAAGGTGCTGCCGTCATGGAACGTGACGCCTTCGCGCAGCGGGATCGTGTAGGTGAGACCGTCTTCGGAAATCTTCGGCATGCCGGCTGCCAGCAGCGGCACGGACTTCCATTCGGCGTCATAGGTGTAGAGCGTTTCGAAAATGTGCTGGTCGATTGTCAGCACGATATCGGTCGCCGTCTGCATGACGTCGAGCGTCGGCGGCTCGCCGATCGTGGCAACGGTCAATACGCCGTCGCTCGCCTGCGCCATTGCGAGGCTGCTGGTGCCGGCCAAGGCCGCCAGCGTCATCAGAACAAGTGCACTCTTTTTCATGGTCATCCCCTTGTTGCGTTTAATATAGCGGCCGGCTTTCCTGTCCGGCCGGGATTTCAGGCATCCAGTCCCAGCGGATCGGCCACGCGCGGCCAGAGCTTCAGGCTCGCCTTGCGATAGGGCGTTGTCGCCGGGTTGGTCGGATAGGAGGTCGGCGCGGCGATATAGACGATCTCTGACGAGACCGGCTGGAAGCCTGCGTAGAAATGGTTGGTCGACTTGATCAGCATGTAGGACTTGCGCGCGAAATCGATGCCCTGATTGGCGAAGATATCCGGCTCATAAGTCTGGGTGCGGCTGGTGATCAGCACGATATCGATATTGGTGCCGACCGGGCGAATGACGGCGGCGCTTCCGAGCGTGACACGCGAATTGCGAAAGCTCTGCCAGCCGGCATCGAAAACTTGTCTGACGGTGACGCGCAGATCCAGCGGATCGCCGCCTTCCGGGCTCGACTTGCCGCCGACGCGCAGTGCCAGTTCCGCGCCTTCACCCGCCGCATGGCAGAAGGTGACGGCGATCGGGTCCCAGATGGTGGCCACGGCGAAATCGTCCATACCGCGTTCCATCATCCGGCGCAGGATATAGGTGGCGTCGCCCGCCACGCCGCCGCCGGGATTGTCCCAGACATCGGCGATGGTGACCGGTTTTTCCGGATGCGCGGCGCGAATGGCGATGGCCTTGTCGAGGCCGGCCTCCGTATCGAACATCGGCATCGCGGTCGTCTTGCGCAGGCTGTAGAGTTCGCGGCCGAGTTTTGCGGCCAGTGCGTCGCCCTTCTCCTTGTCATTGTCGGTGACGACGACGATGCGGGTGCCCATGTCGGGCAGGTCACCAGCCATGAAGCCGTGGATGACGGAGGCGGACAGGATGCCGTCCTTGCCTTCCATCGCCTGCATGCGATCGACGAAAGAGCGCATCGGCTCGCGGCTGGTGGGGAAGATGGTGATCATCCGGCAGTCGAAGGTGGAAATGACCGGCTTGATCTTTCCACGCAGCGCCTGGAGCGCGAGTTCCACCACATGCTCGCCACGCTGTTCGAAATCCGTATGGGGGAATTCGAGGAAGGCGGCCATGATGTCGAGGTTGGCAACGCGCAGGGCGGTGAGGTGGCTGTGCGGATCGAATTCGGCGGCGATCAGCACATCGGGGCCGACGATTTCGCGGACGCGTGAAAGAAGATCGCCCTCGGGATCGTCATAGCCTTGGGCTGCCATCGCACCGTGCAGGCCGAGAACGACGCCCTCGACGGGCAGGGCGGCTTGCAACTCTGCCAAAATCAGGTCGCGCAGCGTCTCGTAGGTCTGGCGCTGGATGAGGCCGGCGGGTTCGGCCCAGCAGGATGTGCCCTCGATGACGGTGAAACCCTCGGCCTTGCCGCGGCGGCGCAAGATCGGGACGACGGAGGAGCACAGGGTCGGCGTATCGGGATGTTCGCCCGGTCCGGCATAAAACGCCGCCTTGAAGGCGTTCATATCCGTCGGCACGGGAGAAAAAGTGTTCGTTTCGGTCGCCAGCGAGGCGGTGAAGATGCGCATGTCTTGTTATCCGAATACACTTCGGCCTCAGGGCGACGCTGCCGTGCCCGAATGCCGTTGCCATGTTGTGCTGATTTGAAGTCTGCCGGAGCTACCGCCTGGATGTCGCTTAGCGACAGTCGTGATGCTCTCGGATCATTCGATTTCCCGTTTTCCTCAAGTTCGCCCGCTCACCGTTTCGGTGTAATTTATTTTCTTCATAATGCGCCAAATCAAAGCCAAGTCAATGGATTTTCAGATTTCGCACTATTTTGTGTAATTTATTTTCTTGAACGGGAATTTCGCGGAAAATTTTCATGCCGGCTGGAGATGCCGGATTCCGCTGCGTGAGTTGTCGCAACCGCAATCCGTTTTGAATCAATGATTTCCCTAGCCGTGAACATGGGGCACTAGCTGCGGAGAGAAAATCCGCCATGAAAAAGGGCGCCCTCGACAGGCGCCCGATTTTCATCATGTCGCTTGAACCGTGGCAGCGGGGTCGCTGTCTATCGGGTCGGCGCGAGAAAAATTTTCAAGACGGGCCTTACCAGACCGTTCCGCGGGCATCGACATTTTCAACCCGCGTGACCAAGCCGTCCTTGTGGAAGACCATGCGGTCGAAGAGATTGGTGACGACGCAGGTATGGTTCGGAACGACCTTTACCTGTGCGCCGATCTCCGGGAAGGGCGTCGTGCAGGCGGAAATATCGACCACGGCATGTTCTTCCGAAAGTGAAACGACCTTTGCGCCTTCGTAGCCGGCGATCGAACCGTAATCCGAAAAGCCGAGAAGATCGGATGTCAGCGCCTTGGAACCGCTGTCGAGCACGGCACGATCCGGTGCCGGGCGGGAAACGACGGTGGCGAGGATGTGCATGGCCAGATCGTCATTGCTGCAATGGCCGGCGCGGACCATGCTGCGGTCGTTATAGACATAGGTGCCGGCGCGATGTTCGGTGGCCGAGGGCACGAGATGGGCGAAAAACAGGTCCGGCGAACCGCCGCTGGAGCGGACAGGGCAATCGATGCCCTTTTGGGCAAGCAGCGCCATGGTCTTCGACATGAAGGCCTCGACCTGCTCGGCACCACCGGTGGCCGGGTAGGTCATGATGCCGCCGAAACGGAGGCCCGGTGCAGCCGCGATATTTTCGGCGAGTGCCACGGCTGCTTCCGGTGTCTGCACGCCGCAGCGTTTTGCGCCGGTGTCGCATTCGATCAGCACGGTCAGCGGCTTGTCGGCATCGAACGTTGCCGTAAGGCCTGCGACCGTCGTCTTGCTATCGGCAACGACGGCGAGTTTCGCAACTCGGGCATTGAGCGCCTTGAGGCGAGCAAGCTTTGCCGCGCCGAGAATGTTGTAGGTGATCAGGATGTCTTCAAAGCCGGCATCGGCAAACACCTCCGCCTCGGTGACCTTCTGGCAGTTGAGGCCGACGGCCCCGGCTTCCACCTGCTGGTGCGCGACGGCTGCGATTTTGTGGGTCTTGATATGCGGGCGGAACGCCTTGCCGTGTTGATCGCAATAGGCCTGAACGCGGGCGATGTTGGCGGCAAGCCGCGCCTCGTCGATGACCGGCATCGGGGTTGCAACCTCATTGAGCGGCGTGCCGGGTTCGGGCCAGGGATAGTTCATGGAGAGACCTCATCGGGATGAAGCGACCGTGCCTGAAGCGGCATCGACGCGGGGAAGGTTGTTTTTATTTTCTTGGAACGACCAAGTTTCGTTGATGCTGGCCGGCATTATGCTATCAAATACGAGAACAGTGAAATTCATTTTCACAGGCGCATGCATTTTTTTAGTGCTGCCAATCTGAAGGAAAGACCGAATGGATCTGTTTCATGCCCTTTCCGATCAGGATGGCCGGCTTTCCGGGCTGGAGGCGAAGCTTGCACAGTTTGCGCTGGAAAATGTCGATTTCGTCGTCAATGCGTCGATTATCGAAGTCGCGGAAAAGGCCGGCGTGTCGCCGCCGACGGTGACGCGTTTCTGCCGCAGGCTGGGCTGCCAGGGGTATTCCGACTTCAAGGTGCAGCTGGCAAAAATCGCCTATGTGGGCCTGCGTTACCTGACGCCGGAAGCGCCGACGGCAACGGCGGAGGAAGTGGCGCAGGATATCGTTTCGAAGGCGCAGAACGCGCTGTTCGAGGTCCACCGCCAGCTCGATTTGGAAGTGATCGAAAAGGCGGCACAGATGCTCAGGGCTGCCGAGTTCATCCAGGCTTTCGGTGCCAGCGGCAATTCTGCAATGATCGTCAACGAGCTGCATAACCGGCTGTTTCGTCTCAGCTGCCGGGTCAATGCATCGAGCGACCATGGGATGAACCTGATGATTTCGGCAGCGGCTCAGCCGGGCACTGTCGTTTTCGGCTCGTCCTTTACCGGCCGCGACATGGGGCTTGTCCATTGCCTCAACCTACTGCGCGAGCGCTCGATCCCGACTATCGTGATGACGCAGGGCGGTTCGCCGGTCGCCAGCGCTGCGGATCTGGTGATCGCCATCGAGATGCCCGAGGGCAAGAACATCTTTCGGCCGACCTCGACACGTTATGCCTATCTGGCAGCGGTCGACATTCTCGCCAACATGGTCGCCTATGCCGATCGTACCAAAGCGCTGAAATCGCTGCGCGCGATCAAGGAAGAACTGGTGCGCAACCGCGATGGCGATGACCGCCAGCTTCTCGGGGACTGATCCGTTCCCAAATTCAAGCAATTGCTGATTGATGCATTTGCGACATGATGATGCCGTTTTCAGGCAAGAAGTATTGTCGCAATCAGACGACAGAGGTGTCGAATTTTGAACATCCGAGACGGGCATTGGCAGCGGCCTGTCTCAAGCATCCTTGGGTTGATTTTCGTGTAAATAGCCAGACATCGAAGCGTTGATGATTCCGTATCGGTCACGCGCAACAATTCTCGCGGTCGTTGCTACCGCCACGGCGAGGCAAGATGCCGGGATCAGGCATCGCCATTTTTCAAAATCATAAAAACGAGACCTTCATGTCTAGGCAAACCCTGACGACTGTGATGGCGCCGCTTCTCGGCCTGTTCATCCTGAGCGTCGGCAACAGTTTTCTGTCCTCGCTGACCACCCTGCGTCTAGATGCTGCCGGCGCTTCGCCCGCAATGATCGGTGTGGTGTCCTCCGCCTATTTTGTCGGGCTGACGCTCGGGGCGATGTTTCATGACCGGCTGATCGTGCGGATCGGCCATATTCGCGCCTATGCCAGTTTTGCCTCGCTCGGCGTCGTCAGCATTCTCATGCAGGTTCTGTCTGCCGACTGGATGCTGTGGATCCTTGTCAGGCTGATCTATGGCTGGACGACGGTCGGTGTTTTTCTCGTGATCGAAAGCTGGCTGTTGCTGGTTGCCGACCAGACCGTGCGCGGCCGGTTTCTGGCGCTTTACATGATCGCCTTTTACGGGGCGGGTGCCGTCGGGCAGGCGCTTTCGGGAACGGTCGACGGGCTGGGCGAGTTCGCGCCCTTTATCGCGGCCGCGATGTTGGCGTCGCTGTCGGTTCTGCCGATCGTCATCCTGCCGCGCGAAATGCCACTGATGGAACGGGTGGAGGCGCTCAAACCCCTGCAGCTGTTTCAGATGTCGCCGAGCGGCGTGATCGGCTGCTTCGGATCGGGTGTAGCGATCGCGGCCGTCTATACGCTCTTTCCGCTCTATCTGCAGACGAATGGCATGCCGGTGGATGAGGTCGGGATGATGATGGCTTGTGTCATTCTCGGCGCGATGGTGTTGCAATATCCCGTCGGGCGCTGGTCGGACAACCAGGACCGGCGCGTGGTGCTCATCACGCTCGCCTTTGCCTGCCTGCTGCTCTGCGCGGTCATCCTGTTGTTGCCGCATGATGCGACCACGCTGATGATTACCCTCTTCCTTCTGGGTGGCGGCATTTTTGCCATCTATCCGGTAGCCATCAGCTTTTCGGCTGACAGGGCCTCGGCGGCATCGCTGGTGCCGATGATACAGGGCATGCTGCTGGTCAATTCGCTTGGTTCTGCGATCAGCCCGATTTCGATCTCTGCTGTAATGAGCGCCTTTGGAGCGTCGGGATTGTTCTGGTCGCTGGCGGTGCTCAACATTCTGATGGTGGCGTTCTTCATCTGGCGGCGCGGTGCGCGGCCGGATGCCACGCAGGTTGCGCCGTTCGCGCCGGCGACCGCGATGTCGCCGATCGGGGCCGAGATCCGCGTGACCGACGAGATGATCCAGGGCGTGAAGGAGCACGATGCCGAGGCAGAGGAGCCTACCGTCAGGCACGCATCATCGCTGGAGTGAGGATGGGGACAGGCCGCCCTATCCGAGCGTTCTTGCCGTCAGTTTCGGCAGCATCAGGCGGAAGGCGATGCTGCGGGCGCTCTGGAAGAGAAGCAGCGCGATCCACAGGCCGTGATTGCCGAAGAGCGGCTGCAGCACGGCCCAGGCGGCGAAATAGGTGGCGAGCGACAAGAGCATGAGATTGCGCATCTCGCGGGACCATGTTGCGCCGATATAAACGCCGTCCATCTGGAAGGCGATGGCGCCGACCAAGGGCATGATCGCGGCATAGGGCAGAAAACCTTCGGCCAGTTGTTCGACCGTGGAATTGGGTGAGGCTAGATCGATGACCCACCAGCCGCCGGCCATGAAGGAGAGCGCGACGAGCGCGCCGAAGACCAAAGCCCAGAGCGTGGTGAGCTTGATCATCCGGTCGAAGGCGATGCGGTTGCGGGCACCCACGGCGCGGCCTGCCAGCTGTTCAGCGGCGGTGGCGATGCCATCGAGGAAGGCGACGCCGAAGAAGTAGAAGCGCAGCAGGATGGTGTTGGCGGCGAGGATATCGATGCCGAGTTCGCCGCTCTGGCGGGTGAAGAAGGAAAGCCCGATCAGAAGAGCAAACGAGCGGATCATCATGTCGCCGTTGACCGAGAAAAGCCGTCGCAGGCTTTTCATGTCCGGTAAATTCCAGCTCGACTTGTCGGTGCGACAGAGGATGATGGCGGCACCGGCCAGTGCCGTGACGATTTCCGAGACGAGGCTGGCGATCGCGAGGCCCGCGACGCCGCCATCGAGACCGAGTACCCACCAGATGCTGAGGCCCAGATTGAGGCCGTTCAACAGGCCCTGCAGCAGCATGGCGGTGAGTGCATCACCCCGGCCGATGATCCAGCCGAAGGCGACGAAATTGAACAGCACGAAGGGCGCCGACCAGACGCGCCAGGAGAAATAGATTTTTGCCGCTTCCGCAACCGAACCATCGGCGCCAAGTACGGTCAGGCCGAGATTGCCGATTGGCACATGCAGAAGCAGGATGACGAGGCCGGCGACCATGGAAATGGTCAGGCCGCCGAGCAGCATGCGCTGCTCAAAACGTCGGTCTCCCGCGCCAAAAGCCTGGGCGGTGAAACCGGTGGTCGCGCCGCGGAGAAAATTGAAGGTGACGAACAGCACGTCAAAAATTACGGCGGCGAGCGCGACGCCGCCGATCAGTGCCTCCTGCCCCAACTGTCCGATCACGCCCGTCGCCACGAGGCTGACGAGCGGGGTCGAGAAATGGGCGATCATCATCGGGATCGCGATGCGCAGCACTTCGCGATGGGTGACATCGAAGGAGGGGGCGCTGTCTGCCGTCGTTGCGGTTGCCACTTAGTCTTTCCGGTGCGGTTCGCCGAGCGTGTGCATCAGCCGGTTGGCCCAGCCGAAGATCGCCACAGAATGAATGAGGTCGAGGATTTCCAGATCACTCAGGCCGGTTTCGCGCAAGTGGTAGAACTGGTAGACGCCGACATTATCCGGATGGGCGGTCAGGTCGACGCCGAAATTGAACAGCGCCTGATCGTATTCGCCAAGATCGGCGTCGAGACCGTTATTGTAGATTTCGTCCACTACTTCCGGCCGTTTTTCCAGCTGGATGAAACGATTGGCGTGAACCTGGGCGCAATAGATGCAGTGGTTGACGAAGGAGGCGGCAAGCGCGCCGAGTTCGCGGCCGCCGCGCGACAGGCCGCCATCGCTATACATGATGTCGTTGAACAGCGGCGAGCGCTCGGCCAGCATCTCGGTTTCCTGCGCCAGCACCAGCACATAGGCGGAAACTTTTGTATTGGACGGGGTGACCTTCAGCGCATCGAGCTGTTCGGGCGTCGCCGTCTGCAGGTCGACCGGCTTGACGTAAGGCTGCCATTCGAGCGCATCGAGGGTGAATTCGTGAACCGCGTCAGACATGTCAGTTGTCCCTCAGCATCTTCAGGCCGGCGACGACCAGGACCTGGTAATTGACGAAAGCGATGATGCCGGCGAGCGTGACGATATCGCGATCGTCGAGGCCTGCGGCATAGAGCTTTTCGATATTCTCGCGGGTTGCCGCTTTCGGGTTCTTCGTCACCAGATCGACATGGCGCAGGATGACGGAAAGCCGGCTTGCCTCGTCTTCCGGTGTCCAAGCGGGATCGGCAATCGAGAGGACATCGCCGCTTGCGCCTTCCGCCGTGGCGAGATCGCGGTAATGCGCGAGAAGCTCCTGCGAGGCCCAGAGTGCGGCCATGCGGGCGGCAAGCGTGGCGCGTTCCGCATAGGAAAGGTTGCGCGGGTCGGTCGGGTGGAGGGCCGCGACATAACTGGTCTGGGTGAGGTGCTTCAGCTTGGAGCGCTGTTCGCGCAGGGCAAGCAGCGGTGAGGAGGGGGAAAGGCCCAGTACCTTGTCGATCACATCGACAGTCGTTTCGGTCGTCATATGATTTTATTCCTCAATCTTGCGAAAGGGCTTCGTCGAGAAAGTCCAGGCGGTCCTGACCCCAATAGAGCACGTCTCTGTAGATCCAGGTCGGGGTGCCGAAGACGCCGCGCTTGCCGGCTTCTTCGTGGCTGTCGAGCCAGGCCTGCATGATATCCGGCTGATCTTCCATCGCCTGCAGTTTTGCACCGTCGAGGCCGAGGCGGTTGGCGACATCGATGCGCACGTCCGGCTGGGTCACGTCCAGTTCCTCGCTCCAGAGCGCGTGAAGCAGGGCGTGGCTGAGATCGAGCGCCGGCAGGCCGAGCCTGTCGGCCGCGATCACCATGCGGGCGGAAAACTCGTTATTTGTCGGGTAATATTTGGGTTTCAGCACCAGTGGCATGTTGAGCCGCTTGCGCCAGCGATCGAGTTCGACTGCATGATAGTCCTGCCGCGGCTGCGGGCGGGAGCGCAGGGGCACGCCGCCGTTTTCGGTGACGATGCGCGTCGGGCGCACCACGACGTCGAGATCATGCTTTTCGATCAGCGCCTTGAACTGCGGCCAGCCGAGATAGGCCCACGGAGAACTGAGGGCGTGGTAATAATAGACTGTCTTGCGCATCGGTTTCCTCAGGCTGTTTTCTGTTCGGGGAGATCGGCGTCGGCATCGACCCATTCGGAACCGTCGAGTTCCGGCTTTTCATAGGCGAGCAAGGCTTCCCAGTGATAATCGATATCGTCGATGAACAGGCCTGCAGCCACACCGCGGGCAAGCCATTGCGCGCCTTCGCTGATCGCCGGGATATCGCCGCTGACCTTGCCGAGGCTCATCGTCGCGCCGTAGTTGAAGCAATGGATGTTCTTCAGCCAGGGCGCAGTGCCGGGCGTCTTTTCGGTGAAGGAAAAGTCGTCCTCCAGCCAGGGGAAACGGCCAAGGCTGGGGTTTTTCTCGTCGGCCGGCGGTGTGAGCCGATCTTCCCAGCAGGCGATCTGATCCTTGTAGGGTTCAAGCTCGCTGCGGGCCAGCGGATCGACGGTGAAACCGGTGCCGAGGATGACGAAATCGGTGCGGAAGATGCGGCCGTTCGTCGTGGTGATGACCACTTCGCTGCCTTCCTCCTTCATCGAAGCAATGCCGCAATCGAAGTGGAAGAAAGCGTTGGCGTGACGGCTGACGCGTAGCGTCGAACCGTGCGGGGCAGGGGTCTGCTGCCTCGTGGAATAATCCATCAGGCGCCAGCGCCATTTCGGATCGATCTTCGGGAACCCGGCGGTGACGCCGTAGGAGCCGATGCCCATCAGCTTGTTGACCGTCGGCATCTTCTTGCGACGGGCGAGAAGGCGCACTTCGCCGGCACCGGCTTCCAGCGCTTCCGCGGCATTGTCGACGGCGGAAGCACCGACGCCGATGACGACGACGCGCTTGCCCTTGAGAGTGGTGAAATCGACCTCGTCGGCCGAATGCGCCCAGCTCTTGCCGCGCTGCATGCCCTCGGCGAAATCGGGAATCTCGGCGGCACCCAGTCCATCGCGGCCGGTTGCCATCACGAGCTTGCGGGTAAGGATCGGCTCTTCCGCGCCATTGGCGATTTCGAGTTCGAGCAAACCGTCCTCGCGCGGGATGATGCGGGTGACGTGGATGCCGTTTTCGACCGGGATGGAGAGAACGTCGCGATACCAGTCGAGATAGTCCATCCACATCGGGCGGGGGATGCGGTAAAGTTCTTCCCACTTGGCGATGCCGAAAAGTGCTGTGTACCAGGCGCGGAAGGTGAGCGATGCCATGCCGGCTGCCGGGCCGAGCAGGGTTTTCGGCGAGCGCAGGGTTTCCATGCGGGCGAAGGTCTTCCAGGGGCCTTCGCGACCCTTTGGGGCTTTGTCGATAATCCTGACATTGCGGATGCCGACGCGCGAAAGCGCGAACCAGCCGACGAGACCGCACATGCCGCCACCGATGATGACCACATCGCTGACCGGTCTGCCATCAACCTTGGCCGAAGCAGGCGACCAGTTGGCGGGCGGATAGTTCAGATATTCGAGGTCCTGCGCAACGCGGGCGTTGAGATCTGAAAGCTTGGGATCGTTGAAACTGCGGATCGGTTCGGGACTCATGGGTCAGGTCCTGTTCGGTTCAAATCTTCCACGGTCCCGGCCGCGTGACACGGCCGGGCAAGATGCCGGGGATGCCGGCTGTTATGGTCAGTCGGCCAGCACCACGGCGTCATTCTCGCGCCATGTCAGCCAGACATCGTCGCCGGTTATGGCCGAAAGCGCCACCGGATCGAGCTGGGCGACAACCGACTGGCCATTCGCGAGGCTGACGGTCAGGGATGTATGATCGCCCTTGAAGATGCTCTGCGTAATGCGGCCAGAAACGGCAATCGTGTTGGCTGGCTTTTGCGACAGAACGGAAATGGCTTCCGGGCGCAGCGCTGCTGCAACCGTGTTGCCGACCGCCGGGCTTTGACCGTTGAGGTTCGCATGGACAACGCTGCCGTTCCATTCGATGGCGGCGAGCCCGCCATCGATCGCCTTCAGTTTGCCTTCGATGAAATTCGTCTCGCCGATGAAGTTGGCGACGAAACGGCTGCGCGGCTTGGCATAGAGCGTATGGGGATCGCCCATCTGCTCGATGCGGCCGGCATTCATGACGACGACGACATCCGACATGGTGAGCGCTTCTTCCTGGTCGTGGGTGACGAAGATGAAGGTCTTGCCGGTGGTTTTCTGGATCGATTTGAGTTCGATCTGCATCTGCTGGCGCAGTTTGGCGTCGAGTGCGGAAAGCGGCTCGTCGAGCAGCAGGACGTTCGGATTGGGCGCAAGCGCGCGCATCAGCGCGACACGCTGGCGCTGGCCGCCGGAAAGCTGACCCGGCATGCGCTCGGCAAAATCGGTGAGCTTGACCAGCGACAGGAGTTCCATCGTGCGTTTGTGGATCGCATCCGATGCCATGCCCTTCAGCTCAAGGCCGAAGGCGACGTTGCGGCGGACGTTCAAGTGCGGGAAGAGCGCATAGTCCTGGAAGACGATGTTGACGTTGCGCTTGTTGGGCGGGAGCTTGCTGATCTCCTGGCCGTCGAGAAAGATCTCGCCGGACGTCGGCGTCTCGAAGCCGCCGAGCATGCGTAGCGTCGTCGACTTGCCGCAGCCGGAAGGGCCGAGAAGTGTAACGAACTGGCCGGGTTCGATGGCGAGATCGAGATTATCGACTGCGAGCGAGGAGCCGTAAGATTTGTTGACGTTACGGAAATGAACGACTGGCTGCATGGATCTAAGTCCTCGAACGGCGGGTGAGATGTTCGGCATAAAGCCCGACGGCTGCGGTTACGATCAGCACGAGGGTCGCTATGGCGTTGATTTCAGGTGACATGCCGCCCTGCACCTTGGCGAAGATCAGCATGGGAAGGGTGGTCTGGTAACCGCCCAGGAAGAAGGTACGGACGAAATCGTCGATACTGGTAAGCACGCAGAAGACCATGCCGCCGGCGAGCGCCGGTGCCAGATAAGGCAGCGTGACGCGCATGAAGGCAACAAAACTGTCGGCACCGAGATCACGGGCCGCATCGACGAGATTGTTCGGCATCGAACGCAGCCGGGTCAGCACCATGATGACGACGAAGGGCACGGCGTGAACGGTGTGCCCGAGAATGATCGCCCCGGTGCCGGTCGGAATGTCCAGAACGCGTATGAAGATACGCATCGAGATAGCATTGATCAGGCCCGGCACAACCGCCGGAAGACAGGCGAGTGCGAAGATCACGGAGCGGGCGATCATGCCCTCGGTGGTGATCAGCAGCGCAATCCACACACCGACGATCGTCGCAAACAGCGTCGTCATCAGGGCGATGAAGATCGAATAGGCGCAGGCTTCGAGGAACTGCTTGTCCTGCAGCACCTGCGCATACCACTTGAGCGTCCACTTATCGATCGGGAAGGCGACGAAATTGGCGTCCTTGAAGGAGATCGCCATCATCAGCGCAAGGGGCAGGAGCAGATAGATGACGAACAGCCAGTAGGAGGCCTGAAGCGCGGTTTTGGGGAAGTCGGAAAAATACGAGCGCATGGGTCAGATCCTCACATCAGCTTGACGGTACGGCCGCCGACGACACGCATGAACAGACCAACGGTCGACAGCGATACGGCAAGCATCAGGATGGAGAAGGCGGCACCTTCCGGCCATTTGTCGCTGGAACCATGGAAAAGGCTGGCGATGATTTCCGGGAAGATCGTCGAATTCGGGCCACCGAGAAGAAGCGGGGCGGCGAAGACACCGATCGAGGTGAGATAGACGAGGCTGCAGCCCGAGATGATGCCGTCCCTCGACAAGGGCAGGATAACCCGGCGGAAACGTTGCCATGGTCCCGCGCCGAGATCCGCTGCTGCGTCGACCAGCGAGTTGGGGATCTTTTCGATCGCGGAATAGAGCGGCAGGAGCATGAACAGCGAGATCAGGTAGATGACGCCGAAGCTCAACGAGAAATAGTTGTAGAGCAGGATGATCGGGCGATCGATGAAGCCGATCTCGCGCAGGAAGACGTTCACGGCGCCACGGTTTGCCAGAAACATGATGACCGAGAAGGTGCGGATCAGCTCACCGGCCCAGAAGGGCGTCAGCAGCAGCAGCAGGGCACGGGTGCGGTTTTCCGGCTTGACCACTTTGGCAACGTAATAGGCGACGGGATAGACAACGACCAGCGTCGTGGCGGTGACGCAGACGGCAAATACGATGCTGCGCAGGAACGGCATGAAATAGAGCGGTTCCTGGAAGAACTGTCGGTAGTTGTCGAGCGTGTAGATCGCGCCGCCCGGTGCCGGCGGATAGTTGTCCATTATGCTGATACGGGCCATCTGGTAGATCGGGCCGATATGGAGCGTGATGATCCAGACCAGCGGGATTACCAGAAGCAGCGCGAGGCGGGCCATGCGACTGTTGGCGATGAGGCCGATCGTTGCGGCGTAAATCGGCGAATTCGCCAGCTTGCCGATCCATCCGGCATAGGAGGGGCCGGCCCTTGGAGACACTTTCGCGGTGTCGCTCATACTACTGTCGACCATCATTACGTTCCCATTCGTCTTTTTGCTTTTGACTGCAGTTCCGAGCGGCCGGTCCCTGTTGTGGGACCGGCCGTCGGTGTCACGGATGGGCGGCTCAGCCGGCCTTAACTTCGGCCGAAGCCTTGTCGATCATGTCGTTCTTCATCTTGCGGTTCTTCGAGCTGAAGAACTGGATGCGCTGCATCTGTTCGTCCGGCAGTGTCATGGCAGCGCGTTCCTTGTCGGTCAGGACCGTGTCGACACCGGCAAAGGCCGACGCGAAACCGGACTGGCGGGTCATCGCCGCACCGATTTCCGGCGAGGCCAGCATGGCGTTGAGGAACTGATAGGCCGCTTCCGCATTCGGCGCGTTGTTGACGACGTTGAACGAGTACAGGAAGCCGTAGGTGCCTTCCTTCGGGATGGACAGCTCGATCGGATGGCCGTCCATGATCAGCTTGGCGGCCGGGCCGGACCATGCCTGCGCGACATAGATGTCCTCGTTGACGAACATCTGCTGCACTTCGGAACCGGCATCGTAATATTTGCGGACCTGACTCTTGTTCTTGATCAGGTAGTCGCGGGCCTTGTTGGTGGCTGCAAGCGCTTCGGCTTCCTTGCCCTCGTAGGTGACGTAATCACCGTCGGTGCCCTGATACTTCATGGTGATCGAAAGGAAGTCGGAGACGATGTAGGACGTCAGTTCCTTGTACTGCTCGTCGAACATGATGTCCCAGCTGTCGGAAGCCTTGGTGTAATCGGTGTTGCGCACAAGACCTTCGAACCCGGCGAGAAGCGGCACGCCATAGGTCTTGCCGTCGATGGTCAGCTGCGGCGCGCCGGCATAGGCAGGCGCGAGCTTGTTCCAGTTTCCGATCCGGCCGGTGTCGAGCGGGGACAGGAGGTTGGAGGTGATGAACTGCGACAGGCGATGGCCGGTGACGGTGACGATATCGGTGGACGGTGCGTTGCCTTCAGCAGCCAGCAGATTGTACTGCTTGCCTTGGTCGTCGGTCAGGCGGATGCGGACTTCGATGCCGGTATCTTTCTGGAACTGGTCGATGAAGGATTGGGGAACGAATTTGTCATAGGTGGTGATGTTGACCACCTTGCTCTGCGCCATGGCAGGGCGGATGATCGACGGTGCAGCCAGGATGCCGGTCCCAGCGGCCAGCATCTTGAGCGTCGAACGGCGTGTCTGTGTGAAGTCTCGCATGTCAGTCTCCTTACTTTCCTGTCCGGGTTCCCCTAGGCATTGCAGACTTCACACCCCCAGTTAGTGTATCGGCGCTGCTAGCCCTGTTTCCGCCTTGGCCGCTCGGGCCGCCGCAAGAGATATGTCGACCGCGGCATCGGCATGCAGCAGGGTCGAATCGAATGTCGGAATGTCGAAATCCTCGGCGCTCACCAGAAGGCCGATCTCGGTACAGCCCAGGATGACGCTGTCGGCACCGGCCGCCTTGCCCTTGGCGACGATATCCAGATAGCGCTGATGCGAGGCGCTCTTGACGACGCCGCAGCACAATTCGCCGAAAATGATGTCGTGGATGTCCTGCCGGTCTTCCGCATCGGGAACCAGAACTTCCAGCCCGAACTTGTCTTCCACCCGGCGACGGTAGAAATCCTGTTCCATCGTGTAACGGGTGGCCAGAAGCAGCGGACGCTTGCAGCCTGCGGCCGTCACGGCCTCTCCGGTCACGTCGGCAATATGCAGCAGCGGCACGTCGACGGAGTTCTGCACGTCGTCTGCCAGAAGATGCATCGTGTTGGTGCAGATCAGGATCATGTCCGCGCCAGCCTGCTCCAGATCTCTCGCAACCTTGCTCAATTCGCCTGCCGCCTGTTCCCAGGCCCCCAGTTTTTGAAGGGTTACGATATCCTGAAAATTGACGGAACGCATTACCACGTCCGCAGAATTTAACCCTCCGAGCCGCTCGCGCACCTGCTCGTTGACGCGACGGTAATAGACAGCAGTGCTTTCCCAGCTCATGCCGCCAATCAGACCAATCCTTTTCATCTTTCCACCCATCAGGTTGTTGTGTTTGGAAAGAGGGTAGACAAACGGGCATGGAGACGGATTGCTTTTTTTGACAATGATCAGATTAATATTGCAATGTCATCCTAGCAACTGGCGAATCTGATAGGATGATTTGACAGAATTGGTGGATCGTTTAAATTTTGATCATCGCTGCATGGATTTTGGGCGGATGTCCGTCCGCCGGGAGGGTGGGGTGCGCGCAAAATATCGCTCGATACGCTCCTGCGCGAACAATCATTCGTTATTGCTGCCGCGATTGATGGAAAAAATTCCCACGCAAACTTGTCAAAGCGCAAATTTATCCCGGAGCCGTCATGTTTGACCAAATCGACCGGAAGATCATCGAAATCCTCCAGCAGAATGCCGAAAAATCGGTTGTCGAGATCGCCGAGGAAGTAGGCCTGTCGCACACGCCCTGCTGGCGCCGGATCAAGCGGATGGAGGATATCGGGCTGATCCGCTCCAAGGTGGCGCTGATCGACCGGCGCATGGCAAATGTGCCGATGACGATCTTCATCTCGGTGAAAGTGCCGCGCCACACCACGACATGGCTTGATGACTTCCGCAAGGAGATCAAGGAAATTCCCGAAATTCTCGAGGCCTATCGCCTGACCGGCGACGCCGACTATCTGCTGCGCGTCGTGGTGCCGGATATCGATGTTTACGACCAGGTCTACAAGAACCTGATCAGCCGGCTGGAATTCTCCGACCTCAGTTCTTCCATCGCCATGGAGGAAATGAAGTTTACAACGGCGCTGCCGACCAAATACATGTAGCGCCCACCCCTACGTTTATAAATCGTCTCAATCATCAAGGATGAAACCATGCGCGTCAGTATCCTCGGAGCCGGATCGATCGCATTCGGAATGGCCGCCTATCTTGCAAAGGAAGGCCATGACCCCATGCTGTGGTCACCATCCGGAAAGAGCGCGCAGGCGCTGGCCGATGGTGCCGAACTGATGGCGAATGGCGCTTTCGAATTCTCCGGCCGGGTGCGTATCGCCAGGGATTGCGAAGAGGCGGTGACCTCTGCCGACGTCATCGTCGTTGCCCTGCCGGGTTACGGCCACAAGGCCGCGTTCGATGCCGCGATCCCGCACCTCAAATCCGGCCAGCCGGTGATCATCTCGTCGCATTGCTCTTTTGGCGCGCTTTATCTCTCGAAGGGCCTTGCTGCGCGTGGTGTGAAACTGCCGATCAGCGTCTGGGGCACGACGCTTCTGACCGGCCGGGTGCAGCCGGACATGACGACGGTGAAGGTGAATACGGTTCGCCAGAAGGTGGATATCGCGACGCTGCCGAAATCCGACATCGATGCGGGGCACGCGCTTTGCACGGAGCTTTTCGGCGATCGTTTCGTCAAACGCGATGGCGTGATGGCGATTTCGCTCAGTAATCTCAACCCGCAGAACCATCTCGGCATTGCGCTTCTCAACCTCACTCGCATGGAAAAGGGCGAGACCTGGGGGCAGGGCGACAACATCACTCCCACCGTCGGCCGCGTCATCGAAACGCTCGACGAGGAACGTCTTGCGATTGCCGCGACGCTCGGCCTTTCGGTGCGCACCGTGCGCGAACATTTCTCGCTTTCCTTCCATGTGCCGATGGGCAGCGTGTCGGAGATGAACCAGCAGATGCATGCGGAAGGTCGCGGCGGCTTTGGCCCGACGACGGTCGACAGTCGCTACATCTACGAGGACGTGCCCTTCGGCCTCGTGCCGACCTCGTTGCTTGGCCGTCTCGCCGGCAAGCCGACGATGCTGCATGATGCGGGAATTGCGATGATGTCGGCCGCGACCGGCCACGACCTGCCGGGACAGAATGATCTTCTGCCGGCGCTCGGTATCGATGCACTGACGATCGATGAGGTCGCAAGGCTTTGCGACGAGGGTTATTGAACAGGGTGGTATTAGCCGGACCGAGATATCGGTCCGGCGTCGAGATCATTGGACTTCGTTGACATAACGATGGTTGGCAGTCGTTGCCCGGTGCGCCGAAATCAGCACGGGCACTGCCATCTGGTCATAGGCGATTTCATCGATGGTGAGCACGGCTGCCGGCAGTTTCAGATCCAGCCAGCGGGCATCATCCTCGTTGGCAAGATCAGCGCCGATCTGTTCGCGCACCGCAGATATGCGAAGGCCGTGATGTTCCAGAAGATGCAGGTAAAACAGCGACGGAATATCCTCTTTCCTCTCCGGAAAATTCGGCACCTTTTCGCGTGAGAGGGTGAGCGTCTCGTGCATGATCGGTCGGTCATCGATGCTTCTGAAACGATGGAAACGGACGATTGGCGCGTCTTTTTCGATCTGCAGCTTTCCAGCGTCATCTGCGGATGCCGTCGCATGATCAAGTGAGGTCACCGTTGTTACCGACTTGCTCAGCGATCCATCGAGGCCGTGAAGGCGAAAATACTGGAAAAACAGGCGAAGGCTGTGCTGCGGCTTGCGGCCGGTGACGACCGTGCCGGTCTTGCGGCGGCGGCTGAGGATGCCGTCATTGGTGAGATCCATGAGGGCGCGACGGATGGTGCCGACGGCGACCCCGTAGGTTTGCGACAATGCCACTTCGCTAGGCAGAACCGACCCAGGCTCAAGTTTGCCGATCATGATCGCTTCCGTGATCTGCCGCTTAACCACTTCATAAAGCGGTAATGAAAGCTCGCCGAGCTTTCCGGCATCTGATGATATATTGGGCAATTCCGGCAATTATTTGCCTCTTCTTTGGAGTTGACTCGCTATCCCGATCTACGCAGTATTACTATATAGTTTATATTAAAGCGCAAGCTGAGGAGGCGAGCGCCGGAGGCCGAGGATACCACAATGACCGTGCCGCAGCCCGATCTTCATCACGCCCCTCTTAAGTCTGCCATGACAGCGATTGAGCGCGATGTCGAGATCGCGGTTCAGGATTTGTCACGCATGGTTGCGGTCGATACGTCCTTTCCGCCAGGCGAAGGCTATGGGCCATTTGCCGATCTGATGAGCGAATTGCTGACGCCGCTCGGCTTTGATTTTGAGCGTGTGACGGTACCGCGCGACCTCTGGCATGTTGCCGGTGGTCCGGCATCCGGCGAGCGTACGAACTTGGTTGCGACACGCGAGAGCGGCAAGCCGGTCTGTGGTCTTTATTATCATGTCGATACGGTTCCGGTTGCTCCCGGCTGGACGCGCGACCCGCTCTCTCTGACGATCGAGGGCGACAATCTCTATGGTTTGGGCGCTGCCGACATGAAGGGCACGATCGCCGCAACGCTTCTGGCGCTGCGCGCCGCCAAATCATGCGGCGTGCCGCTTGCCTACGATCCGATGCTGCTGCTTTGCACCGATGAGGAAGGCGGCCTTTATCCGGGCATCCGCTATCTCGCTGAACAGGGCATGTTGAAGGGCCATATCCTGAATTTCAACGGCTCGGCTGCGCCGCGTGTCTGGGCCGGCTGTTTCGGTATCTTCAATCTGCAAGTGACGATCACCGGTCATGCGGTTCATGCCGGGGAGGGCAACAGGACTGGCGCAGGCGTCAACGCCATCGAGGGCGCGCTGCCTGTGCTGAACGCTCTTGCTGCGCTGAAGCCCACCGTCGCCGAGCGGGAATCGAAGCTCGCGCCGCCGCCGCATGCGACCGGCCCGCTTCGGCCATCGCTGACGATTGCGGCGGTCAATGGCGGGACGGCGGGCGGGCAGGTGCCGGCAGAAATCAAGATCCTTGTTTCGCGTCGTTATGCGCCGGAAGAAAATTATGAAGCGGCGCGCGCCGAGATCGAGACCGCGATCTGCGCCTGCCTGGATGGAACCGATCTCAAGCTGGCCGTCGACCTCGTCGGGCATTTGATCCCGACCGACGATCCGGACGGGCCGCACTGGCCGCGCTGGCAGAAGGCGTTGTCGGAAGGTTTCGGCTACGGCGAAGAAGACTTTGCCAAATGGGGCGCGGCCTCGTGCTCGGACTTCGGTTACGTGCAGAAGGCAGGTTTTGGCCCGGAAGTGCTGCTCGGCGGCCTCGGCCGGCCGGAAAGCTGCATCCACAGCCCGGAAGAACACACGACGCGACAGGACATTATCGCGCTCGCCAAAAGCATTCTCGCCTATCTCGCGGCGGATTTTGCCGCCGATTCGATCCCAGAAATACGCCATTCCTGAAAACCGCAGCAAATAACCAAGGGAACTGAAACATGCTGGAAATGAAACGCCGCTTCTTCCTCGCGGGCACCGCCGCCATCCTTGCAGCACCTTCGATGAGCTTTGCCCAAGCGACGCCGGCCAAGGGCGGCACGCTGAAGATCTCTGTCGACCAGGCGGCAAGCGTCATCCATCCGCTGCTTACTCGCGTCAACCCGGAATATCTCGTCACTGAGCTGCTCTACAGCAATCTGACGCGCCTACGCGTCGACATGTCTGTCGAGCCGGATCTGGCCGAGAGCTGGACGGCCAATGATGCGCTGACCGAATGGACCTTCAAGCTGCGCACTGGCGTCACCTTCCATGACGGTTCCGCCTTCACCGCCAAGGATGTCGTCGCGACCTTCAAGGCGATCCTCGATCCGGCAACGGCTTCGCCGGGCCGCAACAATGTCGGCCCGATCGCCGATATCGTTGCCGTTGACGATGCGACCGTGCTGTTCAAGCTTTCCGGCGGCTATGCCGACTTGCCCGTTTCGATGGCCTATACGAATGCCCGTATCATTCCGGCCGCCATCGCCACCGGCGACCTGAAAAGCCTGTCGACCAAGGCTGTCGGCACCGGCCCTTTCAAGCTCGTTTCCTACGAGCCGGATCGTCTGATCGTCGTCGAACGCAACGAAAAGTATTACGACCCGGCACGCCCCTATCTCGACCGCGTCGAAGTGCATGTCTTCCCGGATACGTCGGCTGAAAGCTCTGCATTGTTGTCCGGCGATATCGACATCATCTCCACCATCCAGCCGCCGGAATTCATGCGCGTCGATGGCAATGACGGCATTACCACGCTGCGTACGCCGTCGGGCCAGTTCTGCAACATCAACTTCGGTTGCGACACGGCACCGTTCAACGATCCGCGCGTCCGTCGCGCCATTGCGCTCACCGTCGACCGCGAAGCCATGGTCGGTTTCGTCACCGAAGGTTTTGGCACGATCGGCAACGACACGCCGCTCAACCCGTCCTACCGTTTCTTCAAACAGGTCAAACAGCGTGAGGCCAATATCGCCGAAGCCAAGAAGCTTCTCGCTGAGGCAGGTTTCCCGAATGGTCTCGAAGCAACCCTGATCGCCTCCGACCGCCCGGCGGTGCGCACCCAGCTTGCCGTCGCACTGCGTGAAATGGCCAAGGAAGCCGGCATCAACATCAATGTCCAGACCATGCCGCATGCGACCTATCTGGAGCAGGTATGGAAGAAGGGTTCGTTCTACGTCGGCTTCTACAACATGCAGCCGACCCCGGATGGCATCTTCAAGCTGCTCTACACGTCCGATGCGGCCTGGAACGAGACGCGCTGGAACAACAAGGCATTCGATAAGCTGGTCGGCGAAGCCCGCGGCACGACCGACGAGGCAAAGCGCACCGAGCTTTACACCAAGGCACAGGAAATCATGAACGAGGAAGTGCCCTCGATCATCCCGTCCTTCTTCGACGTTCTGGCCGCCAAGCGCAGCTGGGTCGAAGGTTTCGAAGCCCATCCGCGCGCATCCGTCTATCGCCTCGACTACGCTTCGCTTTCCGACAAGGCACCGAAGCGCGGCTGATTCATCCGACCGCCAATATCGCCGGGCGCCATGATGGCGTCCGGCCCTCTTGACCAAGGAACACGCCCCTGTCTCCGAACTACATAGCCAAGCGGCTAGTGATGATCGTCTACACGCTTCTTGTCGTGTCGCTGATCGTCTTTGCCATTACCCAGATCCTGCCCGCCGACGCGGCGGTGATGATGCTGGGCGAAAACGCCACCCCGGAAGCGCTCGACGCGCTGCGCCAGACGATGGGCCTCGATCAGCCGATCTGGCAGCAATATGCGACCTGGCTCTGGCATGTCGTGCAGGGGGATCTCGGCACGTCGCTGCGTACCGGCCAGCCGGTTGGCCCCGCCATGTTCGAAGCGCTTGGTCGATCCCTCATTCTGGCATTCTTCTCGATCGGCCTGATGCTTATCCTCGCCATTCCTCTCGGGATCATCGCCGCCATCCGTCGCGGCAAGATCGCCGATATGGTGGTGAGCCTGATTTCCTATGCCGGCGTAGCACTTCCCGAATTCGTTACGGCGACGATCGCCGTTCTTCTCTTTGCCGACTGGATGAAATGGCTGCCGCCGACCGGTTACGTGCCACTGACGGAGGATTTCTTCGGCGGTATCGCGCATCTGGTGCTGCCGGTCTGCGTCATCTCGATCATCCTGATCGCCCACGTGTCCCGCATGGTGCGCTCCGAACTCGTCGATGTGCTGCATACGGACTATATCCGCGCCGCGAGGCTGAAAGGCTTGTCGCGCGGTCACGTGCTGCGCCACCACGCGTTGCGCAATGCGCTTCTGCCGACCATCACCATCGTCGCGCTCGATGTCGGTTATCTTCTCGGCGGCGTTATTGTCGTCGAGGAAATCTTCGCCATTCCCGGTATCGGACGCCAGCTGATCGTCGCCATCCAGGCGCGTGACCTGCCTGCCATCCAGGCCGGTGTGCTGATCATGGCTGCCACCTATTCGATCGTCAATTTCATTGCCGACATCCTCTATGCCTGGCTCGACAAGAGGATCCAGTATGACTGAGTTTTTGAAACGCCTGCTGAAGACGCCTCAGGGCGCGATCGGCACTTTTCTCGTGGTGCTGGTCCTCGCGATCGTCGTGTTCGGCCCGATGGTTGCTCCTTACGATCCGGAAAAGCTGTCGCCGCTTGCCCGCTACAAGGGACCGAGCCTGACATACTGGCTCGGCACTGACCAGTATGGTCGCGACATTTTTAGCCGGCTTCTGATCGGCGCGCGCGCCACCGTCGTCATGGCGGTCCTCGCCACCATTGCCGGCACGCTGATCGGCGCCCTGATCGGCACTGCGTCCGCCTTCCTCGGCGGCCGCGCCGATGAGCTGATCATGCGCACCATCGATGCGGTCATGTCGATCCCGAGCCTGCTTTTCGCGCTGCTGGTGGTCAACCTTCTCGGTTCCAGCACGATCAATGCACTGGTTGCCGTCGCCATCGCATTCGCACCCGGCATGGCCCGTATCACCCGAAGCGTGGCGCTGTCGGTGCGCAAGCAGGACTATGTGAATGCGGCGATCGCCCGCGGCGAGAGCTCTTCCTACATCATCCGCCGCGAAATGCTGCCGAACGTGATCGCGCCGATCATCGTCGAGATGACCATTCGTGTCTCGTTTGCCGTGATGCTGTTTGCGACGCTCTCCTTCCTCGGTCTCGGCGCACAGCCGCCGGCGGCCGAATGGGGCCTGATGGTCTCGGAAGCCCGTCGTTACATGCATCTGTCGGCCGGCATCCTGATCTGGCCGAGCGTGGCGATCGCCATCGTCGCCGTCGGCTTCAACCTTCTGGGCGACGGTCTCCGCGATGCCCTCAATCCGCGGACCTGAGGTGACACCCATGACAAATACCGAGAACAAGCCGGTGCTCTCCATCGAGAACTATTCGCTGGATTACGAGACCGCTAACGGCACGTTTCACGCGCTGAAAAACATCGATCTCGCCATCAACCGCGGCGAAATCCTCGGCCTCGTCGGCGAAAGCGGCTCAGGCAAGACCTCGCTCGCATGGTCGATCATGCGCTACCTGCCGAAAAATGCCCGTGAACCGGGCGGTCGCATCCTGCTCGGCGGCGACAACCTGCTGGATAAATCCGAACGGCAGATGGAGGCCATCCGCGGCCGGCGTATCAGCATGGTGTTTCAGGACCCGAGCACGTCGCTCAACCCGACGCTGTCGCTCGGGACACAGCTCTCGGAGGTTCTCATCCGCCATCGCGGTCTGACCCGCCAGCAGGCGTGGAAGGAAGGCGAGGAACGGCTTGCGCATGTGGGGCTGAAGACGCCGGGGCAGATGATGCACCGCATGCCGCATGAGGTTTCCGGCGGCGAAAAGCAGCGTGTCGTCATCGCATCCGCCTTTGCCTGCAACCCGGAATGCATCATTTTCGACGAGCCGACCACGGCGCTCGACGTGATTACCTCGCGGCAGATCCTCGATCTGTTCGTCGAGTTGCAGGCCGAGACGGGTGTCGCTTCGCTCTATATCTCGCATGATCTGGCGCTGGTTGCCCGCACGGCAAGCCGCGTGGCCGTGATCAAGCGTGGCGATATCGTCGAGCAGGGCCCGGTCCGCGACATCTTCACCAATCCGCAGCAGGACTATACCCGCGAGCTGATCGATGCCGTTCCTGACCCGGCTCACCGTCTGGTGAAGGAGGATGTGGTCGTGGCCGAAAAGCCGCTGGTGAAGGTCGAGAATGTCAGCGTGCATTTCGGCCGCAAGTCGTTCCTCGCGGCACTGACCGGCAAGAAGACCGATCGTGTTACCGGCAATAACGCGATCAGCCTCAGCGTCAATCCGGGTGAGATTCTCGGCATCGTCGGCGAGAGCGGGTCGGGCAAGTCGACGCTTGCCAAGGCCATGACAGGCCTCAACCGGTTCGAAGGCAAGATCTGGTTCGACGGGCGTGAGATCCGGCATCTCGGCGATATGGACAATGCCTATCGCAAGGACGTGCAGATCATCTTCCAGCATCCGGATGCCTCGCTCAATCCGCGCCAGAAGATCTTTGAGATCCTCTCGCGGCCGCTGAAACTGTTCGGTGATGGGAGCGATCTCGAAAAGCAGGTCGGCGACATGCTGGAACAGGTGCGCCTGCCACGCACCCATGCCAACCGTTATCCGCACCAGCTTTCCGGTGGCGAGAAACAGCGTGTGGCAATTGCCCGTGCCTTTGCCTCGAAGCCGAAGCTGGTCATCTGTGACGAGATCACCTCGGCGCTCGACGTTTCAGTTCAGGCTTCCGTGGTAGAGCTGCTGCTCGAACTGCAGAAGGCGAGCGGCACGGCCTATCTCTTCATCACCCACGATCTCAACCTTATCCGCCAGATCGCCCACCGGATCGCCGTCATGTATCGCGGCGACCTGATCGAGGTGGTGAAGGCAGACGAGATCGATAGCCCTGATCGGGCCGACTATACCCGCCGGCTGATCGAAGCGGTGCCGCGCGCGGCCGCCCAATTTCAATGACCAATACCAGTGATACTGCATCAAGGAGCATGACAATGGACCCGAAGTCCCTCGTGGATCGGATCGACGAAAAGGCCTGCCTCGATTTCCTGTCGAAAATGGTCCAGCACAAGAGCCATTCGGAGACCGAAGGCGAGAAGGATCTCGCCCGCTGGATGGCCAAGGAACTCGAAAAGATCGGCGTCGAGGCCGAGCTTCAGGCGTTTGACGAAGGCCGCCGCTTCAACACGATCGGTCACCTGAAGGGTGAGGGCGGCGGAAAGAGCCTGCTGTTCAACGGCCATCTCGACACCAATCCGGTGACCGAAGGCTGGACGGTCGATCCTTACGCGGGCCTCGTCGACGACAAGTTCATCTACGGCATCGGCGTGTCCAACATGAAGGCCGGTGATGCGGCCTATTTCTGCGCGGTGAAGACACTGCTCGATGCGGGCGTCAAGCTGAAGGGCGATGTGGTCCTGACCTTCGTCGTTGGCGAATTGCAGGGCGGCGTCGGCACGCTGGCTGCGATCAGGAGCGGCGTGAAGGCCGACTATTTCATCAACAGCGAGCCGAGCGACCTCGTTGCCGTCACCATGCATGCGGCGGCACTCAGCTATGTCATCGAACTGACTGGCGATACGCGTCATCTTTCGAAGCGTGAAGAATCCGTCGATGCGATTGCAGCGGCCTGCGATATCATTCCGCGCATCAATGCGATGACCTTCAGCGGCGCCAAGAGCGATGCGCATCGCTCGATCAACCGCGGCCATGTCGGTGTCGTGCATGGCGCGCTCGGCCGCGACTTCGCCGAATGGCGTCCGCCGCAGGTGGCCGATTTCGTTCGTCTGCGCGGTTCGCTGCGGTATGCGCCGGGCCAGACGCAGGAGAGCGTGCTGGCAGACGTCGAAAAGGAGCTGCGTCTGCTCGAAGGCCGCTTCCCCGGGCTTCAGGCCAAGCTGGTTCCGGACATGATCGAAGGCCGCCCATTGATGCCGCCTTTCGAGGTTTCGCCGGATAGCCGCATCGTCAAGTCGATCAATGCCGCTTACGAAGCCGTTCGCGGCGAAAAGCAGCCAACCGGTGCTATCACCCCCACGCGTTTCTACGGCACCGATGCTGGCCATCTCTATCATGAACTTGGCATGGAAGGCATCGTCTGCGGTCCGGGTGGCCGGTACAACACCATGCCGGACGAGCGCGTCGATATCATCGACTTCCTCGACATGATCCGCGTCTACATGCTGACCATCCTCGATATCTGCGAGGTGGCATAAGATGTTCTCCCGGGCGGAATATGATCGTCGTATCGCTCTCGCCCGGGACGCCATGGCGTCTTCTGGCGCCGATCTGCTTCTCGTCGACAGCGGCGAACTTCTCGCATGGCTGACGGGCTATACTGTCTCCGAAACCATGTATCGCGCGGCGTTCCTGCCGCGCGAAGGTGAAGCCTGGTTTTGTTTGCGTGCGCTCGATGAAGCCCCATGCCGGGAGAAGAGCTGGATTACCGATGTCGTCGGCTTTGCCGATACCGATGAAGCGCAGTCGGCCGTTACCGCAAGCATCCGCGACCACGGTTTTGGCAGAGCGCGGATTGCTCTCGATACAAATTCCTACAGCATGAGTGCCGCCACTTTCATGCGGCTGCAGGCGCTTCTGCCCGAAGCCATTTTCGTGCCGATGCCCGGCCTGAGCGACAGCCTGCGCTGGGTGAAATCCGAGGAAGAGATTGCCGTTCTTGCCCAGGCATCCGAAATTGCCGATAAGGCGATGGCGGAGATCGCAAGACAGGCAAAGCCCGGCATGACGACGCGCGATGCAGCCGCCATTGCATCAGGTGTGTTCCTGCGCGAGGGCGCCGATACCGGTGAGGTCGGTCCGGTGGTCAAGGCCTCCGGCAGCCATGAGTTTCTTCACGGCGTGTTCAAGACCGAGGCGATCGAGGAGGGCGACGTGCTGCATGTCGAGCTCATTCCACGCGTCGGCAATTACGGCGCGCGGATGATGCGGCCGATCGTGGTGGGCAAGCCATCGGATGCGCTTACAGCCGCTGCCGGGAAGCTGATCGAGCTACAGGATCTGCAGATCGCTGCGATGAAACCCGGCGCTATCGCCAGCGATGTCGACGCGATCATGCGCAACGGCGCGCTCGATTCCGGCCTGCGGCCGGTCTACGACAATGTCACTGCCTATACGCTCGGTCTCTACACCCGGACCCCGCGTACCAGTGACCTTTCCGGCACCTTCCTGCCGACATCCGACTGGCCGCTGGAGGAAGGCATGGTCTTCCATCTCTATGCCACAGCGCAGGGCCTCGGCTTTAGTGAAACCGTGGTGGTCGCCAAGCAGGGCGGTATTCGCCTCACAAAGTCCCCACGCGTCATCATGCGCGCAACGGTCTGAAACACCGTCTCCGGCACCAGTTCCGATGTCTGCAACCTTGCCGGCGCCTCACCCGAGATGCTGGCGTTTTGCTGTGCAGATGTGGCGGCAGGTTGAAGACTGCCGGACCAACTAACCTTGTTTGCTTACATTTTGAGCGATGGTTGGCGAAGCCTAAAAAATGGCTTGACGGGCGTGAGAAAAATCCTCCAAGATGAACCAATAGACAATTGGTTCGACCAAATAGTGCGAGTTGACTGCAAACCCTAACGACAATTCCAACTTTGCGCTGGCGAGGCTTCGCGAGTTCATCCGCAATGAAGAACTGGCGAAAGATGGCCGCCTGCCGACGGAAAGGGCGTTTGCGGAGACCTTGAATGTCGGCCGTCGGGCAGTCCGCCGTGCGCTGGAAGTCCTGGAGGCGGAGGGGCTGGTCTGGCGGCGTCAGGGAGCCGGAACCTTTCTGGGTGAAAAGCCGGATGGCTGGTCTGCTCAGGTCGATGAACTGGTTGCCGGTACCGACTTCATGGAAATCATGGAGGTTCGCCTTCGCATCGAGCCGCAGCTTGCGCAACTTGCGGCAATGCGTGCCAAGCCTTCCGAGATCGAGCGGATGCGCGCTCTCGCTGAAAAGACCGGCCAGAGCACGGATGCCGATTCCAAGGAGCTTTGGGACGGTTCGCTGCATCGCCAGATCGCCCAGAGCGCTGGCAACGGCCTGTTCTTGTCGATTTTCGACTTGGTCAACCGCGTTCGTCAGGACGAGGCATGGCAGTCCATCCGCGAACGCGCCCGGCGCACCGGAACCAATGGGCGAACCTCTTACGAACAGCACATGGCGATCGTCGATGCGATTGCCGCCCGGGATCCCGGGCGGGCGGGCGAAGCCATGCGCCAGCACCTTCTGATGCACCAGGAGCGCCTGATCCGCGCCACCTCACTTGAGTTTCTCGACGACACTGCTTCGGCGGTGTCGTCGTCCGATACGGAGGAAACCGACGGAGGCGACATCAGCGCCGCCTCGTGATCCGCCGACTGAAGACCGCCTGGCCCGTCGGGCCGGCCAACAAGAAAAATAACGTCAAAGATAGTCAGACCAGAGGATAGAACATGAAGAGAATTACCGCTTTGAGTGCGGCGCTGCTCGCCAGTGCCTTGATGGCCATGCCGGCCATGTCGTCTGAACTACGCATCGGTCTCAACGACGACGCGGACGTGCTGGATCCTGCCCAGTCGCGCACCTTTGTCGGCCGCATCGTCTATACCGCGATGTGCGACAAGCTTGTCGATATCGACCAGGACATGAAGGTCGTCCCGCAGCTCGCCACCGAATGGGCCTGGTCCGAAGAGGGCAAGGTTTTGACGATGAAGATCCGTGATGGCGTCAAGTTCCATGACGGCGAAGTGCTCGATGCTGCAGCCGTTGTCGCCACCATCGAACGCAACATGACGCTGCCGGAATCGCGCCGCAAGAGCGAGCTTTCCTCGGTCGCCAAGGTCGAGGCAACCGGTCCGCTGGAAGTCAAGTTCACCTTGAAATCCGCTGACGTGACGCTGCTTGCCCAGCTCTCCGATCGCGCCGGCATGATCGTTGCGCCGAAGGCTGCCAAGGAACTCGGCGCCAATTTCGGCTCCAAGCCGGTTTGCGCCGGCCCGTTCAAGTTCGTCGAGCGTATCCAGCAGGATCGTATTGTGCTGGAAAAATTCGCCGACTACTGGGACAAGGATAAGGTTCTGGTCGACAAGGTGACCTACCTGCCGATCCCCGACACGACCGTGAAGCTCGCCAACCTGCGTTCGGGCGATCTCGACATGGCCGAGCGTATTTCCGCTTCCGACGCGGAATCGGTGAAGAACGACGCGAACCTCACCTATGCCGACGTCATCGGTCCGGGTTACATGGCGATGTATGTCAACATCGGCAACGGCCCGCGTGCGGACAATCCGCTGGGCAAGGACAAGCGCCTGCGCCAGGCATTTTCGCTGGCGATCGATCGCGAAGCAATCGGCCAGATCGTTTTCGAAGGCACGTCCAAGGCCGGCAACCAGCCGTTCCCGCCGTCGAGTCCCTGGTTCGACAAGGATATCCCGGTTCCGGCCCGCGATATAGAAAAGGCCAAGCAGCTGATGAAGGAAGCGGGCTATGAGAAGCTCGATATCGAGCTGCAGCACGCCAACAATACCACCCAAACGCAGATGATGCAGGTCATCCAGTCGATGGTGGCCGAAGCCGGCTTCAACGTCACGCTGAAGGCAACCGAATTCGCCACGCTTCTTTCCGAACAGACCGCCGGCAACTATCAGCTGTCCCGTTCGGACTGGTCCGGCCGTATCGATCCGGATGGCAATATTCACCAGTTCGTCACCTGCAAGGGCGGCATTAACGACGTGAAATATTGCAACCCGAAGGTCGACGAGCTGCTCAACGCGGCCCGCGCCTCAACCGATGACGCTGTCCGCAAGGAAAAGTATGACGCGGCCATGACGATCCTCGATGAGGACATGCCGATCATCTACCTCGGCCACCAGCCTTATGCCTACGCCCTTTCCAAGAAGGTCAAGGGCTGGGCTCCGTCGCCGGACGGCATGATCCGTCTGCTCGGCGTCAGCAAGGACTGATCGCTAATTTCATAAAGGCAGCCGCACGGGGACATTCCTCGTGCGGCGCCCACACTGACCATACCGAGACCTAGCCTGAACGAGGGCGATGCCATGCCTGTTTACATCGGCAAGCGACTACTGGTCGCGATCCCGACGCTGCTGATCATTTCGATCTTCGTCTTTTCATTGCAGAAGCTATTGCCCGGTGACCCGGTTCTGGCCATGGCCGGTGAAGAACGCGATCCGGCTACGATCGAATTCCTGCGCGAGAAATATCGTCTCAACGATCCGATGCCGATTCAGTACCTCAACTGGCTGGGCGGCGTCGTGACAGGCGATTTCGGCATTTCGCTCAGAACCAACCAGCCTGTGCTGGAACTGATCGGACAGAAACTGCCGGTCACCATTCAGCTTGCCGTCATGGCGATGTTCTTCGCGATGATCATCGGCATCCCGATCGGTATTCTGGCTGCGGTGAAGAAGAATACCTGGATCGACTACACCGCCAATATCGTGGCGCTTTCCGGCCTCTCCATCCCGAATTTCTGGCTGGGCATCATGCTGATCCTGCTGGTCTCAGTGCAGCTCGGATGGCTTCCGGCTTCCGGTTACGAGTCGATCTTCGTCGATCCGGTCCGCTCCATCCAGACGATGATCATGCCGGCTTTCGTGCTTGGCAACGCGCTTGCCGCAACCCTGATGCGCCATACCCGCTCGGCCATGGTCGCGGTTTTGAGCTCCGATTATATCCGCACCGCCCGCGCCAAAGGGCTGTCGCCAAGCGAAATCATCCTGTCGCACAGTTTCCGCAACGCGCTTCTGCCGGTCATCACGCTTCTGGCGCTGCTCTTCGGCGAGCTGCTTGCCGGTGCCGTCCTGACCGAACAGATCTTCACCATTCCGGGCTTCGGCAAGATGACCGTCGATGCCGTGTTCACCCGCGATTATGCCGTCGTCCAGGGCATCGTGCTGTGCACCGCCGTCGGCTTCATCCTGATGAACCTTCTCGCCGACATTGCCTATGTCCTGCTCAATCCGCGCCTCAGGGCGACTATCTGAGGACGACGATATGACTTCCATCAACTCAACCGTCTCCATCCCCGCCAAGCGACAGGAGAGCCGCGCCTGGAAGAAGATGAAGCGCAACAGGTCGGCCCTTGCCGGCCTGATCATCGTGCTTTTCTTCGCCATTCTCGCCATCGCCGCTCCGATCCTGCCGATCGCCGATCCAATTGCCACAAGCTGGGGCGCGATCCGCAAGGCACCATCCGCCGCCCACTGGCTCGGCACTGACGATCTCGGACGCGACATTCTCTCGCGGATGATCTACGGCGCGCAGGCCTCGCTGATGGCTGGTGTCGTCTCGGTTTTGATCGCCGTGGTGATCGGCGTGCCCTTTGGCCTGCTCGCCGGATATTTCGGCGGCTGGGTCGACATGGTGATCTCGCGTGTCACCGAGGCTCTGCTTGCCATGCCCTTTCTCATCATGGCGATTGCGCTTGCCGCCTTTCTCGGCCCGAGCCTGACCAATGCGATGATCGCCATCGGTCTTTCGGCCATGCCGATCTTCGTGCGGCTGACCCGCGGCCAGGTGCTTGCGGTCAAGACGGAGGACTATGTCGAGGGCGCTCGTTCGATCGGCCTGAACCATTTCGACATCATGACCCGCTACATCCTGCCCAATGTCTTTGCCCCGATCATCGTTCAGGCAACGCTTACGGTGGCGACCGCGATCATCGCGGAAGCAAGCCTTTCTTTCCTCGGGCTGGGCCAGCAGGCGCCAGCACCAAGCTGGGGTTCGATGCTCAACACCGCCAAGAACTTTCTGAGCCAGGCACCTTGGATGACCATGTGGCCTGGTATCGCAATCTTCCTCGTCGTCATCGGGTTCAATCTGCTTGGCGACGGCCTGCGCGACGCACTCGATCCTCGCGAAGCCTAAGACTGGGCGAAGCCTGAAATCTCATAGGGAATTCCAAGAATGTCCGATTTTACCACTCGCCCCGAAATCCTCGGCACCTTCGGCGTCGTTACCTCCACGCATTGGATCGCATCCGCCGTCGGCATGGCCATCCTCGAAAAGGGTGGCAATGCCTTTGACGCCGCTGTTGCCACCGGCTTCGTTTTGCAGATCGTCGAGCCGCACCTCTGCGGTCCGGGTGGCGACATGCCGGCTGTCTTTTATTCCAAGAAGACCGACAAGGTTGAGGTCATCTGCGCACAGGGCCCGGCTCCGGCCGGTGCCACGATCGAGCATTACACGTCGGAAGGTCTTAAGCTGATCCCCGGCGACGGTCTGCTTGCCACGGTCATCCCCGGCGCCTTCGACGGCTGGATGCTGATGCTGCGCGATTACGGCACGATGAGCGTGCGCGAGGTTCTGGAGCCTGCGATCTATTACGCCGAGCACGGTCATCCGACGCTGCCGCGCGTGTCGAATACGATCAAGGGCCTTGCCGATTTCTTCAAGAAGGAATGGCCGACCTCCTACGAAACCTGGCTACCGGGTGGTTCGGCACCGGAAGCACATGCCAATTTCAAGAACCCGGTCTTGGCCGAGACCTACAAGCGCATCATCGCGGAATCGGAAGCCAGGACCGGCCGCGAAAATCAGGTCGAGGCGGCGCGTGACGCCTTCTATCGCGGCTTCGTGGCGGAAACGATCGATAGCTACCTCAAGACCGCCGAAGTCATGGATGCGAGCGGTTCCAAGCACAAGGGTGTCTTGACCGCTGAAGACATGGCGAACTGGAGCGCCACCGTCGAAGCACCGCAGACGCTGGATTATCAGGACTGGACGATCGCCAAGACGCCGGCTTGGGGGCAGGGGCCGGTGCTTCTTCAGTCGCTCGCGCTCTTGAAGGGTTTTGATCTTGCCGCCATGGACCCGTCTGGCCCGGATTTCGTCCATACGGTGGTCGAGGCGATGAAACTCGCCTTCGCCGACCGAGAGGTCTATTACGGCGATCCGGAATTTGGTCAGATCCCGACCGAATATCTTCTCTCGGAAGGCTATAATGCCGAGCGACGCAAGCTGATCGGCTCGACGGCTTCGCTCGACCTTCGCCCGGGTACAGTGCCGGGTTACGAGCATCAGGTCGACGCGACCATGGCGATGCTGGCCGAGATGAGCGGCACGGGCACAGTTTACGAGCCGACCATGTCGCACCTGACCGAAAAGCGTGGCGATACCGTCCATATCGACGTCATCGACCGCTGGGGCAACATGGTCTCGACCACGCCGTCGGGCGGCTGGCTGCAGTCCTCGCCGATCGTGCCGGGGCTCGGTTTCGCGCTGAATTCCCGCGCCCAGATGTTCTGGTTGAAGGACGGCCTGCCGACTTCGCTTGCACCGGGCAAGCGTCCGCGCACGACGCTGACCCCGTCGCTGGCGCTGCATCAGGGCAAGCCCTCTATGGTTTTCGGCACGCCGGGCGGCGACCAGCAGGACCAATGGCAGCTGCCTTTCTTCCTGCGGTATGCCCATCACGGCAAGAACCTGCAGGCGGCGATCGACATGCCGCTCTTCCACACGTCCCATTTCCCGGGCTCGTTCTATCCGCGCACCAGCTCGCCGGGCGAGATCATGGTGGAAAGCACAATCGGCGAAGCAACGCTCGAAGAACTCCGCCGCCGCGGCCACAAGGTCAAGGTTGCCGACGCGTGGTCGGTCGGTCGCCTGACAGCCGCCCGCCGCGATGCCGATGGCCTGCTGCGGGCTGCCGCAACTCCGCGCCTGATGCAGGCCTATGCGATAGGACGCTGACACCATGACCTGGTCGATCGTCGCACGTGATCCCAAAACGGGAGATTTCGGTATTGCAGTTGCCAGCCGCTTTTTCGCGGTCGGCTGCGCGGTGCCGCATATCAGAGGCAGAGTGGGGGCAATCGCCACCCAGGCCTTTGTCAGCCCGATCTACGGAACCGATGGCCTCAAGCTCCTCGAAGAGGGGCTTGCACCGGAGGAGATCATTGCGACGCTGACCGCGCGTGACGACGGCCATCGCCAGCGCCAGATGCATCTGATCGACGGTCAGGGCCGCAACGCTGCCTTCACGGGCGAAAAATGCGTTGATTGGGCGGGCCATCTGGTCGCGGAGAATGTTTCCGTCGCCGGAAACATGCTTATCGGGCCTGAAGTCATAGCAGAGACGCTGCGGGTCTACAGAGACCGTGCAGCCTCCGGCATGCCGATGGCCGAATGCTTGCTCGACGCGATGGATGCAGGCGAGGCGGCAGGCGGCGATAAGCGCGGGCGACAGTCGGCGGCGATCGTCATCTATCGCGATCAGGATTATCCGTGGCTGCGCATTCATGCCGACGATCACGCAGCGCCACTTGCGGAACTGCGCCGGCTCTATGCCGTGGCGCAGGAGCGGTATCTCCATGTGGCCGAGACCATGCCGACCCGTGACAATCCACATGGCATGATCGACCGTTCGGTCATCGATCAGAAAATTGCTGCCCTCGAGGCTGCCCGCGACGCGGAAGGCCGTGCCCCCGCCTCCTTTGCTACACCCTGGAAACCTCTATGACCCAAGCTCCCGTCCTGTCCGTCAAGAACCTCTCGACCTCTTTCCTCGTCGATGGAGAATGGAAGAGCGTTGTCCGCAACATGTCCTTCGATGTTGCGCCGGGTGAGACTGTCGCCATCGTCGGCGAAAGTGGCTCCGGCAAGTCCGTCACTTCGCTGTCGCTGATGCGTCTTCTGGCGTCGGCAACCAGCCGCATAGAAGGTGAGGTCATGCTGAATGGCCGCAATCTTCTCGCGCTGTCTGAAAAGGAGATGCGGGCGGTGCGCGGCAATGAGGTCTCGATGATCTTTCAGGAGCCGATGACCTCGCTCAACCCGATCTTTACCATCGGAAGGCAGATCTCCGAGGTTCTCGTCAGACACAAGGCGATGTCGAAGACCGAAGCCCGTGCCGAAACGATCCGGCTACTCGAAAAGGTTCGCATCCCCAATGCTGCCGGCCGTTTCGATGAATATCCACACCAGTTCTCCGGCGGCATGCGCCAGCGTGTGATGATCGCCATGGCGCTCGCCTCGCGGCCGAAGCTGCTGATCGCTGACGAGCCGACGACCGCACTCGACGTGACCATTCAGGGGCAGATCCTCGACCTGATCAAGGTGCTGCAGGAAGAGGAGGGCATGTCCGTCCTGTTCATAACCCATGACATGGGTGTCGTTGCAGAAATCGCCGACCGCACCATCGTCATGTTCCGCGGCGACGAGGTCGAGACCGGCCCGACCGAGGAGATTTTCCACCGCGGCAAGCACCCGTACACGCGGGCACTTCTCTCGGCGGTACCGAAGCTCGGCTCGATGCAGGGGCACGACTGGCCGACACGGTTCCCGGTTCTTGACGCCGAGACGGGTAGACCGGCCGAACCGGTAGAGGTGGCCGATACCGTCGTCCTGTCGAAGCGTCCGGTTCTAGAGGTGAAGAACCTCGTCACCCGTTTCCCGATCCGTTCCGGCCTCTGGTCGCGTCAGACGGGTGCCGTCCATGCGGTCGAAAACGTCTCCTTCGATCTCTTCCAGGGCGAAACCCTGTCGCTGGTCGGCGAATCCGGCTGCGGCAAGTCAACGACCGGTCGTTCGATCATGCGTCTCGTCGAACCGACCGGAGGTGACGTTGCGCTCGACGGTTATGACGTCATGCGGCTCGACACGATGGGTCTGCGGCAGATGCGCAAGTCGGTACAGATGATCTTCCAGGATCCGTTCTCCTCGCTCAATCCGCGCATGACGGTGGGCACGGCGATCTCCGAACCCTTCATCAAACATCGTCTGGGCACGGCAAAACAGGCGAAGGAAAAAACGGCGGATCTACTCGAAAAGGTCGGTCTTTCCGCCGATATGGCGAGCCGTTATCCGCACGAATTCTCCGGCGGCCAGCGTCAGCGCATTGCCATCGCCCGCGCGCTGGCTCTCGACCCGAAGGTGATCGTCGCCGACGAAAGCGTCTCGGCGCTCGACGTTTCGATCAAGGCACAGGTCTGTAACCTGCTTCTCGATCTGCAGCAGAGCCTCAACCTCGCCTTCCTTTTCATCAGCCATGACATGGCGGTGGTCGAGCGGGTCAGCCATCGGGTTGCGGTCATGTATCTGGGCGAGATCGTCGAAATCGGGCCGCGCGCGGCGGTCTTCGACAATCCGCAGCATCCCTATACGAAGAAGCTGATGTCCGCAGTACCGGTGCCGGACCCGGCGCGACGCGGCATCCGTCGCGGCATTTCCAACGACGAGCTGAAGAGCCCGGTGCGGGCAATGGGTTATGAGCCGCCGAAGCGGGAATACAAGGAAGTGTCACCCGGACATGTGGTACAGATCGGCTGATCCAGCCGATCTGATTATGGCAGACGATGCGGATCAGAAGGCCGCGAGCCTCCGTCCGTCCCGTCTGGTCTGGCTGTCAGACCGATGCCTTTGATTGCAGCATCTGCCAGGATTCGTAGGCCGAAATGACGGTTTCCATCTGTGCCGTGTGGCCGGTGATGAAATCGTTGCCGTAGATCGTCTCGTCCGGATATTCGGTGATCAGCGTCAGCGGCACGGTGTGGCGGTCGTCGATCGATGACAGGCAGGGGAAACCGTTGATGATGCGGAAACCCGTTTCGCCGGCATGGGTTTCGTAAAGCGCGATCTGGCGGTTGTTATAGTCGAGAATGCCTGGAATGGCGCCGAGATGCCGTGTCACGTGGTCGAGCATGGCTTCGGCTTGTTCCGTCCAGCCTGCGTGGTGGCGCATCACGAGGAAGAAGCCTTTCGGCAATGTCCACATGGCGAAATTGCGCGGCACGTAACCTGAAAGCGGGCGTGTCCATTCATGAGACGGGTAGCCGTGCAGGTTCACATGCAGTTTCGCGCCGCTGATTTCCTGCGCCTTGAAGCGGATTGCCTTCTCGTTCAGGTGCTCGCCTGAATTTTCGCGGGTGCGGTATTCGAGGTCGTCACCGAGAGCCGTATAACGGGCGGCGTGGTGCATGTGGCGCGGGTTGTCGACGCGCAGGCGCTGGTGCAGCGCGTAACCATCCGGGTTTTCTAGCGGCGAGATGGTGAAATGCGCGTTGGCGCGTTCTTTCAGCACGCGTGCGGCGCGGATGGCGCCGACGATGCCGGTCGTTTCGTTCGGATGCTGGCCGCCGCTGATCATGACGGCCGCTTCGCTGCCCTTGACGTAGTGAGCCTTGAGAATGCGGCCGGAACGGGAATTGGCGGTAAACTCTTCACCACCGATCTCGGCCAGTAGCTTGGCCATCTGTGCGGCAGCCGGTGGTTCGATGGCTGTATCGATCGCCTGTTCCTTGCCGTCGAGGAAACCGGTCGTCAGAGGCCGGGTTTCGACGCGGATGTTGATATCACCAGCACTCTGAATGATTTCCGGCACGATCTGACCGGGCTTCAGGCCACGGTCGCCGAGCGGGCGGCCGGATTTCTTCTGGAAAAATTCAAGCAGCGAGAAGTAGAAATCCTCGTGAAGGGCTTCACGCAGGCTGACGACTTCGTCGCCGACCGGCAGGTCCATGTCTTCGGCTGGGTGCGCGACGCGAATGTTCAGCTCTTCGAAATAGGGTTCGGTGGAGCCCCAATCGTAACCGGCAACCGCGTTGATTGCGCCGTGGAACAGGCGCTCGTAATCGGTTTCCAGACGCTCGCCGGTCGTATCGCCTTCGGCGCGATACCAGCCGGTTGGCGAGACATTGGTTTCGCCTACGACATCTTCGTGGACGCGGTTCGGCACGAGAATTTTCAGCGTTTCGCTCTGGCCATTGCGGGTCAGCGTCACGTCGTAAAAGAACTCACCGTCCTCGCGGGCAATGAATTCGATCTTCGCGTCACCAACGAGCGATGCAAGCGGATAAGCTTCGAGGCGGAAACGGTTTGCCGGGGCATTGGCATGTACCGGATAACGCACCTCGATTTCCGTCACGCCGGTAAGGTCGATCTCTTCCAGAAAGGTGAAGAGAAGCGGCTTGTAGGCGCTGCGGATGCGGGCGGTGATGCCGTTGTCCTTCAGCGCCTGCTCGGTGGCACGGCGGCTTTTTGTATCGTCAAATGTCCAGGCTTCGAAAGCGAGGCCGGGCTTGGCACCGGTGACCAGAGTTTCAAGAGTACGCTCGATTGAAGTCTCGAATATCGTGGTCATGGTGTCATGCCTTGCTGTGTATCGAAGTGTTTATCTTGAGGTGCGACCGGTCGGGTCGAGGCTGTCGCGCAGCCAGTCGCCGAGCAGGTTGAGGCCAAGCACGGTGAGCAAGATGGCGAGGCCCGGGAAGACGCTGACCCACCATGCGGTCTGCAGATAGGTGCGGCCGTCGGCCAGCATGCCGCCCCAGCTCGGAATGGTCGGATCAACGCCGAGGCCGAGGAAGGTCAGGCTGCTTTCAAGCAGGATGTTGTTGGCGACGTTGAGCGTCATCAGCACGATTACCGGGCCGATCAGGTTCGGCAGAAGATGCTGGAAGATGATGCGCCAGTCCTTCACGCCGATGGCACGCGCCGAAAGGATGAATTCACGCTCGCGCAGCGTCAGGACGGAGCCGCGCACGAGGCGGGCATATTGCACCCATTGCGACACGATCAGCAGGATGATCGTGTTCGTCAGGCTGCCGCCGACGATGGCGATGAAGGTGATTGCGAGAAGGATGAACGGCATGGCGAGCTGCAGGTCGGCAAAACGCATGACCAGCATGTCCCAGAAGCCGCGATAGTAACCGGCGATCAGGCCGACCACCACGCCGAAGATGACGGCGCCGATGACGGAGGTGAAACCGACCAGAAGCGAGATCTTGCCGCCGGCAACGACACGGGCCAGCACGTCACGCCCAAGCGGATCGGTGCCGAACGGATGCGCCGCTGACGCAAAGGGCTTTGCCAGACGTGCCATCAGGTCGATCTTGTCTGCGCCACCGGGAAACAGCAGGTCGGAGAACAGCACGGCGAGGCAGATGATGATGGTCAGTGCTGCACCGAGAATAAATTCCAGGTTCGCGAAGCGCGACAGGCGGGAGGTTTTGGAAGCCATGGTCGGTTACTCCGTGCGGATGCGCGGGTCGACGAGGCCATAGGCGATGTCGACCAGAAGGTTGATGCCGACGATCATCAGCGACAGAACGGTGATGACGGCCTGGAGCACCGGGAAATCGCGTGCGCCAACGGCATCGAAGGCTAGCGTACCCATGCCCGGCCAGTTGAAGACGCGCTCGATGACGACGATGCCGCCAAGCAGGCCGCCGAATTGCAGGCCGAAATAGGTGATCAGCGGAATGGCGCAGTTGCGCAGCGCGTGCTTGTAGAGAACCTTGCTTTCGGAAAGCCCCTTGGCACGGGCCACCATGATATATTGTGATTGCAGGGTTTCCAGCATCGACGTGCGCACGAGGCGGACATTGGTCGCTGTCAGGATGACGCCCATGGTGACAGCCGGCATGACATAGCTTGCCCAGCCAGACATGCCGCTTGGCGGTAGCCAGCCGAGCGTGATGGCGAAAAGTAGGACCAGCATGGTTGCCAGCCAGAAATTCGGGAAGGACAGGCCAATTAGCGAGAAGATACGGATCGCCTGGTCAGCGGCCTTGCCGCGCGAGGTGGCGGCCTTGATGCCGAGTGGGATAGACAGCGCGATCGACACGAACATCGAGATGAAGGCGAGCAGCAGCGTGGCGGGCAGGGCGTGGCCGATCAGCAGTGAGACAGAGGTGCCGCCGGAGAAGCTGCGACCGAAATCGAGCGTGACCAGACCCTTGAGGAAGTTGAGATATTGCACGAAGAACGGCTGGTCGGTGCCGAGCGCTGCACGAATGCGCGCAAGATCGTCCTCCGTCATGCTGCCACCGCCCTGAAACATCGTCACTGCCGGATCACCGGTCAGGCGAATGGCGAAGGAGACAACGAGAGTGATGGCGATAACGACGAAGATCGCCTGTAGCAGTCGCTTAATGAGGAAACCGGCCAAGTTCTAGTTCCTAAAAGAGAAGTTCAGCTTCGCCCGCAACGCGGGCGAAGCGATTTGACAGAAAAATCGCCGCGAAGATTATTCGACGGTGACGTCGGTCAGCTTCATGCGGTTGTCCGGAGGCGCGATGAAGCCCTTGACCCGCTTATTGATGCCGAAGATCGCGTTGGTGTTGTAGAGCGGCAGCTCAAGGGCGCGTTCGGATGCATAGGCACCGACTTCCTTGAGGATCTTTTCGCGCTCGGCACGGTCGGTCAGCGGGCGCTGCGATTCCAGCAGCTTGTCCAGCTTTTCGTCCTTGTCGTAGGGGTTCCACTTTTCGCCCGAGTGGTACATCGAATACGCCGTGTTGTCGTAATCGAAGGTCCAGCCGCCCCATTTCTGCTGGAACATCGCGCCGGTCTTGCCCTGCGGGATGATGTCGTTCAGCAGAACGTTGGTTTCGTAAGGTTTGATCGTGGCGGTGATGCCAACCATCGACAGATAGCTGGAAATAACCTGCGCAACTTCGTTCATCGTCGCGTCATTGCCGCGGATGTCGATCTGCAGCGTCGCACCAGCCTTTACGCCGGCTTCCGCCAGTAGCTTCTTCGCACCTGCCGGATCATACGGGATCGCCTTCAGGTCCGGATCGAAACCGAAGGAAAGCGCGCTCTGGAAGCTGGTGATCTCGGAGGCCTGGCCGGCGAGGATCGACTTAACGATCGTGCCGCGATCGACGGCCATGATGATCGCTTTGCGCACCTTCGGATCGGCGGTGATGCCGTCACGGGTGTTGAAACGCAGCGCATCGACGGTCGGGCCGGGAACGGAAACGATCTCAAGCTTGTCGTCGCCCTGGATGACCGGCAGCATGCCGATCGGAATGGTCGGCGGGATGACGAGATCGACGCGGCCGGCCTGCAGTTCGGCAACCGCGGTCGCTGGCTCTGAGATGAAGCGGTATTCGAGTTCCGACAGCTTCGGCGCCCCGCCCCAGTAATCCGGGTTGGCCTGAAGCTTGATGTCGACCTTCGGCTGATAGGAGACAAACTTGAATGGGCCTGTTCCAACCGGGTTAAGGTTGAAATTGTCCTCACCCTTTTCGGTGATGTATTTCGGCGGAACGATCATCGCGCCGTAACCGGCGAGCTTGGTCAAGAGGACCGGATCCGGCGCCTTCAGCTTCAGGTCGACCGTGTAATCGTCGATGACGTCAACGCTTTCGATGGCGATATAGTTGGAACGCTGCGGGCCCTTGGCACCCTGTTCGCCGAGAAGGCGCTCGAAGGTGAACTTGACCGCGGCGGCGTTAAAGTCTTCGCCGTTATGGAATTTCACGCCCTGGCGCAGCTTGAAGCGTATGCGCTTGCCTTCGTCCAGTTCTTCCCAGCTCTCGGCAAGACCGGGAACGAGCTTGAGGTCGGGACCGCGATAGGTCAGGCCGTCAAAGATATTTGTGGCAACCGCCGCCCACTGAACAAGGAACGTGTCGATCGGATCCCAACTGCCCGGATCCTGCGGCGACGAGATGGTCATCTTGCCTGCGGCAAAGGCCGGGGCGGCGGAAAGTGCGGTGCCGGCGAGAGCGAAAGCTACGAACGCCGACGCCAGTCCCCTTTTGAACGTTGTCATTACCTGTTCCTCTTCAGATGCTTGCGATTGTGTCGCGGTTTGTGATCCGGGTTTCTTCAGGCGCTTTTGGCGATGAAATGACCCGGATTGATTTCCTCGTGGGAAAGAATGGCCGGCTCGTCGCCGACGCGACGGACGGGATTTGGAATTTCGCCCTCAATCAGCGCCGTGTTTCGCGATGCCGTCGGATCGGCAACCGGAACGGCGGAGAGAAGGCGGCGCGTATAATCGTGGCTCGGGTTTCCGAACACCTGACGGCGCGAACCCATTTCCATGATCTGGCCGAGATAAAGCACGGCGACGCGATGGCTCATCTTTTCGACAACGGCCATGTCATGACTGATGAACAGATAGGCGAGGCCACGCTCTGCCTGAAGGTCCATGAACAGGTTGATGATCTGCGCCTGGATCGACACGTCGAGTGCCGACAGTGCTTCGTCGGCGATGATCAGCTTGGGATCGGACGCAAGCGCACGGGCGATGCAGACACGCTGGCGCTGGCCGCCGGAGAATTCGTGCGGGTAACGCGAGGCGACATTCGAAGGTAGGCCGACCCGCTCCAGCAGTTCATCGACGCGGCGTTTGACTGCCTTGCTATCGTTGATCAGGCCATGGGTGTTGATCGGTTCGGCGATCGAGAAGCCGACCGTCTTGCGCGGATCGAGCGAGGCGAACGGGTCCTGGAAGATATACTGCACTTCCTGACGCATGCGAAAACGCTCGGCGGCGGACATGGACGAATAGGTGCGGCCATTGAAGGCGATCTCGCCGCCCATGGACGACTGCAGCTGCTGGATCGTGCGGCCGATCGTCGACTTGCCGGACCCGCTCTCGCCCACCAGTGCGAGCGTTTCGCCCGGATGGATGTCGAAGGAAACCTTCTGCACGGCGCTGCAGCGATGGGTGGCCTTGCCGAACAGGTTCTTCTTGATGTCGAAACGAACGAACAGGTCCTTGACCGACAGAAGCGGCTTTTCGTTGTATTTCGCGGTGTCCTGCACGCGCTCTTCACCGACCACGGTCGGTTCGCCATCCTGAAGAACGGTGAGCGGCATGCGCTTCGGGAAATCTTCGCCGGACATGCTGCCGAGGCGAGGCACGGCGGAGAGAAGCGTGCGGGTATAGGGATGCTGCGGGTTGGCGAAAATCTCGTTGACCGGACCTTCCTCGACCTTCTGGCCCTTCCACATGACGACGACATGGTCGGCCATTTCTGCAACCACGCCCATGTCATGGGTGATGAAGACCATGCCCATGCCGAGTGTCTTCTGCAGGTCGCGCATGATGTTGAGGATTTGCGCCTGAATGGTCACGTCGAGCGCGGTGGTCGGCTCGTCGGCGATCAGCAGCTTTGGGCGGCAGGCAAGCGCCATGGCGATCATCACGCGCTGGCGCATGCCGCCCGAAAGCTGGTGCGGGAAACGGTGAAGAAGCTGGGCTGAATCCGGCAGGCGCACCATGTCGAGCAGGCGCTGGGCCTCCGTCATGGCGGCTGATTTGCCGAGCTTTTCATGCAGCATCAGCACTTCGCAGATCTGGTCGCCGATGGTGAAGACCGGGTTGAGCGAGGTCATCGGCTCCTGGAAGATCATGGCGATCTCCTTGCCGCGGATCGACCGCATCTCCTTCTGGGACGCCTTCAGCAGATCCTTGTCGTTGAACATGATGCGGCCGCTCGCGTATTTCGCGCCCATCATGTCGGCAAGTCGCATGGTCGACAGCGAGGTGACCGACTTGCCCGAACCGGATTCTCCGACGACGGCAACGGTCTGGCCGGCCTCGACCGTAAACGACAGATCGTCGACGACGCGGCTGGAACCGAATTCGACGCTCAGGTTTTCGACCGACAGAAGCGGTTTGATGGTTTCGCTCGTGGTCATGTCCGTGTCTCCGGCTTGGCCTGTTCGGTCGTTGAAGGTTTGCCGCTATCGATGCGGGCGATGACGGCGCCTGCCGTCTGTGATGAACCGGCTTCAGCAAGGATGGTGATGGTGCCGGAAACCGGTGCGGTGACCGCCGTTTCCATCTTCATCACGTCCATCATTGCCAGAACTTCACCTTTTTCTACAAGTGCGCCATCGGAAACATTCCAGTGAACGAGAAGGCCGGGCACGGGTGCAATCACCGCACCCGCATCGTTCTCTTGGCTCTTCTTGTCGCTGTTCGAGGTTGCCGAAAGCGGTCCGAGCAGGCGCAGGAAGGCATCCGGAATACCGATTTCCACACGCTTGCCGTCGATTTCGACATGGCTGCGCAGAAGGCCGGCGCTCGATGCCGGGGCAGGGCGGCTTGCGGCTTCGAGCGTTTCGGCAAAGTCGGTCTCGATCCAGCGCGTGTGGACGCGGAAAGTTTCAGCGAAGTCATCATGGGCGATGACTGCGCGATGGAAGGGCAGCACCGACGGCACGCCTTCGATGGCAAATTCGCTCAGCGCGCGACGTGAACGGGCAATCGCCTGTTCACGGGTCGCGCCCCAGACGATCAGCTTGGCCGACAGGGAATCGAACATCGGCGGAATGGCCGAGCCGGAAACGACGCCGGAATCCAGACGCACGCCGGGGCCGGAAGGTGCGGCAAATCTGGAAATCTCGCCGGCAGACGGCAAAAAGCCACGGCCGGGATCTTCCATGTTGATACGGAACTCGATGGCATGGCCGCGGGGTTCCGGCATCGTCGTCACGCTGAGCGGCAGTCCTTCGGCGATGCGGAACTGTTCGATGACGAGATCGAGACCGGTGGTCTCTTCCGTCACCGGGTGTTCCACCTGCAGGCGGGTATTGACCTCGAGGAAGGAGACCACGCCATCGGCGGAGAGCAGGAATTCCACCGTGCCGGCGCCGGTGTAACCAGCCTCGGCGCAGATATCGCGCGCCGCGGAATGGATCTTTTCACGCTGTTCATCGGAGAGGAAAGGCGCAGGTGCTTCCTCGACAAGTTTCTGGTTGCGACGCTGCAAAGAGCAATCGCGGGTTCCCACCACCAGAACATTGCCGAGACGGTCCGCCAGCACCTGCGCCTCGATATGCCGCGGGCGGTCGAGAAACTGCTCGACATAACATTCGCCGCGACCAAAGGCGGCCACCGCTTCACGGGTGGCCGATGAAAACAGTTCCTCGACCTCGCCAAGTTCGCGGGCGATCTTCAACCCACGTCCGCCGCCGCCATGCGCCGCCTTGATGGCGATCGGCAGGCCGAATTTCTTTGCGAAGGCCAGAGCCTCGGCGGGCGAGGAAATCGCGCCATGGGAACCGGCAACCAGAGGCGCGCCCACTTTCTGGGCGATCGCGCGTGCCTTCAGCTTGTCGCCGAGCGCCTCGATAACCTTCGGATCGGGGCCGATCCAGATGAGGCCGGCATCGATGACAGCTTGCGCAAACTCGCTGCGTTCCGAGAGAAAACCGTAACCGGGATGCACGGCATCGGCGCCCGAGCGCTTCGCAATGGCGATCAGCTTGTCGATATCGAGATAGCTGTCTTTTGCGGTCACGCCATTCAGCGCATAGGCCTCATCGGCCAGAGTTACGAACAGCGCGTCGGCATCGGCATCCGCGTAAACGGCAACCGAGGTCAGGCCATAATCCTTGCAGGCCCGGATGATCCGCACCGCGATCTCGCCGCGGTTTGCTATCAGAACCTTTTTCATGGGCATTTTCCTGGAATGAGACGGGGCGCGAAGCGGCTCACCGCGTTGAAGCGGATCTTTGCGCCGACAGGTATCTGGCCGGCGAGATCGAGATGATGGCCGGCGACATTGGCGATGACCGGATAACCGCCGGTCAGCGGATGATCGGCAAGAAACAGCACGGGCTGGCCGCTGGCCGGAACCTGAAGCGCGCCGCGTACGGTGGCCTCGCTCGGTAGCTCGCCGTGGTTGGACCGTTCGAGAGCATCGCCCGACAGCCGGATACCGACGCGGCTGGACTGCGGCGTGACCGACCATTCCTGGGTGAGGAAGCTTTCGACGGCGGAGTTGCTAAACCAGTCGGTGCGTGGGCCCATCACGACATCGAGCACGATGGTTTCTGTGGCGGACGGCATGGCAAAGGCGGGTTCTTCCAATGAAACGAATGTGTTTGCCGGTGCGGTCCGAATGTTGACGATATCACCGACAGCCGGGGCGGCAGGGCCGATCTGCGCCAGCGTGTCTGTCGCCGTGCTGGAAAGCACCGGCGCAACATCAAATCCGCCGCGCAACGCCAGATAGGAGCGCATGCCGCTTTCCGGCGTGCCAAGCGAAACGACGTCGCCGTCATCGAGCGCGATGGCTGTGTGGTGCAGGCCCGAGATTTTGCTGCCGTCAGCGCCGGTGATCGAGATCGGCATCGTAGCGCCGGTCAGTGCCATGACGCTCTGGCCACGCATGCGGAAGCTGAGGCCACCGAGGGTGATTTCCAGTGCGGTTGTGTTTGCCGGATTGCCGACGAGGCGATTGGCGGCCTTGAAGCTTGCCCGGTCGGCGGCGCCCGAAACGCTGATGCCCTGCCCGGCCTGACCCGCACGGCCAAGATCCTGAAACAGGATCGGCAGGCCGATGGAGAGAATTTCGATCGATGCCGTATCGGCTTCTGGCGATACAATCGCCTTGGCTGCGGCAGATCTGGCCGATGTCTGGATCTCGTAGGCCGCATCCTTCGCCATGTCGCGAAACTTGATGCGACTGCCCGGCTGCAGCAGCGAGGCGGGCGTGCGGTCGATATCGAACATCGCGAGCGGCGTGGTGCCGATCAGCTGCCAGCCGCCGGGGCTGGTTTTCGGGTAGATGCCGCTGAATTCGCCGGCCAAACCAACAGCTCCAGCCGGAACCTGCGTGCGCGGCGACTTGCGACGCGGCACGGCAAGGCGCGGATCGCCGCCGGACAGATAGGCAAAGCCGGGCGCAAAGCCGGTAAAGGCGGCGACATAATCGCTTTCACCATGCAGCCGGATGACATCTGCCGCGCTCATGCCGAGAATGCCGGCAACCTCGGCCAGATCCTCGCCGTTATAACGCACTGGAATTTCAACCAGCGCACCAGATGCAGCCTTGCGCTCACCACCGGCTAGGGCCGTGATGGCATCAACCAGTGCTTCCTCGGAGACCGTGTAGGGATCGAACGAGACGAGCAGCGTGCGTGCAGCCGGAATGATTTCGGTCACGCCCTCGATCGGTCTGGTCTTCAGCGCATCGAACAGCGCCAGCGCCTCACCGAGGTCGGCGAGTTCTACGAGAATGCAATCGCCGCGCACCGGCAGGATGCGCATCGACGTGTCTCGGGTCGTGTTCGGCATGACGGGCTGCATGATCGTTCAGGCAATTCCGCTGAAGGCTCGGATGCTGAGGCCCGCCTGCTCGAAAACCTCGCGCAAGCGCTTGGCCATGGCAACGGCACCCGGGCTGTCGCCATGCACGCAGATCGACTGGGCATCGACCTTGGTGAACGTCCCGTCGATCGCCTCGATCACGCCTTCCCTGACCATGCGCACCATGCGCGTGGCAATGAGGTCTGGATCGTGCAGAACAGAACCTTTTTCGCGGCGCGAGACGAGATTGCCTTCCGGTGTATAGGCGCGGTCGGCAAAGGCTTCGGCAACGACAGTCAGGCCGGCTGTGCGAGCCTGAGCGACAAGCGGAGAGCCGGCGAGCGCCATCAGCACCAATGAGGGATCGACAGCGAGGATCGCGTCGATGACGTCTTTGCCCTGGCGGGCATCAATGGCGATCGTGTTGTAGAGCGCGCCATGCGGCTTGACATAGGTGACGCGCGTGCCCGCGGCCTTTGCGAGACCCTGCAGCGCGCCGATCTGGTAGATCACGTCGCCGATCAGTTCCTCGCTGGATGGGTCCATGTTGCGGCGGCCGAAACCGGCGAGGTCGCGGTAGCCTACATGCGCACCGATGGCGACGCCGCGCTCGGCAGCTGACTTCAAGGTCTTGAGGATACCGGCCGGGTCGCCCGCATGAAAGCCACAGGCCACATTGGCGCTGCTGACGATATCGAGCATGGCGGAATCATCGCCCATCGTCCAGGCTCCGAAGCTCTCGCCCAAGTCACTGTTGATGTCGATGGTCGGCATGAAATTCCATCCGTCTTGATAAGTTGACTAAACGCTAACAAAGGCGAACAATACTGTCCAGAGTGTTGAACAATTTTTGTGTAATGCCCTACAAATGATCAATTGCTCAATATTTGCGCAAAAGATGAATTCTGCACGGATAAGTTCGCTTTCTGCCTCTGCCTTCAGTTCATTTTGCTTGTGAGCGGCTTGGAAGCGCATTACCGAAAATGAAAAGCTCGTCCGAAGCGAAAGGGTAAGGCTTGGCTGCACGTAAACCGCAAGGTGATGAAACAGGATACTCAAACCTTGGCGGCAGCAACGCGACAGGATCGCGAGCGGCGGAGCCTGTACAGACGCTGGCCGAAACGGTCGCCGAGCGCGTTCGCGAAAAGGTCATATCGGGCACGCTCACGCCTGGAAGTCACCTTTCTGAAATGGTGCTGTGTGAAGAGCTGCAGGTTTCGCGAAACACGCTGCGTGAAGTTTTCCGTATCCTGACGAAGGAAGGATTGCTGCGCTACGAAGCAAACCGCGGCGTCTTCGTTTCCACGCCGAGCATGTCGACCATCATAGACATCTATCGTGTGCGGCGCTTCATCGAATGTTCTGCACTGGCGCAGGCGCATCCGCGCCATCCGGGTACGCAGCGCATGCGGCTGGCGGTGGATGATGCGCATCGTTGCCGCGAGGCAGGAAACTGGCTCGGCGTCGGGAGCGCCGACATCTCGTTCCACTCGGCGATCGTCGAACTTGCAGACAGCCCGCGCCTATCAAGTTTTTATGCACATATTTCGCTGGAACTGCGCCTCGTCTTCGGCCTGCTTCAGGATCCCGAGTTTCTGCACGGCCCGTTCATCGACCAGAATGGCGAAATACTGCTGGAACTTGAAGCTGGCCGCTCGGGGGCCGCAGCTGAAAAGCTGGAAGCTTATCTGCTGCGTGCCGAGCGCTTTATTCTAGGCGCTTATGCTCGCGTGGCGCCGTCGGCCTAAAATGACGGCTCAGCCGTACCGGTGAGCCAGCTTTGTTGTCTTAGGCTAGACAAGCCCCTTCAGCCCCTCGATTGCCAGCTCGGCAATCATCTCCGGCGTGTTGTCGATATTGACGACAACAACGCCGGCTTCGCTATCAGGTCGCTCCAGTGTCGCGAGCTGGCTTTCCAGAAGACTGGTCGGCATGAAGTGGCCTTCGCGGCTGCCCATGCGCTGGGTCAGCAGCGCCTTGCTGCCATCCAAAAACACGAGGGCCAGCTTTCCGCCCGCCGCCGCACGCAATCTGTCGCGATACGCTTTCTTCAGTGACGAGCATGTCAGGACGATACCGCTTGTCGCGTGATCGGCCAGAATCTCGCCGATGCGATCGAGCCAGGGCCAGCGGTCATCGTCGTTGAGCGGCGTGCCCTTCGACATCTTGGCGATGTTGGCCTGAGGATGAAGATCGTCGCCTTCCTGATAGGGGAGGGACAGCGCTTCTGCCAGACGCATACCGACCGAACTCTTGCCGCAGCCGGCGACGCCCATCACGATGATGGGCCGCCGGAAGGCCTGTGCCTCAGAGGCTGA
>NZ_JBEGHE010000037.1:0-26255 GCF_040675795.1 Neorhizobium sp. LMR1-1-1.1
TAATCGTTGGCGTAGTCGCGATAAATCCCAAAGGGATTTACGCTTGGCGCGGGGTGGAGCAGCCCGGTAGCTCGTCAGGCTCATAACCTGAAGGCCGCAGGTTCAAATCCTGCCCCCGCAACCAAAACAAAGCAAAAAACATACCGACAATCGCCCCGTTTGCGGCTTTCTCACTAAGCGAAAGCTCGCCGTTGTATCGCAGCCTGTGCCATAGTACCCAAGCTGTGAAAGCGAGGGGAATATGCAGGATATGCCAAGCGGATCCGTCATGCCTACAGGCGGCCATGGGCCCAAAAATCCGCTGGAAGTGCTGCGAAGGATCTATGGTTATCCGGCCTTTCGTGGGCAGCAGGCAGACGTGATCGATCATGTGGTTGGTGGAGGCGACGCCGTCGTGCTGTTTCCGACCGGTGCGGGCAAATCGCTGTGTTTCCAGGTACCCGCCCTTTGTCGGGACGGCGTCGGTATTGTCGTTTCGCCACTGATCGCCCTGATGCGCGACCAAGTGGAGGCATTGAGGCAGGTCGGCATACGGGCTGCCGCCGTCAACTCGTCCTTGTCGCGCGAAGAATTCGGTGAGGTTCGCCGCGATCTGGCCAGCGGCACGCTCGATCTTCTTTATGTCACGCCGGAACGGATCGTCACTCAAGGGTTTCGCGACCTGATCGGTAATGCCAAAGTTTCTCTGTTCGCCATCGACGAGGCCCACTGCGTCTCCCAATGGGGCCATGATTTTCGTCCCGAATATCGTGAACTCGGTACGCTTGCCACGCTATATCCCGGTGTGCCCCGCATGGCGCTGACGGCGACCGCCGATCCGCATACGCGCGACGACATCATCGAACGCTTGGGCCTCGGCGATGCACGCGTCTTCACCTCATCCTTCGATCGGCCGAATATTTCCTATGAGATCGTCGAGAGAAACCAGCCGCGTCAGCAGCTTTTGCAGTTCCTGTCACGCCACAAGGGTTCGAGCGGCATCGTTTATTGCCTGTCTCGCGCCAAGGTGGAAGAGACGGCCGATTGGTTGAATGATCAGGGTATCTACGCACTGCCCTATCATGCCGGCCTCGAGCGCGATATCCGCGATAGGCATCAGGATGCGTTTCTCAAAGAGGAAGAGCTCTGCCTCGTCGCCACCGTCGCCTTCGGCATGGGCATCGACAAGCCGAATGTGCGTTATGTCGCGCATCTCGATCTTCCGGGCTCGGTCGAGGCCTATTACCAGGAAACCGGTCGCGCCGGCCGTGATGGCCTGCCCTCCGAGGTCTGGATGGCCTATGGCATGGCCGATGTCATCCAGCGCGGTCGGATGATCGATGGCGGCAATTCTGCCGATGAGGTCAAGCGTGTCGAACGCGCCAAGCTGAACGCGCTTCTCGGCATTTGCGAAACCGCAGGCTGCCGCCGGCAGGCGATCCTTGCGCATTTCGGCGAGCCGCATGCGGGTGGTTGCGGCAATTGCGATACCTGCCTGAAACCGGTGGACACCTGGGACGGGACGGAAGCGGCGATCAAGGCGTTGGCAGCCATTTACCGGACCGGCGAGCGTTTTGGCACAGGCCATCTCATTGATGTCCTCATCGGCAATGACAATGAAAAGACCCAGCGTTTCGGCCACACCGAAATGCCGGTTTTCGGCGCGGGCAAGGACTTTCCCTTGAGGACCTGGCAATCGGTCTATCGCCAGCTTCTCGCCGCAGGCCTGATAAGGGTCGACCACGATGCCTTCGGTGCGCTGAAGCTGGAACCGGAGGCCCGGGCCGTGTTCCGGCACGAGCGGGAAGTCCGTTTCCGCAAGGATCGCCCGACCGGCCGCAAGGCGGACAGAAATCTTTCAACAAGCGCGAAAGGCGCTCGCGCCGACCTGGACGAGGCGGATGCCATCCTGTTCGAGGCCTTGCGCAGGAAGCGGACGGAGATTGCCAAGGAGTTGTCCATCCCGCCCTATGTCGTATTTGCCGACACCACCCTTGTCGGCTTTGCCTCGCGCAAGCCCATGAGCCTGGAGGCAATGCTTGAGGTCTCTGGTGTCGGGCAGACGAAACTGGAACGTTATGGCGAAGCGTTTCTGGATATCATCCAGGCCCACCAATGATACCCGCAATCGTTTTTCCGAAAGCCATTGCGGCAATTGTCGGGCGAAAGTTTAGCACCCCCTTGAAAAGGGGAGTTGACCTGACGGGGCTTGCCGGGAATTATCCTGCCGCTTTTACCCGATCCACGCCTGTTTATTTTCATAGCCGGCAGTTTATGGAGCATGTTCAAGCTCCTCTTTCATTCGGCTTTACGGTTCAATCCACCCACAAAATGGAGAGTAAAGATGAGCCTACGCATCAACGATATCGCCCCCGATTTTCAGGCCGACACGTCCAAAGGCCCGATCTCCTTCCATGAATGGATCGGCGACAATTACGCGGTCCTGTTTTCGCACCCCAAGAATTTCACCCCCGTCTGCACCACGGAACTCGGCACGATGGCCAGCCTTGCCGGCGAATTTGCCAAGCGCGGCGTCAAGATCATCGGCATCTCGGTCGATCCGGTCGAAAGCCACGAGAAGTGGAAGGGCGACATTCGCACCGCCACCGGTTTCGATGTCGATTACCCGCTGATCGGCGACAAGGATCTGAAGGTCGCCAAGCTTTACGACATGCTTCCCGCGGGTGCCGGCGACAGTTCGGAAGGCCGCACGCCTGCCGACAACGCAACCGTCCGCTCGGTCTTCGTCATCGGTCCGGACAAGAAGATCAAGCTGGTGCTGACTTACCCGATGACAACGGGCCGCAACTTCGATGAAATATTGCGTGCGATCGACAGTATCCAGCTGACTGCCAAACACCAGGTCGCCACGCCGGCGAACTGGAAACAGGGCGAGGATGTCATCATCACCGCTGCTGTATCCAATGAAGATGCCATCCAGCGTTTCGGCTCCTTCGATACCGTCCTGCCCTATCTGCGCAAGACCAAGCAGCCGACAGCCTGATCGGCCGAGTTACGAAAAGGAAGGGGAGCTGTGGCTCCCCTTTCTTGCTTCAATCGATCGTCTTGATGCTGGTATCGGCGGCACCGCGGGTCCAATAGCCGGCTGCCTTCAGCCACGGAAGCGGGTGGTTGCGGCTTGTCGTGAGATAGGTCTTGATTGCGCGGGCGACGGATGCTTCCGCTGCCACCCAGACGAATGTATCGGCCGTCAGCTCTATTGTATCGAGTGCGGTTATGATCGGCAGGGGATCGGTGACCGATGAAGCCGGGCGATGCACCCAGCGTGTCGTGAGATCTGCGGCACCCGAAAACTGCTGCTCCTCGCTCTCATCCGTCACCGCGCCGATAGCCGTGATCACGTCACCTGCCTTGGCCTCTTCGATCAGGCGGCCGATTGCCGGCAGAGCGGTCTCGTCGCCGACCAACACCCATTTCCTGACGCCGGTAATGACGGCAGAGCCGCGCGGCCCGGCAATTGTCACGGTCGATCCGGGTTTTGCCTCCATCGCCCATCTGGTTGCCGGTCCTGCCTCATGTACGGCGAAATCCAGTACCAGCCTGCCGGTTTCATTGTCATAGGAGCGCGGCGTGTAATCCCGCATTTCCATCTCGCCATTGGCGCCCGGCACCACCACTTTCACATGGTCATCGGCACCGAGACTGGTGAAATCAGACAGGGATTCTCCGCTGAGGGTGATGCGCAGCATATGCGGCGTGATGCGATCGACCGTATCGACGGTAAGCTCGCGCCGCTTCAGTTCGTGCCGAACGCGCTCGATAACGGGATAGATCGGGGAAGGGGTCGTCGCTGAGGTGTCCATCAATTGTCCTGTTCTCGGGAGGAGAACTGAAGGCCTGCCGGACATGACCGCGCAGACCGTTGGTCCTCCAATCGATCCTGCGCGTTGATTGACGTGAACGCTTACGTGCCGAGCCTGAGATCGACAATATCAATGTGACCTATCGCGGCCGCGCCGGACAGGCAAGTAGGCTCAGGAAAGAAACTTTCACACAATTATCAAGTTATCTTGCGCAAGCGTCAACCAAGCTCCAGCGTCGTCACCCCGAACACACCGGCGGTGTCGAACGCAGGCGGCGTTCCGCGATACATCCGGGTTGTCCGGAAGCCACGCACGAACCCTTCTCCATCGAGAAGGCTGGAAAATTCGATCTGGGTGGCGGGCACGTCGATATGCAGAACATTGCCTTTCGCCTCCGTCGCGCAGGCAAACAGCAAATCCCTCGCCACGCCGAAATCCACAGCAAGGATCGGCCCGATCTTGTAACCCTCATGGCATTGGCGCGTGACGGCATAACCGGCGATGATGCCGTTGCGAACGAACACCTTCGTCTGTCTCGGAACCTTCAGCCACGTCTTCAGGAATTCCGGGCGGCTTTCGGCAAAATACCGCCTGTCGAATTCGATCAGGGCCGGAAAATGAGCCTCTTCGAACGGGCTGATCTGCGGATGAGGCCGGCCTTCGAGTGTCCCGCTCCAGCGAAAGGTCTCGTAATCGGGCGCGAACCCCATGGATCGATAATTGGCCTGCTGCTCGGGCACGCCATCCAGCCCGATCGTGCGGCCTTTGAGATATGCCATGCCTGCATCCCACACCAGCCGTCCGTAACCGCGCCCGCGAAAATCCGGATGGGCGATATAAAGACCGATAAAACCGAATGTCGAACCATAACGAACCGCGGAAATGCCCGCAGTCATCACGCCATCGACGAACAAGCCGATAAAGCCTTGCGCATCGGCGGACTGAAACGGCGGCGCATCGGCAAGCCCGGGATTCCATCCCTCGGCCTTCGCCCAGTCGATCAGTGTCTCGATCTCCTTGAGATCGAGCGGACGGATCACGACCTCACTCATAAGCCCGTCAGCCGGCCCGGTTCGAAAACTTCCAGCATGCCGCGATAGGGTTTCGAGATCGGTGTCGCATAGGCGCCGCGCTTGGCGGTCGACAGGCCGAGCGTCACCAGCGATTCCGCCTGTTTCACTGCGGCTGCAACGCCATCGACGACAGGCACGCCGAATTCGGCCCTCAATTCGGCCGTAAGGTCCGCCATGCCAGCGCAACCGAGCACGATCGCTTCCGCCCGATCTTCCTTCAAAGCAAGCGCAATTTCGCTGCGCAACCGGTCGCGGGCATTGGAATTCGGATCTTCCAGAGAAAGCACGGGAATGTCTGCGGCCCGCACCTTGCACCGCGACGACATGCCGTAGCGATGCACCAGATGTTCGAGCGGCAGCCGTGAGCGTTCCATCGTCGTCACCACGGTGAACTTCTGGGCTATGAAGGCGGTGGCCGAGACCGCTGCCTCGCAAATGCCGATCACCGGAACATCGGCAAGCGCGCGTGCCGCATCAAGCCCGGTATCGTCGAAACAGGCGATGACGACGGCATCTATGCCTTCCCTTTCGCCGATGGCGATCTCCTTGAGCAGGCCGGGAATGGCGAAAACCTCGTCATAATAACCTTCGATCGAAACCGGTCCCATCGATGAGGTCACGGCGACGATCTCCGTCTCGCGCCCCGCAACGCGGCGGGCGCTATCGGCGATCGTTGCGGTCATGCTTTTGGTCGTGTTCGGATTGACGATGAGAATGCGCATGGGCTGCATGTCAGCTCCGCTGTCTGCGGCGGTTGAGATGGACGATCAGGCCGAGCGTGCCGGCAATCACCAGGAAGGAGAAGACCGTGGTGACCGTGCCGAGCGCATAAAGCACCGGCGTCGTCACATTGGTCGTCATGCCGTAGATTTCCAGCGGCAACGTGTTGAACGAACCTGCCGTCATCAATGTGCGGGCAAATTCGTCATAGGAAAGCGTGAAGCCGAACAGGCCGACGCCGATCAGGCTCGGCGCGATCATCGGCAATACGACATTCGAGAATGTCTGCCAGGAGGATGCTCCAAGGTCCCGCGCCGCTTCCTCGTAAGCTGGCGAGAAGCGGTTGAACACCGCGAACATGATCAGCACGCCGAAAGGCAGCGTCCAGGTCAGATGCGCGCCGAAGGCCGATGAATACCAGGCCGGCTGCAGGCCGAGCTGGCTGAACAGCACGCCGATGCCGAGCGAAACGATGATCGAGGGTACGACGAGGCTTGCGACCGCCAGATAGAACAGCGCGGTTGCGCCGATGAATTTTCGGCGGAAGGCAAGCCCGGCCAGAAGCGATACGACGACGGTAACTAGCATCACCATGATGCCGAGCATTGCCGAACGGCGGAACGAGCCGCCGAAATCGCCCACCGCCTGGGTCTCGAACAGGTTGACGAACCAGCGCAGCGATACGCCATTGAGCGGGAAGGTCAGGCCGCCATTCGGCCCCTGGAAGGAGAGGATCAGGATCGCCGACAGCGGGCCGTAGAGAAACAGCACGAAGACGGAAAAGAAGATGGCGAGAAGGTAGAATTCGCGGGAACGTTTTTCGCGGTACATGTTTAAAGCTCCTTACGGATATCGACGATCCGCAGGATGCCGGCGACCATCATCAGCACGAGCACCAGCAGCACCACGGCATTGGCGGCGGCGGCGGGGTATTGCAGCAGCGACATCTGGTTCTTCATCATCAGCGCCACGGACGCGCTCTGCCCGCCGGACATCACCTGCACGGTGGAAAAATCGGCCATGACCAGCGTCACGACAAAGATCGTGCCGATCGCCATGCCGGGCTTGGCCAGCGGTATGATGACGTTCGAGAGAATCTGCCAGGAGGAGGCGCCGGCATCGCGCGCCGCTTCGACCAGCGATTTGTCGATACGCATCAGCGTGTTGAAGATCGGCGTCACCATGAACAGCGTGTAGAGATGCACCATGGCGAGCACGACGGCGAAATCGGAATAGAGCAGCCATTCCACCGGTTCGGAAATGACCCCGGACCCCACCAGCGCCGAGTTGATCAGCCCGTTTCGCCCGAGAACCGGGATCCACGAGATCATCCGGATGATGTTCGATGTCAGGAACGGCACGGTGCAGATCAGGAACAGCACCATCTGCATCGATGTCGTGCGGATGTGAAAGGCGAGGAAATAGGCGACCCAGAAACCGATGAACAGGGTGATCGCCCAGACCAGCACGGCATATTTCAGCGTATTGAGATAGGTCTTCCAGGTAACCCATGAACCGAGCGTTTCGGCATAGTTCATCGTCAGGAAGTCGGGATACATCTGGGCGAAGTCGTAGTCCCAGAAGCTGACGACTGCGATCATCAGGATCGGCAACAGGAGAAAGAAGCCGAGGATCAACGTCAGCGGAATCGCCTGCAGATATGAGACGACGGCAAGCGACAGCCGAAAGCCCTGTCTGCGAACCCGCCCGGCATTTTCGGTATCCGTCGATGTGATCGTCGCCATTGCATATTCTCCCTCGGGAACTGCCAGTTTTGTCGGAGCAAGTGCCCCTCATCAGTCTGCCGGCACCTTCTCCCCGCAAGTGGGGAGAAGGTGGCAAGCCGTGATGTCTCCCATTCTTCGCCAGCGTCGAGCGAGGCACGTCCCCTCTCCCCGTTTACGGGGAGAGGGCTAGGGTGAGGGGCAGCTTTTTTGGCGCTGCCACAGACTTTTAAGCCGCGATGAACTCGTTCCAGCGACGAACCATGTAACGGTCCTCGTCCATGACGGAGTTCCAGCAGGCGACATGGCCCATGCGTTCCTCGAAAGAGCCGCCATCGCGCACGGCGCCGGCCTTTTCCATCACCTTGCCGTCCGGCGCGACGATATCGCCGGCCGCGGCCTTGCCTTCGATCCAGTAGCCCCATTCGTCGGCCGACATGTGTTCCTTGGCGGTTTCCATGCAGGCGGAATAATAGCCCTGGCGGTTAAGATAGGCGCCGACCCAGCCGGATGTGTACCAGTTGATATATTCATAGGCCGCGTCGAGCTGTGCGCCGGTCAGGTGCGCTGCGAGACCCAGACCGCCGCCCCACGAGCGATAGCCTTCCTTGAGCGGCTGGTATTTGCAGGCGATACCCTTGGAACGCACGGCGGCAACCGCCGGCGACCACATGGACTGGATAATCACTTCGCCCGAAGCCATCAGGTTGACCGACTCATCGAACGACTTCCAGAAGGCGCGGAACTGGCCGTCCTGCTTGGCCTTGATCAGGAAGTCGATCGTCTTGTCGATCTCTTCCTTGGTCATGTTACCCTTGTCGGCGTATTTGACGTTGCCGAGCGCTTCCATGATCATCGCGGCATCCATGATGCCGATCGACGGGATGTTGAGGATCGAGGTCTTGCCCTTGAACTTCGGGTCCATGATATCGGCCCAGGTGGTGATCTCGCGGCCAACCAGATCCGGACGAATGCCGAGCGTATCGGCATTGTAGATCGTCGGCATCATGGTGAAATACTGGGTCTCTTCCTTGGCAAAGGTCTTGTCGCCCGGCTTTTCGACGAAACCGACCGTATGCGGTGCGGTGCCCTGCGCGATCACGCTGTCGGGCTTAAGCTTGCCGTTTTTGAACAGCGGCACGACCTTGTCGTAATATTTCAGCTTCTTCACATCCATCGGCTGGATCACGCCGGCGGCATAGACCTTCTTCAGGATCCAGTATTCGATATCGGCAATGTCATAGGACTTCGGCTGGGTGACGGCGCGCTGGGCGGCGGCATCCGAATCGGTCGCCGTCATTTCGAGCGTGATGCCGAGATCGGCTTTGCACTTCTCGGCGATCGCATTGAGGTTCGAAACGCCGGTGCCGAACTGGCGAAGCGTGATCGGGTTCTGCGCCCAGATGGTCGGGAAGCCGGTGATCGCGCCTGAACCGGCGGCAAGACCGGCCGCGGCCGATGCCGTTTTCAAAAGCGAACGGCGGGATATGCCCTTGGCCGTTTTCGTCGTCTCGGTCATGTCAGTTCTCCTCTTGAGGTTTTATTGTTGTGTTTTCAGTGCTTCAGCCGCCCCAGCACGAGCGCGTCCTCGCGCCCCCAGGAAAGCGGAATGGCGTCGCCAACCTTCACGGGATTGGCGAAATAGTCCTTGTCGCTGAGGATCGCGGTAAAATCCTCCACACCGGCACCGTTGACGGTGAGCTTCACCGATGAGCCGCGATATTCGACGTTCGAGACCGAACCGGTGAACCCGAGGCCCTTTTCGGTCGCGGGCGCAACGCGGACATGGTCGGTGCGAACCGCGATGTCGGCCGTATCGGTAAGGCCGGCAGCACCGGCGCCGATGGCCAGAAAATCGCCGCCGGCCGGTACAGAAATCATCAGCTCGTCGCCCTCGCTTTTCGTCACCCGGCCTGAAATCACGTTATGGTCGCCCATGAACTTGGCGACGAAGGCCGTCGCCGGGCGCTCGAACACCGTGCGCGGATGGGCGGCCTGCTCGATGCGCCCGTCATTCATGATGACGATGATATCGGCCAGCGCCATCGCCTCTTCCTGACTGTGGGTCACATGCACGAAGGTGATGCCGAGCGAGGTCTGCAGCTTTTTCAATTCAGCCCGCATGCGGATTTTCAAAAACGGGTCGAGCGCCGAAAGCGGCTCGTCGAGCAAAAGCGCTTCCGGATCGGTGATCAGAGCGCGGGCGAGTGCCACGCGCTGCTGCTGGCCGCCGGAAAGCTGCGCCGGGCGGCGCGTCGCATAGGCTTCGAGCTGCATCAGCCGCAGCATGTCCATCGCCTTGGCGCGGCGCTCGTCCTTTTCGACGCCCTTCATCTTCAGCGAGAAGGCGACATTGTCGACGAGATCGAGATGCGGGAAGAGCGCATAGGACTGGAACATCATCGCCGTGCCGCGCTTGGCCGGCGGCAGGTCGGTGACGACCGCGTTGCCGAGACGGATATCGCCCGTCGAGATGCTCTCGTGCCCGGCGATCATCCGAAGCGTCGAGGTCTTGCCGCAGCCCGAAGGACCGAGCAGGCAGCAATAGGTGCCGGCCGGGATCTTCAGACTGATCTCATGGACGGCCGTGGTGGCCCCATAGATCTTGGAGACGGATACGATGTCTATTTCAGCGGCTTTGCTCATAGGCATTCTCCTGCGATTGTCTTGGTGATGCAGGAGCCGTGCCAGTTCAATTCTCCTTTGAAGATCAACGATATTTTCGATCGCGGCGTTTTTCGATATTTGCGGTTGCGCAAAATTGCAGCGATCGTTTCCGATCGCCTGTTCAAATTGTATGCAATCTGAATATGGGATTGCGAAACATCCCACTATGCAGAGGCCCCTGCAACGCGTTAGAACAAGGGCATGCCGGACGAAAACCTATGACCTTGCTCGAAAAGACCACTGCTTCTCCCGATACCTTGACTGAAGACCGCTCGATGGCGATCCGCGAGTCGCTGCGCAACGCCATTATAGACCGGCGGTTGGCACCGGGGACGAAACTGTCGGAAGCGGAAGTTGGCGCGCTTTTCGACGTCAGCCGCACAGTGGCACGCGCCGCCCTGCAGATGCTCACTTTCGAAGGGCTGGTGAAGACCGAGCGTAACCGCGGTGCCTTCGTTTCGAACCCGACGCCGGATGAGGCGCGGCAGATTTTTGCATCCCGCCGCCTGATCGAGCCTGGCATCGTTGCCGGTGCCGCCGAGCGGATCACGGCGGAAGACATCGCCCGTTTTCGCGAACAGCTGGTCGAGGAAGAGCGTTACATGAACGAGCGCGGCCCGGCAGCAAGACGGGCGGAAATCAAGGCATCTGGCGATTTCCATCTCATGCTGGCCTCCGTTGCCGGCAATGCAATCCTGCAGCGCTTCATGGATGAACTCGTGGCGCGCTCATCGCTGGTCATTGCGCTTTACGGCCGCTCCGGCGTGTCGAGCTGCGGCCACAGCGAACATTTTGCCATTCTCGACCTGATCGAACGCGGTGATGCCAAACGTGCAGCCGACCTTATGCTGCATCATATCGACCACATCGAAGCCGATCTCGACCTGCAGCCGAAGCAAGGCGTGGCGCTGAAGGATGCGCTCGCGATCACATAGGCCTTTTTTTCGTGGCTAACTGTCATGTCACTGTAAATGTCGATCTTTAAGACATGTCACGCGGTCTGCACGGCTGTGCAGCAAACAGGCGTGAAATGTAGCATGAGAGACGACAGGAAAATGCGCTTTGTCAGCGCTGAACAGGTGGCGCAACTCGCGGGCGTTTCGCGTTCAGCCGTATCGCGGACCTTCACGGAAGGCGCAAGCGTTGCACCCGCGACCCGCGAGAAGGTTTTGAAAGCTGCTGAGGAACTCGGTTACCACGTCAACGATCTTGCCCGCGGTGTGCTTGCCAACCAGAGCCGGCTGGTCGGCGTGGTGGCGACCAAGCCGGAAATCGGTTTTCGCGCCCATCTGACGGCGGCACTGACCAAGGCGCTCATTCGCCGCGGCTCCATTCCCGTCCTCATCAATACCGGCGAGACCGAGGAGGAATTGCTGGCAGCCCAGAAAATGCTGATCGGCCACCGTGCCGAGGCAACCGTCATCCTTTCCGGTTCGCCACCGGCGAGCTTCTTCGAACTTGCCCAGCGCAATGGCCAGCCGCTTGTCGTCATCGGCCGGGCCGAGCCGGATGCCGACCGGGTTCTCGCCGGCAATGCCGAGGCTTCACGGGACGCGGCGGACACTTTCATCGCCGCCGGACGTCGGCGGCTGGCGGTCATCGGCTCCCGCTCCGCCACGCCGAGCATTGCCGAGCGCGAAAACGCTTTTGTCGCCGCAGCCCATGCTGCCGGGTTTGACGTGCGGATCGCCCATGGCCGCGATTCCGATTATGACGGCGGCCTTGTTGCGGCTCGCACACTGTTTGCCGAAGGCGAGCGTCCCGACGCGATCTTCTGCGCCAACGACCTTCTGGCATTCGGCGCGATGGATGTGATCCGTCAGGAGTTCGGCTTGTCGGTGCCGGATGACGTGGCACTGATCGGCTTTGACGACGTGCCGGAGGCGGCATGGCTGAGTTACGGCCTCACCACGTTCCGGCAGGATCCGGCAGCGATCGCGGCGCGCGCCGTGATGCTGCTCGACCGGCGGCAGCAGAACCCGGACGAACCGCGCGCCTGTGAGCGGGTCATTCCGCAAATCGTTTTCCGCAAGAGCTTTTCCAAGCCCTGAGGGTCAGGCGACCGCATTTCTCCTTTTGCCTTCGAGCAGGTCGATGATCGAATTCGCTGCATCGAGGACGTTGGTGCCGGGTCCGAATACGGCTGCGACGCCGTTTTGCAGCAGATACTCGTAATCTTGCCGCGGAATGACGCCGCCGACCACGACGATAATGTTTTCCGCACCCTTGTTCTTCAGCGCTTCCACCAGTTGCGGCGCAAGCGTCCGGTGACCCGCGGCAAGCGACGACATGCCGACGACCTGAACCTTTTCCTTCACAGCCAGATCGGCTGCTTCTTCCGGCGTCTGGAACAGCGGGCCGGCCAGCACTTCGAAGCCGATATCGCCGAAGGCGGAAGCAATCACCTTGGCACCGCGGTCATGCCCATCCTGGCCGAGCTTGGCGACGAGGATCTTCGGCTTGCCGGTCGATTTCCCGTAATCGGATAGCCGGCTTACGATCGTCTTGTATTCCGGATCGTCGCTATAGGCCGGGCCGTAGATGTCGCCCACCACTTCCGGCACGGCTGCATGATCGCCGAAAGATTTTCGCATGGCATCGGATATTTCGCCGACCGTGGCGCGCGCCCGTGCAGCTTCGACCGCGGCCTCCAGCAGATTGCCGGTGCCGGATTTCGCCGCTTCGGAAAGGGCGGCCAGCGTCTCTTCGACCCGTTTCGGATCGCGCTGGCGGCGCACCTTCTCAAGGCGGGCGATCTGCGACTTGCGCACAGCCGAATTGTCGATCGCCAGAATGTCGATATCGTCTTCGTTCTCCAGCCGGAACTTGTTGACGCCGACGATGATCTCTTGTCCCCGGTCGACCTTCGCCTGGCGCAGCGTCGCTGCTTCCTCGATCAGGCGCTTGGGCAGGCCATCGGCAACCGCCTCGGTCATGCCGCCGAGTTTCTCGACCTCCTCGATCAGCTCCCAGGCTTTTTCCGCCAGCTCGTTGGTCAGGCTTTCGACGTAATAGGACCCGGCCAGCGGATCGACGACCTTGGTCACGCCCGTTTCATGCTGCAGGATCAGCTGAGTGTTGCGGGCAATGCGGGCTGAAAAATCCGTCGGCAGCGCCATCGCCTCGTCCAGCGCGTTGGTATGCAGCGATTGCGTGCCGCCGAGAACCGCCGACAGCGCCTCGTAAGCCGTGCGAATGACGTTGTTGTAGGGGTCCTGTTCCTGCAGCGAGACGCCGGATGTCTGGCAATGGGTTCGAAGCATCAGCGAGGATGCTTTTTTTGGCTCGAACTCTTCCATGATCCGCGACCAAAGCAAGCGCGCGGCACGAAGCTTTGCCGCTTCCATGAAGAAATTCATGCCGATGGCGAAAAAGAAGGACAGGCGTCCGGCGAAATCATCGACATTCAGCCCCTTGGCGAGTGCCGCCCGCACATATTCGCGACCATCGGCCAGCGTGAAGGCCAGTTCCTGCACCAGCGTCGCGCCGGCCTCCTGCATGTGATAGCCGGAAATCGAGATGGAGTTGAAACGCGGCATTTCCTTTGCCGTATATTCAATGATGTCGGCAACGATCCGCATCGAGGGTTCGGGCGGGTAGATGTAGGTGTTGCGGACCATGAACTCCTTGAGGATGTCGTTCTGGATCGTTCCGGAAAGTTCGGCGCGCGAACAGCCCTGCTCTTCGCCGGCGACGATGAAGGAGGCCAGAATCGGGATGACCGCGCCGTTCATCGTCATCGATACCGACATGTCCTTCAGCGGAATGCCGTCGAACAGGATCTTCATATCCTCGACACTATCGATTGCCACGCCCGCCTTGCCGACATCGCCTTCGACGCGCGGATGGTCCGAATCGTAACCGCGATGGGTGGCAAGGTCGAAGGCGACGGAAAGCCCCTTCTGGCCGGCGGCGAGATTGCGACGGTAGAATGCGTTGGAGGCTTCGGCGGTGGAAAAGCCGGCATATTGGCGGATCGTCCAGGGTCTTCCGGCATACATGGTGGCGCGCGGTCCGCGCACGAAGGGTTTGATACCCGGCATCGTATCGAGGTGATCGATGCCTTGAAGATCCGCCGCCGTGTAAAGCGGCTTGATGTCGATCCCTTCCGCCGTATGCCAGGTCAGCGTTTCGGGCGATGCCTTCAGTTCCTTTTCGGCAAGCGTTTCCCAATCTTTCTTATTGGCCTGCTGATGCGGCTTCGAGCTGTTATCCGACACCGGTTTCCTCCTGAACATGCGGTTTCGTTCACGCGCGTTTTAGAAACGCCGTGGTGAGCAATATAGAACTTGGACGGGGCGCTGAAAGCTGCCTCTTAGTTTAAGTTTATAGGTGACACCTCTCAGCGCCCCGTTCGGCAGTTTTTGTCCGCGACTCCGGTCCCTCTGCCGTGGCCTTGCCGGATGATCCTTTACCGCCGGGTTTCCCGCTTTCACGGGCGGACTTTAAAAGCCCGGCGAAACCATCCTTCAGGCCACCATGTGTGCCGCACAGGCACATCCAACGCGCCGTTCGGGCAACAGAAGCGGAAAGGTCGGTCCGAAACCTCACCGCCTCCCCCGTGTCGTCGGAGGGAGACCATTTTCCGCGGACCCCGGTGGTGAAGATTTACGTCCTCCCTCCATCACCAGAACCGATCCCGCCTCGCCGGCACGACTGCCGGTGTATCCGTGACGGAACGGAGGGATTGTAGGCATGGGATGAGAGGGCGGGGACGATTGAGGAAATGATTTTAGAGGTTTTTTTCTTGAAGCGCCGACTCCGCAAAGGATTCTGCTTCAACTTTTGCAGGCACCAGGGTCTCCACCGCCTTCGCACCATCCCCGCTCAGGCCATAGACGCCTTTGTCGATCTTCTCAAACCAGCCGTAATAATTGTCGCGCAGCATCGCGCCAGCCTTGGGCGTGATGGCTTTGAGATCGCGCGGCCGGAGTGGGCCGTCTACAAGTGCGCAGGCGCACGCCAGCGCCTGCTGGCGATAGGCGGTCATAATTGGGACCTTGGTCGAGCCGCCAAGCGCCGGGTCGCCCTGTCGTTTGCGGTGTTCCCTGATCAGCTTGGTGCGCCGTTTCGGATTGGTGCGTGGCATCGGCGAGACGGAGCTGACGAGGATGCTGACCTCTCCCTTGTCCGACACGCCGAGCATGCCGATGCCGAGCCGGCGGCAGAGATCGCGGTAACGTTTGTCGGCCTCCCGGCCGCGGCCCTTTGCCGAGACACGGGCGGCGATCCACACTTCGTCGGCCGAACTCGCGCGGTCGACCGCCTGCAGAATGAGCTCAAGATTGAAGCTGAGTTTCAGCTCGCAGACGACCATTACGGTCGGGTCGCCTTCGCTTAAGCCCATGACATCGCAGCCGCCGATCTCTCCCTTGACCGAATAGCCGCAAGTTTCGAGGAACTGTTTGACGGGGAGATAGAGCGAGGTTTCCATGCCAGCCTGATATCGGTGATCAGTGACCGATAGCTGATTTGCATCTGCAAACCCACCCTTTGTGCTGCTTCATCGGGACGAAGGTTCGTCCTCGGACTTGTCCTCCTCGTCTTCCTGAAACTTGCTTTCATAGGGAAGCGTGAGAATGGCAGAGGCCGCAGCCGCCCCGCCAAACAGAGAGGCAAAGGGCACCAGCACGAGTAAAAGCGGCAGGATCGGGTTTGTTGCCCGCATGATAAGCCCCCTCAGGCCGCCGATATCGAGCGCGATCAGGGCAATACCGACGCTGATGCCGATGGAAATGCCGAGAAGCGCATTGAGCCCGAGAAACCGCAGCATCTCCCGATGATCGCGGCGTGCTTCTTCCGGCGTCAGCTTGGGCTTGCGGGAATTGTGAAGGATGGCATTTCGCGCTTTTTGACGGTTTGTCCACCGCTTGAGCCAGCGCGGTTTCAGCCAGTCGAAAGGCTCGGGCAGTTTTGCCATTTGGAGGAAGAATGGGAGCGGCATCGGGTTCAACTCCTCTTCGGCGTTTCCAGGGTCGAGCGCCATTTCCTCATCGTCTCAATAAGCGAGCCCGAAATCAATGCGAGCAATTGGGTGTGTTTCTCCGGCGCAGTATAAGCACCGCATACCCCGCAAACCCCGCAAGCCAGAAGACCTGGGCGGCGTGGAGCAGGCCCGGCCCATGCTCCGGAAAGACGGCATAGCCAAGACGCAGCGCAAGCGCGCTGGCAAGGCAGAGATAGGTTGTCGTGCCGAGAAATGAGCGTTGGAAGGATTGGCCGTTGCGCTTTCTGACCATCGACGTGGCGATGGCGACGGCAAGCGAGGCTAGCCCGGCGATCGCCAGAACATGCTGTGGCACGGCAAGCGGCATCGTGCTTCCCGGCCAAGCCTGGATCGCAAGAAGCAGAAAGCCGACGCGTTTTGCGGCCATGGCGAAGGTGATGAAGCGTACGCCGCCATATTGGAAGGCATGCCAGGGCGCAATTTGAGCGAGCCAGATGATTCCGCTGATGCTGGCGAGTGCAGCTGCAAGCGCATAGGGGAGGTCGAAGGCCCAGAGAAGCAATGTCAGCAGGCTGCTGATCCGCTGGGTGAGAGAAATCCATTTCGCCGGAAGCGGTCGCGACGGCCGTCCGTCGCGCGTTCGCCCTGAATCGATCACCATCGGAAAGATGCGATTGCCGACCTCGAAACAGATCGCAAGGATCAGGCAGAAGCCGAGCATGGTGGCGCCCGGCCAGAGATCGAAGGCTGCAATGACGCCGGTGCCTGCATGGGCGCTGGCAAGCGCCAGCAGCGGAAAGGCCATGATTGCCCGTGCCCGGATCGTCGTGACGGAAAGGGCAATGACAGCCGCAAGGCCGATGAGTGACCGAAGCTGCGCGCCGAGGACGAGATCGTAGATGCCGAGCAGGAATGCGATTGCCTGGGCGAAAAGAAACAGCCGAATGGGCGACGGCGCAAGGATCGGCCGGCCGACCCAGCGCGGCAGCGCCTTCAGCATGAAGCCGAACAATTGCACCAGCATGAAGCCGAAGATCAGTTCGTTGGCGTGCCGGGAATAATCGCCCTGCCAGATCTCCGAGGGGAAGGCGATCGCCCGGATGGCGGTGAGTGCGGCCAAGAAAAAGGCGATGCGGAAATAGTCGAAAGGCGCTTGTGTCTGCGCGTTTCCCTCAGGCATTGCCGTCCCATTCGACGGCAAGTGGCGACTGTCCGAGATCAAGCTGGTCGATGGCGCGGGCGGCGATGTGAGTGACGATGTCGGCGATGGTTTCCGGGCGCCGGTAGAAGGCGGGGACGGGAGGCATGATGGTCGCTCCCATCTCGGTGACCGCGACCATGTTGCGAAGATGGCCGAGATGCAGGGGTGTTTCGCGGGCGAGCAGGATCAGCTTTCGCCGTTCCTTGAGGTGCACGTCAGCGGCACGGGTGAGGAGATTGTCTGAAAGGCCGGTGGCGATTGCTGCAAGCGACCGCATGGAGCAGGGCGCGACGATCATGCCAGCCGTCTTGAACGAGCCGCTGGCGATCGTGGCTCCGATATCATTAGCCGAGTAATTGTGTCTTGCGAGTTTGGCGAGATTGCCGAGCGCATCCGGGCCGAGTTCATGGGCGATCGTTCGTTTTCCTGCGTCGGAGACGACGAGATGCAGCTCCACATCCGGGAGGTTTGCAAGCAGCTCGCCGATCCGCATCGCGATCGCCGCGCCCGAGGCCCCGGCGACGCCGAGGACGACGCGCTTCACGCCTTTTCTCCGGCGGGACCGAGGCCGAGTTCGCTCCACATGGCGGAAACGCGGTCCTTGACCTCGGGCGTCATGGCGAGAACCCGGCCCCATTCGCGGTCGGTCTCAGCGCCGATCTTGTCGGTTGCATCGAGGCCGAGCTTGCCGCCTAGGCCGTGTTTCGGCGAGGCGAAGTCGAGATAGTCGATCGGCGTATTGTCGAGCACCACCATGTCGCGCGAGGCGTCGAAGCGGGTGGAAAGCGCCCAGATGACATCCGGCCAGCTGCGCACGTTGACGTCAGGATCAACCGCGATGATCAGTTTCGTATAGCTGAACTGCGGCAGCATCGACCAGAGGCCAAGCATGATCCGTCGCGCCTGGCCGGGATAACGCTTGTCGATCGAAACGACGATGGCGCGATAGGAGCAGGCTTCCGGCGGCAGCCACAGATCGACGATTTCCGGGAACTGCTTTTTCACCAGCGGGATGAAAAGCTCGTTCATCGCCTCGCCCATGACGGAAGGTTCGTCCGGCGGGCGACCGGTATAGGTGGACAGATAGACGGGCTTCTTGCGCATGGTGATCGCGGTCACCTGCATCACCGGAAAACGATCGACGGCATTGTAATAGCCGGTGTGATCGCCATAGGGGCCTTCGTCGGCCATTTCGGACGCCGAGACCGTGCCTTCGATGATGATTTCCGCATTGGCCGGAACATAGAGCGGCTGGGTTTTGGCCTTGACGACACGGCTGCGGCGACGGCGCAGCACGCCGGCGAAAGAAAGCTCGCTCATCCCTTCGGGCAGCGGCATGACGGCCGAAAGAATAGTCTGCGGGTCGGCACCGATGGCGATGGCCACCGGCATGTCCTGCCCTGCCTTCTGCCATTGCCGGTGGTGTCCTGCGCCGCCGCGATGCGCAAGCCACCGCATGATCAGCCGGTCGCGGCCGAGCTTCTGCATCCGATAGACGCCGAGATTGACGTCGTTCTCATCCTCGAAACCGCGGGTGACGACGAGCGGCCAGGTGATAAGCGGCGCGGGTTCGCCCGGCCAGCACCACTGGATCGGCAGTTTGCCGAGATCGATCTCGTCGCCGATCAGCAGCTGCTCCTGGCTCCGCGCCCAGCTGGTCTGGCGGCGCACGCCGAGCGACAAGGCTGAGCGCAGCATCGGCAGCTTGCCGACCGCATCCTTCAGCGATGCCGGCGGTTTGGGTTCGCGCAGATCTCCCAGAAGTTTGGCCAGATCGCCGATCCTGCCCGGCTCCAGCCCGAAGCCAAGCTCTATCCGCTCGCGCGTGCCGAACAGGTTGGCGAGAAGCGGGATCGCGACCACATTGCCATCCGCATCGACCGGGCTTTCGAACCACAGGGCCGGGCCGCCGTCTTGAAGGACGCGGCGATGGATTTCGGTCACCTCGTGCACCAGGCTGACCGGCCGGGAAATCCGCTTCAACAAGCCGCGATTTTCGAGTTCCCGGGCAAAATGCTGCAGGTCGTCATGGCGCCGAAGGGCTGGGGTCAAGGCTCGGGCGGAGGCGGTTTGTTGGGTCATGCCTTTCTGTGCCGAGAGATTTTCCAATCGTCCTTGTCATAGCTCAAGTGGTTTAGCGGACGAGGGATTTACCTTCCATGGAACCCTGAAACGAAAATGTCGTCCGCCCATGCTGATACCGCCTATTCTTTCCGCGCCACTCCATATGATCCCGATCCCGCTGATCGAGCGGATCTGCAGGCTTATGTTCGGCCGCATCGCTAAGGCGCATCCGGGGCTTTTCGAGCGGCTGGACGAGCATCGGCAAAAGCGATTCGCCTTTTTGCCGACCGATCTTCCGCTGGCCTTCGTCGTCGTGCCGGGCAGGGAAGAAATCTCGGTGCTGCGCCAGCCGGTGGAAATCGAGGCGGATGCAATAACGGAAGCGCCACTTTTCCTGCTTCTGGCGCTGATGGAAGGGCGTTGCGACGCCGATGCGCTGTTTTTCTCGCGTGATCTTTCGGTGACCGGTGACATGGAGGCGATGCTGGCCATGCGAAATGCGCTCGATGCCAGCAATATCGATCTTCAGAAGGATCTGGCGAAGCTCGCCGGTCCCCTGGCGCCGATTGCCAGACGTGTGATCGGGGAGATTCGTGACCGTGCGCTGAAGGATCAAAACAGGCCCGCAGGAGAAGCCGCAGCATGGAACTGATCTGCCCCGCAGGCACGCCGGCCGCCTTTCACGAGGCCGTCGATGCCGGTGCCGATGCCGTTTATTGCGGTTTTCGCGATGAAACCAACGCCCGCAATTTTCCCGGCCTGAATTTCTCCCGCGAGGAGCTGCGGGAAGCGATCGCCTATGCGAAGCGCAAAGGCACGCAGACCTTCGTGGCGCTCAACACCTTCATGCGCGCGGGCGCAGAGGAAATCTGGTACAAGGGCGCGGCAGACGCAGTGGCGCTCGGCGCCGATGCGCTGATCCTGGCCGATTTCGGCCTGATGGCGCATGTGGCGGAAAAATACCCTGAGCAGCGTCTGCATGTCTCCGTCCAGGCCTCAGCCTCCAATCCCGACGCAATCAATTTCCTCGTCGATGCCTTCAACGCCCAGCGCGTCGTGCTGCCGCGCACGTTGACGATCGCCGACATCGCAAGGATCGGCAAGAATATCCGATGCGAGATGGAAGTCTTCGTTTTCGGCGGTCTCTGCGTCATGGCGGAAGGCCGCTGTTCGCTCTCGTCTTATGCGACGGGCAAATCGCCGAACATGAACGGCGTCTGTTCGCCGGCAAGCCATGTGCGCTACCGCAAGGATGGCGGCGAACTCGTCTCCGAACTCGGCGAATTCACCATCAACCGCTTTCCGGCAGGCGAGGCGGCCGGATATCCGACGCTTTGCAAGGGCCGGTTCGATATTGCCGACAGCAACGGTTACGCCTTCGAGGATCCGGTCTCGCTCGACGTGATGGGTGAACTGGAGGCGCTGAAGGCGGCCGGCGTGAAGGCCTTGAAGATCGAAGGCCGGCAACGCGGCAAGGCCTATGTGGCCGAAGTCGTGTCGACCATGAAGGCGGCGCTGAACAGTCCGCCGGATCGCCGGGCGCCGCTTCTCGCGCGTCTGCGGACCATGAGCGAAGGACAGAAAACGACGTCCGGCGCCTACGAGAAACGCTGGAGATAAGCCTCATGACCGATATGAAGAAAACCAGCCTGACGCTCGGGCCGGTCTATTATCTATGGAATGCGGAAAAGTGGCGCGATTTCCACTTCCGTATTGCCGATGAAGCGCCGGTCGACCGAGTGGTGATCGGCGAGACCGTCTGTTCGAAACGCCAGCATTTCATCGAGCCGCATTTGGCCGAGGTTGTCGAGCGTCTGGAAAGCGCCGGAAAGACGGTGATTCTATCGACCCTTGCGCTGGTAACGCTCAACCGTGAGAGCAAGCAGATCCGCGAAATGGCCGAGGTCAGCGAGCATCTGATGGAAGCCAATGACCTCTCCGCGCTGGCGATCCTGAAAGACAAGCCGCATACGATCGGGCCGCTGGTCAATGTCTATAACGCGCCGACCGCGAGATTGCTCGCGAGCCGCGGCGCAACACGCATCTGTCTGCCGCCGGAACTTCCCTTCTCTTCGGTGAAGGAAATCACTGCCGAATTGCCGGATATCGATTTCGAGGTCTTTGCCTTCGGCCGCATGCCGCTCGCCATTTCCGCACGCTGCGCGCATGCCCGCTCCAAGGGCAAGATCAAGGACAATTGCCAGTTCGTCTGCGGTGAGGACCCGGATGGGCTGCCGGTGCGCACGCTCGACCGACAGTCCTTCCTGGCGCTGAACGGCGTGCAGACCGTCTCGCATGCCTGCCAGTCGCTTCTGGGCGAACTGGATCATCTGGTCGAAGCCGGGGTGCGCTCGTTCCGCCTGTCGCCGCAGGATTGCGACATGGTGGCGGTGGCAAAGCTGCATCGTGCTGTCCTGGACGGAGCGGTGGATGCGGATGCAGGTGTTGCAAAACTCCGGCAGCTTTACGCCGCAGCCCCGCTTGCCAACGGTTTTCACCACGCCAAGGAAGGCGCGGTCTGGGTGGCGCGCACCCGCAGCCTGCAGGCCGCATGGCCGGCTTGATTACAGAAGTGAGTTGGGGGCAGCCCCGTGAAAGGCTGCCTCAGACTTCAAAAATCTCGTCGAAGCTTTCCGGAAAGTTCTGGCGGGCGACTTTTTCGTTGATGACGAGCAGCGACTCGTAGGACAGCGGATCGAAATCCTTGTCCGCCGGCATCACTTCACGGCCGAAGAGCAGGCAGAGCCGCGCGGCATCGAGATTGCCGCGCTCGAAGGGCTGGTCGCCGAAATAGAACCAGAGTGCATGCAAGAAGGCCGCATCGACGCGGTGTTCCTTGGTGCCCGGCCGCGCCTTACGGGGGATCGCCTTCAGCGGCGTGACCCCCTTGGGATTGGCGCGACGGATGGTGAACTGGGTTCCAGTCCCTGGCAGGCCGCCCGGAAAACCGCGATGTTTGGTCATTTCGGGCAGGTTTGCCATGTCTCGGTCCTTTACGTTTTTGCGACCTTATCGGCCGTCTTGGTGTCGAAATCGGCAGCGTCGTGACGCTCGTGCAGCTGTTCGGAGGGATCACCCGACATGCGGTTGACCATGCGCCCACGCTTTACCGCCGGCCGGGCGAAAACTTCCGCCGTCCAGCGCTGCAGGTGCGTATAACTCTGAACGTCGAGAAAGTCACCGGCATCGCCGTAGGCCTGGCCGAGCGCCAGATTGCCGTACCACGGCCAGATCGCCATGTCGGCAATCGTGTATTCCTTGCCTGCCATGAACTGGTTTTCGGCAAGATGCCGGTCGAGCACGTCAAGCTGGCGCTTTGTTTCCATCGCGTAACGGTCGATCGCATATTTGATCTTGATCGGTGCATAGGCATAAAAATGGCCGAAACCGCCGCCGACGAACGGCGCCGAGCCCATTTGCCAGAACAGCCAGTTCAGCGTTTCCGCCCGCGTGCGGGCATCGGTCGGCAGAAAGGCGCCGAATTTTTCCGCCAGATAGGTCATGATCGAAGCCGATTCGAACAGGCGGATCGGTTTACCGCCATCCTTCGGCGCATGGTCCAGCAGGGCCGGGATTTTTGAGTTTGGATTGATATCGACGAAGCCCGAACCGAACTGGTCGCCTTGGCCGATATTGATCAGCCAGGCATCGTATTCGGCGCCGGAATGCCCTGCCGCCAGAAGCTCCTCGAGCAGGATCGTCACCTTGACGCCGTTCGGCGTGCCGAGCGAATAAAGCTGCAGCGGGTGTTTTCCGACCGGCAGTTCCTTGGTCTGGGTCGGGCCGGCGATCGGCCGGTTGATATTGGCAAACTGGCCGCCATTACCCTTTTCCCAGGTCCAGACCTTGGAAGGTTCGTAGCCTGCGGGGAAATTGTCGGCGGGGGATTTATCGGTCATCGAAATCTGTCCTTGCTCATCGCGCCATAAAAGCGGCTTGCGCCGGGTTCAATATAGGAACTGGGCGGCCACCTGCTACCGCCGACTTCTATAAAGATGATGGCTGTCAGGCGAGGCGCATTTTTTCATGCGTCACAAGGGAAATGAGCAAAAGTTTGCTCCCTGAAATATTTCTCATTTGTCAATCAAGCCCAGTCGCATAACTGCTTTTGCACGGTTATGGTTGTCGAGGCTGGAATGAACACCCCATGACCTGGCCTGCCGAAACGGCGGCCGGGCGGTTCCGGGCAATAGGGAAGGAAAACGAAATGCAGGCTCTTGTACTGGAGCAAAAAGGCAAGCTGGCGCTGAGGGAGATCGATCTTCCGCTGGAGGTTGGGCCGGGCGACGTGAAGATCGAGATCGACACCGTCGGCGTCTGCGGCAGCGACGTGCACTATTACACTCACGGTGCGATCGGCCCCTATGTGCTGCGCGAGCCAATGGTGCTGGGCCACGAGGCTGCCGGAACGGTGGTCGAGATTGGCTCGGAGGTGAAGAACCTCAAGGTCGGCGACCGTGTCTGCATGGAGCCGGGCATCCCGAACCTTTCGTCAAGGGCGTCGAAACTCGGCCTTTATAATGTCGATCCCGACGTGCGTTTTTGGGCGACGCCGCCGATCCATGGCGTGCTGGCGCCGTACACCGTTCACCCTGCGGCCTTTACCTACAAGCTGCCCGACAATGTGTCTTTCGAAGAAGGCGCAATGGTCGAGCCTTTTGCGATCGGCATGCAGGCGGCGACCCGCGCCAGATTGCAGCCGGGCGATGTGGCGGCCGTCATAGGCGCTGGCCCGATCGGCATCATGGTGGCGCTGGCGGCCCTGGCCGGCGGCTGCGCCCGCGTGTTCGTTTCGGATCTGAGCGCCGACAAACTGAAGATCGCCGCGCAATATCCCGGCATCATCCCGGTCAATGTTCGCGAGCAGTCCTTCGCCGATGTGATCGCGCAGGAAACGTCCGGTTGGGGCGTCGATGTGGTGTTCGAGGCAAGCGGCAGCCCCAGGGCCTATCAGGGCATGTTCGATCTGGTGCGTCCGGGCGGCGCTTTCGTTCTCGTCGGCCTGCCGGTGGAGCCGGTGCCGTTCGACGTGGCGAGCGCGATCTCCAAGGAAGTCCGCATCGAGACCGTCTTCCGTTACGCCAACATCTTTGACCGGGCGCTGGAACTGATCGCCTCGGGCAAGGTCGACCTCAAGCCTTTGGTCACCGGCACGTTCGATTTCAAGGAATCGATCGCCGCCTTCGAGCGTGCTGCCGCCGGACATGCGTCCGACGTCAAGCTGCAGATCAAGGTGAAAGCTTAAAAGCTCGATCAGGCCGCCTGCCAGAAACGGCGGGCGGTCGTCTGTTCCGAAATCGGCTTGGTGCCCCGGAGCGGCACGTGCCGCAGCATTTCGAGAGCGAAATTGCGGGCGTTCTGCCTTGCCTTGTCGAGATTGCTGATCCGGCTATCATCCATCGTGTGGAGCGTGCCGCCAAGATCGAAAATATCGCGGAAGGCGGCGCGTTCGATGATCGGCGTGCCGAGCACCTCGACGCCCCGTTCCAGAAGCAGCATTTTGACAGCCAGAAGCGCGCGCGTCGTCACCATCGAGTTGACGCGGGTGAGCACCACCGAATGCGGAACCTTGATGCCTGCCTTGTCATCAAGGAAGCGCAGGAGTTCCAGCACGTTCGCGCCGCCCTGGGCATCCATGGCGCAGCCCTGGATCGGGATCAGCACATGGTCGGAAAGGCCGATCGCTTTGGCCAGCAGCGGGCTCTGAGCGCCCGGAAGGTCGACGATGAAATAATCCGTCGTGTAGCGGTTGTCGGCGATATGCCGCTCGATCGATGCCTGCGTCACATAGGAAATCACGGAAAGGCGCGGCAGGCCGGGCGAAAGCTGGTGCCAGCGCGAGATCCAGCGCTGCGGATCGGCATCGAGCACGGTCACGCGGTAACCGACCTGTGCAAGCTCGGTTGCAAGCAAAAGCACCGCAGTCGTCTTGCCGGCGCCGCCCTTGGTATTGGCGAAAGTGATGACGGGCATTCTTAAGGGAACCTGTTCGGCTGCGAGCCGATAATGGCTCTGGCCGCACCCTCATGATGCGCCGGTCTATTGTTGGTGGATATGGTTAATGAATGATTGAGGTCGGGCGATGGGGTAGTGCTGAAAGCTTCTGTCGACCTTAGGCGGCTACGCTCGATCCATTTTCGCTGATCGTTGAGAGGTACCTACCTCTGGTCTAGTATCTGCGAGTCTAGGCCTTCCCGCCTGACACCGCATCAGACCTCAAGGTGGATTAATGAAGGATTTTACCTGGGAGCGAGCGCCATTTTCAGTATGCGCGGTCTGTGAAAAGAAAACCTTTGGATTTCTCCGAGCCGGTGGCCATACCCTTACGATGAGATGTTCAAGCTGTCGGCATACAGAGAATATCGCGCTTCCGTGGCTCGATAAAAAGGTAATCTACCTCGACCAGTTTGTTTTCAGTTTGCTCTTCAATGTTGTTTCTGGTGGGCGTTTGCCAATTGGGCACGAAGTGTTCGCCAAGGAGTTGCACGAGCGCCTACGCCGTCTGGTTCTGCTGCAACAAATCATTCTCCCCCACTCTAACATTCATAGAGACGAAACAACCGTTTTTCATAGCGCAATGGAGTTGCAAGAAGCTTACGAATTTATTGGTGGGGACGTCTCTTTATCCGACACCTCGACTGTTGAATTGGAGCAGGCACTGGACGCCGCAGATGCCTACATGAACGGCACGCCGCTTTCCCTTAATCTCTCCGCCGACGAAATTTTAGAAAGCGAACGAAATGAATGGCTTTCGGACATGCATATCTCCGTACGGTCCAATTACAGCCAGTTTGCTGATGGCCTTAGAAAAATACGCGACGAAACGCATGGTGAGATGGAGAAGCTCGCAGCTCGCTGGGCAGCAGAGAAACCAAATTTTGATGACGTTCTCAAGATGGAGTTGGATGCAGTCCTGGTTGGGAAGGTCGTGTAGTGGCCCCCTAAACCCCCGGACACGATCTCCCACTTGTTAAGTGTTAGGAGTAATGTGCCCATTATGACCAGTCACATACCTAAGATAGAAGTGTTGTCCGGCCCTGAGCGCCGCCGTCGCTG
>NZ_JBEGHE010000038.1:0-25691 GCF_040675795.1 Neorhizobium sp. LMR1-1-1.1
GTGAGCGCAGGTTCATCATGTCGTCGGTCATCGGTGGTGTCCCTCAGGTTGGCTCTAAGCAACCCGACCCTACCGGAAATCACCGATGGCTATGAAATCCAGCTACACCACTCCATGGGACACGATCAGATAAAGGGCAACCGAGCTCGGGTTTTCGAGATAAGATCGACCATAAACGAAGCTGATTTCGCCATTCATCACTGCAAGGCGACCGGCGACCACTGGATCGGGGCTTTCTGATCGCCACACCCATACGAACGCTTCTGTTGGCTGCGGCTTTTTAGAAGTCATTGTCGACCGCTGTCTGTTTTCGTGGACGCGCATACTTGGGTAGAAGCGTGAGGCGTTTTTGAAGGTCTTCGTTTCTGAACGTCATACCAGCAAGATCGTCGTCGAAAAGGCGAATGCCGAGAACGGTACATGCCTCAAAGGCAAGGCCCAGTTCCACCTTGGGATCTCCTTGTTCAAGCCGCTGAAGAGTTCCGCGTGTTATGCCGAGCCGCCCGGCAAGCTCCTGCGCCGTCATCGTGCGAGATTTACGTTCGAGCTGGATCATACTTCCCAGCACGCTAACCGCAGCAATCGTATATCGAGCATAGCTCTGTTTCTTCGTGGCCGGCATTGGTCGATCCATCAATCATATAGTGGCAATATGCGCTATGCATCGAGCTAATACAAACACTTTCGCAATGTTCACTAATCAAAGATGCATCAAACATATTCCCGCTATATGCGCCATGCATCGAACAACGCTTCCATTGAAGATGCTAGGGCGTCGTCGTGGCGGATTGCTCGCGAGATCCAGCCAACCCCCTCACGCCTTGACGGGATGTGAACCTCCGACCTGCTACGTTTTCTAATTTAACATTTAAAACAGTAGTATCCCGCTGATGAAAGCGACAACACCTCTGGCTTACAGCATCGGCAGCCTCTTCGGTTTTAGGCCGAGCGGGAAGGCCAAATCGATCCGATTGAGTTCGTCATCGGTCAGCGGTAGCGAGCCAACACCCGCATTCTCACTCGCATGTTGGGGAGTGGAAGCTTTTGGGATAGCGAATAAGGATCGGTGCCGTACCAAGTATCTAAGCGCCACCTGTCGCGCCGTGGCCCGGTGGTTTGCGGCAATCTCAGCCAGCACGCAGCCGCGCGGTGATCGCGCGTCCGGGAAGCTCCCGTGGCCGAATGGGCTGTAGGCAACTGTGGCTACGCCATGCGCCTCACACCACGGCAGCACGGCGTGCTCGATCGCGCGCTCCTCCAGATTATAGAGGACCTGGTTGCAAGCGATCAGACCCTGACCACCTGCTTTCCAGGCGTCCTCGAGGTCGGACACATCGAAATTGCTCACCCCCCACGATAGGATCTTGCCCTGCTCGCGAAGATGCTCGAACGCGGCGAACGTTTCCTCGAGCGGGTGTGGGCCGCGCCAGTGCAGAAGATAGAAGTCGACCCGATCGGTGCGCAGGCGCGTGAGCGACCGCTCGCAGGCCGCTACCGTGCCGGCGCGCGAGGCGTTGCTCGGCACGACTTTGGAGACAAGGAAAACATCATCCCGCCGGCCGGCGATTGCCTGGCCTACCACGACTTCGGCGCCGCCATACATCTCTGCAGTGTCGATATGGGTCATGCCAAGATCCAGACCGCGGCGCAGGGTTGATATGGCTGTCGGCCGGTGCGCGTCATCGATGTACCAGGTCCCTTGGCCGATCACCGGTACCTCGCGCGAGGCAAAACCAAACGGCCTTCGCTCAATGCCCTCCTGACTGGGCAAGGAGGGTCCGTCCGGCGCAGGACCACCCGCGGCGCTCATTCGGCACCTGCCTTCCGGGATTGGTCGCGTGTGCTAGAAAACAGGCTGATGACTTCCCGATTGAAGGCTGGGATGTCGTCGGGCTTGCGGCTCGTCACCAGTCCCTGATCAACAACGACTTCCTGATCCACCCACTCCGCGCCTGCGTTCTGGAGGTCGGTCCTCAGGGAAGGCCAAGACGTAAGGCGCCGCCCGCGAGCGGCTCCCGCTTCGATGATCGTCCAGGGCCCGTGGCAGATTGACGCGACCGGCTTGTCCGCGTCGAAGAACGCCTTCACGAAGGCAACCGCTTCTGGCAGCGTTCGGAGGTTATCGGGATTGATGACTCCGCCCGGCAATAGGAGCGCGTCGAACGCTTCTGGTCGGGCGCTTTCCAGAAGCACATCGACGGGAAAGGTTTCGCCCCAATCCGTGAAGTTCCAAGCCTTAACCTGGCCGTCCTTGGGCGATACGAGCCGTGTTTCGGCGCCCGCCTCATCTAGCGCTTTACTCGGATCGGTCATCTCGGCCTGTTCGAAGCCGTCCGTTACCAGGATTGCCACCGTAAGGCCATTGAGGGTTTGAGAGGCCATGTCGATCTCCTTTCAATAAATCGGCTATGTGACGTCCTCACGATCCGCGTCGAGGCGGCCCACTCGAGGTGAAACGCGGCCTTTCGAGGACAGAGCAACCGGGATGGGGGACCGGCGCATGCAACATCCGCAACCCGCAGGATGTGCCGCTTTAGCTGCGGGATAACTGCTCTCTTCGCGGCCGTTGGAGGCAGGCCCGCGCCGAGCCCTGTCCATGCTGGCGAGGGCCGGTGCGCTCAGGAAATCCCGCGTCGACGCGGCGCCGCAAGCCGGGCAGGCGCATGGTTCGCGGAACGCCGCCAGTGGCCGAAACGCCGTGAATGGTCCGCATGCGGGACAGCTATATTCGTACATCGGCATGGTATTCCTCGACGTTCGAGACGATGGAGCGACAGGGCGGCCGGCGGCCGCCCCGAGTGGATCGGCTGTCATGCGGCGGGCTTGAGGATGACCTTGGTCCAGCCGTCATCACGCGCATCGAAATGCTGATACGCGGCGGGCGCCTCATCCAGCGCCAGCTCGTGCGACACGATGAAAGAGGGTTTGGCGCGCCCGGCGAAGATCAGGTCGCGAAGTTGCCGGTTATAGGCTTTTACATTGCACTGACCCGTTCCGATCGTCTGCCCCTTGAACCAGCACAGACCATAGTCGAAGACGATCTCGCCCTGCTTGTAGAGAGGGTCCTGCGGTGCGGGATCTTGCGGGACAAAGACACCAACGACCCCGATGCCGCCGGTAAACTTTACTGACTTCACCAGGTCGTTCATCGTCATGTTGGGATGCTCCTGGCCCTCTGGATCATGGGCTTGATAGCCGACGCACTCGCAGCCCCTGTCGGCTCCGACGCCGTTCGTCAGTTCCAGTACCTGATCCACGGCAGAACCCTTGGAATCATCGATGGCAATGGCGCCAATTGATTCCGCCAGCCGCAGCCGATCGGGGTGACGATCAACGACCATGACGATACTAGCGCCTTTGATCATGGCAGAATGGGCAGCCATAAGGCCGACCGGCCCGGCTCCATAGATGACTATCGACTCGCCTGGGCAAAGTCCTGCCAGCTCGGTGCAGTGCCAGCCAGTGGGAAAAATGTCGGCCAACATCACATATTCATTCTGCTTGGCTTCTGCGACCGGCGGCAGCTTCAGGCAGTTATAGTCGCCGTACGGAACGCGTAGAAGATCGGCCTGGCCGCCACGGTACGGCCCCATGCCGGCAAAGCCGTAGGCGGCACCTGCCATGTTCGGGAAGACGCTCCGGTCCGCCGTGGTCAGGCAGAAGGCACTCAGACCGAGCTGTTGCATGTGGTTTCTCCTGTCGATTGCGTTTCTTCGCGGGGATGAAATGCGGATCGGGAAGGAGTGCTGCACCGAAGGGACCCCGTTGCGCTTGCGCAATGGGAAGGCGCGCACGGCCGAAGCGCAGCGGAGGACCTGAGGTCGGCTGAATTTTGATGCGCGAGGAGCCGCAGGCGGGGAAAATTCTGCCGGCATAAGGTTGCGGCAGGACACACGATCCGCATCATTCCCAATGTCGATGAAATGAGATCGACAGGAAAATTGCGGCAGCTCGACTTCGAAGACGACGGGTGATGGAAACCGCCTCAGAAAGGCGGTTCGCTTTCTGCGACACCGTCAAGCTCGGCGCTCGCGACAATCAGCTCTGCCTGAGCGATTTCGAGCTCGGCCTGGATCTGACGGCGCTCTGCACCATCGACAGCGTTACGCAGCTCAGCCCGCAGTTCTTCGATCTGGATTGCAAGTTCGTAGGTCATCTTCGTCTCCTGACGCTTGTGAAAGATGAGCGGCGGGTCCGAGAGGCGATGGCGGGGTCAAGGATCGCGCAAGCGACCGGCAGAGCCGGGGAGTGGGGGAGCCGATTTGCGTAGGCTGCGCGTCAGGGCAGGTGGAGCAAATTGGGGGCACCGCTCATCCTTGAGGCCGGCATTGCCACTTGGCACCATCGTGCATTCTGAGCAGCTACCCCACCTCTCCGTATGGCAGCAAAAAGCCCCTGAAACGCTCGATGCGGTTCAGGGGCTTGATCAAACGAGGCCTGTCATCTCAGCGGTGGCGACTGACCTCGGAGAAGGATTTGCGGCGCGCGATGAATTCGCGCAGGATCGGCAGGAAGAATGCCTTGCTGAAGCGACCGATCGGCGGCTCCGGTTCGAGATAGAAAGAGGCACCGACCAGGTCGCTGTTGTATTCGTCCATCATAATCCAGAGCTGACGGTCGGCATCGAGGCCGGCACGACGTTTTTCGATCGTTGGGATCTCGAAAGCGAAGCGGCCGCGTTCGGGCTGCTTGGTCGTGATCGGGAAGAACAGGACCAGATCGCCGCCGGCACGAGGAATGCGCACGCCCACCGCGACAGGGCGCTCCTTGCGACCCTCGGTCTCGCCCTTGCCGGCCTCCCGGGCCCAAAGATACGGATAACGAATGACGGCTGCGGTCTGGATGTCGTCGTAGACGCTCATCGCCCTACCTCGTCGTCATCGGCATATTGCGCGACAGCGCGCTCCACGTCGGCGAAAAGGGCGTCGGACATTGTGTCGATCGTGCCGACGGCCCGGGCATCGGCGCTCTTCATCAGTCGGTCGTAATCGTCGATGTTCAAAATGACGAGACGCGGCTTGCTCCGCTGGGTTAGGATCACGGGGTGACGCAGCGCGTCGGCGATGATGTCGCCGGATTTCCGGGATAGTTCGGTCGTCGTATAGGATCGGCTGGCCATATTTCGCTCCTTCGCGGTCATAGGCTGCACTATAGAGAGACTGCGGCTCGAAATCCAGCAATTACAGCAATGCTGTATTTGCTGTGTATACTGTATTTATGAAGGTAGAGGCCCCGCCGTGGGCGGAGCCTCGTGTCCGTCATCAGTCCCGGTTCGGCCGCGACCAGATGAGCTGGAGACCATCTTCGCCTTCGACCTCGGCGAGCGTCGCGTAGATCGGGGCCGGGAAGCTTGGATCGTCGAGCTTGACCGAGAGGTAGTCGCGGCCTTGCTCCGAGGTCTTCTGCCAGGCGGCGCCGAGCTCGACGCTGCCAGCGTAGACGCGGAACTGCGGGCCCTTGTCGGACGGGTTTTCGACGCGAGCGATGCGGGCCTTGACGTTGAGGGCGAGGGTACGGATGGAGCCGTTGAAGCCGTTTTCGGTGGAGGTGAAGGTGCCGATGGTAGCCATGTTCGAATTCCTTTCGCTGTTTCGGGCCGCTCCAGTGCGGCCTCGATGGCTGTCGACAAGACCGGGAGCGATTGGCCCGCACCCGAAGGGCGAAATGCAATGGCAGGCGTCGGATTGGGGATTTCTTGGAGGGAGAGGAGTGCGGATCGCCGCGCGGGGTAAGAAATCTCCAATCCACCGTTGCGGGAGGACAATCGAGGCGAAGCCGGTTTTCGGTCAGACATGCCTCATCGAGCCCGCCCTGGACCGGGCCTTTGTCGCGCGATGGAAGAAATTCAGCCATGGCGGCGTCGGACACACCGATTGCAACTGAAATGACAGCACGTGCATTGACTTTAAGTCACGGGGAAACAAATGCTTGCCCGCCTGACAGAGGAGAACACTGATGGCCGACGACACCACGATTGAGACAGCTGCCACGCCCGAAGCGCCGGCCACAGCCCCCGTTGAAAAGAAGACCCGCAAGCCGCGCGCGCCGAAGGTTGCCGCAGCTGACGCCAGCACCATCGACACCACGGCTGCATCTGCGGAAAAGCCGGCCAAGAAAACGCGGGCGAAGCGTGGCTCCAAGACTACCCCGGTCAAGGCTGACAAAGCTGCGGTCGAACCAAAGAAGGCCACCACCCGCGCGCCGCGCGCCAAGGCTGCAGCGACGGCCCCTGCCGCTTCGATCGAGGTGATTGACGATATCGCCGACTTGATCAAGTTGGAGGAAGAGAACAAACAGCTTCGCAAGGAGCTTTCCGAAAAGCTGCGCTCCGAGAATGCCGATCTGCGCAAACGCCTCGGCAAGTCCTGATATCCGACTTCCTGCGGCGTCTCGCATTATAGGTGAGGCGCCGCCGATCCTGCGATCGATCGCGCCGACAACGAACGCGATCGATATTGAAATGTCTGTGGCAATGATCGCCGACGCGCGCCAAGAAGATTGCGCCGGTCACAGAACCGGCGGCTCTTGAACACCAGGCCGATGAGGCTGGGCCTGCGCTTGCATCTGGCCCCAAATCGATCCTGGATGAAATGGCCGACCTCGATGCTGATGTCGCTGCTTTGCGGCACCAACTCGCAAAGAAACTGACCGAGAGATAATCGCGTCCTTGCTCGGAGGTCTTCTGCCAGGCGGCGCCGAGCTCGGCCGTTCCCGCATAGACGCGGAACTGCGGGCCTTTCTCCGAAGGATTTTCGACGCGTGCGATGCGAGCCTTGACGTTGAGGGCGAGGGTGCGGATCTGGCCGGTGAAGCCGTTTGCGGTAGAGGTGAAGGTGCCGATGGTAGCGGCTCGACAATGGCGATTGCATTCCTGCGCTGGTAGAAGTGTAAGTTGTCGACGTGCAACGTATGAAGAAGCGATTTCCTGAGGCTCACCAGAGAAGATTGATCTGGGTTTCTCCGCTCGACGCAACCCGAATGGTGGGCGAGCCGGGGCTGCAGGGTTTATTTCGGAAATTAGGATCTCACTCTGTCCGTTGATGAGGTCGTTGCTGCTAAATGTTGCCAGCGGCGCGCAAGTGGACATTAGGGACGGCGGACGGAAATGAAAATGATCGAAAAGGCCCTGGTTTACGCCACCAACCGGGGCGTCGCCTTAAGTTTGGCTATGGCACGGTGATCGACATCGGCCAGGTTTCAGGCGCTGATCGACATGGTGATATCTCGCCATGCCGCGATAGCGTGAGAGCGAAGCTTTCGATGATCTGTTGCGGTCAGATGTTTGCGGTGAAGAAGAAAGAGGTTGGCGATCTGGCCATGGGTGGAAATGAAACGCTGGCATTGCCGTGCCGACTTGAAGCGCATCATGCGCCGTTCGCGTCGTCGCAAAGGCAGGTGTGAATTCTCGGCTCGGTTGTTGAGACCCTTGTGTGAGCGATGCTCGATGCCAGGCATCAGCTCCGCCTTCGCGGCAGAGTAGGACCGCAATCTGTCCGTGACCATCACCCGCGGGGTGGCGCCCTGGCCTTTGAGCAGCTTTCGCATCAGCCGTACCGCTGCGCGCTTGTTCCTTCGGCTTTGCAGTAGCGCATCGAGGACATAGCCGTTGGCATCGACGGCGCGCCACAGCCAATATTTCTTTCTCTTGATCGTCACCAACATCTCATCAAGCTGCCACTTATCGGCAAAATGGCCTCGCGAGCGCCGGCGAAGTTGGTTGGCGAATTTGAGACCGAACTTCGCAGCCCATTCCGACACGGTCTGGAACGAGACGTCAATGCCGCGCTCGGCAAGCAGATCTTCGACGTCACGAAAGCTGAGCGGAAACCGGTAATAGAGCCAGACCGCATGGGCAATGATCTCGGCGGGGAAACGGTGGCGTCTAAAGTGAGCAGGCGAGATCTCGGTCATGGTCACTGAATACCAGCACGGTCACAACAAAGTCGTTAAGCCGACGCTACCCCCGGCGGGGATGGCGTTCTGTCGTTGAACGAACCGCATCGAGACGTAGCGGACGACACGTCGACGACAATTGGCGATTTGGAGGCGCTCCTTATTGCAGCAATGGATCCCAAGCCAAATCAGCAGAAGATGCGCTTCGATAAAGCGGAAAAGTGGGAACAGGTGAATTATTGTAAGCGGTGCTTTCTTCGCACATTGACGAAGCGCGGCGGGCCGTTCTGAATACTCCAACTGTGACTTTGACGACAGGCATGCGCTGAGTGGCAATTACGATTGTTAACCGCAACTATACGCCAAAGCGGACTCTGCTCCTGTTAGCTTAACCGGATCGATCCGTATCGTCCGGCTCTACCAAAAACCGCGCCTTTCGCCCTCGAAAATACGCGCGCACTAAAATAAAGCTCAGTTGAGTACCCTTTAATCCGGCTAGGATCAAAGCCAGCATTACTGGGTAAAATAGGTAAGGAGCATCAGCCGTTAGCAGGCTTCTTCCATGCTTTCCTGGCAACTCTCCCCTGACGGTGAAAGCTACGAAACAGCCGAGAAACGCGGTCCAGATGACAGCCGTCTGGATTTCGCGCATCAACTCAGCCATCGCGCCGCCTCAGCATGAGCATGCCTGCGGCAACCATCGCCCCGCCCCATGCAAGGAATGCCAGGTCCCAGATGACCCACTGGCTACGGGGGACCGTTTCGTTGACGTGATGGAGGCCTAGGACATGGTGGTCAACGACCCCTTCGACGAGGTTGAAGGCGCCGAACCCGATGAGCATTGTGGAGACGAGGCTGATGGTCGACCATCGGAAGTGGCTCGTGCGGCCGGAACGCCAGAGGATGAAGAGGCCCGCCAGGACCAAGAGGTACGTCCCGGAATGGAAGACGCCGTCCCAAAACGTGTTGAGTTCTAAGTTCTCGATCGTGCTGATGGGATACCAGGAGCTGAGCAGGTGATGCCATTGGAGGAGCTGGTGGAGAACGATGCCATCGAAGAAGCCTCCCAGCCCCACGCCAAGCAACATACCGGCGGACATGGGAAAACTTCGCGAGGGATAGTGACCTGGAGCCATCAGGTCAGAACCTTGGCTGCCGCCGCCGCGTTGATGAACGCGCTTCGTGCGAGGTCGGCGCTGCCATGGTGGGTCAATGCTTCAACGCAGTGTCGCTTGGCGACCTCGAACTCCGGGCGAGCGTTGGCGGGCCAGCGATGGAGAAGCGTCGACAGCGCGGCCTCGGGTCCGTCTATTCGTTCCGGCATGCCGTAGCCGACATGAACGAACACGGGTGAGCTCCACATCACGGTGAATTCGACGTCGATGACCTTCTCCATGCGCCATTTCCTCGTTGGGATCAGCCAACCTTTCCCGAGCCCACAAGTTCCCGACACGAGTGCTCTGTCCGCTATTGGACAGGCGGAGCGAGAAGAGAAACATCAGGCATGGGACACGGGAACCGAGCGCTTGGCCTCCATGGCCCTCGCCCCCGTCATGTCCTGTTCTTCTCAGGATGCGAAAAGGACGCCCTCGCCTTCGATGACGGGGTTCTTCGCCAGAACTTCAGCGATCTTCTCGATGGCAGGCCGGAAGTCGCTGACGATGCCACGGCTGCGTTTCAATAGCCCTTCGACTGATCGGAATGATGAATGAGCACTCCTTGCGCCCCTTGGAATTCGGGGCGGTGTTGCCCAGTTCAATGACCAACTGTGCGAGCTCCTTGTTCCGATAAGCGAACGGGAGTGTTCCGTCTCGAACAAGGATTGCCACCATGCCGCGTTGCGACACGCCCGACCTGCACATTACGTTCGACGAGACCGGCGCGCGGGACGGCCATCCCGTGCTTCTGCTACACGGATGGCCCGATGACGCCTCCACGTGGAAGGACATGTCGGTTCTGCTGCAGGAGCGGAAGCTCCGTCTCATAGCGCCCTATCTGCGAGGCTTCGGCGGAACGACATTTCGGGATCAGAGAACACTGCGGACAGCAAACGGGGCCGTTCTCGCGATGGACGCGATAGACCTCCTCGACCGCCTCGGCATCGACCGCTTCTCCGTTGTCGGCCACGACTGGGGATCGAACATCGCCGAAGCGCTCGCGATCGGCTGGCCGGACCGTGTCGCCCGAATTGCGCTCCTTTCCTCTCTGCCCCGGATGGGCGGACTAAAGACGCCGACGTTCCAACAGGCGCAGAGGTACTGGTACCACTGGTTCATGGCGACCAAGCGCGGCTCGGAGGCGATCGCAGCAGATCCTCACGGCTTCGCACGGATACAATGGGAGAACTGGGGCCCCGACGGTTGGTTCGACGAGGCGACCTTCGAGGCTGTCGCGCGGTCATTCGACAATCCGGACTGGGTGGCAATCACCCTTCATAGCTACCGGGTTCGATGGGGCGAGGCCGATCCAGAGCCGCAGAGTGCATGGCTCGAAGATCGTATCAAGGAAACAAGATCACTATCCCTGCCGAGCATCTATTTCCAGGGGGCGGAGGACGGCGTGAACCCGCCGGAGCTGTCCGAGAACCTGCACGAGAAGTTCTCAGGCCCCTTCGACAGGATCCTTCTCCAGAATGTCGGCCATTTTCCACAGAGGGAGGACCCTGAGACGGTCGCCCGAGAATTGGCCATCTTCCTACAGACCTAGAACTTTCCATGGGACTTCCCGCATGCAATTCGTCCCCTGGGCACCAGCCGGCGGCTATCGCTGGTGCTGACCGCGAAAACATTCTGCAAAGCCCGCCTCGGGACTCGGAACTCCAGACCGGAACTGTGGTTGGGGCCGAGAAGGAGATTATCCTATGACGAAGAACACTAACGGATCCAACGACCGCCCCAAGGACGAAACCATCGCTCAGACCGGCGGCGGAATACCGGACGATTCCGGCGCTCCTATCGAGGCCTCTGACGAAGAAATCGCTCGCGTTCGTGCGAACCTCGGCGGAGACGACCGGCAGGCCGAGAAGGAAGACCTCGAGAGGCAGCTCGAACGGCCGAAAGACGGTACGGCGTGATCGCCGGAAGACCTACATGAGCTATCTAATCGAAATTCTTCTTCCGCTAACCGCCGACGAAGGGCGCACGGTTCTCGAGCGAGTTCGGGACGAGCTCACGGAAGTGTTCGGCGGCGTTACGATGCATGTGAACGCTCCCGCGGAAGGCCTCTGGAAGAACGAGGGTGACGTCGATCGCGACAGGATCGTGGTCATCGAAGTGATGACGACGGAACTGAACAAGGAGTGGTGGGCCAACTTTAGGAGTGAACTGGAATTGCGACTGGACCAGGACGAAATCGTGATCAGGGCCGCTGCAGTCGAGCGGCTCTGAAGCGCATCATCTCGCAATTATGTAGCAAATGCCACCAACGACAGCTTTCGGCCCCCATTGCGGCAATTGACATCACTATCAGCTAGCAGGGTTTCTGATGGAGACGATGTTTTTTCAGGTAAGGTCCGACCAGAGAAGAGTCTTGGCGCGGAGGCCGCTTTGGGCCCAGTGCAAACTTTCCATAAGCCTTCTGACATCTTACCTGCATAGCGCAGGCAACCGCAAAGGACATCTGGAAGGCTCGATGGCGTCGCAATCAGAAGTTCACGCTTTACGGCCGTGTTTGAAAGCAAGGAGGCCGCATTCGCTTTCTCGCATCCTCATTGGGAACCCGAGCCCGGCGAACATGCCCTTGGGACTACCTGAAATCTCGCCTGCACGCCGCGGACGTGCTCGGAATTAAAGAGGATACCGCATCCGCCAACACATTCGTGCTGATCGACCAGACTGCATTCGGGAATACGAAATCTGACCTACGCTCGACCGCCAAGCTCAGCTACCGCGGATGTTATCCGAGCGTCGCATAGGGCCTTTCGAGGCTAGCCGAATGGCGCTTATGGCGCAAAGCCGCCGACGCCGCTTCGTTATCGATTAGCTCCATAACCCCGCATCATCGGGTTCAGCGGTGGCATCCTTCGCTATGCGTCGGGAGGCGGTGGCCCTGTAGATCGATCACCGCGATGAGAGGAGCCGGCTCCAGTTCTTGGCTTACGGAGCAAGGCATCCCTCGCAGATGCCGCACCCATCTTCGTCCATCATGGACTGCCGCCGTCCGCAGCAGAGGCATGCGACGCTGCCTCCGCAGCAATCCTCGGGCTCCGGCGGAAGGATTTCGATTTCGCAGGCTGTCATCGTTTCAACAAGTGCGTCTTCCATCTCGAGGCTCCAGGTTCGAGGACGGAATCAAAATGGGGATGGCAGCCGACGAATCAAGCGGTGCGCGGCTTCTGAAACCGCGCGAGCCGGAATGCGTTTCCACAGCAAAGGAGACCCTCCAATGCCTGGAACGTTCACCACTTACTTCGTGCTCGCCTTCGACCTCGATGACCGAAACCAGCCGGTCGGGGCATTTGAACCGCGCGTCGCCGCGAGCTTTGAAGCCGCCGTCGAGGAGGCCCGGAACCTCGCTGCACAGCATGCTGGCGCGGTTGCTTGGAGGAGAGACGGCGATCCGGTCGTCGGCGAGGAAGGCAAGATGAGAGCAAGACGCCCGGCGCCGGTTCGCTGCCGGACAAGGACGACGAGAGCGTCTCCCCCGGCAGCGGCTGAAATGGAAAAAAGGGCGCTCAACCCGATGGGGAGCGCCCGAACCCTCTCGGCTACGATTGCGGCGGAGACCGAAGTGGTTGACGGTAATGTCGACCGAGTCGCGGCAGTTAAGCAAGCGGCTCACGAACGGACGCAGAACGGACCTTGTCCGTATCGATTTCTTGCACAGGTTATCCACAACGCGTCCACAGGCTAAGCTTCTAATTCCGCGGCAGTTTGCGCTCCCACGTGAAGTTCGAGACGAGGCTTTGCTGCAACTCGGCGGAGAACTTTCATACTCCTGATATCGTGGTGTGCCCGGTAGGCGTATGGTGCCCATCTCCTCGAGCGCCAGGCGGCGGATCGCTCGGAGTAGTCGGGAAGCGACCGGCGGACCTCAATGGTCGCTTCCCGAGGAATCACGTCTGCTTAAGTCGTCGGCTTCAAGACAGTGAGTCGGCAGTTGTGCTCATCCAGGCACGGTGACGTTCCTCATCCTGGTGCGCCTTCATGAAGAACGCCTTCGACTCCGGGATCGCGTCCTCGTGGCGCGAAGCGCACTGGTAGGCCGTGACTGTGTCGTCTTCGTTCGATTTCATGGCCTTGAGAATTGCGGAGTCGCCCATGAGGTCGGCCAATGCGATCTTGCCCGTCGTCAGCATCTGCTTCATGTCGCCTTCGGTCGGCGCTTCGATGCCGAGCTCCCGAGCCATCTCGGTCAACGTGGCGACGTGCTCAAGGTGGTCCTGCTTGAACTCTGCGATCTTCGCGCTCAGCGTCTTGTCGTCAAGCCGTTCGATACAGGAATCGTATGCCGCGATGGCATCGTGCTCGAGATAAAGGAGATCTTTCACAAGCTTCTCGATGCTGCCTTCGTTGCCGACCATCGTAACCATAACATTATCCTTTTCGTTGGTTGGTGATGTCCCGCAATGAAGAACGCAGCGGAGATGTTCCGCGACGCAGGACGTGCGTACCGTAGCGGACGGCGGGCGACTGATTCCGAACTAGCGGCCCAGGCTAGACCGCGCATGGAGCATGGGGCTCCGCTATAGATCGACCACAACGCTTACCAGTGCGGTGCGGCGGCAGCCGGTGCCGGAACATAAAAAGCCTTTGAGCGTTCATCCGGCCGTTGAGACCGTCCTTCTTGATCAGCAGCTTCGATAATCCAATATCAGTAAGCGATCGTATTACTCCCCAACAGCGGTTGCTGGTCGCCGGACGCTATGGCAGACAGCATGCCCACCCGAGAAAGCAGGATGTCCGCGATTGAGTTATGATAGGTCCAAAGTCGATCTGAGCAATTGCGATCGGGAACCCATCCATATTCCGGGCAGCATCCAGCCTCACGGAGCAATGATCGTCCTGAACGAGCAAGGGATGGTTTCGTTCGTCTCGAAGAATATCGACGAGTTTCTGGGCGATACCAATCGCGATTATGTCGGAGCGGAGCTTGCCGATCTGGTCGGTACGACAGTCGCCCATGACATAGCCAACGCCGTCGCTCGGGCTGGTGCGGGCCAGATCGCAGGCGTCGTGCTTAAGGCGAAGCTCTCGGAAGGCGCGAGCGTCGCCGACATCACCGCCCACAGATACGATGGCCGCACGTTTCTCGAGCTCGAGCGGCCGGCCTCTCCGGAGGACACGGAAGTCGCCCTCCATCTGACGCAATCGTTGATCCGACGGGTGGACGGCTACCGGGAGTTCGACCCGCTGTTCAAATCGGTCGCGCGACTCGTCCGCGCGATGCTCGGCTACGACCGCGTGATGGTCTACCGGTTCCTGCACAACGGGGCCGGTCGGGTGGTCGCGGAGGCGAAAGACCCTTCTCTGGGTAGCTTTCTGGGCCAGCACTTCCCGGTATCCGACATCCCGGTGCAGGCACGCAAGCTATACGTCAAAAACTGGGTCCGCGTGATTGGCGACGCATCGTTCGTCCCAGTACCGCTGCTCCCGAAGATCGCCGAAGGCGATCAGCCGGTCGACCTCTCGTTCGCCCATCTTCGAAGCGTCTCGCCCATTCACTGCGAATACTTGCGAAACATGGGCGTCGCCGCATCTATGTCGATCTCGATCGTCGTGGACGGCCAGCTCTGGGGCCTGATCGCCTGTCATCACAACACGCCGAAATGGCTTTCCATACCGCTGCGCGTGGCGACCGAACTGTTCGCACAGTACTTCTCGCTCCATGTGGCCGCCATCGAGCATCGCGAACAGCAGGCGTCCGCCGCGGCGACGCGCGGTCGTCTCGATGCGATCATCGCAGGCGTCGATCCCGCCGACCCGGTCGAGGTCACGCTTCGCAGAAGACTTCGAGAATTCTCTTCTCTGATTGCCAGCGACGGGGCGGGCCTATGGTCGCGCGGAGAGTGGGCGTCGTACGGGGTTTCTCCGTCGGAGACGGCGATACCGCCTCTGATGGAACTCATCGGCAAGAAGGCGGGCCGGAACATCTGGGACACGCAGGACCTCCAGTCCGAGACCGGTGAGGCCGAAGAGTACGGCACGCGCATCGCAGGGGTGCTCGCGATTCCGATCTCAGTCTCTTCGCCGGATTTCCTGGTATTTTTCCGAAGCGAGGAGGCACACCAGGTCGAGTGGGCCGGAGAACCAAGGAAGACTGAGGAACTCACCGAGAATGGCGTCAGGCTGTCGCCGCGCGGCAGCTTCGATACCTGGAGGGAAGACGTCAGGCACAAGTCGCTCCCGTGGTCGAAGGCCGACGTCGTGGTGGCCGACTCCATCAGGGGATATGTCCGTGACGTGATGCTGTCGCACAACGACGCCACAGAGGAGCAGCGCGAGCGAACCGAGAACCAGCGGAAGCTGTTGAATTCGGAGCTGAACCACCGCGTGAAGAACATCCTTGCGCTGGTGAAGTCGATTGCAACCCAGACCGGGGCGAACTCCCAGTCGGTCGAGGAATACGCCAAGTCGTTCGAAGGGAGGCTGCGGGCCCTCTCGTTCGCTCATGACCAGTCCTTCGGCGGCCGCGACGGCGGCGAACTCAAGGGCCTCATCGAGGCCGAGGCCGGTATGCATCGGTTTGCAAAACTGCCGGATCGCATCCAGATTTCGGGAGATCACATCGGCCTGACCGAACGGGCGTTCGGCGTCTTCGCTCTGCTTCTGCACGAGATGATGACCAACGCCGCGAAGTACGGCAGCCTTTCCGTTCCGTCCGGAAAGCTGGAGATATCCTGGACGATCGCCGGAAATGGCGACTGCCATCTCTACTGGAAGGAAAGCGGCGGCCCGGAAGTGGTCGTGCCGACACGGCGGGGCTTCGGTTCGAATTTGATCGAGACAACGGTTTCGCATGATCTCGGCGGAACCATCGACATTGACTTCGCCCCTGCCGGCCTTAAGGCGAGAATCATGATCCCCGGCGAGCACCTGCGCGAGGTCGTGGACTTCCAGGCCGGCAGCCCTGCCATCGCGGAAGCCGCGTCCAAGCCGTTGGACCGAATGAGCGTCCTGCTCGTCGAGGATCAGTCGCTGATCGCGATGGACACCGAGGAACTGCTGAGATCGATCGGCGCCGAAGAGGTTTCGATCGCGGCCAATGTCGCCACCGCCTTGAAAATCCTTTCGGAGGAATCGCCCGACTGTGCGGTTCTCGATCTCAATCTTGGATCTTCTACATCCGAGGACGTCGCGAAGGAGCTTGAGAAGCGTGGCATTCCATACATCTTCGCGACAGGCTACCGCGACGGCGTCCATATCCCGGCAGACTTCTCAACTGTTCCCGTGGTTCGAAAGCCCGTATCGCAGGCTGCCTTGGCGAGTGTGTTTGGGACAACGCTCGGCATCGTGCCGACCGGCCCGGACTCCTAAAGTATCCCCAATCTTGCCAAGTGTCGCGGCCGCCTTACCTACGGGGCGACCTAGAAACGGAAAAGCCTATGCTTAGAAAGCCCGACCTCGACGCCCCCTTCCGCTTTCTTGGCCATGCCGGTGAGGTTGCCAACATCATCCGGCATCACGACTGGGCGTCCACTCCGTTGGGTCCAGTCGAAACCTGGCCGCCATCGCTGAAATCGAGCACCGCCCTTCTCCTGCAGTCGCCGGTTCCGATAGTCATGCTCTGGGGCGAAGAGGGCGTGATGATTTACAACGACGCATACTCGGTCTTCGCGGGACACCGTCACCCCGCGCTGTTCGGCTCCAACGTGCGCGAAGGCTGGGCGGAGATCGCCGACTTCAACGACAATGTCATGAAAGTCGGCCTTTCGGGTCGAACGCTTGCCTATCGCGATCAGGAGCTGACCCTGCACCGCAAGGGGTATCCGGAGCAGGTGTGGATGGATCTCGACTATTCGCCGGTCCCTGACGAAGAGGGCAAGCCTGCAGGAGTGATCGCCATCGTCGTCGAGACGACTGAACGAGTTCTGGCGGAGCGGCGGAACCGGGAGGAGTTTCAGCGACTTCAAAGCCTGTTCGAGCAGGCGCCGACATTCATGGCGATGCTAAGCGGCAAGGATCATCGGTTCGAGCTCGTCAATCCAGAATACCGGGAGCTGATCGGCGGCCGGGACGTCGTCGGAAAGCCGATCGCGGAAGCACTGCCAGAGTTGGCAGGACAAGGAAATTTCGAACTACTGGACGAGGTCTTCGCCACGGGCCAGACGGTCAAGCGATTCTCAGAACGCGTCTATCTCCAGCGAGTATTCGGCGCGGACCGAGAGGAACGCTTTGTCGACTATGTTTATCAGCCGATTCGGGACGAGACCGGAACCGTCACCCATATTTTCGTCCAAGGTTCGGACGTGACGGAACGGGTGCGAGCGGAGCATCGTCAGAGGCTTCTCATCAACGAGCTGAACCACAGGGTCAAGAATACACTTGCCTCCATTCAGTCGATCGTCTCGCAGACTTTACGCGGCGTACATACCAAGGAGGAAGCATCCGCAGCGATCACCGCGCGGATCCTTGCTATGTCCAGAGCACATAACGTCCTCACGGAAGAGAACTGGGACGGCGCCGATCTGCTGACGATGGTAGAGAGCGCCATGGACGCGTTCCGTATCGAGGGGCGCGAGGCGATCAGGATCTCCGGGCCGAACATTCGCGTCGGGCCTCATGCGGCCATGTCGATCGCACTCGCACTTCACGAGCTCGGCACCAATGCCGCCAAGCACGGCGCACTCTCGAGTGCGACCGGTACAGTTGATCTCCGATGGCAGGTAGACGAAAACGAGAAGTTCGAGCTTGTATGGTCCGAAGCGGGTGGCCCGAAGATCGTCGAAGGTGAACGCAAGGGCTTTGGCTCGCGACTGACCCTACAGGTCCTACCCCGCGAACTCCGCGGAACTGCAGAGTTGGTTCAACGTTCGTCCGGTATCGTATTCAAGTTGACGACCTCCCTCCAGGCGATAAGCGACAAGCCGGCGGCCGGGGGAGTTTGAATGAAGCGGATACTGATCGTCGAGGACGAGATGCTTGTCGCCATGCTGATCGAAGACGCGGTCATCGATATGGGACATGAAGTCGTCGGTCCGGCGATGAGACTTGAGACAGCGCTCGATACCGTAGCGACCGAAACTTTTGACTTCGCGATCCTGGACATCAATCTCGCAGGCAACCTGTCCTTCCCGGTCGCCGACCGCCTGGTCGAACTGGGCATTCCCTTCGTGTTCGCAAGCGGCTACGGCGCCGCGGGTCTGGCGGAACGCTATCGGAATGCGCCGGTGGTGCAGAAGCCGTTCGCCCCGCAGCAGCTAGAGGCGCTGCTGCAGAGCCTCTTGTGAACTACGCGACGTGATGTGAGACCGTTGCTAGATCGGCGGACATAACGCCGACAAGCTTCGCGCTGCAGGCGCAGCTAGGAGGTTGAAGGTGCATGGGCTTCGCGACTGGTCCGCCGCCGTTCCCTGGCTTTCGCAGAACTCCTTGCGGCCCGCAGCTCTTCGATCGTCGGCTGCCACCATCCCCGCAGCCGTTCGTATTGTCCCGGTTCCGCCCGAGCCGGCCAGGTATCGACGAGTTCTTCCAGCGTCGCGGAACGCCAACCCGCCCAGACATGTTCGTCGTCGGCGTCCGGATGATGCTCGGCAATTTCCGAAGGATCGACGAGCTCGCCCGTGATCTCGGTCATGACGACGATCCCAAACGCGCTCGTCGCGACAGGACGTCCCAGCGGCGGGAGATCGTCGCTGGGAACAGGCAGGCGCTTCTTCCTGCGCTCGGATGTCCTGCGCTTCGCCTTCGCTTCCTCCTCGGTTCCCTTGCGAGCCTCTGCCCGTTTTCGGCGTTCTTCCGGCTCCGCCCGCTTCGCCGCCTCTTCGATGGCTTCCCACCGATGCTGGAGATCGTCGTATGATGCGTACGGCACCTCCCAGACCTTGTCGTCGCCGTTCCAGCGGGCAAATGGTATCTGCCGGAGTTCGTCGACGACCGTCCGCGAGAAAGGGGTCTTGATGCGGAAGCCGCGATCAAAGACCTGCAAATATGGACTGAGAATGGGTTCGAACTCGTAGGCGTCGCGGCCCCGTTCCTCTTCGTAGGGGGGTCTTCGATCCACCTCGGAGGCGAGCCACCTGTCGATGCGCTTTCGAGCGGTCTTGCCGGGGACCGTCCAGGCTTGGAGCGCGTCCGACCACCGGGCATTCGGAAAGGTCTCGCGGAAGCGCGCGACGGTCATCCGGTCGAATGCGAAGGATACCCTCTCCTGCGGGGGGTCGGTGTCGTTGGTCTCTTCGTGGTTGTCTTCGGTCATGACAGGAAAACGGTCAGGTGATCGTCGGGTTTCGCCTACAGGAGCGATTTCTGCAGGAAGGATAACGCCCTATGCGCGCCGGCGCTGGAAATCGTATGTCCGACGCCTGGCTCGACATCGAGCTCAACGTGGAAGCCCGCGACTCCAAGCTGCGCGGCAGCCAGCGTCGAGGCAGCGGCCGGGATCGTCGTGTCGGACTGACCGTGCACGAGAAGGATCTTCGTCTCCTTGCTGGCCGGCGATATCGGCTGCGGCGGAAGAAGCCCTGCGAATGAAACGAGCGCGCCGACCTTCCAGCGACCGGACGCGACCGCGTCGAGAGCAACGATGGCACCCTGCGAGACGCCAACGAAGGCAATCCTACCGTGGGCGTCGGCGAACCCTTCGCGACGGACGACGTCGTTGACCAGTCCGTCGAACGCTTTCCGGGCCGCAATGACCTTTGCCGGATCCAGCGGGTTGCCTTCCGTTGAGAACCATTGGTGTCCGTAGCGATGATGCATGGGCGCGTCGGGGGCAGCGAACCGCGTGTTCGGGAGACCAGCGCGCCAGGAGGAGGCCAGCGGCATGAGCTGCGCGCCGGACGCGCCAATACCGTGCAGAAAGATGACGAGGTGGTCGTGGGATGACATGACGATCCTGAAGGTTTCGAAAAGGCCCGACGGCGCTCGACCTCAAGGAAGGGAGCGGCCGTCTCACCCTGCGCGCAAGCCGTCACGCAGACGCCGGCGGATGCCGCTGCGGATGCTTGCTCGATGATGGGGTGGCTCACCCTAGATGGGGAGGCAGACCTGCCTGCACAAGGAGTTCGCCAAAGCCATAGGCTACTGGACAAGAAGCCTCAACCTGTTGAAGGGCCAGCCCGATCCTCCCTGCGCGAAGAGAAGAACGAGCGACTTAGGAAGCTGATGCTTGCGGCCGCAAACTCATCATCAGAATGAGCCATGGAACTCGTTCGTAACAGACACGTTTCTCGGATCGATCGGAGTACGGCATGGATCAGACCAATTTTAAAACCTCTGCGATCGGCGCGGAGAAACGCCAGGGCGCACGTCTGCGCGACGCCCGCCTTTCGAAGAACTACAGCCTAGAGGATCTGGCGATCGCCACCGGGCTTACCGAGGCCGAGATTTCGGCGATCGAAGACGGTACATCTGACAACGCCCATCACGCGGAGCGCATCGAGCACTCCCTTTCCTAATTTCAGCAGGAGGATACATGACGAAGATCACCTATCATCTCGCCGAGCACGACGGAGGTTTCGCGTATCGGCTGGGCGACGTATGGTCGGAGTCCTTTGCCGATCATGACGCCGCGCTTGCTGCGGCAAGATCCGCTGCGGAGCGACAACATCTCGAGGGCCGCGACGCCGAGATATCGTTCCAGCTTACCGACGGGCGCTGGCAGACCGAACACGCCTCTGGCGGAGATCGACCCGAGACGGACGTCGTCGATGATGCAGCCGAGAGGTCGGCATGACGACGCTCGTTGGCTCCTGCTCTTGCGGTGATGTGAAGGTGGCAGTGCGTGGCAAGCCGTTGCGGACCGGAATCTGCCATTGCACGGACTGTCGTCAAGAAAGCGGATCGGCTTTCACGTTCTTTGCCGTATGGCCTTCGAGTGCGTTCGAAACGAAGGGCGACACAAGCGAATTTCGCGGGCGATCTTTCTGCCCGAAGTGCGGATCGCGGCTGTTTTCGGTTAACGAACACGAGGCCGAGATCAAGCTCGGTATCCTTTCCGACGCTCCGACGTCGTTACAGCCGGCCTACGAGCTTTGGGTAAAGCGCCGAGAACCTTGGCTGGCTCCCATCGGCGGGGCCGAGCAGTTCGACGAAGACTGCACATGACGAGTCGACCGAGCCTTTGACAGGTGGCGGCGCCGTTGCAGGCCGCCCTCCGAGAAGCTATTAAATGCGTCCACATAATGAACATGGGGGAATTCCAGTGGCCAACGGCACCGTAAAATTTTTCAATCAGGACAAGGGTTTCGGGTTCATCACGCCGGACGACGGCGGACAGGACGTGTTCGTTCATGTGAGCGCAGTCCAAGGTTTGACGCTACTGCGCGACGGCCAGAAGGTGTCCTACGAGGTAGGCCAGGATCGAAAGACTGGAAAGTCGAAGGCTGAAAACGTACGCGGCGCCTGACGATTTCCGGTGTTTCCATGATGATCAGGGAAGCGACTAGCGACGACGTGACCGCGATGAGCGCGATGCTCGAAAAGCTGGTCGCGGCAGGTAGGCGGACGATGCCAGCCGATACCCACTACGTGCGGGATCGCTACGTCAGCAATCCGCTCGGCATACGCTGCACCGTTGCGGAAGACGAGAACGGCAACATCATGGGATTCCAGTCCCTCATCCGCGCGGTCGAGGGAAATCCGTACGGCACGCCGTCGGGCTGGGGGATCATCGGCACCCATGTCTCCCCCGACGCCGCGCGAACCGGAGTCGGCACCAGGCTGTTCGCAGCAAGCGAGCGGGCCGCCCTCGACGCCGGGCTGACGAACATCGAAGCATTCATCGGTAAAGACAACACAGTCGCACAGGCCTACTACGAGCGGATGGGCTTCGATACCTATCGGCACACGGAAACTGCGGTGTGCAAAGTCTGGACGCGACCCGAACGCTGAAGAAGAGCGACTGTCGCTCGGGCGGCTAGTGCAGTGCCGGACCGACGGGGTACTCGGGGTGCCTCATGTGGAAAGTCGTAATCAAGCCGATGGCGCGACCAGCCACGTCCTCGGCGAGTACAGTCTCCGTGTTCGCGAGATCTGCTGCGACCGAAAGCAAGGCCGTGCCGACTGACCGCATCACCATGCCGAGGGCGTCGTCGCCTTCGTCATCGGCCCAAATGGCGTTTCTCTCGAGCGTGACGGCAAGCCGTTCGAGTACGGCCTGCCGCTCCGCGGGTGGAAGTTCGTTGAACGCCGGACCGATCTGCATCAGTGCTTCGCGTGGTGGTCACCGCGATCGCCTTCGCCGCGCTTCGCCTCCGTCGTGGACTTATGGCGTTTGTCGGCCGAGAGCGACCGGCCGACATCCGTCGACTCCTTGAACTGGTCCTTCTCGTCGCGGCGCACGTAGCGCTTGTCAGTCCCGGTGTCGATAAGTTCGCGTTTTGACATGTTGCTCTCCTTCTCTGGAGAACCTGAAACGCACGGGATTCCAAAATGTTGCGCGGCGTTATTTTCCAGATGGAGCCATCAAGCGAGGCAGCGTCGACTGGGGTTCGGGTTCTGGATGAGCACTATGTCTCTCATCCAGGGTGAATCAACAACTGAGCAAGGAGTCGTAAGCCATTGAAAAATGATTCGTTTCGAGTCGGAACGAATCACTTCGACAGATCTTGATTCGCCAGTATCGATTCGGGAGTAACGAGTATGGCGAGCGGACACAGGGCCCAGTGGAAGGGCTTCATCAAGTTCGGGGAAGTCTCTTGCGGAGCGGCGCTCTATACGGCCGCCAGTACCTCGGACAGGATCACATTCAACACGATCAACAAGGCCACCGGCAACCGCGTCAACCGCGTCTTCATCGACGGTGAGACCGAAGGGCCTGTGCCGAAGGAACAGCAGACCAAAGGATTTGAGATCGAGAACGGCCAGTACATCATCATTGATCCAGACGAGGTTGCCGCCACCATCCCGGAATCGAACAAGACCCTTGAGATCGAAGCGTTTATTCCCTGCTCTGATGTCGATGACGTCTACTTCGACAAGCCCTATTACCTGACACCGGACAAAATGAGCGTCGACGCCTTTGTCGCGCTCCGCGACGGAATGCGGAAGTCAAAAGTCGCGGCGATCGCAAGGACCGTTCTGTTCCGACGCATGCGCACCGTCCTCATCCGGCCGCATGGCAAAGGTCTCATCGCCACAACCTTGAACTATGACTATGAAGTCCGCTCGTCGAAGAAGGCGTTCGAGGAAATGCCGAAACTGAAGATCGAGGGCGAGATGCTGGATCTCGCCAAACATATCATCAGCACCAAGAAGGGCGACTTCGATCCAGCCATATTCGACGATCGATATGAAGCAGCCCTGGCCGAGCTGGTGAAGGCGAAGATGGAAGGCAGATCCCTGCCGAAGCCAAAGAAGGTCGAGGTATCGAAACCGAACGATCTGCTTGCCGCCCTGCGCGAAAGCGCTGGCATGCTGAAGGCCACCGGGGAGAAACCGAAACGCACCGCCGCCAATGCCAACGCTGGCACCGGTCGGCAGCGCGCCGCGCGCGGAGCGGCTGCGAAGGCCGCCTCCTCCAAGGCTGCTCCGCAGCGCAAGGCGGGCTAGGAGATCGGTCATGGCGCGTCCCTACTGGAAAGGCTACCTGAAGCTTTCGCTCGTAACATGCCCTGTCAACATGACTCCGGCGACGTCGGAATCGGAGAAGGTTCGGTTTCACACGCTCAACAAGGAGACCGGCAACCGGGTCGTCTCGCAGTACATCGACTCCGTGACTGGCAAACCCGTGAAAGACGGTAACGAGGCCAAGGGCTACGCCCGTGGCGAAAACGACTATGTGATCCTGACGGATGACGACCTCGACCGGGTGGCGCTCGACACCGTCAAAACCATCGACATCGAAAAGTTCGCTCCGGCGGAATCGATCGAATGGGTCTACCTAGAGAAGCCGCACTACCTCATGCCGGACGACGCCGTCGGAAATGAGGCGTTCGCGGTCATCCGGGATGCGATGAAGGCCGACAAAGTGGTCGGCATATCGAAACTCGTCGTCGGCCGACGCGAGAAGGCGGTCGTCCTCGAACCGCGTGACGAAGGCATCGTCCTGTGGTCCCTGCGGTTCGGCGACGAGGTTCGGCCCGAGGAGGCATACTTCGAGGACATCGACGACGAGGCCGATCCCGATCTCGTGCCGCTCGTTCAGCAGCTCATCAAGCAGAAAACGAAGCGTTGGTCACCCGACATGGTCAGTGATCCGATTCAGGAAAGCCTTCTGAAGCTGATCGAGGAGAAGAAGAAGGCCCTCAAGCCGAAAAAGCGGACCGCAAAGGCAAAGGACGCCCCGGCCCCGGCCTCAAACGTCATCAATATCATGGACGCCTTGCGCAAGAGCGTCGCCGACGAACTCAAGAGCAGGAAGGCTGGATGATGTCGAACGACGGCGAAATCCAGCTCTGTGAACCGGCACCATTCCTGTACTTTGAGAACGGTCAGATGGCTGTGACCGATGGCGCGTCCGTCTGGCTTGTGATCGTCACCTGCGAAGCCATCAAGGCCACGGCATCCCCGCCGGAAATGTCGCTTCGACGACTCGTTCGTTTTGCTGAGTATTATCGCGACCTGGCCGCAGCCGCGATCCGCCGGGGTGAAGACATCGACGGCAAGGTCTGGGTGACGGAGGCGATGGTCCTCTCTTCGCGACGGACACTTGGGGTGCACAGCGAAATGATCTCATCGGGACGCCGTCCGCCGCGCGGAGTACGGCAGGAGCCGGCCGATGCCAGCCACGGTGCATGAATACAAACGATATCGTATCGCGATCTACAGCCCGAGTTCGCATTTCGCCGTGATCACCGCGCCGGGAAGCAACCGAGTAATTGACCTCCAGGAGAAGCAGCCTCGCTCGACGGTAGTCGAGGGGCCGCTTGTTTGCCTTGATCGAGCCGAGGCGTCGATAGATGCTCTAATCGAAGGGGAGAGGTCAGCGGTGACGACCTCCGAGTGACCCATGTGACGGCATGAGGCTCCACAACGAGCATATCACGGCGACAGACATTCCTCGCAGATCTCGTAACAGTCTTCGTCGATTAGCACGGGCCGTCCGCAACAGGCGCATGGGGCGTCGCCGGATCAGCCGAACAGGTCTCGGGCGGCAGGATCTCAATGTCAGCGCCTGCGAAGAGGCGTTGGGTGTCTTCGTCCATCTCGATGCTCCAGGTCGAGGGTCCCGACTCGAGATAATTACGCGGGCGGCAATCTCAAGAGCCGCGCCTTGATGAGTGCGTCTTCGAAGTTCTCTAATGTCAACGCCGCGAACTTGAAACGAACACAATCAGTGGCTATCTACAGTGCACAGGCGTCGCTGATGAGTATTCCAAGGGATGTTCGCGATAGCCGAAGTCGCTTTCTGCTTTTGGCCACGGATGTACTGGCACTGGTATGAGGAGCGACATTAGAAGGTCGGTGCGGATTCGCCCCGGCCTTTTTTGTTGCGCTAGCATTCTACGCCCGGCGGACCTACCGATTTCCTTGGTTATTGGAACAAAGATTTCCCTACAAGCTCAACCCAGGCGACTGACCAAGCTGCCTTCGGAAAGCTGCACCCGTGCACATACAGCTGTGCTTTGTTGAGGATCGTGTCCCAGGGAGTGGTGTAGCTTAGACGGCCACGGCTCATCCCAGAGGGCCGGATGAGTGTCAGCTTGCTGCTGGCAGGCTGATGAGTGGATCATCGCTCATCGTAGCGATTGTCTCAAG
>NZ_JBEGHE010000039.1:0-18570 GCF_040675795.1 Neorhizobium sp. LMR1-1-1.1
TCCAGGCGAACCGGCAAACCATCGGCATCGACAAGTGCGTGGATCTTGGTTGTCAGGCCGCCACGCGAACGTCCCATGCAAGGATCGGCAGATCCCCCTTTTTAGCGTTGGCACCATGTTGGTGAACCTTCCTTCTTGTTCTCGGGTTTGATGTGCCCGCCGATATACTTGCCGTCGATCTGGACCGAGCCCCAGAGCTTCATCTTCGCGCGGCGCTTGCCGATGGCTTCCCTGATCTTGGCCAGCAGCACCCAGGCGGTCTTGTACTCGACGCCGAGTTTGCGCGTCAGGTGCAGAGCCGCGATGCCCTTCACGGCCGTGACGTCCTCCCAGATCGCCATCACAAGCTTTTTGAAGGGAAGCTTGCGAGAATGGAAGACTGTGCCAGAGGTTACCGAAAACTCCTTCATGCAGTCGCCTTGCGAACAACGGAAGCGGCGGCGACGGATGCAGTATGGGTCGAGATCGCCGCAGGCGGGGCAGAACGGCTGGCCGCGGTTGGCGGACCATCGGAACTCGCAGAATAGATCGTAGGATTCGTCTTCGGTGATGCCCCAGATGGCCATCGGATCGACGTTGCGGGCCTTCTTTGTCAGTAGGAAGTGCTGGCCAGTCTCCTCTTCGGGATCAGGCCAGAGACATCGATTGTATTTCGAACCTCCGCGCCTCAGCTTCGAAGGGGTCGTAGGCGTTGGGAGACAGAATTGGGAGTTTGGCGCGGAGCATGGTCACCTCAGAAAACGAACAAGAGCGGATGCGCCGCCTCGTAAGGCGGTCCAGATCAGCGGGCTATTCGTGTCGAAATCGTAACCATGCCGCACTCGTATCAAGCGGAACGCTGGGAGTCGATCGATGACCAGGAAATTAGTTAATGGACAGCAAACCAAGAATCTTAGGATTCCGATCGCATTGATATGAGATAGTATATTGCGGCTTAGGTTAGCCATCTCACGATCATAGGTTACAAGTGTGAAACGCTACTCCATACTGTGCTTGACCCTCTTGGTGTTCTCGCTCGTATCGTGTGGCGATGGTGAGAATAGCCCTCCAGACGTTGCCCACCTGGCAACCGACGGATTTTTCGTTGTTGGTAGCACCCTGATCCAGGCACCGTTTGTCGCCGTCGAATCCGTAACGACGGATCGAGCATATCTCAGCCAGCGAAAACGGAACGACCAGAAGAAGTTTCAGGAACTTGCAACGAGCGCCGATACTCCGCTCAAAGTGAGCCAGATAGAGTTTTATCTTTCGTCATACGGTACCTACGGTGAGTACCTCGTTTCAGCAGGAATTTGCCCCCATCTATCACAAGACTGGGCGGTATCAATTTGCCACAACAAGAAGCTTGGAAAACTAGAGGACCTGCCCAAAACATTTCTGCTCCTGGACCGTAAGGCGGCTCCCCACCTTCTCAAACAGAGGGTGACCGTGGGGCAGGAGCTAGTCTCCGACCAAGTATAAAGAATGAAGTTGCTGATCGGTGAACCAGAAAGGGTATGCGACAAGGCCTCTAGGTTCTGTACAGCCGCTGTGGCAATTTCGGCTGATCTGGTCGCGGTGTGGAGCGAGGGGGCGACTGGTGTGTCTGACGAGGGGGAAGCGATCTATTGGCTTGTTACAAGCGCAATAGCCCGACCAACTTAGGTCGCATAGACGCAAGTGCACAACCATGGAGTTTGTGGCATTTGCTACCTAATTCCGCAAATTTCAATGGAAGCGAAAGCAGTGTACGGTTGGCGCGAGTCGACGCTCGGTGGCTGAAGATTGAGGCGTGATTCAGCTAGCAACGGCGACACATTTAACCGCTCCCTCGACGGGCGGCGATGGTCGAGTCTAATGAGACTAGCACGTCGAAGTCGGATGGATCCCTAGTTATCAAAGCATCCGTGCCGCTCTTCCGCTACGGCGAGTGGCATTGTTGTAATAGCTCGATACCTGCTGAACCGAGCGATGGCGTGATTGCTCCATCGCCTCGGGGAGGGATATGCCGCGTGCGCCCGAGATGGATGGCAAGCGAGAGAAGGGGAGGGCCGTCCTCGACGGCGATCGGCGGTTCGTCCGTCAGCTGCTCGCGGCGGAGCCCGGCGATCTCGCTGCGCCGCCGTCCGCCGGAGGCAAACGCCACCATCAGGATCGCCCGATCGCGGATGTCCCGCAGGCTGCCGCTCGAGCACGTCGCCAGCATTTTGGCCAGCACATCGCCGGTGACTGCCTTGGCGCTCTTGCGCTTTCGTGGCCGCGGTGTGGCGCGGACGGCAAGGCGAACGGCCGACTTGAGGGCAGGGGAGGCGAAGTGGCCGGTCAGCCCACGCCATTTTGTTAGCGTCGACCAGGTGGCCAGCCGCCGGCGCACCGTGTCAGGCGCATGCGGGCCGGTCACCTTGAGAAACCCTTGCCCACGAAGGTTCTGTTGAACCTCTGCCGGCATCCCATGGTCCGGATCGTTTTCACGCTTTGCCGGATCCCACAGATGATGGGCGACAAATTTCAGCAGCATTGCCTCAGGCGCCGGCCATGGCAGCGATTTTGTCGTGGCCGCCAAAGACCAGGCCTGCAGATAGGCGAGATCAGACGTCAGGGCGCGCAAAGTGTGTTCGCCCATACCTTCGTTGACCAGATGCCGCAGTGTTTCGACGTCCTGATCGCTCAACAGCTCGGCGAGTTCGTCACGCCGCTCCATCGGCAACACGGCGGCGATCGTATCGAGTTCGTGGGCGCGGCGATCAACAGCACTCATTTTGGCAGTCCATGTTCGTCAGAGAAATCGTCGTGGTTCGAGGTGGTGCCGGCCGGCACGGTGGCTCGCCCTTCATCCATCAGCATTCGAAGTTCATCCGCCGGGCTCGCGGTCTTCAAAATCGCGGTCAGCTCTGCGACCGGTTTTCCCGCACGGCAGATCAGCACGTCATCACCTCGGAGTGCGAGCTCGATCAACTCCTCGAACCGCTCGCCGGCTTCATCGACATCAACGAAAACACGCATTCTCTTTCCCTAATCCACGCTGGTCGCTACACGTGCAAGCAATAACGAGCGCCCGACGTGGCACAGACTGGCGACGTATATACCGAAGGCATCGTGCCGTTGCAAAACTTCCGTAATTTCCGTATATTCCGTAAAAAGGAGTTTTGACATGACCTCCACAGTTACGGCTGCCGCAGTCTCCAAAAACTTTGGCGCCTATCAGGATGCCGCCGTCCGCGATCCGGTGATCATTACCAAGAACGGCCGGCCGCGCACGGTGCTGATCGCCTACGAAGATTATCTGCGGCTGACAAAGCGCGACCGGCGCGTCGAGCTGACAAGCGCGCTTGGCGACGACGATCTCGCCGCGATCGAAGCTTCGGAGATGGACGGGGCGCTCGATCATCTCAATGCCGAATTGCTGACGGGCAAGCATGCTGCCGACTGAGCCAAAAATCGGCTGGGTGTTTCGCTACTCGTATCTCTGGCACTGGCAGTTTATTGAAGGCCGCGAAGAGGGCGACAAGGACCGCCCGGCGCTGGTGCTGGCGATTGTCGCGCATCTCGACGACGGCACGCCGGCGGTGCGGGTGCTGCCGATCACCCATAGCCGCCTAACAATCCGGACGAGGCGATCGAAATCCCGCCGGCGACCAAACGGCGCCTGGGGCTCGACGACGAGCGCTCGTGGATTGTGCTGACCGAAAGCAACAGGTTTGTCTGGCCGGGTCCGGACATGCGGCCCGTCGACAGCGACACCGGATATTTCGGGCCCCTGCCGCCGGCATTGTTCGCTGAGGTCAAGCGGCGGTTTGTCGAACTGGCAAAAGCCCAGCGGCACCGGGCGACGCCGCGCAGCGAATAATCTTTTCCGCATCATCCATCGCTCCAACAGGGCCGAACTGAGCGGCGCCACCATCGTGTGTCGGGCCGATTTTCGGTGATTTGCGGGCGCAGATCAATCACTTCCGATAAGCGATACTTATCATGGGAGTTGCAGCATTGTTTAACCCAGTGCCCACGCAGCAAATGCAATGAATATTCAGATTGCGCCGGGTTGTACTTACCAGACCAGACCGTCGTTTTCACTCGTCCCTCGGCAACGTGGATGATAATCGTGGGCACCTTAGGCATTAGAAGGGACAGGATCTTTTAGTCTCAAGGCAGAGCGCGCCTACGGCCGGCCGCTGGATGTCCAGCGGAGGGCAAGTCGCCTTTTCTCATGGTCCACTGTTCCATCTACCGCAAAAGCATGGCTACAACTCCAGGATCGATCTCGCTCACACGCGAAAAGATCTGATCTGAGGTCAGGAATTTCCTGGGCGCTGACGTGGGTGATCAAATGAAGGGGATGAAGTGAACAAAAATCTCGAATACGGCATGTGGTTGAACGAGCCAGCGGTTTGGAAGGCGTCTCCAAGCACCCTCACCATGACAACCGACAAGAATACGGACTTCTGGCGGAAAACGCATTATGGCTTCAACCGGGACAGCGGACATATGCTCGGCATCCCTGCGACCGGAGACTTTACGGCAAGAGTGCGGGTGCAAGGTGAATTCCGGTCGCTCTATGACCAGGCTGGGCTTATGTTGCGCATCGATGCAGATCGCTGGATCAAGACTGGCGTCGAATTCACGGATGGCGAACGCTTCCTCTCCACCGTGGTAACGAACGGTGCATCCGACTGGTCGGTGTCTCAGCCGTTCGACGATCTCGAAGATTTCACCATCCGGATCACTCTTAGGGAGGGTGCCGCAAGAATCCAGGCGAGTTCGGATGGCCGCACCTGGCCTCTGCTGCGGCTAGCGGCTTTTCCGAGCGGTGAGAAGTATATGGTGGGACCTATGGCCTGCACGCCGGAACGTGCTGGTCTGAAGGTGCAGTTCTCCGAATTCTCTTTGGGCGACGCAATCACCACAGATCTACACGACTTGTCGGCCTAGCCTTTTTCCCGTCAGGCCTTATGGGACGTCGAGGTGACGACATTGATAGCAGAGGACAAATAGCGGATGGCGAGCTCGTTGCCTCTTTCTTGCGCCAACGCCAGCGCCGCACGGCAATGTGCCTCCAAACCATCGTTCCCTTCGGCGACCTGAGGCGACGAAGCTGCCATGACAGCCTCTGTGTAAAAGGTGGGAACGCCGATATCGTCACGGAGGCAGCGACCGAACGACACCAGCGACAAGGCTGACCCGTCGGGACGCAGGACACGGAAGCGACCACCCGAGGGCTCGCCTTTGACAATCGCCTGATGGACGTTGCCTGCTATCATCGCATATACAGAAACGTCCCCTCGGATAACTGGGCGGGCATTCACGCTAGTCAAATAGGAGCAAGACCGTGTCATCATCGCTGCGAGGATGCGCGACTTTCGCCTGGCAGTCCGACTACGGCCAGTTCTACTTGGTCGACCGAGCTGAGGATGGGTTCACGCCACCAGGCGAGATCACTTCCGAGATGGAGACGCGCAGCCTATCCGTGATGCCCAGTGGTTTGGTTGTCTACACCCAGTCCTGCCTTCAACAACATATCAGGATCGCAATCTATGACAGCGAACCGGAGCATCCGGTCACCGAGCCAATGAGCGGCAATCTGTGGACGCGCATAGAACAAACCCAAGCCTCGTTTCCATCGAAGTCGTTCGCGATATCCAGCCCCTCGCTGCCCGATCCGTTGCCATGCGGCCCTATTTTCCTCGTGGACAGCGTTGACTGCATGATCCAGATCAACTGGATGGAATTTCACGGCAGCAGGGATGAGAGCGTCCCAGTCGATCCGGACATCATCGATATTGCAATCTGGCCAGCCGCTACGTCGCGTGACGAAGCGCTTCAAAAAGGAGGCGAAGAGCTGGCGCAGCCTTTTGAAGCAACTCTTGGCGATGAGACCGTTGAGAGATCGTTTGCTCATTCCACCGATCCGGGACCGTGAGGGCGATATAGTTGATGGCTAGCACGCCTCGGCGAACTGCTTTGTTCAGACGCCGAAGGATGACAGGATCGGACATGGCCGGGTCTTTCCGGACGCGCACTCGCCCACGAGGCGCTTGAGTGCAACTCTGGCTTGATCCAGCTCAGCAATCCGAGCTTGGAGCGCCTTCAGCCGAATTTTCGCCCAGGCGGCGTGGACCTCTATCTGGGTACTGCCGCTCTTTCCGAGCGGGACTATGTCCACGAGGCCGTCGAACGGGCCGATCTCATCATCACGATCGGACACGACACGATCGAAAAGCCTCCCTTCATGATGAATGGCAACGGAGCGAAGGCCGTTCATGTCGGGTACCAGCCGGCCACTGTCGAGCAGGTCTATTTCCCTCAGGCCGAGGTGATCGGGGATCTCGGGCCCACCCTCAAGCTCCTGGCGGACCGGCTTGAGGGCAGGCTTCCAAACGCAAAAGCGCTGATCTATCTCAGGCAAGGGATCCTCGCGCGCATCGCCGACAGGGAGCTTGAAGCCCGCTTCACGCCGCAACGGATCGTCCACGACGTCCGCGCCGTTATGCCGACCGACGGGATCCTTGCCCTGGACAATGGCATGTACAAAATCTGGTTCGCGCGCAACTACCGGACCCATGTCGCGAATACACTGCTTCTCGACAATGCCTTGGCGACGATGGGAGCCGGGCTCCCTTCAGCGATGATGGCTTCCATGCTTTACCCGACGCGGCGCGTCATGGCGGTCTGTGGGGATGGCGGCTTCATGATGAACAGCCAGGAGCTTGAGACCGCCGTGCGTTTGCGGCTGAACCTCGTCATCCTCCTGATCAAGGACGATGCCTACGGTATGATCCGCTGGAAACAGGCGATCGATCGGTTCACCGATTTCGGGATGACGTTCGGAAACCCCGATTTCGTCAAATACGCCGAGGCTTAAGGCGCAAAGGGCACGCGTGTCGAGCACATCAGAGGATCTGAAATCGACCCTGAACGACGCGTTCGAGATGGGCGGCGTGCATCTCGTCGAAGTTCCAATCGACTATTCCGAGAACGAGCGCGTGCTGGTCAAAGAGTTGTCAGCGAGGCTGCCGGTCGTCGAGGCGGCTCAGTAATCCTACCGATCCCAATCGGTGACCACCCGAATTCACCCCATCATGGCTCCCTGTAAGCTCACAGCCATCAACAACCGAAAGAAAGTTGCCAAGATGAAAACTCTTCTGATCGCTCTCGCCGCCAGCGCGCTTATAACGGCCCCCTCGGTTGCCCAGGACACTTTGCAGCAGACCAGCATCGCAACCACGCTCGCGGTCGATATCGCTCAGGCGGCCGTCTCTGCATGCACCGCCGATGGTTACAACGTGTCGGCCGCCGTGACCGACCGGTCGGGTGTCCTTCTTGCACTGGTGCGCTCCCAGAATGCAGGTCCGCATACCGTCAATGCGTCTACGCAGAAGGCCTTCACCTCGGCGTCGTCGCGCAATCCCACCAGCGCGATCGCCGAAAACGTTTCCAAGAACCCGGTTGCTGCCGGGATGGCGGATATCCCGGGCTTCCTCGTCCTGGCCGGTGGTGTTCCGATCAAGGCCGGCAAGGATACGATCGGTGCGATCGGCGTTGCAGGCGCACCGGGCGGCAATCTGGACGAGGCATGCGCAAACGAGGCGATCGAAAAGGTCAGCGCCCGCATCAACTAACCCCGCGATGTCAGGGGGCGTCGAACGAAGTAGCCGACGCCCCTGGGCCGCTTTCTCGCACGAGAGTTTTCCGTATGACTGGGTTCCTATAGTCTTTGCAACGTTCAAGGTTATCGCTTTGGGGGTGGCGATGTATTTCGCCGTAAAATGGCAGTACGACCAGGGAGAGAAGGGGACGACGCGAGCGTTGCTGCAAACTGGCGGCAAGGTGATCGCGTTGTTTATGATCGCGCTAGCTGCCGTCGGGCTTTTCGCGTTCTCCTTGAGCCGAATGCTCGGGTTGGACCTGAACCTACCGTGACACCATTGCAGCCACCTACGGAGGCGTGGTCTCCTGCAGGTTAGGTGGTTATCTTCCATATTTGTGATCAAGAGGACGCATCGGCCGTGGCAAAGCAATTCGAGAGCATTGACGCTCGTCTCAAGGACTTTATCGGTCGGCAGCATATCTTCTTCACAGCCTCGGCGACCGGCCAATCCCGGGTGAATATTTCGCCGAGGGAGACGGGCTGTCTGCGGGTGGTTGATGCAAATACGGTGGTCTATCTGGATAGGACCGGGAGTGGAAACGAGACCGCCGCGCATTTGCGCGCGGATGGTCGGCTGACGATCATGTTCTGTGCGGTCGAAGGGCCACCGATGATCTTGCGCCTTTACGGTCGCGGGCGGGCCATCCGCCGCGACAGTCCCGAATACGAGAATATCCTGATCAGCCACGACAACGGTTCGGAACCCTCAGGAGCCCGGCAGGTCATTCTGCTGGACATCGACCTGGTTCAAACCTCCTGCGGCTTCGGCGTCCCTCTGTTCGACTACAAAGCCGAACGGCCAAGCCTCGACCAATGGACCGCGGCAAAAGGCCCGGATGGTATCGAGGTCTATCGTCGGGAAAAGAATACATACAGCATGGATGGCCTACCCACTGGAATGTTCGACGACGCCTAGCCGAGCCGCGAACATTTTCGAGCCAGCTGGCTCGTATTAAGTAATAATGGCAGTTGGCGTGCCTTGCATTACCGATGCGCCATGAGCCAGATGCGGGTTTGCTCCGCGACTGCCGGTGTTCCGAGTTTCGTTGCGATGCTCGCCCGATGACTGTCGACGGTCCGGACCGACACGTCGAGCGCGGCCGCGATGTCCTTGCTTCCAAATCCTTTGGACACGAGCTCAATCACTTCCCGTTCCCGAGAGGTGAGATGCTTCAGCAACTGACTGTTCTCGTGGCAGATGAGAAGCTCGTCGAGCGCGGCCTCGCAAGTGGCAATCGTTTCCATCAAAAGATGCTCATCGACCGGCTTTGCAAGAAAGTCGACGACGCCGGCCTTGAATGCGCGACGGCATGCTTCCACGTCGCCGTGTCCCGTGATCATGATGGCCGGCCAGCGGATGCCGAGATCCTCAAGCTTCTTCAGAAGCTGCAGTCCGCTGATGGCAGGCATCCTGAGATCGAGGAGCATGACTCCCGGTTTCGACTTTTCCACATGGGCGAGCAGGTGGGCGGCATCAGGGAAGGCCGTGACCTCTTTGCCGTAGGTGGCGAGCAGAAGCGTCATGGCCTCTCGTACCGCGAGGTCGTCGTCGACGAGGTAGATCATGCGGGCTCTCCCAGTGGCAGGTGGATGACGAAGGTGGCGCCGCCGTTATTATGTGCCTCGAGACTGCCATTCATGCGCTCGATCAGTCGCGACGATAGAGGCAGGCCAAGGCCCATCCCGTCAGGTTTTGTGGTGAAGAATGGTTCAAAAATCCGATGGAGCGAGCCGGTCTCGATGCCTGGCCCATTGTCCGCGACCTCAATGGCAACGCCGTCTCCTTCGCGCCGAGCTGTCAGTGTAATGAGAGGAGAGGGGCATCTGGCGACCGCATCCGCAGCGTTGCGAACGAGGTTATGAATAACTTGCTGAAAGGAAACCACATCGATCGGCACGACGGGCAGATCGGGGAAAATGACCATATTGAGGCTGATGGCCCGTGCTTTGATATCCGCTTCGACGAGGCGCATGGCCTCGGTGATCGCTTCATCGAGGGGGACCATTTTGATATCGGCCGGCGCGCCCGAGATGTAGGCCCGCATGCGTCCGAGGATGTCCCCCGCGCGCTTGGCTTCGCGAATGTTGGCGTCGAGTGCCTTTTCGAGGATATCTTGGCGGCCGATGGCCAAGGCGCGTCTTGCCGCCTGGCTCTGACTGAGCATTGCTGTCACCGGCTGCGCTAGTTCATGGGCGATGCCGGAGGCCATCTCACCAAGAGCGTTGACGCGCCCTGCATGCGCGAGCATCGCTTCCTGCTTCAGTAGCGCTGCCCTTGCCTCGTGACGACGGCGTTCGGCCTGGGTTTCCCTATAGGACGCAACCAACCAGATGACCGCTGCCCAGCCGATTATCAGCGGAACGGCCAACCGAAGCGGAACGAGTTCACCGGGGCCAAAATACCGGCTGATTTCCAACTGGAGCGGTTGGGTATGGCTCGTCATCGCGATCCTTGTCGTGGCGGCCAGGAGCGCACGCTCGGTGCCACCGTGTGCAGCGAGCGTCTCGTCGTTCAACGTCAGCGTCGTGGAATAATCCCGGGATGCCCTCTCACCGTCCAGCAACGCATTGGCATCAATCCGCAGACGCAGGACCCGGCCGGGTTCGACAAGTTTGAAGATATCGTAGGCCTGCTCGCCGGGCAGGGCGCGGCTCGCGATATCGCCGACATTAGAGAGTTTTGGTAGTTCGGCGAGCGGGCGCCCGCTTTCCTCTGTGGCTCCGGCGGGCTTGCCATAACGGAAAATCCGCGCCGCACCGGCGTCGAGACGGAACGTGGCTATTTCGACGATACGGGGGTATCGGACCAGAATGTTTTCCGACAGGCCCTGAATGCTCGGCGACGGCTCTACTGGCGACATCCGGACGATTGCGCCAAGCGCGCTCAGATGCGCATCGTGCTGCGCCAGTTTTTCGGCGAGAAGCGTTTCGGTGCTACCTGCTCTCTCAAAGAGCTCCTGCCGACCCGACCGATATTCGACCGCAGCGAGAACCAGAACCGACAGCGCACTGGCCGCGACCCATATTACGGTGGCCATAGCGAGATGGGGTTGTTCGTTCAGAAATCGTCGCATTAGACAGGATGCCGCGAGACATCCACTCCGTGGGTGAGTGATTGATGGTCAAATCAATACTCATCGGGAGGAAAGCGGCAATCGGTAATCCTACCGGGACAGGATTGCCGCATCCCCGACGTTCAAACGATAAACCGTTGGTGTCGCTCAGGGTCTCGAACAGGAACCAGACACGCTTCTCGGTCTCATCGATCCAGTTCTCGGGCAGGCTGGCGGTCGCGACGTCGTTATACTCGTCACAGACGTTATGCAGCGAGCGCATGCTTGCGATAAGGCTACCATTGTTGTCGCGCAGCTCGGCGAGCATTTCATGCGGATGGACGAAAACGGCGACATTGTCGGCAATGCGTTGCTTGCGCGAGATGTCGCCGATAGAACGCAGCGTGCTGCCGCCGACCTTGCGGACGCGCTCGGCCAACGGGTCGGTCATTGCAAACAGTTCGTCGCCATGCTCGTCGAGCAGCAGATGGTAGTCACGGAAATGCGATCCGGACATGTGCCAGTGGAAGTTCTTGGTTTTGAGATAGAGCGGGAACACATCCGCCAACACGGCGGTTGCGCCGGCGGAGATGTCCTTCACCGCGTCGCTACTCAGTCCTGTAGGCGTTTTCAGCGCAGCAGCGCCACGCAATTGACTGATTGGTCCATGGTCCTATTCCTTTTCTGGAAATGCATTGTCTATATCGCCCATGGCTGCGTCGGGGCAGTGCTTGCGCGGAGGCGGGGCGCGACCTGCCTAGTGGAGGTCGTCTAAGAGGGGCGCTGACGCCCCTCCCGTGTCTCCATTGACCCAAGAGGGCTGCGGCATGGATCACCCACACCGGATCAGGTTCAGCCCTTGATGAAGGCCAGCAGATCCTCGTTCAGGACGTCTGCATTGACGGTCAGCATGCCGTGCGAGAAGCCGGGATAGGTCTTGATATGGCCGTTCTTCAGAAGCTTGATCGACTTCAGGGCCGCATCCGCAATCGGCACGATCTGGTCGTCTTCGCCGTGAAGCACCAGCGTCGGTACGGTGATCGCCTTCAGGTCTTCGGTCTGGTCGGTTTCCGAGAAGGCCTTGATGCCGTCGTAATGGGCCTTGGCGCTACCGATCATGCCCTGGCGCCACCAATTCTGGATCACACCTTCCTGCACCTTGGCGCCATCCCGGTTGAAACCGTAGAATGGGCCGGCCGGAACGTCGCGGAAAAACTGGGCGCGGTTGGCGGCAAGTGCCGAGCGGAAACCGTCAAAGACTTCGATCGGCAAACCCTCAGGGTTGGCAGCGGTCTTGACCATCAGCGGCGGTACGGCAGCGACGAGAACAGCCTTGGCAACGCGGCCGGCCTTCTGGCCATGCTTTGCAACATAACGAGCGACTTCCCCGCCGCCGGTGGAATGGCCGATATGGATCGCGTTCTTCAGGTCGAGTGCCTGGACGACAGCGAAGGCGTCGGCTGCGTAGTGATCCATATCGTGACCATCGGCGACCTGTGCCGACCGGCCATGGCCACGCCGATCGTGGGCGACGACGCGATAACCTTTCGAGAGGAAGAACAGCATCTGCGCATCCCAGTCATCCGACGATAGCGGCCAGCCGTGGTGGAAGACGATCGGCTGTGCGTCCTTCGGACCCCAGTCCTTGTAAAAGATTTCAGTGCCGTCCTTGGTTGTAACGAAGCCCATGTCGATATCTCCTTGTGATGAACTGTTAGTCGAAGAGGTGTGTGAGAAGGCGAGCGCCGGAATGCTCACACTGGCAAGTGCGAGGCTCCCGAGCAGGACGCTGCGTCTCGACACGAAAAACCGATCTGTATCGGATGCCATTGTATTTCTCCTGTCGCGCTGTGTTTGCGAATTCCGTATTTGACAAGGAGAGGGTATCGCGATCTTCTGGCAGAAACACGTGGCGGAAATGACTTTATCCGAGGCAAAAGTGGCAAAACGCAAAAAAGCTGATTTCATAGAGGTGGGGCTGCTGGTCTACCCGGATTGTCAGTTGGCCGCCGTCTATGGATTAACCGATCTGTTTCGCGTCGCCAGCGACTGGTCGACGAACCTGCAGACGCCGACAAGCCTTCGCACCATCCGCGTCAGCTACTGGAAGATGGAGGATGGAGATGTGTCCTGCACATGGGACTCACACCCCGAAATTGCGCACTCGCTGAGCTACGTTATCGCGCCGCCGAGCATCATCATGCCGGAGAAAATGCAGAGCATGCGCCCCGCGTCGCAATGGCTCGCGTCCCAGCATGCGCGCGGTGTGACCGTCTGTTCGATCTGTGCCGGTGCGTTTGTCCTTGCCGACACCGGGCTGATCGACGGCCGGCGTGCCACGACCCACTGGGCTTTTGCCGAAAGGCTTGCCGAACAGTTTCCCAATATCGACGTCTCGCCCGACAATATGATCATCGACGATGGTGACGTCATCACTGCCGGCGGCATTCTCGCCTGGGCCGATCTCGGCCTGCTGCTTGTCGAAAAGCTCCTCGGGCAGGCTGTGATGCTGGAGACGGCGCGGTTTCTCGTCGTCGATCCGCCGCGTCGCAGCCAGAGCCAGTACAAGGCGTTTCTTCCGCGCTTCGATCACGGCGACAAGGAGGTGCTGCAGGTCCAGCATCAGTTTCATGCGACACCGGAGCTGCAAAAATCGATCGGTGAACTGGCGGATAGCGTGCGGCTTTCGGAAAGGACGCTACAGCGCCGCTTTTTTCGCGCGACAAGGCTGAAGCTGACCGAATATCTGCAGAACGTCCGCATCATGAAGGCGCGGCAGTTGCTCGAGACGACAAATGGTTCGGTCGAGAGCATTGCCTGGGCGGTCGGCTATACGGATCCGGCAGCGTTTCGGAAGGTGTTTGGCCGGTTGACGGGCGCGAAGCCAAACGTCTATCGTGGCGACGCGCGCATTTGATCACTTCGGAGATGCCCCATCGTAACGTGGGCTGCGATCTCCGCTTCGTCTTTGCAATGCATCTGGTGATCGACGGTGCTCTTGCTTCCGGCCAATCCCGGTTCATCGCCATGACGGAGCGTGAACCACCATCTGGAAGGCCCGGCCGGACGCCCAACGCTTTCAACGGAAAATCGCGCTGGTGTGGGTGGGCAAACGCGCGATCGATCATAACGGAATTTGTGGTCAGAAGCCCAAATCGCTCCGCGATGGACACCGACGGGTGGGCTATGTCGCGCCCGGCTTGGGCGATCGACAGCGGCCGCCACCGAAAGCTACCCGAGGATCCGAGCTGTCTGCACATCAGCTCGGATCAGAACCCGGGGGGCAATTCACGGCGGAGCCCGTGGTTGCGGCCATGTCAGGTGCGGGGCGCGCCCTCGCGACCGGCGTGAGGCAGCCGGAGCGCACAAAGCGCAGCGCTGCCCATCAGCGTCGTCAAAATGGCTTGGTCGGGAGGTAGTTGTTCCTCAGCCTTTGCCGGTGCGAAGCGGGTTGAATATCTCTATGCCGTAAAAGTCTTTCTCATTGTCGGTCACGACGATGCATCCGTTCGCCTGGGCTGTCGCCGCGATGATGGTATCAAGGCCACTGCATGATCGCCCGATTGCTTTTCCTTCGGCCATCAATCGCGCCCATATGAGTGCCGCCGTTTCGTCAAAAGGTAGGATACGATTAGCAAAGAGATGCTGCGGCCCATCATCACCAACAAACCAGGTCTCGAGAGAAGTCCGCTTCTTGCCGGCGGGCTTGTCCAAGATGCCTTTGTGGATTTCAGCCACGGTAAGGGAAGCGATAAAAAGATCCTCGTCGGTCTGATCGGCCATCCACGTCATCAAAGCGGCCGATGGCTCCGGCTTCGTGATGCTGCTCAGGATATTGGTATCGAGAAGGTAGCGCATTAAATATCGATCTCACGACCTTCTTCACGCTGACGAGAGATTTCAACATTAGCGCCGAGAAATGGCGAGCGACGAAGCGCTGCGAGAATTCCGCCTTTTTGGGGTGGCTCACCATTGATGGTATCATTCACAGCCGCACGTAGTTTGGCGGACTCCGGGCCATTTTCTGCGAGGCGGCGCGCTAACATTCTGATGAGATCACGATCGGCGTCGCGGCCCAGTACCTCATTATCTCATGGGCAGCCGTCGCCAATGCCGGGATATCCGGCTCCGACATTCGAGACATGATGTTGGAGGCCGTCGAAAAGCGCTTCAACGCAACCAGCGCCCCGCACGCAATCGAACATCTGTCTGATAACGGCAGTGCATACACCGCGAGGGAGACCAGGCTGTTTGCTCAAGCGCTCAACCTGATCCCATGCTTCACGCCCGTTGCCAGCCCTCAGTCCAACGGCATGTCGAAGGCTTTCGTCAAAACCTTGAAGCGGGACTACATACGCATCTCACCCATTCCGGACTCCGAAACAGCTCTCCGGAAGATCGACGGATGGATCGAAGACTATAATGAAATCCATCCACACTCAGCGCTGAAAATGGCCTCCCCAAGGGAGTTCATCAAAGCATTGTCTCAATAGCTGATCTGTCCGGCGAAATGGGGGGCACTCCACGAGGACGGGAACGGCTTGTTCATCAGCGTACTGAACTGGTGAACGCGCTGCGAGCGGTGCTCTATAAGTTTGGACAGATCGTTCCGCAGGGCATAGCCCATATCAAGCGCATTGACGCTATCATCGCCGATGACGGGATAGAATTACCGGGTATTGTGCGGGAAGAATGCCGTGATCTTCTGGTGCAGATCGACGAAAAAACAAACCGCATCAAGATGGAGACGACCCAACTGACTGACCTTGCCAGGAATGGCGTTGCGACAAAGCGTCTTCAGACCATGCCGGGTGTCGGTCCTATGATCTCTCTGGCAATCGAAGCATTTGCACCCGCAATGGCGAGCTTCCGGTCTGGTCGTGATTTTGCAGCCTGGCTTGGCCTCGTGCCACGACAATTCTCTTCTGGAGGCAAAGAGCGGCTTGGTCGTGTGTCTAAAGCGGGGCAGGCTGACATCCCCAGGCTTTTGATCATGGGCGCCATGTCACAAGTGCAAGTGGTGAGCCGTAAACCAACGCCAGGCTCCTGGCTCGCACGCATGCTGATACGTAAACCGAAAATGCTTGTCGCCATTGCTCTGGCCAACAAGATGGCGCGGAAAATCTGGGCCATGCTGACGAAAAAGGAAGATTACCGGGAGAACCTATTGGCAGCAGCGGCATGATCGATGCTGTGCAGAATACGATGCTTCCGGTGAAAGAGGTATGAGAAGTCGATGACCTGAATGGGCGCAATGATCGAACCGATCTGGATCAGGAAAACCAGGAAAAACTTGTGAGCTTTGCAGCTCGCACATCAGATTTGGATCTGATCCGCAGATCACCATACCGGCCAGCGGTCTTGCGAAATGCCGCAATGAAAGGCCTGACAGAAGACCGCACTCGACCACACGTTCAGATGGGCAAAAACTTCTTGCACTATGGGCGGTGATGCGGTCGCTTGCGGCAGCGATTTGACATCCCGTGCCCAAGCCATCTAGCATGGCTTCCGGTGGAGTAAACCCCGGCGAGACGCGAGGCTTAATCGGCTCTACCTTCATGTCACTACCACCCCATAGGCAAGAACACCGGGTTTTCATGAAGAGATTTATCGAAGAGCAAATCGCTATCTATCAAGCGGGAATCGCTGAAATAGTAAGCCGCCGAAGAGATCTCACGGCGGAAGAGATTCACCCGACCGCTCAAGATGAAGACGCGCGGAATTTGATCGCATATCGCGCTTCTCTTCGAACCTTGCGAAGTGTGCATGAAAGACTTCAGCACACGGAGGACATGGCTGCAAATAGAGATCCAAGAGAAACACCATAACATCTGAACGAAGTCACGAGATGAACCCCGTTTATGGGGACACTGCCTAGGGCTTTGCCGAGATTTCTGATGCGATGAGGTACAGGTGACCAATGCGCTATCGTCAGGATTATTCAGTAGCAGAATGCGAGCGTAAGCATACTCAAAAAAAATACAGAAGCAGCGCCCGCAAACTGCTATTGCGTGAGTGCCGCACAAGCTTGTTCGCGTAAGCGGCAATGTAGCTCTGTCAAATCCTCGCCTATGCGATAAACAGAGTTGTGAAAAGCAGCGCGGCCCACACAGGAGATCATTCATGGCTGACGAGAACATTACGAGCAATATTACGAGCGCCGTTTCCCCTGAAACGACGGCACCTAAAGCAGAAAAAAGGACACGCGCGCCGCGACTTCCGAAGGTAGTTGCAGAGGCGGTAACCCCTGTTGTTCCTCCCGACGTTGCTGACGCACCAGCCAAGGCTGCTCGCGCTAAGCGCGGTACAAAGGCTGCAGCCTCAAAAGCCGCCAAATCCAGCGAAGTTACGAAGCCGGCGGCGAAGGCACCACGTTCGGTAACTAAAAAGGCAGCAGCTCCAGTCGAAGCGATCGACGATATCGCCGATTTGCTCAAGCTCGAAGAAGAGAACAAAAACCTGCGTAAGCAGTTGGCCATGAAACTGCGCGATGAAAACGCGGACCTTCGCAAGCGCCTTGGCCAGGAGTGACACGTAAGAAAGCTCAAAGGCCTCTCAACAAAGGCATTTGATGAACCTGTTTGCCGGGCTCCATCTTCTGAGCCCGGCACCGTTGAAATTGCGACCGCATATGTGTCGCTCATAAATAATGAGGTTGAGATCCGATGAGAACACCATGGAGATTTTTTTCAAACTTGGTGTTGCGAAAAGCACCTGAGGATCAGAAATCCGGATCAAGAGATAAGGCTCGTAACGTTATTGCGATTGAGCATCGTCCTGCCGAAGATCAAGCGATCGCAAATGCGGGCCTTGATGGCTCTACCGTTGTGCAAAGCGGCACAGACACGGTTGCGCCTGCAGCGGAGCGAGTGAAAAGCGGGCCGGTGACGCCAGCCGAGCTAGCATCTGAAAATGCGGAACAAACCGTTGCCTTGAACGATGCGCAGAATGCAGTAGCGATTGAGGCTGCGAATGATATTGACCCAGATCACCCCAATGACTCTGCCGTTAGCGACGTCGCAGAAACTGGACCTGTTGAACTGACGACGACGGCGAAGCCGGAACGGATGAAGCGTTCCGTAAAAGCGCCGGTGGCTCATCTCCCGACAACGCTTCCTGAAGAAGCCCACACCGCGAAGCCAGTGGCCGAAAGCACAATTGAGGGAGAGATCTTTCAACTCAACCAGGAGATTTCCGAGTTGAGACGTTGTCTCTCTGAAAAACTTGTGATTCAAAACGCGCAGCTGAAAAGGCTGCTCGACCGATTTCAGGATTGAAAGCGAACGTGAAAGGCCGACCACTCACGGGTCTTCGGCCTAATGCACCACTTTGCTCTTCGGGGAGAGCTTTTATTAGCCCGTCAAAGACTTCCATCATGACGCTTATGATGACCTGGGTAAGCGCATTGCCAGCTGATAAAAATCATTCTCATTACCATCGCGCGCCGCCCTGGCAAGCTCGGAGTCTCTACCATTCCGTTCCTCGTTACGGGGCTTCGCGGATCGTTTCGCACCCGCTAAGAGAGTCCATTTTGGTACTTTGTCTGAAGTGGCACGGGATGATGCTAACGTCGAACCAACGCCGGGGACTTGGTCTTAGGGGCAGTGTCAAGGGTGACGGCGATAGAAGCTGACGAGCGTGTCAAACTGGAACGGAAACGCCAAAATGGTCTGTCAAAAATGGACGACGACCTTATATTACGCAATAATATCAGGTATATAAACGAATTTTGCGGGGGGAGTCAGACGTCCGCTTTGTTAAAAAGTAGAAAGATCGTGTCCCATGGAGTGGTGTAGCTGGATTTCATAGCCATCGGTGATTTCCGGTAGGGTCGGGTTGCTTAGAGCCAACCTGAGGGACACCACCGATGACCGACGACATGATGAACCTGCGCTC
>NZ_JBEGHE010000040.1:0-12409 GCF_040675795.1 Neorhizobium sp. LMR1-1-1.1
GTTTAAAAGTCCCATGTGGATCACTCCGTTGCCCCCGTCGCTCACCGCGTTGGGGGAAGGTTCACATGGCTCAATTCTCAATGGAAATTATGCGCCTAACCGGCTCAGTTCTGCGTGGAAACCAACATCCAGCAGCTTAATGGTGTCGCTGTCCACTGCATCCCTCATTTTTTCGACTGCCCGGAGCTTACTAATAACAAAGGCTGTAAACGACCACGACCGGAATTGGCGCGAAGCAGAAGACGGCATCCGGCCCGAAGCGGACGTCGAAGCAGCGGCGAGATATCAGCGCAGCCGCGTCAGACAGATCACTTCACATGCCCAACGATCCGGATTACGTCTTCCGAAACTTCTATAGGAAAGCGTTTCCCGGTGCCGTCGATGGCAATCCTGACGGCATCAAGGTCTTGGGTCAATGTTTCAGCCGGAAGGTTATCCCATCGTTTTCGTTTGTAGGACCGGCGGAACTCGATCCATTCAATCTCCACCAGTGGATAGACATTCCAAAGGTCGATATACGCATAGTGTGGATGCAGGTCGGGGAAGACAGGGGACAGCATCCCTTCACCGCTCACGAACTTCGCCGCGCACACAGCCTCTATGCCCGCGTCTTCCAATGCCCGAAATAGAATGCGCCACTTTGCGTTCGACATCAGGGATGAGGCGTAGTTCTCCCTCGCGATTGTCCTGGCCTTGAGCCGCCGAGCCGCCATGTCCACTACGTCACGCCGTCCCACTTACCCATCTCCTGCTACGCCTATCAGGCGGTTTAAGCTACGACCGCTTCTGGCGCTTCAGCGACATGACGGCCCTCGGCCCGAAGCGGTCATTGTTGGCCGAATGCGAAGAGGCAGCTTCGAACCCTCATAGTGGCCATTGACGCTCAGTGATTAAGCGTACAGAAATTACTCCGCTAACGTGAGAGATAACAAGGCGTTATCATGCGTATCGGCATTGGGACCCGTGCCGATTTGCACCCTGACAGGCCCATCGCACTGTTATAAATTGCAACGGCGCTTATGTCTCAGCGCCACATACGAATTGGCAGCAGCATGAAAACCAAACCTCCCGTCATGAGTGTTGAATTGAAAGCAGCCCTCAATGCTGTTGGCGAAAAGCTCTATAACGGCAAGGCGCTGCAGGGTGAGGTGGAGGCGGTCATTAGCCTGTTGGATGACCTGTCACCGCTCAGCGTCACTCTTGTGTCAGGGGCCATTCGCAACGAGGCAAACTTGTTCGGTGCGGTCAAAACCCAGCCCTTCTGGAAAAGCCTCGTAACACCTCTCAGCCACTGCGACCAGCTGCACAACACACCGGGGTTAGAGCTGCTGTTCCTGTTTCATGGCAATGGCCAGTTGCGTGAACTGGCGCTGGAGAAGATCACGCAAGGGCTTGTCTCGCCCTTCTGGGTGGCAGCCGTGCTGTTTCGCATGAATGACTGGGCCGTGCAGGTGCGCGAAAGCGCCAACCGCTGCGTGGAGCGCGTGCTGCCCGTCACGCCACCACACGTGCTGGCAAAGGTCGCGCTCACGCTGTTTCCCCGTCAAGGCGAGTGGGGCCGCTGGAATGACGCCGGGCAAACGCTTGCCAGAAGCCTGATGACGAGACCGGATATCAGCGCGGAATTTGCAACGCTGCTGATGCCCAATACCGCCGGGCCAGTGCCAACCGCCTTCCGGCTGGCGCTGAGCACCCCGTGGCTGGATACGTATCTAAGTGACATCGCCAGCCAGGCCACAAACCCCATTGTTCGCGCCATTGCCGTGGAAACCCTGCTGCAAGGCACGGCGCGATGGCGCTCCGGTTATGAGCACAAATGGCTGGACAAACGCTACAACATTACCCAACTCGTTCCAGTCTACACCAGCCGAACCCTCGATATTGCCCCACAGCCGGAACTGATTGCCAAAATGGCAATAACAGACCGTTCCGCCTTCGTGCGCCGCACAGTCCTGCAATGCGCCGACCGCCACACGATTCCCCCAGAACTTTCACGCACCTGCGCACAACACCTAACCAACGACTCCGACAAATCCGTGCGGGACCTCGCGGCGTTTATTTTGCGCAAGCGGTGAGTATGTGCAAGAAGTCACCAACCCCAACTTCACTCCTGTGCCTGTCACAGGGGTTCAGGCCAGCTCAAACCGTCGGTGGGAAATTTGGAGTGGGAAACGATGAGCTATCGCATCTCCGTTTCGTCCCGGAGCGTCACTTCACGCCTTTGATCGCACCCGGTTGCCTTCGCGAAAGTCCAATTGAAGCGACACTTGTTTGCCTGACTTTTGCAGCAGCCGCAATGTCCGGTGTTGGTGCATTCTTGCCATCGATGCTGCAGCGGTCTCCTGAAGATCAGTCACATCCTACGTTCTCCAGCCTCGGAAGCGTACTTGCCGGGTCATTAACATCGCGGCAGTCGCCGCGATGTTAATGACCAATAGAGGTCAAAGCCTGTCCAGGAAGGAGAGCAGATCGTCTCCGGCCCTGAACCGACCTGGTGAACAATCATGGAAAGGCTCGATCTTCGCGAGCGCGGCCTCCTTGATAGCCAGATGCGCGTGTAGATATGGCTGTGTCGACTTGGTGGATTCGTGCCCGAGCCACAAGGAGATAACCGTGCTATCGACGCCCACATCGAGCAGTGCCATCGCCGCCTGTGTCGAAGAATATGGGGCGATATTCTCTTTGCGCGAAGCGAGATGCAGGTCTTCGACGCAGCCAGTACGTACTTTGCCAAAAGGTATTGGACTGCATCCGGGCTCATCCGGCCACCGTGAATGGTCGGAAACAGGACCATTCCATTTGCGATGGGCGGCTCATCCAACCACCTTGTGAGTGCGGCATTCAGGACTTTGGTGATCGGGGTGCATCGCTCCTTACGACCCTTCCCAAAGCAACGGATATATCCAGCTACCCCGACCGTGATCGCAGCCCGGTCAAGCCCGACCAGCTCGGACAGGCGCATTCCTGTTTGCACGGCGGTCAGCAGCAGGAGGTGGTCTCTGCGACCGAGCCAGGTCTTCCGGTCTGGGGCGGCGAGGATTGCGTCGATCTCTGTCCTCGTGAGAAACTGGACCTCGCGCTTCGCTCCGATCTTGCCTGGTATCGCGAGGACACGCTGGATTTGGCCGCTATAGGCAGGCTCTTCGAACGCCAAGAAGCGGAAGAAGCACCGGATTGCCGTCAGCCGAAGGTTGAGGGTCGCCGGACTGGCATGGCGCTCCAGGTCCAACTCGTCGAGGAACGCTACCACCAACTCCGCATCGAAGTCCTCCAGTTGCAGATCGGACGGATGCCTGCCGGTTCGACGATGGGCGAACTTCAGGAAGAGTTTGAATGTATCCCGATAGGAGGCGATTGTGTGTGGGCTGACATTACGTTGGCGAGCAAGACGCTGGGTAAAAAGCGTTCGATCAGGCTTGGGAGAGGATTTGTCATTGGACGGCTTCCCACTTGGCTTCCAGTCGACGCTTTGCTTCATCCAGGAGATCGGGATGGGCACTCAGATACCAGTAGGTCGCATCGGTATGATTGTGCCCGAGATAAGTCGATAGCTCCGGCAAGCGTCGGTCGATGTCTTCGCGCGCCTGATACCAGGTGAGCAATGTCCGAACGGCGAAGGTATGCCGAAGGTCATGTATACGGGGGCCGCTACGCTCGCCCGCTTGTCGCAGGCCCGCCCGACGCGTCCATTGGATGAAAGAGAAGTGCGGGTTAGCATGGATCAGAGCTTTCCCGCGATCTCCGACGAAAAAGTGGTCGCTCGCCTGTCTGGTCGTCTGCTCGTCTCGGATCGACGCATATCGCCGAAGCGCTAACGTCGTGCTCGGGTGCAACGGGACAATACGGGTCTTCCCGAACTTCGTCGCACGGATCGTCAATGTACCCGTTTCCAGATCGGCGTCCGCCCGGAGCAACCGTGCCGCCTCGGAGAATCGCAGCCCGGTCGATGCCAGCAAGCCGAAGAAATAGTGATAGGTCGGCCCTCGGAAGCTTCCGGGATGTAGGTCGATCATTGACTTCATCAAATCTGCGATCTGTTCGTCAGAATAGACGAATGGGCGAGGCCTTCGTTGTGGGGGAAAGATTTGAGAGGGCGGTATCTCTGTCAGGGGGTCGACCAGCTGAACATGGCGGGCAAATGATCTGACGGTCGACAGGCGTGATGACCACGTCGCAGGTCCACACTGGTGGCCTGCCCAATCGACAGCAATCTTTGCCGTGATCCGCTGCGCGCCATGGGCCGTTGCGTATCGCACGAAATTGCGAAGGCGGCTTTCCTGACTCTGGAGCTTGAACCCAAGTGAGCGCCGCAGAGTCAGGTATTGTTCAAGAGCTTCGGCCATCTCCATCATAGGACTTCTCCTGCCCATGGCCGTGAAAGAGATCGAAGGCGTTCGATATCGAATTTGGCATATATCCGGGTGGTGTCAGGGTCCTTGTGGCGAAGGAGTTGAGCAAGCTCAGTCATGCCAACGCCCGACCTGATGGCGACCGTTGCGAAGGTGTGCCGGAAGATATGAGCATGATGAGAGCTGGTTCCCGTAACCTCCGCCCGCTTCAAGGCCCTGCGAGCGATCAGAATGACCGGCGTCGCCGTCGCGAACGGCGTACATGGGGTCAAGACCCTGTGAAATATCGTCCGAGACCCGGATATCGGCCGCCCGTTCAGGATATAGTCTGCGATAGCCGCACCGACATCATTCGGCAAAGGCATGGTCGCAACCCTGCCGCCCTTGCCGTGAATCCGAAGGAGCCCTGACTGCCAATCGATGTCATCGAGCGACAACAAGGCCACCTCGCTTGCACGCAAGCCAAGCCTCGATAGCAGCAGGAGAACGGCATGGTCTCTGCGTCCAGATACCGTGGAAAGGTCGCAGTTCTTCAAAACGGCATCGAGTTGCGCGACGCTCATATATGCAGGCAACGCCGAGAAGCGAAGGTTCCTCGGGCTCGGCACTGCTGGAGATAGATTTTGCTCGATGTATCCTGAATTGTTCAAGAAGCGAAGCAAAACCCGGATGTGCCCGAACCAAGTTCCGAGGCTGTTGCTTGAGCAGCCCGCGAAGCTTTTGGTCAGATAGGCCCGCACTTCAATGTGGGTGAGCCGGGAAATACCTGAATAATCATCCCAGACACCCAGAAGAAAGCGGCGGGCACACCAAATATGTCCGGAAATCGATTGCTTGGAATAGCCTCTTCGACGAAGTTCCGCGCCGTAGAGAGTCAAGACGGTCTCAGCCTGGTGGACTGGCTCAGTCATTGGGCATAGGGCACCAGCGGCGATAAGCTCGACCTGCAACCGTCTCAGCGTCGCTCGATTGCCATTCTGAAGTTTGCCGTCGGCCTCTCGTCTAGCGATGAAACGTCCGAAGTCGGCAGGCTCGATCCTTCCATGCTCTGCCTCGTGGTGATCGATCTGGAACTTGATGAATGCGCCAACAAGCCGGACGGATCGAATGATGGACTCCTGAGTGTAGCCCATGTCCACCATTGATAGGACGAGGGCATCCACGCTTTGACGATGCGGCCAATCCTCGATCAGCTTCCAGCACTGCATCCCGGCGAAAGAAGGTACGGTCATTTATGTCGCCTCCGCTAAGTTGAAGTTGCAGAGACAAGCTACTATGCCGAGCCATTGAGCTTGGTTTACCGGAAATCTCGGGCTTTAGGGAATGGTCTCGGCATAGTATCCGGCTCAGGATAAACCCCCGACTTGCACATCGATACGCTGAAAATCAAATCCAGGAATTTTCACTAGGCAGCTTTGCGCCAAAAGCGGTCATTGGTAATACATCCTGGCTTCCGCTATGTTCGACCGAACACGGGAGCTGATAGATGGATTTGATAGCCGAGAGGCTTGTTGGGAAAGAGCTGAGGGAAATTCAGCACAAGGCAGCATTTGATACGGTCATCGCCTTTGAAGATGGTGCGATAACGGCTTGGACCGAGGTAAGGATAGACATCGGTTTCAGCGATGATCCTGTTCGAGTTAAAGAATTGGTTTGGTCTGACGAGTGGTGTGAAATTTTTCTCGACGCGGGTACAATACGGATTAGCCGCATCCCGACCTCGCCAAATCCCGAGTGTTTCATCTATGGCTCTACAATCGACCCTGATCTGATGATTGTTGATAGTGGAGAAGAATAGGTCTGCGTCCGCTCACGGCCAAATGCGATCTACCGCTTCGCGCCAACAGCGGTCATTGCGACAATTGTCCAAAATCGCTTTATCTGCTCGCGTTGCCGAAGAAATGGCTCTGTGTGATAAGAAATCCAATTGGACGTTCACTTATTGGTCTCCGCCTCCCCGGTGGGTCTCTCTCGAAAAGGGGCATTCGAGGTGAAGTGTTCAGCCAAGGCAGACGAGCTACCAATTTCTTGGTAACGGGGCTGTCAGTGGTTTCTATTTCCAAACCTCTGAAATCTACGCCGGGGAAGACCTGACCTATATCGCGGGGGGTGAGTTCGAAGATGGTTTTCGGGTCGCTTTCATCTCGAAAGGCGACGATTGCGGGCAGTTGATCAGGAGGACGCATTCTGTACCTGAAGCGTCCCTTCGCTGACCTTAAGCGCTCAAAGTCATCATTACTCAAACCGCCAATACTGTTTTCAATTTTCAAGGTCCGCAGGATGGCAACTTCCCAAATCCGACTAAGGCTGCTGCCCGGCTCGCGTCGAATGGGAAGAATGAACAGGCTTCCTTTCCCCGGAATGTCCACTACCAGAGCTTCGCCGTAAAGTCGCGTTGACCCACCCATTCCTGTGAGACTGTTGGTCACGCGAGCATAATGGATTTCCATGACCGTTGACGCTTCGAAGGGACGACCATCCACGTCGAACGACGCGATCACACGATAGCGCAGTTGCGCTCTCTCTCCAGACTGGCATCCGACGAGCGAAATAGCGGTGAACGAAGCCAGTAGACCTCGACGAGTTAGAATTCCCAATGATCGCCTCACGTATTACGTGAGATATTCGTAGACGCCGGTCGTGTTTGAAGGCTTAACGCTCTGACAAAAAAGGGTTTGGGATGACCGCAAGGGGCCGACTGCCGTCTTCCGCTTCGCGCCAAGAGAGGTCATCAATTCCAGATTAATCCTTCTGATGGAGTATTATGGAAAGCGTGATGCCAATTTAGGTTTACAGAGGCTTGTTATGATAGGCGGACTTGCCGAAGCTACACCTTATCTCATCGTTCTTGTGGGGTGCGGCGTCGTTTGGTTCGTTGTTTCGCGATACAAGTCGATTCACGATGTTCCGCGCAAGCAACTGGCATTGCTCGGACTAGGCTGGCTCGTTCTAGTTTACTTGTTTATTCTCGCTGTGTCCCAATGACCGGTTAGGGCCGAGAGCCGCTTCGCGCCAATTGCGGTCGTTAGACCGGGTTGCTATTGAGTTCGCACCGTCAACGCCGAGCACCATCATGGACATTGCCAATCAAGAGCAGGCGTTCTCTGACAAGATCGACTGCAAATTCCCATATTCAGATGCTTCCGAGGCAGCCATCCTCATCGAAGAGGCGCGTTCGATTTCCACAAACGCTGAATTTTGTGTGCTGTACGAAATCGTCTCCCCACCAGCCACCGAAGGACTACCGAAGCATATACAACGAGAATTGTTGGCTGCCTGGGTCGACAATACTGCGTCCCCCCTTGCAGCTCGCATTGCATGCCAATTCTCGAAGAAGGCATCACGCCATGCTCCGAGCACCCTATAGAAATCCTCTCCATCAAGCCATAGTTCGGAAAACCGGTCTGGCGCTTGTTGGCTGTTGATGCAGCCGAGAAGTCGGACCTTGCTACCAACATCGAACTGGAGGACATGCCCTCCATCATCAAACGCTGCATCACCGTCCGGAGCCCAGAGAATATGTCGGGCCAATATCGCGTCGGGGAGGTCGGGGTTAGACGGCTCTCCGTAATGAGCCTTCAGGAAGTGCTCTGCTATCGCGTAGCCGTCATACCGGCCATCTAGGATAGCGGTATGCTCTCCCCTTCGTTCCAGTCGCGCAGTGACTTCGCGGAAAGAGCAGCCCAGCAGTGAAGCATCATGTTGGAAGACACCGTAGCGTTTACCCAGGATATGAATGTTGAAATAGCCAAGGGCCATCTGGGCTTCGGACGGATATGCTTCGGTGATTTCGCTCTCAACAGCAAACGTTTTGGGGTCGCCGATCAACATGGTTACGCTTCGTTTTCGCGTGGAAACAGATCGGCTCTAGCACCGTAGTGTCGGGAAAACAATTAGACCGCTTAGGGCCGAATCCTGCCTTCGGTGCCGGATATTATGCCGAGCTTGCTCGGCGGCTTCACCTGAAATCTCGGGCCTTAGGGAAGGGGCTCCGCATAGTATCCGGCTCGGGATAAGTCAGGGATCTGCATATCGATACGCTGAAGGTGAAGAGCCGGAATTTTCAGTAGAAATATTTCGACGTCTACAGGGTTTTGGGTTCATATCTGCTCAAGAGCGGAACCTTTTGTAACCGGGCTATTAATTCAATCCCATTCAGCTCCGGTCATCGTACTCGTAACTTCAGGGCTTGAGCTAAAACGTCGACAGAGCTCAGGCCAGTGGGACCCGCGCCAAGCGCGACCGGTTCCCTAAGGCCCCAGATGGCAAAACATCTCCATCCGCTTGGCTGATCGATCAGCGCGCAATCGCCGCTCGGCGAAGCTCTGGCCTATATCGCCAAATACTGGGATGGCCTCTGTGTCTTCCTGACCGACGGCCGGATCGAGATCGACAACAATACCGTCGAACGGACCATCAGGCCGATTGCGTTGAACCGAAAGAACGCTCTCTTCGCCGGACACGATGCGGGAGCAGAGAAGTGGGCGACCATCGCTTCGTTGATCGAAACCTGCAAGCTCAAGGCTGTCGATCCGCTGGCCTACCTGAGCGCCACCCTGACCGCTATCGTCAACGGCCATAGGCAGAGTGAGATCAACGAGTTGATGCCGTGGAATTATGCCGATGGCAAGAATTCTACGAATACTGGCCATTCGAATTAAACATCCTCACCGTATTCTCAAATTGTATCCGTAGGGCCCGTTTTGAGGTAGCAGCGTGTTCATTTGGTCAAAGACCCGCTTTGTGATCGTGTTCATTATTGCCATCGTCTTTGGAGGCGCTGGGATAGACATGGTCATTGAAGGTCGGCAAGGCGGATGGCCGACCGTCATGTTCGCCATCGCGTTCGCCATTGTCTTCATCGCATCGCTGTCCACAGTACAACCTCGAACGGAGGTGCTCCGGCTCCCGGTCTCCCAGTACCCAAAGTCGATTAAACTAACGGGGCGCAGGGGGCGCGGCCTCTTTATGGCTCTGGCCTCATCTATGATCGCGCTGGTGTTTTTCTTTGCCCTGTTGTCCTCCCCGGTGTTGGTAGGAAGCGTGATCCTTTACTCTGTTTTGATGACGGTTTTCGGCGTTTCAGCTCTCATTCTGACAGCCGCAACAATCAAACCCAATCGCCTAATCATGGACGCGGAAGGCCTAACTCTCAAAAACATCTTTCAAACCAGACGATGGGAATGGCGCAACATCCAAGACTTCAGAGCGATCTCTGCGGTGACGTACGGGAAACGCAGTATCAAAGTGAAGGACATAATTGGTTTCGATGATCGTAATACAAAGCAAACAGCTCGCGCTAATCGACAGAAGCAACGGATAGGGGTGTCCACCAGCTTCCCTAACCAATTTGGCCCGTCTGACGATGAACTTGCGTCCGCTCTTAACGCTTGGAGGCAGCGAGCGATCTCTGACGGTGACCGTTGATTGCCACCACCATAAAAGCGTTTCCTTCACCTTTCCAGCGACGGCAAGATTAATGCTGGTGGGAGCTTCCGTACAGTCATTGTGCTGCAGCGGCACCGCTTACCTTCGTCTCGGATCAGTTCACCGATGGCCGCAGGTTCCGGGTGCTGACCGTCGTCACCGATTGCACCAGGGAATCCTTGCCACTCGTCGCCGATACGTCTCTCTCCGGCCTGCGGGTTGCTCGCGAACTGGAGCGGATCATCGAGGGACGAGGCACGCCGAAGATGATCGTCAGCGACAATGGCAGCGAGTTCACCAGCAACGCGATCCTAGCTGCCAAGCGCTCCTTCCGCGAAATGCTGAAGGACGAGCGTAACCGGTGTTCTGACCCCACATTGCTCGCTGCCGCCTGATCTGTGATCGACATTCCATGGATGAAGAACGGGAGTTTCTCCGTGGAGACTACATTGGAGTTTCTCACAAGCAGGGAGCCTGTACGTGAGGTTCACCGACATTGGCCTGATGAGGTCAAGGCGAAGATCGTTTCGGAGAGCCTGAGGCCTGGCACGAAAGTCAGTGAAGTTGCGCAGCGCTATGGATTGCGAGCCAACAGCCTCTCCACTTGGCGGACGATGGCGCGGCAGGGCAAGCTGATCCTGCCAGCACCGCAGGATGCGGTAGAGTTCGCGGCGGTTATCGTCGATCCGCCACTTTCGGAAACTCCACCTAAAGCGGTTGGTCGCCCTGAGATCGTCCTGGGTCCAGTTACGATCCGCCTTGAGGAAGGTTCCTCTGTGGCCAGGATCGCGGCCATTGCGCGTGCCTTGGCCGCAGCGACATGATCTTTCCATCGAACCGGGTGCGGATCATGGTGGCAACTAAGCCAGTGGATTTCCGGAAAGGTCATGATGGATTGGCGGCGCTGGTGAAGAACGAGCTACACAAGGACCCGTTCACTGGAACGGTCTTCGTGTTTCGGTCTCGTAAGGCAGATCGGCTGAAGCTGATCTACTGGGATGGCTCAGGTATCGTCCTAGCCTACAAGAGGCTGGAGGAGCACACCTTTACCTGGCCCGGCATCAAGGATGGACTGATGACGCTGACCCACGCCCAGTTTGAAGCCCTGTTTGCTGGCCTCGATTGGCGGCGGGTTCATGCCGTCAAGACGAGAACGCCGGAGACCATCGAGTAGCTGCGGCACGATGACTCAGGGCCACAAATTCCAAAGGAAAATCGGCTTGAGATTTGGTAAGTTCTGGCCATGCTGGATGCCATCGAACTTCCCGATGATGTTGATGCCCTGAAGGCGATGCTGATCGCGGCGCAGGCACGCGAAGCGGATAAGGTTGCCCAGATCGCCCGGAAAGATGAGCGGATCGAGCGGCTGCAGAAGCTGGTCGCGGCCTTCAAGCAAGCCGCCTTCGGGCGCAAGTCCGAGAAGACTGATGCCGACCAGTTCGATCTGGCACTGGAAGACCCGGAAACGGCCATGGCAGTGATCCATGCCGAGGATGAGGCGGACGCTCCTGTCGGGAGTAGGGTCACCAAGCCACGCGCAATCAATCGCGGCTCTCTTCCGAAGCATCTTTCCCGTGTCGAAGAGGTGATCGAGCCGGAAAGCCTGGTCTGTGCTTGCGGCTGTTGCCTGCATTGTATCGGCGAGGATGTCTCCGAGCGGTTGGACATTGTCCCGGCGCAGTTCCGCGTCATCGTCACGCGACGCCCTAAATATTCGTGCCGTGCCTGCACCGATGGCGTCGTTCAGGCCCCGGCTCCAGCGCGGCTGATCCAGGCGGGCCTGCCGACAGAAGCAACCGTCGCCCATGTGTTGGTTTCCAAATATGCGGATCACCTTCCGCTCTATCGACAGGCCCAGATCATCGGCCGCCAGGGCATCGATCTCGACCGCTCCACCCTTGCCGATTGGGTCGGCCGGGCAGCGTTCGAATTGCGCCCCGTCTTCGATGCCCTGATTGCCGACCTGAAGCGCTCGACCAAGCTCTTCATGGATGAGACCCGTGCTCCGGTTCTGGACCCCGGTTCCCGCAAGACCAAGAACGGATACTTCTGGGCTCTGGCGCGGGATGATCGCCCATGGGGTGGCGGGGCACCGCCGGGGGTGGCCTTTACCTATGCGCCTGGTCGAGGCGGCATTCATGCCGAACGGATATTGCAGGGCTTCTCCGGAATCCTGCAGGTCGATGGCTATGCCGGATACAACAGACTGATCGGGCCAGACCGAATAGGGCCCGACATTCGGCTTGCGTATTGTTGGGCACATGCTCGTCGCAAGCTGGTGGAGATCACCCGTAACGGAACAGCACCCATTGCCGAGGACGGCGTCAAACGGATCGGTGAACTTTATCGGATCGAGGCCGAGTTGCGCGGCCTTGATCCGGAGGCTCGCCTGGCCGGACGGAAGGAGCGATCAGCGCCGTTCGTCGCCGACATGCAGGCCTGGCTCGTCCATCACCGTGCCCGTGTCGCTGGCAAGTCGCCGCTCGGCGAAGCTCTCGCCTACATCGCCAAATACTGGGATGGCCTGAGGCTCTTCCTGTCTGACGGACGCATCGAGATTGACAACAATACCGTCGAGCGGACCATCCGACCGATTGCTCTTAATCGTAAGAATGCACTTTTTGCCGGACATG
>NZ_JBEGHE010000041.1:0-11794 GCF_040675795.1 Neorhizobium sp. LMR1-1-1.1
AGAAGTGGTGCGATGACGGCCCATTCTTCGTCGCTCAATTCGTGACGGCGCATGGCAATCTCCTTTCAAGGAGAGTGAATCACACACCGTCAACAAGATGAACCCCGTTTATGGGGACGCGGCCTAGTTCGGCCGCCCCGGAACCGGCACATGCACGGGGAGTATTGCTCCGATACCGACAGCATTACGGGAAGCGACCACTCGGGGCGAAGATGGAAGACAAAGCGCCGCCGCAATCGCCGCTACCACAATTCGCTAATGCGGCGATATCTAAGTGATTCTGGTTCGACCTCACCGGGAAGATTCGTCCTCAAGCCCCGACAATTATTACAGCTTGTCATGGGTTACCACTTCAGTCCCATCTTCCCTCTTGTACAAAACACCGATGCCGTTTCCAGTATCCGCGAGGAAAGTGATACCCAAGCCTTGAAACACCCCGGTCATGTGGTCGACTGTCGATGATTTTAGCTCTTCGTTTCTTTCGAATCTTACGACCGTGTTGGTCGATACTTTCGCCAAGCCGGCGAACTCGGCGATACTTAGTCCGATTGCTGCTCTAGCCATCCGGCACTGAATTGGATCCATAAAATATCGCCTAATATAGGCGAATTCGCTTGATCCGCCCTCTTACATTGTTTATGCCATTATCTGCACCGCAGACGGTCGAGAAGGCGTAGCAGCGCCACTCTCGACCTGACCAAACCCTAGCTGTCTGGAGCTCGGATCATGGCTGATTCTGAGAATAGCAGAACTTTGCCTGCAATCACGTGCAGAAACCCTTTACAAACAACAGAGTGGTTTCTGGCCAGGAATATCGCGGATCAGGAACGCTGGCTTCCCGGCATCCGCGACGTTGTTCTGATAAGGTGGAAAGCCTGGATGCTTGCTTTCCGGGAGCTCGGCCACCGAAGTTGCAAGCAGCAGGAACTCGAGAGCACGCTGTTTGCCATGGTTCCCGCTGCAAGAGTGGAGATCCAACTTGCCGATCACGGCGGGGTGGCCGTTGTGTCCACCATCAAAGAAATTCAGGACAAGCTTCGAGGCGAAAGTTTCGCCGATGCGCGTGCAAATGCAGCGGCCGAATTGCTTGCCAAGCGACGGCGGTGGGATGCCGCAGACCTATCGGTCGGTTACAGCCGGGCGAAGCAAGCGGAAAGCGAAGCATCGATCGTTGAGGAGCAATTGGCGGCGGAGCTGTCGGAAGCGCCGGCAATGTCGACTGTCGCTGCCGCTGCAAAGCTGCATTGTATCTTGAAACGTGGGGCACCGCGGTCTGATAGCGAGGAATTTCCCTGGCCGCAGCTCAGTGCGATGCTAGTCGATCTCCTTGCGATGAACGGTGTATTCTCCCTCCCCGGTCGTGATCGCTGATCCAGGTCGCCCGTTTAAAGTCCGAAGTTCGATCTCGTCCGCAGTCGCGTCGTTCACATTCGCATTCTCTAAACCGAGGCTGATCGAACGCTCGTGAAAATTAAGCGAAATTTCCGCTTTTCATGCTCATCGCGTTATGCAATGTAGAGTATACCACTACAGAGTATGCAATTCATAATTAGGAATTCCTAACCAGCGGCGCCATTGGAGCGTGTCGCGGAAAGGATGGTGTGTGCGTCGAGACAACTCCTCGTCGCATTGAAGGAATGCTGAATAAACCAAAAAAGAAGGGAACGTCGTAATGCAATTCATCCGTAAATTCCGGTCGCTTTTGCTGGCGCTAGCAATCGCGACCGTATTCTCCCCCGGTCTTGCGGCAACGACGGCGATGGCGGAGGAGTTGCGCATCGGGACGCAGCTGAAGCTGATGACGCTCGATCCGCATTATGCCGATCTCAACGAGAACAACGCGCTTCTCGCCCATATATATGAGCGCCTGGTCAGGCAGGACGAACATCTCTCTCCCCAGCCTGCTCTCGCCGTCTCCTGGAAGCGGCTGGCCCCAACGCAATGGGAGTTCAAGTTGCGCGAAGACGTGAGGTTTCATGATGGCTCTCCCTTCACCGCTCAGGACGTCATCTACTCGATTGAGAGAGTCCGCGACTTTTTGAAGCCCCCGAGCGGCGGCTTCCAGTCATACACCAAGCCGATCAAGTCTGTGATCGCTCCCGACCCGATGACTATTTTGATCGAGACCGATGGCGAGGCCCCTACCCTTCCACTCCAGATGACGACGCTGTTCATCCTGCCGCACAAGACAAGTGGTTTCGCGACGACCGAAGAACTGAATTCGGTCGCGAAGCCAAACGGCACCGGTCCCTACAAATTTGCGGGCTGGCAGTCCGGCGAGCGGCTGACACTTGCCAGCAACCCCGACTATTGGGGCGAGCCGCCGGCATGGTCCGATGTCACGTTCCGCGTCATTGAAAACCCGGCTGCCCGCGTAGCGGCGCTCACAACGGGTGACGTCGATCTGGCCGACTACATCCCTGCCCGCGATGTCGAAAATCTCAAGCAACGCAACATCAAGATCGAGAGCACCAGCGCATCGCGGTCGAACTTCCTGCAATTCGATATCGCGAGCGAAACGCATCCGGGCATCACCGACAAGTCCGGCAAAACAATTGCCAATCCCTTCCGTGACAGCCGCGTCCGCCAGGCTTTGACGATGGCAACCGATCGTCCGTTCATAACCGAAAAAATCCTGTCTGGTTACGGCACGGCTGCTTCCCAGATTTTCCCACCGGGTCTTTCAGGAACGTCGGACAAGCTCAAGGTCACGCCGCCGGACTATGATGGCGCAAGAGCGCTGCTTATAGAGGCTGGCTACCCGAATGGGTTCAGTGTGGTGCTCGCCGGGCCGGGCGGTCGTTATCCGGGCGACGCCGAATCGCTTCAGTCCGTTGCCCAAAACTGGGCTCGTATCGGCGTCACGGTACAGCCTGTCGTTTCGCCGTTCTCCGTTTTCATGACCAAGCGCTCAAGTGGCGAGTATCCTCTCTGGTATGGCGGCTGCTCTGGAGAAGCTGTCACACTTTGCCTCGATGGCGTCCTCGCATCCCAAAACGAAGCGCTGGGCACCGGGTCGCTGAACTACGGTCGTTATGAAAACAAGACCTTCGACCAGATGCTGACCAAAGCCAAGGCGATGGAGGAAGGACCTGGCCGCAGCGAGGCACTCGCCAGCGCGACGGAATTCGTCATGGCCGACTATCCCACTATTCCGCTCTATCACTTCCATCTGATCGTCGGGCATAGCCAGAAGGTTGGTTCCTACACCGTCCACCCGCGTGGTTGGACAATGGCCATGCAGGCCGCCCCACCGACCGAGTGAGGGCGACACCATGATATCAGCAATCATTGGAAGGCTTTCACAAGCCTTCCTCCTCCTCCTTGTCATGTCCGTAATCGGCTTCATCGGCATTCACAGCGTCGGCAACCCGGTTTTCAATCTTGTCAACGCCGAAACCGCTACTCCTGAGGATATCAGGAGAGCGACCGTGGCTCTCGGATTGGATCAGCCGGTCTGGCATCAGTATTTCCGGTTCATCGGCAATGTCCTCACAGGTAATTTCGGGACCTCCTACATCTATCACCTGCCGGCATTCCAGCTGGTGATGGGCAAGCTCCCCGCAACCCTCGAGCTCGCAATCGTTGCGATGATGATCGCTGCGCCGACAGGGATACTCCTGGGTCTACTCGCCGGTCGCCGCAAGGACAGGCCGGTGGATCGCGCTATCCTTCGCCTGAGCGTGGTCGCGCTCAGCATACCGTCCTTCTGGCTAAGCATGATGCTCATCCTGATCGGGGCCATCCTGACGGGCTGGTTCCCGTCAGGCGGCCGGGGGCCAACAGGGGCTCTCCTCGGAACCGAGTGGAGCTTCCTGACGCTTGATGGGCTCAGACAACTGACGCTTCCGGCGTTGGCACTTGCTCTTCCCAACGTTGCGCTCATCGCAAGGCTGACGCGGTCCGGAACGATCGAGGTGGAAACCCAGGACTTCACACGGTTTTGCCAGGCGAAGGGTCTCTCGCCCCGCCGCATCCTGTTCAGGCATACACTGCCAAACATCAGCGTTCCGATTGTCACGATCATCGGCATGCAGTTCGGTGGAATGCTGGCCTTTGCCGTGGTGGTGGAGTCGATCTTCAACTGGCCAGGCGTCGGAAAACTGCTGATCGACTCGATTCAGCTTCTCGACCGCCCGGTCGTCATGGCGACCCTCACCTTCATCTCCATCGCCTTTGTCGCCCTCAACGCACTCGTGGACCTGTTTTATGTCGTTCTCGATCCGCGAACGCGCCGCGGTGCCTGAAAGGTATCCCTATGAAAACCGATACAATGCGGACATTCTGGAAACGCTCCGGCCGATCCGGCGTCAGCCTGCCGCTGCTGATATTGATGGCCTATGTCCTGCTGGCAGTCGCGGCATCTCTGATCGTTCCTCAAAATCCCTATGACCCGTTGCAGATATACGCCTGGGAGGCCTCGTCTTCTCCGGGAACCGCCGGCAGCGGTGGTTACACGTACCTGCTCGGAACCGACGGACTGGGACGCGACATATTCAGCACCGTCCTTTACGGATTACGGATAAGCCTCTTCGTTGCCTTCACCAGTACGGCACTCGCAGCTCTTATCGGAGTGACTGCCGGAGTAACAGCAGCCTATACAGGCAAGTGGGGCGACGCCTTGATCATGCGGATCGTCGATCTGCAGCTCAGCCTGCCGACCATCCTTGTTGCCCTCATCGCCATCGTTACGCTCGGGCCGGGTATCGACCGCATCATCTTGGCGCTCGTGATCGTACAATGGGCTACCTACGCTCGCGTGACACGCGGCGTCGCGATGAGCGAGGCAGCCAAGTCATACCTGGATGCAGCGCGCCTCCTGCGTCTGCCAACCCGACGTATCATCTTTCGCCATCTTCTTCCGAACAGCATTGCTCCCGCAATCACCCTCGTCCCGATCGAACTCGGTCATGCCGTAGCGCTGGAAGCAACGCTTTCGTTTCTCGGCCTCGGTGTGCCGATCGACAAGCCGTCCCTCGGCTCCGCCGTCGCTAACGGGTTTCAGTATCTGCTTACAGGACAATACTGGATCAGCCTCTTTCCCGGTCTGGCTCTGTTCGGCCTCATCGCAAGCATCAATTTCGTCGGCGAGAATGTGCGCCGGCGGCTCGATCCAAGGAGCCGTTGATATGGAACAGCAACACCACCACGAACCCCTCCTCGTTGTAGACAACCTCGCCCTCAAACATCAGGGCGCCGCGGCGACCACGACCATCCTACGCGATGTCAGTCTCGAGTTGCGACGAGGTGAGATACTCGGACTAATTGGCGAGTCCGGTGCTGGAAAATCGTCGCTCGGCAATGCGGTCCTCGGTCTGCTCGCACCCGGATTTAGCCAGACCGGCGGACGCATTCTGTTTGAAGGACTTGCGCTCAATGAATTGAGCGACAAGCAGCGGATGGAGTTGAGGGGGCGCCGGATCTCGGCGATTTTCCAGGATCACACAGCCTCCCTCGACCCGCTGATGAGTGTCGGATCTCAAATCGTCGAAACGATACGGGCACTGGACGATGGCCTGACATCGCGGCAGGCGAAGAGTCGTGCGCTCGAACTCATGCAGCGCGTGGGGATCCCCGATCCCGCCATACGCTTCCGTCACTACCCCCACCAGTTTTCCGGTGGACAGCGGCAGCGTATCGTCATCGCCATCGCATTGGCCGGCAGGCCGGATATCATCGTTGCGGATGAACCAACCTCTGCTCTCGACGCGACCATCCAGAAGCAGATCCTTGCCCTATTGCGAAACCTCACTGACGAAACAGGGGTCTCGGTTATGCTCGTTACGCACGATATGGGCGTGATCTCGGAGATCGCCGACAGGGTCATTGTAATGCGTCACGGCAAGGTCGTCGAACAGGGTGCAACATCCGCCATTCTCGACATGCCCGCCGACGCGTATACGAAGGATCTTCTCGCTGCGGTTCCGCGTCTGCGTCTCCCTCCAGCCAGCTCCCCAACCAACGACGTGCCTCGTTCGGCCGATCCTCAAGCCAACATCGTGCCACAGACTAAGCTTGATCAGAACCCGATATTGCGCGTGAAGGACGTAACCAAGACTTATGACGGTCGCAGTTTCCCCTGGCTTCGGCGTGGCCCACAATCTCCTGCCCTTCGGGATGTCTCCATCGAACTCGTGCGCGGCTCCATAACGGGCATCGTGGGGGAGAGCGGCAGCGGCAAGAGCACGATAGGACGCATTGTTGCCGCGTTGGAAACAGCAGGCCGAGGATCACTCGACCTTAATGGCAGGCAGTTCGATATCTCTCTCGCCGGAAAGAAAAATGGGCTGCTCGGCCAGATTCAGATGATCTTTCAGGACCCGGCGATGTCTCTCAATCCGCGCATGTCGATTGGTGCCGCCCTGGAGGAAAGCGTCTGGTTCGGAAGCCGGGGATCACCATCGGATCGACAGGATGTCGGCGAGATGATGGATCGCCTAGGGCTTCCAAGATCGCTGCTGATGAGTTTTCCGCATCAGCTTTCGGGAGGCCAGAAACAGAGGGTGTGCATTGCCCGAGCACTTCTGGCCAATCCCAGCATCATCGTTGCTGATGAGCCGACCTCGGCGCTCGACGTTTCGGTCCAGGCGGACATCGTGAGGCTGCTGAAGGAAACGGTCAGCGAGCGAGGTGTCTCGATGCTGTTCATCTCACATGACCTCGCACTCGTGCAGGACCTTTGCAGCGAAATCTACATTTTCAGGGACGGTGTCGTCGAGGATGCCGGCAGTGCCGACTTCATCTTTTCCAAATCTCAAAATCCATACACGCGACGTCTCATCGACGCACGACCCGGCCGGTTCACGCACTGACGGAAGGTCGTTCGCCGATCCGATGCCATGAATATTCAATGATCATTTCAGCAGGTTTCACGCCTGATTGCCACGCAGGAAAAGCCCAATCATGTCCAATATCTTCACGGTGGCCGTAACCGGCCAATCCCTCATCAAGCACGACATTCGCACTGTTCAGACGCCGGGGTTCAACGGCGTACGCGAGGCGCTCGGGAAATCCGACTTCGCGTTCACCAATTTTGAAAGCACCATATTCGGCAGCCACGGCGGATGGCCGCTTAAGGGCTCGTTTTTCGGCGCCAGCCAACCCGTCGTACTCGATACCCTTCAATCGCTTGGCATCCACGGTCTTTCCCTCTCGAACAATCACGCCTTCGACCTGGGCTCGCCCGGGATCCTGTCAACGCTTGAAGAAGTCGAACGTCGCGGCTTTCTGCATGCCGGCATCGGCCGGAACCAGACGGCTGCAGCTCGCGCCGGCAAGGGCTCGTTCAGCGGTCGCAAAGTTGCTCTCGTCGCCATGGATGGCGGCCCTGGCCCAGACTTCATGTATGCCTCGGACGCATCCGCAGGCCGGCCTGAACGGCCGGGTGTCAATCGCCTGAAACTAACCCAGATCATCGATGTGGATGGTGAGGCGTTCCAACAGATTGCTGCGATCCGGGACAAAGTCGGCTATACGACGATGGACCTCGGCAATGACAGCCAGCCTGACGACAAACCGATTGTCGATGAACTGACAGAGATCGCGCTTGCTCGGGGCCTTTACAGACGCTCGGAGGGATTCGCCCGAAACGTCAAGATTGATAAGGAGGATCTTGCACGGAACCTTGCCGCGATCACCGCTGCGGCAGAAGACGGATGCCACGTCATCGCCTATCTCCATCATCACCATTGGGCCTCGGACTGGTACCAGGTACCGGGCTGGGTCGGATCGGTCGCGAAGCGTTGCATTGACGCCGGCGCCACCATGTTTGTCAGCCATGGTGCTCCGGTTCTTCAGCCGGTCGAGATATACAAGGGCAAGCCGATTTTCTACAGCCTCGGTAACTTCATCTTCCACCTTCAGCCCGGAAAGTCCAAATGGACCGCTCGCGAAATCTGGGAGAGCGTGATCGGGCTCTGCTTTTTCGACGAGAACGGATCCCTGACCGGAATGGAGTTTCATCCGGTCGTCATCGGTGGCAGCGAAGGACTGAAGCAGGAAGCGCTCGATCAACGCATTGCCCCCGAAATCGCCATCGGCGAAGACGCCCAGAGGATCCTGCGACGGTTTCAGAGCCAGTGCGCATTGCTCGGCACGCAGATCAGGATCTCGGATGATGCAGCGTTCTACGATGTTGCGCGATAAAGTGTATCGGCGGGTCGGGTGGACCGCTTCCCACGCCGGACTGTCGGTACGTGTCCGCCAGATCGGTTACCGTGCTTTCAACAGGTCGGCGGCTTCGACATTGAGGATCCGTGCCAGGCTGTCAACCATGTCGATCGTTGCCGAGTACTGGCACCGTTCCAGCGAACTCACATAGGTTCGATGGATGTCGGCCCGGTGTGCGAGCTCTTCCTGTGAAAGGCCTTGCTTCAGCCGAGTGTCACGCAAATTCGCAGCGAATATTTCTCTGATGTCCATGGCCGGATTCATGCGCTGCGACGCGCATTCATCTACAGAGTATACTCTGCATTTCTGGGCAGTTCGTGCGGGGCTCAGGTCTGCAGACTCGCTGGTTGCCCATTCAGGAGGCGTGATACATCGTGCCATCGATCACATTGCCGAGTGCACGATCCATAGATCAATTCTGTCCATGTCCGATCAGTCTTCGAACCGACGTAGCATTGCAATCAATTCGTCATTCTCGCGGCGCAGTTTATCGACCAGGAGCCCTTTCAGGCGGCGGTTCTCCAGCTCAAGCGCCGACAAAACATCGCGCTCCTCGAATGAGATGGCGGCTGCCCTCATCGCAGCCGACGCTCTTGGGGCGCGCTGTGCCCGCTTCTTTGCGGTTCTTGCCAGGCGCTGCTTCCGAACTTTCTCCGGCTTTTTCGAAGCCGGGACACTCTCCGCTGCCTCGATCACCGGCGCAATCGGCTCCACCACGGGACAGGCTTCCCGCAAGGCTGCAACCGGGGGCACTTCCGTCAGCACAGGCTCCGGCTGGGGCGTGATCGCGGACTCCACTGCGAGTGGGGTTTCGGACGGCTGGCGCGCTGCAATTGTTGCCGGCATGTCGTCGGCGACGGCTTCGGACAGCGCACGTAAATCCGTATTGCCCCAAATCGACTTCGCGGTTTCTCGTGGCTGCCTGCGATTTGATTTGTATTCGACGACAAAATTGCGTTGAGGGCGATTGGTTGGGTTTTTCAAGAGGCTTTCCCGCGTGCCATGTCCAGGCAATGCTTCTAAATTCGTATTATATGGTGACGCTCAATAACACAAAGCGCCTGTCATGCCTGTCCCGTTTCAGATTCTATTTACAGGGACACGCTGCTTCATGCAAACCTTCGAGAAATAGTCTCTTCGATCACTCCAGCGCGCTCCCCAGCACGGGCATCCTACGTAAAATCCGCCCGATGAGCTCACCCGATCTCCGCTCGGAGACAGCTTGAGTGCAGGTTCAGTCTTCTACCTTGCCGCATGCGGACGGATATTCCTGCAGCCCATGCCAGCCTCTACGACATGCGCGGCACGATAAATGCTGAATTCATCAAAATTGCGTCCGACGATCTGAACGGAGAGCGGAAAACCATCGGCATTCAGGCCGGCTGAAACGCTCATCGCCGGCGAGCCAGTGAGGTTGAAGGGCGCATTGGCAGATGGCGTTCCGTTTACCAGCGAGTTTCTGGCGACATCCTTCATTCGTGGTGCAACGCTGAGGGCACCGACTACAAGCAGGAGATCAACGAAGCGGAAGACTTCCGCCAGCTCGTGGACAAGCTCTCCCCTGCGCCGGCAAGCCTGAACGTAATCGACCGCAGTGAGCAGATAGCCGGGGAGAAAGCGCTCCACCGAAAACGGCCCATACTGCTCGATGTTGTGCCTCGAATCGTATTCATGAATGGCGGCGGCTTCGCCATACATGATGATCCGTTGCGCTGCGAAATAGTGACGTAGCGGTGACAACCTAACCTCAACGGTTTCGGCGCCCGCGTCCTTCATCAGAAGAGCTGCTGTCTCGAAGGCCGAGATACACTCGTTCGAGAAGCGGTCCCGTTCCTCTTCGTGAAAGTGTCGCACGAGACCTATTTTCATGCCTTGAAGGCCAAGTGCTGGGGCTTGCGACCATGGCTGTGGGGCAATCTCGACTGACGACGGATCCTCGGGATCGAAACCTGCAAGCGCCTCGAGCGCGATCGCATTGTCCTCGACCGTCCACGTCATCGGCCCGACCGTGTCCAGCGAAAAGGCCTGCGGTGTAATGCCGCGACGGCTTAACCGACCATAGGTCGGCTTCATTCCGGCAATCCCGCAATAGGCAGACGGTGTTCGAATCGATCCGCCAGTATAGGTTCCGATAGCCAGTGGCACAGCTCCCGCAGATACGGCAGACGCAGACCCACTGGATGAACCTCCTGTAAATCGTTCGATATCCCAGGGGTTGCGTGCAGGTCCAAAGGGTAGGCTGAAATCCGGGCCACCCATCGCAAATTCCTGCGTCTCATTCTTGCCCATGTAGATGCCCCCTGCGGCGCGCAATCGCTGAACAACCGCAGAGTCCGTTTTGGCAACCTCATTGATCGTCAGCCGCGAGCCGTTAGTGGTCGCAACCCCTTCAACATCGATAATGTCTTTTACCGCGAATGGGATTCCGTGCATGCGTCCCTTGTAGAGGCCGCGCGACATTTCGGCCTCGGAGGATCGAGCCTCGATCCGGGCACGTTCAGCATCAATAGTGTTGAAGCAGTGGAGCGTCGGATTGAGCCTGCAGGCACGGTCCAGATAATGGTCGAGAACATCGACCGGCGATAATTTGCGTTGACCGATGAGTCGGATATCGCTGACAGGCCAAGCTCCCAAATTTCGGGCATCATTCGTCCCCCGTTTCGCGGCGAGTTTCGGTTTTGGCGAAAGCGGAGGCGCCGGCATGAGGTGATGCTGGAACATGGAACAGGTGTGCCGGCTCGGCCGCTCGGTTTCGGGGAATCCGCAACGACTCCGCCAGTTCGCGCAGGCGTCCGTACGATCGGAGTGCGGCTTCAAACTGCGCCTGGTTCAGCGACAATCCGGCGCGTTCAATGAGTGCTGCGCAGTCCTCACTCGTGATCCTGTCAATTTGCATTGATTCTGTCTTTCGCGGTGCGCACGGATGTGTCCGATCCAAGCGGCCCAATGTGAGCTTGCTGTACGGTTCGGTTGCCTGCGGATTAAAGTCGTAGTTCGCGCCATAGACACGAGGTCTGATCCGATCGCGAGGAAGAGGATACTCTGTGGAATGCAGTACGTGTCACCCATATGCTCTACCTATGGTCGAGGTAATTTCTCCGACCTCAAATTCACATCCCGCTCAATAAATCGCACGGCATCGCCGATCACTTGCCTGGCCGCGCAGCGTAGGGAGGATAGCCATGGATCAAAGCCTTCTTTCCTGGTCTCTTGGGAGGCTGGAGGATGTCGATCGCATAGAGGAGATGACACCGGTCCTTGGTGAACTTGCCAGCGTCTATGAATTCAACCACATGACGTTCGTGATTGCCCGTCTCCGAGGAACCTCGGACAACTATCCTTTCTATTGCACGACCTATCCTTCTGAATGGACCTCTTCGTATTCAGCCCATAACTTCGTCTCGATCGATCCGGTGATGCGTGCATTTCCCTTGGCATTGTTGCCGATTGATTGGGCTACTTTGGACTGGCGTTCGGCAGAAGCGGAGCGGTTTCGCCGATCGTGTCCCATGGAGTGGTGTAGCTGGATTTCATAGCCATCGGTGATTTCCGGTAGGGTCGGGTTGCTTAGAGCCAACCTGAGGGACACCACCGATGACCGACGACATGATGAACCTGCGCTCAC
>NZ_JBEGHE010000042.1:0-7235 GCF_040675795.1 Neorhizobium sp. LMR1-1-1.1
AGCGGGGACGCACGGTCTTCCAAGTCGCTATCCGGTCATCTGCCGGGGAAGTCCATTACCAGACCGTTTAACGATCCGCTTGATGAGTGAACACTCGGGGAGCCACATCGTTCCCAATTCAGCTGGCTACATCTCCAACGGCCGACGTTTAGAGATCCGCGCCCATTAATCTGTTGCCCGCCTCCCAGGATCTCGGTGGGAGCCCCCACCTGCACCACTGTCGCGGCCCCTCCTCCATCATGCCTCCAATGAATTTGAACACCGGCCTGTGCGATTGCAAGGTTCCGTTAACCATATTCCGGGATGCTAAAGCTTCAACAGGAGAAGCGCGAGATGGCATACGATTGGACAGGCGAGACAAAAAAGTCAGAGTTCGCAGAGCATCTCATTATCGCTCTTGTCGTCTTCGCTGCCGGCACTCTGACACTCGCATTCGTGCTGACAATCCTGGCTTGAAGCTTACCTTTTAGGTTCAGAACAAGGTTAGTGCAGGATCGTACGCTAGCCGAAATTGCGCATGTTTTCGGTAGTTTGCAGCCTGCACCAAACGTGATGTTCTAGGTAGAAATACATCAGGAGCCTTCATTTTGGTAGGAATATCGATCTCGATCATCGTTTTCTCAACTAAAGGTACGATTTCGCACTAATCTTGTTCTGCCCCCGCGGAGCCGTGATCAAGTGGCCTTGCCTGCCGACAGGGATGTCACCGATGGCCGCAGTAGCGCCGCCGACGTTGTCAGTGGTCAGTGGCATTCGCACGCTTGAAGATGATCGTCACAGCCATCCCGCTGCCAGGCTCCGACTGCACGTCGATCTCCGCCTTGGCATTGTGACGTACAGACTGCACGATCATGGCGCTGAGCTTGCCGCGCCGTGGCCAATCTGCCTTCTCCGAGAGCCCCACACCGTCGTCTGCGACGAGCACTTTGCAGCCATCGTCATCGACAGTGCAGCGGACTTTGATCTCACCGCCGTCGCGTCCAACAAAGGCGTACTTGAGAGCATTGGTCATCAACTCATTGATGACGAGGCCAACTGGCATTGCGACGTTAATAGACACCGGCCAGGTGTCGACTTTCATATCGAGACGTATGCCTTCAATCGCATGGGCGGCCATTACCGAAGAAGCGATCTGGCTGACATATGTGCCGAGATCGACGGTCTCCGTATCCTCGCCCGCGTAGATCGATCGATAAAGGATGGACAGGGCTTCGATGCGACCAGCAAGGCGGTTGAAACGCTCACTCTCCCCCGGTTGCTGGGCGTTGCGCGCTTCCATGCGGATCAACGCCGTGATCATCTGCAGATTGTTTTTGACCCGATGCTGAAGCTCTTTCAGCAAAATGTCTTTTTCAGCAAGTGCCTCAGACAAAGCGGCGGCATCATTGGTGCCGGTTCGGGCGGACATTGCTAGGAGCCGGAACAATGGCTTACCGTCGTCGTCGACGATCGTGTTCGACCATGCATCGACAACGAAATTGTCATCGTGGATTGTGATTGTGAATGGTCCGAGATACTCCTCGCTCTGCAGCAAGGCATCAGAAAGCTTCGGCCCGCCGTCGAGAGAAGGCGCGGTGGGTAAAACGGACCATGCCTTGCCTTGCAGGTGCTCGCCTGAAAGCCCGGTCAAGCGCTCGAACTCGATGTTGCCATATACAAGATGCTCGTCATCGCCGAGCTCGGCGACCGCGACCGCGAACGGCACGTGGTCGAGAAACTGCCGAAATCGATCGTCGTCCAACGCCTCCGCCAGTTGCGGAAAATCGGATACAGTGGCCGGAGTGGGATGGGGCTCTTCACGATTGGACATATGCTTCAACAGTTATGGCAGATAGCCGTCTTTACCATGGCAAACAGACCATCCGCTAGAAAATTTCCGACAAATCAAGCCGACAACCGTGTGAGGGCATCGATGACAGGCTGGTGGGCATAAGGCTTGGGAAAGAACACGGAGCGCTCTGGCAGGTCGACCACTCGATCTTCCGGTTCCCCGAAGTGATGACAATCTCGATTGGCGGCCACCGGTCTCTGACGATCCATGCCAGCTTCAACCCGTCCAGACCTCCCGGCATGTCGATGTCGGTGAAGATTGCGCGTATGGAAGAATGCGTCTCTAGCAGCCGTAACGCTTCATCAGTGTTGCCAGCCTCAAGAACGCAGAAGCCGGCCGCCTGCAGATCATCGGCCACTGTCATCCGGATCAAAGGCTCATCTTCGACGACAAGCACTGTCGGCTGCGGCATTCTGACACCATTCTAAGACGTTGTGCCTGAAACTCTGTCGTCTTGAAGTTGTTCCCCTTCGACATGAGAGCCCCTGCCGGAACCATAAACGTATCCATGAGCTTATCGGATCGGGCTCAATAAGAAGATCCGAGCTAGAGAGGAAACATCATGAAAAACGTCATCATCGCCGCCGCCTTCGTCGCGGCGTCGAGTGTTTCGGCACTCGCGCAGCACGCCGCTCCCGCCGCCAACAGCGACGGCGATACTCCGGCTGTTGCGACGTCAGATACGACAAACCCGACCGCTCCCGTCGAGGGCGCCAATAGTTTTACTGAGGGCCAGGCGAAACAACGGATCCAAAAGGCCGGCTGCGCCGACGTGAAGGACCTCAACAAGGACGACAAGGCGTCTGGAATGCTACCGGCATGAAAGCCGGAACGATCGTGCCCTCGAATCCGCCGGCGTACGCTCCGACGATATCAGCATCGTGTCAAGCAACGCTGACAAGCGTCATGGCGAATCCAACGCTGCTGGTGCTGGCACTGGAGCCGGGATTGGTGCGGTGGTCGGCGGTGCAGGCGGACTCCTGACCGGACTTGGTCTGATGGCCATCCCAGGCGTCGGACCTGTTGTCGCGGCCGGCTGGCTCGTAGCAGCTGCCGCAGGCGCTGCTGCGGGTGCAGTGGCCGGCGGTGCTGCCGGCGGGATCATCGGTGGTCTAACAAGCTCCGGCGTCTCAGAACGTGATGCTCACGTTTACGCCGAAGGTGTCCGCCGTGGCGGCACGCTCGTCACCGCCAAAGTCGACGAACCGTTGGCCCCGGAAGCAGAGGCTATCCTAAAGCTTTCCAACTGGGTCGATCCGACCGAGCGGCGCGCTGCCTACGAGCAGCAGGGGTGGACGGGCTTCGACGATACGTCAGATCCGTATGATGCCGATCAAGTCGAGCAGGAACGCCAGCGCTATCGCCGCGCTGGGATTTGACATCATAACGAAGGGCGCTACAACGGCGCCCTTCGCACGTTGTGGCCCACAGTATGGGCAGTTTAGATAGCCCAGCGTTTCGTAGACCCCGCCGATGCCTGTCTAACTCAACGGGCGAAAACATTTCGCTTCCGACCTGCTTGTGCCCGGCGCTGTAGATCCTCCAGCTTATACGCTCGCGTTTCATGAGGTTGAAGAAACGTAAGGCCACGGCATCGCCGTGGCACTCTACCGTTTGGCGCGTCTATAAACCCGCGCCACGCAGATTGCCGATGGTGTCGCGGCTGACTTCCTTGCCAAAAATCTTCGACAGTTCGCCCCGGGTCATCGGTTGAGAATATCCCACCGCCAACAGCACCATTGCCTCGAACTAAGACAAACCGAGCCACCTCTCTCGTCGCCCTACGAACGACTCGGGTTCGGCTTTCTAATCTTCCTGTCCCCTATTCCCGCTTGCATGGTTCTAATATTCTCCGTGCCGTCGACCGTCTCCACATCCCATGTGCGGATCAACCGGGAGGCCTTAAAGACCGTTCGCGATGAGCTGGGTTCGTTGTTTGTCTGGACGCCGATTTGTGCGGCGGCGACCGAACTTATCTGCGCCCTACCGCGTTATCCGAGCATGTATGATAAGCATCATGATTCAGCCGAGCAACTTAAGTTACGCAAAGCGAAAAGCGTCTGGCTAGACTTGAAACCATCGAACACCTGTTGGAATTCGACCTCGATTCCCACCAGTCATATGCCGACGCAGTTGCTAAAGAGAGGCAACTGCTAAACCAAATGACGAGTTCTTCGAACGGCTAATCAGATTGCAGTTTGGAGACCTTCGAGGCCATGCAAAGGAACCATGGCGTTCAACTTAAGTTGTTTGACCAACAGATGAAGGGAAACAGTATGATTGCGCACAGGGCTCAATGGAAAGGTCATCTGAAAGTTGGAGAGCTTTCATGTGCCGTTGGCCTTTATACGGCCGCGTCGACATCCGAGAGGATCAGTTTCCATATGATCAACGAAAAAACCGGCAACCGCCTGAAGCGCGAGTTCATCGATAGCGAGACCGAAGAGGTCGTAGAGCGAGACCAGCAAGTCAAGGGCTTCGAGACTGGGAGCGGCGATTACATCATGATCGATCCAGAGGAAGTCGCGGCGGTCGTACCAGATTCTGACAAGATGCTTAATGCTGAGGCATTCATACCTTGCAGCAAAATAGACGACGCATATTTCGACAAGCCCTACTATCTGGTGCCAGCTGATGATGAGGCGAACGGTGCCTTTACCGCAATCAGAGATGCGCTCGCAAACACAGATGCTACCGCCGTAGCTCGCACGGTACTGTTCCGACGGATACGGACAGTTCTTATCCGTCCACATGGCAAAGGTCTAATCGCGACGACACTCAATTTCGACTACGAGGTCAGGTCGTCCAAAGAAGCCTTCAAAGCCGTGAAGAAGGTGAAGGTAGAAGGAGAGATGCTTGATCTCGCCAAGCACATCATCGACACGAAAAAGGGCGAGTTCGATCCAGCCAAGACGGACGATCGATATGAGGCCGCGCTTGCTGCACTGGTGAAAGCAAAAGCAGAGGGCAGGTCCCTTCCGAAGCCAAAGCCGATCAAGGTGTCGAAACCAAACGATCTGCTCAAGGCTCTCCGAGAGAGCGCTGGCACAGGCAGCGGAAGCTCTAAAAAGCCGAAGGCAGCCAACGCTAACGCCGGGAAAAAGATGACAACACGAGCGAAGTCTAAAACTACTTCGAAGGCTGAACAAAAGAAAGCGAGCTGACCATGGCACCTCGTCGTCCGTATTGGAGAGGGTATCTCAAGCTCTCGCTTGTCACCTGCCCTGTCGCCATGACACCGGCAACGTCTGGATCCGAAAAAGTCCGCTTTCATACGCTTAATGAGAAGACCGGAAATCGGGTTGTCTCTCAATACATCGACAGCGTGACAGGTAAGGCCGTTAGCGATGAGAACCAGGCAAAGGGCTACGAGAGAGGCGAAGACGATTACATTATTCTGACGGACGAAGACCTTGAATCAGTTGAGCTGGATACGGTCCGCACCATCGATATTGAAAAGTTCGTCCCTAGAGACCGTATCGGGTGGATCTACCTTGAAACGCCATTTTATCTCATTGCTAGCGACAAGATCGGTGACGAAGCCTTTGCTGTGATCCGCGAAGCGATGAAAGCTCAAGATGTCGTCGGCGTGTCGCGGGTCGTCTTGGGGCGCCGCGAACGAGCCGTGATCTTGGAGCCGCGCGGCGACGGTATTGTAGTCTGGACACTGCGGTTCGGTGACGAAGTGCGGCCCGAGTCCGAGTATTTCGCGGTGATCGAAAAGAATTCGGACACAAACAGCGTCACTGCCCTTGAAAACGTCATAAAAAAGCGGCTGACGGACTGGTCCCCGGCGATGGTGTCCGACCCCATCCAAGATGCGTTGCTGAAGCTCATCGCTAGTAAGAAAAAGGCTAAAAAGCCGGGAAAAACGGCTTCTTCAAAATCGAACAAGGGCAAGAGTGGCAAGCCGAGCAACGTGGTGAATATCATGGATGCACTGAAGAAATCAGTGACGAAGGAACTGAAGTCTCGCAAGGCCGGATAATCATTGCCCAGGACGCTGAGCGATCTACATTGAACGGACGCCCCCCTGCTCGCGCTGTTGTTCTCCAAAGCCCGGTTCCTAATAGCAACCGCCTCAAGGCACTTGTTGAGCAATGTCTGACCGACGAGGTTTCGCTGATCGCGATTAGCGGCCGAAACGCATTCTCGCTTGAAGCGGAAGTGGACTGGATGATCATCGGTGATGGGTCCGCGCCGGCCCGCCTCCTATGCGCCTCCGCCCATCACAACGAAGAAGATCATGATGGACTAAGCGACTCGATTTGCCTCTGGCGGAAACGGGCTCGTTGACCGCGTTGACGTGATTCGTCAGGCGTTCTTCAGATACCGAGCACCGTCTTAGGCCCGCATCAAGCCCAAACACCTTTCGCGGAACGAAATAGGCTGGTCATTGATTGAGTCGCCGAAGTAGGGGACCGACGAATGCTCCTCCCCGTGGGGTCAATAATGCGTAGTCGATCCAGACCTCTTCTGCACGGCGATCAAGTTGCTAAGTCGCGGCCGAGAAAGCCACGCAACCCAGCCCAACCTCACCTACCGTTTGACAGATGCCACAGCGGGTTGAACCCGCCCTGGCACTCCTGAAACCAAAAGCTCCGACAGGTCCCGACTGGGCGTTCGAAATGAAATTTGACGGGTATCGGTTGGCTATTCATATCGAGCCGAAATGTATCCGCATCCTTACGCGCGGCGGGCATGATTGGGCTGCACGCTTGCCGGCAATTGCGGAAGCAGCAGAAAAGCTGGGTGTCGGCTCAATTCTGGACCGCGAAGCTGTTGTCGTAGATGAGGATGGCCGATCCGATTTCGGCGCCTTGCAGCGTTCACTTGGCGGACGAGGAGGAAAGCGGACTTCAAAGGAAGCCGTTTTCTATGCCTTTGATCTCCCCTACTTTGACGGGCACCTCCTCACCAATACCGACTTATCCGTTCGCCGCCATCTCCTTGCCGACCTCCTTGACGGCGCGAACGGTGCGATCCATCTTTCGGAGGAACTTGACGGGGATGGCGCTGAACTGCTGGAAGCCGCATGTTCGATGGGTCTCGAAGGAATCATCGCCCAAAACCGTGACAGCAAGTACCGATCTGGACGCACCGGTGACTGGCTGAAGATCAAGTGCGTCCAGAGCGAGAGTTTCGTAGTAATTGGCTATGAGCACTCCGCCGTCGCTCGGGGTGGGATCGGTAGCTTGTTACTGGCAGCACGGTGGGGCGACAGTTGGGCGTCGGTCGGTTCAGTTGGCACCGGCTTTAAGGAGAAGGACGCTCTGTACTGCAAATTCCGAGGCAACCCGCCCCCTGATTCCGAAATGATGTCGCCCCCTAATTCCGAGAAATAGTCGCCCCCTCGTTCCGAGATGATGCCGCCCCCTTTTGAGGCATCTTTGAAGGATGTTGT
>NZ_JBEGHE010000043.1:0-4579 GCF_040675795.1 Neorhizobium sp. LMR1-1-1.1
ACAGACCGTCCCTAAACCCTAAAGCTCAAGAACCGTCCGCGAAAACCCGCCGACCACGTTTCTCTTTCTTCTCATATTCAATTGTCAAATAACCGACGATCCATAACCCGAAAGCCTAAACCGTCACCAATCACAGAGCCAAACCGCAACCCGGCCCTAATCAGTATTCGCTGATTATTGGATGTTTCCGAAGCGACAATCAGCTTGCTGGCCGATGCCCCGCTTCAGTGGTGCGGCTTATAAGGGCGAGGCCGCGGCACCGTCAATGGGGAAAAGTGCGAATGTTGAGAATAAATCTATAAGAGGTTGATTTGAAAAGATAATGTCCGCTCCGCCGTGTGAGGGCGATAATTTCCGCCATTTGCAAGCGCCATTCCAGACACTTTGTCTATGCCAATGCAGTCGAAACTTTTGTATGAAAGGAAGCTCGTTTTCAGCCTTCCCGAAGCTACGTTGAATTCGCATGAATGTCGACGACGCGATGGCTGGAATGGCAGGGCTCGAACCTGCGACCGGGCGATTAACAGTCGCCTGCTCTACCAACTGAGCTACATTCCAATGCACTTTCCTGACGCAAATGCTCGTGCCTCAGTGTTGGGACGCGCTGTCTACGTGCACATCGTTTGACAATCAAGCGTCGATTTTCCCCTCGGCGTGGAGGTGTGACCATGGGTGGAGTTGGAGGTAACGTCTGAGTTCGGGGAGAAGCACACTAGCCTGAGGCTTCGCGACGACGCGATCCCTCTCAATTGCGCAGGCAGCCGGCCAACAGTTAAAAACTCAGCGGAAGGTTCATATGAGATGCTGTCCCTCATCGCATGCTGCAGCGCACGATCCAGTCTGGACAAACCCCTAGGTCCATTCTATAGGGCCATCTGTCACCACTTAGATGGTGACGCGGGTGATTAGCTCAGTTGGTAGAGCAGCTGACTCTTAATCAGCGGGTCGTAGGTTCGAGCCCTACATCACCCACCAGTCTTATTCTTTTCATCGACGTTTCAATGTTGTTTCACGTTCTGACCGCCACGGAAAACTCCAGTTCCCTGCGAACCAACCTTTGGGATCAGAGCACGAAGAGCAAAGCCCCTGCGAAAGCCCGGGGGACACTTGGGTCTCGGGTCACTTGTCACGCTCTTGAGATCCCATATGTGGACGGCCCCTGACCCGCAAGATATTTCGAGACAATTTGATCTGATCGCTTGCGTTCATATGTCCGGCCTTTCGTGGCGTTCGCACATGGACGCTGGCCAAGATGGTTTCCGCAACACAGGTGCCAAACATCAAGACGGCCTTGAGGGGCCAATGGGATCTTCGGAGTATTCTGTGTCTCGGATCGATCGATCACACCATCTGCTATTATCTTGCAAGTTGTAGTATCGCAAACACGTGGCGAAGATCAGGACGGCTCGGCTGCTTGCGTCCCCATCTTCATGCAGCGAATCCCGGTATGGCCGGTCCTGATTTTGCGCTGTATGTCTCTCCCGAGACCATGAGTTTCCAAGCTATGCGCGCCATCTTGTTGGCGAGTGCGACAGCTGCCAATTTGGGCGGCTTTCGCGTGAGCAGTTCCGCTAGCCATCGAGAAGCCCTGCCAGACCGCCGCGCGTGATGAATGACAGCTGTTGCTCCAGCCACCAAAACGGCACGCAGAGCTTCGTCGCCGGCTCGCGTGATACCACCGAGCCGCAGCTTGCCGCCGGTCGAGTGATCTTTTGGCGTCAACCCTATCCAGGCTGCGAACTGACGGCCGGATTGAAAGAGCTCCGGAGCGGGTGTCTTCATGATCAAGAGAGCCGAACTAATTGGGCCAATACCGGGAATGGTGTTGAGGCGTATGCTGCGTTCGTCGTTGCGCTGCCATGCCTTGACCTTGGCCTCCACATCCGCAATCTTTTTCTCCAGTTCAGCGTATTCCTCGGCCTGGCTTATGAACAATTCCTGCGCGAGCTCTGGCACGGTTTTCTCACCTTTTATCCTTTCGAGCAGCATCGGAATATGTGCTAGCCCCTTAGCCGCGGAAATGCCGAATTCATTGGCGTAGCCTCGGATCGCGTTGGCGAGTTGGGTGCGGTTGGCGATCAGACGGATACGGACGCTGATCAGCATGAGTGCTGCTTGGTCATCAACTGTCTTGACCGGAACAAACCGCATCGTTGGGCGGGCCATCGCCTCGCACAGCCCTTCGGCGTCGGCAGCGTCATTCTTGTTCCGCTTAACGTAAGGCTTGGCGAGTTGTGGTGCGATCATCTTCACCTCATGTCCAAACGAGGCGAGTAACGTCAATCGCGAACAGGGTGTGTCCAAGGCGGGAAATCCGCGTTTACGAACAACCATGGTCGAGCTCGCTTGGCTGTGGTTGCGACATCAACCAAAATCGGCGCTAGCAATATGGTTCAAAAAGCGCGTCGCTAAGAACGCCGGCCGCATGAAAACGCCGATGATCGTGGCGCTCGCGCGCAAGCTACTTGTGGCTCTCTGGAAGTATGTGAGTTCCGGCGTCGTGATCGAAGGTGCGATCATGAAAGCCGCCTAACGCCGGAAGTGCTTAGGAAACGAAAAATCGAATCCTCAGGACCTGATCAGTCCTGATCGATCCAGGTGAACGGACCGGTGATCCTTTTGGCCTTCAAATGCCGATCTTGAGTTTGGCCCCGTTCTCCTGAGCCCGTGCCCGTCGAATGCGGGATAATGGTGCAGCCGCTAAGGCGGCGACCGGATGTGATGAGGTGGAACGGCCCGCTCCGACAGCATCTAGTGCTAAAACGTGGTCGTTGCTCGAACGCCACAAAGGAGGGACCGTTCCATGAAGCAAGTTAGCACAATCGGGCTGGATTTAGCCAAACACGTCTTCCAAGTTCACGGCGCCGACAATGAAGGTTCGGCCCTGTTCAATCGGAAACTGCGGCGCACCGAGGTGCTGCGCTTCTTCGAAAGACTGCCACCGTGCCTGGTTGGCATGGAGGCATGTGGTGGCGCGCACTATTGGGCGCGGGAGATTGCTCAATTCGGCCATGATGTGCGTCTCATTCCGCCGGCTTACGTCAAACCTTTAGTCAAGCGCGGCAAGACGGACGCGGCCGATGCGGAAGCCATCAGCGAAGCGGTGATCCGCAAGACCATGCGCTTCGTCCCCATCAAGACCGCCGAGCAGCAAGCGGATGCGATGGTCCTGAAGACCCGTGCTCTTCTGGTGCAGCAGAGAACGCAATCGGTTAACGCCCTACGAGCACATCTGGCCGAACTGGGCATCATCGCAGCCGGTGGATGTGATTCAGCTCCTCGTTTCGCGGATCTCATCGAGGCCAGCGGTCATGCACCGCCCAACGATTGACAAAAAACCTGATGTGATGGGATCAGAACTGCTGACCCGTTAGAGCCCGGTTTATCCTCGCCAGGATTGGACAGCCGGTCAGTAACATCAGAGTGATGTCAGACGGTCCAGTCTTCGATGCGCAAGCCGGCCACACGGTCAAACTCGCGACGGTTGTTTGTGACCATGATCAATCCACGCGAGCGGGCATGTCCAGCGATCAGCTGATCATATGGACCGATGGGCGTTCCATTCCGCGCAAGTTCAGCACGTAACTGGCCAGTATGGGTGGCTGCTAGCTCGTCATAAGACATAACTTCCAGGCGAGCTGCTAAGCCCTCAACCACGGCCAAGTTTCGTTCTGGGCTAGCCGACTTCTCTGCGCCATAAATCAGCTCCATCAAGCTCACTGAACTGATGCAAAGCTGGCCGCTGTGGCGATTGAACGCATCACGTACCTGCTGTGGTTTGTTCTTGATGGTGAAAATGCAGATGTTGGTATCCAACATATATTTTAACATTAGAAGGCTTCGCGCTCCTGCAACGCAGGCTGATCGCGCTCGCTCATGAAGTCGGCGGTTGCGTCAGTGCCTTCAAACCAGCTGTCCCAAACCTCACCTGCGGGGGCTATGATTCGAGTACGCCCGACCGCGACGATATCGACACGCTTCACATCATCCGGAAGAGCGACTGCCTTTGGAAGCCGGATGGCCTGGCTACGATTACTCTGAAATACCGCGCCCTGCTCCATGACATACTCCTCTGGCATCTACAGATGGGATATACCGAAATTAATGTGCGACAAAGGATATGTCAATGGGATATACGCCGCTACACGATAAGCAACCGTTAAGCTCTTGAACGGATACGAACTCACGACCAGTCAATTTCGCCGCCAGTATTTTGGTAGAACAGTGACTTAATTGTCGTCAGGTCAATCAAGCTCGATCAAACGATCACCGGTGTGCTTCATGTCACGCCACGTTTTGTACAAGCGGCTTCGGCGCGGCGCAGAGGCGTAGGCGCCATAGGTTGCGCGTTTTCACAGCTTGTCACGCTCTTCAGGCGCCGGCAGGGCTCGAAGGCTTCGTTTGGGATTGTTGCTTGATCGCTCGGTTCGTTGGGAAGGAGGGCGCTTTCGGTGCAAATTCCGAGGCAACCCGCCCCCTGATTCCGAAATGATGTCGCCCCCTAATTCCGAGAAATAGTCGCCCCCTCGTTCCGAGATGATGCCGCCCCCTTTTGAGGCATCTTTGAAGGATGTTGTGC
>NZ_JBEGHE010000044.1:0-4574 GCF_040675795.1 Neorhizobium sp. LMR1-1-1.1
GGTAAGATGGTGTCTGCAAACTATCGTTGGGCTGCGGGTCAAGATCTTCCGTCCTGCCCAGGATCTGCAGGAGCGAGTCGTGCTCGGGCTTGCCGACGCTCACCTCAAGAAACCGATCTATGGTGCTCCTGGTTTCATGTCCGCCAGACGATGCGTTCGCTGTGTGAAGAACGATCGCCTGACCTGTCGATGGATCGGTCTCGAGCGACCAGCTGTCTCCATTGGCGCTGAGCGAGAATGTTTTGCCGTCAGTCATATTCCGGCTTCCTTGTCGGTGAGAGCGGCCCCAACAGGGTGCTGGGGACAAAGGCAACGCGGTGCTGCGGTTGACGCGCTTACATCCAACGGCAGCATGAAAGCGTTGGTTCGCCGCTCTTTCAGTCGTCTATGAAGTGAGATCTACGGGAGGTGCAGCGGCACATAGGCTAAACAGCCGGAGGACACCGATTGTTCCGGTCGCCCACTAGAGCAGCCGCGCGCGCCCACTGCGACAATTTCCGCGGCGATCTCATCGATTAGAGCTCAAGCTGGACAAGCGCTCTTTTGAGGGGAGCATCTGAAATCTGAATCGCGCCAGCAAATGGAATGTCCATGTCCAGGACAAGATAGATCGACGCCGCCACGAGACCAGAAGAGACGACGAACATGCCTGCTATCACTGGGTTGAATGGTGCGCGATATCCAAACGACGCGAAGATCAACGTCAACCAGGCGATCAGCATGACGATCAACGGTGTAGGAATGATCCCCTCGGATTGCTCTACTATGGACCAGCGTTGCTCGACGATCTGCCGATACTGGCGCTGCGCCTCAGTTATCAGGGAAAGGTGATATCCGTCGGCCGGTTGGAGCATGGCCAGATGATCGCCAATAGTTGCAAGTCGTTGCTCAGCCAATCTGGAGCCCGGTGCTTGGTTGGCACGCTCGGGCGCATCGATTGCCGCGGCTAAATAGTCTTTCAGGCTTTGCCGTGCTTGGACAGCACCCAAGCCATACGTCCGCAAGCTACGATCAAGAAGGATAATCTGGGTGGCGTAGGAATGAACATTGCGGTCAATCGTTTCATAGGTCGCCTTCGACGAATTGATCATCAGTCCGAACACCAGCGACGTCATGATCGCAAAAATATTCGCAATCAGCCTGACGATGGTGTTTGTCTCGTCGTCTCTGTGGTGAGCCGGAAGCCGCGGGCAAAGCCACATGACACCGAACGCCGCACTGATCAAAATGAAAAACACCCCAACTGAACCGATGATTTCTTCCAATGACAGCTATCCTTGGTCGTGAAAGTATGTTCGAGACATTGCGCAAAGCGCTTTGCAGATTTCAGGATCCCCCGATCTCCAGAGCGGGCCGTCCCAGAATTGAAAGTTATAGTTCGCTACGCTGCATCAAAAGATGCAGAATTATTCTGCGGCTGCCTCGCCCCATGGTCAACAAGCCAGCGTTTTGCGAATATCACAGAAGTCGTGCCGCACGCCCACTTCGCCGCGTCGCGTTATTGTAATAGCTCGATGCCTGCTGCACCGATCGATGCCGTGACTGCTCCATCGCCTCGGGGAGCGGGATCCCACGATTAGCTGCCTCGGTCAGATATCCCGACCGCAACCCATGTGCCGAAAACTCCCCCGGCTCCAAGCCGGCCATCGCCGCCCGCTGCTTGACGATATCGTTGACCGATTTCGGATCCAGCACCCGGTTCGACACATTCCCCCAGCGATCGACTTTTCGAAACACGGATCCCGCGTCGATCTTTGCCGCCGTCATCCATGCTTCCAGCGCCTCGACCGGCCGGCCGGTAAGATAGACGACCTCGTCGTGATCGGCACCGGATGTTTTCGTCCGTCCGAGACGAATGGCAAGCGAGGGGAGGGGAGGGCCGCCTTCGACAACGATCGTTGGCTCGACCGTTAGCTGCTCGCGACGCAGTCCAGCAATCTCGCTGCGCCGGCGTCCACCTGAGGCGAACGCGACCATCAGGATCGCCCGGTCACGGAGATCGCGCAGACTGCCGCTCGCACAGGTCGCCAGCAGCTTTGCCAGCACATCGCCGGTGATCGCCTTGGCGCTTTTTCGTTTACGCGGCCGCGGCGTGGCTCGAACGGCAAGGCGCATCGCAGACTTGAGGGCAGGGGAGGCGAAGGCTCCGGAAAGCCCGCGCCATTTCGTCAGGGTCGACCAGCTGGCCAGCCGCCGGCGCACGGTGTCAGGCGCATGCGGGCCGGTCACCTTCAGAAAACCCTGGGTGCGGAGGCTTTGCTCCACGGCTGCCGCCATTCCGTGCTCCGGATCGGTTTCGCGCTTTGCCGGATCCCACAAATGATGCGCCACGAATTTCAGCAGCAGCGCCTCGGGCGCCGGCCAGGGCAAAGACTTCCCCGTGGCCGCCAGCGACCAGGCCTGTAAATAGGCAAGATCGGAGGTAAGCGCGCGAAGCGTGTTTTCGCCCATGCCTTCGTTGACGAGGTGGCGCAGCGTCTCAACATCCTGATCAGTCAAAAGCTCGGCCAGCTCGTCACGCCGCTCCAGTGGCAGGACGGCAGCGATCGTGTCGAGCTCTGCGATCCGTCCCTCAACGGTAGAGAGATCCTGAGCAGCCTTGCGGGACTTTGCCATCATTTCACAGCCGCCTGGGGCCGCCAGCGCGCAATCACCTGCTCGATTTCGCTGCGATACTCGTAGAGGTAAACCACATCTTCCTCACGCGCGAGCCAGGTAAAGATCGTCGCCATGTCCTCGGAAACTTCGCGATCGACATTGGCCAGATCTGTCAGGTCGAAGCCGCCGTGCTCTTCGGCATTCCACCAGGCGAGCAGAAAGTTCGCCACCCGCCGGCCCTGGCCGGAATCCTGATGGGCGATGTTGCGCAGCTTTTCGAGCGCGAAGCGGATGCGATCTTCCATAAACAATGCCTTGTTTGGCGATGAAGGGGTGGCTTGGGTAGGCCAGTTGTACGCAGTATCAGGCAACTTCGTCTCAACGAGACATCAACGTCTTTGCCGGCTGATGAATGTAGAACTTGTCTTTCGCCAATGGCGCGGCCGACCGATGCTGCTACAATTCGTTGAACGGGAGGAGATGCCAGTGCCTGAATGGCCCAAAGACAAGCTTTTGAGGACCGGATCCGATCTGCCGATGGCGGAACGCATCCGGCGATACCAGCACAACATTCGCACCATCCGGGCGTCGGGCTGCGTTGTGCCGACATTCTCTATGGTTGATACGCTTGATCCGGCCGAAATCGAGATCTGGTTCGCCGACAAGGCTTTTACGACGGATCGACTGGACCGATTGATGCGGAGAATTGCCGGCCTTCCTGCCGAAACCGAATTTCCCAGCCTGCTCATCCCTCTTGAAAAAGACCGCGATCCGTAAAGAGCGCAGTCCCCGGCACGCGCCAGGTCGTCGGGGCTGTTCGCTCGAGCGCGATTGGCTTCCGTTCCCATCAACACATCCGTGACAGCGTGACAAGAACATTGACAAGAACAATCGCCATGGGAAAAAGGCCCCAGCATCAAAACCCACTTTTTGCGTGCGGCAGCCGACCTCGTCATGCCATTGACGAGGCTGGATGGATTTTTAGATCTGTCTGCCCGAAATCATGACCCTTGAACAACAGAGGCGCCCTGGCGATTGCCGCAACGGCGTAGGAGAAGCAGTCGCCCATATTGAGCGCAGCCAGATGACGACCCGGCCGTACCGCTCGAAAGCGTCTTCGGCCGCACGATAATGTTTTTCGTCGAATGCGATGGTCGTGACGTTCGGTGTTACCGCGAGACGCTCTATCATCTTTGCTGCACTGGCAAATCCTTTGCCGGTAAGTACCATTGGCGCTTCCAGCAGCGTAGGCCAGCCGATGATCACTGGCTGACGGCCTATGAGTGGCCTGAACACCTCGGCTTCGGCCTCGTTCGCGGCAATCGCGATGATGACCGACGTATCGACAGCGATCATATCGGCAGACCGTTCTCGTCGTAGAATTCATCGTGGTTCGACGTCGTGCCGGGTGCGATATTGCGTCGGTCCTCAGCTGCCATATCCCAGACGGCATCCATTGGGTAGCGGGTGGCGTCAGAACGCAGCTCCTGATCATAACGCTCGAGCGCCAGCTCGACGAGCCGGTTGATCGGCTGGCCGGTGCGACGGGAGAGCGCATGGGCCAGGTCGCGGGCCTTGCTGCTACGTATGGAAAGCTGTGGTTCGGACATGGTGTGCCTCATCGAAAACCTCACTCGAATATAACGACGAGCACGCAAGATGGCGAGAATTTCACTATGGATGGCTTACCTCCGATAAGAGGTACTTATCGATGGTTATAGCGCCAGCCCGCAATCATACCATGTGAGGAACCATAATATTCAGATAGCGTTCCTGTAAGACTTCATTTACCATAAAATCAATGGCTTACGATTTCGGCAAATTGGCAATTTCGAGTCTTTTGGAACCGGTGTTGGTTTCCACGCGGAACTGAGCCGGTTTTTCCACCGAGAAGTGAGCCACCTCTGAGTATGGTTTTCTGATCAGGCTTTGGTCAAGGGATTGGCCTTTTCTCCTCTCTTCTGAGCTGCTGCGGC
>NZ_JBEGHE010000045.1:0-3822 GCF_040675795.1 Neorhizobium sp. LMR1-1-1.1
CTCGTTGTGAAGCGTCAGCCATAGCAACGCCAGCACCGCGTCGTCGATTTTGTCCTTATCGATCTCCATGAACCCAACGTTACCACGCGAGCCCCATTAAGTCCCGCGGCCCACCTCGGATGGGTACTCACCGTCTGACATCGACGAATGTCATTTATCGCTTCCGCCAGCTATGGGCTGAGAAACTTACTCGGCGAAAGGAACTTCAAATACAATTTTTAGTTTAGTCTGTTCAACGGGGGCAGAGCTCCCCGCCCTGACATCGTCTTACCCACATTAGTGATGCCCGGTCTCGGAAAGCTATTTCTAGCGTCCCTCAAGTATGGAGTAAGGGTCGTCGATGTTTGACCTGATTGAGCGACTGAAAGAGCGATTAGCGCGAAACCATGCAAGGGCTGCGGTGCTTTGGCCGTCAAGGGACCGTGATGGTTCCGGTAGCGCCGAGGTGGACGAGGAAATTGCGCGAGTTGAGCGCACTATTGCAATCGAAGAACGATTATTGACGCTACTCATTCGGGACGTTCGCCGCACACCGCCCTGACTTCATACGAACCATTCAATGGATCGTACGCTTGTCGTTATCGATATCATTCAGCACCTCAGCCAAGGCTGTCGCAACGTCCTCAGTGAGTAGATCCATGGGGTAACCAGAGACGCGGTAGGGAAGGCCAGTCTCAACCACGATTACACTCCAGCTGTGATCGGGTTCTTGAACGGCGCGATAGATGGGGTCGGTGGTGATCATATGGCTCTCCGCGCTAAGGCGAGAGCTCAACAATCTCCCAGTCACCGGGAAACCGGCGATACCAATTACGTAGTGCTGAAGTCGAAAAAAGAAACCCCGCCGCCCTGACATCAATCGAAGGATATTACCGCGGATAAAGCTCGCCATGTGCCGGGCGAGCGTTCACAAACAAGCAAACTAATGCTTCGTCTCGCCTCTGCCCATCTCGTATTCGAAATCAGCAATCAGAGTGATTGCTTCGAAGACAAGCTTTGCCGCAGCCTCATAGTTGGCAGAAAGGAGAGCGTGGTCTCGCTCAATTTGCGTGCCGAGTTCCTCCAAGCGAAAATGATGGTTCGTTGAGAGAGTTCGAGAAGCTAGGGCCGTATACGCTAGGCTTTTTGCGAGCTCGACTAGCACGCGATCACGCTGATGAGCCGTCATCTGCGAAAACGCTAATGGCTCGGTCTGATTGAGGTCCACACGCAGTACTCCGTTTTGCGACTCGATCGTTACTCAAGGGATTCGTTCCCATCGATTTTAACTGTCTACCGAAACCATCGCTCAGCCGCTTTGAGGAGTTCTGGTTCAGTGGTTAATCCGTCCTGAAACAACCGCACCAGCAGCATTGCGAGCTCATCCGGGTGAGTATCGTGTTCCGGAATCACTTGGGCGAAAACGCGTTCAAGCAACGCCAGATCGTCAGGTCGAAGGATTACATTCGATGGGATGCGACCGCGCATTGCAATTCCCTCGCAGCAGTACCTATCTTACTACCCTACGCAGTCAAAGTTCCCAATGTTTTAATGTTTGCGTGATGCACTCGCTCCATGACCAAGCGCCAGATATCGAAAAGCCCCGCTGCGGCTTTGGGATCGCAACGGGGCCTGCCTACTTCTAGAGCGGACGCAACAAAAGTCTGGCGGCTATATAATAATGAAGGCAGGAAAATGTTCCCGCGCGTCTTATGCACTACTCGTATAGGAGCGATATTCACACGGAAGCGAGAGAGATTTGCTCGATCACTGCCGCCACCGAGATGGTGATAATAAAGATAATCCCTGAAAAGATTATCCACTCCGCCGTTTGCTGCTTACGTCTCATGTGCGATTTCCAAAGTAAAATTCCATTCCGTTATCGCGAACTATGTACAGGTCACGGATCATCCCGGCGGCTTGCAGCATCCCCCGTCGAACTTCCTCAGCTGGAAGAGGGATAGCATCGATTTTTGTGGCCAGGATCTTTAGATCGGTGACAGCGTCGTTTCCCTTTACACTTCGAGGAATTCCGACCTTTACCCGCAATTCGTAGATTTCCGCCACAGCCCGTTCGAGTAACTGACCACGCTCGGAGACGCCGATCGTCTCGATCAGGTTTGCTGATCTGATGAGCTCCGTGATCAATTTGTTGTGCTTCAAGCTTTTCTCTCATTGCGCCAAGGGCACCGATGCCAGAGATGACATGCGCGCAATAAAATCAGGTTAAAGGGAGAAGCCCGTCCGCCTCGCGCATCCGATCATACCAGTCCTATTGACGGTGTCCTTAAATTGAGGACGCCCATAAGCCGCCCAAGGTTCGCGCCGGCAGGATAGTCGCCGACCGTTTCAACCAGCTGGGTTTCAACGTTGTTGCTACTGCGGCAGATGTGTTTCCCTCTCGTGGGATAGTGACTCGCTGAAACGCCCAGACAATGCGACAATCGAGCATATACGCCGGCGAGCCAACGGCGGAACAGACCGTCCATCCAACATCGCCATGTCGTGTAAACGCTGCAACGACGAGCGCGGCGACACGGATTGGCTACACAAGACATTTCGGCGGAGTGAGTACACGGAATACCGGGCGATCGAGTGTTCTCGATGAGGTGCGACAGCGCGGTTGCCTCCGATCCTGTCTTTTTGGCCGCACTTGCTTGGAGCGCGGGGCGGCCTTTTTTTTATTGACGGCAGCAATGTGAATGGCTTGATTGACCTTCCGGTTTGTGTGCGGCCTTTTGGAATTGACCATAAGATTTGCCACCGAATAATTGACCACGCTCAAAGTAAGCGCCGTCAATACCACGGTTACGAAGCGGAGAGCGATGAGAGCCGCTAACGACAATAATCCGGTCACGCTACTGACCAAGACGCAAGCGGCCGAGGTGTGAGGCTACGCGAGACTGTGTGATTGCGCTAACAGTTGCGCGCGTCTACGATAGTCACATGGACATCTTGATCAGCGGCCTTCTGCACATGCGCGTGCGCCATCGGGGCGCACCGGCACCTGTCGGAGATCATGATGCATCACAAACGGAAACGTACTAGGATTGCTGCGTGCGGTTTATGCAAGCCTCATAAAACCAACAGCAGCTGCCCTAGGCACAAGACATGTCGGTAGGCGATCGTCATCGCTACCTGTCTGGAACTCACTAGCTTCGCTGCGAGGGACTGAAGCCTTCGTCTCGTGATCGCTAACAAAGCAGTAGAGAAGCCGTCCCTTCGCGAGGGGCGGCTTCTCTTGTTTTCGCTGGGCATGCCGGCATGATTTCAGTCAAGCATTTGCGCTTCAATCGCCGCCTTAATGAACACCTCACGCGAAGCATTCAATTCAAGCCGGCTGCTAAGAGCTTTGAGGCAGGTCGCCTTGGCAAGCGAATAATAGGTGCCGCTCTGGCTGGGCCATCGATACACTAGCTTTTCGAGGGCATCGTTAGGGCTTCTCACGGCCTCGGCGACGCCGCTCCCGACACGGATCCAGACAGGAGCGAGCCATCGCGCATCCGTCCGGGTCTCGAACTTCTCGTACTTCATTTCATGCGTACTCTCATTAAGCGCGCAATGAACTCGATAGCGCTGATTCTGTTCCCGGCCGTCAGCTTGAAAGTTCTCCTGTCGATGGTCGGCGAGAGATGGCGGTGTTCGTCAGGGCGGCTTAATTTGGGAAGAACAAGATCGCCTATCTATATGTTAGATAAGTTTTGCTAGGACGCGGGCTCATTAGCTGATGCGATCCATATCCTCGTCGCTGCAAGTTTGAGAGCGGCGAGATAGTTGTCGGCACGTCGGTCATATCGGGTTGCTAGGCCCCGCATCTGTTTGATGCGATTGAAGAAGCGTTCT
>NZ_JBEGHE010000046.1:0-2828 GCF_040675795.1 Neorhizobium sp. LMR1-1-1.1
GTACCCATCCGAGGTGGGCCGCGGGACTTAATGGGGCTCGCGTGGTAACGTTGGGTTCATGGAGATCGATAAGGACAAAATCGACGACGCGGTGCTGGCGTTGCTATGGCTGACGCTTCACAACGAGCGTTGCGCCTGGAAGGGGTTTGACTGGGCGACGACTGATCGCTTGTATCAGAAAGGCCTGATCGGCGATCCGGTGAACAAGTCGAAGTCACTGGTGCTGACGGACGAGGGTCTGCGCCGGTCGGAGGAGCTGTTTCGCAAGCTGTTTACGCGGCAGCCGGTAATGCCGCCGCCTTGATCTTCTTCCACTTCCAGGGCAAGAGCTCATGCAGGCGGGAAACTGGAAGATCGGCGATGCGAGCGAGAATGTCGGCAAGCCAAGCCTTTGGGTCGATGTCGTTGAGGCGAGCCGTCGTAATCAGGGTCAGCATGATGGCGGCACGGTCGGCACCGCGATCGGAACCGGCGAAGCTCCAGTTCTTTCTGCCGCAAGCCACGCCGCGCAGGGCTCTTTCCGCCGCGTTATTCGTCATGCAGATCCTGCCGTCATCGGCGTATCTGGCAAAGTCGGCCCAGCGCGACAGCATGTAGTTGATCGGTTCGATGACCGGTGAGGAGCGTGAGAGGCCCTCCTGTTCCTGGCGCAACCAGGCCTCCAACTCGATGAGCAGCGGCTTGCTCTTTTCCCGGCGCACGGCAAGCCGTTCCTCGGCGCTTGTGCCGTTGATATCGCGCTCGATGTCAAACAACGCATCGATGCGTTTGACCGCCTCCAACGCCGTCGCCGAGACAGGCCGTGCGCCTTTACCCCGGCGAGCACCACGAGAGACGTCGGCCAGCTCGAAGAACTTTCGCCGTGCATGGGCAAAGCAGAAGGCCGGCGTCACCGGTATTTGTTTCTTTGTCCGATCGAACAGCGGATTGAAGCCATTGTAGCAGTCGGCCTGCAGGATACCGGTGAACTCGGCCAGATGTCGTTGCGGATGTTCGCCACGCCGGTCGCTGGAGGCATAGAAGACGGCGGCTGGCGGCGCGAGCCCTCCAAAGGGCCTATCGTCGCAAACGTAGGTCCAGATCCGGCCGGTGATGCACTGCCCCTTGGCCAGGATCGGGATGGTTGTGTCGTCGCCATGCAATCGCTCGGCCGCAAACACGTGGGTCTCGATGAGATCGAAGAGCGGCTTGACGGCGGCGCTGACGTAGCCAACCTGGTCGGCAAGCGTCTGGGTGGACAGATCAATTCCCTCGCTGCGGAAACGCCGGCTCTGGCGGTTGAGCGGCTGATGCTCGGAGAATTTGTCGAAGACTATAGTGGCGAGAAGGTTCGGGCCGAGAAAGCCGCGCGGTGTGGCATGGAACGGCGCCGGCGCCTGGCTGATGCAGCCGCACTCCCGGCAAGTAAACTTATCGCGGACGGTCTCGACCACCTTGAAGCGGCGTGGGATCTCCTCCAGCGTCTCGGTAGTATCCTCGCCCAGCTTCGACAGCCGTTCGCTACCGCAATGGGTGCAGGCGCCAGGAGCTTCGATGACGACACGTTCCCGCTCGATATTCTCTGGCCAAGGCTTGCGCACCGGCCGCTTGCGAGTGAAGGCCCGAACGGTCTGGCTTTTGGCAGAGGCCGCTTCGGACGCAAGCTCGTCCTCGGTCGCGTCGGCGACCAGTTCTTCCAGCTGCAATTCCATCTGGTCGATCAGCCGCTGGGTGCGCTCTCGGCTTGGACCGTGCTTGTCGCGTTCCAACTTGGCGATCAGCAATTGCAGATGGGCGTTGAGCGCCTCGATGCTGGAAAGCTCTGCCTTGGCTTTGGTCGCTTCTGCCTCAGCCTGCAATCGCGCCTCGCGTTCTGCCAGCAGCGCGGCGTGGGCGCTGGCAAGATCGTCGGGAAGGGAAAGCGGCGGCAACGACATGGCAATATAGGAACATATTTCTTCAACGAATTCAATGAAGAAGGCGCTCAAACCCTTGTCGGACGCCAAGTTTCCTGAGGGGCTCGCCAGTCAATTCCGGATAGCAAATAGGAAAGCTGCGCCGGTGTGATCGCTACCGCGCCGCCGTCTGCATTCGGCCAGATGAACCGGCCGCGTTCCAATTTTTTCGTGAACAGGCATGCGCCCTGGCCATCATGCCAGATCATTTTTATCAGGTCACCTCGGCGCCCCCTGAAGCAGAACAGATGACCGCCCAGCGGGTCATGCTTCAACACCTCCTGCACCCGAAGGGCCAGCGAAGGAAAGCCGCACCGCATGTCTGTATGTCCGGTCGACAGCCAAACCTTGATCCCTGTTCCCATCGGAATCGGGTTCATCGCAACGTCTCCAGACCCCGCATAATCCGCAGCAGGACGTCCACGTCGACATCCCGACCGACGATCACACGCCGGCCGTTCGCACTCACCACCTCCATGCGACCGGGCCCGGTGGCAGAAGGCGGCACAGCGACAGTCGCCGTAGGCGGCGTATTCGCGACAACAGGCTCGGCAACAACGATCGCTGGAACAAATCCGTTCCCCGAGCGGGGAACAAGCCGTCCTTCCCGCGCGGCCCTGCGCCAGGCATTCAACTGCCAGCGCGTGATCCCATGACGCTGCGCCGTGGCCGTCACCTGCCGCGGGCCGTTATAACTCTCAGCCACGATCGCCAGCTTCGACTCATCCGTGAAACGCCGGCGACGCCCGCTATCGACAATCTCCATCCGGCTGAAATGCCCGGTGAGATCATTCGTCAAGTCCATGTGTGAAGCACCGTCTATATTGCCGTCTATATAGACAGAGCATCCACACTCTCACTCACTGCACAATGCGGCCCAACTCGGATGCGTAC
>NZ_JBEGHE010000047.1:0-396140 GCF_040675795.1 Neorhizobium sp. LMR1-1-1.1
ATCGTGGAATGCAAATCCAATATTATATCGAGCTAGCCGAGCACTGCAGCGAGCTATTATGCCACCTGAACAACCCACAGCGAGAAAACGCATTTGGTCCATCATCAAGGTGATCTGGACAGTGTCGTTTATCATTGTGGCCACCGGACTAGGCGCGGTGATCGGCTGGGAAACCCACGGAATTGTCGGTGCTATTGCCTTGGGTTTCGTCGGCCTCGTCGTTGGCATTTTCCTAAGCTCACCTACTCTACTCCTGCAAGTGCTCCCTTGAGCAAAGTGAGTTTTTCAACAGTATCGGCCGATGGCAGACATCGACTGCATTTGCGGATAGCAAAAGGGGCGCAGATGCTGCGCCCCTTGCTTCGGCCCGATCCCGATCGTGTCGGTCAGGCTTCGGCGTACCAGCGGGCGGGCAGGGATTGCGTTTGTTCGGCTTCCTTGCTTTTGAACAGCTGCGTCGACGAAGCGCCGGTGTCCGTTGCCGAGATCTGGTCGAGCATCTGCATGATCATCTGGTCATGTACATTGGCCGCAGCGCGCCGCTGGCCGGCCGAGACGTCCTCATTGGCCTTCGCAGACGAACGTTGGCTGATCGCCTGAAGATCGGCCAGCAGCGGGGCGACGAAATCCCGGACACCCGAACCTGCCGGGAGCGCGCTTGTTGATGCTGAACCGTCCGCCTGGCCGGCAGATGAATCCGCATCCGGCTCGCTGCCCGATATGCTATCGTCCTCGGTCGATGCCGAAGCTTCATCAGAGGTGGAGTGCTCGGCGACGGCTTCATCTGGTGGAACATCGCCGTCTGCCGCATAGGGCGCCTCGGCGGTCTCGGTCTCGTCCACAGGCTGAGAGGCGCTCTCGTCTACCGGCTCGTCCGTTCCCGCTTCGGCAGGCGGCGTCGGGCCATAGGTGCCGTCATCGGTTTCTTCCGGCGAGTAGTTTTCGACTGTGTCGGACTGGCTGCCGCTTGATGGTGCCGTGTTGTTTTCACCAGTCGTCGTTTCGTTGTCCGTCGCATCGGAAGAACCGGACGATGGCGATGATTGGCTCGGTGAGCTGGACTGGCTTCCGCCACCGAAAATACCTTCGAGAAACACTATATTCTCCGCTGTTAACGAATGCGGAGCGGCCTCTAGCAGCTGCGGATTGAAGCGGGGTCAACGCGCGAATGACAAATAAAATCAATATTTAAGCATCTGAAAATATGATTGAATGATAGATTTCTCATGTTGGTGAAATCATGGCCCGGATGTCCATGCCGCCATGTTTTGGCCGGGTCGCTCATGTCTATCGCAAGGCCCTTGTCGAACGTATGGAGTTGATCTGCCTTGACCCCTGGAAAACTCTCCTTTCTCTCTCTTTTCGGTGCGGCCGTTATTGCCGTTGCGGCTCCCGCCCGGGCCGCCGAGCCAGTGCGCTGCACCGTCATTCTCGACGTCGACACCGGTATGGCAATCCACCGGGAGGGCGGATGTGATAGCCCCTTCTATCCGCAATCGACCTTCAAGCTGCCGCTGGCGATGATGGGCTACGACAAGGGTATTCTTGTGGATGACCATAATCCCCGCTGGGAATACCAGGCGAAGTTCAAGCGCTCTGAGCGCGAGCAGAAGACGACCGACCCGACGATATGGGAGAAGGACTCGATCGTCTGGTATTCGCAGGAAATCACCCGCCGTCTCGGAAAGGAGGCCTTCGCCGATTACGTCCGCCGGTTCGACTACGGCAATCGGGACGTTAATGGCGGGCCGGGCGGCACCGATGGGCTGACGGAATCCTGGCTCAGTTCCTCGCTGAGGATATCGCCCGACCAGCAGGTGGATTTCCTGCGGCGCTTCATCACCGGCAAGCTCCCGATCTCGGCAAAGGCGGTGACCATGACACAGGCGATCGTGCCTGTTTTCGAGGCCGGTGACGGCTGGACGGTTCATGGCAAGACCGGCGCAGGCTCTCTTCGAAACGCCAATGGCAAGCTGGACGGCAGCCGCCCGCTCGGCTGGTTCGTCGGCTGGGCCGAGAAGGGCGACAGGAAGGTCGTCTTCGCCCGCATGCTGGTGGATAACAAGCGTCATGCCGATCAGCCGATCAGCTTCACCGTTCGCGACGGCCTGATTGCCGATCTGCCCAAGCTGACTTCCGCTCGGCCGAATTGAAATCGGATGCGAGCCGGGATATCGACCCGGCTCGCACATTCCGTCAGGCGTTTGCCTGAAAACGCACGCCGCTTTCGTTGAGGAAGCAGGTCTTGTCGAATGCGGTCAGATCCAGCGGATTGGCAAGCCGCACGTCTTCCAGGGTCGGAAACGGCTTGTCTTTCGGATCATAGCTGCGGCTGATCTGCGATACGAAAACGATGATCAGGCCTTTCGATCTCGCGAAGGATTGCAGCGCCGAAATTTGTTGGTCGAGCGGTGGGGTCGAACGTCGCTGATCCAGCAATTGCAGATAGTCGACCACGATCAATGTGCCGGGGGCGGCATCCTCCGTGGCCTTGATGATGTAATCGGCACTGATCCCGTCCGAGCAATCCGAAACGAACCGCTTGCCATAGCGGGAAGGCTCCGTTCCCAGCCGTAAGAGCCGGTCGGCGATCTGCGCTTGCGTATATTCCAGCGTGAAGAAGAAGGCGCGGCTGCCTGCCCTCATCGCCTCGATTGCCAGTTCCAGCGCCATCAGCGTCTTGCCGAGCCCGGGCCTTGCGCCGATCAGAAGAAGATCGCCCGGTTTCAGTTGCTCATACAGTTCCGTGGCGGGAGACGTCGCGGCATGGCGGGCCGCAAGCAGGCTCCAGCTTTCGCAGCCTTCCGCTCGTGCGATACGGTCGAGCGCGGCATTGAGCGGGATGGATTGTTGGCGCGACAGGGCCTTGGCCTTGCGCTTCAGGTGATAGATGGGGGCCGAAAGTTTCATCGACGAAAACCTCCTGATGCGAGCAATATTCGCAATCCCTCCTTTTGCAGCTGCCCGGACAGTCGGTTGAAATCGCCAGTGCCCGGCATGAAATCTGCTTTCCCGATCGGAGGGGGAGGCGCGGGCCGCGCCGGAATCAGATGATAGCCGAAGCCCGTCAGATCCGGAAGCGGCGCGATGCCCAGACGATCAGCACGCCTATGACGGTTGCCAGCAAGCCCCAAAAGATCCAGGGCGTCTGGTTTATCATGAAGCTGGAGCGCGGGTAGGGGAACACGCCCGTGCCCTGACCGATCCAGACAAGCCCGATGATGCCGACGAGAAAACCGAAAATACCGGCGATAAGCCTGATTAAATGCATTGCCGCTCTCTCATGTCGTTGAGGTCACGAGGAAGATAAGACGAATGCCGCTGCCATCAATGCCGGATGGTTGCCGCGGATGCGGCAAACCGATCCCCGCAAATGAAAGGGCCCGGCTGTTCACCGGGCCTGATATTGTCAGAGCGACTTTGCCGCGCCGCCATCGACACGCAGCATCGTGCCGGTAATGTAGCTTGCCGGTTCCGAGCAGAGGAAGGCGCCGGCGGCACCGAATTCCGCGACCGTGCCGAGGCGACCGGCGGGAATGGTCTTCACTGAAGCTTCGCGGACTTCTTCCATGCTCTTGCCGAGCCGTTTGGCATTGGCGCCATCGAGTTCCTCGATACGGTCCGTCAGGATACGGCCTGGAAGCAGCATGTTTGCGGTCACGCCGGAGCCGGCGACTTCGGTTGCAAGCGTCTTGTTCCAGCCGACCAGCGCGCCGCGCAGCGTGTTGGACAGTGCCAGATTGGGGATCGGTTCGAGGACGCCGGAAGAGGCGACGGTCAGGATGCGGCCCCAGCCTTGTTCCTTCATCTGCGGCAGGAGCGCGTTGGTCAGCGAAATCACCCTTAGCACCATCGACTGGAAGAAGCTGTCGAGCTTGTCGGCGCTCATGTCCTGCGTGCCGCCGGGCGTCGGGCCTCCGGTGTTGTTGACAAGAATATCGATGCCGCCGAGCTTTTGGCTAACCGCTTCAACCATGGCCTCGACGAAATTCTCGTCGGCGAGGTCGCCCCAGACCCAGTCAGCCTTGCCTTTTCCGGCGGCGTTGATCGTCTTGCAGTTTTCGGCAAGCTTGTCGCCCGAACGTCCCACCAGGAGAACATTGGCGCCTTCATTGGCGAGCGCCGTTGCGATCCCGAGGCCCAAACCGCGCGAAGAAGCGAGGACAAGCGCCCTTTTGCCCGAAATTCCCAGATCCATTCCGTTCTCCTGTGACGATGTTGTCTGTGCATGCGGTTATAATGGCCGCGGCTCACATTGGAAGCCTGATCCGGTCTTTGGATCGGCTCGATCGGGCGCAGACGAAGCGGGGCGGCGTTAGGACGCAATCATGCATGAGGCCTTGGCTTGTGGTGCGCTTTGACTTTACGGATATCCTGTTTCGAAGAGAACTTGCAGCTTGTCAGGTTGTATGACAACAAGAGCTTGGAGATTTGTGCGACATTTTGACGTTGACGTAAACGTTATTTGTCCTGCAGATAAGGGAGTGGGTCTTCGTGTCTGGTCAGCGGGTGTCGCATCTCGGCTCGACAACCATCCTGGCATTTGCCAAGGAATAGTTTGACAAAAGGGGATCCCGCCAAGGCGGAGGCATATGGAATGAGCGAAGAGATGGAACTTCCCGAACGGGAGATGATGGAATTCGACGTCGTGATCGTCGGTGCTGGCCCGGCCGGCCTGTCCGCTGCAATCCGGCTGAAGCAAATCAATCCCGACCTCACCGTCGTGGTGCTGGAAAAGGGCGCGGAAGTCGGCGCCCATATTCTCTCCGGCGCGGTGGTAGATTCGGTCGGCATCGATGCGCTCCTGCCTGGTTGGCAGGAGGAGGAGGGGCATCCGTTCAAGACCAAGGTCACCGACGACCAGTTCCTGTTCTTGGGGCCAGCCGGCTCCGTCCGACTGCCGAACTTCGCCATGCCGCCGCTGATGAACAATCACGGCAAGTACATCGTCTCGCTCGGCAATGTCTGTCGGTGGCTTGCGACCAAGGCGGAGGAACTCGGTGTCGAGATCTATCCGGGCTTTGCCGCAAGCGAAGTGCTTTATGACGATGCAGGCAACGTTATCGGCGTAGCGACCGGCGACATGGGCATCGAGAAGAACGGCGAGCCGGGCCCGAATTATACCCGCGGCATGGCGCTCTTGGGCAAATACACGCTGATCGGTGAAGGCGTGCGCGGCTCGCTTGCCAAGCAGCTGATCGAGAAGTTCGAGCTGTCGAAGGATCGTGACGTCCAGAAATTCGGCATCGGCATCAAGGAACTCTGGGAGGTCAAGCCCGAGAACCACAAGCAGGGTCTCGTCCAGCACTCCTTCGGCTGGCCGCTCGACATGAAGACCGGCGGTGGTTCCTTCCTCTATCACCTGGAAGACAATCTTGTTGCCGTCGGCTTCGTCCTGCACCTGAACTACAAGAACCCCTATCTTTTCCCCTTCGAGGAATTCCAGCGGTTCAAGACCCATCCCGCGATCTCACCCACTTTCGAGGGCGCCAAGCGCATCTCCTATGGCGCGCGTGCCATCACCGAGGGCGGTTACCAGTCGGTGCCGAAGCTTTCCTTCCCTGGCGGCGCGCTGATCGGCTGCTCGGCAGGCTTCGTCAACGTGCCGCGCATCAAGGGTTCGCATAATGCCGTTCTCTCCGGCATGCTCGCCGCCGACAAGATCGCCGCAGCAATTGCCGACGGCCGCGCCAACGACGAACCGGTCGAGATCGAGAATGAATGGCGTTCCGGCCCGATCGGCAAGGACCTGAAGCTGGTCCGCAACGTCAAGCCGCTCTGGTCCAAATTCGGCACCGTCATCGGCATCCCGCTCGGCGGGCTGGACATGTGGACCAACCAGCTATTCGGCTTCTCGTTGTTCGGCACGCTGAAACACGGCAAGACCGACGCCCAGTCGCTCGAACCGGCGGCAAAGCATAAACCTATCGACTATCCCAAGCCGGATGGCGTGTTGACCTTCGACCGCCTGTCGTCCGTCTTTCTGTCCAACACAAATCACGAGGAGGATCAGCCGGTCCATCTCAAGGTGAAGGACATGGAGCTTCAGAAGCGCTCCGAGCACGACATCTATGCCGGTCCGTCTACGCGTTACTGTCCGGCAGGCGTCTACGAGTGGCGCGAGCAGAATGGCGAGGAGGTTTATGTGATCAACGCGCAGAACTGCGTCCATTGCAAGACCTGCGATATCAAGGACCCCAACCAGAATATCAACTGGGTGCCGCCGCAGGGCGGCGAGGGACCGGTCTATCCGAACATGTGATCTTCGGTCCGGTTGCGAGAGTGTCTCGTGCAACATCAATGATGAACGGCAGCTTTTAAGTTGCCGTTTTTCAATTTCATCCGCCGGATATTATCCGGGGCTGAAAAGGTCTTGGTAACGCTGAGTTCATTCTTATATCTGATCACATCTGGCTGATTGCCTATCTCTTTCGTGTCGCGTGAAAGAAGAATAGGTATGGTTCAGGATAAGAAATCGGCTTCGTTCGCGCCAACAGGTCAGCATGTGATGAGCAACAGAGATATCGTCTTCGGCGTCGCCTCCGTGATCGGGGCCATCAGGCGTATTTTTATCTTCGCCGCGATTGCGATCATGCCGGCATTCTTCTTTGCGGGTGAAGCGGCCGCGGTCGATTGCCGTGCCTATCCGACGCCCGGTGTTGACTGGAGCAACTGCAAGAAGCGGCTGCTGATGCTGGACAACAGCAATTTCGAGGGAGCCAATCTCTCCGGCGTTGATTTCAGCATGACCGATCTCAGCCGCACGAACATCAAGAATGCGAATTTCAGCAAGGCCATGCTGGTGCGTGCCTCGCTCGCCGGTTCGGATGCGAGAGATGCCAATTTCGAGCGCGCGGAAGGCTATCGCAGCAATCTCTCCGGCATTTCTGCTTCCGGCGCGACGTTCGTGTCGGCCGAAATGCAGCGATCGAATTTTTCCGATGCCGACCTGACCAATGTCGACTTCACCAAGGCCGAGCTCGGTCGCGCGATCTTTTACAAGGCAAAGCTGGCGAACACTCGTTTTGCGCTGGTCAATCTTTCTCGCGCAACCTTCCATAATGTCGACATGAGCGGGCCGGTTGATTTCAATAACGCGTTCCTTTTCCTGACCCGGATCGAAGGTGTTGATCTGTCCAAGGCGACGGGCCTCGAGCAGGACCAGATTGCGCTGGCTTGCGGCGACGACAGGACGAAATTGCCGGAGGGACTGAAGATGCCGCCCTCATGGCCCTGCGAAGACGAGTGACATCAAACACGATTGTTACCAGCCGAGGCTTCCGCGACACACGTCATTAGCGAACCATTAACCATAACGTCCTTAGCTTGCGTCATCTTTTCGACGCATCAAGGACACGATCATGCCGATTTCACGCCGCGGCCTTCTGGCTGGCTTGCCGCTTTTGCTGGCCGGTTGCGCTTCGACCTATAACGAGCAGCAAAATTACGCTGCCGTGCCGGAAGAAGAGTTCCCGCTTCACCGGGTGCCGATCGACAAGATCAAGCCGGAACTGCGCCGCCAGCAGGTTGCCTTCTCCGGCAACTATGCCCCCGGCACCGTTGTGGTCGATACCCCTGCACGCCGCGCCTATTACGTCCTCGGCGGCGGTCAGGCGATCCGTTACGGCGTCGGTGTCGGCCGCGCTGGCATGGCGCTTTCCGGCAATGCCTATGTCGGTCGCAAGGCCGAATGGCCGTCCTGGACCCCTACGCCCGCCATGCAGCGCCGCGAGGAACGTTATCGCAAGCTCGCCGGCGGCCTGCCGGGCGGCCCGAACAACCCGCTCGGCGCCCGCGCCATGTATCTCTACCGAAACGGCAACGACACGATGTTCCGCCTGCACGGGACCAACCAGCCGGAATCGATCGGCCACGCCATGTCGAGCGGCTGCATCCGCATGATGAACCACGACGTGATCGATCTCTACAACCGCGTTCAGGTTGGCGCGAAGGTCTTTGTCATCCAGGCCTGAACCCGTAAGCTCGAATTCAGTCAGGCCCGTCGCGTCGATCGCGGCGGGCTTTTGCATTTCAGGTCCGCGCTTTCCAGGCGACCACCATCAGCGCGCCGATCACTGTGATATGCTCCATAACCACATAGAATTCGATCGTCTTGAACGGCTCCTCCATTGTCCAGAAGTGATGCACGAGCGGTATCGTCAAGGCGGTGAAAACTGCCAGAGCGCCTGCGCCGAGCCAGGTCCAGCGATTGAGGATGATCAGGATCGAGCCGCCGAGCTGGGTGACGATCGTTGCGATGTTGAAGGCGACCGCCGGTTCCAGCCCGAAATGCGCCATCTCGGCGACGCCGGCATTGAAGTCGATCAGCTTGGAAAGCCCGCTTGCCCAGAACATGAAGGTCAGGATGGTGCGCGCCAGATAACCGAACCAGGTGGAGCCGGTCAGAGCGCTGATCGGGTTCGGATTGCCATATGATGATGTCTGAGATGTCGCCATGATGTCCCCCCATAGGCTTGAGGGGACAATCATAGCGAGAAATTTGCGCTTTGGTAAGTATAGGGAGAGTTCGGACAGAGCTGGCTTCGTTGTCAGAATCCAGAGAGAACCAGCTTGCCGCGGGTCTTGCCACTTTCGATCAAAGCATGTGCCGCCTTCAGGTTGGTCGCATTGATCGGGCCGAGGACGTCAGACAGCGTCGTCCTGATCTTCCCGGCATCGACCAGTTCCGCGACCTGCGTCAAAAGCTTGTGCTGCTCGATCATGTCTGCCGTCTGGAAGACCGGCCGGGCGAACATCGTTTCCCAATGGATCGAAAGCGCCTTGCGCTTGAACTGGCGCACGTCGACCGGCTCTTTCGGATCGTCGATCAGGCCGAGACGACCCTGCGGAGCGATGAGTTCCAGAATATCGCCGATATGCTGCGAGGTTTCCGTGATCGAAAAGACAAAGGCCGGTGCACCGATCGCCAGTTCTGCGATCTGCCGGGCAAGCGGCTTTGAATGGTCGAGCACATGATGCGCGCCGAGCTGTCTGATCCAGTCCTGCGTCTCGGGCCGTGAGCCGGTGGCGATCACTGTGACGTCTGAAAGCTCGCGCAGGAGCTGGATGGCAATCGAGCCGACACCGCCGGCACCGCCGATCAGAAGCACGGCGTTCCACGCGCTTGCCACCTTGTCCTGCACCCGCATCCGGTGAAACAGCGTCTCATAGGCGGTGATTGCGGTGAGCGGCAGCGCTGCTGCCTCCTCGAAGCTCAGCGTCTTCGGCTTAGGCCCGACGATCCGCTCATCGACCAGATGGAACTCGGCATTGGTGCCCTGGCGATTGATCGCGCCGGCATAATAGACCTCGTCGCCCGGCTTGAAGAGTTTCACATCCGGGCCGACCGCCTTGATCACACCGGCCGCGTCATAGCCAAGTACCTTGTACTGGCCGGGTTCGAGAACCGCATTTTTGCGGGTCTTCGTATCGACAGGATTGACCGAAATCGCTCTGATCTCGACCAGCAGGTCACGCCCCTTGGCCTCCGGCATCGGCAGGTCGATGTCGACCAGAGCTGTTTCGGACGAAATCGGCTGGTTCTGGTTGAAACCCACGGCGCGCATCGATCATCTCCCTTGCTGTATCGAGGACTAGAGATGGCGCGGACTCGGGCCTGGGGCAAGGAGCGATGGGCCGCACTCGGTACGGCCCCTATCAAATCCTGTGGTGGCAGATCTCAGGCGTGACCGGTCTTGCGTTCGAGCCAGATCGAGACGGAGAATACGCCGAGCCCGAGCAGCGAGAACAAGACGCCGACATAACCGGTTGCCGCAAAACCCCAGCCCCAGGAGATCACGAGACCACCGAGGGCCGCACCGAGTGCATTGGCGATGTTGAAGGCCGAGTGGTTGGAGGCCGCGGCGAGCGTCTGCGCATCGGCGGCCACATCCATAAGGCGTGTCTGCAGTGCAGGCGCGGGTGCAAAACCGCAGCCAACAAGGAAGACGGTGATATAGAGCACGATCGGATATTGCGCGAAATTGGCGAAGATCAGCATGACGATGATGTAGAACACCATTGAACCGCCGATCGTACCCTTCAGCGAGATATCGGCGAGCCGCGAGCCGACTATATTGCCGACATTCATGCCGATGCCGAACAGCGCCAGCACTACGGCAACCATGCTCGCCGACAGGCCGGCCGTCTCGGTCGTCGTCGAGGCGATGTAGCTGAACACCGAGAACATGCCGCCAAAGCCGACGGCTGCGACGCCGAGCGTCAGCCACACCTGCGGTTTGGCGAATGCGCTGAGTTCGCGCAGGATGCTCGCACCTTCCTGCACTTTATCCTTCGGCTTGAAATACCAGACCAGCGCGACCGTCAGGGCGCCGATTCCGCCGACCAGATAGAAAGCGGCGCGCCAGGAAAGAAGCTGGCCCATGAATGTGGCAAGCGGCGTGCCTAGGAGCGTCGCGATGGTGAGGCCCAGCATGACCCGGCCGACGGCGCGTGCGCGCTTGTTCGGCGGCACCATCGACGCTGCCACCAGCGAAGCGACGCCAAAATAGGCGCCGTGCGGCAGGCCGGTCAGGAAGCGCAGGAAGGTAAAGCTCCAGAAGTCGGGCGCCATGGCAGACAGGATATTGCCCGCCGAAAATACGCCCATCAGCCAGAGCAGCAACGTGCGGCGCGGCACCCGTGCCGAAAGCACCGCGATGATCGGCGCACCGACGACGACGCCCAGCGCATAAGCGCTGATGACATACCCTGCCATCGGAATGCTGACATCGAAGGTCTTCGCCACGTCCGGCAACAGCCCCATGATGACGAATTCGCCGGTACCGATGCCGAAGCCACCCACTGCAAGGGCGAAGGTTATAAGCAGCACCGCGACGGGAGAAAGGGTCTGATGGCTGGATACAGCGCGTGCGGCATCCATGGAATGTACGCTATCGGTCATGATGTCGGATCGTCTTGAAGAATGGGACAGGCAGGAACCATCCCGCCCGATTGGCCGTTGCGGCCGCAAACCCGCCCGCGGATATCAGCTTACCACGTCATTGTGCAGTGCGGTAGATGAACATTGTATTTCGTCAAATTTTCACATGCGATCGACATATCTTCTGCTCATCTATCAACGCGGCGCTCTTGATAAGAACCCGTCCCGCAACCATTTCCTGATCCACCCGTTGTCTCGCCGCCTCAAATTTCAAACCGGATAGTTCATGAACCTTTATGCAGTGTTCAACCGCGATGGCGGCACCTTCCGAACCACCGACATGGATGCCTATTGCGCCCATGCCCTGCGGGCGTTCGAAGGAGCGGGGCATGAGATCGAGTGCCATGTCGTGTCCGGCGACAAGGTTGTCGAGACGATGGAGAAGGCCGCAGCCTTGAACGGAGTCGACGGCTTGATCGCCGGCGGCGGTGATGGCACCATTTCCGCCGCATCCTCGATCGCCTGGAAGAGCGGCATCGCGCTCGGCATCGTGCCGGCCGGCACCATGAACCTGTTTGCCCGTTCGCTGAAGATCCCGCTGGATATCTGGGATGCCATCGATGTTCTCTCCCATTCGGATGTGCGCAATGTCGATATCGCCAGCGCCAATGGCAGGAGCTTTGTCCACCAGTTCTCCGCCGGGCTGCATGCCCGCATGGTGCGCTACCGCAACTCGATGAGCTATGCCTCTCGTCTGGGAAAAATCCGCGCCAGCGCCCGTGCCGCGATCGGTGTGATGCTGAACCCGCCGGAATTCGAGGTCGAGTTCAATGCTGAGGGCAAGACTGGTGTGCGCCGGGTTTCGGCGATCTCGGTATCGAATAACGAATTCGGCAGCGACGCGCTGATGTATGCCGACGATGTCACCCGCGGTCATCTCGGCTTCTACATTGCCGATCCGCTGACGCCTGCCGGTGTCGCAAAGCTCACGCTCGATATCCTGCGTGGGCGACTGAAGGACAACGAGGCGGTGACGGCGATGACCGTGACCGAGCTGGAACTGCATTTCCCCCGCCACCGCAAGGATGTCCGCTGCGTCATCGATGGCGAACTCCTGCCGATGGATCGCGATATCCTGCTCAAAATCCATGCCGGCGAGTTGAAGGTCCTCGTCGACCTGATCCCGCAGAAGGAAGTTGCCGAACAGCAGGGCAGCGGCATCTGATAGGATTCATGCAGACGATGCGACCGGTGCCAGCGGCTGAAGCATGGTCGCGGCCGCCGCATCGTCATGCATCTCACCGCGTGATTTCACCGTCACGGCATTGGACGCAAATTCCAGCCCCGCAGCCTTGCAGGCGGAAATCAGCCGCTTGATCGCCTCGCGCTTGATGATGCTCGGATTGCCCGGCAGCGAGGTGAACTTGAAGCGCACCACGATCGACGTTTCGGTAATGTCCTGAATGCCCTGCATCTTCAGGGGGACTAGGAAATCCGCTCCGAATTCGGGATCGTCCAGCATGGCGATGCCAACCTTCTTGGCTGTCTTGCGGATCAGTTCGGGATCGCTCTCCCGCTCGAACTTCAGCTGGAATTTGATCGTGCCCCAGTCACGGCTGTAATTGCTGACAGAGCTGATCTGGCCGAAGGGCACTGTATGGATCGGCCCGTTATGGTGGCGCAGCCTGACCGAGCGGATGGCGATCTGTTCCACCGTGCCCTGCTGGCTGCCGGTGCTGATATATTCGCCAATGCGGAATGCGTCCTCGGCGATGAAGAAGATGCCCGACACGATATCCTTTACCAGTGCCTGCGAGCCGAAGGAGAGCGCCAGGCCCAGCACGCCGAAGCCTGCAAGAAGCGGCGCCACATTGACCCCGAGAGCGCTCAATATGACCAGCGCACCGACGGCAAGCACCGCTCCGAGCGCCAGATTGCGCACGACGGGCATCGCCGTCGAGAGCCTGCTGGTCTGGCGTTTCTCGTTCTGGTCCTCATGTCCCGGCAGCATGATGGCCGGCGAAGGGGCAAGCGCTTCCGAATAGTGCCAGATGAAACTCGCCACAGCCCAGCTTGCCACGATCGCAAAGCTCAGTCTTTCGAGCCAGAGGATCCAGCCCGTCGCGTCCGCCGCCTGTCCGCCCATGAACGGCGACCATATGGCGGTGATCAGATGCAACCCACCGATCCACACGGCACCCGCGCAGAGCACCCTGAGGCTTGCGAGAAGTGAAGAACCAAGACCAGCACCTCGCACCCGCTCATGGTGCCGCGTAAAATCATCGACCAGCGCATGTGCGCCGAGTGCAAGGATCGGCAGTGCCAGCAGAGCCATCTGCGTCGTGCCAGCGGCGAAGATCCAGCGGGCGCTGTTCGGCGTTCCGGCAAACAGCACACAGATCAGCCACAGCGCCAGCGCCGTCACGACGTAAAATTCCGGCAGAAGATTTCCGGCAACCCGGCGTACAATGCCTGGATTGTCGCTGATGAAGGCGTCGCGAATATCGTTGCGCCCACCGATGAACCAGTAGAGCTTCAACAGTGTCAGCAGCGTATTGCCGGTCAGGAACCAGCCGTCGATAACCAGGCTGTCTATCCCGATAGCGCCTGCAAGCCTTGCCATTTCGGCAATCGCCGCGCTGATTAGGCCGTAGGTCACCAATATGCGGAAATGCCATTCCGGCCGCTTGATCGGCACCAGGCTGCGCCCGCCGTGGTTTTTCTTGAACAGCAGCCGCGCAAGCGAGACATAGAGCGATGCCACGATAATGGCCGTCACGATGCTCCTCACCATGCGGGTCGTGGCTTCCCCTTGCGGTCCGAGCAGATCAAACACAAAGCGTGTGGCGACAAGGAAAAACGCCACCGAGGCGAGATCTCCGATCATTCGCCTCAGGCTCTGACCAATAATCCCGGTCATTCGCCCGCCCTGAGGCACTTCCCGCGTGAATGCAGCCGCAATCAGCCGCCGCAGAATGAGTGTCGCGGTGGCCGCGGCTGCGATCGTCGAGAGCGCAAGAAGCAGGACCCGGCCATGGCTGCTGCCTTCCTCGGTCAATTTCTCGTCTGCCATCACCATCGCCGTGGGCAGGCTGCCGACGCCGGAGAGAGCTGTCGTCGCGCCGCGCATGAAGGCGGCGGAAAACTGGCTCCACTTCGCCATACCCATGTCTGTCGCCATCATTTCGGGCGTCGGTGTCATGGGGGCAGGCGCGGGTGCGGGTGCGGCTGCGGCAGGTGCCGGTACCGCAGGTGGCGAAGATGCGGGTACCTGGGATACAGCTTGGGTGGATGTGACTTGCGTGAATGTCGCGGGCGTTGTGCTGGTATTGCCTGCTACCGCTCCCGGAATAGGTGTCGCAGTCCCGGGTGAAACCGTCGTCGCCTGTCCGACCTCGATCGCCACAGGCCTGCCGCTTCGTGCCGCGAAATCGAGGATCTGCTCGACATCGGCCTCGCTCTGGCCGGGATGGACGATGATCTTCAGTGGCGCGTCATCCGCCATGGCAGAACCGCCAAGGGCGATCGTCACGACGATGGCGGCGAATGTGGTGCGGAGGAATGCGAATATCATGTCCATGGCCAACGTCCTCAACGACGCTGTCGCCTTCCGTACAGACCGGTGCGACAATCCGTACCTGCGATTTATATCAGCAAGATGGCCCGGCGCGAATGGGGACTTTTGCGAAGCCTATATCGACGCGACAGCCTGGTTTCGCCCGCGTGACTTTGCCTGGTAGAGATACTCGTCGGCCCCTTTCAGGCAATCGTCCGGATCGAATCCGGGGCTGCACATCAGCGCTCCGATACTGGCCGAGAGCGGAATACGGGCGCCGGATGAGGAGCGCAGGTCGATCGCCTGTATCGCCTGCCGGACATCCTCGCAGCGCCGTGCCAGCGCCTTCGACGTCAGCCCCACCTGGAAAAGCGCGAATTCCTCCCCGCCCAGCCGGCCGGAAATGTCGTGCTGTTCCATCCGGTGGGCAGCCAGCAGCTTGCCCGTCAGGCGCAGGGCCTCGTCGCCGGTGGCGTGCCCGTACCGGTCGTTGATCGACTTGAAGTGGTCGAGATCGAGAAACATCAGTCCGCCCGTCACTCCCTGCCGGCTGAGGGAGGCCAACTCATCGAGAAATGACGTGCGGTTGAGCAGGCCGGTCAATCCATCATGGCGAGCAAGCTGCTTTAAGTCTTCATAGGCGACTGCGAGCTTTTCCAGAGCCTCCATCGTCTCCGCCTTGGCGCGCCTGATCCGGTCGGACTGCCACAGATGCAGGATCGAGGCGGGAATAGAGATCACGAAAGGGCAGACGATCGTCATGATCAGTCCGGCGCCGGCCACTTGTCCACCGAGATGCGGCACGATCGCAAAAGACAGCCCAAGCGAGGCAAGCGTAGCCAATATTCCGATCAGTATCGATTTCAACAGAATAACGCGCATGCGCCGCCCTCAAACCAATCAAATATGGTGATGTGATTAGAGGTCGGAATTTTAACGAGGGCTGAATGAAACGATTAAAGACTGGTCGTATTCTTGCTGTTTGTCAGAATTGGCGAGCAATAATAGGTACATACGCAAAGACTAACGCTGCCTTGAGCGCATTCCTTAACTGCTGTCGGGTCAAATCCTCGGCAGATAGGTCTGGTAATCGAAGTCGCTGACCGTGCGCAGATAGGTGATCGCCTCCTTGCGCTTCGTATCGCCATAGAGTTTCCGGTAGCGCTCGCCGAACACATCGCGGATGAAAGGCGAGGCGGAGAAATCGTCGACGGCGGTCAGAAAATCATGCGTCAGCCGCTTCGTGCCTTCGGGTGGTTCCTGTCCCGGCTCTGTTGCCGGACCGGGATCGAGGACCTCGTCCAATCCCGCCAGCATGCCGCCTAAAATGGCCGTGAGCAGCAGATAGGGATTGGCGTCGGCACCGGCGACCCGGTGCTCGACGCGTGCCGCCGGCCCATTGGCGTCGGGAATGCGCACAGCCGTGCCGCGATGCCCGAAACCCCAGTCGATATCGACCGGCGCAAATGACCCCGGCTGGAAACGGCGATAGGAGTTGGCAAACGGGGCAAAGATCAGCTGCGCATCGCGCATTGTCTTGAGCATGCCCGCCGTCACCGACTTCAGCTTCACCGGATCACCGCCCTTGGCATCCAGAATGTTGTTGCCGTCGCGGTCGATGATGCTGGCATGCACATGCAGGCCGGAGCCTGCCTGATCGCCATACGGCTTGGCCATGCAGGTGGATTTCATGCCGAACTTGCGCGCAGCCTGTTCGGCAATGCGCTTGAGATAGATGCAGTCATCGGCGGCAGCGAGCGCGTCCGCCCGGTGCAGGAGATTGATCTCGAACTGGCCGGGGCCGAATTCGGCTGTCGTCGCGTCAGCGGGAATATCCTGCAGCTTGGCCCAGTGGCGCACCGTCTGCAGGTACTCGTCAAGCGCGTCGACGGCGCTCATGTCATAGAGCTGGAACCCGTTCGGCTGGTCTCGGTACATCAGCTTTTCAGGCGGGCGAGGGCGGCCGGTCTCACGCCAGTCGTCCTGCATCACGTAAAATTCAAGTTCGGTCGCCACCACCGGTGTCAGCCCGCGTTCCTCGAAACGCTTCAGCAGGTTGGCGAGAATGGCGCGCGGGTCCATGAAGCTCGGAGAGCCATCCATCTCGTGCATGGTGGCCAGAACCTGTGTCGAGCCTTCAGGCCCCCATGGCATCGGCGCCGCACTGCGCGGGTCTGGAACGCACTGCCCGTCGGGGTCGCCGATCGTCAGCGACAGGCCGGTAATATCGTCATTGTCGTCGCCCCATATGTCGAGCGACTGGGTGGAGGAGGGCAGCCGAACAAGCCCGTCCCACACCTTCTTTTCCTTCGATTTCGGAATGCGTTTGCCGCGCAGATCCCCGTTCATGCCGACGAGCAGGATTTCGGTATGGGGCTCAATGCGATCGGTCATGAAGCATCATCTCTAAGGTTGCGGAACCTCGTTCGTAGCCGATAAGAATTGACCGCACAATCTTCAGGAGAGCGACGCGATGAACGACAAGCCGGCCATTTCCAATCCTGGCATTTCCAATCTTCAAGCCATCGATGCCGCCCACCACATCCACCCCTTCTCGGACATGAAGGAACTGAACGCCAAAGGCACGCGCATCATCGAACGCGCCGAGGGCGTCCATATCTACGATTCCACGGGGAAGAAATATCTCGATGCCTTTGCCGGGCTGTGGTGCGTCAATGTCGGTTACGGCCGCAAGTCGATCGCGGAGGCAGCCTTCCGGCAGATGCAGGAACTGCCCTATTACAACACCTTCTTCGGCACCACGACGCCGCCGGCGACGCTGCTTGCACAGAAGATCGCTTCGAAGACCGGTGGAAGGATGAACCACGTCTTTTTCACCAATTCCGGCTCGGAAGCGACCGACACATGGTTTCGCATCGCCCGCGTCTACTGGAAGGCGCTCGGAAAGCCGGAGAAGACGCAGGTCATCGCGCGGAAAAACGCCTATCATGGCTCGACCGTCGCCGGTGCCTCGCTCGGCGGCATGAAGCACATGCACGAACAGGGCAACCTGCCGATCGAAGGCGTCCATCATATCGGCCAGCCCTACTGGTATGCCGATGGCGGCGATCTGACGCCTGCCGAATTCGGCCTTAAAATGGCCCGCGAACTTGAGACCAAGATCGATGAGCTGGGCGAAGATCGCGTCGCCGCCTTCGTCGCCGAACCGATCCAGGGGGCAGGCGGCGTCATCATCCCGCCCGACACCTATTGGCCGGAAATCGCCCGCATCTGCAAGGCCCGCAACATCCTCCTGATCTCGGATGAAGTCATCTGCGGTTTCGGCCGTCTCGGCTCATGGTTTGGTTACCAGCATTTTGGCGTCGAGCCCGATCTCGCACCCATCGCCAAGGGTCTGTCCTCGGGTTACCTGCCGATTGGCGGCGTACTGGTCTCGGATCGCGTGGCGCAAGTGATGATCAGCGAATTCGGCGATTTCGCCCACGGCTATACATATTCCGGTCATCCGGTTGCCGCAGCAGCCGCGCTGGAAAACCTTCGCATCATCGAGGAGGAAGGGCTGGTCGAGCGGGTGCGCGACGATATCGGCCCGTATTTCGCCTCAGCCTGGAAAAGCCTCGAGGATCACGAAGTCGTCGGTCAAGCGGAAAGTATTGGCCTGATCGGCGGACTGCAGCTTGCCGCTGACAAATCCACGCGCCGCCGTTACGCAAAGCCCGACGATATCGGCTCGCTGGTGCGCAATCATTGCGTCGAGAACGGTCTGATCATGCGCGCCACCGGCGACCGCATGCTGGCCTCGCCGGCGCTGACGATCACGCGATCGGAAATCGACGAGGTGATCGAGAAGCTGGGCCAAGCACTCGATCATCTGCGCCATACGGTGAAGGAATAGATTTTAACGCGGCAGATCCATCACCGCATAACCGAAGCGGTACTGGTCCATCGGCCGGCCCCATTGATAGGGGTAGCCGACGATCGCGACATCCTGCGGTGCGGTGGTGATCCCTTGTTCAAGCAGATATCCGGAGAACTCCTTGTCGAAGGCGACCGGCATGCTGCCATCCTTCGTGCGCCAGACGAAAACGACCCGGTCGAAATCCGCAAGCGGCCGGTTTTTCAGTCCCGGCGGCGGCGGTTCCACGGCAACCGGCTGTTCGGGCAGGCTGAAATGCAGGTTGCCGGCAAGCTGCCGGTCCGAGGCGACGACGACCGTATTGGCGCCTGCGGCCTTTTCCGCAACGGTCTTTGAAAGAGCCGCGAACGGAATGTTCACATAGCCGTAATTGCCGTTGATGCGGCCCATATTGGCGCGAAGCGCCAGCGCAGCCGGGATCAGCACCATAATCACGATCACCACGCCCCAGAGGCGCTTGAAACTCACCTCGACCGGGATTTTTGCTGCATCCACCTTCAGCGCGAGATAGAGCGGTGTGGCGAGCAGAAGTGGCGTCAGCCAGCGATCACGCACGTTCTCGAAACCGGCAAACAGGATCATCAGCACGATCAGTGCAAGCGAGAGCACGAGAATGCGGCCGACAAGCCGCGTCCAGCGACTATGAGCGCTAAAGATGGCTTTCAGGTGCTCGCGATAGACGGCTGCAAAGATGATCAGCGTAAGGGCTGTGAAACTGAAAAAGCCGATCGTCAGTGAGCCGAGGCCGCTGGCAATCCCGCCGATCAGCCCTGCATCGTCACCGCCGAGTTTCTTGAGCGTGCTCTGGCTCGCATCGCTGAAATTGTCGACAAGCCATAGCGCATGCGGTGCGACGATCGCCAGAGCCAGGACACCGGCGGGTATCAGCTTCCAAGAAAGCATCGTACGGCGCATGTCGCGGTCCATCAGCACGGCAAGTCCGGCGGCAACCGGCAGGACGGCAAAATTGTATTTCGTGATGCCACCGATGCCGATGGCAATGCCGAATAGCAGAAAGGCCTCGAGCGTTGGCCGGGAAATGACCCTCAGCAGGGTAAAAAGAAACAGGCATGCGCCGAAAATGGCAGCGACCGTATGTGAAAGGTCGCGCTGCGCCTCGAAGGAGACCTGCGGAATGGTGAGAAGCCCGAGTGCGGCAACGACCGCCAGCCGCTTGTCTTCCAGCACCTGCCGTGCAGCGAGATAATAGAAGATGTAGGACAGGAAGAGCATCAGCGCCTTCATGCCCGAAAGTGTGATGATCGAGATGCCGAAAATCTGGATAGCGCCGTGCTGCAGCCAGTTATAGAAGGGCGGTTGCGCGCCATAGCCGGCAAGCAGCCATTGCGACACATAGACTTGCTCGGACTCGTCGAGTTCCAGCCCGTGCGGAAGCACGAAGCGCACGATGACCTGGATAACGAAATAGGCGGCAAGCACCAGAGCAAGAGTTTGCCCGCTACCGAGCCGGTCGGAAAAAGCTGGTGCGGCATGCGCCTGTGTCGGTGAGGAAATCTTCGGCAAATTTGTCTCCGGCATTCTGCCTTGACGGCTTGTCAGTTTTGATCTGACGGATCTGCGGTCCAAGCGTAATTGAATTGTTCCGTGTCGCGCCCGCCCGAGAACGGGTAGGCAACCGCCATCGTTTTGGTGATGAGTGCGGCGGTGTCAATGCCGTTGGAGCGAAGAAACTCTCCAAGTGCGGGAGGCAGGTCCGGCCTATTGGTGCTATTCCAGATCACCAGTCCGCGGTTTTGCGGAGAGATGAACGTCCTGGAACGGGCAAATCCGGGTTGTGCTACTCCAGCTTGTGGGGCGTTGACCCGTGCCGCTGCGGCCAGCGTCATGCCGTCTGCCACGATGAAGTCCAGCGGGGTATCCGCCTCTGTCAGCACCTGGCGAACGAAAGGCACCGAAGGAAAACTGTCCTTCTGGTATTTGCCGTGGAGTGGCCCAAGCAGATTGCCGGTTGTCAGGTAGAGCAGGAAACCAAACATCAGTATCGACGTTGGCACAGCCAGAATTGCGACCGCATGGGGACGTCGATCGAAGCCGCCTGCGGCTTCGATCTTCAGACAGAGATAAACCGGCAGGATCAGCAAAAAGGGTGACAACCATTTCTGGCTGATCTTCGTCGCCCCCATAACGAAGGAAATCAGGCCGACAATCAAAAGACAGAGCAGAAACATCCGGCCGATCGCACGCGTCCAGACCGTTCCCGCCCGCCTGCCGGCCCAAATCTCACGACCAAAGGCAATCGCCAAGAAAATGATGAGTGGAAGTGCGCCCTCTACGGCTGAGGTGACCAGTGAAATCAGGCCTTCCAGGCGATCGGCGATGAAATTCCCCGAAGGACCATCGCGCATCTCGTCGATCGTATCGGTGGTGGCGGCGTCGATGTTGTTAAGGAACCAGAGTGCATGCGGCACGCAGATGAGCCCCGCAACCAGGATGGTTGCGATCAGCCTACGGTCGAACAGGCGGCGGCGCAGGTCCGGGTCAGGCAGAATAGCGAGAATTGCTGCGATCGGAACTACTACGAAATTGTATTTCGAGATCACCCCGATGCCTATTGCAAACCCCGTCAGCGCATATCGCCAGAGCGTGGGCTGTTTCAGCGCGCCGATGAAGCCGTGGAGAAATAGGGAGACGCAGAAAAGCAACGCCACCGCATGACTGAGATCACGCTGAGACAGAACCGAGACCGCTGGAAGGGCCAGCACGCCAAGCATGGCCGCCGCCACGACATCTTTCCGGTCACTGACCTGCCTGACCGCAAGGCCGATAAATACACAGGAGAGAAACAGGAGGCTGTTCTTCAGCAGTGTCAGCGCCAGAACCGAGGGACCGATCAGATGGATTACGCCGTACTGAAGCCAGTTGTAGAACGGCGGCTGCCGCCCGTAGCCCAGGAGCAGAAATTGCGACATGAAGATCTGCTCGGACTCGTCCGCCTGCAGGCCTTCGGTCCGCAATACCCTCACCACGATTGCGGCCAGGCAATAGGCCGCAATCAGCCAAAGAACACGCTCCGGTTTCCGGGTTAGGACATCACGCGGCCGGTGCATCAGCCTGATAGACTTCCCTGACGATATAGCTGAGGGCGCTATCCTCGCGGTAGTAGGTGCGAGCTATCATTTCCGCGATAATACCTGTCGTGATCATCTGTACGGACGAGAGGAACAGCATCACGCCGATCAGGAACAGCGGTCGCGTGCCGATGTCGTTGCCCATGATGAACTTGTCTATGAACAGGTAGAACAGGATCAGTGCCGAGATCGCGCCGAGGCCAAGGCCGAGCGAACCGAAGAAATGTCCCGGCCGCGCCTTGAAGCGCATGAAAAACATCACCGACAGGAGGTCGAGAATAACCCGGAACGTCCGGGAAATGCCGTATTTTGATACACCGTGCTGGCGGGCGTGGTGCGTTACCGGCATTTCGCCGATACGCGAGCTAGGTACGACACCGGCGACCCATGCAGGGATGAAACGGTGCATTTCGCCCATCAGCTTCACCTGCTTGATGACCGTCGAACGGTAGATCTTCAGCGAGCAGCCGTAATCGTGGAGGCGCACGCCGGTGATGCGGCCTATCAGCCGATTGGCGATGAAGGATGGAACCTTGCGCAAAAGCAGGCCGTCCTGGCGGTTTTGGCGCCAGCCGACGAGCAGATCGAGTTCACGGCGCTCAAGTTCAGCGACCATCGCAGGGATGTCCTTCGGATCGTTCTGCAGGTCTCCATCGAGCGTGGCGATAAGCCGGCCCTCAGCCTGGTTGATGCCTGCCTGCATGGCGGCCGTCTGGCCGAAATTGCGCTGCAAAGCAACGATCTTCAGGTCGAGGCCGGGGCGATTGAGCGCAGTTCGGGCATTGGCGATCGTGGCATCCGTGCTGCCGTCATCGACCAGGATCAGCTCCCATGAGGCTGCATAACCGGCCATCGACGTCACGATCCGCTCGATCAGGGGCTTGACGCTTTCCTCTTCATTGAAAAGCGGCACGACCAGCGACAGTTCGACCGGGCTGGTCGTCTCGATGAGGCGGGTGACCGACTCTGCTGTTGTACCCACCGTGTGTTTCTCCTAGAAGTGCGGGCTTATACGGGCGGCGCGCCATGGCGCAGCATCGTCGCATAGACCCGAATTTATCGCATTGGGGCCACTTACTATATGAAGAATTATTCCGTTGCCAGCCAGAGAGCGTGGATAATTCGTAACGCCATGACGCTGCTGACGCTGGCGACCGTCGCGCTTTATGCGATCTTCATACAGTGGGTTTGGGGCTGGGCGACCGTGCTGGCTCTATGGAAAAGTGCCGGCCTCGGCTCGGCTTTTCTCGCGCTTGCCGCACTGCTTGGCACCTATGTCCTGCGCACCTGGCGTATCTATGATTATTTTCCGACAGAGACCGGCGGCCGCTTCGGAACGCTGCTGCGCCTCACCCAGGTGCACAATCTTTTGAACATCATGCTACCCTTTCGTTCGGGGGAGGCAAGCTTTCCGCTGCTGATGAAACGCGAGTTCGACTTGTCGCTGGCAAGAAGCACCGCCGCTCTTTTCGTCATGCGGCTTTTCGATCTTCATGCTCTGCTCGCAGCAGCCGGCATCGGTCTGGTCCTGCAGCATCATTCGTCATGGGCCTGGGCGCTTTGGTTCGGCTTCCTTGTCCTGCCGGTCGCAGGTTTTGCCCTGCGCGGCATCGGCCTTCGGTTTGCTGCAAGGGTACTGCCGGCAAAGGCTGAAAGATTGCTTGCCGAAGTCGAAGCGGGCCTTCCCGTCGATGCCGCAGCCTTTGCGAGGGCCTGGGGCGCAACGCTGATCAACTGGTTCACTAAGATCGCAGTCCTTGCCTGGGTGCTCGGCCTGCTCGGCGGCATTTCGATGGCGCCCGGTTTCGGCGGTGCACTCGGCGGCGAACTGTCCTCCGTCCTGCCGCTCCATGCGCCCGCCGGTGTCGGAACCTATCCCGCCGGCATCAGCGCCGGTGCCGTCGCCTTCGGCGCAGCAGCCTCGGGGCCTGCTTTCGAAGAACTCGCTCAGGCCGCCGTCAACACCCACCTTCTCGTCATCGTCTCTTCGCTGATCGGCACGGCGCTGTCGCTGTTTGCTGCGAGAGGGAAGGGGTAACGGGATCAGGCCAATTTTAGCCCGAGGTGTTCGGTCATTGCCATGCAGGGTTGTCGCCAATTCGGCCGACAATATCTGCGCGATGGGGAAATCCCGGAAGTCCTGTTCCATCCAAAGGACCTGATGACTATCCGATGCCCCCCAAGGCCCTTCCATCAGGATGACATCGCCGAGCAGGACAACTCCGCACGGTAAGAGGGATCTGAGCGTGGAGACAGCCTCGGCATTCTCTTCTAAAGAGCGATATCTAGGCGAACTATCCGCGAAGATCATTCGTCCTGCTGAAAACCCCGGTTCGAGTATCTGCCCGCTTTGTCTCTTGAGGCGTCAAGGTCGCATTCCCAGCCGATACCCTCGAGATTGTCGATCACGCGCAATTGCCTCTTGATCCGCACGAAATCTCTCAGCGCCTGATCAACTGCAGCCTTCTTGGTAGGCAAGCCTCCAAGTTCCATGGCCTCGGCGATAAGCTCGTCATCCAATTCGATATTGGCGCGCAGCTGACACCCATGGTGTATGAATTTTGAAATCATACAGCATGGGCATGGTGGCTGGAATTATTACTGGAACGCCGTCTCGTAGAAGCTTCTGAGCTTGCGAGAATGCAGCGTTTCGGTCGGCATGGCTGCGAGCTTCTGCACGGCGCGGATGCCGATCTGCAGGTGCTGGCTGACCTGTGTGCGGTAGAAGGCTGTCGCCATGCCCGGCAGTTTCAGTTCGCCATGCAGCGGACGGTCGGAAACGCAAAGCAGCGTTCCGTAGGGCACACGGAAACGGAACCCGTTGGCGGCGATCGTTGCCGATTCCATGTCGAGCGCAATCGCGCGTGACTGGGAAAGCCGCTTTACCGGCCCGCGCTGGTCGCGCAGTTCCCAGTTGCGGTTGTCGATCGTGGCGACCGTGCCGGTGCGCATGATCCGCTTCAGCTCGAAGCCTTCATAACCGGTTACTTCCTCGACGGCACTTTCCAACGCCTGTTGAACTTCAGCCAGCGCCGGTATCGGCACCCACACCGGCAGGTCGTCGTCCAGCACATGATCCTCGCGCACATAGGCGTGGGCGAGAACATAATCACCGAGACGCTGACTGTTGCGAAGGCCTGCACAATGGCCGACCATCAGCCACGCATGCGGGCGCAGCACGGCGATATGGTCGGTGGCCGTCTTGGCGTTCGAAGGGCCGACGCCGATATTGACCAGCGTGATGCCGGAATGGTCGTCCTTCTTCAGGTGGTAGGCCGGCATCTGCGGCATGCGGGTAATCGGCGTCGTCTCCGGCGTATCCTTGCCGGCAAGCGTGATGACATTGCCCGGTTCGACGAAGGCCGTGTAGCCACCGCCACCCTCGGCCATCAGCTTGCGGGCCCAGGCGGCAAATTCGTCGATATAGAACTGGTAGTTGGTGAACAGCACGAAGTTCTGGAAATGCTCGGCACCCGTGGCTGTATAGTGGCTGAGTCGAGCCAGAGAATAATCGATGCGCTGTGCGGTAAACGGTGCAAGCGGCGCCGGTTCTCCCGCCGGAGCTTCATATTCGCCATTGGCGATCAGATCATCGGTATTGGTGAGATCCGGCGTGTCGAACAGGTCGCGCATCGGTATATCGGCCATCGCGTGACCGGCCGAAGCTTCCACATGAGCGCCTTCGCCGAATGCGAAATGGAGCGGGATGGGCGTAGTCGATTCCGACACGGTGACGGGAATGCCGTGATTGCGCATCAACAGATCCAGCTGTTCGATCAGGTAATGGCGGAACAGTTTTGGCCGCGTCACGGTCGTCGTGTAAATGCCCGGGGCCGCAACATGGCCGTAGGAAAGCCGCGAATCGGCATGGCCGAACGAGGTCGTTTCGATCGAGACCTGCGGATAGAAGGCTCGATAACGGCCGGTCATCGTGCCGCTCTTGGCCAGCGCGCCAAAACTGTCGATCAGGAATTTCGTATTACGCTCATAAAGCGCGGTCAGGGCATCGACGGCCGCTTCGGCGTTGTCGAAAGCCTGCGGTTCCACCGCGCTCGGGCTGATGTAGGAAAGCGGAGAAAAGGGAGAGATTCGTGTGTTCATGAGCCATTATAAGGAGAACTCCATGACAATCAAACGGCGATCATCGTCCCACTTTTTCGCTTGATTGTGCCTCTTCAAAGCGTGGCGACGCATTCGCCGCTGTTGAAATAGACACACAGGCTGCCCGTGCTGATGTTGAAGCCCAACGGTCGCTTGGACGGTTGCACGGCAAGTGCGGCAAAGGACAATGCGAAGATCGTCATCATCAAGGTGACGATGGTCAGGCGGCGTGCAATGGTCGTCATGATCCTGCTCCCGAAATGCCAGGTTCCGATCCGTCCCTGGCTGAATGAGGGCAGAATAATGGCGACCGGCTGTATGAAGGCTGAGAGCCCTTTTCATCTGGCGTTCAGGGTGATTAACGGGCCGGGCTCCAGATTCCGGGTAGAAAAAAAGCCGGCTGTGACAGCCGGCTTCGTATCGGGGGATTAAGGTTAGAGCCGCGTCCATGTCTGCGATTTGCACAGAACCTTCAGCACGCAGCCCTTCATCTTCAGCGTATTGCCGGCAACGGAGCCGGAGCCGCTATAGGTCTTGTCGTTTTCAGGGTCGGTGATCTCGCCGGAATATTCGTCGCCGGTGCCGGACATTTTTCCGATCTGCTTGCCGGCATGGTTGCCGGTTCTCAGCGTTACGCAATAAGCCGATCCGCATTTGCCGATCTCGGCGGTCGCGCCACTCTGGGTCTTCCAGTTGCCCTCGATCGGCTCCGCGGCGTGGCCCGCCGCAGCACTCACCAGCAATGCCGCCGCCGCGGCAAAAGTCTTCAGCATGAGATCCCTCCTCAGATCCTCGTTATTGCGGCGTTCGACAGCCCTCCAGCAATCGACGCCCCGTGTCTAAATTAGCTTACCAGTACGTAAAGGTAAAGTTGCGGAGTGCTGGTAGTAGGTCCGTTTTTCGGATGTTTTCAGCCGACTGCGTGGCGGCCGACTTTCTCTTTCCTGAAAACGGAAGCGGAAAACATGGTTAGCAAAGGGTTTCGATCGAAATCCTAACGTTTCGTAAACGAAAGCCGAAAACCCTTAACGTACAGGCATTGTAGTGCTTAACGAAAACTCAAATTTACGAAGCATTTGAACTTTGTTTTCCGCAAGTTAAGCATTCTTTTTAGTCGGATTTTCGAACCTTGGGATCATATTGGTCTCATCAAGCGAGCGGGAAAAACCGCCACCCTGATGGATTAACAAAGCCGCATAAGACGGTGGTCCGGAAGGGAATGATGAACAGGGCAGAAGAAGAAACAAGGTCTTAAACAGGGATCAAAACCGATGGCACGCTTTGAAATTTCGATGACTGAAATGGCCACCATGGGCGGCGATGCCCGCGCAGAAGTCTTCTGCGATATGGGCCTGATGTATGCAACGGGCCGCGGGGTCGAAATCGACCTCGTGTCCGCCCACAAATGGCTGAACATTGCCGCCATCAAGGGCTCCGACCGCGCCGCCGAACTGCGTGCCGATCTGACCCCGCAGTTGACGAAGATGCAGCTTGCGGAAGCATTGCGCGCCGCCCGCGAATGGATGACGGTGCACTGAGCAGAACCACTTCGCAGAAGAGCCTGCACTTATCCGGCTTTTCGTAATCAAACCGCGACCGGCAGAGACAAGGCCGGCGCGGTTTTGCCTAGTTCCTATCCAGCTCAGAGCGATTTCAAAACCTGAGGCAACGCGGCCTCCAGAAGCGCCATGTCGGGCTCTTTTCCGGCGCTGATGCGGATGCAGCGGTTGAGAGGCTCGACACCCGGCATGCGAATGAAGACGCCGTGGCCTAAAAGCCCATCGACAATCGCGCGGGCGTAAGCCGCATCGCGTCCGCAATCGATCGCGACGAAATTGGTGGCCGAAGGCAGCGCCTTGAGACCGTTGGCGGCCGCGATCGCTCCAATACGCTCGCGCGATGCCTTGATGTTGCCGACGACTTGCTTGAGATAGGCCTTGTCCTTCAGGGCAGCGATTGCGCCTGCAACGGCGATCCTGTTCATGCCGAAATGGTTGCGGATCTTGTCGAAGGCTTTTGCCGTGCCTTCCGTCGTGATCGCATAACCGACGCGCGCGCCAGCCATTCCATAAGCCTTCGAGAACGTGCGCGTGCGGATGACGTTCGGCATGTCGATCAACGCCTCGATCGACGGCGTCGAGCTTGCCGGCGCCGTTTCGCAATAGGCCTCGTCGAGCACCAGCAGCGTCGTTTCCGGCAGGGCCTTTGCAAAGGCCACGACCTCGTCGGCCTCCCACCAGCTTCCCATTGGATTGTCAGGATTGGCGAAATAGACGAGCGGCGCATTTTCCCGGCGCACGGCATCGAGCAGCCCGTTCAGGTCCTCGCGGTCGTTCACGTAAGGCGTGGTCACCAACCGGCCGCCAAAACCGGCGACGTGGAAATTGAAGGTCGGGTAGCCGCCGAAGGAATTCACCACCGGCATAGGCGTTGCCGCTGCCGGGTCGATGACGAGCCGCACGATCTGGCCGAGAAGGCTGTCGACCCCTTCGCCGATCGCCAGGTTTTCCGGCTTGCAGTTGAGATGGGCAGCAAGCGCCGCCTTGAGGTCGAAATTTTCCGGATCGGCATATTTCCAGATGCCCGTCGCGGCTTCCGTCATGGCTGCAATTACGGATGGCGCCGGGCCGAAGCCGTTTTCATTGGCGCCGATGCGCGCCTTGACGACCGCACCGCTCTTTCGCTCCAGCGCTTCCGGGCCGACAAAGGGCACGGTCGAGGGCAGTGAATTGATCAGCGGAGTAAAACGAGAAAATGCAGGCATGTGGGATAAGTCCGGTTGAAAGCCGGGACACAATAGAAAGCTTTCGCTGCTGTGCAAGGGTAGGAGTTTGACCGGTAGCCTTCCGGACGACGATTCGCGGAATGCCGGACACCTCGATGCATCCTGAGGTTTTGTGATCCGAAATATGCAATTTTAGGAATTGCTGAAGCGAGCAATCAATCTTTTCGGCCCATCTTCGTCGGATGAGCAAATTCGTGCTGATTGTTCTTGGAGCAGCGACCGCGAGTTTCCTCGCCACGGGCGGGCATACGCTGCTTCCGGGCATCCCCCGTTACGTCGAGGCGAATATCGGCACCTCATGCCGGATCAAGGGCAATATCTCGATCAACTCCGGTGAGCGCATTTATCATGTGCCCGGCCAGGAATATTACGATGAAACCAGGATCAGCGCTCAATATGGTGAGCGCTGGTTCTGCTCCGAGGCGGATGCCCAGGCGGCTGGATGGCGCCGAGCGCGGCGCTGATTTTTGCCGGAACCGCCTGCGGCACCAACTCCGTATTCCGACTCAGTGGCTCGTCTCGAAGCTCAGCCGAATGACATGGTGGAGGAATTCAGGGTTGATCAGCATGTTGAAGCCGACCGTCACCTTCTCCTCTTCGCGCGCCATGACCGTGCAGCCGATCTCGTCGCGTATGCCGAGGATGGCGAGGAAGAAATGAGACGGCACCGGAATGTGCGGGGTTACCTCAAGTTCGGCTCCCTGCAGAGAGATCGTACGGATCAGGCAGCGAATACTCGTCTTGGTGCTTAAATGGTGTTCGACGAGCACAATCTTACCCGGCCGATCAATCGTGAATTTTTCAAAGACACGGCGCAGGCCCGCCGGTTCTTGCGTGTTGGTCCCGTCCATCAATGGGGCCATGGTATCCTCCTGACTTGTCCCGCGAATATGATTTTATTCCTGCAATTCTGATGCATTCTAAAGTTGATTGGTAAATTTTTCTCGATCTATGGTGTCCTTATCCGCCTCATTCCGCTCACTGGACACAATGTCGCGTTGTTGACGCCCACGCGTCGCGACGATACGCCTTTGCGGCCGTTCGAGGTGCTATCTCTTGGCGGTCGAACAGGAATGGAGCAAGCAAGTGACAGGCAGGCTGGTAATCGTCGGGGCAGGGCAGGCGGGCTTTGCGCTTGCGGCGAAACTTCGGGCATTGAAGGATACACGGCCCATCACGATGATCGGCGCTGAAGAGGTTTATCCCTACCAGCGGCCGCCGCTTTCCAAGAAATACCTTCTCGGCGAGATGAGTTTCGATCGCCTAACCTTTCGCCCGGATAACTGGTTTGCCGAAAACGACGTGGAAGTCCGACTCTCCACCTATGTCGAGGAAATCGACCGCGAGAAAAAGACCGTCCGCATGCAGGATGGTTCGGGGCTCGAATATGAAACCCTGGCGCTGACGACGGGCTCCACCCCGCGTACTTTGCCTGCCAGCATCGGCGGCGAACTTAAGGGTGTATATACTGTCCGCGACAAGCGTGACGCGGATCGGCTGGCCGATGAAATGAAGGCCGGTCGTCGCCTGCTGATCATCGGCGGCGGTTATATCGGGCTGGAAGCGGCAGCCGTTGCACGCCATCTCGGTCTCGACGTAACGCTGATCGAAATGGCCGACCGTATACTCGCCCGTGTTGCCTCGAAGGAGACCGCAGACATCATGCGCGCGATACATAAAGAGCGCGGTGTCGTGATTTGCGAACAGACCGGCCTTACCCGCCTGATCGGCGAGGATGACCAAGTACGTGCCGCCGAACTTTCCGATGGCACGGTCATCAATGTGGATTTTGTCATCGTCGGCATCGGTGTCACCCCGAACGACCGTCTGGCGCAGGATTGCGGCCTCGATGTCGGCAACGGCATCATCGTCGACGAATTTGCCCGCACCTCCGACCCGTCGATCTTCGCCATGGGCGATTGCGCCCTGTTGCCGTGGGAAGAGGGGCGCATTCGCCTAGAATCGGTACAGAACGCCGTCGACCAGGCCGAATCGGTTGCCGCGACACTTGCCGGCGACGCTAGGCCCTATTTGCCAAAACCATGGTTCTGGTCCGACCAGTACGATGTGAAGCTGCAGATCGCCGGCTTTAATCTCGGCTATGACGAGACGCTGGTGCGCGCAGGCAGCCGCGAGGGAGCCGTCTCGGTCTGGTATTTCCGGAACGGCATGCTGATTGCTGTCGATGCGATCAATGATGCGAAGGCCTATGTAACGGGCAAGAAGATGCTGGAAACTGGCATCAACCCGGACAGGTCCCGCCTGGCCGATCCGGCCACGGATCTCAAGTTGCTGTTATCTTGATTATATATGGTCTGCATTTCGCGGCCGGGATTTATGACGAAAAGGCATAGGAGGAGAAATGCCGGTACCGAAGAATGACTTCAAGGCTGCGATCAGTGCCGGCCGCCAGCAGATTGGCCTATGGCTGAACACCGGCGAGGCGCTTCCGGCGGAGATTGCTGCAAGCGCGGGCTTCGATTGGCTGGTGATCGATTCGGAACACGGGCCGAATGATCTGCGCAGCATTATCGCCCAGTTACGGGCGCTGGCTCCCTTTGCCGTCGAACCCGTCGTGCGCCCGCCTTCAGGCGAGACATGGTTCATCAAGCAGTTGCTGGATGCCGGTGCGCGAACGCTCCTCATTCCCATGGTCGATTCGCCCGAACAGGCCAAAGCGCTGGTCCAGGCCGTGCGTTATCCGCCGCGCGGCACGCGCGGGCTCGGTGCCGCCGTCGCACGCGCTTCGGGTTTTAATGCTATTTCCGATTATGCGCAGACAGCCGATGACGAGATCTGCTTGCTGGTTCAGGCCGAAACGCGTGTCGCCATCGACAATATCGAGGCGATTGCCGCGATAGACGGCGTTGACGGCGTCTTCATCGGCCCGGCGGATCTCTCAGCCGACTTGGGCTGCCTCGGCCGAATCGAGGCGCCGGAAGTGCAGGGCGTCATCGAATCGGCGATCGGCCGAATCATCGCCGCCGGCAAGCCCGCAGGCATCCTGACCTTCAACGAAACTCTCAATCGTCGTTACCTCGAACTCGGTGCAAACTTTGTTGCCGTTGGCGCAGACGTCACCGAGCTTGCCGCGACGCTGAAAAACCTTGCCGGCCGTTACGGGCGCGGCCCGGGCGCAGGTCCGGCAGGCTCGGGTTATTGAGCCGGCAATCTCGTGGATTCGTCCGCTCCGCGCCGAAATAATGCTGCGGCTGGGGTTCATCCCCAGCCTGCGACGCCTCTTTTTGCTAAAAGACCTTGCATTCGGGATTTATCCGCAATAATCAGGCCGCACCGGAGAGGTGGCCGAGTGGTCGAAGGCGCTCCCCTGCTAAGGGAGTATACGTCAAAAGCGTATCGTGGGTTCGAATCCCATCCTCTCCGCCACTATCCTTCATGAAATCGCTGGATCATTAGCGTGAGCGCACGAAGCGCCTGCGAGTTATGCCTGTTGCCTGTCGGCAACATTCTCGCAAGGCTACGTATTCGAATGTGACCTTTCCTTAAGTTGCTGTCGCAAAACCGTTTTCTTAACGAAAACTAAATTTTTAATGACCGCGGACTGCGGTTTTGTGTCCTTTCGGCAACATGGTTTTGGGAAGCTGCCTTGAAACTCTCGCTCATCCCCAGTTCGGCATTGCGCAGCTCACGGCGATTTGTATTTTCAACTCCGAAGCGCGGCGGTGGTTCGTCAGCTTTCAAACACGGGGATGGGCCCAAGGAATTTTTGTCCTTCGGTAAATCAAGACCTAGACCCATACGTAACTTTGACTGGAGGTCAAAAATGAACATCAAGAGCCTTCTTCTCGGCTCCGCTGCTGCCCTCGCGGCAGTTTCTGGCGCACAGGCTGCCGACGCAATCGTGGCTGCTGAGCCCGAGCCGCTGGAATACGTTCGCGTTTGCGACGCTTTCGGCACCGGCTACTTCTACATCCCGGGCACCGAAACCTGCCTCAAGATCGGTGGTTACGTTCGTTTCCAGGTTGACGGCCGTAGCGATGATGATTTCGGTGGTGAAGGCGGTTACCGCACGAACACCCGTGGTCAGGTTGCTGTTGAAGCCAAGAACGACACCGAATTCGGCACGCTCGCTTCGAAGATCACTGTTCGCGCAAACACCAACAGCGCGAGCACGGACTTCTTCCTGGAAGAGACCTATCTGCAGCTCGGCGGTCTCCGCGTTGGTTACTTCTACAACTACTTCGATAACGGTCTTCCGGGCGAAACCGTTCTCTCGGACGCCGCTCCGTTTGCTAACGGCGGCTTCGGTGGCGACACGCTGAACAACTCGGTTCGTTACACCTACGATGCAGGTTCGTTCTCGATCTACGGTCAGGTTGACGCCTTCAACTCGCAGGCTGGTTGGAAGACCGACGACGTCGTCGTTGGCGTTGACCCGGTCACAGGTGCTGACATCATTCGTCCTGATAACCGCGACGAAATCGGCATCAACGGCGTTATCACCGGCAAGTTCGGTGGCGTGACGCTCGACTTCTTCGCTGGTTACGACTTCGACCGCGAAAATGCTGCTCTTGCTTCCACGCTGACGGCTGCAATCGGCCCGGGCTCGCTCGGCATCTTCGCAGCGTACTCCTTCGGTGAAAACCGTTACTTCGACGCTTCTGAATGGACCGTCGGCGCTGAGTACGCCATCAAGGTCACCGACAAGTTCTCCATCGCACCGGGCGTACAGTACTGGGATAACATCACCCTCGACGCCGATGGCGACTTCGATGGTGGCGATGCATGGCGCGCTGGTATCACGGCTGATTACAAGATCACCACCGGCCTGTCCGCTAAGGCAACCGTCAACTACACCGACGTTGACACCGGCGCAGACTCTGCTGACCGTTGGGACGGCTTCCTGCGTCTGCAGCGCTCGTTCTAATCTGACTATCAAGATAGCCCGCGGTCTTCCGACCGCGGGCTGTTGCTGTTCAGCCACGAACAAAAAAAACATCCCCAAAGCGCGTCCCGCTTTGGCGCAATGCCCATTGTAGTTCAACGTGTCCCGGTAATTCTTGTCGCTGTCGATCAGCGAGGGCGGGATGGGCAAGGAAACCGACAAAAAGATTGAGGTGTTAGACCTCTCTTCCATCGGTAAAACTTACGCTGTCAATTATCAGTTTAATGCCAGCGGTCCCATCAAGGTTGTTAAATCTACCCGACTTACCAAGCTCTTGGGGCTGTACGGGGATATCCTCTGGGAGCCAGGAAGCCACAAGAAGAATGTGATCGCCTTTGTCAGTGAACTGGATGAGATCCTTCTTTCTCAACCGTTTGACAGCTTCACAGACGAGATGGTGGACCGGCTCATCGGCGAACTACGCAAACGTGGCAACAGCAACGCGACCATCAATCGAAAGATGGCGGCGCTGAGCAAGTTGCTGCGGAAAGCGTTCAAAATGGGTGACATTCATAGCCTTCCCGAGTTTCGCCGCCAACGAGAAAAGGCGGGCCGTATTCGTTTCCTGGAGTACGCCGAAGAGGATCGCCTCTTTGCGGCCATCCGCAGCAAGGATGAACTTTACGCGGACTTGTGCGTGTTTCTTGTCGATACAGGTGCCAGGCTGGGCGAGGGCATCGGCCTACGTTGGAACGATATTTTTGAAAACCGCGCCACCTTCTGGATCACCAAATCCGGCAAAAGCCGTACCGTGCCGCTCACTCCCCGAGCCATTGACGCTATTCAAGAACATGCAGGCGCGCCTGACGGACCTTTCGCGAACATCGATCAACAACGCTTTCGCGCTACATGGAACGCCGCCAAAGGAGAGGTGGGCCTCGGTACGGACGACGATGTCGTTCCGCATGTTCTTCGACACACTTGCGCGTCCCGGCTGGTGCGTGGAGGAATTGATATTCGACGGGTGCAGATGTGGCTGGGCCACCAAACCTTGCAGATGACAATGCGCTATGCTCACCTCGCCTCACACGACCTGGACGTGTGTTTACCCGTTCTTCTCAGAAGGCCATCAGAGCCGCAGTCTGACGAGAAATAGTCATGGCGACCTCCTGATTTTGACTGGAGGTCAAAAATGAACATCAAGAGCCTTCTTCTCGGCTCCGCTGCTGCCCTCGCAGCAGTTTCTGGCGCACAGGCTGCCGACGCAATCGTGGCTGCTGAGCCCGAGCCGCTGGAATACGTTCGCGTTTGCGACGCTTTCGGCACCGGCTACTTCTACATCCCGGGCACCGAAACCTGCCTCAAGATCGGTGGTTACGTCCGCGTTCAGGTTGACGGCCGTTCGGACTTCGATCTGACCGGTGCGCAGGGCGGTTACCGCACCAATACCCGCGGCCAGATCGCTGTTGAAGCCAAGAACGATACCGAGTACGGCACGCTTGCTTCGAAGATCACTGTTCGCGCCAATACGAACGATCCGGTTCGTGGCACTGACTTCTATCTGGAAGAAACCTACCTCCAGCTCGGCGGTCTTCGCGTTGGTTACTTCTACAACTATTTCGATAACGGCCTTCCGGGCGAAACCGTTCTTTCTGACGGCGGCCCTGGCTTCGGTGGCGGCGGCTTCGGCGGCGACACGCTCAACAACTCCATCCGTTACACCTACGACGCTGGTTCGTTCTCGGTTTACGGTCAGGTTGACGCGTTCAACTCGCAGGCTGGTTGGAAGACCGACAACGGTTCTGACGACGAAATCGGCGTCAACGGCGTTGTTACCGGCAAGTTCGGTGGCGTAACTGTCGACTTCTTCGCTGGTTATGACTTCGATCGTGAAGAAGCTGCCTTCGCTTCCACGCTGACGGCTGCCATCGGCCCGGGTTCGCTCGGCGTTTTTGCCGCCTACGCAACCGGTGCTAACCGTTACTTCGACTTTGCTGAGTGGACGATCGGCGCTGAATACGCCATCAAGGTCACCGACAAGTTCTCGGTTGCTCCTGGCGTTCAGTACTGGGACAACATCACTGTTGTTGACGGCGACTTCGACGCTGGTGACGCATGGCGCGTTGGTATCACGGCTGATTACAAGATCACCACCAACCTGGCTGCTAAGGCAACCATCAACTACACCGACGTAGACTCCGGTACGGACTCTGCTGATCGTTGGGACGGTTTCCTCCGTCTGCAGCGCTCTTTCTAATCTGATCTTTCAGATATGGACGAAAAGCCCGGCCTTGCGCCGGGCTTTTTGTTTCTGTTGAGTCGGATGCGGACGCAGAATTCCCGCAATAAGTAGTGGATGCAAATGCACGGACAGGCAGCTTTAGGTTCGGTTTACCCGTCAAATTTGTGACAAATAAGTAACGACCACGTCGCAACTGCCTGATGTTCGCCGGTCGCAGATGCAGAAGTGCTTGTAAGCACCCGCCGCCCGCCTGTACCTTGATGAATGTAAAGCCTAGAGTTGACCGGGGAACCCCAAATGAAAATCACGAGCCTTCTCATCGCATCGACCGCGGCGCTTGCAAGCGTTACCGTCGCGCAGGCAGCTGACGCAATCGTCGCCGCTGAACCGGAGCCGCTGGAATATGTTCGCGTTTGCGACGCTTTCGGCACCGGCTACTTCTACATTCCGGGTACCGAGACCTGCCTCAAGATCGGTGGTTATGTCCGCGTTCAGGTTGACGCTCGCAGCAGCGACGACTTCGGCGGCGAAAGCGGCTACCGCACCAACACCCGTGGTCACCTGACCCTTGATGCCAAGTCGGATACTGAATACGGCACGCTTGCTTCGGTCATCACGCTGGAAGCGAACACCAACAATCCGGACAACGGGACCGACTTCTTCCTCGATGAAACCTTCATCGAACTCGGTGGTCTCCGCGTTGGTTACTTCTACAACTACTTCGATACCGGACTTCCGGGCGAAACCGTTCTCTCCGATGGCGCACCGTTCGGCAATGGTGGTTTCGGTGGCGACACCCTCAACAACGGTATCCGTTACACCTACGACGCCGGCGCTTTCTCCGTCTACGGTCAGGTCGATGCATTCGACTCTCAGGACGGCTGGAAGGACGACGTAGCGGGCACCGGTCGTGGCCAGGATGAAATCGGCATCAACGGCGTCATCACCGGCAAGTTCGGTGGCGTAACCATCGACTTCTTCGCCGGTTACGACTTCGACCGCGAAAATGCTGCTCTGGCTTCCACGCTGACGGCTGCAATCGGCCCGGGCTCGCTCGGCGTCTTCGCTGCCTACTCCTTCGGTGAAAACCGTTACTTCGACGCCGCTGAGTGGACCATCGGTGCGGAATACGCGATCGCTGTGAATGACAAGTTCTCCATCGCACCGGGCATCCAGTACTGGGATAACGTTGTTCTCGACGCCGATGGCGATTTCGACGGCGGCAATGCATGGCGCGCTGGTATCACGGCTGATTACAAGATCACGACCGGCCTGTCCGCCAAGGCAACTGTCAACTACACCGATGTTGACGCTGACGATCTCGGCGACGCCGACCGTTGGGACGGCTTCCTGCGTCTGCAGCGCTCGTTCTAATCCGGCTCTCGGATCTAATTTGGAAAGCCCGGCCTTGTGCCGGGCTTTTCTTGTTCTGGCGACGTCGAAATTCGTCCGTGATAAATTGGTAACTGTCAGTTTCCAACTGCGTGATGTAGTGGATCTGAATGTACGAAGCCGCTTGCACTTATCCTGATCGCGAGTAGCGTTTTTCAATGTGCGAATGCAGCTCACCGAGGAAATCCCAATGAAGCTGACCAGTTTTCTCATCGCATCGGCAGCAAGCCTGGTTGCTACATCTGTTTCCCACGCCGCTGATGCCATTGTCGCTGCCGAGCCGGAACCACTGGAATATGTCCGCGTCTGCGACGCTTTCGGCACCGGCTATTTCTATATCCCTGGCACGGAGACCTGTCTCAAGATCGGCGGTTATATTCGTCTGCAGCTGGATGGCCGCAGCAATTACGACATCGACACAAGTGCTGGCGCGGTCGAACTCGACGATGATGCTGGCTATCGCACAAATACGCGTGCGCAGCTCCGGTTCGAAGCCAAGTCCGACACCGAGTTCGGCCCCCTTGGTTCACGCGTCACGTTGCGCGCCAACAATAACTCCGACAGCTCGGACTTCGCGCTGAACGAGACCTATATCGAGCTGGGCGGTTTCCGCATCGGCTACTTCTACAATTACTTTGATACCGGCCTGCCGGGTGAGACCGTGCTGTCGGACGAAGGCCCGCTTTCGGGCAGCGCAACCGATATTTTCGGGGACTATATTGGCGGAGATACGCTGAACAATTCCATTCGCTACACGTTCGAATCTGGAGCATTCACTGCATACGGTCAGGCTGATTTCTTCAATTCGCAGGCGGGCTGGAAGACCGACGCCGATGGCAGCGCTGACGAGATCGGTCTCAGCGGTCTCATAGGCGGCAAGTTTGACGCGTTTTCCATCGATCTGTTCGGCGCCTATGAGTTCGACCACGAAGACGGCGTCGTCGCATCCACTCTGTCGGCCGAGATCGGACCGGGCAAACTGGGTGTTTTCGGTGTCTATTCTTCCGGCCCGACCCGCTACTGGGATTATTCGGAATGGACGATTGGCGCCGAGTATGCCTTCGCTGTTTCCGAAAAGTTCAAGCTCACGCCCGGCGTCCAGTATTGGGATAACATCATTCCCACGAGCGACGACTATACGGGCGGCAGTGTCTGGCGCGTCGGCGTGACTGCGGATTATCAGGTCACGCCGAACCTCCTCGCCAAGGCGACCTTCAACTACAACAATGTTGACATTGACACTGCCGGTTATGGCGATGGCGACCGTTTCGACGGCTTCCTGCGTCTGCAGCGGGATTTCTAATCACAGAAGTTGAAAAGCCCGGCTAGGCCGGGCTTTTTCGTGCTTATCAGGGTATCTTGCTATCGAACTGTTCGAGAACCGGGGTAAGGCGCGGCTGTCTATGGCTCTCGGTCTCACCCCTGCCGAACCGTAGATCGTCAACGATATCGGCCTTCTGCCCCAGCCGGGTCTTGTAGACCTGATAATTCTCCAAGACGCGCTGAACGTAGTTGCGCGTTTCGGGGAAGGGGATGCGTTCAACCCAGTCGATCACCTCTTCGAGCGACTTGCCACGCGGATCACCATAACGAGCAATCCATTCCGGCACACGCTTCGGTCCGGCGTTGTAAGCTATGAAGGTCAGTACATAGGAGCCGCCGAAAGCGTCGATCTGCTCGCCGAGATAATGCGCGCCAAGCGTGGCGTTGTAACCAGCGTCACTGGTCAGCCGGTCCGCCTTGAAGCTCATCCCGTGCCGCTTGGCAACGCCCTGTGCCGTCCCGGGTAAAAGCTGTAGAAGGCCGCGGGCATTCGCTGCGGAAACGGCTGACGGGTTGAATGCGCTTTCCTGCCTTGCGATCGAATAGGCAAGCGCCTTGCCGGAACCGGCAATATCGGCGCCGGCCGGAATGACGCCGATAGGATAGGCGAGTGCCGCCACATCGACACCGCGGGAAAATGCCGACTTGCCGATTCGCAGCGATAGTGCATGGTCGCCTTGTGCTTCCGCGCGTGCGGTCAAAAGCGAAAGTTCGCCCGGGCTGTCGATCTGCTCGCCGAGTGCCGCATAAAGTGCTGCTGATCGCCGGTCATGGCCGACGGCGTCAAGCCGCGCGATGGCACGGACCACCTCACGCGAAGCGAAGCGCTCACGGTCCTGCGCCGTGGGGGAGGGGTAGCTTACATCGAGCGTCGATTTGCCGAGTTTTGCTGCGGCCAACTGCCCGTAGAACGTGCCGGAATAACGCGCCGCCTGTTCATAAAAGTTACGCGCCTCTCCCGGTCCGCCGGCCTCAGCCGATCGGCCGAGCCAATAGAGCGCCCGCGACGCGGAAAGCGGCCGGTTGGAAGCTTCGTAAATCTTGCGGAAATGCGTCTCGGCCGTCGCCGGATCCTGAAGTGCCCTCAGTGCATACCATCCAGCATGGAATTCCGCATCGGCGCGATCGACGGTAGACTGAGCCAGATGATTTGCGACCAGCCTGTAGGCGGCGCTGAACTGACCTAGATCCGCAAGCCCGCGCGAGACGATCCGTTGCTCGTTCCACCATTCCGTTGGATAGACGAGTTTTGCCGGATCGCGCGGTATGCGCTCAAGCAGCTTTGCCGCTCCGGCATAATCGTTCTGCCGCCTTGCATATTCTATTTTGGCGAAGAGATAAGCGGGATCGCTCGCCCACGAGCCTGCAACAGCATTGATCAGCGCATCGGCATTCCTGGCATTGTTCGCAACGGCTGCCCACGCGTTATAAAGCGACTGCGCATTGCCGAGACCGGAAAACCGTTTCGCCTGCGCCACGCGGCCGCGATACATGAGATAGTCCATGCGGGTCTTGTGATCGGCTGCGGTAAACAACCCGCCGAATTCGCCAAGCAGCTTGTCTTCGGTCGCCACATCGAGTGTCTCGGAAGACCATAGACCGCGCAGGGTCCGGGCGGCCTCAGCGGTTTTCCCAGCTGCCGTCTGCGCGCGGGCGAGGATCATTGCACCTTCCGGCGTCTGCGGGCGTGAATTGCCCATGGCGGAAAGCACGGCTGCAGCAGGCGGGTTTTCGCGATAAAGCGCGCGCTCTTCCCGCTCGCGCAATCCGCCGAGCCCCGGCCAGCCGGTCAGCTCGCGTGAAGCGTTAGCAATCTCGCGATAGGGCACATCCTTCATTCCCGAACTGGCAATCGCCCAGGTGAGGATTTTGCGGTCGAGCGAGCCTGCCGGCAGGCTGTCGCGTGCAGCAATCGCCAGCCCCGCATCATTGCCGGAAAGCGCGTCGAGCCCGGTTTTGAGTGCAGAAGATGCCAGCGGTCGGTCGAGCCTTGGAATGGAGCCGGTAATCTCGGGAATGGGCATGGCGGTTGGCGTGGGGATAGCCTGGGAGCCCGGTTGCGTTGGCACAGGCGCGCTCATCGGTGCGTTCGGCCGGGCAAAGGGAAGCGGCACGATGCCGCTGCCAGCGCCACCGCTCTGGGCGAGCACAAGGCTCGATATGCTGGCTGCACCCAATCCTAAGGTGAGGATCAGAGCGGGCTTCTTCATCCGGCGACTCGCGAAAAAGACATATACCCCTATCGGGTTCTCCCATTAGGCTCCGGCGGCATTAACGAAACCTTACCACGACCTCTAAAATACGTATCAATGAGCGGTGGCCGGCGATCAGTTTCCCGTGAGCTTTGCGCTTGTCGGCGATCTGCCTCCGCTTTATGGTGCGCCACCTTAGTCATTGATTACGGCCGAAGCATGGACTGCGGCCATTGGGAGTTTTGCATGTTCAAGGGATCGATCCCCGCGCTCGTAACGCCGTTCACCACTGGCGGGGCTGTCGATGAAAAAGCGTTTGCAGATCATGTCGAATGGGTGATTGCAGAGGGCAGCTCGGGCCTCGTTCCGGTCGGCACGACGGGTGAATCGCCGACGCTTTCCCATGATGAGCACAAGCGTGTGGTCGAACTCTGTGTAGAGGTCGCTGCCAAGCGCGTGCCGGTCATTGCTGGTGCTGGTTCCAACAATACGACGGAAGCGATCGAGCTCGCACAGCATGCAGAACAGGCCGGCGCCGATGCTCTGCTTGTCGTCACGCCCTATTACAACAAGCCGACCCAGAAGGGGCTTTTCGCCCATTTCTCGGCAATCGCTGATGCGGTTTCCCTGCCCATATTCATCTACAATATCCCGGGGCGTTCCGTTATCGACATGAGCCCGGAAACCATGGGCAAGCTCGCCAAGGCGCATAAGAATATCGTCGGCGTCAAGGACGCGACGGGCAAGATCGAGCGCGTCTCGGAACAGCGCATCTCCTGCGGTACTGATTTCATCCAGCTTTCCGGCGAGGATGCTACGGCGCTCGGTTTCAATGCGCATGGCGGTGTCGGCTGCATTTCGGTCACGGCCAATGTCGCGCCGCGCCTCTGTGCCGAATTCCAGGCGGCGACGCTGGCCGGAGATTACAAGAAGGCGCTCGAATACCAGGATCGTCTCATGCCGCTGCACAAGGCAATCTTCATGGAGCCGGGTCTCTGTGGCGCCAAATACGGTCTGAGCAAGTTGCGCGGCATGGAGCGTACCGTGCGCTCGCCCCTGGTCTCCGAGCTTGAGCCTGCGACCGAAGCCGCAATCGATGCGGCGCTGCGCCATGCAGGCCTGTTGAACTGAGGCATTGCCTTGGCGCTCGAAGTCGCTGACGCATAAGCTTCACATTCGGTCCTGACCGCATTATATCAATGCTTAACCCCGCTCATTGCTTTTGGGCGGGGTTCTTATTTGGAAAAGCAATTCCAGCAAAAGTGGGAACGGTTTTGTGTCCGGAATTGCGTCAAACAGAGTATTGGAGCCTTTTCGCCTTTCGAAGAAAAGCGGATACGCTCTAAGCGGAATGGAATTCGTCTGATGGCACCCAAAGGCAGCCAGCGCGTGGTCAACAACGTCGTTGCGGAAAACCGCAAGGCCCGGTTCAACTACGAGATAATCGACACCTATGAGGCAGGCCTGGTGCTGACTGGTACCGAGGTGAAGTCTCTGCGCGACGGCAAGGCCAATATCGCCGAATCCTATGCGTCGGACGAAGGCGAGGAGATCTGGCTGATCAACAGCCACCTGCCGGAATATCTGCAGGCCAACCGCTTCAACCACGAGCCGCGCCGCCGCCGCAAGCTGCTCCTGTCGAAGCGCGAGATCGGTCGCCTGCGCAACAGCATCAACCGCGAAGGCATGACGCTCGTGCCGTTGAAAATCTATTTCAACGAAAAGGGCAGGGCCAAGCTGGAGCTCGCGCTCGCCAAGGGCAAGAAGCTGCACGACAAGCGCGAGACCGAGAAGGAACGCGACTGGAACCGGCAGAAGTCGCGGCTGTTGAAGAACGGCTGAGACTGATCAAATGCGCATTCGGCGTAATCGCTGACCCTCTGCCCCCAAGCGGGGCGAAGGGAACGTGCCCTGTTCGAGATCTGCGGCGCACGGTAACGGCTTGGCTTGGGTCCTTTTCCCCGCCTGCGGGCAGTAGGTGCTGGCAGGCGGATGAGGCGCTGAAGCTGGCGCCGAGATAAACCTCCACCGGAACCAAACTCATCCCCCGCCGTTTCCCCGCACGTTCATGCGGGTAAGCGGATAATGACGAAGAAGCAGTTTTTCACCTACCTGATGCTGGTTGTCGGCTTCGGCCTTGCCACCTGGCTCCTCTACCAGGTTTTTCGCGAACACTCCTTCTCCGAGATCGTCCAGTCGGTCCGCGATATCCCAGCTGGCAATCTGGCTCTGGCGCTCCTCTTCGCCTTCGGCTCCTATCTCTGCCTCACCGGCTTTGACTGGTGCGGCGTGCGTTATGTGAAGAACGATCTGCCCTATCCTAAAATCGCGCTCGCGTCTTTCATCGCGCTCTCCATCGGCCAGAGCGTGGGCATGTCGGGCCTCAGCAGCGGTGCGCTGCGCTATCGCTATTACGCCCACTGGGGCATGACGACTGAAGATGTGGCGAAGATCGTGCTGCTCTCGGGCGTCACGGTAGGGCTCGGCATGGCCGTGCTTGCCGGCATCGTCATGGTGCTCAACCCGCAGGATGCCGCCGCGGTACTGCGCCTGAGGCAAGAGGTCGTGATTGCCATCGGCGCAGGCTGCCTTGCCACAACGGCACTCTACATCGCGCTTGCCGCCTTCCTGCGTGCGCCGCTGAAAATCTGCAGCTGGACCTTCCAGATGCCCACCTGGAAAATTGCCGTCGCTCAAGTGGTCATCGGCACGGTCAACTTCGCTCTGGTCTCGGCCTGCCTGCGCGAGGTGATGGCGGCAGGCGCGGATGTCAGTTATCTCAAGGCTGCAACCGCCTTCGTACTCGCCAATGTTGCGATCCTCATCACCCATGCGCCCGGCGGCCTGGGCGTGCTGGAAGCGACAGTTCGGCATGTCATGGGCGATCAGGCATCGATCGGCTCGCTGGTCGCCTTCCGGGTGATCTACTTCTTCATCCCGCTCTTCATCGGCCTGCCGCTGTCGCTCGTCGTCGAGGCCATCTTCCGGGCAAGAAAGTCGGGCAGTAGCCCGCAGCCGAACGGCGATCAACGCGCAGCGGTCTCTGCCGGATAGAAAGTCAGCGTTCCGCCATGCGGCGCTCATGTTCGATCAGCCAGCGTTTGCGCCACAGGCCCCCGCCATAACCGGTCAGGCTGCCATCGGCTGAAAGCACCCGGTGGCAGGGAATGACGATGGCGATCTGGTTGGCGCCGTTGGCACCCGCAACGGCGCGGGTGGAGGAGGGCCTGTTCATGTCGCTCGCAAGTGCGCCATAGGTGCGAAGCTCCCCCGCCGGGATATCGCGTAGCGCCTGCCACACCTGCCGCTGGAACGGCGAGCCATGCTCGGCAAGCCGCGTCCTGAACCCCTTGTTTTGGCCGGAAAAATAGGCCTTCAACTCCGCCTCGATCTCGTCGATCGGCGGATATCTCCCCATGACGATGCTGCTGCCGCTCGCCTTCTGCAGTCTGCGGATCTCTGCCGGTAGCGCGTTGCGCTCGGCAAATTCCAGAATATGCAGGGCGTGCGTGTCGGCGATCGCGATCATCGGGCCGATCGGCGTATCGATCCAGTCGGCACGCAGCAGGGCCATGCCACGCAGTCTCGCCGGGGCTTCCCCGAACAGCCTTGCGATCGCGGCACGAAAGCCGCTACCGGATTCGTAACCCGCATCGAGCTGGGCGTCGATCACATTGGCGCCGTCATTCAGCACTTCCGCAGCCTTGCCCATTCGTCTCAGGCGCGCCATTTCCAGAAAACTCATGCCGAATTGCCGCTTGAACGCACGTCGAACGGTGGATGGATCGACGCCTAAGGCGCTCACGTCGCCTTCGCTCCAGCGCCGCATCGGATCGGCACTGAGTGCATCGATCAGCCTTGTGACCACGGGATCGGTCTCGCCAAGCTTCAACATCGGCCGGCATCGATTGCAGGGGCGAAAGCCGGCTTCGAGGCATTCGGCGATCGTCTCATAGAAAGTTGAATTCTCGCGCTTCGGCTTGCGGGCAGGGCAGGTGAGGCGGCAGAAAATGCCGGTTGTCTTCACGGCCACCCAGGCAAATCCTTCATAGGAAGGATCGCGGGCGATCAGCGCATCATAAAGAATGTCGTCGGAAGGGCGTTGAAACAGCATGACACTCTTCTAGCCCGAAACGAAAATAGGCGCCGCCGAAAAACGGGCGCCTATTTTTCTGATTATGCCTGCTTCGACAGTTACGCGTCGGCCGGCTCTGTGGGCTCGGTCGGGCGTACCGCGCGTTCGCTCGGGTCGCGGCCGACCTCCGCCTTCAGCGTCATCAGGTCGATGAAGTGATCGGCCTGACGACGTAGGTCGTCGGCGATCATCGGAGGCTGCGTCTGCATCGTCGAGACGACCGAAACCTTACGGCCACGACGCTGCAACGCTTCCACCAGATTGGTGAAGTCGCCGTCGCCGGAGAAGATCACCAGATGATCGACGGTTTCCGACTGTTCCATCGCATCGATGGCCAGTTCGATATCCATGTTGCCCTTGATCTTGCGACGACCAAGACTGTCCGTGAATTCCTTCGCGGGCTTGGTCACGACCTTGTATCCGTTATAGTCCAGCCAGTCGATCAGCGGGCGGATCGAGGAATATTCCTGGTCTTCGATAAGCGCCGTGTAATAATAGGCGCGAAGCAGGTAGCCGCGTTTCTGGAAAGCCTTCAAAAGCTTTCGATAGTCTATATCGAAGCCGAGGCTTTTTGAGGCGGCGTACAAATTCGCGCCATCGATAAAGAGAGCAATTTTCTCTCTCGGGTCAAACATATGTCTCCATCCCTTTTTATGCCCGTTTTCCGAGCAGATCGGTAAAACGAAATATGTACCGACGATATCGGAATAATTCTTACATTACGAACTATTCATATATCTGTCATGTAAGTTACGATTCGCAATATTCCAAGCACGTGCTGATTGAATATATTCCTCCATCCCAAGCACTTTAGTCTTAATGTCCAAGGCGCGGACCATTCGACTATGAGTTCTCGGGCGCAGCGCTTGCCGGATTTGGTATCCGGATAAACAGGTGAACCTCACCCGTTTCTTCGCCGCCAGGCTTTGACAGAGATCATGCTGTCAGTGCTTTGCGCCTTCGAATGGAGCGTTTTCTCCTCAGTAAACGCCCCGTAACTCACCACTCGATTGGCCCCGGGTTTAGGAAAAACTTGAATTTCCCGTCCGATGGCTGTATCGGGCGTATCAATTCCGGAAATCCAGGACCGCAAAGGACAGGCAATGGCCCGCGTCACAGTAGAAGATTGCATTGACAAAGTCGACAACCGTTTCGAGCTGGTTCTGCTCGCAAGCCATCGCGCTCGCCAGATTTCGCAGGGCGCTGCGATCACCATCGACCGCGATAATGACAAGAACCCCGTCGTCGCTCTTCGCGAGATTGCCGATGAGACACTGTCTCCCGACGACCTGAAGGAAGACCTGATCCACTCGCTGCAGAAGCATGTTGAAGTTGACGAGCCCGAGCCCGATCCGGCAGCTCTGATTGCCGCCGGCGGTGTATCGGTTGCCTCTGACATTGAAGATGAAGATGCTCCGGAAACCGTCAATTTCGACCAGATGTCGGAAGAAGAACTGCTGGCCGGTATCGAAGGTCTGGTCCCGCCGGAAAAGAGCGACGACTACTGATCGGCATAGTGTGCCTGAGCGGATTTCAACCGATATTCGCTTGGCGCGGATAAAACGGTCGGAATAATCGCTCCGATCGGAACGATAGTGCGCTGCGGCAAGGTATCGTTCATCCTATCGCCCTAATCTGGTTGTCTCAATAATGATGGCTGCGCTAACCGATGGTTGGCGCGCCATTTTCTTTTGTCGCCACACCGTATTTGAAGGGCATTTCCGGGAATGATGAGGCAGTACGAGCTTGTTGAGCGGGTGCAGAAATACAAGCCCGACGCCAATGAAGCTCTTCTCAACAAGGCCTATGTTTACGCCATGCAGAAGCATGGCCAGCAAAAGCGCGCCTCCGGTGATCCCTACATTTCCCATCCGCTCGAAGTAGCGGCCATCCTCACCGACATGCATCTCGATGAGTCGACCATCGCGGTCGCGCTTCTGCATGACACGATCGAGGATACGACAGCCACCCGCGCCGAGATCGACGAACTGTTCGGCGAGGATATCGGTCGGCTCGTCGAAGGTCTGACTAAGCTGAAACGCCTCGACCTCGTGTCGAAAAAGGCCAAGCAGGCCGAGAACCTTCGCAAGCTGTTGCTCGCCATTTCCGATGACGTCCGCGTTCTGCTGGTGAAGCTCGCCGACCGTCTGCATAACATGCGCACGCTCGACCACATGAAGGCCGAGCAGAAGGCACGCATTTCCGAAGAGACGATGGATATCTATGCGCCACTCGCCGGCCGCATGGGTATGCAGGACATGCGTGACGAACTGGAGGACCTGTCCTTCCAGTATATCAATCCGGAAGCCTACGAGACGGTCACGCAGCGCCTGGCGGATCTGTCCGCCCGCAATGAGGGCCTGATCAAGAAGATCGAGGATGAACTGCGCGAGCTTCTGGTCGCCAACGGCCTGAATGGAACTTTCGTAAAGGGACGGCAGAAGAAACCCTATTCGGTCTTCCGCAAGATGCAGTCGAAGTCGCTCTCTTTCGAGCAACTTTCGGATGTCTACGGTTTCCGCATCATCGTTGACGACGTTGCCTGCTGCTACAAGGCGCTCGGTATCGTCCACACACGCTGGCGCGTCGTTCCCGGTCGCTTCAAGGATTATATCTCCAACCCGAAGCAGAACGACTACCGCTCGATCCACACCACCATCGTCGGTCCGTCCCGCCAGCGTATCGAGCTGCAGATACGCACCCAGCTCATGCAGGAAATCGCCGAATACGGCATCGCCGCTCATACGCTCTACAAGGACGGCCAGTCTGTTGCAGGCAAGGGACCGGCCAAGAGTGACGAGCTTCTGCCGAAGGAGAGCAACGCCTATTCCTGGCTGCGCCACACGATCGAATCGCTGGCCGAGGGTGATAATCCCGAAGAGTTCCTCGAACACACCAAGCTCGAACTGTTCCAGGACCAGGTTTTCTGTTTCACCCCGAAGGGCAAGCTTATCGCGCTGCCACGCGGTGCAACCCCCATCGACTTCGCCTATGCAGTTCATACCAACATCGGCGACACCACGGTCGGCGCCAAGATCAACGGCCGTATCATGCCGCTCGTAACCCGGCTGAACAACGGCGACGAAGTCGAGATCATCCGTTCCGGCGTCCAGGTTCCGCCGGCTGCCTGGGAAGAGATCGTCGTCACCGGCAAGGCGCGCTCGGCGATCCGCCGCGCTACCCGCATGGCGATCCGCAAGCAATATGCCGGCCTCGGTCACCGCATTCTGGAGCGCACCTTCGAACGCGCCGGCAAGACGTTTTCCCGCGACGCGCTGAAGCCGGCGCTGCACCGTCTGGCGCAGAAGGATGTCGAGGATACGATCGCCTCTGTCGGTCGCGGTGAGCTTTCTTCGCTCGACGTGCTTCGCGCCGTCTTCCCGGATTACAAGGACGAACGCGTAACCGTGAAGCCGGCAGCCGATCAGGGCTGGTTCAACGTCCCGAGCGCAACCGGCATGATGTTCAAGCTGCCGGCGAAATCCCAGACAGATCTGGAAAACGCCCAGGCAGCAGATCTCGTGGCGACCCTATTGCCGATCCGCGGCCTTGCCGCCAATACCCAGGTGCGCTTCGCCCCGAGCGGCGCGGTCCCCGGTGATCGCATCGTCGGCATTATGGATGCGGGCAAGAGCAAGGGCATCACCATCTATCCGATCCAGGCGCCTGCGCTGCAGAAATTCGACGACGAGCCGGAACGCTGGATCGATGTCCGCTGGGATCTCGACGAAGCCAACAAGTCGCGCTTCCCGGCAAAGATCGAGATCAACACGATCAATGAACCCGGCACGCTCGCAACCGTCGCCACGACGATCGGTGCGCTCGACATCAATATCCGCACCATGTCCATGGGCTCCAACCGCGCCGACGACTTTTCCGAGATCGCGATGGAAATCGAGGTCTGGGACCTGCGTCAGCTCAACCAACTTCTTTCGCAGTTGAAAGAACTGGACTGCGTGGCCAATCTGAAGCGGGTTTATGATTGACGTGCGGCTGATGATTTAGGCCGATTTGACCTTCGAGGCTCGACATTTGCCTATGCTGCACTATCTCACTTTGATCGTCGTGTCGGAACGAGCAGCGACGGCCGAGGGATGAGATGGGCTCTCGCTCAAGGCGGGAGGCTCAATTGCCCCATACCTCTCACGATTTGCAGGCAATATTCGACCATGGATGGCGGGACGCTGAGGATGGAAAAAGCCTGAGTGCCAACCCCTATCTGCGCGACGAAAGCAATTACCGCCTCTCTGCCTGGGTTGAGGGCTATCGCGAGTTCGCGGACGGTATGAGTGCCGCATACAGAGATCGATTGGTCGATGAGGGCAAGCAGGCAGGTACCCTTCTCCTCGACAGCCGGGCCTGCCCGTACATCCTCGACCAGAGCAGTCTGCGCTATGATGCCTGGCTGTCGGGGTATCAGTCTCCCGGCGCGCAATGATCTTTCCGCATCGGACAGGTGGCCATCTGCAGGACCGCACAATCCAGGTCTGCTCGCGCGCTCGAGATCAGGCGTGAATTTATCGCCTGGAAGCATTTGGAAGACACCGGCGATCGACAATCTCCGCTTGGACTTGGAGCATATTCGGTCGACGCCATGGAAGGATCATGCATTGCTCACCGTTATCCAAATCGACTTTCGTACACGATGGGAATATCCCGTCATGGTAGCAAGGCGCAGTGGAAATTCTGTTGCCATAAATGGTCCCGGACAGGCTTTGAATTACCTGCGGAATGACTTCGTTTTTCAGTCCGGGCGATCTTATTTGTCTGCCGTGTGGGCGTGTCAGTCGGTCCTGCGCTGCAGGGGAGACGCCGAGACCGCGCGACAGCATTTTATCGCCGCTTATGCTGACTACATGATCAAGCTCCATCCTTAGCCAATTCTCTGCGCAGGGTGTCTGAGCTTCCTATGCAGCCGGCGTCGTGCAGCAAGGCCCCCGCAATCTCCATGCAAAGTCTTTATTTTCGCGCATGCCTTGTTGTTGGCCCATTAATCGCTATTTTAGATTTTATCGAACCTTGCTAGCGACTCTCGTCGGCAGCCTAACGGCTCTTCTTGATTTTCTCTCATCGTCGATTTAGCGCCGGGCAACCGGCTTACCCAGCGATTGAAAGGAAATCGTTATGAGCACTGGTACAGTGAAGTGGTTTAATAGCACGAAGGGCTTCGGATTTATCCAGCCGGACAATGGCAGCGAGGATGTGTTTGTGCACATTTCTGCCGTGGAGCGTGCGGGTCTGCGCGGTCTGAACGACGGGCAGAAGATCAGCTACGAGCTCGTGCAGGACAATCGCTCCGGCAAAAGCTCCGCAGACAACCTGCGCGCAGAATAATATGTCATCGCCCTCGTGTGACCACGGATGTACTGGCACGCGAAAGGCTTGATGATAAACGAAGGTCGGGCGTCAAACTCCGGCCTTTTGTTTTGACCCTTGGAGGTCATGATGAGCAAGCACCGTTATGATGCCGGCGACGTGGTCGTCTTGAAGAGTGGTGCATTTCGCTTCGGCGAAACGAATGGCTCATGCCGGATTGTTGCTGTTTTGCCGGATGCGTACGGGCTGACGCAATATCGCGTCCAATTTGACGGTGAGAATTGCGAGCGCCGCATTACGCATGGCGATATCAGTCATGAGGGTTCTGTGGATCTCTCGAAGACATCGACCGCGACACCGCTTCCATCTGGTAGTTCGTGGATCAACGTGAATACGATCAAAATCAAGAAATAGTGGCTTTGCCGCGTCAGGAGATATTTTGCAGGTACTTGTAAGAGACAACAATGTTGATCAAGCGCTTCGCGTTCTGAAGAAAAAACTGCAGCGTGAAGGCCTGTTCCGGGAAATGAAGGCGCGCAGCGCATATGAGAAGCCGTCGGTAAAGCGCGCCCGCGAAAAAGCCGAGGCGATCAGGCGCGCCCGCAAACTGGCGCGCAAGCAGATGCAGCGTGAAGGGCTGTTGCCTGCTCCGAAGAAGAAGGTCATTGCTCCTCGGGCTCGCTGATTGCCGGTTCGATATCGGTTCCCCGCGGCACCCGTCGCCGAGGCATGGTTTTCAGATTGTTTTAGTGCGCTTTTGACCTGAAACGCAGGAGGACTGACATGACTGTGACGAAAGACCGTTTCTTCAAGCCGACGAAGCTTTCAGCCGATGCAAAGGCGAAAACGACCAATTCCATCGTCCGCGACATTCTGGATTCCGAGGTCGCCGAGAGGGAAAAGAAGACGCAGAAACTTCGCGCTCTGCGCCTTGCGCAAGTCTCTGCAAGCCCATCCGGGACCTCCCGTTTCGGCAAGTAATCTGGTTGGCCGGGGCTCGCCCCTCCGTTAAACAGCATCTAAAACAAAACCCGCCGACAGCGTCGGCGGGTTTTGTTTTTCGTTTGATCGGAACAGCTTTTCTGTTCGACGGCCGGATCTCCAGGCTCAGATCGGGCTGACATAGCCGAAGCCGAGCAAGCCAAGCAGCGCCACGCCGATCACCACGCGATACCAGACAAACGGCATGTAGCTCTTGGTCGATACGAGTTTCAGGAACCAGACGATGACGCCGTAACCGACGACGAAGGCGATCAGCGTTGCAAGCGCGGTCGGACCGGCCGCGACCGCCGTGTCTTCCCCCATCGTCTTCAGGAGCTGGTAGAAGCCCGAGCCGAATACGGCAGGAACAGCGAGCAGGAAGGAATAACGCGCCGCGGCCTCGCGCGTGTAGCCAAGGAGAAGGCCGGCAGTGATCGTTCCGCCGGAGCGGGAGACGCCGGGGATCAGCGCCATCGCCTGGGCAAAACCGAAGATGATGCCGTCGCGCCAGATCAGCTGCCTAAGCGCATATTTCTTCTTGCCGATGCGGTCAGCCCAGCCCAGGATAAGACCGAAGACGATCAGCATCACGGCGGTGATATACATGTTGCGCAAGCCGTGTTCGATCTGGTCCTTGAAGCCAAGCCCCAGGATGATGATCGGCAGCGAGCCGATGATGATGAGCCAGCCCATTCGGGCCGCGTCCCTGTCGTAATCGCCGATCCTGAACACCTGACGTAGCCAGGCGGTGGCGATATTGACGATGTCTTTCCAGAAGTAGACGAGAACCGCAGTCTCCGTGCCGAGCTGGGTGATGGCCGTGAATGCCGCGCCAGGATCGGTGCCAGAGGGCAGGAATTCGCCGAGAATGCGCAAATGCGCACTGGAGGAAACCGGCAGGAATTCGGTCAATCCCTGGACAAGTCCAAGAATGGCGGCATCAGTCCAACTCACGCTCATGGCAGCTCCGAAGGTTGGGGAAAGGATTTAAAGGGTAAAAGGGATTTCTGAAGGCAGGCTGAAGGTCATGTTTGCATAGGTCTGGCAGCTTGCGATCGTCAAGCTGCAAAGCTTGGAACCGCTCAATGTGACGATTCTACGGTAGACCGTCCATGTCTCAAACATATCACGGCTATTCTTGGCATCTGCGCTATGCCTGCGAATGCCCCGTCATGAACGCGAACGGGCCGGATTTCTCCGGCCCGCCATGTTTTTTCACAAACGGGGAGATGCGGCTCACCTGACGCCGCGTCACCTCAGCACTTGTTGAAATTGATCGCGTTGATGACGTTGTTATAGTCCTGCAGCAACTGCGTTGCGTCCTGCCGTTCCGCCGACATCATCTGGAACTGCGCTTTCTTGTCTTCCTGATAGCGGCCGTTCTCGGTCCGCAGGATGATCTGGCGGCCGGTGGAAAGATAGGCGTTGACGTTGAGCATCATCGACGAGCATCCGGCATGGTTCTTCTCGCGCACCTTGGCGTCATAACCTGTCGCCATCGTGTTGAACTGATCGAGCGAGGTCTTCAGCGCATCCTTCCTGTCGCCCAGCCCCTTGCCCTGCAGAAAGCCGTCGGCGGCGTCCATGCTTTCCTTGATGTGGTAGATCATGCCGATGCGGAAATAGTCGCGGGTATCCTTCTGCGCACTTTCGAACTCGGTCTTGATCCGGGCGCGGTCCTTGGCGTCGATGGCGCTGATGAAATTGCCCTGCGCGGCGGCAAGCGTTTCCATCGCGGCGATGAAGGCCTGCCGGATCTCGCGACCATGCGCGCCCTTGTCGCTCAGATAGGTCTTGGCGGAGATATAATTGCCCATGTCCCGATCGAGCGGTTCGGCCTTCTCGGCTGCGTCGCGATAGGCATCGGCCGAACCGTCGAGCTCGGCCATGTCGGGCTTCATCTCACGGGCCTTGGCAAGGGCGTTCTTCAACCTATCCAGATTGTTGGTCGAGTAGAACAGGTTGTCATTCTCGTCCTTGCCGTCGAGCACGGGCTGGACATAGCTCTGGAAGGTCGCCAGTTCCTTGGCATAGGAGCGTTGGAACGAGTTCGCCACTTCGACATAGGCGTTGTATTTCAGCACTTCGGCCTGCTCGGCGGATGGCTGGTTCTGTTCTTTATTGCTGGTCTTGCTTTCGTCACAGGCAGAAAGCGTCAGGACGCAGGCCGCAACAGCCAGCGACCGGATCATGTTTCCGGTGTTCATCAAATTGTCCTCGTTTGAAATATCAGCTTGAAACCGCAGGATCGGCCGCATTGGCGGCTCGCACATCGGATCGCTATATCGAGATCACTTGGTTGGCGTCTCGGACCGATCAGGTTTCATCCTGTTTCGGGTCTGGTATCCGCTCCAACTACCTCCTCTTCACTGGTGGCGTCCGATGGCTCACAACAAGCCATGGTTATCAGGCGCACACACCGTTCTCCCCTCAATCTGTTGAAATGCCTGGGGACTTATTCATCTGCGCCCTAAGTCCGCTGGGGAAAGGCGTCGATCATCTGAAAATACATGATCTGCAGAATGTGAGAATGTTTCCTATTGGCGCAATCCCGGCTTGTCACCCCGAAAACGGCTTCCGCTGATATTTGCTATCCGGTGAAACGGAAACGGGCCGGATTGCTCCGGCCCGCTTCTCAATTCAATGATGCTGGTGAGAGCGATCAGACGGCGCCGCGGGTCTCGACATAAAGTGCGTAGACCGAGTGGCTCGACGCCATGTAGAGGCGGTTCTTCTTCTTGCCGCCGAAAACAAGGTTCGGGCAACGCTCCGGCAGCTTGATGAAGCCGATCGCCTTGCCTTCCTTGTTGAACACCTTGACGCCGTTCAGCTCTTCCGGCTTTGCGCCGGCAGCACCGGACGAGCCCCAGCCGCACCAAAGGTTGCCGTCGACATCGACCTTGAAGCCGTCGAGACCGCCATTGTCGTCAGCGGTGATCAGCGCCTTCTTGTTGGAAACTGTCTTGCCGTCCTTCGAGACGTCGTAAGCCCAGACGATACGGTAGGGCTGCGCGCGGCCTTCAACGATATAAAGCTTCTTCTCGTCTTCGGAGAAGGCGATCCCGTTCGGGCCCTTCAGTTCGTCGGTGATCAGCGACAACTCACCTTCGGCTGAAATGCGGTAGACAGAATGCGGCAGTTCCGGGTCTGCCTTTTCGCCTTCCCACATGCCGCCGATGCCGAATGGCGGATCGGTGAACCACAGCGAGCCGTCCGACTTGCAGACGATGTCGTTCGGCGAATTCAGCTTCTTGCCATTGTAGGTGTCGGCAAGAACCGTGATCGAGCCGTCATGCTCCGTGCGGGTGACGCGGCGGGTCAGGTGTTCGCAGGCAATAAGGCGGCCCTGCAGGTCGCGGCAATGGCCGTTGGCATAGTTCGAATTGGCGTCGAACACGCTCCATGTCTCGTTCGTTTCGTCGAACTTCATGACGCGATTGTTCGGAATATCGCTAACCAGCAGATACTTGCCGTCACCGAAATAGACCGGACCTTCCAGCCAGCGAGCGCCGGTGGCAACCTGTTCCAGAGAAGCGCTGGCAACACGGTATTTCGCAAAGCTCGGGTCGAGAACCTGAATGGCCGGATCGGGATAGATCGGGGAGGGGGTGAAGCTGATCGCTTGGGCGGAGGCGTTTTTGATGGTGACGGCAGTTGCGGCTGCGACGGCACCGAATGTCATGAGGTTGCGGCGGCTAAGATCCACGGGAAAATTCCTTCGATAATAGTCGTTGATTTCATATCAATCTGCCCGTTCTGCGGGAGGCGGCAATCATCGCCTTGGTGCCCTGTTAACTTCGTAACATTGTGCGCTGCAATATAAATCTGATGCATTCTCCCCCCATGATTAAGGAGGCATGAAGGCCGATGATCGGAGAGCAAGGGCAGTTTTCTCGCCTTTGTCGAAAACTATAATGCACTGCAGCAAATGTAAGATTTTTTTATGAAATTCGCCCTAGGGTGCGACAAGGACACAGAGATCGCCTTAGTCGATCCTTCACGCGCATGATGCGCGCCGTCAAAACGGTTCCTGCATTTTCCTCCTCCCCCGAATGCGTGTTTTCAGTCTTCCTGAGAAGGTCCCCCCATGCTCAAGAACTTAAAAATCAAGACCAAGTTTTTGATGGCGATCGCCATCCTTGGCGTCATTTCGCTTGCCGGTCTGTTATTTGTGACTCAGCGTTTCAGCGCTGCCAATGAATCCTATTCGAATTTCCTGCATAACGAGAGCACGGCTGCGACCTTCGTACCGCGCGGTGCCGCAGGCATGTGGACGGCTACGACTTGGCTCAGCCGCGCTCTTGCACAGGACCCGCAATCCGCTGCGTTCAAGGATTTGTCCGAGCGCTTCGGCAAGGAAATCACCGGTGCGCGCGCACGTCTGGCACAGGTCCCCGGTCTTGTGCCGAGCCGCCAGGCCGCAACGGACGAATTGCTCGCAGGCGCAGATAAGCTCAAGGCAATCGGTGATGATCTGCTGAAGGCTCATGTTGCTGGCGACGAAGCGAAGGTCACCTCTCTTTCGGGGGATCTCGACAAGGCTATTGTTGAACTGTCCCCGAAGTTTGGTGCCAGCAACGGCGCCATGGCGGACCTGATCAAGAACGGCGGCGATCAGCTGTCGGCTGAAGTCTCATCCACCATCAAGTTCACGATTGTCGGCATGCTGATCGGTATCGCCGTTGCTATCGTGTTGGCACTGACGATCGCCCAGAAGGGTATCACAGCTCCGATGGCGCGCCTTCGCGAACGTATGGCGTCGCTTGCCGCCGGCGATGCCCGCGCTGCAATCGATGGTCTCGACCGAAAGGACGAAATCGGCCAGATGGCCGAAGCCGTCGAAGTCTTCCGTCACAACGCTCTCGAGCGCACCCGCCTGGAACAGGAAGCCGACGACAACCGCAGCCTGTCGGAAAAGGAACGCATCGAGCGCGAAGCCGCCAAGGCCCGCGAAGCTGCCGACGTCAAATTCGCCGTCGACAATCTCGCTCAGGCGCTGAGCCAGCTTTCCGATGGCAACGTCTCCTACCGTATCGAAAAGCCGTTTACCGCAGCGCTTGATGGTGTCCGCGGTGACTTCAACGCCTCGGCTGCAAAGCTGCAGGGTGCATTGGAACAGGTCGCAGAAAATGCCCGCAGCATTGAGGCCGGTTCGGCCGAGATCAAGTCGGCTGCCGACGATCTTGCCAAGCGTACCGAGCAGCAGGCTGCTTCCGTCGAGGAAACCGCAGCCGCTCTGGAAGAGATCACCACCACTGTGAAGGACGCCGCCCGCCGCGCCACCGAAGCAGGCAACCTCGTTGCCCGCACCCGTCAGGGCGCAGAAAAGTCCGGCGAGGTCGTCCAGAAGGCTGTTCAGGCCATGGAAGCGATCGAAAAGTCCTCCGGCGAGATCGGCAACATCATCGGCGTCATCGATGACATTGCCTTCCAGACCAACCTTCTGGCACTCAATGCCGGTGTTGAAGCCGCGCGTGCGGGTGAGGCGGGCAAGGGCTTTGCAGTCGTCGCTCAGGAAGTTCGCGAATTGGCCCAGCGTTCCGCAAACGCCGCCAAGGAAATCAAGACCCTGATCAACGCGTCGAATGAGCAGGTCCAGAACGGTGTGCATCTCGTTGGCGAAACCGGCAAGGCGCTGCAGACGATTGTCGGCGAAGTCCAGGAGATCAACCGCAACGTCAACGCGATTGTCGAAAGCGCTCAGGAACAGTCTTCAGGCCTGCAGCAGATCAACACCGCGGTCAACACGATGGACCAGGACACGCAGAAGAATGCTGCCATGGTCGAAGAGCAGACCGCAGCAAGCCATGGTCTTGCCCGCGACGCCGCTTCGCTGAACGCGCTTCTTTCCCAGTTCAAGCTTTCGGTTCAGACCTACCAGTCGACCGTTCGTGCGGTGAAGGCAAATGAAACGCCCGCGGCCTCGCCGGCACGCGCCCTTGGCCGTAAGCTGGCCGGCGCCTTCTCTGGCAATGCTGCCGTCAAGAACGAAAGCTGGGAAGAGTTCTAAGTCCGGCTCGTCCTGAGGACGATCATTCCCAAGATCAGGAAAGGCCGCAGGCAACCCGTCTGCGGCCTTTCCTTTGGGCAAAATCTCTCCGAAGTCGCCTTCCACCGGTATCGTGATAGGCGTTTGAACGGACGGTGCGGCATTTTGCCGTGAGTTTTATAAAATTCGATACAACGTAAGATTTTATTATCGGACCGGGTTCTATGCTCTGCCCGGGACATTCGAGATACCCCCTTGTTCTCAAGCGCGCATGATGTGCGTCGTTCCTCCAGATCACATGGTTGGACGGCTCCTGTTTGGTTGGCTCTTTCGTCGGGAGTCTGCACTGTTGCACCAAGCGCGGGATCCCGCGGCGGCTGGTGCTGCAGCAAATAGACTTGCGCATAGTGTCTCCGAGAACCAAGCCCGGTTCCCGGCTCAATGCGCTGAGTTCATCGCGTTGTGGAGGTATCCGATGCTCAAGAACCTAAAAATAAAGACCAAATTTCTGATGGCGATTGCGATCCTGGCGTTCATTTCGCTGGCGGGCCTGGCTTTCGTCACTCTACGCTTCGAAGAGGCGAACAGCACATATTACAATTTCCTCCAGAACGAGAGCACCGCGGCTGTCTATGGGCCTCGTGGTGTTGCCGGCGCGTGGACGGCTATCAACTGGCTGAACCGTACCGTAAGCCAGGATCCACAGTCGGACAAATTCACGGAATTCGCTGCCCGCTTCAATAACGAATTGAGCGGCGCCCGCGGCCGTCTGGAGCAGATCCCGGCCATCGTTCCCAGCCGAAAGGCCGCAATCGACGAATTGGTGAGCGCCATAGACGCCATGCGGCAGATCGGCGGGGAAATGATCAAGGCCCATGCCGTCGGTGACAAGGCACTGTTCGACAGCATGACGGTCAAGCTCGAACAGGCCACCATCGACTTCTCGGCAAAGTCGGGCGCCAACAATACTGCCATGGCGGACCTGATCAAGAATGGTTCGGACCAGCTCAATGCGCGTGTTACCGATGCAATTCTGGTCACGATCGTCAGCATGTTGATCGGGATTGCCGCTGCCATCGCTTTCTCCATGTTGATCGCGCAGAAGGGTGTCACCACGCCGATGGCGCGCTTGCGGGAACGCATGGCGTCCCTGGCCGCCGGTGAGACTGAAGCTGAAGTCGACGGTCTCGACCGCAGGGACGAGATCGGCCAGATGGCCGAAGCCGTCGCTGTTTTCCGCGACAACGCGCTGGAACGTCAGCGTCTCGAACAGGAGGCTAACGACAATCGTAGCCTCTCGGAAAAGGAACGCATCGAACGCGAAGCAGCGAAGGCCCGCGAAGCCGCCGACGTCAAATATGCAGTCGACAATCTCGCCGAGGCACTGAGCCAGCTCTCCAACGGTGATGTCTCCTATCGCATCGAGCAGCCTTTCACGGAAACACTCGATGGAGTGCGCAACGACTTCAACAGTTCGGCATCCAAGCTCCAGGAAGCGCTCGAGCAGGTTGCAGGCAATGCCCGCAGCATCGAAGCCGGTTCGGCGGAAATCCGCTCCGCAGCCGACGATCTCGCCAAGCGCACCGAACAGCAGGCCGCTTCCGTCGAAGAAACGGCTGCCGCTCTGGAAGAGATCACCACCACGGTGAAGGACGCAGCCCGTCGCGCCACCGAGGCAGGCTCGCTTGTCACGCGTACCCGTCAGGGTGCGGAAAAGTCAGGTGAAGTCGTGCACAGCGCTGTCAAGGCAATGGAGGAGATCGAAAAGTCCTCCGGCGAAATAGGCAACATCATCGGTGTCATCGATGACATCGCCTTCCAGACCAATCTTCTGGCGCTGAACGCTGGTGTCGAGGCCGCACGTGCAGGTGAGGCGGGCAAGGGGTTTGCGGTTGTCGCACAGGAAGTGCGCGAACTGGCACAGCGGTCCGCAAATGCCGCAAAGGAGATCAAGACGCTAATCACCGCGTCCAACCATCAGGTCCAGAACGGCGTGCATCTGGTTGGCGAGACCGGCAAGGCGCTGCAGATGATCGTGGCGGAGGTCCAGGAGATCAACCGCCACGTCGCCGCCATCGTCGAGAGTGCGCAGGAGCAATCCTCGGGCCTCCAGCAGATTAACACGGCCGTCAACCAGATGGACCAGGATACGCAGAAGAACGCGGCAATGGTCGAGGAGCAGACGGCGGCAAGCCACGGCCTTGCCCGCGACGTTGCATCGCTCAATGCCTTGCTGGCTCAGTTCAGGCTTTCCGGAGCCTCGGCAGAACGTTCGGCAAGGTTGCCGACCAAACCTGTGCGCTCTGCGCAGGTTGACGAAGCGCCCACCGCTTCGCCGGCGCGCGCTTTGGGCCGCAAGCTGGCCGGTGCCTTCTCCGGCAACGCGGCACTCAAGAACGACAGTTGGGAAGAGTTCTGAGCGTCTGATCGATAGCGGTTTCTGTAACCCGCTATCTCCGAAATAAGCGGTAGCGGCCGGGGACATGGAGTCCTCGGCCGCTTTCGTTTGGTGAGCAATGCTGTCTCGTTGCCGATAAGCCGCATGTTCGTGGTTGATTAGGAGGGGCGCGGCAATCGCATGTTGCAATATTTTATCGGAACAATATTCCGATGATCGAAACGTAACTGTTTATTATAGCCCGTCGCCCTACGCATTGTTCCGGGAAATTTGAGATATGCCCCGCTCTTTGCGCGTATGACACGCGCCGCCTTCGTCCGGCGGTTCCTGCGTTCGTTCGTTCATCTGTCCTCTTGCATGGATTTTCCAGCACGTATCGAGGTTTCCCTATGCTCAAAAATCTACGGATCAAGACCAAGTTTCTGATGGCGATTGCCATCCTTGGGATCATTTCTCTGACTGGCCTACTGCACGTTACAAGTAAATTCAGCGCTGCCAACAGCGCCTATTCCAACTTCCTGCAGAACGAAAGCAACGCAGCGACCTTGAGCCCGCGCGCTGCTGCCGGCATGTGGACGTCAACCACCTGGCTGGGGCGTGCGCTCGTGCAGGATCCCAAGTCCGAAAAATTCAAGGAACTGTCTGAGCGCTTTGGTCAGGAATTTGCCGCAGCGCGTGATCGCCTGACCAAAATTCCCACGATCGTCCCAAGCCGTAAGGAAGCAATCGATGAATTGCTTGTCGGTGTCGACAATCTGAAAGCGGTAGGCGATGGCCTGCTGAAAGCTTACGTTGCCGGTGATGCGGCTGGAGTTCACGATTTCTCGGCCAAGCTCGACGGGGTGATCGTTGCATTGCCATTGAAGTTCGCCGCCAATAACGTTGCCATGACGGAGATCCTCAACAACGGTGCCATCCAAATGTCGGCGTCCGTTTCGTCAACGATCCTTTACGCGATCTGCGGCATGGTCGTCGGCATCTTGTTGGCTATGGGTGCCGCCATGATGATCGCTCAGACGGGCATAACCGCACCGATGGCCCGGCTTCGAGAGCGTATGGCTTCGCTTGCAGTCGGCGAAACGGAAGCTGAAATCGTTGGTCTCGACCGCAAGGACGAGATAGGCCAGATGGCCGAAGCTGTGGCCGTCTTCCGCGACAATGCACTGGAGCGCATTCGGCTTGAACAGGAAGCCGACGACAATCGTAGCCTCTCGGAAAAGGAACGTATCGAGCGTGAGGCAGGTAGGGCGCGTGAAGCCGCCGACGTCAAGTTTGCCGTCGACAGTCTCGCTGAGGCGCTAAGCCAGCTGTCCGATGGCAATGTTTCGCATCGTATAGAAGCGCGGTTCACCACGGCGCTCGATGGTGTCCGCAACGACTTCAATTCCTCTGCCGCCAAGCTCGAGGCTGCACTTGAGCAGGTCGCGGGAGACGCCCACAGCATTGAAGCAGGCTCGTCCGAGATCAAGTCGGCCGCCGATGGTCTTGCCAAGCGTACCGAACAGCAGGCCGCAGCTGTCGAGCAGACGGCTGCCGCGCTCGAAGAGATCACCACCACGGTGAAGGATGCCGCAAGGCGTGCACAGGAAGCCGGTGATCTTGTCACCCGCACCCGTCAGGGTGCGGAAAAGTCCGGCCATGTCGTACAGAACGCCGTCAAAGCAATGGAGGAGATCGAAAAGTCCTCTGGCGAAATAGGCAACATCATCGGTGTCATCGATGACATCGCCTTCCAGACCAATCTTCTGGCGCTGAACGCCGGTGTCGAGGCCGCGCGTGCAGGTGAGGCGGGCAAGGGGTTTGCGGTTGTCGCACAGGAAGTGCGCGAATTGGCCCAGCGGTCCGCGAATGCCGCCAAGGAAATCAAGGCGCTGATCACGACTTCGAACGAGCAGGTTCGCAACGGCGTGCATCTTGTCGGCGAGACCGGCAAGGCGCTGGAGACGATCGTGGCGGAAGTCCAGGAGATTAACCGGCACGTCGTCGCCATCGTCGAGAGTGCGCAGGAGCAATCCTCGGGCCTCCAGCAGATCAATTCTGCGGTCAACACGATGGACCAGGATACGCAACAGAACGCGGCAATGGTCGAGGAGCAGACGGCGGCAAGCCACGGCCTTGCCCGCGACGTTGCATCGCTCAATACCTTGCTTGGCCAGTTCAGGCTTTCCGGAGCCTCGTCAGAACGTTCGGCAAGGTTGCCGACCAAACCTGTGCGCTCTGCGCAGGTGGATGAAGCGCCCGCCGCTTCGCCGGCGCGCGCTTTGGGCCGCAAGCTGGCCAGTGCCTTCTCCGGCAACACGGCACTCAAGAACGACAGTTGGGAAGAGTTCTGAGTGTCAGACCTGAGATGAGCTGAGGGGCATTTGCTCCTCCGGCTGCGACGATATGTCCAACCGCGGGGGCTTGCCGGCTCCTGCGGTTGTTTTTTGAACATTTTTGCCGTGTCGCGCTCGTTGTCGCCAGTTATTTGGTCAATTTGACGGCCGTCAAAGCGCTTGCCATGCATTGGGAGCAAGCCTGCACCGCTTCCCAGGCGTTGGTAAAAGAGCCGAGGAAGTCGTATTTTAGCATCAGCAAAGTAACTGAACGAAAGATAAGACGATGTTTGACACAGTACGCAAGTTTGCACGCGCCCTGCGCGTTCCCTCGGCCCAGGATCGCGAAATGGCCTATCTCAATGAATCGCGTGATCGGATCGATCTCGAATACCGTATGCGCCAGGTCGACCGCGGTATGTTCCGCAAGTCGCAGTTCTAAATCTTGACCGCCGTCGTGCCTTTGGCCAGCGAGCCGGGGCACGAGATGCTGGATAGGGTGAAAGCCTTATGGCGACCCTTCGGGATTTCCTGGCGCTGGTTGAAGCTTGGCGCGGATCTTTATCCCCAAATTCGCCACGATTTTCGGTTTCCGCTATAATATCGCTTGATCATATATAGCCAGAACGGCCGGCCCTGTCCGGATCGATTGGACAGGTTAACTGGAATGCCCTTTCGCCGTCGTACTCCTCTTTCACTCAGTCAGAGGCTTTTCGGGATGTTCGTTCCGAAAAGAGGGTTTCGCCGTACGCTCGGTTATTATCGCCTCAAGGTCATGCGCATCGGTGGTTCTCCCCATGCCGTCGCCGCTGGCGTGGCGGTCGGCGTGCTGAGCGCATGGACTCCTTTTCTGGGGTTTCACGTCCTGTTCGCCATCCCGATCGCCTGGCTTCTTGGCGGCAGCATGATCGCTGCCGCAATCGGCACGACATTCGCAAATCCCCTGACCTGTCCGATCATCTGGCCGCTGACCTGGGAAGTGGGTCAGTTCATGCTCGGCGCCGAGCCGACCTCGCGCCATATCGATCTTGAAGCCCTGTTCGCCCATCTTGACGTCTCGCAGCTCTGGGGACCGGTGCTTGAGCCGATGCTTGTCGGCTCGCTGCCTCTGGGCCTGCTCTGTGCGCTTTTCTTCTATGCCGTGACCTATCTTGCCGTGCGCGGTTTTCGCGATCGTCGCCTCGGCCGCTTGACGGAGAGGGCAAGACACCTCAAGTCAGCCGAAACCGGATCGGCAATTTAGGTACAGGATCAGCTTGATGATTATCGGCATGGGGAGCGACCTCATAGACATAAGGCGCGTGGAAAAATCTATAGAGCGGTTCGGCGAACGCTTTACCCACCGCTGTTTTACAGAGATCGAGCGGGCAAAATCGGAGCGCCGCAAGAACCGGGCCGAATCCTACGCCAAGCGTTTTGCCGCCAAGGAAGCCTGTTCCAAGGCGTTGGGCACCGGTCTTGCCAATGGCGTGTTCTGGAAAGACATGGGTGTCGTCAACCTGCCCGGCGGAAAGCCGACAATGGTCCTCACCGGCGGTGCCGGCGACCGACTGGCCGAACTGATCCCTGCTGGCTATGAGCCCGTCATCCACATCACCATCACCGATGAATATCCTTACGCCCAGGCTTTCGTGATCATCGAGGCGAAACCGATATCCGCCTGATGCCGGCGCGGAAATGCATGCTTCCGACAATGCATGAAGGTTTAGTAATCTCACCACCATTGCCGCGGCTTGGCTAAGCGTTTAGACAGTTCAGCCACTCGCCCCGAGATAGAAAGAATTTTGACGTGTCCGATAAAGCCGAGACGAAGCAACCGAATGCCATCTGGGAAAACATCAAGGTCATCATTCAGGCCCTGCTGCTTGCCATGGTCATCCGTACGGTTCTGTTCCAGCCCTTCACCATCCCGTCCGGCTCGATGATGCCGACTCTGCTCGTCGGCGACTACATCTTCGTCAACAAGTTCGCTTATGGCTATTCGAAATATTCGCTGCCCTTCTCGCCGGACCTGTTCGATGGCCGTATCCTCGAATTCAGCGAGCCCAAGCGTGGTGACGTCATCGTCTTCCGCCTGCCGCAGCAGCCGGATATCGACTACATCAAGCGTCTGATCGGCTTGCCGGGCGACAGGGTTCAGATGCGCGAAGGCATTCTCTATATCAACGGCCAGCCGGTGCCGAAGCAGGCCGACGGTAGCTTCACCTCGGATTACCGGCAGGATCCGGGCACCAATGTGCCGATCTTCCGCGAAACGCTCGATACGGGCAAGACCTACGATACGCTCGATATGTACCAAAACTCCCGTGGCGACAACACGCCTGAGTTCATCGTTCCCGAAGGCCATTATTTCTTCATGGGCGATAACCGCGACAACTCGCTCGACAGCCGTTTCGACGTCGGTTTCGTTCCGGCTGAAAACCTGGTCGGTCGCGCCAGCGTGATCTTCTTCTCGCTCGGCAACGACACCTCGTTCCGCGAAATCTGGAAGTGGCCGTCCAACATGCGTTGGGATCGTCTGTTCAAGGGCGTCAACTGATGAAGATGAAACCATTGTCGGCGGAAGAGCGAGGCCAGCTGGAAACGGTAATCGGTCATGTCTTCGCCGACAAGCAATGGCTTGACCGGGCGCTGACCCATGCCAGCACCGGCACCGCCAAGAATGCCAATTACGAACGGCTTGAGTTTCTCGGCGACCGCGTGCTTGGCCTGTGCGTCGCCGAACTCCTCTTCACCACCTTCCGCTCGGCGGAAGAGGGAGAGTTGTCGGTGCGCCTCAACCAGCTGGTCAGCGCCGAAAGCTGTGCCACCGTCGCCGATGAGCTGGAACTGCACCGCTTCATCCGTACCGGCGCCGACGTCAAGAAGCTGACCGGCAAGCGTATGCTCAATGTTCGCGCCGATGTGGTGGAAAGCCTCATCGCTGCGCTCTATCTTGATGGTGGTCTGGAAGTTGCCCGTGCTTTTATCCTGCGTTACTGGCAGGATCGTGCCAGCAAGCCCGATGCTGCGCGGCGCGATGCCAAGACAGAGCTGCAGGAATGGGCGCATGCGAAATTTAATACCACCCCGTCCTACAGGGTGGACGACCGTTCGGGACCGGATCATGATCCGCGCTTCACGGTAACGGTAGAAATAAAGGGCGTTGCGCCCGAAACCGGCACCGACCGGTCGAAACGGGCAGCCGAGCAGGTTGCCGCAACGAAGCTCCTCGAGCGCGAGGGCATCTGGCCGAAGAGCCAGGATTGATTGGATCGATATGACTGAAGACCACAACATTGCCGGCGAAGAAAATGAAGCTGCCGGCGGCCCGACCCATTCCGGCTTCGTCGCGCTGATCGGCGCCACCAATGCCGGCAAGTCGACGCTGGTCAACCGGCTCGTCGGCGCCAAGGTCTCGATCGTCAGCCACAAGGTGCAGACGACCCGCGCCATCGTGCGCGGTATCGCCATTCACGACAATGCCCAGATCGTTTTCATGGATACGCCCGGTATCTTCAAGCCGCGCCGCAGGCTCGACCGCGCCATGGTCACGACCGCCTGGGGCGGCGCCAAGGATGCCGACCTGATCGCGCTTCTGATCGACAGCGAGCGTGGCATTCGCGGCGATGCCGAAACGATCCTCGAAGGCCTGAAGGACGTTCGTCAGCCAAAGATCCTGCTTTTGAACAAGATCGATCAGGTCAAGCGCGAGGATCTGCTGGCGCTTGCCGCCGCAGCCAATGAAAAGGCCGACTTCGAGCGCACCTTCATGATCTCTGCGACGACCGGTTCCGGTTGTGACGATCTGATGAATTACTTCGCAACGACCCTGCCGGAAGGCCCATGGTATTATCCTGAAGACCAGATCTCCGATCTGCCCATGCGCCAGCTCGCAGCCGAGATCACCCGCGAAAAGCTGTTCCTGCGCCTCCATCAGGAACTGCCCTATGCCTCTCACGTCGAGACGGAAAAGTGGGAAGAGCGCAAGGATGGCTCGGTTCGCATCGAGCAGGTCATCTATGTGGAGCGCGAGAGCCAGAAGAAGATCGCGCTCGGCAAGAATGGCGAGGCTATCAAGGCAATATCGACGGCATCACGCAAGGAACTGTCCGAAATTCTCGAGCAGCCGGTGCATCTCTTCCTGTTCGTCAAGGTTCGTGAGAACTGGGGCGATGACCCGGAACGCTTCCGCGAAATGGGCCTGGAATTCCCAAAAGGTTGATCGATCAACGATTTTTCTCGTTTCCCGTGCTCTTGATTTCCTTCAGGTCCGCCCGATCTGCATGGAAATAGTCCACAGTCAAACGTGATATATCCTATATATACGCACAACTATACGCGGTGAACTTGACACGACGCAACTGTGGAACTTTGATCTGATTTGTCACTGGTCTGATTCAGGCTGTTGGCTGATAGGGATGGAAAAAAGCGCCACAAGGATTGCGAACCGCATGGCCACCAGCAAATATATGGGACGAGACAAAGGCGTGGATTTGAAGGACGCTGTCGGGTTCTTCAGCTGGGATTTGAGCGAAAACAAAGTCTTCGCCGACAGTGTTTTCGCCCATATCTACGGTATTCCGCCTCACGAGCTAGAGATCGGAGCTCCGATCGAGCAGGTCATCAAGCATGTCGCGGAAGACGACATGCCCCGGGTGGCCAAGGCGCTGCACGAGACCATCGTCTCCGGCAAGCCGTGTCATCAGACCTACAAGATCAGTCATCCGAGCGGCAAGAGCATTGTCGTGACGGGGCAGGGGCGCTGCCTGCGCAACGGCGAAGGCATGCCGTCGATCTATACCGGTTTGGTGACCGCCGAGGAAAACGGTGTGAAATCTAACGACGCGGATCGGCTGGCTTCGCATTGCATGGAGGCGCTGAAGCTTGCCAAGCGCCGCCGCCATGCCTTGGCTGAACGCTATTTGACTTCGGCGCTGGGAGCGCTTGGCCGACGGGCCGAGAATTAATGGACCCCAAAAAGAAGATCCGGCGGCAAGCGATGGTGTGCCGCCGGCGCTTGCCGTTATTTTTGCCGCGCCATCAGCGCCTTGACTTCCTCGAAGCGGCGGCGGTTGTCGGGTTCCTGCTCGCCCGGGCCATAGCAGGTTTTGGAGATGCAGAAGCGCACCAGCCCGAAGGGCGGTGTCGCCTTGTCGAACTGGCACTCGATCTCATTGTTATAGTCTGTCGGCTTGGCATCCTCGCGGGTGGAATAGGTCAGGCGCGCGCCGGGCGGATCGAGTTCGGGGAAGGACTGCACGATCCCGGTCTTGAGCGATGGTACCAGCAGGAAATTCTTTGCCACCGCCACGCACGCCTGCTCCAGCTGCGGTGATTGCGCCGCAGCCGGCTGTGCCGGCAGGAAACCGGCAAGGGCCGCAGATGCCAAGGTGGCAGCGAAAACGATATGTCTCATGGGAACTCCCTGAACCGGTTCTTGTTTGGCGAGAGAATTCCGCTGACAGTCAATTTGTTCCACTGGAGATGACACCCGATCGCAGTTTTTCGAGATCTGTTGCACATCGCGAAACAGATTCAATCTGAACGACTTATGCGGTAGAATTGAATCGGTTCGGAAAGGTCTTCAAGTATCGATGCAGTGGCAGGACGAGGCGATCATTATTGGCGTCAAGCGGCATGGCGAGACCAGCGTCATCGCCGAGTTGATGACGCGTGAGCGCGGTCGCCATCTGGGCCTTGTCCGCTCTGGTCGCTCTCGCTCCATGCAGCCGGTCCTGCAGCCGGGGAACCGGGTCGAGGCGGTCTGGCGCGCAAGGCTCGATGAGCATCTGGGTGAACTGAAGCTCGAACCTGTGAGGCTTAGGGCCGCAAAGCTGATGGAAACGGCCACCGCCGTTTACGGCGTGCAAGCCATGGGGGCGCTGCTACGCCTTTTGCCTGAGCGCGATCCGCACCCGCATCTTTTCGATGCGCTAGATATCATTCTCGACACGATGGATGACCCCGCCGATGCGGGCGAGCTTTTCGTCCGGTTTGAACTGGCAGTGCTGAACGACCTCGGTTACGGCCTCGATCTTACCGAATGCGCGGCGACTGGTGTGCGGCAGAACCTCAAATATGTCTCGCCAAAAAGCGGCCGGGCGGTATGCGGCGAGGCCGGTGCACCCTATGCCGACCGTATGCTGGCCCTGCCGGCATTTCTCGGGGAGGGGCCAAAACCTGCAGCCGACCGCGACAGCATGCTGGCAGCGTTCCGGCTGACCCAGTTCTTCCTTCACCGTCATGTCTACGAGCCGCGCGGTATCACCGCGAACGACGCCCGTGAAGGGTTCGTTCAGGCAGCCTTGAAGGCGCTCTCTGCGCGCCCTGTGGATCGTCAGGCCGGCTGAACCCTTATTCCGCCGGCTGGATTGCTGCCGGCCGGTCTACAGACTTTTCCTGGATCGGCCAGTGAACGATTGCGGCAAAGATGCCGAGCGCCACGCCGAACCACCAGACGGTATCGTAGGAGCCGAGCTGGTCATAAAGAGTGCCTCCCATCCAGACGCCGAGAAACGAGCCGACCTGATGCGACAGGAACACGATCCCGCCCAGCAGGCCGAGATGCCGTGTGCCGAACATGATCGCGACAAGCCCGTTCGTCGGCGGCACGGTGGAAAGCCACAACAGCCCCATGACGATGGCGAAGATGATCACCGAAAGCGGCGTCTGCGGCAGAAGCAGGAAGGCTGTCACCGCCACCGAGCGCGCAAGATAGATGTAGGCGAGGAAATAGGGCTTTGAATATCGCTGGCCGATTACGCCTGCCGACAGCGAGCCGATGACGTTGAAGAAGCCGATCAGCGCCATGGCGATCACCGCATAACGGGCATCGATGCCGATATCGCGCAAGTAAGCCGGGAAGTGTGCCGTGATGAAGGCCACCTGAAAGCCGCAGACGAAAAAGCCGCTGGTCAGGAGCAGATATCCCTTGTGGCCGAACGCCTCCCTCAGCGCTTCGCCGGCAGTCTGCTTGAACGCGGCTTGCGACTGTGTCCCCGAGCTTGAATTGCCGCGCAGCGGAATGGCGAGCAGCGGGATTGCCAGCATCATCACCGCCATGATGACAAGACTGTCCGACCATCCGTAAGTGGAGATGAGGGCCTGGCTCAGCGGTGCAAAGAGAAACATGCCTGCCGACCCCGCAGCAGTTCCGATACCGAAGGCGAACGAGCGCTGTTCGGGCGTCACGTTGCGGGCGAAAGCCGAGAGGATCGTGCCGAACGAGCCGGCACCTACCGCAAGCCCGACCATTACCCCGCCTGAGAGGTAGAGAATGCTCTCAGAATGCGCTGTCGACATCAGCGCCAGACCCGCCGCGTAAAGCAGACCCGAGAAGGTCAGGACACGGGCAGTGCCCCATTTGTCCGCGATCGCCCCGAAGACGGGCTGGCCCAGACCCCAGGCAAGATTCTGGATCGCCATGGCAAGCCCGAAGGTCGTGCGGTCCCAGCCTGTATCGGCAAGCATCGGCAGCTGGAAGAAACCCATGGCCGAACGTGGCCCGAATGTCAGAAGCGCAACGAGCGCGCCAGCGCAGATGATAAGCCAGGGCATCGTCGCTCGAGCGGAAACGGGCGCAGCTTGAGACATGGGTGTCCTCCATAATGGGAAGATGTTCATATACTGTCATCACGCGTTGGTGAAACGAGTTTTGCGAACGTCATCCATCAGCGCAATTGATGGCGCCAGGCTCGAATTGAACGCTCGGACACGCGCCGAGTCGGTTTGTACGGTTACGTACGAAGGCTTGAGGCTTGCCAATTGGCAATTTTTTGTTAACCATAACTGACAAAGTTCAAGTATCGCGATTTCTGCGATCCGGCTCATGACGACGCCATAATTCAATCGATTTATCCGGTACGTCATGACAAGTATTTTAGCGAACATTTCTGCCATGTCGGCGCTTCAGACGCTGCGGGCAGTCTCTTCCGGATTGAATGACACCCAGGAACAGGTTTCCTCCGGTCTCCGGGTGAAGGTGGCTTCCGACAACGTCGCCTATTGGTCGATTTCGACCACCATGCGATCGGACAACAAATCGATTTCTGCGGCAAGCGATGCGCTTGGTGTCGGTGCAGCGAAGGTGGATACCGCTTATGCTGGCACCGGCGCGATAATCGATGTGCTGACCGATGTGAAGGCGACACTCGTCACCGCCAGGGAAGACAGTGTCGACAAGGCTCAGATTCAGAACCAGATCTCGCAGCTGAGCAAGCAGGCCGACAGCATCGTCAGGTCCTCCAGCTTCAGCGGCATTAATTATCTGCAGACCTACAGCGGCGATCACATCAACAATATCAACGAGCTGGACGATGTCGTCGTGGATTCGTTCACCCGCAATGCGGATGGCGCGACGACGATCAACACAAGCAAGGTTGATCTGAGAAAAACCAGCATGCTGAACGATTTCGGCGGCGGCATCCTGCAGAAGGACGATCTCGATTATTACATGCCGCTCGGTGGAATGACCACCAGCAGCTTCTATCACGAAGGGCATGAAGACCATTATTTCGACGGACCGATCACCTTCAGCGGCAGCGATTCCGTGCAGTTCGATCTGCTCATCGACAACAGCCCGGAATCTGCCGGCATGCCTTTCCATATCACGATCGACAAGGGCGTTATCGATGCGGCACTTGGAACGAATGACGGCGAGATAGACAATGTCTTTCAATTGCGCACGGTCATTCAGCAGGCTTTCACCAATGTCGGCGCCAACGCTTACGCAGACGTCTACGGCACGCAGGCGACTTCGCCCACGGATGCATACAATTACGAGATCCGCACGCTGGAAACGTCTCCGAATGTTGGATCCAGCATCTATATCAGCGGCATAACCAGCACATTCGGGCCAACGGTGGCAGAGCGCACGCTTGGTCTCGATTCGATGCCCCGGATCGACCATGACAACATGATCACCAGCTCTTCGATGAATCTTCTCTGGAGCTTCAAGGTGATGCTGGACGCGACGATCTCATTTGACCTGAGTATCGATAACGCGCCGCTCCAGACTTTCGTGATCGATCGGACCGCCGTTGACACAGCACTTGGAACAACCGACGGCCGGATCACCAGTGGTGCCGATCTCAAGGCAATTGTCGACTATATCGTTCCAGGCTTCGAAGGCCTTGCCGTATCCGTTTCCGGCAACCGCCTGACATTCCGGGCGGATCAGGCGATCTATCCGGGTTACGGCAACAAGGCGGTGGATTTCTACATCAGCTCGTTCCGGCCGGATCCGCCCTTTACGCTGCGCTTCGATCTTTCCGAAATCGACGTCACAACCGACGATTTCACCATCGACGAATATCTGGAAGGCGTCGAATACATGCTCAGCCAGTCGATCGATAGCGGCGCCCTGCTGGGGTCGGTTCAGCAACGCATCGAGATGCAGGCGGCGTTCTCACAAAAAATGATGGACGAGGTCGAGAGCGGTGTGAGCCGTCTTGTCGACACAGACATGGAAGAAGCTTCAATGCGTCTGCAGGCGTTTCAGACGCAGAAGCAGCTCGCGCTGCAAAGCCTGCAGATCGCCAACTCGCAGCCGCAAAACATCCTCAGCCTGTTCAACTGAAACCGCCGCTCGACCGGTTGACCCTTTTTACAGCGACCCCGGTGGCTGGACGGGCGGACGGCGCTTGCCGAGCTGTGCTTCGCGCAGGATCGTGAACAGGCCGGCGCCGATGACGATCACGCAGCCGCCGATCATGTTCCAGCTCATCACCTCGCCGAAAATGAACGTGCCGATCAGGCAGACGAGCACGGTCTGCCAGTAAAAGATCGGCTGTACCACGACGGCATCCAGCACGTCGAAGGCGCGGATCAGCAGATAGTGTCCGGTCATGCCGGTAACACAGAGCGCTAGCATCCAGAACCAGTAGTCGGGTGTGATCGTCGTCCAATAGAACGGCCCGATCAACGTGATCGCCACGGCTCCCGCAATGCCGGTATAGAAGAAGCTGGTTTGCGACGTATCGGTCCTGCTGACCATACGCGTCAGAACCGAATAGAGCGCAAACATCAGGGTACAGGTGATAGGCACGATGATGCTGGCGCTGAAGCTTGCATGCAGCGGATCGATGATCAAAAGAATGCCGATGAAGCCGACGCCGATGGCAGCCCAGCGCCGCCATCCGACGGTCTCGCCGAGCAACGGCACCGAAAGGCAGGCGACCACCAGCGGTGCGGCCGCAAAGATCGTGTGCGTCTGGGCAAGACCGACATTGGCGAAGGAATAGATCGACACGACGATCTGGAAGACCAGAAGCGCACCTCGGATGATCTGCAGAACCAGCCTGCTGCTCTTGGCTGTTTGCTTGATGCCACCCTGGTTGCGGGTCGCGAGCGCCAGCACGAAGGCGGCGAAGAACCAGTAGCGGATCATCGCCACGAAGACCGGCGGATAGGCCTGGCCGAGATGTTTGGAAATACCGTCCTGAACCGCGAAGATCGAAACCGCGGTCAGTGCGAAAAACAGGCCTTGGGTGCGTGGTGTCATGAAATAAATGCTCTTGAGCGTTTTCCGGTCAGAAAGCGCCCAGGAAGCACGATGACAACGCAAGGCCCGAATCTTGATGTTTGAGAATGCAGCCGTTTTTGGCCGTCAGCACGCCATGCCGGCAACATATCATTGCGCATGGCTGCCATGCGTCAAGACGCCTATTGCCGTCCGCGGTACGCTCTTGTCGTGGAATTTCGCCCTATGCGGCGTCAGGCGCGCCGCTTGATCGCCCAGGCATCGCGTGTGCCGGTAATCGTTGCTGCGTCACCGCGCCTGATCGTGCCTTCGCCGCGCGGCACGGCATTCCAGCCGAATAGCGGGCCGGGTACGCGCCGGTCGCCCGACATGCGGATACGGCCCATCGCCGGGATCGGGCTCGGCCCCTCGCGCGAACCGGTCTGCTGGTCCTGCGTGGTCATGATGCAGCGGGCGCAGGGTTTGACGAAATCGAACCGGACGCCGGAAATCTCGATGCCTTCCCAGTTGTCTTCGGCCCAGGCCTCGTCATGGTCGAGCACGATATTCGGCCGGAACCGGTCCATGCCCACCGCGCCTTCACCGTTTTTCGCCATGTCGGCGTTGAGCGCGGCAAGCGAACCCGTCGTGGTCACCAGCACCTGATAACCGTCGGCAAAGGTGACCGGCGTATCCGGCCCCGCCCATTCGGCGCTTGCGATGCGCTCGGCCTTCTTGTCGAAAAATACGAGCTTCACCTCGCGGCCGAGCCAGGTGGAAAGGATCGCATTGGCCCCGTCATCCGCGACTGCGGCGCTGACGGGAGATTTCCAGACGACGACGTCCATGCGCCGGTCGGCGGGCGGAACCGCAAGCAGGATTTCGCCCTTGCCATCGACCGCAAAACGGTAGCCGACATCGCGTGGCTCGACCATCACCTGCGCCAGTTCCTGCAATTCCCGCTGGGTGATGAACTGTCCGGACGGATCGACCACCATCATCTGCCGGTCACCGGGAATACCGGCGGCGGTGATCACCGCTTCATTAAGCGAGATGCCGCGGGCGCTCTTCAATGGGTAGAAATTCAGCTCCGCGACCTTCATCATATCGTCCTCAAATACTGTTTCCGGATCTCAGCCCTGAATTTCGTCCAGGAACATATCCCTTATCTGTTTCAGCCGCTCGTGCCGCTCACCGGCCAGCGCCCGCCCGGCCTCGGTCTGAAACCCGTCGGCGAGCTTGAACAGCTTGACCTCGAAATGGTCGATGGCAAAACTCTTGTCGTCCAGCGCACGCTCTTTGGCAAGCGGATCTGCGGGGTCATAAAGGCCTGATCCCATCCGTCCGGCAATGTAGAAGCAACGCGCCGCGCCCACCATGCCGATTGCATCCAGCCGGTCCGCATCCTGCAGGATTTTTGCCTCCAGCGTTTCGGGCGGAATATTGGCGGAAAAGCTGTGCGTCGTGATCGCATGCGCGACCGCCTCGAACGCCGTCTTCTCCCAGCCCATGCCGGTCAAGATGCCGCTGGCCTTGTCTGCCGCCAGCCGCGAGGCCTGCGCTCTCAGCGGCGAGTTCTTTTCCACCGCCACGCAATCATGCAACAGCACGGCAGCAGTCAGAACCTCGCCATTGCCGCCTTCCTTCGCATGGATCCGCATCGCATTCCTGAACACCCGCAGGATATGCGCGATGTCGTGGCTTCCGTCGTCGCTGTCGGTCGCGTGCGGAATGAGCTGCCGCGCCAGTTCTTCGTAAGGGGCAAACGCGGCGGCGAGGGTGAGTGTCATGCAGTGCTTTCCTTGGAATCGGGTTCGACACTCTTCTTCACCAATATCCGCTGGTAGAAAAGCCCGATCCCGATCAGTACCGCACCAAGTCCGATGAAGGAGAGCGCCCTCAAGATGCCTTCGAGGTTCGACATGTCGATCAGGAACACTTTCAACACCGCGATCAGCACCAGTCCGGCAGAGGCAAGCCTTATGCTCTTGGCGTCAAGCTTCGAGCCGAGCGCCAGCAGCCCGACGCCGATGATCAGCCAGACGACCGAATAGGTATAGGTCTCACCGGGAATGAACCCCTTCCAGTCGGCGATATTGGTTCCCTGCCAGAAGCGCCGCACCGAAAGCGTCGCCCAGAGGAAACCGAGCACCGCACCCGAAACCGCGAGCATTGCCACATAAGGCGCCGGCCGCCGCCCGCGGGCGAGATAGGCTACGAACGCGTAAGCCAGAGCCGGTAGGAGATAACCGAGCAGCAGCAGGTTGACGAAGGGCCACGGCCCGGTGTCCTCGCCCGAGAAGAACGGGTTGAGCGCAAACACATGCAGCGAAAGCACATTCGCCGTCGCCACTACGCCGGCGATCATCGAGCCGAAGCGGAAGACCGGCGAGGGCGATTTCAGGTCGAGCGTCATCAATATGCCCGAGAAGCCGATGGTGATCAGCGTATAGATCGACTGTTCGCCAAGCGTCGGCGCATCGCCGGAAAGCTTTCCGCCATTCATCGCGTGATGCACGAGAACCGCAATCGTGATCAGCGCCGAGAGCGACGCGAGCGCCTGCATGATGTTGCGCACGCGGAAATCCGGAGAGTCGCGCAGCAGCCAGGCGGAGATGATCGCAAGCAGGGTAGGGATGCCGTAGCCGATGAGAAGCGCGTTGAAGAACGGTGTCGTGCCGAGGCTGTTGGCGCCGATCAGCGTCGGCTCCCAGGCGACGCGTCCGAAGACGATCACGATTGCCGCCGCCATCATCCAGGGCAGTGCCGGCCAGGTGCGGACCCGCATGGCAATGAGATAGGCAAAGCCGAGAAGCGATACGAGAACGGTGGTGACAATGCCGTTGGTCAGCGCATGCAGCGCCAGCGTCAGGCCCGCGAAGGAACCGGCAACCGCAAGATTGGCCGGCCAGTCGTTTCCGTCGTCCTCGCTCCTTCGAAACAGCCATTCGGCGGCGGCGATGAGCGCCGCACCGATCACCACCCCATAAAGCCCGTGCGTCCAGTCGCGGAAGAAATTGCCGAAGTTGAGGAAGGAGATGAAGCCGAGCGTCACCGGCATCGCTCCCATCAGCAAGGCCCAGACGATCGAATATTCCCTTTTCTCGTTGCGGAAGCGCCTCAGGGCGGCGACACCCAAAAGCGTAAAGATGGCGCCGAGCAGCAGGCTGACCGCAATCTCGTTACCGGAAAGCGGAAGCGGGATCGGCGTGCCGTCCAGACCTTCCGGTGCGATATAATCGAGCAATGAAAGGGCGGTGATAAGCGTGCCGAGAACCGCACCTGCGGCCGACATAATGGCCGGCCAGAATGCATAGGCGCGAGCCGCACCCAGTGCCGCAAGCGTCACGATGACTGCCAGGAATGCGAATTGCGGGTCGATCCCCGTGCTGGTGCCGCTGGCAACGGTGGCGAGCGCACAAAGCACGATCATGATCGATAGCGACAGGGTGATCTTCAGCGGCGGCCGTTTCAGCAGCGAAGCCCAGCCGGTGCCGGCGGCTGCGGAATACTGCTGGCCTGGCCAGAGGAAGATCGTGCCGGCAATCATCACCAGCATGGTAAGCGTGGGCGGCAGCGGATCGAAACCCGTGCCGATTGCGGCATAGACCAGCACCCAAAGCCCGGTGCCGATATTGGCGAGCATCGGCACGACAGTCCAGCGGCGAATGCGCGAGGCGGCATCGACCGCAAGCCAGGTGATGCCGAGGAAGAGGAACAGCGCATTGGCGTTCGGCGCGTCCGTCGTTACCAGAAGCGGCGTGACGAGCGAACCGAGCAGGCCGAGACCCGCAAGCGCCTGACCGTGCAGCAGCGACAGCGCAATCACCGCAAACGAGACCAGCGCCAGCAGCACGAAGGCCGTACCGGAGCCGATGAACTCGTAAAAGGCATAGGCCGCAAACACTGTTCCCAGCAGCGTCACCGCACCGGCTGCCGTCAGCGCGCCGGGGATCATCGCATTGGCATAGATTTCGGAAATCTTCGGCAGTGCCTTCCGCCGCACGATCTCGCCACCGGCCATTAGCAGCAGGCCGAACATCGATGCCAGCGTCAGCCGTGCCGCGGGGCCAAGCAGGCCGGCCTCGATCGAATAACGCACGAGAAAGATGCCGCCGAATGCCAGCGCCACGCCGCCGACCCAGACAGGCCAGCGGGCACCAAGATAGCTTTCGAGATTTTCCCGTGACGGCTTTTCCCGCACCGGGCGAGTTGGCTCCGATATCGCCTCTTCGGCCTGGGTCTCGGCGGCGATCGGCTCCGGGGCGTCCTGATCCGCATGGGCGGCCTGCGCAGCGTCCGGCTCTTCAGCCCGCATCTCCTCCAGAACCGCGTCGGCAGCCTCTTCGCGCAGCGGTCGCGGCGCAACTGCCGGGTCGAAGCCACCCTCGGCGATCATCTGCTTGAGTGCAGCGAGTTCCTTTTCCACCCCGTCCACACGGGCAGACACTTTCCGGTTCTGCGACACCAGAAAGAACACAAGGATGACCAGCAGGATATCGATCAGGAACACGTTTACTCCCCCTATGCCGGTGCGAGCCCTGTATCGGGCAAGAGTGTCGCAGCGTCAGGCGAAGTCAATGTAGAGGAAGGACCGCGCGAAAAAAGGGGCAGAGTTGGCCTTCCACAGGCCATGACGACGCCCAGGAATAGTCGGAAACCGGTATGTTGCGGAAATCACCGGCATCGCGCCGCTGCGTCAGGATCGGATCGATCCAAAAGGTATCGGGTCCGGTCCTCGTAACCGGACCCGATACATCCTTGCCATCGTCTGCGCCCGGCTCCGGCTCGCCCGCGCCCTGAAAGGGGCAGCGGAGGTCCGCTCGTGCCGGTACTCTGCCAGGCGACACGATGGATAGGGATCCCTGTTAGACCGTGACCTCCTCGGAGGATTGAGGCGCTTCGGTTTCCGGCTCCTTGCCGAAAGCGAGCTTGACGGCCTTGGTCATGTCGCGGCTGACTTCCCACCACTGCTTGCTGCCGATCCAGTATCGCAGGGTGATCTTGGCGCTGCCCGCGTCGAAATCGGAAATGAACGCAGTCGGTGCGGGGGATTTCAGCACGCGCTTGTCCGCTGCCGCGAGCTTGATGAGCTTGCTCTCGGTCACATCGACATTCTCGTCCGCGCCGATCGAAATGGTGATCTCGTGGCGGCGGGAGGCAAGCCGGCTGTAATTGGTGATCGGCACGTTCCAGAGAGTGGAGTTCGGCGCCAGCCGATAGACGCCTTCGGCGGTCTTCAACTCGGTCGCAAACAGGCCGACATCGACGATGGTACCGGTGACGGCGCCCGTCTCGATCGTTTCGCCGACACGGAAGGGGCGCAGCACCAGCAGCATGATGCCGGCGGCAATGTTCTGCAGCGTACCCTGCAGCGCCAGACCGACGGCAAGGCCGATCGCGCCGAGTGCAGCAAGGATCGATGCCGTCTGCACGCCGAACTGGCCGAGCACCATGACGACGACGAGGATCAGCGCCGCATAACGTATGATATTGGAGAAGAACTGCGACAGCGTCGCGTCGATACCGCTGATGCGCGACAGACCGTTATAGACCCAGCGGCTGAGCAGCCCCGCCACCAGCCAGCCGAGCACCAGCAGAATGAGCGCGCCGATGACGGAGAAGGAATATTGAACGGCCAGGGCCGTCAGCTGGGCAAGCGCCGTTCGTGTCGCGACGACAAAATCGGATGCCTGATCCATTCCGCAAATAACTCCATTTTTCCTTAGCGCCCGTAATTGGCGCAAAGGGCTAAGAGGTCAAGGCAATCGCGGAAGGTTTTCTTCAATTTCAAGAAGATATCATATTATTCAACTATTTGGCGAGGTTTTCTGCTGTGTCTCTATCGAAAATGAAGCGCGACCGTCTGTCTCCGCACCGCGCCCTATCGCTTTCACCGCGGCAATCAGCCGGCCGTCACGCTGAAGCATTCGGTCACCGATTTCGATCAGCCGCGTATTTGGTGTTGCATGGGGTGCGACCTTGCGCAGGCGCTGCGCCAGTGCGGCATCGTCTTCTTCCGGGTGAAGCGCCAGAATGGCGATGACAGCTGCTGCCGGAGAGCGGGAAACGCCCATCCAGCAATGCACGACAAGCGGCGCCGACTGGTCCCAGCCGTGGACGAATTCGATCAGCTGGGCGACATGCGCCTCGCTCGGCGCAATCAACCCGCCGGTGCCGGCAAAACCGATATCGTTCATCGCCAGCTTCAGGTGCCGCTCGGCACGGATCACGCCCGGCCGGTGAAAATCCTGTTTTTCCGCGATCAGGCTCACCATTTCCTTCGCGCCGTGGCGAACGGCCGTTTCGGCAATGCTGGCAAGCGGGCAGACGACGATGGTGCTCACTTGGTCACCGCCTTCGTCCGTTCCGCCTCGATCGCCTCGAACCTTGCGATGAACAGGGCCTGCGCCTCGACGGCCGAAAGTGGCTGAAGCGGCAGCATCTCGCGGGTAATGCCGCGCGGCTGGCCGAAGAATTTGCGCGCCTCTACTGCGGTAAAGCCGGCAAGCTCGGTCGCCTCGAAATAGGCGGCGATCGTATCGGCCTTCTTGATCAGCACCTTCAACTCCCTGGTCGGATGCGGCGGCAGGCCGAAGCGGATATGCACGGCCGCTTCCAGCCGTGCCTCGACCGTCTTGTAGCCACCGCCGACCACCGATTTGAACGGCGAGATCATGTCGCCGATCACATATTCAGGTGCGTCATGCAGAAGCGTCATCTGCAGTGCATCGAAAGACGCGGTCTCGTTGCAGCGGCGAAAGATTTCTTCCACCACAAGGCAATGCTGGGCAACGGAAAACGCGTGGTCACCGCGCGTCTGGCCGTTCCAGCGGGCAACGCGGGCAAGCCCGTGGGCGATATCGGCAATCTCGACATCGAGCGGCGAGGGATCGAGCAGATCGAGCCGCCGACCCGAAAGCATGCGCTGCCAGGCGCGCGCGCCAGAGGTCGCACCGGTTGTCGCACTCAAGATTCGACCCCTTCGGCCTCGGCAGGGAAGGTAAGCCCGGTCCATGAGGGCAGTTCGATTACCACCGGCACATCGCCAGCCAGAAGCGGCACGCCATTGGCGACCGCATCCCCCACACGGTCGATCCGCACGATGGCAAGCCCGTTCCTGTCTGAGACCGACCCGAGCGTTCCGACCGGTTTGCCGCCCGCCGTAATTTCGGTGCCCGCTGCCGGAAGCGCTGCCTCAGCCGTTACATGCGCCACGCGCCGGCGCGCCGTGCCGCGATGCTGCATGCGTGAGACGACTTCCTGGCCGACATAACAACCCTTGCGGAAGGAAAGTCCGCCATTCTTGTCGAGCAGGATGTCATGCGGGAACGCATCCTGCAGCGCATAGTCATCACCGGACACCACGAGGCCGGCCGTTATCCTGAGCGCCTGATAAGCGTCCATCCGATCATCGGCATGCTGGCCCGGTTTTCGCGAAAGCGCGATCCCCGCCTTGGCGAATGCGCTATCCACGACCGCACCCTGATCCGCCTCGTCATCCCAGAACACGGTCACGCCATCTTCGGGCAGGGCGGCAAGATCGACCGCCGCACGCAGCTTGTACATCATCAGCCGCTTCATCAGCGCATCGCGCTGGACAGTCTCTGTCTCGGCAATAAACCCCTCACCATCCCGCCAGATGATGAAATCGAACAGGATCTTGCCCTGCGGCGTCAGCAGAGCGCCGGGACGCGCCTCCTTGTCCGGCAGTCCCTCGATATCGGTGGTGATCAGCGAATGCAGGAAATCCTGGGCATCTTTGCCGGAAATGCGGATCAGGCTGCGGGTCGGAAGATAGGCTTTGGTCATGGAACGGGAATCCCTCTACTCACCACGGAGATAAGTCTTCGCGGTGAGCGGAGCAAGCCGAATGCGAAACCATCAGTCGGTGTGACCGCGACGCCAATAGGTGATCGAGGTCATCCGTGTCCGGTCGAGCCCGTTTTGCTTTAATCGGGCGCGGATTGCCTGAGCCTCGGTCTTTTCGCAGGCCGCCCAGACGAAGGTCTCCGGGCCGAGCGATTCAAGCCTTGCAGCAAGCGCCGGTTCCAGCAACCCGGCGGTACCCGGCTCCGCACCATCACGATGCAGCCATTCGATCGAAAAATCACCGGCAGCGCAGGAAATCGCCTGTTCCTCTAACCTGTTCGCCACTTCGAGGATTGCATGGACCTTCATGTCAGGCGTGGCGAGTTCGATCATCCGCGCGATCGCGGGGAGGGCCGTCTCGTCGCCGGCAAGCAGCAGATCTTTCGCCTCCGGCATGCCGCCCGCACCGGGGCCGAGCAGCGCTGCCCGGTCGCCCGGCTGTGCGGTCAGGCCGAATTCGGCCCCCGGCATGCGCCGCCCACAGTCGTCATGCACGACGAAATCGATCGCCATCTCGCGGCGCTCGAGGTCGACGCTACGGATCGTGTAATAGCGCACCGCGATCTCGTCCGCGCCTTCCGGCCAGCCGATGCGCCCGTCTGCCATCGTCACCGGCCAGATCGGTTCACGCCCTTTCGGCGGCATAAGGAGGCGCACATGCAGTCCTTCGGTCGTGTCGAAACGGGCCGTATCCGTGCAGGAGACGGTAAGCCGTCGCATCCTTGGCGTCACGTTGATGGCCGAGACCACGGTGATTTCGCTCAGATTGGCAAGCTTTTCCGGCTTCGGCTGGTCGGCCCATTCGAGCGTCAGCGGATCATCGCCGGCAAACATGAAGAGATGTTCAGCAATGATGCCACGCGTCATCGACAGCATGTCCCCGGTCGAGCAGGCAAGCCTGATATCGAGCTGTTCGCTGACCTTTGAAATATAGGCCTCGCCGATCTCGCTCGACAGCGTCACATGATCGCCGTCGCGAAATACTTCGGCATGGTCGATAAAATGCTCGCAGATCTCGCTCAGCATCTCGCCCGCATCGGCAGGAATGGCCGTGCCGGTGAGAATGAATTCCCGATACGGAAATGTGGCTGCGTTCACGATCATTCCTCTATGCGGGTTAGAACCTGGCGAAGACAGAAAAAGAAAGGCCCCATCGGGGCCTTCCTGATTAACTTCACTGGAATTGTCAACTTAGCGTTTCAGGTAATGGGTTTACCAGACCTTGCTGAGCTTGACAGTAAACGTGCGGGCATCGCCGTAACCGCAGGCGCCGATCCCGCCGCAAGCCTCGACATATTCCTTGTCGAACACGTTGGTGACGTTGAGCGAGGCGGTCCAATCATCCTTCTTGTAGCGGATCGCCGCGTCGACGACGGTGGAAGAAGGAACCTTGAGAGTGTTGGTGTCGTTGGCCCAGGACTCACCCTTATAACGCAGGCCGGCGCCCAAACTGAGGCCTTCAAGCGCGCCGGTGGTGACCGTGTAGTCGGCCCATAGCGACGCCGTCCAGTCTGGAACGATATAGGGCGACTTGCCGATGAGTGCCGGGTTCGGATCGTTCTTCGTCACTTCCATGTCGGTATAGGCAAGCGAGCCGAGGATCTTCCAGTTCTCATCGATATTGACCTTGCCTTCCAGTTCCACGCCCTTGGATTCCACCTCGCCGAGCTGGTCCACCCACGGAGCGAAACCGACGGAAACCGTGTTGTTGCGCTTCTTGATGTGGAAGACCGAGGCGGTGAACGAAGCATCCATGAAGGTCGGGTCGTACTTGACGCCTGCTTCGTACTGCTGGCCTTCTTCCGGCTTGAGCGGTCCGGACGCACCCATGCCGATCTGCGGATTGAAGAAGGTTGCGGCGCTGACATAAGGCGTCACGCCATTGTCGAATTCGTAGGCGAGGCCCGCCCGCCCGCTCCAGGCGTGATCGGTATCCTTGTAACTGTCGTCAGCGTCGAAGGCTGTAACCGGCAGCTTATCCTTGAAATCGCTGTCGATATAGTCGAAGCGACCGTTCAGCGTCACCAGCCAGCCACCGCCGAAGCGGATCTGGTCCTGCGCATAGATGCCAACCTGATGCATCGTGGCATCCTGGTTGTAGAGAGGCCCGGCCGGTGTCTGCGGCAGGCCATAGACAGGATCCGTCGGGTCGATCGTGCTCGCGCCGAAGGTCGAGTTCTGGATGTTCTTGATATTATAATAGCGGTAGTCGGCACCGACCATGATCTTGTGGTTTGCGCCGGCGATATCGAAGTCGTTCTCGATACGATTGTCCCACGCCACGTTGTTGACGCTCGTGTCGCCCGAGAAATTGATGCGGTTGAGATCGCCGGTTGCCGTATAGAGATACGGGTAGACGAAATGTTCCCACTTATCGAGATGGCTGTAACGGAAATTCGAAGTCGCCTTCCAGCCGCCTTCGAACTCGTGTTCCAGTTCGTAGCCGAGCATCTGCTGGTCGTAATGGCCGTTATCGATATCCGGCTCGCCGGGGAAGAAGCGACGGGAGATCTTGCCACCGAACGGGCCGTCGACGACCGTGCCCTCGTAAGGCAGGAAGCCGTTGCCGGTATGACGCTGGTTGAGACCTGCAGCATAGGCAAAGACGGTGAGCTTGGTAGCGTCGTCCGGTGAAATGGTCAGCTGCGGCATGATGAAGCCGCGGATGTCGTTGGTATAGTCCGTATAGCCCTCACCACCGGCCAGTTTGCCGGTCAGGCGGTAGCTGTATATGCCGCTGTCGCCCAGCTTGTCGGAAAAGTCGAAGCCGGTGAAGGCATTGCCGTTACTGTTGATGCCGATCTCGGTGTAATAATAGGGGGTGTCCGTCGGCTGCTTGCGCACCAGATTTATGACGCCACCGGCATTGGCGCCGCCGTAGAGAACCGAGGCAGGCCCCTTTAGCACTTCGACGCGCTCCAGCATGAACGGGTCGATCTGGAAATTGCCGAAGGCGTAACCGAACAGGTTAAGGCCGTCCATGTAGAGACCCGTCTGGCTGGCATCGAAGCCACGCACGTAGAACCAGTCCGTATCCGGGTCTGTACCATAGGGCTGTGCGACGACGCCTGGCGTGTAGCGAAGCGCCTCATCGACCTTGTTGACGACAGCGCGGTCATCAAGCTCGCTGCGGCCGACGACTGAGACAGCCTGCGGAAGCTCATTCAGTGGCGTATCCGTCTTGGAACCGGTCGTCGTCTGCTTGGCGACATAGCCCTTGACCGGGCCGGTGCCGCCCTGTTCGCCTTCGCCCTGAAGCACGATCGGTGCAAGCGTCGTGCTGTTCTGGCTCTCAGCCTCTTGTGCCTGTGCGCTCCAGGCGGCAGCAAGCCCGATGGCAGCCACACCCGCCCAAAGGCTGGCCTTTACGACACCCGCTCTCATTGCGGAAGACTTGACGGTTTTCTTCATTTTTGCCCCACTCGCGCCGCTTTTCCTGCGGTAAAATAATAAGGTGAGTGGTTAACTCAGATTTCTTGTCGGCGCTTGTTTTGATGTGCGGGACTTGAACGATATTGGGCAAAGTTCTCACCCCTCGCGCGTTTGCCCGGATGTTTTATTCCGACTGTGACTTTTTCCACTGCGATGGCGCCAGCCCCATATGCTTGCGGAACACGCGGGAAAAATGCGCGTGGTCGGAAAACCCCGTCTCGGCAGCGATTTCCGTCAGCGGCTGGTCTCCGGATTTCAGCATGTCCTTGGCGCGCGAAAGCCGCGCATTCATCTGCCATTCGTGCGGCGCCATGCCGGTCGAAGCCTTGAAGGAATGCGAGAAATGCGACTGTGACAGGCCGGTCAACACCGCCAGTTCTTCCAGCCTTATATTGCGCAGGCAATGCTGTTCGATGAACTCGCTTGCCCGCTTCAACTGCCAAGGCGCCAATGCACCGCGCTTGCGTGGCTCCGACTTGGCGAGCTTCAGCACGTCGATCAGAAGCGCCAGCGCCAGCCCGTCGCCGTAAAGATCGTGCAGCGGATCGGGATTGGCGATCTCGGCGGCGATCAGTTCGGCAAGCGCCATGACGCGTTGATCGGCAAACACCAGTTGTGGATCCTTCAGCCGCCGCGGATCGAGATTGTCGCCCAGCCGCCGGCTCATCGTGTCTGCTTCGAAATGGATGTCGAGATGCCGGACATATTGCACGTCCTTTATATCGATCCACAGGTCCATTTCGGCGGGGATGTAGGAGATCGGGCTCAGGCTTGCATCCTGCATCAGCCCGGTTTCCCGCGGAGTGCGCTTCAGCGCCGGGCGGCCCTGGCCGCGCTGGTCTAAAAGGATGAACAGGCGCGGATCACGCGCAACGTAATAGCCACCGGCGTAAGCGGCGCATTCCACGTCCCACAGATCGGCGGTAATTCCGTTCCAGTATCGCCGACGCAATCCGCCCAGAACCGAAAAACCCTCGATCTGATTACGCATTCTCGGCTGAAACGTCATGCTCCGACCCCGCGGCTCCACCCTCGTGCAAATGACCACGAGAAAACTATTCTTATTTTATCAAGTTTCTTGCGCATCTTCAACCGTGGCGAACATGACGCCGATCGTTACGGCTTTTTCCGTCAACCGCCGTGCTGGGCCGAATGCAGGCGGTTATAGGCGCCGCGACGCGCGATCAATTCCTGATGCGTGCCCTGTTCCAGAATGCCGCTTTCATCGATCACGACGATACGGTCAGCACCCTGTATGGTGGCAAGCCTGTGGGCGATGATCAGCGTGGTGCGCCCGACGGCAAGCTCCGACAGCGACCGCTGGATCGCCCGTTCCGTCTCGGTATCGAGTGCCGAGGTTGCCTCGTCGAGGATCAGGATCGGCGGGTTTTTGAGGAACATGCGGGCGATCGCCACGCGCTGTTTCTGGCCGCCGGAAAGCTTGACGCCACGTTCGCCGACAACGGTGTCCAGACCCTCCGGCAGGTCGGCGATCATATCTTCAAGACGCGCTCGGCGCGCTGCATCCATGATTTCTGTATCGCTGGCGCCGAGGCGGCCATAGGCGATGTTTTCCCGCATCGTGCCGCCGAACAGGAACACGTCCTGCTGCACGATGCCGATCTGCTGGCGCAGCGACGCCTTGGTCATCTGGCGAATGTCGATGCCGTCGATCGTGATCGAGCCGCTCGTGACATCGTAGAAACGCGGCAGAAGCGAGCACATCGTTGTCTTGCCCGCACCCGAAGGACCGACAAAGGCGATCGTCTCGCCGGGCTGGATCGACAGGCTGACATTTTTCAGGATAGGCTTGTCGGCGCTGTAGCCGAAGGAAATGCCGTTATAGTCGATCGCGCCCTTGAGCGCACCGACCGCGACCGCATCCGGCGCATCGGCGATATCCGGCTCGGTATCGACAAGCTCGGTGAAACGGCGAAAACCGGCAATGCCCTTCGGATAGGTCTCGATCACCGAATTGATCTTCTCGACCGGACGGAAGAACACGGTGACGAGCAGCAGGAAGCCGATGAAGCCGCCGGCGGTCAGTTCGCCCTGCAGCACGAACCAGGCGCCGCAGATCATCACGATCATCTGCGTCAGGCGCATGCTCATGTAGCTGAGCGAGGTGCTGGCGGCCATGATCTTGTAGGCTTCGAGCTTCACGCGGCGATAATTCTGGTTGTCGCGCTCGAACAGCGCCCGTTCATGCGGCTCGTTGGCAAAGGCCTGCACCACCCGCATGCCGCCGACATTTTCCTCGATACGGGTGTTGAAATCGCCCACTCGGTCGAAAAGCCGGCGGAAATTGGCGCTCATCCGCGCACCGTAGCGGCTGGTCACCCAGGCCGTCAGCGGCACCACCAGCGCGGTGATCAGCGCCAGCTTCCAGTTGACCGAGATCATCAGCGCCAATGCGCCGATGAAGGTCATGATGGCGATGAACAGGTCTTCCGGCCCGTGATGCGCAACCTCGCCGATCTCTTCCAGATCCTTGGTCAGCCGCCCGACCAGATGCCCGGTCTTGTGGTTGTCGTAATAGCGGAAGGAAAGCTTCTGCATGTGGTTGAAGGCTTCCCGGCGCATGTCGGTCTCGATATTGATGCCAAGCATGTGGCCCCAATAGGTAACCACCACCATCAGGCCGGTATTCATCGCATAGCAGATGAGAAGCGCGATCGATGCGATCACGATCAAGAACCACTCCTGTGTCACCAGCAACCGGTCGACGAACAGCTTGACCGCCATGGGAAAACCGAGTTCCAGCAGGCCGGAAAGAACCGCACAGCTGAAATCGAGAATGAACAATCCCTTGTAGGGGCGGTAATAGGCAAAGAAACGGGAAAGCATTACGGCATCTCTGGAATGTGGTTCGGCGACAGAACGCCAGAAGGAAGCAGCCAAACTTGAGCCGCATCCTCCATATTCGAAAATGAACGGGTTCGGAAAGTCCAAATATCCGCGGGGGCAGGCCGAAACTGCTCATGGTGTTGCGTTAAGGCGTCTATCCGCTCTCAGAGCGTACGATGCGAGCATGCGAGGCCTAGAGCGAGGACCTTAGTCGCCGCCGGCCATGAACTTCCATTGTCCGTCCGGCGAAATGCCCAGACGATAGAAATTGTAATTGCCGGTCTCTTCCATACCCATCAGGTCGCCTGCGGTGACGATGCGCAGCAGCTCGACCCGTTCCGGCGCCGTGAGTTCGGAAAGCGGCTTGCCGATGAAATAGGGCCAGACGTAGGCTTCGTCCGGCGTTCCCGCATCGACCCTTGCAGCTCCCGTCGCCAGAAGATCGAGCATGATTGCGAGGATTTCCTGGCCTTCCGCATCGCCGGAAAAGTTTTTGAGCGTGTCGATCGGATCGTCGCTCTCATTATTCATGATCTGCGGCGGTTTCGGCGTGCCTTCGATCAGCGGGCGCAGCCGTTCGATATCACCGGACGCGGCTGCTTCCACCAGCCTTTCGCGCATGGCTTTCACCGGCGCGGGCAGGGCGGAGAGATCGCGGATGATTTCTGCCGAGGGCTGATCGGCAGCAGATGTCGATCCGGCTCCACTCGGATTGGCATCCGTCCCATCACTCTTGGGAGCGGTTTTGTCGTCGGCAGCTGGCGCCGTATTCTCCGCGTCTTGCTGGCGCGCGTCACCTTCCGGCGAAAGTCCGGGGCGCGTCTGGGTTGCGTCTTCAAACGCCTGAATCAGGGGCGTTTCCTGCGGGCGAATATCCTCGGCGACAGGCGCCATGCGTCCATCCGAAAGCGCAAACGCGTTTGCTGAAACGCAAAATGCAGCCGCCGTTGCCAGCAGCCTTGTCGTGACGGATTTGAAAATGGCGTTCCGCATGGGAAGCTCGAATATTACTGGATGTTGCGTTCGGGAGAAAACTCGCCAGCCAGCATGCGCTGGCGAAGTGATTCGAGCAGGGCTTCCGCACCTTCCTCGCCACGCTGGCGGATCGTTTCGCGCATGGCGAAGGCGATTGCTGCGTCTGCGATGATTTCCGGCTCGATACCGTCTGCGCGTCCGTCTGCCCAGGCGTCGTTCTGATATTCGAGCGCGACCTGCATCTTTTCGTGGACGATCATGTCATCGATTTCGTTGCGGCCTGACTGCATACTGAACTTTCCTCGGTGCCGGCCAATGAGGCCGATTTGATTACTGCGCCGTTAAGAACTTTATCAGCCTTTTATCGAAACGACACGCCTTCCTGACGAAAGAGGTAAATAATCCGCTAATTTCCGAAACGCGAGGTTATTTCCGTCGCAAGTGTTGCGCCTTCGTTACGGTATCGCTCCTCAGCCGTGCGCGCCGCAACTGTGCAGGACGTGTGCACGGCAGCAAAGGAGCGGTATCCACGATTATAGGCGGCCGTCAACCGCTCCCGCCGCGCTGGCTCGTTTGCCGCATCGGAATCGAGCAGCTGCCGCATCGTCCGGCGCCAGTCCTCCTGCGGTGCGCCGCACAATTCGCGCAGGTAGCTGATCGAGCCCAGGACCTCGGAAAGCCGCAAAAGCTGCGCATCATAAGGGGCAGGAAGGGAGGTTTCCGCCGGTGCCGGTTGCTGAACCGGAGCCCTGGTCTCGGCCGCAGACTTCTTCGTTCCCTGCGCTGCAAGCGGAGAGGCGATGATCAGAAAAATCGGGAGAGCGAGGCAGGCGGCGAATTTCAAACGGAATTCCTTGGGTTGGTGTCCGAGGTCGATTCGCCTGTTCATGATTCGGCAGCGATCCGACGCGCCGATATTACCGGTCGGCTGCGAGCGCCGCCAGCTTTTCGGCGCAATCGCGAACGCTCGGCGGGCAGGGCAGGCGGCGGATTTCTTCCGCGGTGTACCAGCCGGGATCGGCCGCATCGTCGGCGGCAACAGCCTCGACATGCCGATCGGCCTCGATCCTGAAGACGGAGAGAAAGAAATGGCTTCCGCCATCCTTCTCGCTCTTCAGGTCATAGGTGGCAAAGAGCGTCGGATTGCGCGCCTGGATGCCGGTTTCCTCGAAGAATTCCCTTAGCGCCGTTTCTGCCGGCGTCTCGCCCGGCTCCGCCCGTCCGCCGGGAAAGGCAAACAGATCGGCCATCGGCGGGTTCTTCCGCCGGATTAGCAGAAAGCGACCATCGCGTTCGAGAATTGCGGAAGAGGCGGCTTGGGGGGAGAGGGGCATGTTTTGATATTACTCGGTAACAGGGAGGTTGTGCGGCTGCCAAATCCTAACCTCACATCGCGATATTGTAAAAGTATTGCAAAATACCGTATTGTCGATCTTTAAGGAGCATCCCATGGCGCGTGCGAAGACCTTTTCCCTTGGTGACGCTTATGACGGCATCCTGGCGGATCTCGTAAAACACGGCCGCTTTGGAACGGAAACTGAAGCCGTTCGGGCGGGCATACGTATGCTTGCCGACTACGAGATGCGCGTGCAGTCTCTTCGTCAGGCAATCCAGTCAGCTGAGAGCCAGATCGCAGAAGGCCTCGGGATAGAATATGATACTCATGAATCCCTGCTTGCGGATGTCATGAATGACGACGAAGGGCGGTAAAAGGGCGAAACGGCTTATCGTTCCTACGCAGATCGGATCGTGATTCTGCGCGTGCTGCACATGGCACGGGACGTCAAATGACAGGATTTCGAATAAAATCCCATGCAGACCTATCTCCTTTACGCCTTCGCTGCCCTTGCCGAAATTGCCGGCTGTTTTGCCTTCTGGGCCTGGCTGAAACTCGACAAGTCGGCGCTCTGGCTGGCGCCGGGAATGGTTTCGCTGGCAGCCTTCGCCTGGGCGCTGGCGCTGGTGCCGGCGGAAGCTGCGGGGCGCGCCTATGCGGCTTACGGCGCCATCTATATCGTCGCTTCGGTGCTCTGGCTCTGGGGTGTCGAGGGCCGTTCGCCCGATCGCTGGGATGTAACGGGGGCCATCGTCTGCCTCGTCGGCGGGGCGATCATCCTGTTCGGACCGCGCAGCGCCTGATTTTGCTCGGTCGAATTTCTTGACCGCTTTCAAACCGGATGCCATCTAAAACCGATGTGTGGACGTTATGCCCTGACCCACAAGCCGGACGAAGTTCTTGGCGCAGTTGGTGTCGCCGATTTCGAGGATGATTTTCCGCCGCGATTCAATATCGCGCCGACGCAACCCATCCTCGTGGTCGCACAGGCCGATCGCCAGCCGGGCAGCAACCTGCCGGATCGCCGGGCAACGCTTGCACGCTGGGGATTGATCCCCGGATGGGTCAAGGACATGCGCGACTTTCCGCTGCTGATCAATGCCCGCTCGGAAACGGCGATCGACAAGGCTTCCTTCCGCGCCGCCATGCGCCATCGCCGCATCCTCGTTCCGGCCTCCGGTTTCTATGAGTGGAAGCGTCCGCCGAAGGAAAGCGGCATGAGTTCGCAGGCCTACTGGATCAGGCCGAAGAGCGGCGGTGTCATAGCGTTTGCCGGGCTTATGGAAACCTATGCGTCGGCCGACGGATCGGAAGTCGATACCGCGGCGATCATGACGACCAAAGCCAATCGGGCGATCCGGGGCATTCATGACAGGATGCCGGTCGTCATCCGGCCCGATGATTTCGAGCGCTGGCTGGAATGCAAGACCCAGGAACCGCGCCAGGTCGCCGATCTCCTGAAGCCTGCCGAAGACGATTTCTTCGAGGCGATCCCCGTCTCGGATCTGGTCAACAAGGTCTCCAACATGGGGCCTGATGTGCAGAAACCGGTTGCCGTCGCGGAGCTTGAGGACAAACCTCCGAAACCCGGCAAAGACACATCTCAGATGTCGCTGTTCTAGGCGGATTCCGCTCTCACTGTTTCTTCTCCCACCGGAATGCTTCCCAAATGAATCTTCTGTCTGCCGGTCTGTCCGGCTTTGCCCTCGGCGGGTCGCTGATCGTTGCGATCGGCGCCCAGAACGCTTTCATCCTGCGCCAGGGTTTGCTGCGCCGGCATGTCTTCCTGCTCTGCCTGATCTGCGCCCTGTCGGATGCGACATTGATCGCAGCCGGTGTCGGCGGGATGGGCACGATCGTGTCGCAATCGAAAACGCTGATCCTGCTGGTCACGATCGGTGGTGCGATATTTCTGGGAAGTTATGCGGCGCTGGCCTTCAAGCGCGCCTTGCGGCCTGCGGCCATGGTGGCGGAGAAAACGGAAGGCCTGTCACTGAAGGCGGCGGTCTTGACCTGCCTTGCCTTCACCTTCCTCAATCCGCATGTCTATCTCGACACCGTCCTGCTGGTCGGCAGCCTGTCTGCCGGCTTTGAAGGAGATGAACGTTTAGCTTACGGGGCAGGCGCAGCCATTGCCTCGTTCGTCTGGTTCTTCGGGCTGGGTTACGGCGCCCGTCTTCTGGCGCCGATCTTCGCCCGACCCGCCGCCTGGCGGGTTCTGGACGGCCTGATCGGCCTTGTCATGAGCGCGCTGGCGTTCGGTCTTTTGTGGAGTGCGTTCAGCGAATTCTGAGCGGCTTACCGGACCGGCGTCAGCTTCGGCTTCCGCTTCAGCATCATGGCTGCTGCTGCAACGGCCTTGATGCCGAGCGGGCGGAAATGTGCAGTGAAGTCGGGCTTCTGTTCCGGCTTTTCGGTCTTTTGGGTATTGCTCACGTCTTTATCCTCATCACTTCACCCGCATGATTCTTCTGTGCTGCGGGGCGCCGGGAAATCACCGGCAATAGGGGCGGAATAAAGGCTTATCCGCTGCTTTTCGATGAGGTGAGTCTACGCGTGGCAACTTGCCGCAGGCAGGAGCTGCAATGCAGCAATTTCAGTGCATTGCAGCGGGTGCCGTATTGCCTAAGTACGCGTCAGACGTGCGTACGTTCGTCTTCGATGGTGATCGTGCCGTAGCGTCGCTTCCATGCCCTTGCGCTGAATGGCAGCACGCAAAGATAGGCGACGACGGTGACCGAGAGAACTTCCCATGTGTAGCTCATCAGGAGCGCGACATAGAGAACGACGAGAAGCATGATCGGAAACATCATGTCCCGGCGGATCTTGCTCGACTTGCCGGACCAGACAGGCAGCCGGCTGACCAGCAGATAACCGATGCCGACCGTATATGCGACGCTGCCATAGATGAACAACGGGGTACGCTCGACGCCGAGGAAGCCGAGATAGACCGGCAGCAGCATCAGGAGGGCTCCCATCGGGGCCGGCACGCCGACAAAGAATTCCGACTGCCAGGGCGCTTTGATGCCGCGGTCTTCCATGACGTTGAAACGTGCCAGTCGCAGGCCCGCAGCGATCGCATAAAGCAGCGCCGCAATCCAGCCGAGCGAACGGGCACCGTCCAGCAGGAAGGCGTAGGAGACCAGCGCTGGGGCGACGCCGAAATTGATGATGTCGGCAAGCGAATCCATCTGCACGCCGAATTTCGACGTGGCCTTCAAGAGACGGGCGATCCGCCCGTCAATGCCGTCGAGAAAGGCAGCCAGCAAAACCATGGCGACGGCCAGCTCGTAGCGTGCCTCGAATGCGAGCCTGATACCCGTCAGGCCCGCACAGATGGCCAGAACCGTGATGAGGTTCGGCACCATCAACCGGATGGGGATTTCCCTCAGACGTGGACCGCGGGCCTCGTCGGTCGAGCGGTTCGGCTCTCCTGGGGGCATATCCATCATCCGTTTTCTCCTTGATGCTATCTATCAGCTGCGACGGCCGAGCGACGGGCCTTTGGTCGAGCCGAACTCAGCCAGCACCGTCTCGCCGGCAATGGCAAGCTGTCCGATCGACACACGCGCCTGTCCGCCATTCGGTACGAACACATCGAGGCGCGAACCGAAGCGGATCAGGCCAAAGCGTTCGCCTGCATTGAGCGGCTCGCCCGGCTTGACCCAGCAGACGATCCTGCGCGCAACGAAGCCGGCGATCTGCACGACGCCGACATTGCCATGGCGGCTTTCGATGACGAGGCCGTTGCGCTCGTTGTCGGAGCTTGCCTTGTCGAGTTCCGCGTTGACGAACTGTCCTGCGCGATATTCGATCACCTTGACTTCACCGCGGACCGGCGAGCGGTTCACATGGCAGTTGAAGACGTTCATGAAAACGGAAATGCGCAGCATGGGTTCTGAGCCGAGACCCAGTTCCGACGGCGGAACTACCATGGCGACGTGGCTGATACGGCCATCGGCCGGGCTGACGATCAGATCGTCATCCTGCGGCACGACGCGCTCGGGATCGCGGAAAAAATAGGCACACCAGAGCGTCAGCACCAAACCGATCCAGAATAGCGGTTCGGCGAAATAACCAAGGATCAGTGACACGACAAAAAAGATCGCAACGAAGACGTAGCCTTCCTTGTGGATCGGCACGAGCGTGTTGCGGATGGTGTCGAAGAGGTTGATCAACTGTTTCTCCCTGGGGCGTAAGGCCTGTGTTAGCGGCACTGACTATCGAAAAACGGTATTCGCGGCAATGCGGTTCCGTGCTCCTCACCAAACCGTATGGGGATTGCAACCATCACGCGACGGATACGTTGGCACATGTGAATGTGAATCAGATTTTTGCTGCAATGCAGCAAAATGGCATGGCTTTTGCTTCGATTTTCATATGGTTGTCACAAAAGTCGGTCAGGAGGCAGCTGACTTACATCAAAGTCGAATGTTACGGATGCGCTTAAACCATTGTTGGGAGCACTTTTCGTATATTCGCTTCGGCTGGAACACGGAAGAGTTGGAGAAATGAGCGTTACTTGGTGCCTGATAGCAGCGGCGGATATTGCGATCGTGATCGCCGCAGTGGCCTATACGGTCTGGAGCCAGCGTCGCTATCGCGAACGCATGCGTTTCGGTTCGTCGCGCCGCTAGAGCGCCCTGCGCCCGAATGGACGCACAAGCATGCTCTGATGCGCAGGTGGAAAGGCTGTACTCGAGGTTTCTTCCTCGCTTTGACCACGCCTTTCTGTCAGGTGGATCTGTCTTCCGCCGCCATTGTCAACACCGCTTTGTCTTGAACAAGGCCGCCCGGTTGGCGGCTTTTTGCGTTTTATCGCAGTGTTCAAATACCAGCTTTCCGCGGTCAGATATGGGCAATATTTGAGATGGGATCGCCTGCGTGAATTTGACGCGCGATTTCTCGCATAAGGAGAATTTGCCACATCGAAAATGCCCCTTTTTGGCCGTAGTTTTGCAATGTGACTGTAGTCCACCCCGTGTACAGGTTTTGATAGAGGAGCAAAACCATGAAACGCGACCTGACCATCGAAGATGTCGTATCCGACCCACTGATCGCCCAGCTTCGGCGGGCCGATGGCATTTCCACGCCGGAGTTTGCGCAGCTGCTGCATGCGGCAGCGGAAATCTACGGTGTCGGCAAATCTCCGCGCCGCTCCGACAAGACGACATTCGTGTTGTGCGAGACGGTGGAGTTTACGCCGGAACGACGCGAAAGCATTCCGGTTGGCAAGACGCAGCCTAAGGCAGGTGTTCCATGTCTTGGCTGGTAGATTGCTATCCGGCAAGTGGCCTTCACAGCATTGGCCCCGTTGCCCGGCGGGCGCCCCTCGGCTTGCTGGGGTTTCAGATTTTCGCCGGGTCGACGAGACCGAGCCAGGTCGTCAGCGCCAGAAGCGGTGAGCCCCAGAAGGTCAGCACGAGAAGGTAGGCGAGCACGAGGCTGCCCGCCACCGCCATGCGTTTCCAGGAAAAATTCATCCTTCGTTTCATCGCTTCGGCCTAACTTTCTATTGGGATTCGCTATTCCGCCGCCGGCGTGCCGCGCGTGACGACACCCAGATCGTCGCTTTCGCGCACCTGGCGCAGATGTTCTTCCGCCTGTGTCGCTTCCCGCTGACGGTTCCACATCGAGGCGTAGAGACCGTTTTCTGCAAGCAGGCCGGCATGCGTGCCGCGTTCGGCAATCTCGCCTGCGCGCAGCACGATGATCTCGTCGGCGCCGATGACGGTCGAAAGCCGGTGGGCGATGACAAGCGTCGTGCGATTTTCCGAAACCTTGTCGAGCGCCGACTGGATCTCATGTTCAGTCGTCGTGTCGAGTGCCGAGGTCGCCTCGTCGAGTATGAGGATCGGCGGGGCCTTCAAAATCGTGCGGGCGATCGCCACCCGCTGCTTTTCTCCGCCGGAAAGTTTTAAGCCGCGTTCGCCAACCCTGGTTTCATAACCGTCAGGAAGCTGCTTGATGAACGTATCGATCTGCGCGATCTCGGCTGCCTTCTGCACCTCCGTGTCATCGGCACCCGGTCGGCCGTAACGGATGTTATAGGCGACCGTATCGTTGAACAGCACCGTATCTTGTGGAACCATGCCGATCGCCGCGCGCAGCGACTTCTGCGTCACGTCACGCACATCCTGGCCGTCGATGGTGATCGAGCCGTCCTGAATATCGTAGAAGCGATAGAGCAGGCGGGAGATCGTCGATTTGCCGGCACCCGATGGGCCGACGATAGCAACCGTCTTGCCGGCTGGCACCTCGAAGGAAATGCCCTTGAGGATCGGCCGCTCGGGATCGTAGGAGAAACGGACATCCTTGAAGGCGATGGCGCCTTTTTCGTTGCTCGTAGCATTGAGGACGAGCGGCTTTGCATCCGGCCGGTCGGTCACTTCCGCCTCGACTTCCAGAAGCTCGAACATCTGTTCGATATCGGTCAGACCCTGGCGGATTTCGCGGTAGACGAAGCCGATGAAATTGAGCGGCACCGAAAGCTGCATCAAAAGCGCATTGACGAAGACGAAATCGCCGATCGTCTGTTCGCCGCGCTGTACTGCCAGCGCCGACATGATCATGATCACGGCCTGGCCGAGACCGAAGATAACGCCCTGGCCGAAGTTGAGCCAGCCGAGCGAGGTCCAGACCTGTGTGGCGGCCTTTTCGTAACGCGCCATCGACACGTCGAAGCGCCTGGCCTCCATCTCTTCGTTACCGAAATATTTGACCGTCTCGAAGTTCAAAAGCGAGTCGATCGCCTTGGTATTGGCGTCGGTATCGCTGTCGTTCATCGTCCGGCGAATGGCGATGCGCCAGTCGCTGGCCTTGATGGTGAACCAGATATAGGCGGCAACGGTGATCGCCGTGACCGCGAGATAGGCAAAACCGTAAGCCGCCCAGAAGATGATGGCCGTCAGCACGAACTCGATCAGCGTCGGCACCGAATTGAGGATGGTGAAGCGGACGATCGTTTCGATGCCCTTGGTGCCACGCTCGATGATGCGCGAAAGCCCGCCCGTCTTGCGCTCTAGGTGGAAGCGCAGCGAAAGCTGGTGCATGTGCACGAAGGTCTTGTGGGCAAGCTGGCGCACCGCATGCTGGCCGACCGAGGCAAATAGGGCGTCGCGCAGCTGGTTCAGGCCCACCTGGAGGATGCGGGTGAAATTGTAGGCGATGACCAGCACCACGGCGCCGAGCAGGAAGGCCGGCAGAAGCCCAGCCATATCCAGCTTGCCGTTCAGCGCATCGGTCGCCCATTTGAAGAAATAAGGAACCGAGAGAAGCACCAGCTTGGCGAGGATGAGGAAGAACGTGGCCCAGAGCACCCGCGCCTTGAGGTCCGCACGCCCTGTCGGCCACATATAGGGCCACAGGTTGACGAGTGTTCCGAGCGGATTGCCGTCATCCGCGGAAACGATCTTCTTCTTGTTCGACATGCAGGTCTCCGGGACGCGCGAAAGAGGCGCCACTCGGCACATAGGCGGCAAAGGAGGCGGATGCAATGTCAGGCCGGGTGTTTCCGCTGGAAATAGGGTGGTTATGGATTGGGGGGAGGGTGTGGGTCGCAGGTGCGAATGCCATAAAGAACCTTTACCGAGCGCATTCATGACCACAAGAATTGGCCCAGCTGTGGCTACGATCCCATAACGATTGTAACCCCATATGGGCTTCGGCGGCCCAGTCTCCGCAGTTGGACCGAAAATAACCGCGTGAATTCCACCGCGGCGCCCCGTTTGCAACCGGGGGATTTGATAAGGAATAACATGAAAACTTACCTCCTGACCGCCGCTCTCATTATCGCGGCAACTCCCTCATTTGCCTGCACCGCAGAAGACCTGACCGCCAAGGCGACTGAAGTCTCTCAAAAGATGCAGGAACTGGCAGCAAAGGACCCGCAGAGAGCTGCAGCCGTAGCCCAGAAGATGACGGCGGGACAGGCTCAGACTGCAACCGATCCGAATGGCGCCTGCAAACTCTACGACGATATTCTCGCAGAGCTTCAATGAGCCGCTGAAACACCGGCAATGCCTTTTGGCATTGCTTTGCCGGCCGGAGGCGATCTGCACATACGAGGGGCACTGAAATCGGATTTGATGGAATTGGATGGACTGAAATGGTTTTTATTTGGCGCGGATGGGGTTTTCTCACCATCCCTCTCATCGGAGTTGTAATCTTTGCCGGGCTTTTCGCCGCGCTTTGGGTGACGGAAACGCTGCAGCTGCCGGACTGGGCGAAGATTTTCGAGTTCGCGGCAATCTTTCTCGTGGCCGGGTTGCTCAACTGGAAGCTCGGACGTTTTCTCAACAGGACGGGATTGCCGGGCGCGCGGCACGACCTGTTTTTCATCCGGATGGATTACTGGTCAGTCCCGGTTTTTCTCTTCGCCGTCGTTTTGCTGGCTTCCGGTTTATACGCTCAATGATTGGTGGCGCTTGTAAAAGCGCTATTCCCCAGCCCGTCGAAACGGTTTCTTTCCCGGCGCCGCTTGCGGCACGAGAAAAAGTCGCAGAAGTGAGGGCGGCGATCGGAGATAAAGGGCACGTACTATGGAGCCGATGAGGCGCTGCATGAGTGTTATTGCAGCCTTGCGATACAGTTCAGAATATCCGTATCGCAGATGGGAACTTTGGTACGCGCTTCAGAACCATTCAGCCAGCGGGATAAGCTGCGCGGATCTCAACATCCTTGTAGTTGTAGATTGTTGCCTGCCTGTCAATGCGGCTGGCCTGCAGCGCCTCTGGTGTAACGGCCATATGGAAGATGAGCGGCCTGAATTTCCAAGGCTGCCAACCTTTCCGATGTTCGAAGACACGAACGTGGAAGTAGGGATCATCCTCTCGTGCCGGCTGCATCTTGTAGACAGCGGCCCATCGCACCACGTCCCGTTCCACGGAGAGAACAACGTTCTCCTGCACTTCTTGCGCTTGAAGTGCATTCGTGGCGCGCAAAAAGAACGCGATCGAGAGAAAGAGCGAGCGCAGCATGACGACGACTCCCATAGGCTCTGTTTCAGGCAGGCGACAGAACCTGTGTTCCAGCCGATGCTGGAGTTGTCAATCCGAGTGCGCGGATGTGCTCGGCGTCAGGAATTCGACGTTGCCGTCCATGTGAGATAGTAATGCGTTTCACCGATCATACCGAAATACGAACTGGCCCCGCTTGCCTTATCTATATGGCTGGAATCCTGGTTGCGGACAAACCGGCCGTAGGAGTCGCGCAAGAGCGTGTCCCTGAGAAAGCTGCTCCATTCGGATGTCGCGACCTGGATGATCTCACCGGATGTCGTGTCGCCACCCGCCACATCGCGGGCGATGACCTGCTCGCCGGTAACGACATCGGTGACGGTCAGCCGGCCATCTCCAAGCGCCGCCTGCATCGTTTCGGCCATGGCGGATGTATCTTCGCTGGCTTTCAATAGATCGAGCTTCTGCTGCAGAGCCTTCATGAACGCATTCGAGGATATGTCATCGATTGCGCCATCAGTATATCGATCCGCGCTGTTTTCCGTTGCCGTTCGCTGCATCGATCCGAACTGCGACGACAGTTCGTTTTCATATCCGTAATCCTCGTCCTCATCGGCGGCTTCGGAATAGAACAGCCGCGAAAGCGATGCGGCGGACGAGCCGGGTGTCGGATTGTCCGGATTGCCGGACGTGTCGTTAAAAGCCTTGAACACGACCTGTTGCGGCCAGGCCCGGCTGGAGCTGATGCTGGAAATCATTTTGTCCTCGCGAAGAATATCGGCTTGGCGTCAATCGATTCGGTCATTCTCAATGAGGCAAGCGTCCCGCGGCTGGCATGCGCGAAGCTGATCAGTGCTCGCAATTCTTTCGGAGAGTGGCAATCCGGCAAACGCCGATAGCCGCACCGGCAAGGCCGGTTCGGTGAATAGGGAAGGGGCAGGCGGTGGGGTATCGGGTATTTGGTATTTCAGGCTTTCCGCCTGCCCCGGCCGGCTCATTTGATCCTGCGGGACTTGTCAGTTCCCGTTCGATCGCAATCGCGACCATCACCGGAGACCGAGTGGCAACCCGTTGTGAAGGAGGCCGGTTCGCGAACCCGGTTCCCATCCGATGACGACGTGATTATCGGCCTGTCGGTGAGGGCGGGGATGAAGAGGCGTCGACGGAACCGCTAAGCGATTGCGCGTGCTCCGAAGATTTTTTCAAATACCCTTCAGCCATCCCCGCTTTCCCGCGCAGACGCCAGTGCGAAAGTTCCGCACACCAGACTTCGACCCTCAATCCGTCTCTGCACTGCATGCTCTCAGAAACACTTCGGCCGGCGGTCCTGTTGGGACCGCCGGCCGGGGAAATCGATGATGCGGACCAATCAGCCCTTGCGATGCTGCAGCCGTTCACGATGCAGTTCTTCCGAATCCGGCCGGAACTGTTCCGGCACGCCAAAGATCTGGCCGGGCTGGATGACATCCGGATTGGCGATCTGTTCCTCGTTGGCGAGATAGATCGTCGTGTAGCGCACGCCCTGGCCATAAGCGCGACGCGCGATCTGCCACAACGTGTCGCCGCGGCGGATGATGACGGAGTTGCTGCTGCTCTGGGTCAGCGGAGCCTGCTGGAACGTGCGCGTACCGTCGGCCGAAGCCACGGTCTGTGGTGCGCCGCCGAACTGCTGCGCCAGTGCCGGGCCGACCGTATCGGCAATCAGTTTGGTCAGATTGTCGAGGGCAGCACCGACCGCTGCCACGTCACGCGGCAGGTCTTCCAGCACCTTGCGGGCCGCATTGGCATGGGCGGCCGTGACACCGACAGCTTCGGTCGCATTGATGGAAGCACCGGCCGGAAGCCTGTATTCGCCAAGCGACTGCAGCGCAATCGAGGTTGCCGAACGGGCTGCCGTCATGCTTTCAAGGGTGGGAACCTTGCCTGCGTCGTAAAGGCCCTTGAGCAGCGAAAATGCCTTTGCCACCTGTCCGCGCAAATTGTCGAAGGCGCCACCATCGGAAACCGTGACCGGGCTTGTCGGCGCGGGCGATGCGACGGCTGCAACCTGATCGCCGGCCGGCCGGTTGAACGGCACCTCGACGCGGACCAGAACCTGTCCATTGCTGCCGAGCGCCTCGACGGCGATACGGTGATCACCGACGGTGAGGTTTGCACTTCCGTCAATGACGAAATGTCCGTCGCCCCCGGCCTGTGCCTGGCCGACGACGGAGCCATCGGCAGAGCCGCGAACCTGACGGCCCGATTTGGTGACGCCGGCGATGAAGATTTTCGAGCCTTCGATCTCGACCGCCGTGATCTGCAGCTCGCTCGACATGGCAGGCGCCGCTGCCGGAGCAGTGGTGCCGGAAGACGGAGCGGAAGCGACGTCGGTGGATTGGGGAGCAGCAGGGGCGGCCGAAACCTCGACGCCTGCCGCAGGCTGTGTCGCCGCCGGTGCAGCCGCGGCCTTGCCGGCTTCTTCCGGAACGGCGATCAGGCGGCTCGCCTTGCCGGGCTTCGTCACCATGGCGAGAAGCTTGCCGTTCTTGTCGGCGGGCACGGAAACCGTTGCGACCTCTTCCGACGTGAAGACCTTGCCGTCCTTGCCCGTTGCCTTGAGCACGATCTGATGGTCGCCGGGGGGCAGCGGCTTGTCCAGCACGGCGGCAAAATCACCGCTCGGGCCGACATCGACCTTGGCGATGACGGAAGTGCCGTTGGTGATCTCGAGGGTGGAATTGGGTGCCGCATGGCCGGCGATGACCGCGGAGCCGTCCGGTTCGACGCGAAGCACGTCGAATGTCGGTGTATCGTGGGAGGCAGCCTGAGGCGCAGCGGCGGCTGCAGGCGCATTGGCCGGGGCAGAGGATGGAGCTGTCGTCTGAGGCTCGACCTTCGCTGTCTCCTGAGGCTTGTTACCCTCGGTAACGGCATCCTTGACCGCATCGCCGGCAGCATTGATCGCGGCTGCGACTGGCTTGCTTTCCTGGTTAATCCTCGGCATGACAACGAAGATCATCAGCAACGAAGCAATTGCAAGTACAATCAGTGCGAGCCAGCCGGCACGGTTCTTCATCGTCTTTTGCCTCATAGGGCCTGAGTTTCCGCTACTTTACCGATTAGCCCTTTCCACCCTTCTTAACAAGCTTTTCACGTCATAAAGCCTTGCTCTTGCGGGATTTTCCCGTCAATTTTGTGTGGTGCGACCACAACTGACGCACCTTTGAATGCCCAATGGAGAAAACTGTGCCAATACGATCCATCTGCGTCTACTGCGGTTCCCAGCCTGGCCGTGACCCTGCCTATATCGCCGCCGGCCGCGCGCTTGGAAAATCGATTGCCGCACATGGTCTGCGGCTCGTCTATGGCGGTGGCACCAAGGGTATCATGGGGGCAGTTGCTGCCGGTGTCCTGTCGAATGGCGGCCAGGTGACCGGCATCATCCCGGAATTCCTCGTCGACATGGAGGCGACCCGCCATTCGCTAGGTCAGTTGAACGAACTGATCATCACCAAGGACATGCATGAGCGCAAGCACAAGATGTTCGAGCGCTCCGACGCCTTCGTCACGCTTCCCGGCGGCATCGGCACGCTTGAAGAAATCGTAGAGATCATGACTTGGGGCCAGCTCGGCCGCCATGAAAAGCCGATGGTCTTTGCCAATATCGGCGGCTTCTGGGATCCGATGCTGTCGCTCGTAAACCACATGCGCGGCGAAGGCTTCATCCACCGCGCCCATCTCGTCCAGCCGCTGGTCATCGCAGAGGTCGACGACATCGTGCCGGCAATTTTGGAGCGCGACGAGATCACGGCGTCTTCAAAGGGGGAAGAGGCAGTTATTTCAAAGCTGTAGCAGTCTCAATCCTGTGTCATGCTCGGGCTTGTCCCGAGCATCTGCTACATATCGGCTTTTGCGACGTGGATAAATCCTCGGGACAAGCCCGAGGATGACGGAAAGACAGGCCAGAGGACTACGTCTGAACGCGTAGTCAGTCGACGATGAACAGCTTTGCGCCGGTCGTCGTCGAGGAGCGGTGCGGCTCGGCCTTGTCGGCAACCTGATAGCTCATGCCGGGTTTAAGCACGAACATCCGCCCGTCGGCGAGTTCCGTCGTCATCTCGCCTTCAAGGCACAGAAGGATATGACCCTTTTCGCACCAGTGGTCGGCCAGATAACCCGGCGAGTGCTCGACCATCCGCACCCGAATGCCGCCGAAATGCTGCGTCCGCCAGGTCGAATGGCCCTTGTCGCCCTTGTGCACGGTCGGTTCGATCTCCGACCAGTCGGTCGCGCCGAAGGGAATGTCTGACATCTGCATGACGGTCTGTCCTTGAGAACCAGTGGCGAAAATCAGCGGCCGCGCAACTGGCGCAGCATGGCGACGGTGTAGAGCGCCAGCGCCGCCCAGATCAAGACGAAACTTGTAAGCTTTATCGGGCTCAGCGGCTCGCCGAAGGCAAAGATCGCGATCAGGAAGATCATCGTCGGCGCGATATATTGCATGATGCCGATGGTCGACAGTTTCAAAAGCTTGGCGCCGTTTGCATAGATCATCAGTGGCCCCGCGGTCACGATACCGGAAAGCGCCAGCATGCCCATGTCGAAACCGGTTCCGCCAAGGAAGTGGCCCTGTCCGGTCGCTTCGAGCCAGATGACATAGGGCAGCATCGGGATGCTGATCAAAAGCACTTCGAGAAAGAACCCCTGGTTGGGGCCGATCGGCAGCGTCTTGCGCAAGAGCGCATAGATGCCCCAGGTGAAGGTCAAAGCCAGCGATACCCACGGAAGCCCGCCGGCGCCCCAGGCAAGGATGGCGACCGCCACGACGGCCAGCCCGATTGCCGCCATCTGCAACGGTGCGAGCTTTTCTTTCAGAATGACGGCGGCCAGAAAGATGCTGAACAGCGGGTTGATGAAATAGCCGAGAGCGGCATCGAGCGCGTGTCCTGCGGCAACCGCCCAGACATAGACGCCCCAGTTGAGGGTGATGAATGTCGCGGTGACGCAGGCCATGCCGAGCATGCGCGGATTGGCGAATGCTGCCCGGACATCCTTCAGCCGGCCGAGAATGATAAGCACGATACCCGCCACAGGGACGGACCAGATCGCCCTGTGCGCCAGCACCTCCATCGGCGGAAGATGAGACACCGCCTTCAGGTAGAAGGGCAGAAAACCCCACATGAAATAGGCAGTCAAGCCGAAGGCGAAACCGCGTGGCGTATCTTCATTGACCGCAACAGGCGTGTTGGCGGGGGACGCGGCGTTTTCGGTGGCCATGGGGTGCTTCCGGCATTCTGTTGTAATTGTGTTTGTAATTATCATGGCGCAATTACAGGATCGTGCCCTGTGCTACCAATTCATTTCTTTGAACCTTGCATTGAGACAAGTCATCCATCCTGCCACCCACACGCGAAGCTCTTTCGCAAATCTGATCGAGAGGCCAGATCGGGTGGAAAGCGCGGCATGATGGATAACAGACCGGAGAATGACGTATGAACCTGGAAGACCAGCCCGCGCATCGTCGCAACTATGCGCTCCAGCTCCTCGCCAAGGCCGGGGTGGACGACAATGCGCGACTGCTTGCCGCTTTTGCCCGCGTGCCGCGCGAGGACTATGTCGGCCCGCCGCCTTGGATATTCGACGATATCTTCGGCAGCGGATACCGCCCCGTCGCCTCGACCGATCCGATCGTGCTCTATCAGGATGTGCTTGTCGGGCTGAAGACTGAAAAGGGCATCAACAACGGATCCCCCTCGCTGCATGCGGCGGCATTTGACGCGTTCAAGATCCGCGAGGGCGAGACGGTCGTGCATATGGGCGCCGGCGTCGGGTATTATACGGCGATCATGGCCGAACTCGTCGGCCCGTCCGGTCGGGTGATCGGGGTGGAATATGATGCCTCGCTGGCGCAAAGGGCGAAGGCCAATCTCGCCTCATACGCAAATGTCGAGGTGGTGCAGGGCGATGCCTTCGACTGGCCGAGAGAAGAAGCCGATGTCATCTACGCCAATTTCGCCCTCGACCACCCGCCAGAAGCCTGGATTGAAAAGCTCGCGCCCTATGGTCGCCTGATCTTCCCGCTCGGCATTCCGGCGATCGAAAAAAGCCGCATCGGTTTCACCCGTCATGCGGGCTACCTGATGATCGACCGTCAGGCTGAGGGTTTTGGCGCGCGCTTCCTGCAGATCGTCTCCTTCATCTGGGGTGAAAGTACCAAGCCGGTACCGGAAGGTCGTCATGCCGGGCTGGAAGCCGCTTTCCGGGCGCGTGGCCTGCGCAGGGTAAGAAGCCTGCGCTGGAAGACGGAGGCGACAGGCGAGGAATGGTATGGCGAGAAAGACTGGGGCCTGTCATTCGACGAGCCCTGATTTCATCTGCCCATTTTCCGGAGAGATGATCTCCAGAAATGGCCGATTATTACGAGGAATGAAAAGAGGCATAGTTCTCCCAACGAACCGCGCGGGATCGCCATCGATCCCCGGTTCAGGTTTCAAGGGAGAACGCCATGTCCTACGGATTTCTCGATATCGCCTCGACGCCAAGCGTGCGGGCAGCACAAGCCGAAATGGGCATCGATCATTTCTGGTCGGATTTTTCCGGCGACCGCACGATGGATCGCTTCACCGAAGGCGAAAAGGCATTCATCGGTGAACGCGACAGCTTCTACATAGCTACGGTCTCCGAGACCGGCTGGCCCTATATCCAGCATCGCGGCGGACCGGCAGGGTTCCTAAAAGTCGTCGACGACCGCACGCTTGCCTTCGCCGATTTCCGTGGCAATCGCCAGTACATCTCGACCGGCAATCTGGCCTCCAGCGACAAGGCCTGCCTGTTCCTGATGGATTATCCGCGCCGCGCCCGGCTGAAAATCTATGCGCATGTCGAAAAACTGGCGCTGGATGAAGACCCGGCGATCACCGCTCTCGTTACCGACGCAGGCTATCGCGGTAAGGCCGAGCGCATCTTCAAGGTGCGGCTGGAAGCCTTCGACTGGAACTGCCCGCAGCATATCACCCCGCGCTTCACCGAAAAGGAAGTCGCAGCCGCCGTGCGGCCGCTGCAGGATCGGCTTGCCGAACTTGAAAAGGAAAATGCGGCGCTTCGGGCAAAGGCCGGCCCAGCCTAAGTCTCGATCGGAAAGACTGCCCTGAGCCTTGGAACGGCAAAGTCTAGAAAGCTGCGCATTTTCAGCGGCATCTGGCCCCGTGATGCGTGGATCAGGCTCACCGGGACAGGATCGGTCTCGTAATCTTCAAGGATGATCTTCAGGTCGCCGGCCTTCACGGCATCGGCCACTTGATAGTGGAAGAGGCGGATGACGCCGGCATCGCGGATGGCCGCCTGTAATGCCGCTTCGACCGTGGTGACCGACAGGCGAGGGGTAGGCGAGACCGAGAAAGGCGACCGGTCGCCCGCTTCGCGAAATTGCCAGCCGGGTTGGGAGAGTGGTGTCTCGATCGTGACAGAGGGAAAACGGGAAAGATCCAGCGGGGTTTCCGGCATGCCTTGCGCCGCGATGAGCCTTGGGCTGGCGCAGACCACCATGCGGACCGATCCGACTGAAGTCGCGATCATCGAACTGTCCGGCAACCGACCGATACGCACGGCCATGTCGATATGGTCTTCGACCAGCTGCAGGTTTCGGTCCTGCAGCAGCAGGCGGATGTCGATTTCAGGGAAACGGGCAAGGAAGTCGGTGACGACCGGCAGCACATGCAACTGGCCGAACTGGATCGGCGCGGTGATGACCAGCCGGCCTTTCGGTTCGGTGAACTCGCCTGCCGCCTCGCGTTCGGCTTCCTCCACCTGCTCGATGATCCGCCGTGCGGCCGCAAGATAGCTGCTGCCGGCATCCGTCAGGTCGGTTCTGCGGGTGCTGCGAACGAGAAGCTTTGCCCCGAGCGCCGCTTCTAGATCCGAGATTTTGCGCGAAAGCGTGGTCACCGGGACGTTGAGCGATCTTGCGGCGGCCGAAAAGTTGCCGGTGTCGGCAACCCTGATCAGCATCGTCATCGCTTCTATGCGGTCCATCGTCTTCCCGTTTACCGGCCTTTGCCGGACGCCCATGCAGCCGGTCGAAGGACATCCGGCAGCGTCGAAAGTTTTAATTGTAATGTCAACCACTTGGAGAATGGAAATGAATCGATTTGTGATCTCCCTTGGATTGTCGCTTGCCAGTCTCGCGGCGCTTCCGGGCGCTGCAACTGCCGCCGACATGATCGCCGCTGCGCGCCCCGCACCCGCCGTCATCCATTACCGTTACGCCACGGTGGAGGGCGTCAAGGTCTTTTATCGCGAGGCCGGCCGCAAGGATGCGCCGGTCGTGCTTCTGCTGCACGGTTTCCCGACCTCCTCGCACATGTTCCGCAACCTCATCCCGCTGCTTGCAGATCGCTACCGGGTGATCGCGCCGGATTATCCGGGCTTCGGTTACAGCGATGCGCCGGACCACACCAAGTTCACCTACAGCTTCGCCCATTACACCGATATCGTCGATGATCTCCTCGGCCGGATCGGCGCGACGAACTACGCCATGTATGTGATGGACTACGGTGCCCCGGTCGGCTACCGGCTGGCGCTGAAACACCCCGAGCGGGTGACGGCCCTCGTCGTCCAGAACGGCAATGCTTATGAGGAAGGGTTGAAGGAATTCTGGGACCCGATCAGGGCCTATTGGGCAAGCGGATCGGAAAAGGATCGCGAGGTTCAGAAGGGCATACTGACGCTGGATGCCACCAAATTCCAGTATACCGACGGGGTGAGGGATGTTTCTCGCATCAGCCCCGACAACTGGCTGCAGGACCAGGCGCTGCTCGATCGGCCCGGCAATAACGAGATCCAGCTCGACCTGTTCTATGACTACCGCACCAATCTGCCGCTTTATCCGCAGTTCCAGAAATTCTTCCGCGACCGCAAGCCGCCGACACTGATCGTCTGGGGCAAGAACGACAAGATTTTCCCGGAAGCCGGCGCGCATCCCTACCTGAAGGATCTGCCGGATGCCGAAATGCATATACTCGACACCGGCCATTTCGCCCTGGAAGACAAGCTCGACGAGATCGCGCCGCTGATGAACGATTTCCTCGGCCGGATCCTGCTCAAGCAATAGGTCTTTGTTTTCGGGCGGCGTCTCTCACGCCGCCCGAAAGCCATTCCGATTGCCGCGGCTCTAGGGTAGCATCTTGCGTGGGGCGTCTGACGTGCGGGGGCACGGATATGAGGCTCCGATAGCAATCGGAAGGGGCGATAATGGGTGTTCGGGGCTTGCTGTTTTTCATCGTGATGGCATCGGTTCAATCCCTGTCGATAACGCCGGCGGTCCATGCGCAGGATGCCCGCGCCGAAGGCCGCGACGGGGCGTCGGATTATGACCAGAGCCTCAACGGTCTTGTCACGCAGAGCATTGTCAGGGATCTGGCCTCGGTGCGAAGCGAATGCATGACGGCGTCTCCCGTCTATCGGCTGGATTGCATTCGCCAGGGGCTTGAACTGACCTCGCGGCGCATACCCTATCACGGCGATTACGGCCCGATGCGAGAGGCGCTGAGATCTGGTGCCGGATCCGTCGCGCCGATCATCAACGCCCATGCTGACGGCGATCAGGACAGGCTGGAAGTCAAACCCGGCGCCAATCCGCGCTTCAAGACACGGCGTTATTACGCAGCGACAAAAGCCGACAGCCATGACGGCACCCGAGCCGACGCCTTCAAGGCCCTCGACGCTACCCAGTCGCGCCTGCTCGAACTGGGCAAACGCTCGCCGGACTGGAACAAAGCCTATACGACAGTGGCAATCGCGGTGGCATCACTGGCGGATGTGCTGCGGCGATAGAGTTCACTCAGCAGCAATCCGGCCCGCCAGTTCCCGGTTTTTCATCAGCTTGTAGATGACCGAATCCATCAGTGCCTGGAACGAGGCATCGATGATGTTTTCCGACACGCCGACCGTCCACCAGCGCACGCCGCTTCCATCGGTGGATTCGATCAGGACGCGGGTGATGGCCTCGGTGCCGCCGTTGAGGATACGCACCTTGAAGTCTGCCAGAACGAGGTCGTCGATCTCGTTCTGGTACTTTCCGAAATCCTTCCTGAGTGCGAGGTCGAGCGCGTTGACAGGGCCGTCGCCTTCCGCCACCGACATATGGTTCTCGCCGTCGATGACGATCTTCACCACCGCCTCGGACACTATCTTGATGCGCCCGAGACTGTCGAAGCGGCGTTCGACCATCACCCGAAACCCGTCGATCGAGAAAAATTCGGGGATCGTGCCGAGCGTGCGGCGTGCGAGCAGTTCGAAGCTCGCGTCGGCGCCCTCATAGGCATAACCGGTTGCCTCGCGTTCCTTGACGATCGAGATCAGGTGGTCGAGCTTGGGGTCGTCCTTGGCAACCTCTATGCCGCGGCGCTTCAATGCATTGATGAAGTTCGACTTGCCGCCCTGGTCCGACACCATGACCTTGCGCAGGTTGCCGACACTGTCCGGTGTCACATGCTCGTAGGTGCGCGGGTCCTTCAGCAGCGCCGAGGCATGGATGCCGGCCTTGGTGGCGAAGGCCGATGCGCCGACATAAGGTGCCTGGTGGTTGGGCGAGCGGTTGAGAAGCTCATCGAAGGCGTGCGACAGGCGCGTCAGCCCCGACAGCCGCTCCGGGTCGATCGCCGTCTCGAAGCGGGAGGCATAGGCCTCCTTCAGACAGAGCGTTCCGATCAGCGTGATCAGGTTGGCATTGCCGCAGCGTTCGCCGATGCCGTTGAGCGTGCCCTGAACCTGGCGACAGCCGGCTTCGATGGCGGCAAGCGAATTGGCCACCGCCTGGCCGGTATCGTCATGCGCATGGATGCCGAGCGACGCGCCGGGAATACCGGTGGCAATGACGGCGGAGACGATCTCGCGCACCTCATTCGGCTGTGTTCCGCCATTGGTATCGCAGAGCACGATCCAACGCGCTCCGGCGTCATGGGCGGTGCGGGCGCAGGCAAGAGCGTATTCCGGATTGGCCTTGTAGCCGTCGAAAAAATGTTCGCAATCGACCAGCGGCTCCTTGCCCGCAGCCTTGGCCGCCTCGACGCTATCGCGGATGGAGGCGAGGTTTTCTTCATTTGTGCAGCCGAGCGCTATCCTGACGTGATAGTCCCAGCTCTTTGCGACGAAACAGACGGCATCGCTCTTCGCCTGCAGCAGCGTGGCAAGGCCCGGATCGTTGGAGGCGGAAATGCCGGCGCGCTTGGTCATGCCAAAGGCGACGAATTTTGCTTTGATCGTCCTCTTCTCGGTGAAGAAGGCCGTGTCGGTCGGATTAGCGCCGGGATAACCACCCTCGACATAATCGAAGCCGAATTCGTCCAGCATCGCCGAAATCGCGATCTTGTCCTCGACGGAAAAATCAACGCCGGGCGTCTGCTGCCCGTCACGAAGGGTGGTGTCGAAGAGATATAGGCGGTCTCGGGTCGTCATGGATGCTCCTCCCATGGAGCTGGTTGTTATGTGTGAAGCTGCCCCTCACCCTAACCCTCTCCCCGCAGGGGGGAGAGGGGACGTGCCCAACGCGACGGGGCGTCAGGCGGTGAGGGAGCGGCATATCCCTTCTCCCCGTATGGACGGGGAGAAGGTGGCGGCAGCCGGATGAGGGGCTGCCAAAAACTTGGCCGAAACTAGATTTTCCCTGCAAACCCGTCCGTCGCGCGGATCAGCCGGTCGGTGATCCCCGGTTCGGAAACGGCGTGGCCGGAACCTTCGACGATGTGGAAATCCGCATCCGTCCAGACCTTGGACAACTGCCAGGCATATTTGAGCGGGCAGGGCATGTCGTAACGGCCGTGCACGATGACGCCGGGAGTGCCGGCAAGCTTCGTCGCATCGCGCAAGAGCTGGCCTTCATCCAGCCAGCCGGAATTGACGAAGAAATGGTTCTCGATGCGCGCAAAGGCGAGCGCGAAATGGTCCTCGTCGTGTTTCGAGGCCAGGTCTGGTTCCGGCAGAAGCGTGATCGTCGAGCCTTCCCACACGCTCCATGCCTTGGCGCAGGCGATCTGCTCGGCCCGGTCGTTGCCGGTCAGGCGGCGGTGATAGGCCGCCATCATCTCATGACGCTCGGCCTCCGGAATGGGCGCGACGAAGGCCTCCCACTTGTCGGGGAACATTTCCGACACGCCGAACTGATAGTACCAGTCGAGTTCCGGCCTCGTCAGCGTATAGACGCCGCGCAAAAGAAGCTCGCTAACGCGATCCGGGTGCGTCTCGGCATAGGCCAGCGCCAGTGTCGAACCCCAGGAGCCGCCGAACACCTGCCATTTGTCGACGCCGACCATTTCGCGCAGCCGTTCGATATCGGCGACGAGATGCCAGGTCGTATTGGCTTCAAGCCCCGCATGCGGTGTCGAGCGGCCGCAGCCGCGCTGGTCAAATAGAAGAATGTCGTAAAGGTCCGGATCGAACAGTCGCGCCTGGATCGGCGTGATCCCGCCGCCCGGTCCGCCATGCAGGAAGACGACAGGTTTTGCGCCCTTGGTGCCATGGCGTTCCCAGTAGATCACATGCCCGTCGCCGACATCGAGTGTGCCGGTGTCGTAAGGGCTGGAGACGGGATAAAGCGTACGCAGAATGTCGGTCACAGGTGCAAGCCTTTCTCGGGCCAGTTCTCGGTATCGTGGTCTGGATGCTGGAAGGAGATGATCTGCTCCTGCCGGTCGTAATAATCGACGTCGCCATGCACCGGCGCATCGAAGATCGTCTCGACCCAGGGCAGCCGGAAGGCATGGTTGACCTGAACCTGCGGCGCCAGATCATCGCGCTCGTCGAAGGCGCCGATGGCGATCTCGATGCCCTCAGGGTGACGGTAGGTCAGCGGCGTGCCGCAACGCTTGCAGAAGCCGCGGTCGATATTGACCGATGACTGGAAATAGGTCGGCTCGCCACGGGTCCATTCGAGGCCGTCCGTGGGTGCGCTGACGAGTGGGCCGAAAAAACCGCCAAAAGCCTTCTGGCACATGCGGCAATGGCAGATCGAGGCGCGGCCAAGCTTACTATGGATCTTGAAGCGCACGGCCCCGCACTGGCATCCGCCGGTTCTTGGGGCAGCCGTTCCTGTCGTCTCGCTCATGCGTCATCCTCCTTGGTGGTTCCGCCTGAAGCAGGAACCGGTTGCCAGGTTTCCGTCTCGTGGTCGGGATGCTGGTTGGAAACGATATCGGCAAGGAAGGGGGCTTCCGCGATATCATCCATCGTGTGATGCGCCGGAAGCGCGCCGAGGTGATCGACGAACGGCACCTTCGCCTCGACGCCATACTGGATCGATGGCGGCAGCGCCGAAGGATCGTCAAGCGCACCGGCCGAAACGGCAATCCCGTCTGAAGCCTCATAGGTCAGCGGCGTGCCGCAATTGCCGCAGAACCCGCGGCTTACATGGTTCGACGACGGAAACTGTTTCGGCACTCCGCGCGTCCAGCGAAAGCTTGCGCCGCGTGTCGAGATCAATGGTGCATAATAGGCACCGAACGCCTTCTGGCACATGCGACAGTGACAGATGGACGACTGGCCCGGCTTTCCCTCGATGACGAAGCGCACCGCACCGCACTGGCAGCCGCCCGTATGGAAATGGTGGGTCAAATCCAGAACTCCGATCCGGCTTTCGGCCAATGTTGCGTATCGTGGTCGGGATGTTGCCGGCTGCTTTTGGCAATCTCGACGGCCTCTTGCGGCGTCGTATCCATGCCGGGTTCATGATGCAGGCCGTCAAGCGCACCGAACCATGGCATCTTGCGGGCAAGATTGGTCTGCATCTCCGGCTTTACGCTTTCCGGAGCATCGAGAGAGCCGAGCGTGATGCTGACATGATCGTGCCCGCCATCGTAAAACAGCGGCGTACCGCAATCGCGACAGAAGCCGCGCCGCACGGTGTCGGAAGACTTGAACCACGCCGGTTCGCCGCGAGTGAGCGTGAAATTCTCATGCTTCACCCCGCCGAAGGGCATGAAATAGCTCCCCGCCGCCTTCTGGCACATGCGGCAATGGCAGACATGCGGAAAACCGATCTCGCCTGTCGCTCGATAACGGATGGCGCCGCACTGGCAGCCGCCGGTATGGATCTGAGTCATCACCATGCCTCCCCGACTATTTTCAGGATATGCAGGCAGACATTGTCGATATCCGTCAAGACATCGTCGTTCCAGAAACGCAAAACCGTCCAGCCGTCCTGTTGCAGGCGCCTTGTTCTTGCCGCGTCATAAGCGAGGTCGTGATCATTGCCGTGCTGGGAACCATCGACCTCGACGATAAGGCGCGGCGTGGGGCAAGCGAAATCGGCAACATAGCCGGCAATCGGCACCTGGCGGCGGAAGCCAAGGCCCATCAGGCGATGGGCGCGAAGGGCATTCCAGAGTTTTAGTTCGGCATCCGTCAATGCCTTGCGCATGCGTCTGGCGTTGGTGCGAAGCTTGGGTGAGACGGGGGCATGCGGCATGTCATGCTCCTCGTTGTCTGCTGCGGAGTGGAGATCACCCCCCTCTGTCCTGCCGGACATCTCCCCCACAAGGGGGGAGATCGGAGAGTAGCGAACCCGCCACGTCAATCCAAGGGTGAGATTGCCGCTTTCCTCTCGCGGTGAGGCGAACACGGCACTGTAGTCTTTGTTAAGCAGAGACGGTGCCACCTGCTGATCTCCCCCCTTGTGGGGTAGATGCCCGGCAGGGCAGAGGGGGGTAGCAACTGCCGCTGCCGTAACCATCCTACCGCTTCAGCTCCCACGTCGTCACACGCTCGCCGGTTGCCGCGTCCTTGCCGTCCTTCAGCTGGATGCCCTTGGCCGAGAGTTCGTCGCGGATCTTGTCAGCTTCGGCAAAGTTCTTCGCCTTCAGCATTTCAAGTCGCATGGCGACCAGCGCATCGACGGCACCCGCAAGCGCTTCATCGACTTCGGTTTTCTTCGGTAGCACACCGAGGAGTGCGGCGCTGGCGGCAAACATCGGCAACAGCGTCCTATCGGCATTGGCTTCCTGCGCCAGCGCGTGGATGCGCTGTACGGCGGCCACCGTGTTCAGATCATCGGCAAGCGCTTCGAGCACGATCGGGCAGGGCTCGGTGCCTGCCGGGATCTCGGACGGATCGACCGCCGGCCACTTGGCCAGAAGCCTTTCTGCTTCCTCGAGCCGCTTCACCGAAAAGTCGATCGGTTCGCGGTAATGCGTCATCAGCATGGCAAGCCGCAGCACCTCGCCCGGCCACTTGCGGCCGCCGAACGTGTCGGTCTCCAGCAGCTGGTTGATGGTGATGAAGTTGCCGTCGGATTTCGACATCTTCTTGCCTTCGACCTGCACGAAGCCGTTATGCATCCAGACATTCGCCATGACTTCAGTGCCATGGGCGCAGCGCGACTGGGCGATCTCGTTTTCGTGGTGCGGGAAGATGAGATCAAGGCCGCCGCCATGGATGTCGAAGACTTCGCCGAGATAGCGGCCACTCATCGCCGAGCATTCGATATGCCAGCCCGGACGGCCACGCCCCCAGGGGCTCTCCCAGCCGGGTTCGTTATGGGAGGAAAGCTTCCACAAGACAAAGTCGCCGGGGTTCTTCTTGTGCGCATCGACAGCCACGCGCGCGCCAGCCTGCTGCTCGTCGAGCGGACGCTTGGAAAGCTGGCCGTAATCGCTCATCGACTTGGTGTCGAACAGCACTTCGCCTTCCGCGACATAGGCATGGCCGCGGGCGATCAGCTTTTCGATGATCTCGATCATCTGGGCAATATTGTCGGTAGCGCGCGGCTCGACGGTCGGCTCGAGGCAGCCCAGCGCCGCCACATCGGCATGGAACTGTTTCGCCGTCTTTTCCGTCACCGCGTGGATCGCGTCATTGAGGGCTAGATGCGGGAAATCGCGCAGAGCACGCGCGTTGATCTTGTCGTCGACGTCGGTGATGTTGCGGGCGTAAATGACGTGGGCGTCGCCGTAGACGTGGCTGAGCAGCCGAAACAGCACGTCGAACACGATGACCGGGCGGGCATTGCCGATATGGGCGAAGTCATAGACCGTCGGGCCGCAGACATACATGCGCACGTTGTCGGCATCGATCGGCTGGAACGCCGATTTCTCGCGGATCACGGTATTGTATAGCTTGAGCGTGGCGCTCATCGAAAAATTCTCCCAACGTCAACAAGACATGCCGCAACCGGTACCGGACCGGGGCGTTTGTCTTCAAGGCTTTTCGAGAGACGAAAACGGCCGGACCAGCGCGAACGCTAGCGGATAATGTTCCCACAAATGGAAATCTTCGTTTTCATGGGCTCGGTTATGGCGTGCGTCGGCTGTTTGGTCAAGAGTGGAAGAGCCGTGCGGTTAGCGGGACATATGGCGCACGATCGCCTTGGCGAGCATCGGCCCGGTCAGCACCACGACCAGAAAGCGGCCGATCTGCATTGCCATTACGAAGGGCACGTCGACATTGGTCGATGCGGCGATGATGGCGACCGAATCGGCGCCACCGGGGCTTGTCGCCAGATAGGCCGTCAGTGGATCGATGCCGGCGAAAAATACAAGCATGGCGGCAAAGCCGCTGCAGATGAGAAGAAGGCAGGCAATCGAGCCGAGCACGCTCAGGAAGTTGCGTGCCGCGTAAGTGACGACCTCGCGTGTGAACCGCCCGCCGACCGCCCAGCCAACCAGGGCATAGGCAATGGCAAGCATCCATGGCGCAAGCACCAGCGGCATGCCGAAGCCGAACTTGGCGACAAGACAACCGGCCAGCGGCCCGAGCAGTGCTGCTCCGGGAATACGCATCAACCCGCAGATCCAGGCCGAGCCGAAGGCGACAGCCAGCGTCGCAAGGACAGAAAGAGGCGAAAGGGCAGGGAACCACTCGACGCTTTGCGAGTCGGCCGGCGTCACGCCGAAGAGACGCGCCACCATGGTCGCGGCAAGCGCCACGCACACGACGCGCAAATACTGCATGAAGGCGACGAGCCGCATGTCGCCGCCATAGCTTTCGGACATCAGCACCATGACCGAGGCGGCGCCGGGCGAGGAGCCCCATATTGCCGTCGTGCCGGGAAACACCCGCGCTCTGACCATCAACGCGCCGAGCGCCGATGAGGCGACTACGGTGGCGAGGATGCCGAGCGCGAAGACCGGCCATTGAGCCGCCAGTTCAGAAAAGATCGACGGCGGCATGTTGGAGGCGATCATCACGCCGATGATCGCCTGCGCGCCGTTGAACGCCACCTTCGGCATGCGGAAACTCATGCCCGAAAGCGCCATGGCGATAGCCATTGCCATCGGGCCGAGCAGCAATGCGGCCGGCAGATGCATGAGTTCGAGAATCCAGCCGAGGAGCAGCGAGCCTGCAACAAGGACCAGCCAGCGCGCCGCCGGCGGTAGGGCCGCGGCCCGCCTCAGCCAGCGGTGGTTTGACGACACATCATCGGGCTCCTCGGACATCAGGCGATCAGTCAAGTGAAAGGTCCGCCGTGGTGGTTACGCGTGCGATGCGCGGGAAGATGAGCTTGAAAGTCATGTCATGCGATTCGGCGGAAACGCCGGTCGAGGCATCCTCGACAACGACCATGTTATAGCCATGTTCCCAGCCGGCACGGACCGTCGATTCAACGCCGAAATTGGTGGCGATGCCGGCGACCACGATGGTTTGAATGCCACGCCGACGAAGCTTGACGTCGAGATCTGTGCCGTGAAAGGCGCCCCATTGATGCTTGGTCACGGTGAGATCTCCCGGCTGCTGCAGGCCTTCGGCCAGCACCGTCCAGTCCTCCGGATAGTTGCGGCCGGCGGCGGTATCGGTGAGGCCGCGCGGCGCATCGCCAAAATCCGGGCCGAAATCGACATTGACCAGAACCACAGGTGCATCCGCCTTGCGGAAGGCATCCGCCAATTGGCGGCCTTTGGCAAGAATATCGGCGCTGGCATGCGGCGCCGTATTCATGGCGAGAATACCCTTCTGCAGATCGATGAGAACGAGCGCGGTGGTTTTGGGATCGAGTGCGAGCATAGGATGTCTTTCGGCGAGGAGGCGCGAGTGTGTGCAAGATGAACTGCAGGCCGGATCGGCAGGGCGGCGAGGGAAATCCGCGACGGGATGACGAGAGGTCTGCATCATGTTATGCGAGGATGTACTCGCATAACTCCTATTTGAGGATCGCCTCGCAAATGTCAACCGCGAAGCCGCCAAAGGCGGTGGAACCCAAGCGCAAACGTGGTCATGAACGTGTGGCGACAATCGTCGAGACGGCGATCGGCCTGTTTGCCACGCACGGCTATCGAGCCGTGACCATGTCGGAAGTGGCCGCGCAATCGGGCACGGCGATCGGCTCGCTCTACCGCTTCTTTCCGACAAAGGATGCGCTCGCCCAGGCGATCATGGACCGTTATGGCGCGCATCTTACCGACGAGCTGGAAAAGGTGGTGGCGATCGCTTCAACCGCATCGGTGCGGGACGTGGCTCAGGCGCTGGTGGCGATGATGCGCGGATTGCAGACGGAGAGGGCGGCGGCCCTGGTTCTGGCCGATGCCCGCGAGGACGGTTCGCTTCGCCGCGCCGGCCTGCGCAGCCAGATGCTGGAAAAGCTGACGGCGGTCCTGGCGCTGGTCGATGGCAGCCCTATGCCCGCCGACATCGACCAGCGCGCCTGGATGCTGCTTTATGCATTGAAAGCGATCAGGCAGTTCGACCAGGAACATCCGGCGCTGTCGAAACGGCTGGTCGATGATGCCCGCCTGCTGATCGAGCCGCTTGTGGCGGCGGGCCTCACGAAAACCGGATAAGAAAAGACAAGCCCCTCTTCAGCGCGTGACCGACCCTCCGCGTATCTGCCTGCGGATGAGATAGGCGAGGGCAGCGAGTATGACTGCAATTGCAGCGATGGCGATCAGCATATGGAGGTGCAGCCTCAATCGCCCGAACAGCAACTCGACCGCATTGCCGAAGAGATAGCCGATCGAGGTGATCAGCACGGCCCAGACCACGGCCGCGATGAAATTGAGGATAACGAAGCGAAGTGCCGGCACCGAACTTAGCCCGATTGCAATCGGGCTGACCGTTCGCATGCCGTAGATGAAGCGAAAGGCGAGAATGAAGCCGGTCGGATGGGCTTCGAGAAGCTGACTGACCTTCTGCGCCGCATCGGTTTTCAGGAAGCGTTGAACCAGCGCCAGCCGGTTGGCATAACGCCCGGCGAAGAACCATGCCTGATCCGCCGCAAATGAACCGATTGCTGCAGCCGTCGCCGCTTCCCACCAGGACATGAAATGCCGGTGCGCAAAGACCCCGCCCAAAAAGACCGCCGTCTCGCCCTCGAAGGCTGCGCCTAAAAACACGGCGAGCACGCCATATTGGGAAATCAGATGTTCAAGCGAGAAATGTTCGAACGGCAAGGACAAGTCTCCGGCATGGCACGATGCTTCAGGTCTGCTCCTTCAAGTTAGGGGAGCCGCAGCCAAAGTCATGCCGGATCTTATCGCCCTGTGCTTTCTTCACTCCGGCAGCCGGTAATCGACGAAGCGGTTCTCGCGCACGACGAACAGCCGGCCGCTGTCGATCGTTTCGGGTGAAGCGAGCGGCAGGATCTTTGCGGCAACCTCTGACGGATGCGGCAGGGTTTCCGGGTCTTCGCCAGGCATGGCCTGGGCGCGCATGGCGGTGCGGGTGGCGCCCGGGTTGACCATGTTGATCTTCAGCGGCGTATGCGCCATTTCCTCGGCCCAGATCCTGCCCATGGTCTCGACCGCGGCCTTCGACATCGCATAGGCACCCCAGAACGCGCGCGGATTGGTGGCAACGCCGGACGAAAGCAGGATGGCGCGGCCAGCATCAGACTTGACCAGTAGCGGCTCGAGAGAGCGGACCAGCCGCCACATGGACGTGACATTGGTGGTCATGACGCGATCGAAGGTCTTCGCTTCGACATGGGCGACCGGTGCGATGACGCCGAGAATGCCGGCATTGGCGACGAGAATGTCGAGCTTGCCCCAGCGCTCATAGATCGACGCCCCCAACCGGTCGATTGCGTCCATGTCGGAAAGATCGAAGGGAACGAGTGTGGCCGAGCCGCCGGCGGCCTTGATCACGTCATCCAGCTCTTCCAGCCCGCCGACCGTGCGAGCGCAGGCAATCACATGCGCGCCGGCTTTTGCCAGTTCAATCGCCGTGAAATAGCCGATGCCGCGCGATGCGCCGGTTACAAGCGCAATCCTGCCTTTGAGATCGATGGTCATGTTTCCCGCCCCGCTTAGACAATCTGATTTTGAGGCCAAAAAAGAAGGCCGCGTTTCCGCAGCCTTCTAGAATGTTTATCGGTTATTGGAAACCGGTCTTCGCGTCCGGCTCAACCGTTGCTGGCGAGTAGCGAGACCTTGCGACCGACCGCTTCGCCGTCCTTGTCGAGAAGACGGGTCGGATAGTCGCCGGTGAAATAGTGGTCGGTGAACTGCGGACGTGCGTCGTTGCGGTCCTCGCCGCCGACGGCCTGATAGAGGCCGTTGATCGACAGGAATTCAAGGCTGTCGCAGCCGATATATTTGCACATCGCTTCCAGGCTTTCATACTGGTTGGCGAGCAGCTTTTCCCGGTCCGGCGTGTCGATGCCGTAGAAATCCGGATAGTAGATCATCGGGCTTGCAACACGCAGATGCACTTCCTTTGCGCCGGCATCGCGGATCATCTGCACGATCTTGAGAGACGTGGTGCCGCGAACGACCGAATCGTCGACCAGCACGACGCGCTTGCCTTCGATCATCGCCCTGTTGGCGGAATGCTTCAGCTTCACGCCGAAAGCGCGGATCTGCTGCGTCGGCTCGATGAAGGTACGGCCGACATAATGGTTGCGGATGATGCCGTATTCGAACGGAATGCCGCTCGCTTGTGCATAACCGAGCGCTGCCGGCGTGCCGCCATCGGGAACCGGCACGACGACATCGGCCTCGACCGGAGCTTCCTTGGCAAGATTGATGCCCATGTTCTTGCGCGCGACGTAAACGCTGCGACCGCCGACGACCGAATCCGGACGGGCGAAATAGACATATTCGAACAGGCAAAGGCGCTCCGGCTGGCCGTTGCCGGCCTTGCGGGCGTCGATCGAGATGGAGCCATCCGCCTGGATTTCGCAGATGATGACTTCGCCATTTTCGACGTCACGCACGAACTTGGCGCCGATAATGTCGAGTGCGCAGCTTTCCGACGCAAAGATCGGCTTGCCGTCGAGCTCGCCCATGACCAGCGGACGGATGCCGGTGGGGTCGCGTGCAGCGATTAGCTTGGTGCGGGTGATCGCCACCATCGAGTAACCGCCTTCCATCTGGCGGATCGCATCGATGAAGCGGTCGGCAGTGGAGGAGTAACGGGAGCGGGCGATGAGATGCAGGACGACTTCTGTATCCGACGTCGACTGACAGATGGCGCCACCGGCGATCAGCTGACGGCGCAACGTCAAGCCGTTGGTGAAGTTGCCGTTATGAGCAATCGCGATACCGCCGACTTCCAGTTCGGCAAACAGCGGCTGCACGTTTCGAAGCGCCACTTCGCCGGTCGTCGAATAACGGACGTGACCGATGGAGATGTTGCCTGGCAGTTTGGCAAGCGTTGCCGGGTCCGTGTAGTGGTCGCCGACGAGGCCCATGCGACGTTCCGAATGGAAGCGCAGGCCATCGAAGGAAACGATACCGGCAGCTTCCTGGCCACGATGCTGAAGGGCATGCAGACCAAGCGCCGTCAGCGTTGCCGCATCCGGGTGCCCGAGGATGCCGAACACGCCGCATTCTTCATGCAGCGTATCGTCTTCCCACTCATTGGAGCGGTTGATGTCGAAGGATTGTGAAGCCGACTGGTCCATCGTGAGCCTGTGCCCTTGATCTTAAAATGGAAAGGCCGGCCGGGGAATTTTCGTCCCCGGTGCGAGCCCGCTCTCTACCTGAATTCAAGTCATACCACAAATGGTGACGAATTGCGTTGCATCAAGCGCAACACAGCGTCAATTATTTGTAGCAGGTGCGTCGCCCACCGGCGGCAGTTCCTGGCCGGGCTGAACATCCGCCGGCGCTTCTTCCTTGCCGGTGATGCGCGCGCGGATCTGCGGCTCGATATCCTCGGGCAATACGGCTTCAAGACGGCCGACAAGCGTATCGAGGAAAGGCTTCGACTTGGCGTCCACCACCCAGGTCGGCTGCGCCTTGACCGGCACCAGCCAGTTCCAGAAGGCCGTTGCGATGACGAGCAGCAGGATGCCGCGGGCAGCGCCGAAAAGGAAGCCGAGCGTGCGGTCGAGCGCGCCGATGCGGCTGTCGATGATGAAATCGGCGATCCGCGACGTGATGAAGGAGATCACGATCAGCGCGATCAGAAAGATCACGCCTGCAGAGGCGGCAATCGCGATACGGTGATCGGACGTGTATTTTTCCGCATAAGGCACAGCCAGCGGATAAAGATAATAGGCGGCGGCAACCGAGCCGGCCCAGCTGGCGATCGACAGCACTTCGCGGGAAAAGCCGCGGACCATGGCAAGCACCGCAGAAAACAGGGTGACGCCGATGACAATACCGTCGAAGATCGTAATGGGCATGTAAACTCTACTCCAGAACCTGCCGTTCCACACCTGCCGGAGGAACCGGCATTTTCGCCCGGCATTCCAGCATTGGGCGCAGTGTCTTACATCAGCCAACTCATTAACGGAAGATCAATCATCTTCTCCGGCATTTTCATGGCCTTTCCCCAGTTTCTTGGCGGATCCGGCAATGCGGGCGACAAGATCGGGAAGGTCCTCGATCATCGTCCAGCGGGCGCTGCCGTTCTTCGGCAGTTCCGCCGAGGTGGCAGGCAGCATGGCACCGGCAAAGCCGAGTTTTTCCGCTTCCTTCAGGCGCTGGGATGTCTGCGACACCGGGCGTACGGCGCCTGAAAGGCTGATTTCGCCGAAGAAAACACAATCGGCAGGCAGGGCTGCGCCGGCGAGCGACGAAACGAGCGCCGATGCAATCGCCATGTCGGCTGCCGGTTCCGAAATGCGGTAACCGCCGGCGACATTGAGATAGACATCGTGCTGGCCGAGCCTGACCCCGCAATGGGCTTCGAGCACGGCAAGGATCATTGCCAGACGCGAACTGTCCCAGCCGACCACGGCGCGGCGCGGCGTGCCGAGCGAAGTGGCTGCCACAAGCGCCTGCACCTCGACCAGAACCGGTCGTGTGCCTTCCATGCCGGCAAAGACGGCGGCACCCGGAGATTTGGCATTGCGCTCGCCGAGAAACAGTTCGGACGGGTTGGAAACATCGCGCAAGCCGTTATCGGACATTTCGAACACGCCGATTTCGTCGGTCGGCCCGAAACGGTTCTTTACCGTTCTAAGGATGCGATAGTGATGGCCGCGATCGCCCTCGAAATAAAGCACGGCATCGACCATGTGCTCGACGACGCGCGGACCGGCGATCTGGCCTTCCTTCGTCACATGGCCGACGAGAACCATGGCGGCACCCGTCTGCTTTGCAAAGCGGATCATCGCCTGCACGCCGGTGCGCACCTGGGTGACGGTGCCGGGGGCCGAATCTGCCGTATCGCTCCACAGCGTCTGGATGGAATCGATGATCACCAGATCGGGGCGCTTGCCTTCGGAAATCGTGGCAAGGATGTCTTCCACATTGGTTTCCGCAGCAAGCAGCACGTCCGAATCCGCCGCACCGAGGCGCTGGGCGCGCAGGCGCACCTGGGCAACCGCCTCTTCGCCCGAGACATAGATGATCCGGTGGCCGCGGCGTGAAAGTGCTGCTGCCGCCTGCATCAGCAGCGTCGATTTGCCGATGCCGGGGTCGCCGCCGATCAGCACCGCAGACCCACGCACGAAACCGCCACCGGTGGCGCGGTCGAGTTCGGAAATGCCGGTAAAGATACGCGGTGCCTGTTCGGTTTCGCCCGACAGCGTGGTCAACGCAACGGCACGGCCCTTCTTCGGTGCCTTGCCGGGACCGCCGCCGATGCCGCCCATCGGGTCTTCCTCGACGATCGTGTTCCACTCGCCGCAGCCGTCGCACTTGCCGGCCCAGCGGCTATGCACCGTGCCGCAGTTCTGGCACACGAATTGGGTTTTGGTTTTTGCCATAGATTTGATCGCCGCCTTCAATATCTCGGATACCCGCAAGAACAAAAGCGGAACCAATGGCCTTTTAAGCGAAACTGGCAGGTGATGACAAGACGGCGGTGATATCAATCGTCCGGATAAATGTAGCGCCGTTCATAACGCAGCCCGAGCGCGGTCAGAAGTTCGTAACCGATCGTGCCGCCGGCGCGTGCGGTGTCGTCGAGTGCGATGTTCGGGCCGAACAGTTCGATATAGTCACCGGTGCGGATTTCGTTTTCGGGTACGTCGGTCACGTCGAAGATCGTCAGATCCATCGTGACCCGGCCGATCACGGGCACGCGCCTGTTGGCGATGAAGCCGAAGGCGCCGGGTGCGCCGCCAGCCCGAAGCGGTACGCCGGAACCGGACAGCGAACGCAGGTAGCCGTCGGCATAACCGGCCGACACAACGGCAAGCCTGCTGTTGCGCGAGAGCTGATGGGTGGCGCCGTAGCTGACGGTCGAACCGGACGGCGCATCGCGGATCTGGATGATGCGTGCTTCCGCCTTTGCCACGGGTTTCAGCGCCTGCATACCGTTGACCGCTTCACCGCCATAGGCGGCAATTCCAGGACGGGTGAGATCGAAATGGTATTCGGGGCCGAGAAAGATGCCGGCGGAAGCAGACAGACTTGTCGGAACGCCTTCGAAAGCCGCCGCAACCCGTTGGAAAGACTCAAGCTGTGATCGGTTGAGCGGCGAGGCTGGCGAATCGCCGCTGTGAAGATGCGACATAACGAGAACGGGTGAGAAACTTGCCGGCCGCGAGACATCCTCGGCAAAGGCGATCGCTTCTTCCGCGGGAAGGCCAAGCCGGTTGAAGCCGGTATCGATATGCAGCGCACAAGGATGGTCGCCATGTTCGGCCGTGGCCGACATCCAGAAGGCCAGCTGTTCTTCGGAGATGATCACCGGGACCAGATCGTTTTCGTAAAACATCCGTTCCTGGCCCGGCCATATGCCGGAAAGCACATAGATGCGGGCATCCGGTGCATAGGTGCGCAAGGTTACGCCTTCCTGCACCGCGGCAACGAAGAAATCCCGTGCGCCGGCTTCATAGAGCGCCGTACCGCAGTCCTCGAGCCCCAGACCATAGGCATCCGCCTTGACGACTGCGGCGGTTGAAGCCCTTCCAGAGCGGCGTGCCATTTCCTTCCAGTTGTCGACGAGTGCGCCGAGATCGACCGTCAATCTCACGGGCGCGATATCGAAATCATCCAGATAGGTTTCGTCGCTGTCAAAATCGGTCTGTTCTGTCATGGCGGTCTCAACTGAATATGCTTTTGAAAATCGGAGTGGCCGATCCTAACCTTTTTGCCGGCTGGAAAAAGGCCGCGGGTAAAGAATAAGGTTCTCCGTACAGGCTTTTGACACCACAATAATTGTGCAGCAATCCTAGGGTCGGTGCCCGGCTGCGACAGCCGGACGGCTTCATATCCCGTGGATAGAGGCGTAGTTTAGACGCTGTATTTGAACAGCATCCGAAGGCACTCCATGGCTGTACCCGGTTCCAGGCAGGAACTTCTTGCGGCGGTCTCCACGACCTTCAACAGGCTTTGGGACGATCTTGCCCGCGTTCCAGGGCCCCGGGCGAGGGAGGCATCCATGCAGGGCCACATGGCAGGCTCGATGATGAGCCCGGCGGATCTCGTCGCATACCTGATCGGCTGGAACGAACTGGTGCTGAAATGGCTAGATCGGGATGACCGGGGTGAGGCGATCGATTTTCCGGAGACCGGGTTCAAGTGGAACGAACTAGGGCCGCTTGCTCAAAAATTCTACGCAGACCATGACGCACTGGACTGGCCCGAGCGGTTGGAACGACTGAGGACGGTGAGGGAGCAGCTGGTCTCGACAATCAGCAACCGGTCAAATGACGAGCTTTACGGCAAAGGCTGGTACGGCAAATGGACCAAGGGGCGCATGATCCAGTTCAACACCGCATCGCCCTATGCCAATGCAAGAGCGCGCATTCGCAAATGGCTGAAGGCCCAGGAGTGCACGCAGCAACACCTATGATCCCGTCTTGCTGCATGCGACCCTATGACAGCGCTAGATCGGTGCGATTTCGGCTGCTGTTGTTTGCTGCCTCTGCGGGAAATTGCTACCTCATTCCCGCACATGGTGCGGCCGACATCCGTTGACCGCATGGGAATAAGGGCAGCATCTGTTGAACCCGACCGCCCCCGCGACTGTGAGCGGCGAGCTTTGCGAAACACCACTGTGGCCTCGCGCCATGGGAAGGTTCGACAAGGCATCGACCCGCGAGTCAGGAGACCGACCGTGTGCATCTTATCAATCAACGACCGTCGGGTGTGACGGACAGGAGCGCACATGCATATCGAACCGGGCCTCGTAGACGGGGCCAAAATCATTCTGAGCTATGCCACTGCAGCAGGGGCGGGACTTTTTACGTTGAAGCTGGTGCGAGACACGATCCGGCAACAGGGGCTTGTCTCCTTGGTCTCGCGCACTGCAGTTACTGCAGCGGCTGTCTTCTCTTTCTTTGAGCTTCTGCCGCATTACGCAGTCGGCGTATCCGAGGTCCATTTCATTCTCGGCTCGACGCTGTTTCTGCTGTTCGGCGCAGCGCCGGCGGCAATCGGGCTGGCGCTCGGTCTGATGATCCAGGGAATGTTCTTCGCGCCGGCAGACCTGCCGCAGTTTGGAATGAACGTCACGACGCTGCTGGTGCCGTTGTTTGCGGTGAAAGCGCTGGCGGATCGTATCATTTCGCCAGGCACGGCCTATGTCGATCTCACCTATAGGCAGGCGCTCCAGCTATCGACCGCCTATCAGGCCGGTGTCGTCGCCTGGGTGGCTTTCTGGGCCTTTTATGGTGCCGGTTTCGCAAGCGAAAATCTTGTGGCGATCGGCACGTTCGGTATTGCCTATATGTCGGTCGTGCTGATCGAGCCGCTGGCGGACCTGGCCGTACTTGCCATCGCCAAGACCCTGAATGCTCTGAACGGTTCAGGCTTCGTTACGCGACGGCTTTACAACGCGGCCTGAGTTAGCCCGCGACTCTCAGCCTCGCCGGTGTACTGCCGGCGAGGCTGTTCGATCACGGTTCTTCGTATTGCGTGAAGCTCGGCTCGGCGAGGTCCGCAAAGCGCGTGAATTCGGACTGGAAGGCGAGCTTGACCGTGCCGGTCGGTCCGTGACGCTGCTTGGCGATGATGACGTCGGCCGTACCCTTGACGCGCTCCATATGTGCTTCCCATTCCGGGTATTTCGGATCGGCCAAGTCGCGGGGCTCCATGTTCTTTACATAATATTCCTCACGGAACACGAAGAGCACGACGTCGGCGTCCTGCTCGATCGAGCCTGATTCGCGAAGGTCGGAAAGCTGCGGGCGTTTGTCTTCACGGCTTTCGACACCGCGCGACAGCTGTGACAGCGCGATGATCGGCACGTTGAGTTCCTTGCCGAGCGCCTTCAGACCCGTGGTGATCTGGGTGATTTCCTGCACGCGGTTTTCACCCGACTTGCCCGAACCGGTCATCAGCTGGATATAGTCGACCACCAGGCAATCGAGGCCGCGCTGGCGCTTCAGGCGGCGGGCGCGCGCCGATAGCTGGGCGATCGAGATACCACCGGTCTGGTCGATAAACAGCGGCACCTTCTGCATCATTTGGCTGCAGGCGACCAGCTTTTCGAAGTCGGCCTCGGTAATGTCACCGCGACGGATCTTTGACGACGAAACTTCCGTCTGCTCGGAGATGATACGGGTGGCGAGCTGTTCCGACGACATTTCGAGCGAGTAGAAGCCGACGACACCGCCATTCTTGGCCTTGAACGAGCCATCGGGGGCGATTTCCTGCTCGTAGGCGGCCGCGATGTTGTAGGCGATATTGGTGGCAAGCGAGGTCTTGCCCATACCGGGGCGTCCTGCGAGCACGATCAAGTCGGAGCGCTGCAAGCCGCCCATCTTGCCGTCGAGCGACATGATGCCGGTAGAAATACCGGAAAGCTGGCCGTCGCGCTCGAATGCCTGCCCCGCCATGTCGATGGCGATCGCCACCGCGTCGTTGAACGATTGGAAACCGCCGTCGTAACGGCCGGTTTCCGCCAGTTCGAAAAGACGGCGTTCGGTATCCTCGATCTGGCTTTGCGGCGGCATGTCGAGCGGCGCATCATAGGCGATGTTGACGACATCTTCGCCAATGGTGATCAGCGCCCGGCGAAGCGCCAGGTCGTAGATCGCCCGACCGTAGTCTTCCGCATTGATGATAGAGACGGCATCGGCGGCAAGACGTGCGAGATACTGCGCAACAGTCAGGTCACCCACCTTGTCATCGGCCGGAAGAAAGGTCTTCAGCGTGATCGGGTTGGCTGTCTTGCCCATACGGATGATGTCGCCGGCAACCTCGTAAATCTTGCGATGCAGCGGTTCGTAGAGATGCGGCGGCTTCAAGAAGTCCGAGACGCGGTAATAGGCGTCGTTGTTGACCAGGATCGCGCCGAGCAGCGCCTGTTCCGCCTCGATATTGTTCGGCGCCTCGCGATAGTGCGGCGCTGCATCCTTGTTGCTGAGCGACCCCATGTTGCGCGGAACTTCGTTCATGATCTTCTACCCGTCCTGTCCGTTCAAGGCCTCGGTTCTAGTGATAACTGGACCGCACCGAAACCGTGCATTTTGCCTTCGGATGTTACCCACAGATATCCACAGCGGGCGTCATTTACGCGAAACAAAAAACGTAATGAAGCGACAAATCCGGTTGACTGTGCCTCATTCGGGCCGACGTCGCAGGAGTGGTGCGAACGGGTCGCGACTCACCGGAGCAAACGCCATCTTACCCGCAAAAAGAGACAAAAAAACGCCCGGCCTTCGTGAGGCCGGGCGCTGTCACAGACGAATCTGCGAGAGGTCTATTATTCTTCGTCGCCGTCGCGGTCAGCTTCCGGATCGAAGAAGTCTTCCGGGCGCAGTGCGTCTTCGTCAACGCCGTAGATGGCGTCAGCGGAGGTGAGGCTTTCGCCCTGTGCCTGACGCTCAGCTTCTTCAGCCGAACGTGCAACGTTGACCGAGATCTGGATCTCGACTTCTGAATGCAGGTGGAGCGTTACTTCGTGCAGGCCGATAGCCTTGATCGGGTGGTTCAGGTCGACCTGGTTGCGGCCGACGTTGAAGCCTTCTGCAGCCAGTGCGTCCATGACGTCGCGAGCAGCAACAGAACCGTAGAGCTGACCGGTTTCGCCAGCCGAACGAACGATGACGAAGGTCTTGCCGGCGAGTGCGTCGGCAACCGTCTGGGCTTCGCCCTTGCGCTCGAGGTTACGGGCTTCGAGCGTTGCGCGCTCGTTTTCGAAGCGCTTCTTGTTGGCTTCGTTGGAGCGAAGTGCCTTGCCCTGCGGCAGCAGGAAGTTACGAGCGTAACCGTCGCGAACCTTTACGGTTTCGCCCATCTGGCCGAGCTTCGGTACGCGTTCAAGCAGGATGACTTGCATGTTGGAGTTCCTTTCTAGTTCTCAATTGTCTGGATTGGTTGTGTTCTGATCCGTGCCGCCCTTTGCCGGCGTCAGCGCAATGGTCCGGCGGGTGTCCGTGAGACCGAAAGCGAGGATCGCGAAGGCAGGAATGACGAGCATGGAGGAGAGGTATGCGAGCACGAGGACCGGCAGGCGCCAGTCCTTGCCCTGACTGCGGAAATGGATGGCGGCGAAACCCGACATCAGGAAACCTGCGCCGAAGGTACCGCAGATTGTGGCGCCGACCATTGCAGGTACGCCGCCCAAAAAGGTCATGACGATGCCGGCGAGAAAAATGTAGATCGCATGGCGGTTCATGCGCAGTGCCGACGGCATGTCTTCACGCGGGCGAAGCGCGCGGCCCGAGCGCGAGACGATGCGTACGGCGAAATAGAAGGCTGCAAACAGCAGGATCACCCATATGCCGCCCTGAACCATCGGCAACGTGAGCAGCATCGTGCCCTTCAGGTGCCCGATATCGGCAGCGGTGAGTGACAGGCCGGGTTCCTGGGTCTGCAGTGCGGAGCCGAGCACGTCGACGATCTGCCCGACAAGTTCCGGTCCATAACCGATGGCGACGCCAAGCGCGATGACGGCGATCGTCACCAGGCCGCAAAGATGCAGCAGGATATCTGAGATCGGATACCAGGCGAGCAGGTTGTCAGGGCCGCCGAGTTCGGAAGCCGGGCGCGCCAGATTGGCAAGGTGCGACAGCCAGCCGGCCGGGATCAGCGTGAAGATCGCCATGGTGACGGCGAAGATCGGCGAGATGAGAACTGCGCCGAGAATGCCCGACGTGACGATGCCGGTAATGGCTGCGCGGTTACCCCAGCCAAGGCCGGCGATGAAGATCGGAAGAGCAGAGGCGGCATAAAGAACGGCGGCAAAAGACGATTGCGTGCCGGCACCCATCACGAGGAGGGTGGCAACGACGCCGGCCAGAATGCCGGTGGGCAGCACTGTCTGTGTCTTGTTCATTACGCTCTCGCTGTCCTGCCAGATCAAGCAGTTAGGGGACGGGCCTGAATCAATTTGACAGGCGCTTCATCCCCAACATGGGGTTTGCAGTTCATTTCCGATCCGCGCCCAACGCGGAAGGGAGTAGACCCGCTGATTTTTGATCAGCGGGTCCGGTATCAATTACGATACGACGTACGGCAGCAGGCCGAGGAAACGGGCGCGCTTGATGGCCTGGGCCAGTTCGCGCTGCTTCTTCTGGGAAACTGCGGTGATACGCGAAGGTACGATCTTGCCGCGCTCGGAAATGTAGCGCTGCAGGAGACGAACGTCCTTGTAGTCGATCTTCGGTGCATTTGCGCCCGAGAAGGGGCAGGTCTTGCGACGACGATGGAAAGGACGGCGTGCCGGGGACGAGGATACGTCAGCCATTGTGTTTTCTCCTTGAGGCCCAGATTAGGATTCGCGCGGAGCGGACGGGCGCGGTGCGCGCTCGAAGCCGCCTTCACGCGGAGGACGATCGCCGAATTCGCGGCGCGGGCCACGATCGCCGAAGTCACGGCGCGGGCCACGATCGTCACGCGGACGGTCGTCACGGTCACGCTTCTGCATCATGGCAGACGGGCCTTCTTCGTGCTTCTCGACGGAAAGCGTCATGTAGCGAAGAACGTCTTCGTTGATGCGCATCTGACGTTCCATTTCGTGCACGGCAGCAGCCGGAGCATCGATGTCCATCAGGGCGTAGTGAGCCTTGCGGTTCTTCTTCATGCGGTACGTCAGGGACTTGAGGCCCCAGTTTTCGACGCGCCCGACCTTGCCGCCGTTAGCTTCGATGACACCCTTGTACTGTTCGACGAGGGCATCAACCTGCTGAGCGGACATATCCTGCCGGGCAAGGAATACGTGTTCGTAAAGAGCCATGTAAGCTTTGCCTTTTCTTGCGGTTGTTTTGCACCCGGGTTCGGCGGCTAAGCCTCAACGACTGCTCCTGATGGCCAAAAGGCCGGCAAGAAAAGTTGTTGTTTCGAGACGGTCGAGAGCGGAGACACGGGAGGCCGGAACGCTTTCGTCCCTGAGGCTCGCCTGAGCGAACCTGCCCTCCGTACAGCCACCAGCCAGAAGACCGGGTGTTTCGAACAGGGCGGCTTATACGGATTTTTAGGCGAAAGGCAAGGGGCGATCATTTTCCGTCACAAAACAACTGCCCGGTAATGCCTTCTCCATCGCTTGTTTCGCCTGAAAACGTATAGGAGTTCTGTTTCAGAAGCTGCTCAAGGTAACCCGTGCAGCGTTTGTGCTGTACATATTCGGATTGGGTTATGTAGTTACCGTAACAGCCTATCTGGGGCCATACCTTTTTCAGGGCGACGTGCCCCGACTGCATTCCCTTCACGCTGATCCAGCGATTGTTTGGCGACATTCCCGTCTGCAGAACGCCACTTGGCATATAGGGCTTCATGAATTCGATCAGCTTCTGCTCCAGCCGGGCCAGTTCCTCGTCACCGGGCTTCTTGTTGAAATAGCAGATTGGATAGGAGCGTGTGACAACGGGTGCCTGGGCCGCGGTGTTTTCGCCGCAGGAGCAACGGGTGCCTTTGCCCGCTTCGGGCATGTCGGCCGCCTCGGTCGCAGAGGTGGCCGACAATATCAAGACAACGACTTTCGCCAGCAAACGCATCTTTGCGAACCTCAGTCGAGGAGCTTTTCTGTCGCGATTTTCAGCAGCTTGTTTTTTCTTTTTTCGGCAGATGTATCTACTGCAGAACTCCACGTTCCAAGGGATGAAATAGCCTTGTCATCGGGGCCGACCTCGTCGATGTAAGGGGATGCGGCAAGAGCAAACTCTTCAGCCCCATCGAAGAGCTTGTCGACCCTAAATCCGAGCAGCCGGGTATGTGCTGGATCGTCGAGAAAGGTGACGCTCTTCTTGTCTTCGGACTCGCGGGTGTTCAATTTGTAATCCGACATCGAACCGGACGTAGCCGGAATATTCATGCCGAAAACGGAAAATGAGCCGCTCGCCGACGCCGTGAATTTCGACCACTCGGAGAATGTCGACACCTTGTCGAAATGCAAGGTCAGCTCCAGGCCGCGGCCAAGGATTACGGAGGAGATGGCATGTCCGAGGAGACCGGCATAAATCGGATTTGCGGCAAGAACCTCGCGGATCCTCTTGTATGCAAAAACGCCCGACGAGAACCACGGGCCGCGATTGACCCAGTATTCCGCCAGATTCTCGAAAGCCATCCCGACCCTGTTGGTCGCCGCAATGGTTTCCTTGAGGTGGCTCTCGCTCGAGACACTGGCACTTGCCTTGAAAAAGAACCACTTCCGGGCCGTTCCGGAGGCGCTCCAGCTGACATCATGCTGGTGGGTCGCAGCCGCGGTCTTTTCGATCGACACGGAGCGCTTGCCGATATTTGTCAGGAATTTCGGTAGATATCCGGACGGACGGATTTCGACGGATGGCTCGAAATAGTTCAGGTTGTTGTAGATGTATGCCTGCCCCAATCGGATCGGGTCGTATTTGTTGATCTCTTCGAGTATCGGATCTTTTGGCCGCGGCATCAGATATTGGTCGAGCGTTGCGTATTTGAGCAGCGAGGATATGTGCCTCGCCTCCACATCCGGATATTGTGCGTCGCGCAGGATGTGCATGCGGACAAGGCCGTCAGAGATGATGTTCTTGTAATAGCTGATCTGTTCGGCGAAGTTATTCGTGTTGAAAAAAGCCGTTTGTTTGTCGAGGTAGTAGGCGTCATCTGCGGCGACGCCATTCTGCGTGGCATAGGAGTTCTAGGCGGTGAACACTGTCTGGTAGAAGAGCTGAAGTTCCTGCCGGCTTTGGCGGACTTCCCTGTCTATAAGGTCGATCTTGTCGACGATGTCTTGCCGCAGCGCGGTGTCCAGCTTGAATACGGCCTGTTTCAGAACTTCCGTGAAGAAGAATGAATACCTGTCGTTCGTGTTGGCTACACCCAGGGCGACGGGACCATATTCGGTGGGGGAAATCGTCACCGTCCTGTCGGCAAAGGCGCGGAAAACATATTCCGTGAACATCGGCGCCTGGGGAATGATGTCGAAGGTGACGAGGCTGCTGTTGAGCGCGATCTTTTGTTCCGTTTGCGGATTCAAGATCTCGTATAGTTGGCTGTAATACAGATCCACCGCGTTCGAAATCGGCGAATCTTCTGCTTTGATTTCGACGTTTACGTCTACCATGGCGTGATCCTCCCGTTATATGCAATCATAGATAATGGTTGCATATAGCTTGCGCAATCAATCATAGATTGCATAAAGAGGGGTCGCCAATTGTAGCGGGTTGAGTAGTCCTCGGGCACTTCCACGACACGACCGGCGACCTTGTCGTGGAGGTTGGCATGGGGTGGATCAGATCGGCATCGGGTACTGCCGGTGGATTTCGGCGATGTCTTTCATCACTTCATCGGAAAGCGAAACATCTGCCGCGCCGATATCCATCTTCAACTGCTCCATGGAGGTGGCGCCGATGATGGCTGCAGTCATAAAGGGGCGAGCGAGGCAGAAAGCCAGCGCCATCTGCGCGGCGTCGAGCCCATGTTTCGCTGCCACACCGACATAGGCCTTGACCGCTGGTTCCTGCTTCGGCTGCAGCCGCCCGCCCAGATCGGTATTGACGGTTGCGCGCGTGCCGGCGGGGCGGGCTCCGTTGAGATATTTACCGGTGAGCAGGCCGGCCGCCAGCGGCGAGTAGGCGAGCAGGCCCACATCTCCGTGATGGGCGACTTCGGCAAGGTCGAGATCGAAAGTACGGTAAAGCAGATTGTATTCGTTCTGGATCGACGCGACGCGCGGCAACGCTTTTTCTTCCGCCAGGCGTAGATATTGCATCGTACCCCAGGCGGTCTCGTTAGAAAGGCCGAGCGCGCGGATTTTTCCGGCCTTTACCAGATCATCCAGCGTCTGCAGCTTTTCGATAATGTCGGCGATGGACTTTTCTCGGTCCTGGGTCGAGGCGTCGAAGGTCCAGGAATTGCGGAAATGATAGTGGCTGCGGTTCGGCCAGTGGATCTGGTAAAGATCGATATAGTCGGTCTGCAGCCGCTTGAGGCTGGCATCGACCGCCTCGCGAATGGTCGCAGCCTCGATCGGGCGGCCCTCACGGATATGCGGACGACCGGCGCCGGCGATCTTGGTGGCAAGCACGATATCCCCGCGCTTGGCCCGTTTCTTCAGCCATGTGCCGATATACTGTTCGGTGCGGCCATAGGTTTCGGCGCTGACAGGCGTTGTCGGATAAAGTTCAGCCGTATCGAAAAAGTTGACGCCGTGTTCGACGGCATAATCCATCTGGGCATGCGCTTCGGCTTCGGTGTTCTGGGTGCCCCAGGTCATGGTGCCGAGGCAGATTTCGGACACGGAAAAGTCTGTGCGGCCGAGTTTGTTGTACTTCATCAATGCAGTCCTGGATGAGGAGGCCGGGAGGGAGGGGCCGGGAGTAAAGACAAGGCGGGGGACTTTAGCGCCCGGTTGATGAATCGCAAGGGCATCACGCGATCAACTTCGCGCCCCGGTCTCTATTTCGCCTCAAACCGCTTCGACAAACCACCGCTCCGGGCCGATTTGCTTTGGAATGGCAGGGCCGCCGCAGGGTGTTACCCTTGACTCTCAAGGTTCAAATGTGAATGGAGAGGCAAAACATAAGGGAAGGATTATCCCAATGAGCATTGCATTCACGTTTCCGGGTCAGGGTAGCCAGGCCGTCGGCATGGGCAAGGATCTCGCTGAAGCCTATCCGGAAGCCCGCGCGGTTTTCGAGGAAGTCGACGAGGCTCTCGGCCAGAAGCTCTCCGATATCATGTGGAATGGCCCGGAAGATACGCTGACGCTGACGGCAAACGCCCAGCCGGCGCTGATGGCCGTTTCGATCGCCACGATGCGCGTGCTCGAAGCCCGTGGGCTGAACCTTGCCGACAAGGTCGCTTATGTCGCCGGGCATTCGCTCGGTGAATATTCGGCGCTCTGTGCCGCCGGCACCTTCTCGCTGTCGGATACGGCAAAGCTTCTGCGCATCCGCGGTGATGCCATGCAGTCGGCCGTTCCGGTCGGACAGGGCGCCATGGCTGCGATCATCGGCCTCGAACACTCCGATGTCGACGCCATCTGCGCTGAAGCAAAGGCAGAAGGCGTCTGCCAGATCGCCAACGACAATGGCGGCGGACAGCTTGTCATCTCCGGCTCCAAGGCAGCTGTCGAAAAGGCAGCGGCCCTTGCGACCGAAAGGGGCGCCAAGCGCGCCATCATGCTTCCCGTATCCGCTCCCTTCCATTCCGACCTGATGGCGCCGGCCGCCGACGCCATGCGTCACGCGCTCGCCAAGGTCGAAAAGAAGAGCCCGGTCGTGCCGGTCGTTGCCAATGTGCGCGCCGCCCCGGTTTCCGATGCTGAAGAAATCGCGCAGCTGCTTGTTACCCAGGTTACCGGCCAGGTCCGCTGGCGCGAAACTGTCGAGTGGTTCGGTCAGAACGGCGTGACCACTCTCTATGAAATCGGCTCCGGCAAGGTGCTGACGGGGCTTGCCCGCCGCATCGACAAGAATATCTCTGGCGTAGCCGTCAACACCCCGGCCGATATCGACGCGGCAATCGCTGCCATTCTCGGCTGAAGAAAAGGATTTCGATATGTTTGATCTGACCGGCCGCAAGGCACTCGTCACCGGCGCTACCGGTGGCCTCGGCGAAGAGATCGCTCGCCTTCTCCATAAACAGGGCGCTGTCGTCGGCCTCCACGGTACCCGCGTCGAAAAGCTTGAGGCACTGGCCGCAGAACTCGGCGACCGCGTCCATATCTTCCCGGCCAACCTCTCCGATCGTGCCGAGGTCAAGGCGCTCGGCGAGAAGGCTGAGGAAGTTCTCGGCGGCGTCGATATTCTCGTCAACAATGCCGGCATCACCAAGGATGGCCTGTTCGTGCGCATGTCGGACGAGGACTGGGATGCGGTCCTGGAAGTCAACCTCACCTCGGTTTTCCGCCTGACGCGCGAGCTGACCCATCCGATGATGCGTCGCCGCCACGGCCGCATCATCAACATCACGTCGATCGTTGGCGTCACCGGCAATCCTGGCCAGACCAACTACTGTGCGTCTAAGGCCGGCATGATCGGCTTCTCCAAGTCGCTCGCCCAGGAAATCGCCACCCGTAACGTCACGGTCAACTGCGTGGCTCCAGGCTTCATCGAAAGCGCCATGACCGGCAAGCTGAACGACAAGCAGAAGGAAGCCATCATGGGCGCGATCCCGATGAAGCGCATGGGCGCCGGATCGGACATCGCAGCGGCGGTTCTCTATCTCGCTTCGGACGAGGCAGGCTACGTCACCGGCCAGACGCTTCACGTCAATGGTGGCATGGCAATGATCTGATTGCCGGGCTTTGTTCGTAAAACCAGTGGAGAACAAGGGTTCTGCGCTGTGGGAGGGAACAAATTCTGGCTTTTCGGAACAGTCAAACCGTGTTAATCGGGCCATGACTGTGAAAAGTCACCCTGAAATTCAGGTCGTCATATTGCGTGAGCAATGATGCACGGAACCGGAAAAGGGGTGGCGGGGTTTGCCGGCATCGGCACCCGATAAGGTGCAGTTGAAGGTTTAACAGGACGAGGATGCCTCAATGGGTATCCGGTGAAAGATAAAGGTCGAGGAAACCGACATGAGCGATATCGCAGAACGCGTTAAGAAAATTGTTATTGATCATCTCGGCGTTGATGCCGACAAGGTTGTTGAAGGCGCAAGCTTCATCGACGATCTGGGTGCGGATTCGCTCGACACCGTCGAACTGGTCATGGCGTTCGAAGAAGAGTTCGGCGTTGAAATCCCGGACGACGCTGCTGACTCGATCCTGACCGTCGGTGACGCGGTCAAGTTCATCGAGAAGGCACAGGCCTAATCGACGACATATCTGGGACGATTGCCCGCGTTTTGCGGGCATCGATCTCACATGACGGCCCGCTAGTTCGGGCCGTTTCAGCAAATTGATCATGAAATACGGGGTGGGTTGTTGGCGATGAGGCGTGTCGTTATCACCGGTACCGGCATGGTATCACCGCTTGGATGCGGAACGGAAGTTACCTGGCAGCGCATTCTCGCCAGCCAGAGCGGTGCGAGACTGGTCACCGAATTCGAAGTTGACGATCTGCCGGCAAAGATTGCCTGCCGCATTCCGGTCGGCGACGGTTCCGACGGCACATTCAATGCCGATCAATGGATGGAGCCGAAAGAACAGCGCAAGGTCGATCCCTATATTCTTTACGGCATGGCTGCCGCCGATATGGCGCTGGAAGATGCCGGCTGGCATCCTCAGACGGATGAAGACCAGATCATGACCGGCGTGATGATCGGCTCGGGCATTGGCGGTCTCGAAGGTATTGTCGAGGCGGGTTATACGCTCCGCGACAAAGGACCGCGCCGTATCTCTCCTTTCTTCATTCCCGGCCGCCTGATCAACCTTGTCTCCGGACAGGTTTCGATCAAGCACAAGCTTCGCGGCCCCAACCATGCCGTCGTCACCGCTTGTTCCACCGGTGCCCACGCGATTGGTGATGCCGCAAGGCTGATCATTTTCGGCGACGCCGACGTGATGGTCGCCGGTGGCGCGGAATCTCCGGTCAGCCGTATCGGTCTCGCAGGTTTTGCCGCCTGCAAGGCGCTGTCGACCCAGCACAACGACAATCCGGAAAAAGCATCGCGCCCCTATGACCGCGACCGCGACGGTTTCGTCATGGGCGAAGGCGCCGGTGTTGTGGTTCTCGAAGAACTCGAACATGCCAAGGCCCGCGGCGCCAAGATCTATGCCGAGGTTGTCGGCTACGGTCTGTCGGGCGACGCCTATCACATCACCGCGCCGTCGGAAGATGGCGATGGCGCGTTCCGCTGCATGACCATGGCTCTGAAGCGTGCCGGCCTGTCTGCCTCCGATATCGACTACATCAACGCCCACGGCACATCGACCATGGCCGACACGATCGAACTCGGCGCTGTCGAGCGTCTGGTCGGCAATGCGGCTTCGAAGGTTTCCATGTCGTCGACCAAATCGGCGATCGGCCACCTTCTTGGTGCCGCCGGTGCCGTTGAAGCGATCTTCGCGACACTTGCGATCCGCGACAACATCGTGCCGCCGACACTCAATCTCGACAATCCGGACGTCGAGACCGCAATCGATCTCGTGCCGCATCAGGCCCGCAAGCGTGACGTCAACGTCGCGCTGTCGAACTCCTTCGGCTTCGGCGGCACCAATGCGTCGCTCGTTCTGAAGCGTTACGACGCGTAATTGTGATCGCCTCCATCGTCGGCTGGACATTACTGTCTAGCCGACATCATATTCTGAACCTGCTTTTTGCCGTATTGCTTGGCCAAACAGCGGGCAATGATTCCGATTAGTGCAAAGGGGGGTGCGGTTGAGCAATTCCGATAATGGTGGCGAGCTTCCGCCCAGCGGTGGCAATGCAGCCAACAACGGCAGCAGCCGCGGCCCGATCATTCCCAAATCACCGAACGAAGCCCTGAAGCCGGAACGCGTGCCGGATCCGCCGCGACGTTCAAAGAAAGCCCGCAGCCAGGTCATCATCTTCTTCAACTTCGTGATGACGATGATCGTGCTTGTGTGCCTCGCCGGTGCCGCGATTTTCTATTACGCGCTGTCCAGCTATCACAGCCCTGGCCCTCTTGCAGCCAATACCAGTTTCGTCGTGCGCGAAGGCGCAGGCATTGCCGAGATCGCCACAAGCCTGGAGCGCAACGAGATCATCGAGGATGCACGGGTCTTCCGTTACGTTACCTCGGTCAATCTCGGTTACGCCGGTTCGGCCGAAAATCGCCGTAGCCTCAAAGCCGGCGAATATGAGATCAAGGCCCATGCCACGATGCAGGAGATCGCCGATCTTTTGGAATCCGGCAAGTCAATCCTCTATTCGATCTCGATGCCGGAAGGCCTGACCGTCCGCCAGATGGCGCTCAGACTGAGAGAGGACACAATCCTGGAAGGCAATCTTCCTGCCGACCTGCCGGCGGAAGGCACGCTTCGCCCGGATACCTACAAATTCTCCCGCGGGACGAACCGTTCTGAAATCCTGTCGCAGATGCATGCTGCCCAGCAGAAGCTGATTGACCAGATCTGGGAGCGCCGCGACCCGGACCTGCCGATCAAGACGAAGGAAGAGTTCGTCGTCTTGGCCTCGATCGTCGAGCGCGAGACCGGCAAGGATGACGAGCGCGCCCACGTCGCCTCGGTCTTCTTCAACCGGCTGCAGAAAGGCATGCGCCTTCAGTCCGACCCGACGATCATCTACGGCATCTTCGGCGGTGATGGAAAACCATCCGATCGCCCGATCTACCGGTCCGACCTGCAGAAAGAGACGCCGTACAACACTTACAAGATCAAGGGCCTGCCGCCGACTCCGATTTCCAATCCGGGCCGTGCAGCACTCGAAGCCGTCGCCAACCCGTGGCGCACCAAGGATCTCTACTTCGTTGCCGACGGCACCGGCGGTCACGTCTTTGCGCCGACGCTCGAAGAGCATAATGCCAACGTCAAGCGCTGGCGCAGGATCGAGGCCGAGCGCAAGGCAGGCACCGCTGCTGCAGCAAACGCGGGGGAAGAGGTTGTCGACGGCCAGCCGGACGGCGCGGACGCCGAAAGGCCGACAGGCAATTGACCAGAATTTCTGCCACCGCGCCAAGCGGTGGCACGCTTATGGAGTAGATTGAATGACATTGCAGTCGATGACCGGTTTTGCCCGCAGCGAAGGTGTCAGCGGGCGTAGCCGCTTTGTCTGGGAGCTGCGATCGGTCAACGGCAAGGGGCTGGATGCACGTCTGCGCCTGCCGCCTGGGCTCGAGCGGCTGGAGCCGGACACCCGCCGCATGGTCGGTGAGGCGTTTTCCCGCGGCAATATCCAGGCGTCGCTTACGATCTCGGTGGACGAGACGCGCATGGAAGCGGTGGTCAACCGCGATGCACTGGCAGCCGTACTTGCGCTGCGCGAAGAACTGAAGGACGTCATCGATCCGTCGCCGCTGCGCCTCGATACGTTGATCTCGATCCGTGGCCTCGTCGATATCCGCGAGCAGGAGGATGGCGAGGATGCGCTTCTCGCCCGCGACGCGGCGATCCTGTCCGGCTTGACCACGGCGCTTGCGAACCTCAAGCGCATGCGCGAGACCGAAGGGGCGGCATTGCGCGCTGTCCTTGCAGCCCATGTGGCCCGTATCGCTGAACTGACCCATATCGTCGAGACCGATGCGTCGCGCTCGCCCGAAGAGATCGCCCGCCGCCTGAACCTCCAGCTCGACCAGATCATGCAGGACAAGGCGGCGCTCGATCGCGACCGGCTTTACGCCGAAGTGGCCCTGCTGGCGACCAAGGCGGACCTGCGCGAAGAGATCGACCGGCTGAAGGGCCATGTGGCCGCAGTCGGCGAGCTTCTGGAAAAAGGCGGGCCGATCGGCCGCAAGCTCGACTTCCTTGCACAGGAATTTAACCGGGAATCGAATACCATCTGTTCCAAATCCAATTCTGCTGCTGTAACGGCTGCAGGCATCGAACTGAAAGTCGTCATCGACCAGTTCCGCGAACAGGTCCAGAATCTGGAGTAAGAAATGAGCCCGGCCCCGACATCGTCAGACAAGGCAGATACGAAAATTGCCCGACGCGGGCTTATGCTCGTACTGTCGTCTCCCTCCGGTGCCGGAAAATCGACGATCGCTGGCAACCTGCTCAGAGACGATCATAGCCTGGAAATCTCGATCAGCGTCACGACTCGTGCGAAGCGTCCGAGCGAAATTGCCGGAAAGCACTATCACTTCATCACCATCCCGCAGTTCGAGCGCATGCGCGACAATGGCGAACTGCTGGAATGGGCCGAGGTGCACGGTAATTTCTATGGCACTCCGCGCGAGCCGGTCGAACAGGCGATGGCCGAGGGCCGTGACATGCTGTTCGATATCGACTGGCAGGGTGCGCTGCAGCTTCAGGAAAAGATGAAGGCCGACATTGTTTCGATCTTCGTCCTGCCGCCGACCATGACCGAACTTCAGTCGCGCCTGCATCGTCGCGCGGAGGACAGCGAAGAGGTGATCCGCACCAGGCTCCTGAATTCCCGCGCCGAGATCGAGCACTGGCGTGAATATGACTATGTCATCGTCAACGACGATCTCGATGAGGCGTTCGGCCACGTCAACTGTATCGTCAATGCCGAGCGCGTCCGCCGCGATCGCCGGCACGGCCTTTTCGACTTCGTCGCGACGCTGCTGACCGAAGAGCCGAAGCTCTAGTCAGAGCGGCTTTCGGCCGGATATCGCAAAACGGTGCTGCAGCGTCGAGGCAAGGCCTTTGCGCGACAGAAGCTTGATGCCGCGGCTGCGGCGAATGTCGGCGAGATCCGTCTCGATCTTCAGCTCGCCAAAACCTGCAGTCCTGAAAAGCTGCAGCGTATCGTCCGCCCTGATCCCGCCCTTGAAATGCACCTGGCCGACGATCCGTTCGTGATGCGCCCATTGTTCCGGCGTCAACAGGCTGTGGCCATCCTGCTGTTTGCCGAAAACGCGGTCGAGCACGGGTAGAAGCCTTTCCAGCCAGTGCTGGCGGACGAAATCGCCGTCGATGATCAGCAGGCGGCCGCCAGGTTTCAGGATGCGCAGCCAGTCGGAAAACGCCTTGTCGGGATTAGTGAGCGTCCAGACGAGATGTCGGGCAATGATGACTTCGTAGCTATCGTCCGGCTCCATCGTTTCTTCTGCATCGCGGGTCAGGAACCGGATCGCAGCATTCGCCTCGTCAGACTTGCGCCTTGCACGCGCCATCATCGGCTCGGCGAAGTCCAGTCCCGTCACCTTGAAGCCGAGGCCGTGAATCAGCATCGTCATCACGCCCGTGCCGCAGGCGAGATCGAGCGCTGCCCTGCCATCTCCGTCACCGAGATGACGGCGGATAAGCCGGCTCCAGGCATCGATCTCAGCATGTCTGGCGATCCCATGGCCCGGGCTGCTGTCGTAGGTTTCGGCGCGAAGGCTCCAGTAGTCGCGGATTTCGTCCTTGATCGCCCAGTTCTGCATGTACCTTGCCTACATCAGGAATTGAATATGGAGACGGCCGTGATGGGCGGAGGTGGAGACATGTGCCTCGACCCCGAAGACGTCGGCGATCATCTTCTCGGTGAGGATCTCCGCGGGTGGTCCGCAGGTGACGAGTTTACCCTCCGACAGCACGGCGATCCGATCGCAGAAGCGGGCGGCGAGGTTGAGATCGTGGATGGCCACCACCGTCGTCACCGAAAGATCCTCGACCAGCCGCAGGATGTCGATCTGGTGCTGGATGTCGAGATGATTGGTCGGCTCGTCGAGGATGAGGACCGAAGGCGACTGCGCCAGCGCCCGGGCAAGCTGCACCCGCTGCCGCTCGCCGCCCGAAAGCGTATGCCAGAACTGGTCGCGGCGGTCGGTGAGGCCGACACGGACGAGCGCATTCTCGACGATCTCGTCGTCGGCACCGGTCCAGGGGGAAAGCGCGGAGCGATGCGGTGTGCGTCCGAGCTTCACAACATCGAGCACGGTGACATTCGCCTCGGTCATCGAATGCTGTTCGACGACGGCGACACGACGGGCAAGCTCGCGTCGGCCGAAGCCGGAGATCTTGCGATTGTCGAGCATGACGTCGCCCTCGGCCGGGGCCCTGAGACCCGCCAGGAGACGGATGAGCGAGGATTTTCCCGAGCCGTTCGGGCCGATCAGCCCGAGGGTCTGGCCCGGTTCTACCGAGACAGAAACGCCATCGACGATGATCTTGCGGCCGGCAAGCCAGCGCACCGCATTGGCGGCGAGCATCAAGTGAGCGCTCATGCGACCCTCCTTGCCCGGTAGAGTATGACCGAGAAGAACGGCACGCCGACCAGCGCCGTGACGACGCCGATGGGAAGCACCTGCGGCGCGATGATAATGCGCGAGACGATATCGGCCACCACCATGAACAGCGCGCCGACAAGGGCGCAGGCGGGCAGGAGCCGCATATGTCCCGGCCCGACGATGAAGCGGGCGGCATGCGGGATGACCAGCCCGACGAAACCGATCGCGCCGACCATGCTCACCATCGTGGCGGTCATCAGCGCGGTGACGAGCAGCAACACGATGCGCACCCGCTGGACGGCGATGCCGAGAGAGCGGGCGGCATCCTCCCCGAAGGTGAAGGCGTCGAGCGCGCGGGAATGCCAGATGCAGACGACAAGCCCGATGCTGACGACCGACGCGGCAAGCGCCACATCCGGCCAGCGCACCCCGGCAAAGCTGCCGAGCAGCCAGAACATTACGCTGCGGGCCTGCTCGGCATTCGCCGATGTCGAGACGATGTAGGAGGTCAGCGCATTGAAGAGCTGCGAGGCCGCCACACCGGCAAGGATCGTCCTGTCCGCCGTCTGCCGTCCGCTGGCGAGCATCACGACAAAGGCGAAGGCGAGCAGTGCACCGGCAAAAGCCCCTGCCGACAGCGAGATCGCGCCGGCGCCGAAACCGAGCAGCATGACAGAGACGGCACCCGTCGAGGCGCCGGCGGATATGCCGAGCACATAGGGTTCAGCCAGCGGATTGCGTAAGAGCGACTGCAGGATCGCGCCGGAAAGCGCCAGGCCAGCGCCGCAGAAGGCGGCAACCAGCGAGCGCGACAGGCGATAATCCCAGATCACCGCTTCCTGGATACGCGGTACGGCAATCTCCGTGAGGCCGAGGCGGTTTGTGACTGCCGCGACCGTGGTTTTCATTGGAATGGTCATCTCGCCGATCGCCACCCCTGCCGTCATGGCGACGAGAAGGGCGGCAAGCACGAGGAGGACGCCGGCAGTGCCGGCGGCCCAGAGCCTGATGCGGGATGCAGTCACTTCAGCAATCCAAAGCTTTCGAGGGATGCGGCGACGGTTTCCAGACCCGTGATCGTGCGGATGGTCGGGTTCATCGCCTGGGCGTCCATCTCGACGATATGGCCCTTTTCGACCGCATCGAGTTTGCTGACGACCGGATCCGTGATGAGGAATTGTCTCTTGGCAACCGGATCATCGGCAGGTTGGTTGCGGCGGTCCATTGTGCCGATGACGATCACCGTCGGATCTTCGGCGGCAATCGCTTCCCAGCCGATCAGCGGCCATTCCTGCTCTGAGGTGACGATGTTCTTCGCCCCGAGCACCTGCGTGATGTAACCGGATGCGCCGTTCTTGCCGGCCACCCAGGCATCACCCGCCACTTCCGGCGAGGAGAACCAGTAGACGAGGCTGACATCCTTTGCCTTGTCGGCAACGCGCGCGCGCACCGCAGCTTCGCGGGCCTTGATCTCGGCGATCAGCTTTTCGCCACGATCAGCTACGTCGAACATGCGCGAGAGTTCGTCGATCTCCTGATAGAGCAGATCCATCGAGAACATCTTCTTGCGGGCGCCATCCGAAGCCGCGTTATCCGTCACCGCGCAATCGGTGGGGGACACGTAGCTCGGCACGCCAAGATCGGCAAACTGCTGGCGCGTGCCGACGCGGCCCTGCGGCCCGACCGAGGTCAGAAACTGCGCGGCGATGAAATCCGGTTCGCGTGCGACCACAGCCTCGAAATTCGGTGTGCTATTGGCGATGCGGTGGACCTTCTGGTTATCTGCCGCAAGTTCCGGCAGAACCGGCGATACCCAGATGGCGCTTCCGGCCATGCGGTCTGCGAGACCGAGCATCAGCAGGATTTCGGTACTGTTCTGGCCGAGGCCCACGGCTTTCTGTGGAGCCTTGTCGATGACGACGTTCGAACCGCAGTTCTCGATCGTCAGCGGGTAGGCGAATGCCGTGGAGGTGAGGGCGGTGAGGGGAAGCGCAACAAGAGCGGCGATCAGGCCGTATTTCATGTCCTGTCCTTTCGGATGACGGATGAGGTGCCGGAAAACACCGCCCGGCCGGATGGCGGGCGGTGCAGGCGGCGTGGCCTAGTTCGCAAGTCCGAAGGACTGGATGCCCTTGGCGAGCGTTTCGATCCCGTCGATCGTGCGGATCGTCGGGTTCATCGACTGCGCATCCATCATCACGAAATGCTTGTTCTTCACCGCATCGAGCTGGCTGACGACCGGGTCGCTTTCGAGGAAGGAAATCTTCACCGCCGGATCATCGGCGGCGTAACGACGGCGATCCATGGTGGCGATGACGATCACGGCAGGATTGGCCTCAGCGATCGTTTCCCAACCGACCAGCGGCCATTCCTCTTCGGTCGTCACGACATTCTTCGCGCCGAGCGTCTTGAGGATATAGGCCGGTGCGCTGTTCTTGCCGGCGATGAAGGCGTCGCCCTTGGTTTCCTTGCTGGAGAACCAGAAGACGATCGACAGGTTCTTTGCCTCCACACCCTTGATCGAGGCGACAGCGGCTGCTTCACGGGCTTTCAGTTCGGCAATCAACTTGTCGCCGCGATCCTGGATATCGAAGATTTCGGAAAGTTCGGCGATTTCCCGATAGATCAGGTCCATCGTGAACAGTTCCTTGCGCACGCCATCGCCGCCTTCAAGATTGGTCTTGGCGACGCAATCGGCCGGCGAGATATAGGTGTTGACGCCGATATCGGAAAACTGTTCGCGCTTGGCAACAGAGCCCATCGGCCCGACATGCCATTCGAACTCGGCAGCGACGAGATCCGGTTCAAGCCCGACGATGGATTCGAAGCTCGGATCGTTGTCGGCAAGCCGTTTGATCTTCGCATTCGCCTCGGCATAGTGCGGCAGCACAGGGCCGACCCAGACGGCCGTGCCGGCGACCTTGTCTGCAAGACCGAGCGAATAGAGAATTTCGGTCATGCCCTGACCGATGGAAACGATTTCGCCGGGTGCCTTGTCGAAGGTCACCTTCTGTCCGCAATTTTCAACCGTCAGCGGATAGCTGGTCGAGGCTGCGAATGCGGTTGCGGGAAGCGCTGCGGTGGAAACCGCAAACAGTGCGGCGATCAAGCCGAGTTTCATGTCCTGTCCTTTCGAAGGAAATGGCTTTGCCGGGATGAAAGGCAGGACGATGCGAGGCCGCTTCTGCGGTCCACATCAAAATGGCGGGCGACGGGGTCGCTTGCGTCATATCATTCTCCCTGCCGGAACACCTCGTCCGGTATTGGTTAGGCCCAAAGCTGACGGCAGGTCTCCTGACTCGCGGCTCGAGCGCCTTGCCGTCTCCTTCCCGGTCAAAAAACCAGTGGATGTGACGAAAGGCTCGCCGCTTACAGTTGCGAGGGCAGTCGCGGGCTCGGTCAAAAAGACCTCACCGCGTTCCCTTTTCATCTGCGAATGCAGAACCGTAGCGTGCCCTTGATAGGAGACACACCGGAGCTTGTCCAGTGAACTTGCGTGATGAGCCGCTTCCAACCCGATGGCTTGACAGCGTCCCGGTCACATGATGACGTAATAGTATAACGTAACAAAAGTCGCAATGGACATCTGCAATGAAAAACAGGCTCCCCGTCACCGTGCTCTCCGGCTTCCTTGGCGCCGGCAAGACGACCATGCTCAACCACATCCTCGCCAACCGGCAGGGAATGCGCGTGGCGCTGATCGTCAACGACATGAGCGAGGTGAATATCGACGCGGCTCTCGTGCGCGACGGCGGCGCCAATCTGTCGCGCACTGAGGAACAACTGGTGGAGATGACCAATGGCTGCATCTGCTGCACGCTGCGCGACGATCTCCTGAAGGAGGTGCGTGCGCTCGCCGAGCAGGGGCGGTTCGATTACCTGCTGATCGAATCGACCGGTATCGCCGAACCTCTGCCGGTCGCCGCCACCTTTGATTTTCGCGATGAGAACGGCCAGAGCCTTTCGGACATATCAAGACTGGACACGATGGTGACCGTCGTCGATGCCGCCAACCTGTTGAAGGACTATGGCTCAGGCGATTTCCTTGCCGATCGCGGCGAGACGGCAGGCGAGGGCGACAATCGCACCATTGTCGATCTTCTGGTCGAGCAGATCGAGTTCGCCGATGTCGTGGTGCTGAACAAGATCGGCACCGCCACCCCGGACGAACGCGACGCCGCGCGAAAAATCATCGTGGCGCTCAATCCTGATGCCAAGTTGATCGAGACGGATTTCGGCAGAGTGGACCTCAGGGATGTGTTGGGCACCGGCCGATTCGATATCGACAAGGCGGAACAGCACCCGCTCTGGTTCAAGGAACTGCACGGGTTCAGGGATCATGTGCCGGAGACGGAGGAATACGGCATCCGCTCCTTCGTCTACCGCGCCAGAAGGCCGTTCGATCCGGCCAGGTTCCAGCGCTTCATCGACAGGTCATGGCCGGGTGTCGTCCGTGCCAAGGGCTTCTTCTGGCTGGCGACACGTCCGCATTTCGTCGGCGAGATCAGCCAGGCGGGTGCGCTGGTTCGCACTGGTAGAACGGGACTCTGGTGGTCGGCGGTGCCGAAGGAACGCTGGCCGCAGACGCCGGAATTCGCCGAGATGATGAAGCCCTATCTGGATCCCGTCTGGGGTGACCGGCGGCAGGAGATCGTCTTCATCGGCGCTGATCCGATGGATGAGCAGAATATCCGGGCCGAGCTGGATAGCTGTCTGGTCGACGCCCCGGCATTCACCCCGGAACTCTGGACGAATTTACCCGATCCCTTCGCAAACTGGGAACGCAAGGCCTCGTGAACTGAGGCTGTGTTGATCGCCGTGGCCGACGCGCCTTAAAGCGCGTTGGCCAATGCAACGAATTCCTCGACGGAAAGCGTCTCTGCGCGGCGCTGGGGATCGATACCAACCTTGTTGAGCAGCGTCTCGCCGCCGACCGGCTTCAGGCTCTGGCGCAGCATTTTGCGGCGCTGGCCGAAGGCGGCGTGGGTGATGCGTTCCAGCTTGTTGGCATCGCAGGGCAGGGGCTTGGCCTTCGGTGTCAGATGCACAACGGTCGACGTCACCTTCGGCGGTGGTGAGAAGGCCTGCGGCGGCACGTCGAACACCATATGTGCATCCGTCCGCCAGCCGCAGATCACGCCGAGCCGGCCGTAGTGATCGTCTTCCTCGTCCGCAACGATGCGCAGGCCGACTTCCTTCTGGAACATCAGCGTCAGGCTTTCCCAGAAGGGCGGCCATTTTCCGTTTTCCGGCAACAGCCAGTTGAGGAGCAGTTGCGTGCCGACATTATAGGGCAGGTTGGCGATGATCTTCACCGGCCCGCCATCTGCCTTTTCTGCCGCAAGAGCCGCGAAATCGGTCTTCAGCGCATCGCCTTCGAGAACTTCGAGACGACCCGGATAGAAATCGGAGACCTCGGCAAGCACCGGAAGCGCCCGTGCATCGCGTTCCACCGCGATCACCTTCTTCGCGCCAAGCGCAAGAATGGAGCGAGTGAGTCCGCCCGGGCCGGGGCCGACCTCGAAGACCGTCACACCTTCGAGCGAACCCGCCGAGCGGGCGATCTTCTGGGTGAGGTTGAGGTCGAAGAGAAAATTCTGGCCAAGCGACTTTTTCGCATCCAGCCCATGGCGCTGGATGACGTCGCGAAGCGGCGGGAGTCCGTCAAGTGTTGCCATCAGACGGTTACGCCGAATGCGGGAGTTTTTGCCTGTGTATTCGTCGCCAGTTCGGCTGCGAGCTTCAGTGCTGCAACGAGGCTCGTCTCGCGCGCCACGCCTTGACCGGCAATGCCAAAGGCCGTGCCGTGGTCGGGGGACGTACGGATGAAGGGAAGGCCAAGCGTCACATTGACCGACGTGTCGAAGCCCAGCGCCTTCGCCGGGATCAGCGCCTGATCGTGATACATGCAGACCGCGACGTCATAACGTGAGCGTGCTTCGTCATGAAACATCGTATCCGCCGGCAGCGGCCCAAACACATGCAGACCCTCGTCACGCAATCTGACGATGGCAGGATGAATGATCTCCTGATCCTCAACACCAATCGCGCCATCTTCGCCCGCATGCGGATTGATGCCTGCAACGGCAATACGCGGCTTCGCGATGCCGAAACGGTTCTTCAAATCCTCATTGGTGACACGGCAGGTGTCTACGATAAGGTCTTCCGTCAGCGCAGTGGGTACATCCTTGAGCGGGATATGGATCGTCACGGGGATGGCACGCAGCTTCGGCCCGGCAAGCATCATCACGGGCAGATAGGACCGACTCGTTACCTTTTGCGCGAGGTCGGCGAGAAATTCCGTGTGACCCGGAAATTTGAAACCGGATTGATAGAGAACCGATTTCGCGATCGGGTTGGTGACGACTGCCGAGGCTCTGCCGGAAAAGCAAAGATCGACTGCGATCTCGATCGACGAAATTGTGCCGCGGGCGGTCGCCACATGCGGCTCGCCGGCGGCGACTTCGACGCCTGATGAAATGGGCAATACGGGGATGGCATGATCAAAGACCGATACCGCCGTTTCCGCAGTAGCCTCGCGGATCGATACATCGAGATCGAGCAAAGCAGCGCGAGACTTCAGAACCTCAGGATCGCCGATGAAAAGGAAAGGCGGCAGGCCGGTTTCCCGCCGCGCCGCCCATGCAGCCAAGGTAATGTCCGGGCCGATCCCTGCAGGATCGCCCTGGGTCAATGCAAGCGGGCGGTCGGGCGCCATGATAACTCCGGAATGCCTTGGGTCAGCGACGATCGATCTGCGCCTTGGAGCGCAACTCGTCGAGATATTTCTTGTCGTTCGGATTGGTGCCGCTCTTCTCGGATTTGCCAAGGTCTTCGGCACGGAACACGGCTTCCGCGGCAACGTCGTCGGAAACCTGACGCTGGTTGCAGATCGCAAGAAACTCGACGCCACGTTCGGTGATCTTGGTAGCGGTCGTCCCATTTGGAGACGCCTTTTCGATCAGCGGTTTCCAGTCATCCGGCAGGTTGGGTGTCATGACGCGGCCGAGGTCGCGAACGGATACGTCCATCATAGTTGCCGCAAAATCCTTTGCCTGATCGCAGCCCGGGAATTTCGACCGGGATGCTTCCGCTTCCGATTTGCGCTTGTTGATGATCGCATTGCGCTTTGCCGGCGGAACGACGAAGATGATCTGCTTCAGGAAGTATTCGGTGGTGACCGGCTTTTCCTTGCTCTCCATCATCCGGGTGACCAGCTCCTGGCTGGACATGCGGCTGCCGCCGCCGCCATAACGGGCGTTGAGCAGCCGTGGCCAGCTCATCTGCACGGCGATGAAATTCTTGAAATGCTGTGACGTCACGCCAGCCTGATCGAGGATCTTGCCCATCTGGTCAGGTGTCATTTTATTGCTGGCAGCAAACCGCGCGAAGGACGCATCGACATCGTCGGTGCTGACGGACATCTTGACGCGAGCGATCTCCTGACGCTTCAGCGTCTCGTCGATCAGCTGTTCACGCGCAGTATTGCTGTCGGCCTTCTGGCGCTGCAAACGAAGGAAAGCCACCCGACGTGCAACGTCGGCAGTGGTGATCGGCGTGCGGTTGACCACTGCGGCGACGCCGCTGGTCTGGGCCGCGGCCACGATGGGATCGATGACGAGCGAAGCCGCCAGTGCAGCCATGGCTATCGCCAGTCTGCGCGTTCCGATCACTCCAAACATCAGTCCACTCCTCTTGCGCTCGGACTTGTCATGCGACTTGCGGGTCGCCTTTTACTATAAGCGTGCCCGAATGCGCAATCGTTGCGGCAAAACCATGACGGCGCCATCAGAGCGCCGTCAATTCTGCGCGATCAATAACGGAAAGTCTGTTGTTTGTCGTAATCGCTCGTCGAACCGATATTCACGTCGCCGAGCGTTCTGAAGCTCAGGCGCGCGCCGATGCTCCAGTCGTTCGCCTTGCTCGAGTCTGTCTTCTCGGTATAGGCGATGGTGAAGATGGTGCACTCGTCGGCATAGCTGAAGCCCAGCCCACGGCGCGTGACTTCGTTGTCGTCCAGATCCCACGTCGCCTTGCCGGAAATCGACCAGTTCTCGTTGATCCGGAAGCTCATCGACTTTTCCAGGATATTGGTCGAGCTGGTGGAGCCATAGTCAGGCTGAGCCTCGACCTTGGTGTAGACGAGCTTTCCGGTCACGCGAGGCGTCTTGTAGTCGAAGCCGACATCGGTACGGCGGATATCAAACGTATCTTTGTCGAACCGGGTGTTCGTGGACAGACTGAAACCCTGCGGCAGGTCGATCGCCGCCATTGCGACAAAGTCCGACACGTCGTTTTCAAGACCGGAATTGGCGCCAGCATTGACTAGATCGGCGCTGGCGAAAGAATTTTCGCCGGCGAGCTGATAGGACTGGCCGAAAATGCCGCGCAGGCCCACACCGTTATCAAACGAGCCCGTATACCGGATGCCGACATTGGCACGTGTGCCGCCTTCGATCCGGTCATAACCGGAAAATTTGTCGCGTTCGAACAGACTTGTCGCGTCAAAGACGAAGCTCTGTGCATCTTCGTTCGGCAGGCCGCCCGCCATCTGCTCGTCGGGACGGGCATAAATCTGCGCTATCGGCTCGATGATATGGCTGCTGCTGCCGGCCGTGATCAGGAACGGATAGCGAGCTTCAAGACCTGCGGTCGCCATGTAACGCCCGCTCGGATCGTCTTCCAGTGAACCGGAATAGAAGGCGCCGGCGCTGGATGAGGTGCTACGCAAACCGTCGCCGCGCAATGCCAGTAACGGCGTCAGCTGCAGTCCCTGATCCGTAGTGATTGTGCGCTTCCATTCAGCTTCGGTCGTGAAGCGGGTATAGCTGCCTTCAAGGCCAGGGAAGCGATAGCTATCGACCCCTTCAAGGTAACTATCCTCGGCGCGCCGGGAAAGGTTCGTCAGATTGGCATTGATCGACAGCTGGCCGCCGAAAACGGGTTCCGGTGCGAACCAGCTATAGTCCAGAACCGGATAAACTATTGCCTGCTGACGCTCCAGCAAGCTGGTCTTCGCATCGTCCTGCTCATCGAAGTAATAGCCATGCAGGTCGAAATAGTTCCGCGTGCCAAGACCGGTCAGGTACACGTCATTGGTGAACGTTTCCTGGTCGAAGCCTTCAAGGTTATATGTACGCGAAAAATTGTTGTCGCTCTGCACCATGACGTCCCAACCGAACGTCCAGCGCGGATTGATGTGGAACTCACCCTTGGAGGCGCCCATCACTCGGGTATCGGCATCCCTGTCGGCTGTGCCGAGGTCAAACGAACCGGGATCCTGCTGGTTGATACCGGCGAATCGGAAGGTGTGCTCGCCTGTTTCGAACTTGTTGCGGATCTCACCTTCGACGAGCAGGCCCTGATTGCTGTAATAGGTCGGTGTCAGCGTGGCATCCATGCTTGGCGAGAAGACATGGTAATATGGGACGCTTATCCCGAAGCCGAGATTATCGTCGGCGCTGAACCGCGGGAACAGCAGGCCTGACTTACGCTCGACGGTTTCGTCGGGAACGGTGATCGGGAACGGCAGCCGACCGAGCGACATGCCGAACAACTCGAACTGGGCGTTTTCCAGCCGGATCGTGTGGGTCTGGCCGTTGCGAATCACACGCTGCGCTTTGACCTGCCACAACGGGGCTTTGCCTGGCGTCTGGGCGCAGGGAAGGCATGCTGTATAGACGGTATTGTTGAGTACCATCACGTCGCCGCTTTGCCGCTCGGCGCTTTCCGCTGCAAGGCGCGTATTATCGGTGGTCTCGACACGCAGGGAATTCAGGAAACCCTGACCGAAATCGTCGGTAACATCCAACTCTTCGGCATAGACGCGCGTTCCGCCCGGCTCGATGAGCTCGATATTGCCGGACGCCATGACGCGTCCGCTCTTCTGGTCATATTCGACCCGCTGGGCGACCATGCGGTAACGATTGTAATAAATCTGCACACCGCCGCGGGCGGTGACGCGTTGAGCATCCTGATTATAGGTGAGCTCGTTGGCACGCAGAAGCATCTTCGCGTCGTCCGATTGGACAGGCACGAGACCTTGCGCATGCACGACATTCGTCGTGAAGCCACATACGAACGCAGACACACCTGTCAGCAGAGCGGCGGCAAGCCGTCTTATATTTCTGCGGTTACTGACCGCCACTAGCCGTCCTCCTGATGAAGCAAGATCGTAGCCCCCAATGCCGTTGCGACGATGACTGGTATCCAGACCGCCACTGACGGAGGAATCGCTCCGCTGCTTCCGAACGCTTTTACAAGCACGCTGACGACATAAAGCACGAAGCCGGAAACTATGCCACCCAGAATCATGGATCGGGACTGGGCGAAGCGACTGAATTTTAACGAAACTGTTGCAGCAATGAGAGTCATGGCCACAAGCAGGATGGGCAGCGACAGAAGCGAGTGGAATTGGGTTTCCAGCGCCTTGGTTGAGATGCCGAATGATCGGCTGATTTCGATCTTTCGGGAAAGATCAAGGAATGCAACGTTTTCAGGCTGCTCAAGGCTCTCCTGAAGGTATTCCTGTTTCAGGTTGGTACGAACCTGTTCCGTCGCCTTGCGCGATGGAATCTCGCCGGGGCGATTCTCCAGGACATCGGTAAGAAGCCAGTAACCATTTTCGAGTTTTGCTGTGCGCGCGTCCTGCCGCATGATCACCGCGCCACCCTTGTCGAAGTGGAAAACCACCACATCGATGAGTTCTGCGCCCTGATCCTTGTAGCTCTTGGCGCCGATGATGACATCCTCATCGTCGCTGATTTGGCGAATCCATGGCACGAACTTACTGGCCTTGGCGCGATTGCTCGCCTGCCGCCAGCTGGCTTCCATGGAAACCGATTCGCGTTGACCCCAAGCACCGACTGGATTGATGACCAGGATCGTGAACAGGCCGAGCAGGAAGGAGCCGACAATGAACGGGAAGATGAACTGCCAGACGGAAATACCGGCTGCTCGCGTGACTACCAGTTCGTAGCGGCGGTTCAGCGCGATCAGCACGGTCATGCCAATGAAGAGGCTGAGTGTCGGTATCGTCTGCTGCAGGATGAGCGGCAGGCGCATGAGCGTAATGCCCAAGGCGCCGAGAACACTGTACTCGGCAAGGCCCGAAAGCTTGCGCGTCGTCTCGCTGAAATCGGCGAGCATGATGATCGCACTCACCCCCAGAAGGAACCAGAAGGTGGTCACGACATACCGCTGGAAGAAATATCGACCAAGCGTGGAGAAGATCATGATGCACCTCCACCGGAATTGGACGATATCTTCAGGCGACGCATCAGCATGCTGTTCATGCGCCCGATGTTTCGGGTGATGGTGCGCGGCATTTGGAGCTGCCGGTTGGTTGCCAGCATATAGGAAGAAATCGCGATCGTGACGAGCGGGATCGCATAAACGAGCGGCATGTAAGACGGGCTGCGCTCCACTAAGTTCGTCGCCGAAAAGCCGAGCCAGCGCAGGCCGAAGGCAACGATCAGCGCATATATCATCGGATGAACGCGCGCCTGCCGATGCGAACGGCTACTGCCGGCGACGACCAGCGAGACCAAGGCAAAGGCAATTGGATAAAGCCAGTCGGAAAGCCTGCGATGAAGCTCGGAGTAGAACTTGCTGGGTGATCGCTGATAGGCAGGATCATTCGGGTCGGGATTAAGCAGGAAGCCGAGGCCACGGTCGCCCGAAGACATAGGCAAGGCTTCGCCGTCCGACTTTGTCATGGCCGAGAGATCGAAGGCATAGGAATCGAAGCGGACGATAGAGATGCGGCCATCAGGCGATTTGCGGTGGACCTCGCCATCGCGCATCGTCAGCGACGTGCCACCTGGATCGACAGAGCCTTCCTTCGCATAATAGATGAGATCGAAATTCGGGTCGCGATAATCGACGACGAACAGTCCCTTCAGCAGACGGCCCGAATGCCGTTCGGAAATCTGCACATAGAGACCGTCTTCGATACTGCGGAACGTCTTTTCCTCAATGACCGAAGAAAGAAGGTCGGCATAGGCGGCGGCAATCATCGTGCGCACGCCCGTCCGTGATGCCGGCTCGAGGAAATTCGTTACCGAGAAGGATACGATGCTGAGTGCGACAGCCAGCCCGATGACCGGCTTGTAGATAATGCTGCGGCTGGCGCCTGCCGCGTCGATGACCGGAAGTTCCGAGTCGTTGTTCATCGCCGTCAGCGTCTGGGTGATGCCGATGACGAAGGCGAACGGCATGACGACCGGCAGGATCGTCGGCAGGATATAGCTGGCAAGCAGCATGAACGAGCCCATCGACTGGCCCGTGTCCGTGACCAGATTGATACGCCCCAGCACCTGAATGGTCCAGATGATCGTAAGCACTGGAATGAGTGCCACCAGGAACATCTGGAATATCCGGCGCAATATGTAAGTTTCGAGAAGCTTCATTCCCGTCCGACATTTTGCTGCTCCGCCATCCCATGATGACGCTGAGCCTATCTATGTGATCGATGAGGTCTTTGCGACAGATGCCACGTCACAAAAATGTTGGCTAGCCGACTTTTATTTTTTGTTGTGACATTTCAAAACGGGTGACATTCGCCCGCAGACAGCCAAGCCTTGCCTTGCCGGGGTTGCCTTCGTGGCCGAAAGGGTGAAGATCGGGCCATGTGCGTATAAAAAGACGTGGAGTGCCGATGTCCGTTCAACTGAATATCTCCTTTGCCAAATCTTCTTCCGTGGCTGCTTCTCTGGCCATTCAGCTCAAGCTTTCCGGCGATCTGCCCGCTTCTGGTCTATCCGAGGTCGATCCGCAGGGTGTCGGAGCGCGGGCAGCCGGGATCGCCAAATTTTCCGCAAAGGCGATGACTGTACTCGATGTGATCGCACCGCATGGCTCAGACGCGGATCGCCTGACGGTTATCGGGCTTGGAGAGCCGGATACGCTGACTGCTTATGACTGGCTGCGGGCCGGTGGTGTCGCTGCCGCAAATCTCAAGAACGCCAAAAAGGCCGTCGTATTTCTCGATGTACCGGGCCTCGACGTGAGTGCAGCCCAGGCCGCCGATTTCGCTCTCGGCATGCTGCTGCGTTCCTACGCGTTCGATAGCTACAAGACGGCGAAGAAGGACGACGATAAGCCGGCAACGGTCGACGTGAAGATCGTCATGGCTGGGCATGCCGCTGCAAAGAAGGCATTTGCCGCAACTGAAGCAATCGCCAGCGGCGTTGTGCTTGCCCGTGATCTTGTCAACCTGCCGCCGAACGTACTTGGCCCTGTTGAATTCGCCGACAAGACCAAGGAACTGAAGGCGCTGGGTGTGGAGGTCGAGGTTTTGACCGAAGTCGAGATGAAGAAGCTCGGCATGGGCGCGCTCCTGGGCGTGGCACAGGGTTCGGTCCGCCCGCCGCGTCTGGCGGTCATGCACTGGAACGGCGGCAAGGCAAAGGACAAACCTGTTGCCTTTGTTGGCAAGGGGGTCGTCTTCGATACGGGCGGCATCTCCATCAAGCCGGGCGCCGGCATGGAAGACATGAAGGGCGATATGGGCGGCGCCGCTGCCGTCATCGGTCTGATGCATACGCTTGCAGCCCGCAAGGCAAAGGTCAACGCCGTCGGCATTCTCGGCCTTGTGGAAAACATGCCGGACGGCAACGCTCAGCGTCCGGGCGACATCGTCACCTCCATGTCCGGCCAGACGATCGAGATCATCAATACCGATGCCGAAGGCCGTCTCGTTCTGGCTGACGCGCTTTTCTACACCAAGGAACGTTTCAAGCCGCGTTTCATGGTCAATCTAGCAACCCTGACCGGCGCGATCGTCGTGGCTCTCGGCAATGTCCATGCTGGCCTGTTCTCCAACGATGACACGCTTGCAGGCCAGTTGACGGCAGCAGGAGAGACGACCTCCGAAAAGCTGTGGCGCATGCCGCTTGCCAAGGAATACGACAAGATCATCGATAGCCGTTTTGCCGACATGAAGAACAGCGGCGGTCGTCCCGCGGGTTCGATCACGGCAGCGCAGTTCCTCAAGCGTTTCGTCGGCGACACGCCCTGGGCGCATCTCGACATCGCCGCCACAGCGATGAATTCGCCGCAGACCGAGATCAACACGTCCTGGGCATCGGGTTATGGCGTGCGCCTGCTGGACGAACTCATCCGGGCGAATTACGAGGGCTGATGACCGAAGTTCTCTTCTACCACCTGACCGAATCGAAGCTCGAGGATGCGCTGCCGGCGCTCCTCGAAAAAAGTGTCGAACGCGGCTGGAAGGTGGTTGTGCAGACGAATGACGAGGCGCGCCGGGACATGCTCGACGCGCATCTGTGGACCTTTCGCGATGAGAGTTTTCTGCCGCATGGAACGGATGCCGCGCCTATGGCTGAAGCCCAGCCGGTGCTTCTGACTACAGCGAGTGAAAACGCCAACCAGGCGACCGTCCGCTTCATGGTGGACGGTGCCGCCCCACCGCCGCTCGACCCTTACGAGCGCATCGTCTTCATGTTCGACGGTTACGACCAGAGCCAGCTCGAAGGCGCGCGCGCCGAATGGAAGCGGCTGAAGGGGGAGGGGCATGCGCTGACCTACTGGCAGCAATCGCCCGAAGGCCGTTGGGTGAAGAAGGCCTGACCGGAGCACCGTTACTGCATGAACGCCAGCAGTGCGCGGATAAACTCACGGTTCCGCATTTCATCGTCGCCGGCAATACGCTGAAATATGAAATCGCGGCGTGTCGCATCCGCTATCGACCAACCCGGGAGAGAAAGCTGCCCGATGCAGTCGCCGGGCTGCATTATATGCGCATCCGGATCGCTACGTTTTCTGCACCGGCTGTCCTGTGCTCTCGGAAGAGGCGCAAGTATCGGATCCTCGGCGCCTTGCATCGCCTCCCTTACCGCAAAAGCCATGATCTCGTAGCCGAGCGAGGAAAGATGCATGTTGTCGAAGCTGAAAAGGCCACCTTGGCTTATCCTTGCCGCGAAGGCAGATCCGCTGACATATCCGCTTGATCCACTTGCGCGCAGAGGTCTGTTATCGAAGCTGTAGTCCCTGTCGGTTTCGCTCGTGCTTTTTGAAACCACAAGCTTTCGATCGTCACAATCGCCTTCTTGCCGAAACACGCATTTCTTGTAGTCGAAGGAGCGCAGCTTTTCCGCTAGGTCGACATAAACGAACCGAGGTCCGGAACTCTTCGAATTCTGCGTCTCGATCTCCCGCCGCAAGCCTGCATTGACCCCTGTTACAAGCTTGTCGCCGTCATCGATAAATTGCCGCGGAACTTGCTTGTTGTTCAGGATGTGGATTGTGAACCTGGGGGTGTTCGCATTTTTCCTTGAGCCGAAGAGAACGTTTGCCACCTGACTCGGCAATGCGAGATTGTTTATATAGACGTATTCGAGATTTTTGACGCCCTGCAGCCCGTTCATCAGCGTCTTCATGTCTGCCGGAAGTCTTTCGTTAAGAAAGCTTTTGATCGGCTGGACACAATGCGCCATTTCCCTGACGCCCTTTTCCAGTTCCGCAGCCGGGCAGCTATCCTTCTCACCTATCGCCCTGCCCAAAAAGGCCACCTTGTAGAGACCGTTGTTGGAGCCGATATTGACCAGAAGCCGTTTTGGTCGGCGCAGTTGCACCTGCTCGAGCGGCGTCATTTGATCAAGGCAGCGATCGCGGGTGGGATTGAGCACGAATGCGGCATTTGCATAGGTGTAGGCATCACCGAGGGCCGAAAAGGCGCTGGGGAAACGCCCCTTCATCCTGGTGAGGGCCGTATGCGCCAGAGAGCGGTGTTCGCCAGCCGTCCAGTAGACAAGATCAAGCGAATTTGCCCCGGAGAAGGCGATGTTGTCGACCATTGCGCGGCCGTTAGGCGGGCTGTAATTATCCAGAAGGTCGCGGAGGCTTTCTCTCTGCTCTTTCGGCACATCCCAAATATTCCGGGCACGGTCTCTAAGGCCGCTTATGCCAGGTTTTTCCAGGTTGAAGCCGTAATTCTTGACCTCGCCCGGAGAGCCTCCTTGTCCGGGATATTGAGGCCCGTAGAACTCTCGGGCACCTGTTCGATCCGCTGCGGATTCCTCGATTAATCCAAGTCGAATGGCGACAAGCGAAGGCGCCGACCACTCGGAGAGCCACCAGTTGATCCGAAGCGACTGGACCCCGTTATATAAGCTGTCTCCGATCGCCATGAGTGGCGGAGATGCATAGTCGGGATTGTCTCTGGCGAATAGATCCGGATCTTTGGTGCAGCCTTGGCTCCATTTCAGAGGTGGAGATCTGACGCCGTCCCAGTATTTCTGGGCGTCGTATTGGGAATGTGCTGGAAGAGTGGAGTTTAGAAAAAGAAAGGAGCTGATAGTGACGCTTGAGAAGAACTTTAAAAACACGCTATCCCCCGAAAGCCTGATCAAATTCTTCGAAATTATTATTTCACAATAATATAAATGCAAGTGGTTGCATAAAATATAATTGCACGTAAAAGGTTGTGGGTCGATGTGTTCATCAGCATCGACCCACGTCTGTTTCACTTCCTCATGATCGTCTGGCGCAGGAAGCTGTAGCCCATCGCGCGGCGTTCGGCCATTTCGGTCGTGTCGCCGGCGCCGCCGTGACCGCCCGATCCGTATTCCCGGAAGAAGGGCTCGTGACCCGCATCGATCAGTCGCTTGGCGAAACGCCGCGCATGAGAAGGATGCACCCGATCGTCATTGGTCGAGCTTTCGATATAGATCGGTGGATAGGTGATCTCGCTCTTCGGCTTCACCTGATGCAGCGGCGAATAGGTGAGCATCGCATTGAGATCGTCGGCCACGTCCGGATTGCCGTATTCGTCCATCCAGGCGCGTCCGGCCGGGAATATGTGGAAACGCGACATGTCGATCACCGGCACCGAGGTCCACATCGCGCCAAAATCATTCGGGTAGCGCGTTGCCATGACAGCAGTCAGAAGCCCACCATTGCTGCCGCCGTTGCAGGCGATGCGGGATGGCTTGGTGTAACCGCGCTTGACCAGATCGCGGGCGACCGCGACGAAATCCTCGAACGCCTTGTGGCGACCCTTGCCCTTGGCGACATTATGCCAGTCCGGTCCAAGCTCTCCGCCGCCGCGGATATAGGCCTGCACGAAGGTTCCGCCCTGTTCGAGCAGCATGCCATAGGCGCCGGAATAGACGGGCGACAGCGATACGCCGAAACCGCCATAGCCATACATCAGTACCGGCAGTTCGCCTTTGGTCCAGTTGCGGGGTAGGGTGATGTGATAGGGCACTCGGGTGCCGTCTTCCGAGATTGCCTCGAGAAGTTCCGAGGTCATACCCTCCGCATCGAAATAGGCGGGCGAGGTTCCGGTCGGGACGAGCTCGCGTTTGGCATTGTGATCCGTTAGGTCGAGACGGAAGCTGCTGGCGGGTAGAAGAAAGCCCTGGCCGATGACGGTGAGGATTTCCTCGCCGAGCGTCAGGTCGGCATCGAACATCCGGAAGCCGACCGTCTGCAGCTCTTCCGGCAGAGGCAGTTCTTCGGGTTTGGGATCGGGCTTGGTCAGGTCGACCAGATAGAATTTCGGCACCATACGATCAACGATGATGAAGACGGCCCAGGTCTTCAGCAGCGTGAACTGGGAAACCGACTGGCCGTCTTTCGGCGAAAATAGAACGCGTGGGTTTGTCAGCGGCTCTGACCCGAAAGGATGAAAATCCTGCAGGATGAGCGTGCCGGTCGGATAGCGTTCGCCGGTCTTCGCCCGCCAGATCGCATGGGTGTGATTGAGGTCGCTGTCGCTTTCGACGGGCAGATCGAGGCGCTCTATCTCTCCACTCGCGTTGCGGATATGCACGCTCGCCTTGCCGATTTCGTGACCAACGGTGAAGAACTCGATCTTCCGCTCGTCCGGCTTGCCGCCCCAGAAAAGCGGATCGATGACGCTGGCCGCGCCATAGACATCGTCCTTGCCGGCTTCGAAAAGGATCGGTGCATCCTTGGGGTCGACCCCGCGCTTGAGAATACGGCCGACCCGCGGCCAGCCGGAGCGGGTGGCGGAAAACTCGTCGACCGACCCGAAATAGGCGATCTCGTCCGGGCTCAGCCAAGTTGCATGGGCCCGCGCCGTCGGTGTGTCGAAGCCACTCTCGACGATCGTCCTGGTTTCGGTGTCGAATTCCAGAAGCCGCAACTGATCCGAACCTCCATCCGACAGGATCAGCAGGACTCGCGTGGGTTCATAAGGGGAGGTGATCGCGCCGGAATAGATCCAGCGCTTGCCTTCTTTCAGACAGAAGGTGTCGAAATCGAAAACAGTTTCCCAGGCCGCGTCGTGCCGCGGCTCAACGTCTGTCGGCAACCGACGCCAGAGCCCAAGCGGATTATCCTTCGAGCGATGGAAATCGAACAGCCATTTGCCGCGCCGCACCGGCACGATCAGCCGGTCCTCGCGCTCGATCATCGCTTTCAGCGCATCGCGATCGTTTTCGAATTCCGGTGTCCTGAACTGGCGGTCCGACTTGCTGTTCTGCTCGGTAACGAAAGCGATCGTGTTCTGGTCGTCGTCTGTTTCGAGAAACAGGTTCATCATGGCCTCCTCGTGTGCTCGGGAAGCCTCTACCTATGCATCACGAAGGGCGGTGGCAACCGGCCTGACGGCATTTGTGCTGTCCGTCATCCTTGGGCTTGTCCCAAGGATCTGCTGTCATTTCGGCTGGCTGCAACGTGAGTAGATTCTCGGGACAGGCCCGAGAAAGACGTTGCAATGAAAGTCACCCCGCCATCGCCTCTTCATATTCCGAGGACAGCATCAGCCATTCCTCTTCGGCGGTCGAAAGCTTTGCGGCGGCCTCGCCTCGCTCCTTGGCCTTTTGAGCTGCCTTAGCCGGCGCCTTTTCATAAAGGGCAGGGTCCGCAAGTTCTTTATCAAGCGCCTGAATCAGCTTCTCAAGCTTGGCGGTCAAGGATTCGATTTCGTTGATCTTTTTCTTCAGCGGCGCAAGCGAGGCTCGCTTTTCGGCATTTGCCTTGCGCTGGTCGGCCTTGTTGACCTGTTCGTCTGCTGCAGCCTGCGATTTGTCGTCCTTCTTGCGGCCTGAAGCGATGATCAGCTCACGATACTCTTCGAGGTCGCCCTCGAACGGCTTGACCGTGCCGTCATTGACCAGCCACAGCCGGTCGACGGTCGCCTCGATCAGGTGGCGATCATGGGAAATCAGGATGACGGCGCCGTCATAATCGTTCAGCGCCTCGATCAGCGCCCGGCGGCTGTCGATGTCGAGATGGTTGGTTGGTTCATCGAGGATCAGAAGGTTCGGCGCATGGAAAGCGGCAAGCCCCATCAGCAGGCGTGCCTTTTCGCCACCCGACAGATCCTTGGCGGCGGTATTCATCTTTTCGGTTGCAAGCCCCATCTGCGCGACGCGGGCACGTACCTGCGCTTCCGCCGCCTGAGGCATCAGCCGGCGCACGTGATCGACCGGCGTTTCGTTGGGAATCAGATCATCCAGCTGGTGCTGAGCGAAGAAACCGATAGAGAGTGACGGCGGCAGTTTCATCTCGCCGCCATCTGTCTGCAGGCGGCCAGAAATCAGCTTGGCGAAGGTCGATTTGCCATTGCCGTTGGAGCCGAGCAGCGCGATGCGGTCGTCATTGTCGATGCGCAGGCTGATGTTCTTCAGGATCGACTTGCCGGGTTCATAACCGACTGATCCCTTGTTGATTGCAACGATTGGCGAGGCGGGGATCTTTTCCGGCTTCGGAAAACTGATCGGCTGGACATGGTCCTCGATCACGGCTGCCACCGTACCCATGCGCTCCAGCGCCTTCACCCGGCTCTGGGCCTGCTTGGCCTTGGTCGCCTTGGCCTTGAAGCGATCGATGAAACTCTGCAGATGCTTGCGCGCGGCGTCGTTTTTGGCCTTCGCCTTCATCTGCAATTCGTCGGCTTCGGCCTTCTGGCGCTCGAACTGGTCGTAATTGCCGCGATAGAAGGTCAGCTTCTGCTGGTTGAGATGCACGATCGAATTGACCGCGTTGTTCAGCATATCGCGGTCGTGTGAAATGACGATGACCGTGTGCGGGTAACGGCGCACATAGTCTTCCAGCCACATCGTGCCTTCGAGATCGAGATAGTTCGTTGGTTCGTCGAGCAGAAGCAGATCAGGCTCGGCAAACAGCACGGCCGCCAGCGCCAAACGCATTCGCCAGCCGCCGGAAAATGACGAGGCGGGACGAAGCTGGGCTTCTGCATTAAAACCGAGGCCGGCAAGAATGCTTGCTGCACGCGCTTCCGCCGAGTGAGCGTCGATATCGACGAGCCGCATCTGGATTTCCGCGATGCGGTGCGGGTCGGTTGCCGTTTCGGCTTCCGCCATCAGCGCCGTGCGCTCCTTGTCGGCAGCCATGACGATGGAGATGAGCGACTCTTCCGTGCCAGGCGCTTCCTGTGCAACCTGTCCGATCCGGGCATTCTTCGGGATCGTCACGGATCCGCTCTCGGCAATGAGATCGCCGGTGATGACGCGGAAAAGCGTCGACTTTCCCGCACCGTTGCGGCCGATCAGGCCGACCTTGGCGCCCGCCGGGAGCGAGACGCTGGCGTTGTCGAGAAGCAGACGGCCTGCAATGCGGGCGGAAAGGTCAGTAATCGTGATCATGGCGGCGGTTTTGGCCGAAACACGCTGTCAACGCAAGGGATCGCCCGGATCAGATCGCAGATTAGACGCCCGATCGGCCGGTGTCCCCGTGAATGATCACATTGGTGCGCGGATAGGCCCGTGAGGCTTCGGCCGCAAGCACGGCCTGCTGACGCAGTTGCTGCGGTGAAAACGCCTCAGTTGCCATGGAGGCTCCCATGGAAAGCCGGATCGCCGGCGTGCCCTCGGAGGTCGCGAAGACGAGATTGTCGTTGATCGAAGCGGTCAGGCGGTTTGCTATCGGCTTGATCGCATCGCGGCCGACATGGCGGAACAGGAAGGCGAATTCTGCCTTGCCGATGCGCGCGAGAAAATCGTCCTTCTTGATCGTCTTGCGGAAGATAGCGGCGGTTTTCTTGACGATTCGGGTGGCTGCTGCCTCGCCATAAGTGTCGGCAATGTCGGAAATGTCGCTGACGGCGACGAGGAAGAGTGCCGTATCGCGGCTCTCGTTGTCGTCCGCATAAAGCGCTTCGAGCTTTTCTGTGAAGGCGGCATGGTTCGGCAGGCCGGTCATCCGGTCGCGCAGCATCACGGCGCGGGCGCTGGAGGCGTCCTGTTCGGCAACGGTCAGAAGATTGGCGCCGGAACGCAGGGCGGCTTCGAGTTCCGTTTCTGCGACCACGGCATCGGAAAGCGAGACGCTGAGATATTCGATTTCGGCAAGGATATCGCCGGGGCCGGCGCCGTTATCCTCGCGCAGACTTTTTGCAACGGCTTCCAGTGCTCGGCTGAAGCCACGCTTCTGCTCGGCGCCGCTCGCCATCTTCTCGCGCAGGCTGGCGATCAGCAGGATATCCGGATTGCGGGATTTCGGCAGGCCGCTGGCAACAAAGCCCGGCAGTTGGTAGCGGATGCCGATCTCGTCCAGCGCCGTCTGGTTAGGTGATACCGGCAGGGCCATGACTTCGCGCGACAGCCCGACGTCGGTGCCGCAATGAGCCTCGTAAAAGAGCTCGTAATTGCGCGGCAGGCCGTTCACCTCGATGCGGGCCATATGTTGGCTTACCGCCTGCAATGTCCTGTCCTGAGCTGCTTTTCGGGCCTGGGTCGGCATCCGTCGTCTCCTGATCGTTCGTGCGTGAAGACGATTGATTGCGACAGCGCGTTAACATCCGCTGAAATACGGCCATGGATTGCAATTGAGGCTCGGATTCGTGCGAAAGAGGGTTAAGGCCCAGTTCACGACATCCAGTGTTTTCCATCCGTCCTCAGAAACGCAATCATGTCGAGCACGATGGAGGGCTGGCCGAGCGAGGTCAGGATCGTGTGGATCTGCCCGCGATGGTGGGTCTGGTGGTTGAACACATGTGCCAGCATGCCGGCGAGCGGATCGGTAACAGGAACGGGATTGCTGACCGGCGTATAAGTCACCGCGCGCTCGAAATCCTGCGGCGAAAGGGATTTTGTCAGCGCGATGAAGCGGTCATCTTTGGCCTTTCGCGCGGTACGAAGTTCTGCAAAATCCTCGAACAGTATGACGTTGAGTTCCATTGGTGCCGTGCCGACGCCCGTGATGCGTCTCAGCCAGATCCGGTCAGCGACGAGAAGATGGTTGAGCGTGCGATGCGCAGAGCCGAAAAATGCGCCGCGGTCGACACGATAATCCGCGTCGTTAAGGGCGTCGCAGCTATCATAGATCCGGGTGTTGGCCCAGCGATTGTAATCGGCAAGCATCTGGAAATGGCGCTGCATATGGTCCTCCCGCGTGGCCCGTTTCGAGAATTTCCCTCTACAGCAAAGCGCATCACGATGGACTTATGCAATGCATGAAATCTTCTGATTGGATTGCAGCCGAATTCCTGATCATCATCAGGTTTCGAACGGAAGATTTGGAGCCCCTTGATGACCACCCGTATCCTTTATTCCCTTTGCGGTGCCGACGAGAGCCGTCCATTTTCTCCCCATTGCTGGAAGGTGGTTCTGGCGCTGAAGCACAAGGAGCTGGATTTCATCGAGAAGCCGACGCCCTTCACCCAGATACCGGAACTGGAGAACGGATTTTCCAGGACGGTTCCGATCCTGCGGGACGGCAACGAGCTGATCCGCGACAGTTTCGATATCGCGCTTTATCTGGAGGAGCACTATCCGAACAAGCCGACCTTGTTCGGCGGAGAGGGCGGCAAGGCGCTTTCACGGTTCGTCGAGCGGTTCTCGCAAAGCATTATCCATCCGGCGATCACCGGCATTGCGGTTGCCGATATCCACGACATGCTGGACGAGACCGACCGGACCTATTTCAGGACGACACGCGAGAAGATGCTGGGCAGGTCACTGGAAGATCTGCGTGCCGGGCGTGAGGCTGCTGTTGCAGGCTTTGCGGCAAAGCTGGAGCCGATGCGTCAGATGCTCGGTTATCAGGATTTTATCGGTGGCGATGGTCCGCTGTTTGCCGATTATATCCTGTTCGGCGCGCTGCAGTGGATGCGGATCACCAGCGGCGGGAATGTGCTTGCTGCCGATGACCCGGTGACGAAGTGGTTCGAGCGCTGCCTCGACCTGCATGAAGGCGTCGGGCGCAGTGTGACGGCGGCGTGAAATTCGGCTTGGCGGGATGACAATAGCCAAGACAAAGGCCAAGACCCCCTTGTTTCCGGCGCTTGGGGCGGGTAAACACCGCCAACTTTCCCCTGGCAAAGTGCCCCTGGAAACAAAGGATAGACAAGATGGCGATTGAACGCACCTTCTCGATGATCAAGCCGGACGCCACCAAGCGCAACCTGACCGGCGCTATCACCAAGGTATTCGAAGACAACGGCCTGCGCATCATCGCGTCCAAGCGCGTCTGGATGTCGAAGCGCGAAGCCGAAGGCTTTTACGCAGTTCACAAGGAACGTCCGTTCTTCGGCGAACTGGTTGAAGGCATGACCTCTGGCCCGACCATCGTTCAGGTTCTGGAAGGCGAAGGCGCCATCCTGAAGAACCGCGAAATCATGGGCGCGACCAACCCGGCAAACGCTGACGAAGGCACGATCCGCAAGCAGTTCGCCCTGTCGATCGGCGAAAACTCGGTTCACGGTTCGGATGCTCCGGAAACCGCGGCTCAGGAAATCGCCTACTGGTTCGCAGAAACCGAAATCGTCGGCTAATCGCCACACGATTGATGATTGAAAAAAAGCCGGGGCTGACGCACCGGCTTTTTTGTTATCTAGGGCAACTGCTGTCACTCGACATGTCCTCGCTTCCATCCGCGTGAAAGACATCGGGATTGGGCGTATAGCCGGGCCCGACGACGAGCGGCTTGGCGGGCAGCACGCTCTGGTCGACATCCGAGGTGATGCTCGTTTCGATCTCCTGCAGCGTATCTCCCGACGCCGACAGGATGCGAATGGTCACCGCATAGGGGTGATCCTTGCGCACGCATTGCAGATGCGGGCTCTGGATGACGATCTTTTCGTCGATCGGAAAGATCTTTTCCCGAGCCGTGAGCGCATTACCGCCCTTCGGATTTTCGAACTCCGCCGCAACGATGCTGCCCTCCGGCAAGGGGCGAAGCTTTTTCAGCGTAACGAGATAGTTGGCTGTGGCCACGCGATAGTTGAACACGAAAATGCGTCCGGAGAGCTCGACCAACTTGCCTTCGGTTTCTCGCTGGCAGGAGGCGAGAGCAAGGATTGCGAGAGCGGCCGCGAGCGCCGTGCCCTTCATGGCAGCCGATCCTTCCTGGCATTGTAGTGACGCGCAGCCTTGACCCGGTTGCCGCACACAGTCATGTCGCACCAGATGCGGCTGCGGTTCTTGCTGCGGTCGATGAACAGCCAGCCGCAATTGCCGCAGATCCTGATCCTCTTTTTTTCGGTGTCGGACAACAGCCTCAGAGCCGAATAGGCCGTCTCGGTCTCGAGTGATCCCCTGGCTCCCAGCCGCAGTATCGCGGCTACCGCCTCCAGCAGGGAGGCGAGAAGCAGCGGTGTTTCTGCCTCGCTTACGCAGGCCCGAAAATAACCGTCGATCGCCTCACGCATGGCAATGAACGATGCCTCGTTCGGCTTCGGTAGGGCAGCAGGCGTGCCGAACAGCGCGCGTTCCGCGGAGAATTCGCCTGCCGCTTTCGCAAATGCATTCAGTTGCGCCGGTTCGGCAAATCGATCCACGCTGCGGGCAGGGTCGAAACGCAGGATGACGCTGTTGGCGACGTCCAGCGCCAGCGCACCCCCGGCAAAACGATGTGGTGTCCATGAAAAGGTCATGGGCGATTATAACTTCCAAAATGCCTTTTACCAGTTATATTCGATCTCACGTATTGGAGCGCCGGATGGCCTATTTCCTGCAGCAAATCGCCAATGCTTTGCCGACCGCATCGCTCTACGCGGCGCTGGCTTTCGGCTATGCGATCGCCTTTGCCGTCACCCGCCGCGCTGACATCACCTACGGTGCGATCTTCGCCTTTTCCGGCCACATCTATCTTCTCTTCGCCCATATAGGCTGGGATCGGCTGTGGCTTGTTCTGCCTGCATCGCTGGGGCTTGGTGCGGTGCTTGGATTGATCAGTGGGGTAGGGGCAGGTGCTGCGATCGGGCAGTTTGTCATGCGGCCGCTTTCAGCCATATCGCCGAATGCCATGATCGTCGCCTCACTCGGTCTGGTGATGGTGCTGATGGAAGGTGCGCGGCTTGCTTCCGATACGCGCGAACTCTGGCTGCCGCCTTTCCTGAATGGCCGCATCGTCTTCTGGCAGGGTTCTGACTTTTCCGTTGGGCTGACAATGCTGCAAGTGATCAACACGGCGCTGATGCTGGTGATGGTTTTCGCCGGCCATATCGCGCTTGCGCATAGCCGTTTCGGCCGTTGCTGGCGGGCGGTGTCCGACGATGCCCTTGCGGCAGAGCTGTCCGGCGTCAATTCCGCGTGGATCTTCGTCTCAGCTTACGCGCTGGCGGCCCTCTATGCCTCAGTTTGCGGCATACTCGCGACATCCTATTACGGCACGATGGATTTCGGTGCCGGCCTGCTTTTCGGTCTGAAAGTCGTGCTGATAGCCGCTGCGGGTGGACATTCAAGCCCGATCAAATCTGCGGCCGGGGCGGCTTTGGTCGGGATAGCCGAAACGCTATGGGGCGGCTACGGCCCGATTTTCTGGCGCGATCTGGCGGTAATTTCGGGGCTGGTTCTGCTTCTTGTTCTCAGCCGCCGGGAGCGGATAACGATCTGACGGAGGTGGAATTCAGTCCCACTTGTTCTTCGCTTGGTCATCGATGCCCTTGGCCTCGATCCACGCTCCGGCGGTGCCGTCGGTCGCATGTTCCTTCTTCCAGAAGGGGGCCGAGGTCTTGAGGTAATCCATGATGAAATTGGCGCCGTCAAAGGCGGCCTGCCGGTGCGGCGCGGCAGCGATGACCAGCACGATATTCTGGCCCGGCTCGATCCGGCCGTGACGATGAATGGCGGTTGCCCCCATCAGCGAAAAACGCTCGATTGCAAGATCGGCGATCCGCTTCATCTCCATTTCCGCCATGCCGGGATAGTGCTCGAGTTCCAGCGCCGAAAGCTTTCCCTGCTCGCTGCGGCAGAGCCCGACGAATGAGACGATCGCGCCGATATCCGTGCGGCCACCGCTCAGGGCATCGACTTCCGCCTGAAGATCGAAATCATGCGCCTGCACGCGGATGGTGGGAGAGGGGATACTCACCGTTTCACCCGCCGGTCATCGGTGGAAATATGCCGATCTCGCGGGCACCGGCGATCGCCTCGTCATGCTCGACATGTTCCTGATTGATCGCCACGCGGATCACATCGGGAAATTCAAGTGCAGCCTCGTATACCTCACCCAAGCCCTTCAGGTGATTCAGCAAATCGCCAACGGTCACGACGCTTTCAGGAAGCTCGATTTCCTCCTCGGTCTTGCCGATACGTTCGCGAACCCAGGCGAAATAGATGAGATTGACCTTCATTCCAAAGTCCTTAATCCGCATCCACCAGATGCTTCACGCCGGCCTTGAAGTAGTCGTAGCCGGTGTAGAAGGTCAGGATCGCAGCAACCCAGAGAAGCGCGATACCCATTTCGGTTATATAAGGCACGACCTTGTCGCCGGCGGGACCGGCGAGCAGGAAGGCGATCGATACCATCTGGATCGTCGTCTTCCATTTGGCGACCCGTGTGACCGGCACGGAGACTTTCAGCGCGGCGAGATATTCACGCAGGCCCGATACGAGGATTTCACGGCAAAGGATTGTGATCGCCGCCCAGAGCGACCAGCCGGCAATCGTTCCATCCGCTGCCATCAGCAGCAGGACCGAGGCGACCAGCAGCTTGTCGGCGATCGGATCGAGCATGCGGCCGATATTCGACGTCTGGTTCCAGATGCGGGCGAGATAGCCGTCGAGATAGTCGGTCAGCGAGGCGATGACAAACAGCCACAGCGCCGTCCAGCGGGCAGTGTCAGAGCTTTCAAGCTTCCCCTCGACGAAAAAACAGAGAACGATCACCGGCACGGCAACGATGCGCGCATAGGTGAGAAGATTGGGGATATTGTATGCGCGGGAAGCCATATCGTACCTATGCGTGCGTGTTGTTCCCTAGTTGATGCGTCGAAGGCCAAGCGTCAACCGGTTTCGCGGCTTTTTTACAGACGATTGTGACAGGCGATCCGCCGAGAGTTGCGAAAGGCCAGATCGAGGCTCGGAAGCGGGATCAATTGGCCCTCGTTTCGTGAAAATGGTTATAGACCTGCTTGGCCACAGCCTCTGAAATCCCTTCGACGGCCATGAGATCGTTGAGGCCCGCGCGTGATACGGCCTTGGCCGTGCCGAAATGCTGCAGGAGCTTGCGTTTTCGGCCCGGTCCGATGCCGGAAATCTCGTCCAGCGGGTTCTTGATCATCTCCTTCTTGCGTCGTGCCCGGTGCGAGCCGATCGCAAACCGATGCGCCTCGTCGCGCATGCGCTGGATGAAATAGAGAACCGGATCGCGCGGCGGCAGCGAGAAGTCGCTTTTGCCATCGGCAAAGAATCGCTCGCGGCCGGCATCGCGGTCGACGCCCTTGGCGACGCCGATGGCGGTGACGACATCGCGAATGCCGAGTTCATCGAGAATGGCGCGGACAGCCGTCATCTGCCCTTGGCCGCCGTCGATCAGGATCACGTCGGGCCATGCCGGGAAGGCGGCGTCATTGATATCGTCGCCGGTCGTTTCCATTGCGGCCTCGGCATTCGTGCCAGCCGAAATGCTGCGGTCCGGAATCCCCTCTTCCTTGATGAGGCGGGAAAAGCGCCGCGTCATCACTTCCTTCATCATGCCGAAATCGTCGCCAGGCGTGATGTCGGTCGATTTGATGTTGAACTTGCGATACTGGCCCTTCACGAAACCTTCCGGCCCCGCCACGACCATGCCGCCGACGGCATTGGTGCCCATGATATGCGAGTTGTCGTAGATCTCGATGCGGCGCGGCTGATAGGGTAGCGCAAATGTCTCCGCCAATCCCTTGAGCAGTCGCGCCTGCGAGGATGTTTCGGCCTGCTTGCGGCCATGCGCTTCGCGGGCATTGGCGAGAACGTGATCGACGAGATCGCGCTTTTCGCCCCGCTGTGGGACCAGGATCGCCACTTTGTGTCCTGCCTTTTCGGAAAAGGCGAGCGCCAGCAAATCCTGTTCCTCGACCGTTTCGGAAAGCAGGATCTGTTTCGGGACCGGCTTGTCGTCGTAGAACTGCGCAAGGAAGGCGTTCAGCACTTCGGCCGCCGTCATCTGCGGATCGGCCTTGGGGAAATAGGCGCGGTTACCCCAGTTCTGGCCGGTGCGGAAGAAGAAGACCTGGATGCAGGTCAGTCCGCCCTCGTGATGGATGGCGAAGATATCCGCCTCCTCGACGCCGGCCGGGTTGATGCCCTGATGGCTCTGGACATGCGAAAGTGCCGCCAGTCGGTCGCGATAGACTGCCGCACGCTCGAAATCGAGATCTTCCGAAGCTTCCTGCATCTGAGCAGCGATCGTGTTCTTCACATTCTGGCTGCGGCCCGACAGAAAGTCCGATGCTTCCTTGACCAGATCAGCATACCCCGCATCACTGATTTCATGCGTGCAGGGGCCGGAACAGCGTTTGATTTGATAGAGAAGACAGGGTCGCGTGCGCGTCTCGAACACGCTGTCGGTGCACGTGCGCAGCAGGAACGCGCGCTGCAGTGAATTGATCGTGCGGCCTACGGCGGAGGCGGAGGCGAACGGCCCAAAATACTGGCCTTTGCGTGCCCGCGCGCCGCGATGCTTCAATAGAGCAGGAGCGCGGTGATCGCCGCTGATCAGAATATAGGGAAACGACTTGTCGTCGCGCAAAAGCACGTTGAAGCGCGGGCGCAGCCGCTTGATCAGGTTGGCTTCGAGAAGCAGCGCCTCGGTTTCCGTCCGCGTCGTGACGAATTCCATATGCGTCGTCTCGCGCACCATGCGGGTGAGGCGGTTGGAATGCAGCCTCCCTTGCGCATAATTGCCGACGCGTTTCTTCAAGCTGCGTGCCTTGCCGACATACATCACATCGCCGGCCTCATTGAACATGCGGTAGACGCCCGGCGTATTCGGCAGGTGCTTGACGAATTCGGCAATCAGATCGGCACCCTTAAGGCCGCTTTCGCTCTTCAGCGCCTCGTTCCAGTCGATTGTCGCGGCAATCGCGTCGGCAGGCGTATCAGGCGCCGCTGCGTCATCCTCGTCATCATCGATCTCGTCATAGAGAACGCCGCCATCCGGCAGCTTCTTGTCGTTCATTACATATCTCCGCCACGTCGCGCGTAGGCGCCGGGCTCGCCATATCTCGAATCGAAGTCGATTTCTGCTCTCACAGATAGTGTCCGGTGAACCTGTTTGGAAGCAGGCACGGTTGTTGCGCCTCAATCGCGGCCGGTGACGAAATGCGGCGGCATTCGGACGGTCGTGCCGGTGTGAGGTCAGCAGCGGTATGCATAGACAGGTATTTCGAAGCATAAACGGGAGGAGCCGAGATGCGATCTGTTTGATCTAAACTCGAACAACAGGCACATCTTGGGTGCAGCTTGATGATTGTTATCAAATACCGTGTGTATTGACTTGGATATTTTGGCTTGTTAAGAAATAAGAAAGAAATGTAAAACAGTTAATCAACAAATTAGTATTGTATTAGGGTTAATGAAATACATGTTGCGGTGATGCAACATCAAGATTTAGCCTTCTGTCTGCCGCAAACAATTCACAATTCGGCTCTCTCATTTCCTCAATTGCACTCCAAATTTCTCCTCAGCGAGCAGGGAACAAAGCTGTCGCCAACAATGTTGATGTGACGCCTTCCCGGCAGCATTAAAAGGAGAAAAATGTATGCGTATTCTCATCGCAACTCTGATGGCCTCGGCTGCCAGCTTCATCGCAATTTCCGCGGCCAATGCTGCTGACGCTGTAGACCAGGTCCCGCAGGCGCCGGTCGCCGTTGACGAGCCGGCTCCGGCTGTCGGTAACTGGCAGGGTTACTACCTCGGTGCAACTGGTGCTTACGACTGGGGCCGTTTCGGCGCTGGCGATCGTGATGGCAAGCTTGGTGGCGGTCTCTATACCGGTTACAACTGGCAGAGCGGCCAGATCGTCTACGGTGTTGAAGGCGATGTCGCCTACAACGGCGAAAAGGACGGCACTTATCCGGATCTCGAAGGCAAGGCTGGCTGGAATGGCTCGCTGCGCGGTCGCGTCGGTTACGACATGAACCCCTTCCTGATCTACGGTACGGCCGGTGTCGCCATCCAGGACAACAAGCTGTCTGATGCAACCTCGTCGGAAAGCAAGACTGCCGTTGGTTACACGGTCGGTGCAGGTGCTGAAGCCTTCGTCACCAGCAACATCACGGCCCGTCTCGAATACCGTTACACCGACTACGGTTCCAAGGACTACAATCTCGATAGCGGCTCCTTCTCGAAGGGCTATGACGATCACAGCGTCAAGGTCGGTATCGGCGTGAAGTTCTAATCAGACCTATAGCCTAAACAGGCTGGGGAAGCCCGCGGCGTGAATGCCGCGGGCTTTTTTGTATGCGAAAATCTTCAGTCCATCTGGATGTTGGCGGCCTTGACCACCGGGCTCCATTTGGCGAGCTCGGCGGTCACATGCTTGCCGAGTTCTTCCGGCGTGGAGCCGACGATCGTGGCGGAAAAGTCCTTCATCCGACCAGCGACGGCTGGGTCCTTCAACGCCGTATTGGCGGCTTCGTTGAGCTTGGCGACCACTTCCGGAGGCGTGCCGGCGGGCGCGAACAGGGCGTTCCAAGTGTAGGTTTCATAACCTGGCACGGTCTCGGCCACGGTCGGCACGTCAGGGAACGAGGGCGCGCGTTCCTTCGTCGTGATGCCGAGCGCTTTCAGCGTCCCGCCCTTGATATGGCTGGAGGACGAGGGGAGGTTGTCGAACATGATCGAAATCTGGTTGCCGAGAAGGTCGTTGAGAGCAGGACCGGCACCCTTGTAGGGAACGTGCTGCATTTTCACGCCAGCCATGCTGTTGAACAGCTCGCCGGAGAGATGCAGCGGCGTGCCGTTGCCCGACGATGCGTAGGAATATTTGTCCGGGTCCTTCTTCAGGAGCTCGATCAGTTCCGCGACGGAATTGACTTCGAGTTTCGGATTGACGACCAGCACATTCGGCACGATGACGAGCAGTGAAACCGGTGAGAAATCCTTTTCCGGATCGTACGGTTTCTGTTTCAGGATCAAGGGGTTGAGGGCGTGTGTTGCGACGGTGCCCATGAGGATCGTGTAGCCATCCGGGTCTGCGCGGGCCACGCGGTCGGCACCGAGATTGCCGCCTGCGCCGGCAACGTTTTCGACCACCACCTGCTGGCCGAGGATATCGCCCATCTTCTGCGCCACCACGCGGCCGACCACATCCGTGGAGCCGCCGGCAGCGAAGGGCACGACCAGCGTGATCGTCCGGTCGGGAAAGGTCTGGGCATTCGCCTGATGGCCGAACGAGAGCGCTGAAAGTGCTGTTCCGGCAAGAACAAGCGCGGCACGCCGCGTCAATGCAGTGAATGTCATCTGATTTCCTCCATCACGGCCTCCCGCCGTTCGTCTCATAGTAGCGGAGGGAGGGGTGAGGGCAAGCATTTCAGGTGCTTGGGCATATAGGAGGAAAGTCTAAGTATATCGAGAGTTGAACGATCGGGTTGTCGGCTCGTGCCTGCAGGGAGAGATAGCATCCCTTCAGCAAGAAAATTCATCTTCTGCTGGAGACGCTTCAACGTCATCCCGCCAAGTCCCGTCGTCGCCAATGTCGCTGGCCACCGTCCGGTGGCTTGTGTTATTTTTTGGTGATGGAGCTTTCGGAGTTCTTCACCTGAGAACCGAGCGTTTTCGCGACCTTCTCGGCGCCCTTCTCCTTTTTGGGTTTCCGGACTTCCTTGTTGCTTCGCACCTGACCCTTGGCCATCTTTTTCTCCTTTTTCTAGATGACATGTTGTCGATCCGATTGCTTCGGATGGCAAGCACATTCGGTTGCTGCAGGCCGGGCCGGAAGTCAAAATTTCAAGGGGCCTGAGCGGCCCCCTTGATCGTTTCCGATGCATTGAAAAGCAATGTCCGGGCCAGGCCTATGCAGCAGCCTTCATCTCCGCATAATGATAAAACTTCTTGGCAAAGATATCCGGCCAGGAAGCGAGTTCCGGGCGGCCTTCGGCCCATTGGCCGTTAAAGCGCAGGTCGAGATAACCGATCATTGCGGCGAGCGCGAAATGGCCGCCATGCAGTTTCTTGCCGGTCTTCGGCAGGTTCTTTTCCAGATGGTCGAGCGACTTGACCACCTTTGCCCACTGCTTGTCGATCCACGGCTGATAGGCATTTTCCTCGCCGCGGAAACGGCGCTCGTAGACAATCGAGAGAAGGCAGTCCATCACACCGTCGCACAGCGCTTCGAGCACTTCCGCTTCGGTGCGCTTCTCATCCTTTTTTGGATAAAGTTTGCCGCCCGACTTGCGGTCGAGAAAATGCATGATCGCGACGCTGTCATAGATCGGCGCTTCACCGTCGCGGATCAGTACCGGGATTTTGCCCAGCGGATTGTTGTCCGTCAGTTCCGCCGGCGCAGTATTGGTATCGGTCTTCACCTCTGTCAGTTCGATACCGAGGTGGCGCGCCGCCATGCGGCACTTGGCCGAGTAGGGGGATGCTGGGGAATATAGAATTTTCATCAGGCTTTCCTCTTTGAAATGTCAGCGGGCTGGCGGAAGGGTGACCTGGCTGATCGTGCAGCCTCGGCGGTCGACTTCGGCACAGTCGCGGAATGCGAGATCCTTGGTGAGGCAGATGCGGATTTCTTCCAACTGGCGTCCCTCACAGCTCGCGGCGATGCCGCGGTGACTCATGCCGGGATTGGCGCTGAGGAACTTTTGTTCGATTTCGTCCGCGGAAAGGTTGAGCGGCCGGTCGCCGCGGGTCAGGTCGGCAGGAATCGCGACACGCTCATAAGCCTGGCGGACCTTGTCGAAATAGGTCTCCTGATTCAGCCCGGAGCAGCTGCCGTGCTTTCGCCACTGATGGCCGACAAGTCCCATCGATGGCATGATGTCGAACATCTTTTCGCCAACCGTACGCGGTACCCGTTCAGGCTCGGAGGTTCGGCAAAAGTCCGGATAACCCTTTTCATATTGTGGCCACAGGCCATGCACGACGAAGCGGAACCGTTTGTCGATGCCGCATTGCTGGTCGTTGCGACCGCCCTTGGCAGTGGCGCAGAAGGTCGGAGACCATGAGAGCGAGAGCACGTAGAAATCGAAATTCCCGGCGCGGTCCGGCTGCCGATCCTGGCGACGTTCCTGCGCATTGACCGGGGACAATGCCGAAACCGCGGTTGCGAGCATGATCGCTGCGGCAAAAAGGACCTCGCGGAGAGCCGACGATTTCTTCATCATGATCACGAATCCTCACCATTGGAACACGAGAGCGTTGTAATTGTTGAATGTTCAGTGTCCAAGCGAATAGAGTGCAAATTCGCTGATGGCTGCGTGCAGTGATCGAGGTGGGGAGCAAAGAGCGAAACAGCTGAATGACATTCAAGAAATACCTGTGGCCTGCCGTTGGCGGCCTTACGATAGCGCTTTCGGCGTGGCTTCTCTACAAGGAATTGAGGGGGCTTTCGCTCGATGATCTGTGGGTAAGCCTCGCGGCAATTCCCAAGACACACTGGTGCCTGGCCGCGGCTTCAAGCCTCGTCGCCTACTGGGCTTTGGCGGGATACGACCGGATAGCCCTCTTGCATCTCGGGCGCAAAATCGACTGGTTTTTCATCACCGTCTGTTCGTTCACCACCTACGCATTGTCGCATAATATTGGCGCCTCCGTCGTTTCCGGTGCCGTTGTCCGCTACCGCGCCTATTCGACGAGGGGCATGACACCGGCGGAAATCGGCGTCCTTATCGCCATGTGTTCCTTCACCTTCATTCTCGGAACGCTGATGCTGATCGGCATCATTCTTGTCATCGAGCCTGAAGTGATTGCGCGGTTCGGTGACCTGATCCCGGTCGAAGCTTCGGCTGCGCTGGGCTATCTGCTGCTGGTGTTGATCGGTCTTTACGTCGTCGCGAGCTTCATGAAGCTGAAGCCATTGACACTCCGGCTGTCGAAACTGGGGACGGTCAATATCGTCTATCCCGCACCACGGGTCGTGCTGCCGCAGCTTCTGATCGCACCGATCGAGCTGATCGGCGCTGCTGGCATTATCTATTTTGCCCTGCCGGAGGTGGGAAATCCCGGATATATGGTCGTGCTCGGGATTTTTCTCGTCTCCTTTTCCGCGGCTCTTCTTTCCCATGCACCGGGTGGTCTCGGTGTCCTGGAACTGGTCTTCGTCATGGGGCTTCCGGACATGAACCCGGCCGATGTCATCGCGGCACTGCTTGTCTTCAGGCTCTTTTATCTGATCATCCCCTTCGTCATGGCGCTGGTGGTGATCTTCGTTTTCGAGCGCTCGCAGTTTCGCCGCGATGAGCCGCTGGATATCCAGCGGGCCAAGCATCAGGAAAAGGCTTAGAGAGCTTCTGGGCGATTATTCCTCGCCGCGTCCGCCCTCTTCGCCACGCAGCCAGAAGGCGCGTTGCGAGGCAAAACGATCCTGACCAAGTACGGTTTTGAGTACCGGCAGTAGCGCATGCAGTTCGTCCTTCAGCGTGAAGGGCGGGTTGACGATGATGAGACCGGTGCCGGAAAGCCCGGTCGTTTCGCGATCGCTTTTCACCGAAAGTTCGGCGCAGAGCATTTTAGGGATTTCCAGCGCCTGAAGCTCCTCATGGAAGGATTTGATCGGCGCGCCCTTCTTGATCGGATACCAGAGGCAATAGGTGCCGCCGGAAAAGCGGCGGTAGGCATTAGCAAGCCCCTTCACCAGCCGCTCGTATTCGCCGTTCTCCTCGAAAGGCGGATCGACCAGAACGATGCCGCGCTTTTCCTTCGGCGGTAGATGCGCACCGAGCGCCAGCCAGCCATCGAGCTCCGTCACGCGAACCTGGAAGTCACCCTCGAACAGATTGTGCAGACGGTTATAGTCTTCCGGATGCAGTTCCATCGCCGAAAGCCGATCCTGCGGGCGAAACAGCATGCGGGCAAGCTTTGGCGAGCCCGGATAAAGCTTGATGCCGCCCGCGGGGTTCAATTCCCGGATCGCGGTGAAATAGGGTTCGAGGATTTCGGCCACATCTGCAGGAAGCTCTGCCTCCATCAGCCGACCGATCCCGTCCACCCATTCACCGGTCTTCTGCGCTTCTTCCGACGACAGATCGTAAAGCCCGATGCCGGCATGGGTATCGAGCACGCGAAATGCCTTGTCCTTTTTCTGCTGGTAACGAACCAGCCGCGCCAGAACGGCGTGCTTGAGAACATCGGCAAAATTGCCCGCGTGATAGATATGCCGGTAGTTCATCTGGGCTTGTGTCTCGCTTGAATAAAATTGATGGCTGCCAAATCGCGCTTTTGGCGCGCCTCAGCTTGCAATATAGAAAACCCATGAACATCGCGACCCCCATCTCTGCCAAAAGCAAGCCCGGCCACAATTCAGTCGGCCATACCGTCTGTCCGCACGACTGTCCGAGCGCCTGCGCGCTGGATGTTGATCTGACCGAGGACGGCAGGATCGGCCGCGTGCGCGGGTCGTCGGACAATACCTATACGGCGGGCGTCATCTGCGCCAAGGTCGCGCGCTATTCCGAGCGCATCTACCATCCGGGCCGTCTCATGGTGCCGCAGCGCCGCAAAGGGGCGAAGGGCGATGGCAACTGGCAGGAGCTTTCCTGGCAGGCTGCGCTCGACGAGATCGCCGACGCATTCATCAAGGCTGAAGCGAAACATGGGTCCGAAGCCGTCTGGCCGTATTTTTACGCAGGCACGATGGGGCAGGTACAGCGCGACAGCATCGAGCGTCTGCGCCATGCGAAGAAGTATTCCGGCTTCATGGGCACGATCTGCACCAATATGGCCTGGACTGGTTATGTGATGGGCACAGGCGCATTGCGCGGCCCTGATCCGCGCGAGATGGCCAAGTCCGATTGCGTCGTCATCTGGGGCACCAATGCGGTCGCAACCCAGGTCAATGTGATGACCCATGCGGTGAAGGCCCGCAAGGAACGCGGCGCGAAAATCGTCGTCGTCGACATCTACGATAACCCGACGATGAAACAGGCGGACGTGAAGATCGTCCTGCGCCCCGGCACCGATGCCGCGCTCGCCTGTGCCCTCATGCATATCGCTTTCCGCGACGGTTATGCCGACCGCGAATATATGGCGAAATATGCCGATGACCCGGCAGGCCTCGAAGCGCACCTGAAATCTCGCACGCCGCAATGGGCCTCTGAAATTACGGGCCTTTCGGTCGAGGAGATCGAGGATTTCGCTCGTCTGATCGGCACGACGAAGAAAACCTTCTTCCGCCTCGGCTACGGTTTTTCCCGCCAGCGCAACGGCACGGCGGCCATGCATGCCGCATTGTCCGTCGCGACCGTTCTCGGCTCTTGGCAATACGAAGGCGGCGGCGCCTTCCATAACAACGGCGAGATCTTTCGGCTGAACAAGTCCGAGCTGATGGGCACGGCCTATATGGACCCCGAGATCCGCATGCTCGACCAGTCGCAGATCGGCCGCGTGCTGACCGGCGATCCGGTGGCTCTGCGTCATCGGGGCCCGGTCACGGCGCTTCTGATCCAGAACACCAATCCGATGAACATCGCGCCGGAGCAGCGCCTCGTGAAACAGGGATTTTTGCGCGACGACCTGTTCACCGCCGTGCACGAACAGTTCATGACCGATACGGCCAAAATGGCCGATATCGTGCTGCCGGCGACCATGTTCTTCGAACATGACGATCTATATCGCGCCGGCGGCCAGCAGCATATCCTACTCGGCCCCAAGCTGGTCGAGCCGCCATCGACCGTACGCACCAATCTCTTCGTCATCGAGGAACTGGCAAAGCGCCTCGGCGTCTATCATTTTGCCGGTTTCGGCAAGGATGAGCGCAGCCATATAGACCGCATTCTCGAAGATAGTGGCTGGGGCTCCTATGAGGATCTGAAGGCCGACAAGTGGATCGACGCCCAGCCGGATTTCGATACCGCCCATTACATCAACGGTTTCGGTTATCCGGATGGAAAATTCCGCTTCTCGCCGGACTGGATAAACGGCCCTTCGCCCGACCGCACACCGGATAGCGTCGGTCCGCTCGGCCCACACACGGAACTGCCGCGTTTTCCGGACCATGTCGCGGTAATCGAGACGGTCGATGCCGAACATCCGTTCCGGCTGGCGACCTCGCCATCGCGCAGCTTTCTGAATTCCAGCTTTGCCGAGACGAAAAGCTCGATCCAGAAGGAAGGCCGGCCGGAAGTGATGATCGAACCGACCGATGCCGAACGTCTGGGCGTCGTCGATGGCGATATCGTCTGTCTTGGCAATCTACGTGGCGAGATCCGCCTTCATGCGAGGCTGGTGCCGGGCGCAAAGCCGGGGGTGTTGATCGCCGAAGGTCTGTGGCCGAACGACGCACATCTCGATGGGGAGGGGATCAACGTCCTGACCGGCGCCGATCCTGTCGCTCCCTTCGGTGGTGCCGCCGTTCACGACAACAAGGTCTGGCTCCGCAAGAGCTGATCCTGCATCATCGACAAGAATCAGAAGTACAGGAACGGACATGATCGACATCGACACTTCCGAAGCAGAGCGGGTGCGCCTCGTATCGAGAAAGACCCTGTGGAAGGGGTTCGTGACGTTGGAGATGCTCACCTTCGAACAGCGCATGCCGGACGGGCGCGTCGTTACGGTCGATCGCGAGGTCCATGATCACGGTAGTGCCGCTGCCATCCTTCTGCATAATCCAGTCGACGATACCATCACTCTCGTCCGCCAATTCCGCTCCGGCGCATTTGCAAATGGCGACCCGGCCTACATGCTGGAAATCCCGGCGGGCCTCGTGGATGCAGGTGAAATCCCGGCCGAAGCCGTGGTCCGCGAGGCGATGGAAGAGACCGGTTTCAGCATAGAGAAGGCGCGCTATATCTGTGATGTCCATGCGAGCCCCGGCGCGCTGACGGAAAAGCTGTCGCTCTTCATCGCCAGCGTCGATGCGGACAGGCGGACCGGTCTCGGCGGCGGCCTTGCAGGTGAGGCGGAGGATATCGAAGTCGTCACACTCGGCCTCGACGACGCCTACCGGATGATCGCCACCGGCGAAATCACCGATGCCAAGACGATCATCGCATTGCAGTGGGCAATGCTGCATCGTGCGGAGCTGGCTTCGGCCTGAGACGCACGCTCTTTGTGAAATCTTCGCGGTTTCATACGAATGTCACGAAACGCGCCTAACGGCTCCAGCCGACAGACCGAAAGCATTAGGAGATGATCATGTGGCTCGGCAATTTCACCCTCGTTTTGCCGGACCAGATCGTTGAAGGCGGATCGGTTCGGATCGAGGACGGCGCGATCGCCGAAATCCGTGATGAAGCGGTTGCCGATGCGGTGATCGACGGTGGCGGGCGTTATCTGATGCCGGGTTTCGTCGATCTGCACGGCGACATGATCGAGCGCGAGATTTCCCCGCGCCCCAAGGCGGAGATGCCGATCGATTTCGGCATCCATGAGTTGGACAAGAAACTTGCGGCTCATGGCGTGACGACTGCTTATGCCGCCGTCTCCTTCGCCACCGAAAGTGTCTACGGCAATGTCCGTTCGCTGGAAACGACCTCAGCGGTGATCGAGGGCATCAACCGGCTGCGCGAGGATCTCCTGATCGACCATCGCGTCCATGCCCGTTACGAGATCACCAATGTCGGTGCAGCAGCAACGCTGGAGCGGCTGCTGGAGGCAGGAGAGATCGATATGGTATCGCTGACCGATCACACGCCGGGGCAGGGCCAGTACAACAATATCGAAGCCTATGTGCTGAGCATGTCCGAGCGCCGCTCGATTTCGCTAGAGACTGCGCAGGAGATGATCAACAAGCGCATCGAGATGCGCAGCAACCCGGAAATCGAGACGCGGCTGAAGGAAATCGTCGCGCTGTCGAAAAAACACGGCCTGTCGCTCGCCTCGCATGATGACGACAGCGTCGAGAAGGTCATCGAGATGTTCGAACTCGGCGTGACGATCAGCGAATTCCCGGTGACCAAGGCAGCTGCCGAGGAAGCCATTCGCCGTGGCCTTCACACGCTGATGGGCGCGCCGAATGCCCTGCGTGGCGCTTCGATGTCGGGCAATTTGAGCGCACTCGACGCAGCCAGCGCCGGCCTTCTCTCCACGATCGCGGCGGACTATCATCCGGCCGCCTTCGTTCCTGCAATCTTCAAGCTCTCCGACATCATGACCATTGGCCTGCCCAAGGCAGTTGCGATGGCAACATCCAACGCTGCCCGTGCCGCTGGTCTCACCGATCGCGGCGAGATTTCGATCGGCCAGCGCGCCGATCTCGTGGCTGTCGAGACCGGCGACGTCCACCGCATCCGCGCCACCTTCCGCGACGGCCGTTTTGTCTATAGTGACGGAACCCTGCATCCGCTGCAGATGATGGCGGCCTGAGGGTATCCACGTCACGTGAGCAGTCGCACGTTTTCCTGCATCGCTGCGGCGATCAACTGCTTGTCGAGCGTCGCGAGCTGCAACTTGGTCTCAAGGGCCACAGCTAGATAGGCTGCATCATACGCTGTGAGATTATGGCGCTCGGCAAGTGTTAGGATATGATTGTTGTTAAGCCCGGCGGCAGTGATGATGCCGAGTTGGCCCAGGCGATGCATAGAATGCCAGACTTCCGCCAACGACAAACGGTTACGTCGGTAGGACGTCAGCAGGACATTTCGCATTTCGTGCCAGAAAACATCCGGCACTGTTGCCTTGGCGCCATCCAGACGTTTCAGAGTGGTGTCCGCAACAGAACTTTTTTCATCAGGCAAAAACCAGACAAGAGCTATGGAGGCGTCCAGAACAAAACCGTTTATCGGCGTCCGATCTGCTTCCATTCTGCAATCTCTTCCTGAGTAACCGGCTTACGACCTTCCCGTTCGCGGAGGATGGTGTCTATCAACTCTGTCCTACTGCTCGGCTGGGATACTCCTGTCATCTGCGCCACAGGTTTGCCGTTCCGCGCAAGGATAACGTCCTCGCCGGCTTCCACTTTCGCAAGCAGTTCGTTGAGATCGGCGTCGCCGATATTGACTGTGATCGTCATCGTTTTGCTCCACCTTTTCTTTGAGGATAAGGCCAGCGAAAACGGGGGTCAATTGGGCGATGATTTGAGCCTACAGGCCAGCAGAGACGATACGTTGATCGGAAATAGCAGCGTCATTTCCGGAAGCAAACACAGCCCTGCCACCTTCCATCCTCACCTTGCCCTCTGCAAGCAGCCTCAATGCCATCGGATAGAGCTTGTGCTCGACGGTCAGCACGCGGCCGGCCAGCGTATCGGCTGTATCGTCGGAGGTAACCGGCACGGCCGCCTGCGCCACGATCGGGCCTTCGTCCATGCCCTCGGTGACGAAATGCACGGTGCAACCGGCAATCTTCATGCCGGCGTCGATGGCGCGTTGATGCGTGTGCAGACCGGGGAAGAGCGGCAGTAGGGACGGGTGGATATTGAGAATACGGGCCTCATAGGGGCGGATGAAATCGCCCGAGATCAGCCGCATGTAACCGGCGAGACAGATGATGTCCGGGTTGATATCGGCAAGCGCATCGAGGATTGCCGCCTCATGCTCGGCCTTGCCGGCATAGGCCTTACGCTCGAAGACAAAAGTCCTGATGCCGCGCGCCTCGGCCTTGGCGAGCCCACCCGCAGTCGGCTTGTCGGAGATGACGGCGACGATCTCGGCCGGAAAACCGGGTTCCGCACAGGTATCGGCCAGCGATACCATGTTGGAGCCGCCGCCAGAGATGAAGACGACGACGCGCTTTTTGGCCGAGTTCATGATCTCATCCTCAAGACATTGAGAAATTACAGGCCGAGCGTGCCCTTGTAGATGACGCCGGCACCGCCCTCCGCGCGCTCTACCATGCGGCCGAGCTGTACGACCGTCTCGCCTTCGGCGGAGAGCACGTCGGTCACCGCCTTGGCGTTTTCTTCAGACACGACGACGATCATGCCGACGCCGCAGTTGAAGGTGCGCAGCATTTCCTTCGGCTCGACACCGCCGGTTTTCGCCAGCCAGGAGAATACAGCCGGAACTGGGATGTTGCCGAGCTCGATCTCGGCAGCAAGCTGCTTCGGCAGGACGCGCGGAATATTTTCCGGAAAACCGCCGCCAGTGATGTGGGCAAGCGCCTTCAAGGCATGCGTCTCGCGGATCGCCTTCAGAAGCGGCTTCACATAGATGCGGGTCGGGGTTAGCAGCGCTTCGCCGAGCTTCTTGTCTGCCGCGAACGGGGCAGCGGCATCCCAGCCGAGGCCGGAAAGCGAGACGATCTTGCGCACCAGCGAGAAACCGTTGGAATGAACGCCGGAAGAGGTCAGCCCGAGGATGACGTCGCCGGGCGCGATATCGCCGGCCGGCAGAAGCTGGCCGCGTTCGGCAGCACCGACTGCAAAACCTGCAAGGTCGTAATCGCCGTCGGAATACATGCCCGGCATTTCGGCCGTCTCGCCGCCGATCAGCGCGCAGCCGGATTCGACGCAGCCCGCTGCAATGCCCTTGACGATCGCAGCACCCTGATCGGGATCGAGCTTGCCGGTAGCGTAATAATCGAGGAACAGAAGCGGTTCCGCACCCTGAACGACGAGGTCATTGACGCACATGGCAACGAGGTCGATGCCGACCGTGTCATGGAAATCCGCGTCGATGGCGATCTTCAGCTTGGTGCCGACACCGTCATTGGCCGCAACCAGGATCGGGTCGTTGAAACCCGCGGCCTTCAGGTCGAACAGGCCGCCGAAACCGCCAATCTCGCCGTCTGCGCCGGGACGCCGGGTGGAACGCACCGCCGGCTTGATCTTCTCGACCATCAGGTTACCGGCGTCGATATCGACGCCTGCATCGCTATAGGTGAGACCGTTCTTGCCTGCCTCGCTCATAATCCATCTCCAGTCCGGACCCAAAGGGAACTATAAGCTGCCGCCAATTGCACGACGCGCCCGGATATGCAAGCGTTTCGGCCATGTTTTGAAGGCATTTCACAGGCATGCTCGCTAACCGGGATGTGAACTTGACCTCGTCCGGCAAGCCCCTCATATGCCATGGAAACGCGAATAGCGATCGACAAGGAGCAGACATGCCGTATCACGTCAGTGGCGCAAGCCTGAAGCGCCACATCCTGTTCTGGCTAGGCGTGCTTGTCGGCTTCATTCTTTTCCTGTGGTTTTTCTCGTCCATCCTTCTGCCCTTCGTGGCCGGCATGGCGCTCGCCTATTTCCTGGATCCGGTTGCCGACTGGCTGGAGCGCCGGGGCCTCAGCCGCACCATGGCGACAATCGTCATCCTTGTCTGCTTCGTCACCATCTTCGTGCTGGCACTGATGCTGGTCATCCCGATCATTATCAGCCAGTTCACCCAGTTTGCGGCGGCGCTTCCAGGCTACATCACAGAACTGCAGCAGATCATCTCCAGCCCGCAGACATCCTTCCTGCCTCCCTGGGTCTCGGCCCAGATCGAAACGGTGAAGGAGAACTTTTCCCAGGTGCTGAGCCAGGGGGCAGGTTTTGTCGGATCCTTGCTGGCGCAGATCTGGAATTCCGGCAAGGCGATCGTCGACGTCATGTCGCTGCTGGTCGTCACCCCGGTCGTCGCCTTCTACATCCTGCTCGACTGGGATCGCATGGTGCGCAAGGTCGATAGCTGGATCCCTCGGGATCAGGTGCAGGTCGTGCGCCAGATCGCCCGCGATATGGACCAGTCGGTTGCCGGCTTCATCCGTGGCCAGGGCTCGCTCTGCCTGATCCTCGGCATTTACTACGCAGTCGGCCTGTCGCTCGTCGGGCTGAATTTCGGCCTGCTGATCGGCTTTGTCGCCGGCATGATCTCGTTCATCCCCTATATCGGTTCGCTCATCGGACTGGTGATGGCGATTGGCGTGGCACTCGTACAGTTCTGGCCGGATTTCCCCTGGATCCTCGCCGTAGCCGCCGTCTTTTTCTCCGGCCAGTTCCTCGAGGGCAATATCCTGCAGCCGAAACTGGTCGGCCAGAGCGTCGGCCTGCATCCGGTCTGGCTGATGTTTGCGTTGTTTGCCTTCGGCGCGCTGTTCGGTTTCGTCGGCCTTCTCATCGCCGTGCCCGCGGCTGCGGTGGTTGGCGTGCTTGTCCGTTTCGCCTTGGCACGATATCTTGACAGCGATATCTATTATGGCCGCTCCGCCGAACTCCCCTGGGAGGAAGGCGCAGCCCACGCCGTCGACCACAAGACCGCCGCGCGTGAAATCGAAGCTCCTGAGAATAACTGAAATTTTATGACTGACCCTATGGACCGCCCGCAAGGCAAGGGCGAACAGCTGCCCCTGCAATTTTCCCACGATGCCGCCCGCGGACGCGACGACCTCATGGTGTCCGAACGTATGGCCGCTGCCGTGTCTATCGTCGACGAGTGGCCCAACTGGCCTTCACCGGTTGTCGTGCTGGCAGGCCCGGTCGGATCGGGAAAATCCCATCTCGCCCATATCTGGCGCGAGCTGTCGGGGGGGAAGGAAATCCATCCCGTCGTTGGTTCCAACGCATCGCAAATCGCCGCAGGCGGCCCGGTCCTGTTCGAGGATGCCGACCGGCGCGGCTTTGACGATGCCGAGCTTTTCCATGTCATCAATGCCGTGCGTCAGCACGGACAGACATTGCTGATGACGTCCCGGCTCTGGCCGACTTCCTGGGCCGTGGACCTGCCGGACCTCAAGTCGCGGCTGAAGGCAGCCACCGTCGTTGAAATCGGCGAGCCTGACGAGGAGCTTCTCGCCCAGGTAATGATAAAGCTGTTTTCCGATCGGCAGCTTAATATTGATGACAAACTGGTGAGCTATATCGTCAACCGGATGGAGCGTTCGCTCGAAACGGCGCAGCGCGTCGTTGAGCAGCTGGATCATCTGGCGCTTTCCCGCGGCACGCGTATCAACCGGGCGCTGGCTTCGGAAGTGCTGGAGAGTTTCGGCCAGACTGACGCAGGAGATTGACTGTCACAGTTCCGTCGTCAAAACATTATACGGCCGAAAGGCTTAAACTGAGGATGGAGCTCATGGACCAGATCGCCGGAACGTCGGAAACCAAGGAAGTTGTTGTAGACGCGATCCCGAGCTTCGAGGAGCAGCTTGCAAGCTCCGACCGCTTCATCAACCGCGAATTCTCCTGGCTGCAGTTTAATCGCCGCGTTCTGGAAGAAACGTTGAATACAGCGCATCCTCTTCTGGAGCGTGTCAGGTTCCTGTCCATTTCGGCTGCCAACCTCGACGAATTCTTCATGGTGCGTGTTGCCGGCCTCGAAGGTCAGGTCCGTCAGGGTATCGTCATCCGCAGCCCCGATGGCAAGACGCCGGCCGAGCAGCTCGACTCGATCCTGCAGGAAATCGATAATCTCCAGATGGAGCAGCAGGCCTCGCTCGCCGTGCTGCAGCAATATCTGGCGCAGGAAGACATCCTCATCGTACGCCCCAATGCGCTCTCCGCCGAAGACCGCACATGGCTGGCGACGGATTTCGAGGAAGACCTGTTCCCGGTGCTGACCCCGCTGGCGATCGACCCGGCGCATCCTTTCCCCTTCATTCCGAACCTCGGCTTTTCCATGGGCCTCCAGCTGCACAGCCTCCACGGCAAGGAGCCGATGACCGGCCTGCTTCGCCTGCCCACCACGCTCGATCGCTTCGTGCGCCTGCCAGATGACGGCACGACGATCCGCTACATCACGCTGGAAGATGTCGTCGGCATGTTCACCGACCGGCTGTTCCCTGGCTACGAAGTCCGGGGTGCTGGTACGTTCCGCATCATTCGCGACAGCGATCTGGAAGTCGAAGAAGAAGCGGAAGATCTGGTTCGCTTCTTCGAGACGGCATTGAAGCGCCGCCGCCGCGGCAAGGTCATCCGCATCGAGACCGACAGCGAAATGCCGGCCTCGCTGCGCCAGTTCGTCGTGCAGGAACTCGGCGTGCCGGACAATCGCGTGGCCGTTCTTCCCGGCCTTCTCGCGTTGAACACCATGTCGGAGATTACCAAGGCGCCGCGCGAAGATCTGCGCTTTGACAGCTATAACGCCCGATTTCCGGAGCGGGTTCGCGACCATGCTGGCGACTGCCTTGCTGCCATCCGCGAAAAAGACATGGTGGTCCACCATCCGTATGAAAGCTTTGACGTGGTTGTGCAGTTCCTTCTGCAGGCCGCCCGCGACCCCGACGTGCTCGCCATCAAGCAGACCCTCTACAGAACCTCCAACGACAGCCCGATCGTCCGAGCACTGATCGATGCGGCTGAAATGGGCAAGTCGGTAACGGCGCTGGTCGAGTTGAAGGCGCGTTTCGACGAAGAGGCAAACATCCGCTGGGCGCGCGACCTAGAGCGCGCAGGCGTGCAGGTCGTGTTCGGCTTCATCGAACTGAAGACCCATGCCAAGATGTCGATGGTCGTCCGCCGTGAAGACGGCAAGCTGCGCACCTATTGCCACCTCGGCACCGGCAACTACCACCCGATCACCGCCAAGATCTATACCGACCTGTCCTTCTTCACCTGCAACCCGAAGATCGCCCATGACATGGCGAACATCTTCAACTTCATCACCGGTTACGGTGAGCCGAAGGAGAGCATGAAGCTGGCGGTGTCGCCTTATACGCTGCGCCCGCGCATTCTCCGCCATATCGAGGAAGAGATCGCTCACGCCAAGGCCGGTCGTCCGGCCGCGATCTGGATGAAGATGAACTCGCTGGTCGATCCCGAAATCATCGACGCGCTTTACCGCGCAAGCCATGCCGGCGTGGACGTCGAACTGGTGGTGCGCGGCATCTGCTGCCTTCGTCCTCAGGTCCCCGGACTGTCTGACAAAATCCGCGTCAAGTCCATCGTCGGGCGCTTCCTCGAACACAGCCGCATCTTCTGCTTTGGCAACGGCCAGGGCCTGCCATCGGATAAGGCGCTTGTCTATATCGGTTCGGCCGACATGATGCCGCGCAACCTCGACCGCCGGGTCGAGACGCTGGTGCCCTTGCTCAACCCAACGGTGCATGAACAGGTTCTATCACAGATTATGCTGGGCAATCTGATTGACAACCAGCAGAGCTACGAGATACTGCCCGACGGAACGTCAAGGCGCATGGAGGTGCGGCAGGGTGAGGAGCCTTTCAACGCCCAGCACTATTTCATGACCAACCCAAGCCTTTCCGGCCGCGGCGAAGCCTTGAAGTCAAGCGCACCGAAACTGATTGCCGGAGTAATGTCCGGCCGTAAGAAATAGGCAGTATGGTAAGTTCTGAAGCTCAGGGGCGGCTCCCGGGCATCGCCCCCGTTTCCGTTATAGATATCGGATCCAACTCCGTTCGTCTGGTTGTCTACGAGGGTTTGACTCGGGCTCCGACGGTCCTTTTCAACGAGAAGGTTCTGTGCGGGTTGGGCAAAGGCCTTGGCGCGAATGGTCGCATGGATGACGAGGGCGTCGAGCGCGCCCTAGTTGCGTTAAAGCGCTTCAAGGCGCTTTCCGACCAGGCGCGTGCCGCGGATATCTATGTTCTGGCGACCGCGGCAGCGCGTGAAGCGAGTAACGGTCCTGATTTCATCCGCAATGCCGAAGAGATTCTCGGACAGGAAATCCAGGTTCTCTCCGGCGAGGAAGAGGCCAAGTATTCTGCGCTTGGTGTCATCAGCGGTTTCCACGATGTGGATGGCATTGCCGGCGACCTCGGCGGCGGATCGCTTGAGCTCATCGATATCAGGGGCCATGAATTCGGCCGTGGAATTACCCTGCCGCTTGGTGGCCTGAGACTGTCGGAATCCTCCGGAAACTCTCTCGCCAAGGCGCGCAGTTTCGCTCGCAAGCAGGTCAATACCGCCCGTTTTCTTGAAAAGGGCGAAGGCCGGACCTTCTACGCCGTTGGCGGTACATGGCGTAACATCGCCAAGCTCCACATGGAGATGACCAATTATCCGCTGCACATGATGCAGGGCTACGAACTGTCGCTCGAGGATATGCAGAAATTCCTCGACGAGGTGATCGCAGCCAAGGACTCGAAGGAAGGCGCATGGCAGGCGGTTTCCAAGAACCGTCGCTCGCTTCTCCCCTATGGCGCGATCGCCATGCAGGAAGTGCTGAGCGTCATGAAGCCTGCAAAGATTACGTTTTCCGCGCAGGGCGTTCGCGAAGGGTATCTTTATTCCCGTCTGCCGGACAGTGAACGCGACGCTGATCCGCTTTTGGTTGCTGCCGACCAGCTCGCGATCCTGCGTGCCCGCTCGCCGGAACACGCACGTGAACTTGCCGACTGGACCGGCCGCATGGTTCCCTTTTTCGGTGTCAGCGAGACGGAAGAGGAAGGCCGCTATCGGCGGGCCGCCTGCCTCGTGGCCGATATCAGCTGGCGCGCTCATCCGGATTATCGCGGTGCGCAGGCGATGAACGTCATTGCCCATTCATCCTTCGTCGGCATCACTCATCCGGGCCGCGCCTATCTGGCTCTCGCCAACTATTACCGCTTTGAAGGCGTCGGCGATAATGGCGATACGGGTGCATTGGCGACGATTGCGACGCCGCGCCTGCTGGACCTTGCCAAGCTGTTGGGTGGGTTGCTGCGCGTGGTCTACCTGTTCTCGGCATCCATGCCGGGCCTCGTCCACCACCTGACCTTCCGCCAATCGGCAACGCCGGATCTCGATCTCGAGTTTGTTGTTCCACACGAATATGCCAATTTTGCCGGCGAGCGTCTGGACGGACGCCTCCAGCAACTGGCGAAGCTGACCGGCAAGCGGCTGGCTTTCAAGTTCGAATAATAAAGGCGAGGTCGGCGAGATATCTGTCGCCAACCTCGTTTGCAGCCGGGATCACTCTTCGATATTCGGCTCCACCAGCCTTGCAAGATTGCGCAGGCATTCCTGCCAGCCGAGGTAACAGGCTTCCGCCGGGATGATGTCTGGCACACCCGCCTGGGTGATATCGAGGTCCGTTCCGACCGAGACCTTTTTCAACAGGATGGTCACCTGCATCTCGCCCGGCAGGTTAGGGTCTTCGAACCTGTCCGTGTAACGGATGCGCTCGCCGGGAACGAGTTCATGAAACTCGCCCCCGAAGAAGTGGCTCTGGCCGGTAGTGAAGTTGCGGAAGGACATTCGGAATGTGCCGCCGACTTTTGCATCGAGGTGATGGACGGTGCAGGTAAAGCCGTTCGGCGGAAACCATTTGGTCAGCGCATCAGCCTCGATGAAGGCCCGATAGACCTTTTCCGGGCTGGTTGCCAGGACGCGGTGTAATTTGATCGTGCTTGGCATGCTCGTTTCCTCCTGTTTTGCCGGATCGATGCCCGAAGGACGCACGGGAAGGACGGATTGCGACAGTCAATTCGTCCCGCAGCCAAAAAAGGTATCGGAACGACATGTGATGATAGGCGGCGGCAGAGAGGAGACAACATGCACGGCATCGGTGAGTAGTGGACGATCTCGGAAAACGTCGCCGCGGATGACGGCGATATGCCTAGTGCAGCGGCAAATTGGCCGGGATCGGCAATTCCATTTTCTTGAATTAACCAAAGGGTGCATTGATTTTCGGCCACTATGCTTTTTCAAAGGTTGAGGGAATGTTTCAGCGGTCTGCGGCCAAGGGGGTGATTTTATCATTCGGCAGCCTTGTTCTTTTGGGCATCATGCCGGTCATTTCGAATAGTCGCCCTGTCGCCATCGATGCGCTGACTTTTGCCTTCGCCCTGTCGCTCTGGCAAACGATCTTCGCGGCGCCTGTTTTAGCGCTTGAAAGAAGAAGCGGACAAAAGGGTATTTTCGGCGCAAGCATGCCGCCGCGTGAGGCAAGGCGTGTCGCTGTCGTCGGCCTGATCACGGGCATGATGTTCGGGCTCTCCACCTATCTTTACGTGCTTGGTACCGAAAAGGCCGGTGCCGCTAATGCTGCCATAGCGCTGCAGGCCTACCCGCTTTTTGCAATCCTCGTTGAAACGATCTTCCTCGGCCGCCGCAAAAACATGCTTGAACTGGGCCTGACATCGGCGCTGTGCATCGCCCTCTATTATATCGCCACCGCGGGCACATTCCGGATGGCGGGGATATCCTACTGGTTTCTGCTGTCGCTTGGCGTGCCGTTTCTGTGGAGCATCGCGCATGTTTTGATCAAGGAGGAACTGGGACGAACACCGATAACGCCAGCACAGGTAACCTTTTTCCGGGTCGCCATTTCAACAGTTTTCCTGGCCCTGATCCTCATCCCGGCAAACACCGTGCCCGGAATGGGCAATCTTGTGGGGGCACTGTTCCAGCCGATCTCGATCCTGATGGGACTGGTCTATTACCTGGAGCTGATGATCTGGTTCTACGCCGTACGCCATATCGACGTGTCGCTGGCAAGCTCGATCACCACCCCGTGGCCGGCTCTGACAATGGCTGTCGCCTTTGTCGTTCTGGGGGACCGGATCGAAGTCTATCAGATTGCGGCATTCGTCGTCGTGGTGATCTGCGTTTACGGCTTGAGCTGGGCTGGTATTGCGAAGCAGAAGATGGTGATCCAGGATTGACGAACGGCGAAAGGCGCCCGGTTTGACCGGACGCCTTTGCAATCAGTGTGTCGAACGCCGTCACTTTGCAGACAGGAATTCACCGACTTCCAGCAGGCTGAACTCGTTGTCGTCGGCTTTGTCGACTGCACGGCCGGCAGAGAAGGGCAGGTTGTTGTCATTGCCGATGACGATATGCGTGGCGTCGACCTGATCGACATTCTCGATCGTCACGAAGGGCATGTCATAGATGCCGGCCTTGCCGCCCGCAACCTTCTTCTTGTTGTCCGGATCCTGGATATTCAGCAGGTCGATATAGCCGATCTTGCGGACGGCCTTGCCGACATTGGCATCGTTGAACTCGATCTTGTAGACGCGCTTCAATTCGGCCGGGGCATCGAAGCAATCCGGCTTCGGCTGTTTCGGATCGGCGCAGGCCTTGTCCTTCGAGCCAGCGCCGTTGTCGCGCTCGATGACGAGAGCAGTCGTTGCGTCGAGCATGTTGAAGTCGCCGATCGCAACGCCCTTTTCCGCCAGCGGATAGAGCCAGGAACGGCCGGTCCAGTTCTTCGAGGCGATATCGAATTCGATGACGCGAAGCGCGGTGCGGCCATCGACCTGTTCGACCTTGCCGTCTTCGAGGAAGAGCGGGCCTTCCAGCAGGCCGTAAAGCTTGGAGCCGTCCTTCGACATTGCCATGCCTTCATAACCGCCAGAACGCTTCAGGTTGAAGACCGGCATCTTGGCGGCCGGATTGGCCGGCATGGAAAGCGTCGGATTGTCAGGAGATTTCACCGGCTTGCCATCGACAACTGTGGCGATAACGTCGGTCAGCTGGCCGAGCGCATCGACCTTGATCAGGTAGGGGCCGAATTCCTCGCCGAGCCAGAAACCGTCGGCAACCGGCTGGATCGACTCGATGTCGAAATCGGCGCCCGTAAGGTAACGCTTCTCGGAGCCTTCCATGACGATCGGGAAGGGAGCAATCTTGTTCGGGTCGGACAGGAAGATATTCTTGACGACGTCCACCTTGTTGGCGGCCCAGTCGAACTTTACCTGATGCAGGAAGAGCATGGCGTCGGAAGAGTTGGCCTTGGAGCCGAAGCCGTTGTCTGACAGTGTCCAGAATGTGCCATCAGCCATTGCCTTGATGCCGGAAAAGCCTTGGATCGGCTGGCCATCGAGCGGCAGCTTCACATCGGTAACACGAGCGCCGTCCTTGCCGTCAACCGTGCCGAGTTTCTCGACGCGCTTGCCCGCTGTCGTAAACTTGCCGGAGGTCTTCAGAAACGCAGGTGCATCTGACGGAGCAGTCGTCATCGTGTTGGCGGGCAGGATCGCCTGGCCGGCGAGCTTGGCCGGAAACTCCTTGTCGTCCGCGAAGGCGGAGCCGGCAAGCAGAGCCGCCATGGCAACGGAAGTGATAAAGGTTTTGGTCATGAAACACCTGATCGTTTCGCATTAAACATGCGAGCGTCGATAGAATGCGCGCGTGACGGGCAGGTGATGATGTGATGAAGATTTGATGACTGGAGTTCTTGACGGGTCAAATCGCCGTAGATTTCACGCGATTATCGCGATCCGGTGCGTAATTCGTTCCAGCGGCCCGGCGTCATGCCGAAGGCCTTGCGGAAGTGCCGGGTAAAATGCGCCTGATCGGAAAATCCCGCGGCGGCTGCTGTTTCGGCAAGCCCGGTACCGATCGACATCAGCCTTTTGGCCTGTTCCAGTCGGCGCATGACGAGATAGCGGTGCGGGCTGGTGCCGAGCAGCCGGCGGAACTGCCGAGCCAGTTCGTAGCGGTCGATGCCGGTAATTGCCTCCAGATCCTCCGAACGCACCGCCTCGCTGCAGCGATCCTCAATGAAATCGCGGGCGGAGAGGACCGCAATCCGAGCCGTAGCAGTCACTCCCTTGCGGGGTATGCTTGCCTGTTGCGTGAGACCGGTAGCGATCCGCATCACCGCGTCGTCGAGCGCGAGGTCATCCGGTTCATGATCCAGATCGCCAAGAATATCGGCGAGCGCTTGCCAGAGGCCGGCATCCGCGACGACGGGATTTCCGACGAAAGGCAGGGCGCTTCGATGCCCGCCAACGGCCCCGATCAGTTCGGGCGGCAGATAGATCATCCGGTAGATCAGCCCGTCATCGGTACCGGCCGCACCGTCGTGCACTTCGTCGGGATGCAGTACGATGACATTGCCCGGATTGCTGAAACGTTCCGCGCCACGATAACGAAAAGTCTGCACGCCATGAAGCGTCAGTCCCAGCGCATAAGTATCGTGGCGGTGTGGTGAAAAGCCGTTTCCGTGAAAGCGCGCCTCGATACGTTCGACGCCCCGGCTCGGCGTGGCAACGCGCATGCCGTCGCGAAATTGCCCTTTGCACGAACGTTCAAGACCGCCTGCACCGGCAGCCGCTAAGTGTTCTGCTCTTTCGATACCCCGAATGGAGTTTTCCTGCATGTTCGATACCAAGATCGCGATTGTTGTCCGCGAGGACCTTGCCACTTGGCAGAAGCTTAACGTTACCGCATTTTTGACAAGCGGCATTATCGCTCAGTCACCGGCGATCATTGGCGAAGCATACCGGGACATGGTGGATAATGTCTATAATCCGCTATCGATCCAGCCGATTGTTGTGCTTGGCTCCGATCAGGAGACGCTGCGTGTAATCCACAAGCGCTCTCTGGAGCGCGAAGTCATCACATCAGCCTACATCGAAGAGATGTTCGCGACCGGTCACGATGCTGCCAATCGCGAGGTCTTCTCGCGGTTTGGCCCTGACGATGCCAAGCTGGTCGGCATCGCGCTGAGAGCGGAAAGGAAGCTGGTCGACAAGATCACCAAGGGAGCGAAGATGCATCCCTGATGGCGGGAGTGTCCAAGCGTCAGAGCTTAAAGCTCGACCGCCTCGACCTTCTTGTCGACGAAGCGCAGCGCCACGCCGCCTTCGATCAGCTTCAGCGCGGTATCGCCGAAAAGTTCTTTCCGCCAGCCTGAGAGAGCGGCCACGTTGGCATTCTCGCCTTCGGAAGCGATCTTTTCGAGATCATCCGTATTGGCGATGACCTTCGCTGCCACTCCCTGCTTGTCGGAGATGAGCTTGAGCAAAACCTTGAGCAGTTCGACAGCGGCGGCCGTGCCTTCGGGCACGTGGGTGTGCTTGGGCGGATGCGGCATCTCGGCCTTCGGTAATGCGAGCGCGGCATTGACCGCTTCGACGATGGCGGTTCCCGATGCCGAGCGCTCCCAGCCCTTGGGGATGGTGCGCAGGCGTCCGAGGGCTTCGTTATCCTTCGGCTGTTGCTGGGCGATTTCGTAGATCGCATCGTCCTTCAAGACGCGTGAACGCGGCACATTGCGACTGCGGGCTTCCCGCTCGCGCCATGCGGCGACGAATTTCAGGATGGCAAGTTCGGTCGGCTTGCGCAGGCGGGCTTTAAGCCGCTGCCATGCGTCGTCCGGGTGCAGGTCATAGGTGGACGGGTTTTCGAGGATCGCCATTTCCTCGGTCAGCCACAAGGCACGGCCTTCTCGATCCAACTGTTCTTTCAGGAACAGATAGACGTCCCTGAGATGGGTGACGTCGGCCAGCGCATAATCGAGCTGCTTCTCCGAAAGCGGCCGGCGGCTCCAGTCGGTGAAGCGGGATGACTTGTCGATATGGACGTTCTTGATGCGGCTGACGAGCTGGTCATAGGAGACGCTGTCGCCGAAACCGCAGACCATGGCTGCCACCTGCGTATCGAAGATCGGATGCGGCACCAGCTTGCCGAGGTGATGGACGATTTCGATATCCTGCCGTGCGGCATGGAAAACCTTCACCACCGCGGAGTTCGCCATCAGCTCGAAGAAGGGCGCAAGATCAAGCCCTTTTGCCAGCGGATCGACGAGAACCTCCAGGTCCGGGCTTGCCATCTGGATGAGGCAGAGTTCCGGCCAGAACGTCGTTTCCCTCAGAAACTCCGTGTCGATGGTGATGAAATCCGATTGCGCCAGCTTGGCGCAGGCGTCTTGAAGAGCTGCGGTTGTTTCGATCATTGGTCCGTTCACGTGCGGTGTTCAACCTTCCTTTCCCTTTGAGCCGCGCATGTCAAGACCGGGAGAGGCTCGCTAAGGCGTTAGTCCCTGTCATCTTTTTCAGGCGGTGCCGCCAGCCGGTTGAAATAGGCGGATGTGCGCAAAAGGGCGCGGAAGCGGGAATGCCGTTCCGATGGCGGCACGGGCGGCCTTACCCCCATGCGCATGATGGTGAAGATCAGAAAACCGGCAAAGATGAAGGACGTATAGGCAAAGAATGCGCGTGGGCCGAGATACTGGAGTAGCGTCGCGGCCAGCAGCGGGCCGACGATCGCGCCGACCGACCAGAAGAACAGCAGACCGGCGGCAACCAGCGCATATTGTCCCGGCTTGGCGTGGTCGTTTCCATGTGCCGAACACAGCGAGTAGAGCGGCATGGAAAATGCGCCGAAAAGGAATACGGCAATGATATTGGCCGTCTCGTTCGTGCCTGCACCAAAGGAGAGATAACCGCCGGTCAGGATCGAGCCGATCGTTGCCCAGACAATGACGCGCCGCCTGTCCAGCTTGTCGGAATAAAGCCCGAGCGGATATTGCAGCACCACGCCGCCGATGATGCCGGCGCTCATGAAGGTAGCGATCGAGGTGATATCCATGCCGATCTCATGCGCATAGACCGGCCCGATATTGCGGAAGGCGGCCATGGAGAGGCCGACGGCGACAACGCCGACGACGGCAAGCGGTGAGATCTGCCAGACGGCCTTTAGATCGAATGCCACGGCATCCGGCGGTGCGGGGCTGGATTTGTCGGCGACCGAAATCGGCACCAGCGACAAGGTCATGGCGATCGAGATGATGGCGAAGAGCGCCTGTCCTTCTATGCCGACTGTCGGGATGAGATATTGGGCGAAAGTGACCGAGCCGAGATCGACGAAACGGTAGATCGACAGCGTTCTCGCCCTGTTTTCATTGGTGACCTTTGCGTTGATCCAGCTTTCGACCGTGGCAAACAGGCTGGCGACCGCTATGCCGATCAGGAAGCGCAGGAATGCCCATGCGACGGGATCGATCACCTGCGCCATGACAATCGAACAGGAGGCCCCGATTGCGGCCATCGCGGCAAATGTGCGGATATGGCCGATCGATCGCAGCAGTCGCGAAACGTAGATGCAGCCGACGGCGAAACCGACGCTGTATCCGGCACCGATCATACCGATTACCGTGGGGGAAAAACCCTCGGCTGTGCCGCGCAGCGCGATATAGGTGCCCTGAAGCCCGTTTCCGCCGATCAGGATGCCTGCGGTGACGAGAAGGGGCACGAGGGGGCGTATATGGGACATGGGGGAATCTTTGCGCGGGGGTGTCGCAAAAGCTGTAGCGTGCTGCGCATGGAAACGACAGACTGGAAATGGCTAAAGCAGGCCGTGTGATGCGAAAACTTCGCCGCCTCGGAAAACGTGGTTTGGAAATATTGAATGCCACCCGCTCTTGGCATTTGTACAGCAAGCAGGAGCGGATGGCGGACGCCGGGGGATCAGGGCGCGAAGGCGGTTATTCCGGCCGGATTTCCATATAGACTGACTGGCTGCCATCCTTGCTGAACGCAATCACGTCATAGGCTGCCGATGGATCCTCGCCCATTCCCAACGAGCCGCTCGGCATGCCGGGAACGGCGATGCCGGAAATGTCGGGACGCTCGGCCAGCACACGATTGACGGCTTCGAGCGGCACATGGCCCTCGAACACATAGCCGTCCGCTACGGCCGTATGGCAGCTCCAGGCGTCCTCCGGCACTTTGTAGCCGGCCTTCAATGCGTCCATATCCTCGACATTTTCCATGCGAAGCACGATGCCGGATGCGGTGAGCGCCTCGGCCCATGCTTCGCAGCAGCCGCAATAGGGGCTTTCATAGACCACCATCTCGGCGGCCATGGCACCGGTGGCCATGAATGATGCAGCACTCATCAATGCGAAGGCGAGCGATCTCGCCGCAAATGTCTGTCTGTTCACGATAATCTCCTTGGATCGGCGAACGAATATTTCGGTTCGGGCGGTCACGCCGCCAGTGAGTGGCCGATCGGAGATTTGGGGGGAGGCGAGGCGGGCTCTTCACGCAACGAGGATGGTGCTACGTCGTCCGGCAGTGGGTAAGCCGATGAACGAGATGGCTGTATAGCTAACGGGCAATCTGGGAGGATGGCGGCAGTGACCGATTGCACCTGGCATGATGCAAGCGCGCATCCTGCCTTCGAGCACTGTGTCTCGATCTGGCGGCCGTCCACCGGCGTCTGCCCGCGATGCAGGGCGATTTCGACATGGCTGACATGAATATGGCCCGGTGCCGGCTGTGAATCATAAGCGACCGGCCCTCGCGCCAGAAACAGCGCGGCCAGAAGCATGAGTATCACCCGAACAAACTTGACCATGGGGCCATATTCGCACCCCTCGCTTGCACAATGAAGAGGGGATGAAGGGACATAAGCACGCAGCCCGTGGGCGGCCTGAAGGTTGGCGGATACCGACTATCATGTGCTAAGCGGTCCTGCCGAGCCATTGCAACCTTGACAAATCGGAGCACACATGCGCTTTTCGCGCCGATTTTCCATGCGATCGGCGGCCGTGCCTTGCACGCCGAAAAAGCCGTTCCCAAGCATCAGTCCAGGATTGAAGTTATGCATCGTTACCGCAGCCACACCTGTGCAGCCCTCCGCAAGTCGGATGTCGGCTCCAATGTCCGCATTTCCGGCTGGGTCCATCGTGTGCGAGATCATGGCGGCGTTCTCTTCGTCGACCTTCGCGACCATTATGGCATGACCCAGGTCGTCTGCGACCCGGACAGCCCGGCCTTCAAGACGGCTGAAGTCGTGCGCGGCGAGTGGGTCATCCGTATCGACGGCACCGTCAAGGCTCGTTCGGAAGACACCGTCAACAAGAACATGGCGACGGGCGAGATCGAACTCTACGCCAAGGAAATCGAGGTTCTGTCGGCTGCCAAGGAACTGCCGCTGCCGGTCTTCGGTGAGCCGGAATATCCGGAAGACGTGCGCCTGAAGTATCGCTTCCTCGACCTTCGCCGCGAAACGCTGCACAAAAACATCGTCAAGCGCACCCAGATCATCGCCGCCATGCGCCGCGAAATGACGATCGGTGGCTTCACCGAATATTCCACGCCGATCCTGACCGCATCCTCGCCGGAAGGCGCACGCGACTTCCTCGTGCCGTCGCGTATCCACCCCGGCAAGTTCTTCGCCCTGCCGCAGGCGCCGCAGCAGTACAAGCAGTTGATGATGGTTGCCGGTTTCGACCGCTACTTCCAGATTGCACCGTGCTTCCGCGACGAAGACCCGCGTGCTGACCGCCTGCCGGGCGAATTCTACCAGCTCGACCTCGAAATGAGCTTCGTCACCCAGGAAGAAGTCTGGGAAACGATGGAACCGGTCATGCGCGGCATCTTCGAAGAGTTTGCCGAAGGCAAACCGGTCACCAAGGAATTCCCGCGCATCCCGTATGACGTCGCGATCCGCAAATACGGTTCCGACAAGCCGGACCTGCGCAACCCGATCGAGATGGAAGCGGTTACCGAGCATTTCGCCGGTTCCGGCTTCAAGGTCTTCGCCGGCATGATCGCTTCGAACCCGAAGGTTGAAGTCTGGGCAATCCCGGCAAAGACCGGCGGCTCCCGTGCATTCTGCGACCGCATGAACGCCTGGGCGCAGCAGCAGGGCCAGCCAGGCCTCGGCTACATCTTCTGGAAGGAAGAAGAAGGCAAGGTTGTCGGCTCCGGTCCGCTCGCCAAGAACATCGGCGAAGAGCGCACGGCAGCTATTGCGGCACAGCTCGGTCTGGAAGCGGGCGATGCCTGCTTCTTCGTCGCCGGCGAACCGGAGAAGTTCTACAAGTTCGCAGGCGAAGCCCGTAACCGTGCTGCCGACGAACTGGGTCTGGCCAACAAGGACCAGTTCGCGCTGTGCTGGATCGTCGACTTCCCGTTCTTCGAATATAACGAAGAAGACAAGAAGATCGATTTCGCCCACAACCCGTTCTCGATGCCGCAGGGCGGCCTCGAAGCTCTGGAGAACCAGGATCCGTTGACGATCAAGGCCTACCAGTACGACATGGTCTGCAACGGTTTCGAAATCGCCTCGGGCTCGATCCGTAACCAGCTGCCGGAAGTCATGGTCAAGGCCTTCGAAATGGTCGGCCTTTCCCAGCAGGACGTCGAAGATCGTTTTGGTGGCCTCTACCGCGCCTTCCAGTACGGTGCGCCTCCGCATGGCGGCATGGCAGCCGGCGTCGACCGCGTCGTCATGCTCCTGACCGGTGCCAAGAACCTGCGCGAAATCACGCTGTTCCCGATGAACCAGCAGGCACAGGATCTTCTGATGGGCGCTCCCTCGGAAGCCACGCCGACCCAGCTACGCGAACTGGCGATCCGTCCGATCCCGCCAGTGAAGAAAGACTGATTTTCAGTCTTTCGACCCGTCGATTTTCAAGCAAGTTCAACGGCGGCCCTCGGGTCGCCGTTTTGCATAGCTGTGCAATGCGAAGTTGCATTGCTGCATTGCAAAACTGGTTGTGAATTTTAACATTCCCATTGAGGTTTATTTAAACCCTGACAGGCAGTTATCCGGGCATATTCATCTGCCACGGGATTTTTTGACTTGGCCTTTTTCTCTAATCTGCGCATTTCCCATCGTGTGCTGCTGCTCGCCATCCTCGCCTTGGTCGGTATCGTCGCAATCTCGGCAATCTTTCTCGGTCAACGGCAGATCGAGAGGGGATATCGGGCGACAGCGGATGCGCTGACGGAAAGACAGGCGGAAGTTTCGGTGATGTCCGCGGGCGTAAGCGACAGCCTGCTTTGGGAGCAGTATTTCCTGCTGAACAAGGACATCGTGGCTGTAGAGAAGTTTCAGTCGGTGATTGCCGGCGTTCACGCCCGGCTCGACAGACTGAGGTCTTCTGCGACCGGTGAGCTTACTGCCAATCTTGACCGGTTGGGTGAGGGGCTTGCGGCCTATGAGGCCGCCTTTGCGACGCTGGTAAAAGACAATCAGGATCTCGGACTAGACCAGAATAACGGCCTTGAGGGCGCCATGCGCTCCGCCGTGCACTCGATCGAGGAACGCCTTCAGTCTGTCGAGGATGTAGCCATTCGCGCCAGTATGTTGATGATGCGGCGACACGAGAAGGATTTCATCCTGCGTCGAGATGCTGGCTATCTCCAAAAGCATGCAGCAGAGGCGGAGACCTTTACCCTTCTGGTCAAGCAGGCCTTTCGTCCGGGCGCGCAGCGCAGCCGCGTCATGGATGCATTGGAAGTTTATCGGACGGCTTTCAAGCTCTATGCCGATGGCAGCTTGAAGGAAGCAAAGTCGGAAGCTGACGTGTCTGAAGCCTACCGGGCGCTCGAACCGCAGGTCGCAGCCGTCCGAGCATCTTATGAGACGCAGCGGGCTGAAACGCTGACCGAGAACGAGCTGGTTGCGGAACGCAATCTCTTCATCGTCGCAGCACTTCTTCTTGGCGCCATCGCCACTTTGACCGCGGGCGTCTGGCTGATCGGGCGTTCCATTACCGGTCCGGTCGTCGCCATGACGGGAGCCATGCGCAGGCTGGCCGATGGCCAGACGGATATCACCATCCCGGCACTGCACTGTCGCAATGAATTCGGTGCAATGGCTGAGGCACTCGATACCTTCCGTGAGGCTGCGATTGCCAACATGCGGCTTGAGCAGGAGGCCGCGGCGGCGCGTGCAAATGCCGAGGACGAACGCAAGCGCATGCACGAGGAAGCTGAAGCCGAGGCGCGCAGGATATTGCAACAGGCGACACGCGGTCTGGCTGGTGGTCTGCAACGCCTGGCCGAGGGGGATCTTTCGTTCACACTCTCCGAGCCTTTTGCTCCCGATTTCGAAGCGCTGCGCAGCGACCTCAACCAGACCGTGGCACGCCTTGCGGATGTGATGACGGAGATCGCCCATGCGAGCGGCTCGATAGAAGGCGGAAGCCGCGAAATCGCGGGCAGTGCCGATGATCTTTCCCGCCGCACGGAACAGCAGGCGGCTTCGCTTGAGGAAACCGCGGCGGCTCTGGATGAGATCACCGCCAATGTCGGCAATTCGTCGCACCGCTCGCAGGAGGCACATGGCCTTGCAAGCGAGGCGAACAAGGCGGCGGAGCATACGCGGGGCCTCGTCTCGGATGCGCTACAAGCCATGCAGCGTATCGAAGGATCCTCCGCAAGGATTTCCGGTATCATCGGGGTGATCGATGAGATCGCTTTCCAGACCAACCTCTTGGCGCTGAACGCCGGTGTCGAGGCGGCAAGGGCAGGGGATGCAGGTCGCGGCTTCGCAGTCGTGGCGCAGGAGGTGCGGGCACTCGCCAGCCGCTCGGCCGATGCCGCACGCGAGATCAAGCAGCTCATTCAGATTTCGGCGGACGAGGTGAAGGATGGTGTCCGTTCCGTGCGTGATACCGGCGAAGCACTGACCGGAATCAGCAGCCGCATCGAGGCGATCAATGTTCAGGTCGAGGCGATAGCGGTTTCCGCTCGGGAACAGTCGGTTGGGCTGGGGGAGATCAACAGTGCCGTCAATCTGCTCGATCAGGGCACGCAGCAGAACGCGGCGATGGTCGAGGAAAACAATGCTGCCAGTGCGCTTCTGATGACCGAGGCACAGCGGCTGCGCGAACTCGTCGGCATGTTCCGCCTGACGCCCAAGCAGCAAATGGATCGGCGTCTCGACAGCCGCGCCGCCTGACCGTATCCAAGTCTCCGGCGAAGTTCAGACTGTTCGAAATACTCGTTCGGGCAGGAGCGTATGTATTGCTGCAGTTTTGCCATAGTTTCTGCCACAATTAAGGCAGTTAAAAATGCGGAACCATCTCATCCCGACCGTGTTGTTACTGCCAGCAGAAGCAAGGGAGAAACAACATGCGTAAGTTCCTGCTGGCCGTGTCCGCGGCCTCGATGGCTTTTTCCGGTGTGGCTTTCGCCCAAACCACCGTGATCACCCAGGATCCGGTGACCACCAATTCCACGGTCGTGCTGCCCGGTGAAGTCCGTACCTATGTAATGGAACAGCCGATCGAATCCGTGCCTTACGAGGGCGATGTACTGGTAGGGCGGGTATTGCCCGATACGGTCGAAGTTCGCCCGGTTCAGGGCTATGACAATTACGGTTACACCATCGTCAATGAGCGACGTGTGATCGTCGATCCCCAGACCCACACGGTGATCCAGGTTCTCGAGTAAAATCGATAATACCGTTTCAGATTGAACGGAAATCAAAGCCCGGAAGGTTGAAGCCTTCCGGGCTTTGTCATTTTTTGTTGCTGCTTCTCGCAGCCGCGTCTAAACAGCACACACCACAAGGACTCGGGTGAAACTCCCGGGTGGCTCTTCCGGCCGCCGATCCGCCGGACAACGCAAAGCATCAGCCGTTTTCACACCCCGGATATTTCCTGCGGCGATGCGCGAATGTGTGCGATTTTCCATGACAAGTTTGACCAATTACCGCCGCGAGTGGTTTTCCAACATCCGTGGCGATGTCCTTTCCGGCGTCGTCGTCGCTCTGGCCCTTATCCCGGAAGCTGTCGGTTTTTCCGTGATTGCCGGTGTCGACCCGAAGGTCGGTCTCTTCGCTTCCGTAGCGATCGCCTGCACCACCGCCATTACCGGCGGTCGCCCTGCGATGATTTCCGCCGCAACCGCAGCAACGGCCGTCCTTATGGGGCCGCTGGTGAAGGAGCACGGCATCGAATATCTGTTTGCCGCAACGCTCCTGATGGGCGTGCTGCAGATCATCGCCGGCATGCTGAAGCTCGGCCGGTTGATGCGCTTCGTCTCCAAGTCGGTCATGACAGGCTTCGTCAATTCGCTGGCGGTCCTCATCTTCACAGCGCAGCTGCCGCAGCTGATCGGGGTTCCCGCAGTCACCTATCCGCTGATCGCGCTGGCGCTCGCGGTCATCTATCTCTTTCCCTATCTGACCAAGGCCGTGCCATCGCCGCTTGTCGCCATCGTCGTCGTGACGATCGTGACGTTGAGTTTTGGCATCGATGTCCGGACGGTTGCCGATCTCGGCGAAATGCCGACCGCCTTGCCGGTCTTTGCGCTTCCCATGGTGCCGCTGACATTCGAGACGCTGCAGATCATCTTCCCCTATTCGCTGGCGCTTGCTGCGGTCGGATTGCTGGAGTCATTGCTGACCGCGCAGATCGTCGACGATATGACCGATACCGTCAGCAGTAAGAGCCGCGAATGCGTCGGGCAGGGCACGGGCAATATCGTCTCCGGTCTGTTCGGCGGCATGGGGGGCTGCGCAATGATCGGGCAGTCGGTAATCAATGTCTCTTCGGGCGGCCGCGGACGTCTCTCCACCTTCGTTGCCGGTGCCTTCCTGCTGATCCTGCTTCTGGTCCTTGATGATATCCTGCGCATCGTGCCGGTCGCGGCGCTGGTGGCGATCATGATCATGGTGTCGATCGGCACCTTCTCATGGAAGTCGATCGTCGATCTGAAGCGCCATCCCGGTACATCGTCCATCGTCATGCTGGCGACAGTTGCCGTCGTGCTTTTCACCCATGATCTGTCCAAGGGCGTGATCGTCGGCGTGCTGCTGTCGGGCGTGTTTTTCGCCGGCAAGGTGGCGCGTATGTTCAAGGTGTCGTCCAGGCTGGAGGACGCCACGCGTATCTATGAAGTCGAAGGACAGATCTTCTTCGCCTCGACCCACTCCCTGCTTCAGGCCTTCGATTTTGAAGAGAAACTCGAGCGTGTGGCGATCGACGTCAGCCGCGCTCATCTCTGGGATATTTCAGCGGTCGATGCACTCGACCAGATCGTCCTGAAATTCCGCCGCCGGGGTGCCGAGGTCGAGGTGAGGGGAGCCAATGAGGCCAGTGCCAGCATGATCGATCGCTTCGCTCTCCACGACAAGGAACATGCCTCTCTCGCGCCATCTCCGGCGCACTGACGGAAAAAGCCCGGCAGTCACCTGCCGGGCTTTTCGATTTCCGAGGCGATGATATCAGTCGTTCGCCTTCACCGTCACGCCAAGCACCTGCGGCAGTGTGTTCGGGGCGCCCATGCCGGCACCGAGGATCATCGGGAAGGGAACCGGGCTCGGCGGCTGGGCGGTGATCGTCAGGCTGCCGGGGTTGTCCAGGTAGGTGTTGACCGCCTGGCTGAGCGCGTTCTGCAATTCCGGAATGTTGTACTGGGCAAGCACGATCGGTGTCATCGCCTTGATCATCTGGGCGAGCTGGTCGCCGCTCGTGCCCTGCTGCTTGCCGACGACATCCAGTGCCTTTTCGGTAATTCCGTCATCCGCAAAGCTGATCATTGCGCTGTTGAAGGTCAGGCGCTGCATCAGACCGAGCATTGCGAGGTTGGCGGCCTGTTCTGCCTGCTCCTTGTTCGGATTGGCTTCCATCGCACGTGCCGTCTCATTGGCGGAACGAACGAAATCGAGCGTGTAGCCGGAGAGGCTGAATGCCATGTCGAGCCTGCCGATATTGGCGAAGTCGAACGCATATTCCTCGATTGCCAGCGTGCCGGGTTCCAGGTCCCAGCTTCCGGTCATGCTGACCTTGCCGTCGAGCGACGTGATGCCGAGATCGGAGATCGTCTGTTTCGTCGCCGGATCGTCGATCGTGGCGAGATCAGCCTTGATGTCCGCGACCTGCAGATCGAAGCTGATTTTCTTGTCGTCGTCCGAGACGTCGGTGGTCAGCTTTGAGGATCCGATCGATGCGACGCTCTTGCCGTCGACCTTGATCGCCATCGGGCCGGTCGTCGCCTCGTCGTAGAGCAGTACCGAGTCCAAAGAATTGCCGGTCGTGTTCGCCGGCACGGTAACGCCGCTCATGACGATGTCGGAGGCGCTGATCTCGGTCTTGTCCTGTCGCAGGTCGACATTCTCGAATGTCACGGTCTCGATCGTGTAACCGCCGGCATCCTCTTCCACGCCCTCCATCTCGATCGTGCCGAGCGGCAGGCTGCCCTGGCTGGCGCCGGCTTCGAAACGGCTGTTGCGAAGCGTGACGTTGGAACCGTTGACCTCCACGGAACCCGGCACGATGCCTTCGCCCTGCTGCATGTAGAGAGCGCTGTTGAGCTTCTTGACCAGATCGTTTCCATCGAGCGCCAGGGCAGGTGTGCCGAGTGCAATGAGGGTCGTTCCGGCTGCAAGCAGCCTGATTGTGGAAGAATAACGCATGAAAAGCCTCCTGCGGCAGAAAACTGCCCGTGAAATCAATCGCATTTATAGGTCTGGCGGATGAAACGTCCATCGCTTTGTGACGAAGGGCTTGAGCCATTTTTGTGACGCCCTTATCAAAGCGTTAGTTTCTCCACAGGCTGATATCCCCGGCTTTGTTGCTGAAAACCGGGCTTTGAGCTAGTCAAAGCCCATGGGACAGATCGTGAATCCGCCCGGCGACGACGGCGGCGACAATATTTTACCGGTGGACCTCAAGGCAGCGCTCGAAGAGCGCTATCTCGCCTATGCGCTGTCCACCATCATGCACCGCGCGCTGCCGGACGTCCGTGACGGACTGAAGCCGGTCCATCGCCGTATCGTCTATGCGATGAGCGAGATGGGCCTCCGGCCGAACACCGCCTTCCGCAAATGCGCCAAGATCGTCGGCGAAGTGATGGGTAACTATCATCCGCACGGCGACCAGTCGATTTACGACGCGCTGGCGCGCCTGGCGCAGGATTTCTCGCTGCGCTATCCGCTGGTCAACGGCCAGGGCAATTTCGGCAATATCGACGGCGATAGCCCCGCCGCCATGCGTTACACCGAAAGCAAGATGACGTCGGTGGCCGAACTCATGCTGGAAGGGATCGATCAGGACGCCGTCGATTTCCGCGACACCTATGACGAAAGCAATTCGGAGCCGACGGTTCTTCCAGGCGCTTTTCCGAACCTGCTCGCCAATGGCGCAACCGGGATCGCTGTCGGCATGGCGACGTCCATCCCGCCGCATAACGCCCACGAGCTTTGCGACGCGGCGCTCCACCTGATCCGGCATCCGGATGCGACGGTCGAGAAGCTGGTCGATTTCGTCCCCGGTCCGGACCTGCCGACCGGCGGCATCATCATCGACAGCCGTGAATCGATCATCGAGAGCTACAAGACCGGCCGCGGCGGTTTCCGTGTCCGCGCCAAGTGGGAAGTGGAAGATCTCGGCCGCGGCGGCTACCAGATCGTCGTCACCGAAATTCCCTATCAGGTGCAGAAGTCGCGTCTGATCGAAAAGATCGCCGAACTGCTGATCGCCCGCAAGCTGCCGCTGCTCGACGATATCCGCGATGAATCAGCCGAAGACGTGCGCATCGTCATCGTGCCGAAGAGCCGTACCGTTGATGCGACGCTCCTGATGGAATCGATGTTCAAGCTGACCGAGCTTGAAAGCCGCATTCCGCTCAACATGAACGTTCTGTCGATGGGCCGCGTGCCCAAGGTCATGGCGCTGAACGAGGTGCTGATCGAATGGCTGGCGCATCGCAAGGACGTGCTCGTTCGCCGCTCGCGTCATCGTCTGGCCGCGATCGACCGGCGTTTGGAGATCTTGGGCGGCTTGCTGATCGCCTATCTCAACATCGACGAAGTGATCCGCATCATCCGCGAAGAGGATGAGCCGAAGCCGGTCATGGTCGAGCGCTGGTCTCTGACCGATCTCCAGGTGGAATCGATCCTCAACATGCGGCTGCGCAATTTGCGCAAGCTCGAGGAATTCGAGATCCGCACCGAGAACGACAAGCTCACCAAGGAAAAGGCAGACATCGAGGCACTGCTCGCATCCGACGACAAGCAGTGGCGAATGATCGAGGTCGAGATCCAGGACGTCAAGAAGACCTATGCCAAGGCGACCGAACTCGGCCGCCGCCGCACCCAGTTTGCCGAAGCGCCGGAAGCCGACATCGAAGCCATCCAGCAGGCGATGATCGAGAAGGAGCCGATCACCGTCATCATCTCGCAGAAGGGCTGGATCAGGGCGCTCAAGGGGCATGTGGCCGATACGTCGGGTCTCACCTTCAAGGAAGGTGACGGACCGAAGATCGCGTTTACGGCCCAGACGACTGACAAGCTTCTGCTCGTCACGACCGGCGGCAAGGCCTACACGCTTGGTGGCGACAAGCTGCCCGGCGGCCGCGGCCATGGCGAGCCGATCCGCATCATTGTCGACATGGAAAACGATCAGGACATCCTGACCGCCTTTGTCCACGATGCAAGCCGCAAGATGATCATCGCCTCGACGTCGGGTTATGGCTTCGTCGTTGCCGAAAACGAGATGGTCGCCAATACCCGCAAGGGCAAGCAGGTGATGAATGTTGGCATGCCCGACGAGACGAAGCTCGTGGTGCCGGTTTCTGGCGATCATGTCGCAATCGTGGGTGAGAACCGCAAGATGGTGGTCTTCCCGCTGGAGCAGCTGCCGGAAATGACCCGCGGCAAGGGCGTGCGCCTGCAGCGCTACAAGGATGGCGGCGTTTCCGACATCAAATGCTTTGCCATGGACGCCGGTCTTTCCTGGGAAGATAGCGCCGGCCGCGCGTTCAATCGCACGAAGGACGAGCTGCTCGAATGGATGGGTGATCGCGCTTCGGCCGGACGTACCGTTCCAAAGGGTTTTCCACGCAGCGGAAAATTTGCTGGCTGATGTGAACCCACTGAAATCTGGCGCCGTTCATCATTCCTGATGGGCGGCGCTTTTAATGTCTGGCCAGTTCCTTGAGTGCCGTGAGGTAGTTTCTCATCGCGGTTCCATTCGTCAGGGAAAAGGATCTAGGCTCCTCGCTTTCCTCGTCATGCGGTGCGATGAATTCGAGATGAACCTGATCGGAGCGGATCTCGATACGATCCCCTTCCTTCCAACCTAGCTTATCAAGATGCTCCTGCGGCAACATGATGCCGCATCTGTCCCCGATCCTCTGGATCGTCACTGTCTCGCCCATACCGCCCTCCACGGATTGAGCTGAGACGATATCATGTTTTCAGGGCAAGCGATATCGTTTCGGCTGAGGCCGAAGTTACGCGGGGTAGGGAACGCAGTGGTCGCGGAGAAAACGAGTTGCGCCTTCTTCGTCTATCTCTCCCGCGGCGAGGGAGAGGACGAAGGTGAACAGGGTTGCTTCATCGGTTTCGATGGCAAAGCCGTTATCCATCAGGAACACACCCGCGGCAACGATTGCGATCCTTTTGTTGCCATCGATAAAGGCATGGTTCTTGATCAGGCCGTAAAGGTAGGCAGCGGCAAGCTCTAAGATATCCGTCGATCCGTAAGCCGCCTTGTTGACCGGGCGCATCAGCGCGGACTCAAGAATACCCCCATCGCGCAAGCCGTAAGAACCGCCAAATCGCTCTATTTGGCGGTGGTGCAACTTCTCGACCAGTGGTTTTCTCGAGAAGCGTATGGACATTACTCAGCCAGTTTCTTGAGTGCTGTCTTGTATTTGTCCATGAAGATTTCGGCATGTTGCAGCTGTCGCGCGAAATCGTCTTCCATCGGTTTCAGCATCAGTTGACCGGATTGCTCGTTGATTTCAACGCTATCGCCCGCCTTCAGGCCCAGCCGGTCAAGAATCTCCTTGGGGATGATGACGCCTTCGGAATTACCGATCTTTCGAATGGTCGTTTTCATGGCCGATCCTCGTGTTCTAACGACGTTATAACATGGGACGGTCCGTCCGGCAAATTGCTTAGGAGAGACGCAGACGCTGGTTGCCGCGCCGCATCTGCCAGAGTGCGTGGCCGATCAAAGAAAGGATCAGGATCGCTCCGCCCAGCATCGTCCTTGCCTCCATTTCCTCGGCAAAGATCATCCAGACCCAGATCGGCGCGAGGACCGTTTCAAGCAGGTAGCACATGCCGACTTCAGCGCCGGTGAGATATTTCGGGCCGGTCGCGAGACACCAGAAGGCGACGGGCAGCATCACCAGTCCGTCGAGCAGAACCCACGACGGGGAGGGGACCGATGCCAATCCGCCCGACTGCATCATCGCCAGGCCGACGATTGCGGGGATGATGGTCGCGGCGAGCGGCACCAGTCCCAGATCGACCTTCGTCTTGCGCCCGATGCTTATCGCGCCTGCAAGCAGAAGCGTAGTTGTCAAGGCGAGCATATTGCCAAGCAAATCGCCGCCGGACAGGCCTCCGGAGACGATGATCCCAACCCCGACGATCATCGCGATCATGGTGATCCATGTCGATCGTGAAAGGCTTTCACGGAGCAGCAGCCAGCCAAACAGCGCGGCAAACATCGGTGTGAAGGCGACGATGAAGACGACATTCGCCGTTGTTGTATTGAAGACGGCGCCAAGGAAGGTGATTGTCGAAAACCCGTAGAAAATACCGGCAAGCAGGCCTGCCTTTCCGGGGCGAAGGACGGGATTGCTTGGTTGAAGCCGGGAGAGCAGGGCCCAGATGAGAACGCCCAGCGCGAAAGTCGAAAGCGAGCGTAGCGCCAGTGTCTGCCAGAGCTCTCCGCCGCCCAGCCGCACCAGCGGCACGTCGAAAGAGAGCGCGATGCCTCCGGTGATGGTTACAACAAGTCCGCGTCGATGGTTGTTCATCGACGGCCGCTAATCGTCGCTATCTGTTGCCGGAGGCAGAGACCGTTCCCACCCGCGCGCCATCAACTGTTCCTGCGGCTGATAGCGGGTCTTGTAATCCATCTTCGGTGATCCCTTGACCCAGTAACCGAGATAGACATGCGGCAGGCCGAGCGAACGCGCCCGGTTGATGTGATCCAGGATCATGAATGTCCCGAGCGATCGCTTCTCGTATTTCGGGTTGAAGAAGGAATAGACCATCGAAAGCCCGTCGCTCATCATGTCGGTGAGCGCGACGGCAATCAATTCTCCCTGCGGCTGTTTGCTGAGACCGGATCCCGGCTCGCGGATCCGGTATTCGATCAGCCGCGTGTTGACATGCGTGTCTTCCACCATGATCGCATAATCGAGGGCGGACATGTCCGACATGCCGCCATGCTGGTGGCGGTCGTCCAGATAGCGTCGGAACAGCGCGAACTGCTCGGTCGACGGTTGGGCCGGCTGAACGGTCGCGATTAGGTCGCGATTTGCCGAAATGACGCGTTTCATCGAACGCGTCGGCTCGAACTCACCTGCAAGTATGCGCACCGACACACAGGCGCGGCAGGCCTCGCAGGCTGGTCGGTAGGCGATGTTCTGTGATCGGCGGAAGCCACCCTGCGTCAGGAGGTCATTCATTTCCGCTGCACGGGGGCCGACGAGGTGGGTAAACACCTTCCGTTCCATTTCACCCGGAAGATAAGGACAAACTGCCGGAGCCGTCAGATAAAACTGCGGGGAAGGCGTTGTCTGGGTATTCATGGAGGTATGGCCAATCCCGTCATGGAGTGAGAAATGTCATACCATGGCGCATAAATGGAAAACGTCAACCATGCGCTTTTCGGGGCCTGGTTTTAAGCGCGGCCAGTCACCAAAATCGGATAACCGGCCGCACCTGGAGTAGTGGTCAGGATGTCCTGACGATGACCGTGCCGAGCAGCATATCATGTACCAGCCGCGACCTTTCGGTGAACAGGCCGACAAGCAGGATAAGCGGTGTCAGGATCGAGTTGATCAGCCAGAACAGCACCGTGTGGACCATTGCCGTCATGAAATCCAATCGCCTCCCATCGGTCCGCATCAGTGTGATGCCCATGGCGCGCATGCCGGGCGAGGCTTGCGACGGGCCGCCCAGCGTCATGCCGAAATAAAGAAGCGCCACGATGACGAACAGCGCCGGATAAAGCATAAAGCCGAGGCCGAGCGTGATGATGCCGAGAAAGAAGACGATCACCGCCGCCGGAATGCAGAGCAGAAGCACAATCAGATAGTCGAGAATGAAGGCGAACACCCGGCGTGAAAGAACGCCGCTATAGGCGCGCCAGTCTTCCGGTGCGGCATAGGTCGGGTTCGGGTCGAGGCTCATTGATACTCAGTCTCCTGTTTCTCCCCAATCATATGGGGAGACGTTGCAACCTTAGCAAGTCTCGGCGCAAATGCCCGGTCTCAGTCCTTGGCTAGCTTTTTGGCCACGTCGACGGCGAAGTAGGTGAGGATACCATCGCATCCTGCGCGCTTGAAACAGAGAAGCGTTTCCATCATCACCCGGTCGCCATCGATCCAGCCGTTCATGGCAGCCGCCTTGATCTGCGCGTATTCACCGGACACCTGATAGGCATAGGTCGGAAGGCCGAAGGCTTCCTTCACGCGCCAACAGATATCGAGATAGGGAAGGCCGGGCTTGATCATCATCATGTCGGCACCTTCCTCGACGTCGAGTGCGGCGTCGCGCAGGGCTTCGGTGCCGTTGGCCGGAGAGATGTAATAGCTGTTCTTGTCGCCCTTCAGCAGGCCGCCGGTATTGATTGCCTCACGATAGGGACCGTAGAAGCCCGACGAGAACTTCGTCGCATAGGACATGATGCCGACATCCTGATGGCCTGCCGCATCCAGGCCGCGGCGGATGGCGCCGATGCGGCCGTCCATCATTTCCGACGGTGCGATGATGTCGGCGCCCGCATCCGCCTGCATGACGGCGGCCTTCACTACGTGATCGACGGTCTCATCATTGACGATGATGCCTTCGCGCAGAATTCCGTCATGGCCGTGGCTGGTGAACGGGTCGAGCGCCACATCAGTGATCAGGCCAATATTAGGCACGGCCTTCTTGGTCTCGCGAATGAACCGGTTCATCAGGTTGTTGGCATCGAGGATATGCGAGCCGGTCGGATCGCGCAGTTCCATCTCGATGTCCGGGAACGGAGCGATGGCCGGAATGCCGAGATCAGCCGCTTCCTTCACCGCTTCTACCGCCTTGTCGACGCTCATCCGGTTGACGCCCGGCATGGCCGCCAGCGGCTCGGAAATGCCGGTGCCGTGGGTGATGAAGATCGGCCAGATCAGATCGTCAACGGTCAGCCGGTTTTCCTGCACCATGCGGCGGACCCAGTCCGCCTTGCGATTGCGCCGCATCCTGCGGTGCCCGGTGATCTCGTCGACGAGATGCGTCTTATCCATGACGGTGTCTCCATTATTTTTGTTGGCCGGTCCTTAGCATGCGACAAGTTGTTTATGAATGGTCAGGATCAAGCATTGCTGCCATGCGTGTGGCTGGCGGCTGGCCTGATGCGCCTATATATCGATGTCCATGGAATCTGATTCACCCACGACGCCACGGCGCACGCTGACTGAGCTCCTGTTCGTCTTCTTCATGAGGATGATTGCCGCCACCTGTTTCTGGTTCGGCATGCAATATTGGGCGATGCTCGTCGGGTATTCGCTCGAAGGCAGGGCTCGCTTCGATCTGCTGGACTTGCCTTGGCGAGTTACCGCTCCGGCTCTTGCTGTTCTTTTCCCGGTTGCTTCTCTTGGTTTGTGGCTTGCCGTGCCCTGGGGCGCTGTCCTGTGGACAATGGCGGCTATCATCCAAATTCTCATGTATGTCGTCTGGCCCGAAATTTTTGGCGAGAACCATCTTGTCCCGCTTCTGAACGTCCTTGTGGCCAGCCTTTATGTCGTATTTCGTCTCGCATTATGGCTGGAAGGCAGGCGCAAAGAGGAGAAGGTAAGGATTGATTCACCTTGATCCTAAAGGCATTTAGCTCGAATTTTAGTGATTTTTTCGAGCTAAGATATTGATTTTTATAGGCAGAAAAACTGCGGGGAAGGTCTTCGCCACAGTGCCGACAAAATCCGAAAATGCCGGTAGGCTTTTGTTAAGCAAGTGTTTTAAGTCGAATTTTATGCGCATTCGATAGGGTCTGTCTCAAGGCGGGAAGAAACAAACACACCGCCAAACAAAACAGTGAGGCAGTTATGATGAACACGAAGCTCAAGCCGCAGGCACCGGCAGTCGCAGATCCGCACGAAGACACGATCCGTGGACTTTACATGGAATCGCTGCACCTGGTGGAACGTCTCCACCGCCGTCTCCTCGACGTCATCAAGGACGAGTTCGACCGTCAGGGTCGCGACGACGTCAACGCCGTTCAGGCTCTTCTTCTCTTCAACATCGGCAATTCCGAACTGACGGCCGGTGAACTCCGCTCCCGCGGCTACTATCTCGGCTCCAACGTTTCCTACAACGTCAAGAAGCTGGTCGATCTGGGCTTCATCAACCACGCCCGTTCGCGCATCGACCGCCGTTCGGTTCGCATCAGCCTGACGCCTGCTGGCCAAGAAATCGCCGAAACCGTCGCGAAGCTTTACGAGCGCCACATCGGCTCGATCGAAAAGGTCGGCGGCATCGGCGAAGGCGAATTCTCACAGATGAACCGCCTGCTGCAGCGCCTGGATCGTTTCTGGAACGACTCGATCGCTTACCGGATGTAATCGGACCGGAACCGCGATCTGCCTTTAAACCACTAAGGGCTTGGCGTTCCCCATTGCCTCCAGTCATGCGGTAACGCACAAAAGCAAACCGGAGCGTAAGGCCTACGCTCCGGTTTGCTCGTTTTATATCCGGAAATGGTGGAGAGTTCAGCCGCCGATGGCCTTGATGCGGGTCAGGTCCACAATCACTTCCTGCCAGCCTGTCGGACGATATCCGCGGACTTTGTCAGGCCATTCGCAAATACCGTCTTCGTTGACGTAACCGACCCACTGAGCGCTCTCAAGATGATCGAACAATAGAAAGACCAGCTTGTTTGGAATGAGAGTGTTTACCGGCTTCCACTGCATTTAATTTCTCCACCCCTATATTTATAAGTCATAGAATTTATTGCTGTCGCCTTGCTTGAAACTGGCGCTTTGTTGCGAAAATTGCTCGCTCGAGCGATTGCTCGTGCCGAGGGTGATTCTTCAATGGTCGCCTGTTTTGCGGAAAGCGATTAAAAGGGCAAGACTGTAAAATGGGCGTGCACGCTTGATGCTCCTGTGTCGGGTGCCTCCAGGCTACGGCGAATTTCCTGGCCAAACGAAGATCCAGCCAGTTGCCACATGCGCCCAACCGATGGGTGATTTTTTGCGTTTGCGATACGGCAGAAAAGTCACAGCGCAACACAGGCTTGTGACCCTTCGCCTGGTGACACGAATTGGCCATATTGCTATGGGACCGGGCATGTTCAAGCAATCGGTAAAAAGGGGCTTTGCCGATTGAGGCAGAGCGGGCCGAAAAGGGCACCTGCTTGGCTTTTGCGCCTTTTTAACCATATCCCTGTAGCGCTGTTCTGTTGACCGGGATCAGATGGATTGAATGATGTCGAAGAAAATCGGACTTGAAGTTTTGTCTCGCCGCGCGCTGCTGCGGTCTGCTGTTTCGGCAGGTGCCGCGGCATTGGCCGCACCGGCGCTTGCACAGAGCCCGATTGATTCCCTCATCAATGCCCCGCGGCGCGGCAGTTGGGACGATCAGTTCGATGCGCGGGGCTCGCGCACTGCTGTTGGTGTTGTCTCGAACAACCCGATCCTGGGCACCGAAGGTCCTGCAAATATCCAGCAGGCAATTTACACCTACCAGTCGATCGTTTCCAACGGCGGCTGGCCGGAAGTGCGTCCGTCGACCCGCCTGCAGCTCGGCGTCGCCGATTCGAGCGTTCAGCAGCTTCGCCAGCGCCTCACCATTTCCGGAGACCTTGACGAGGGTGCAGGCATGTCGACGGCTTTCGACAGTTATGTCGATGGCGCCGTGAAACGTTTCCAGGCTCGGCACGGTCTCCCGGCAGATGGTGTACTTGGCGAATTCACTGTGAAGGCGCTCAACGTTCCGGCACAGACGCGATTGATGCAGTTGCAGACCAACCTCGTGCGGCTTCAGTCCATGTCAGGTGATCTCGGCCAGCGTTATCTCATGGTCAATATCCCCGCCATGTATATAGAGGCCGTAGAAAACGACCGTGTTGCCCTGCGCACCAATGCCGTTGTTGGCCGTATCGACCGTCCGACCCATGCGATTAACTCCAAGATCTATGAAGTAATTCTCAATCCGTACTGGACAGCACCTCGCTCGATCGTCGAGAAAGATATTGTCCCGTTGATGCGCAAGGACCCGACCTACCTGACCCGCAACCAGATTCGACTGTTCGACGGTCGTGGCCAGGAAGTGGCGCCGGAAACCGTAGACTGGAACGCACCCAAGGCACCAAACCTGATGTTCCGTCAGGATCCAGGCAAGATCAATGCCATGGCTTCGACCAAGATCAACTTCCATAACCCGAACAACGAATATCTGCATGATACGCCGCAGCAGGGCCTGTTCAACAAGCTGATGCGTTTCGAATCCTCCGGTTGCATGCGCGTCCAGAACGTTCGCGACATGATCACCTGGCTGCTGCGTGATACGCCAGGTTGGTCGCGTCAGGAGATTGAACGCGTCATCTCGACCCGGCAGAACAATCCGATCAAGCTCGCCCAGGAAGTGCCTGTCTATATCGTCTACATCACCGCATGGTCGGCCAAGGACCGTGTTGTCCAGTTTCGCGACGACATCTACCAGAAGGATGGCAATCAGGAACTGGCGCTGCAGACGACCACCGGCATTGAACAGCGGCAAGGGGCGCTTACCGAAAGTGACATGCTGCCGCAGTAAAGTGACGGAAATATCTTGATGAAAGGCCGGGTCGTATTGCCCGGCCTTTTTACGTTGCCACGATCGCAGCAACCAATTCGACCGCTCCGTTTTTCTATTGTTTGCAGTTGAGGCGGCGCTAATCTGAAGCTTCCGATGGGTGCGGAGACCGCGGATTAACAGATGCCTGTTGCTTGCCGCAGGTGTTGCCGTGGCGCCAGCCGCCTCGTTGCTGAAATGTCCCTCGGTTGCGGCCCGCTTTGCCCGTGCCTCCTTTTACGTCGATCCCATGTCGAACTTCGAAGACCAGAACCGCTCTCTCGCCAGCGTATTCAGCGTTATCCGCAACGTTTACCTTCCCTCTGGGCTGAAGAGCCTGACATTTCTTCGACCCCGCTCTGACGTCGAATACTTTCTGGGTCGATCTCAAGGCGATCGATCTTTCGGCCGATACGGGCAAGGTCATTGAGGCCCGATCTCGGCTCAAATCAGGATCACATCTATTCGAGCAATGTTACAAAGAGTTTCAAGCCGACGTCCGCTTTCCAGTTTCTCGGCCTTGAAGCCTGAATGAATGGAAAGAGGTGGGATACAGTGTCTCCTACACCGCGCCGGAGCGTGCAAATGTCGCTCTTTGTCTTGCCCTTCAACGGGCAGAGCGCTAAGACGCGTCACACCGCTTTCTTACCTCTCCCAGGAGCCTTGCTCATGTCGAATACCGAAGCATTCTTCTCCCGCCCGCTCGCCGAAACCGACCCGGAAATCTTTGGCGCGATCGAGAAGGAACTCGGTCGTCAGCGTCACGAGATCGAGCTGATTGCATCGGAGAATATCGTCTCGCGCGCCGTGCTCGAAGCCCAGGGCTCGATCATGACCAACAAGTATGCCGAAGGCTATCCGGGCAAGCGCTATTACGGTGGCTGCCAGTTCGTCGATATCGCCGAAGAGCTTGCCATCGAGCGCGCCAAGAAGCTGTTCGGCGTCAACTTCGCCAACGTTCAGCCCAACTCGGGTTCGCAGATGAACCAGGCCGTCTTCCTCGCGCTCTTGCAGCCGGGCGACACGTTCATGGGTCTCGACCTGAATTCCGGGGGGCACTTGACGCACGGTTCGCCGGTCAACATGTCCGGCAAGTGGTTCAATGTCGTTTCCTACGGCGTGCGTGAAGACGACAACCTGCTCGACATGGACGATGTTGCCGCCAAGGCACGCGAACACAAGCCGAAGCTGATCATCGCTGGCGGTACCGCTTACTCCCGCATCTGGGACTGGAAGCGTTTCCGCGAGATCGCTGACGAATTCGGCGCCTACCTGATGGTCGACATGGCCCATATCGCCGGTCTCGTTGCCGGTGGCCAGCATCCGTCGCCGTTCCCGCACTGCCACGTTGCCACAACCACGACCCACAAGTCGCTGCGCGGCCCGCGCGGTGGTGTAATCCTCACCAACGATGAGGATCTGGCAAAGAAGTTCAACTCGGCCGTATTCCCCGGCCTGCAGGGCGGCCCGCTGATGCACATCATCGCCGCCAAGGCCGTTGCCTTCGGTGAAGCACTGCAGCCCGATTTCAAGGAATACGCAGCCCAGATCGTCAAGAATGCCAAGGCACTGTCGGAGACGCTGGTTGCCGGTGGCCTCGACATCGTTTCGGGCGGTACCGACAACCACCTGATGCTGGTCGACCTGCGTAAGAAGAACGCCACCGGTAAGCGCGCCGAGGCCGCTCTCGGCCGCGGTTACATCACCTGCAACAAGAACGGCATTCCCTTTGACCCGGAAAAGCCCTTCGTTACCTCGGGTATCCGCCTCGGCACGCCAGCCGGCACGACCCGCGGCTTCAAGGAAGCTGAGTTCAAGCAGATCGGCAACTTCATCGTCGAAGTTCTCGATGGCTTGAAGGCTGCCAATTCCGACGAGGGCAATGCAGCTGTCGAAGCTGCCGTTCGTGAAAAGGTCGTCGGCCTGACCGATCGTTTCCCGATGTACCCCTACCTCTAAGGAGAGCAGATGCGCTGCCCATTCTGCGGCTCTGAAGATACCCAGGTTAAGGATAGTCGCCCGGCGGAGGATTTCACCTCCATCCGCCGGCGCCGCATCTGCCCGGATTGCGGCGGTCGTTTCACCACTTTCGAACGCGTCCAGTTGCGCGAGCTGATGGTGTTGAAGAAGACCGGCCGCAAGGCGCCTTTCGACCGCAACAAGCTCGTGCGTTCCTTCCAGATTGCGCTTCGCAAGCGGCCGGTGGATGCCGATCGCATCGAACGTGCCGTGTCCGGCATCGTTCGCCGGCTGGAAAGCTCCGGCGAGGCGGAAATCTCGTCCGAGCAGATCGGTCTGCAGGTGCTTGAAGCCCTGAAAAGCCTCGATGACGTCGCCTTCGTTCGTTACGCCTCGGTTTACCGCGATTTCTCTCATGCGGAGGATTTCGAGAAGGTGATCGAGGAAATCAACGCCAAGCTTGCCCGTGATCCGGGGCTGGAATCTGGAGAGGGCGCTTGACGAGCGCAGCCGAAGACCGGCGCTTCATGGCAGCCGCCCTGCGGCTGTCGCGATGGCATGCCGGTCTGACGGCAACCAACCCTTCCGTCGGCTGCATCGTTGTCAAGGACGGTGCGATCGTCGGTCAGGCCGTTACCGCCGTTGGCGGCAGGCCCCATGCCGAGACGCAGGCGCTTGCGGTTGCCGGCGAGCGGGCGAGGGGAGCAACGGCCTATGTCACGCTCGAGCCCTGTTCCCATTACGGCCGCACGCCCCCCTGTGCCAACGCCCTGGTTGCCGCAGGTGTCGCCCGTGTCGTCGTTTGCCTCAACGATCCTGACCCTCGCGTTTCCGGTCGCGGCTTCGGCATCCTGCGCGAAGCCGGTATCGTCGTTGAGACCGGGCTGCTGCAGGACGAGGGGCGTCGCGTGCTTTCGGCCTACCTCTCGCGCCAGACGAGGGGATTGCCCTATGTGACTCTCAAGCTTGCAGTTTCCGCCGACGGCATGCTTGGCCGTCGCGGCGAGGAACTGCTGATCACCGGGCCGCAGTCGCGCGCCCAGGTGCATATGATGCGCGCCGAAAACGATGCCATTCTCGTCGGCATCGGCACGGCACTGGTAGACGATCCGGAACTGACGGTTCGCCTGCCGGGACTGGAAAGCCGCTCGCCATTGAGGATCGTTCTCGATCGTCGTCTGGAACTGCCGCTGACATCCAAGCTGGTGAAATCGACCGGTACCGTCCCGGTCGTTGCTGTCACGGATCCCTTCTGCGAAACGCATCCATCCAATGAAGAACGCCTGCGCGCCCTGATGTCTGCAGGCGTCGAAGTTCTGCAGGCAAGCAGCTTGCGTGACCTTCTGGCCAATCTCGCCACGCGCGGAATTTCTTCGTTGATGGTCGAGGGCGGAGCCCGTGTCGGCCGCAGCTTCCTTGAGGCCGGATTGGTCGATCGTCTCGTGCTTGCCCAGTCCGAGCTGGTTGTCGGTGCAGGTGGGATTGAATCACCGGCAACGCCTTCCGATATTCCAGCAGGATTTCAGTGCGTGCGGCAGGAGCGTTTCGGCGCAGACCGCAGCTTCGAATATGAAAGAGGCCTTTGATGTTTACGGGTATTGTCACCGATATCGGCACGGTTTCCGAACTGACTGCTCTGGATGAAGGCGTGAAGCTGCGCATCGCCACCAATTACGACCCGAAGACGATCGATATGGGCGCTTCGATTGCCCATGGCGGTGTCTGCCTGACCGTGACCACGCTTCCCGAAGACGGCAGCAACGAGCGCTGGTTCGAAGTAGAAGCCTGGGAAGAGGCGCTGCGCCTGACGACGATCGCATCGTGGACCAAGGGTACGCGGATCAATCTCGAACGGGCGCTGAAAATCGGTGACGAACTTGGCGGTCACATCGTGTCCGGTCATGTCGATGGCAAGGCTGAAATTCTGGCGGTCGAGGCGGAAGGCGAGGCGGTTCGCATCACCCTGCGTGCGCCTGAAGATCTCGCTCGTTTTGTTGCGCCCAAGGGCTCGGTTGCGCTTGATGGCACGTCGCTCACCGTCAATGCCGTTAACGGTACCGATTTCGATATCTTGCTGATCCGCCACACGCTGGCTGTGACCACCTGGGGTGACCGCAAGCCGGGCGATTTCATCAATTTCGAAGTGGACACGATGGCGCGATATGCAGCCCGTCTGGCGGAATTTCCTGCCAAGGCCTGAGGTCTTTCAGCGTCAGATCGGCTGTGAAAACTGGCGGTGGATTTCCGCAAACTGCGGAGCCACCTCGTCGAATGCCGCGACGACAGCCGGATCGAAATGCTTGCCGCTTTCGCCGGTGATGATGTCGACGGCTTCGTTATGGCTCATCGCGGGTTTGTAGACCCGTTCCGATACCAGCGCATCATAGACGTCTGCGACGGCCATGATCCGGCCGGCAAGCGGAATGTCTTCTCCCTTCAAACCGCGCGGATAGCCCGTGCCATCCCATTTCTCATGGTGGCAGTGGGCAATTTCCTTGGCGAGGCTGAGAAACGGATTGCTCGATCCGATATAACGCTCCGCGGTGGCGATCGCCGTGCGCCCGAGATCGGCATGGGTCTTCATGATGTCGTATTCCGCCCGGTCGAGCCGCCCCGGCTTCTGCAGGATGCGGTCAGGAATGCCGACCTTGCCGATATCGTGGAGCGGAGCCGACTTATAGAGCAGGTCGACAAATTCTTCGTCGAGTCCCGTCGTTTCCGGTTCACGCCGGTTGAGTGCCTCGGCAAGCACGCGGACATAATGTTGCGTGCGACGGATATGGTCGCCCGTCTCGTGGTCGCGTGTTTCGGCAAGTGATGCCATGGCTAGGATCATCGCGTCGCGGGCGCGTGCCGCCTCATCCCGCGCTTCGGCAAGCGAATTGGTCAGTGCCACATTGGCCATCGCCACCGCCGCCGTATTGGCAATACGCTGCAAGCTGTAGACGCTGTCGTCCGGTGGGGTGCCGACGGTTGACCAGTAGGCTCCAATCGCGCCAAACGGATCGCCTGGCCTCAATGGCACCATGGCGAGGCTTTTGACGAAAGTCGGGCGATAGGCATCCTGCGGAACACGAGGGTCCTTGGTGATGTCGTCTATGACGACCACTTCGGAATGCTGCATCGCCCAGCCAGAAATGCAGGCCTCCATAGGAAAACGTTGTCCTTTCCACAGCGGCTTGATGGCGTCTTCATCGACATAATAGCAATCGTCCTTGTCGCGCAGGATGAATGCGAGGCCATCGGCGCCGATCAGGCGGCGCGCGGATTGCCTAACCACGGTCATGATTTCTTCAAGACCACGGGCCATTGATATGTTCAGCAGCAGGTCGTCCATCTCATCCATTTGGAAGCGGTGCTTTTCCATTATCCACCTGCATCTCTGCGTCGAATAATAGATCTCTAATAAAACGAAGGTGGCAAGAGTGATACGCTTTGTCTGCTTAGTTTAACAGATAATTAATTACTGGCTATGGAGATGATCCGAACCGGGATTGATTAAGTATTGTGGAGCGTCTTGAGACGATCCTATTCCCGGCATGCAGGCCTCGTTCCCGCAAAATCGCTTGCCAAGCGCCTCCGGGCGTGTTTTGACCGCGCCCATGCTAGAAGTCCGCCACTTGCCGGACCGAATACACGTATCTTAAGGTGATCCATGTCGCTCGAAACCGCTTCACACATCCTGATCGTAGAGGCTCGCTTCTATGATGATATGGCCGATGCCCTGCTTGACGGTGCAACTTCGGCACTCAAGGAGGCGGGAGCGACCTACGATGTAATTACCGTTCCCGGTGCGCTGGAAATTCCGCCGACGATCGCCATGGCGCTCGACGCTTCCGAAAACGGCGGCACCGAATATGACGGTTTCGTCGCCCTCGGCATGGTCATCCGCGGCGAGACCTATCACTTCGATATCGTTTCCAACGAATCCTCGCGCGCATTGATGGATCTTGCCGTCTCGGAATCGCTTGCCATCGGCAACGGCATCATGACCGTTGAGAACGACGATCAGGCCTGGGCGCGTGTGCGCCGTTCGGACAAGGACAAGGGCGGCTTTGCAGCCCGTGCGGCACTGACAATGATCGCCGTGCGCGAAAAGCTGAACGGTGCACGCTGATGTCTAACGAAGAAAAACAGATCAAGCCGGTCAACCAGCGCGGTGCAGCCCGCCTCGCAGCCGTGCAGGCGCTCTACCAGATGGATATCGGTGGTACGGGTGTGCTTGAGGTCGTGGCTGAATATGAGGCCCATCGCCTGGGCCAGGAACTCGACGGCGACACCTATCTTAAGGCCGACCCGTCCTGGTTCCGCTCGATCGTCTCCGGCGTCGTGCGTGACCAGACCAAGATCGACCCGATCGTGCGCTCCTCGCTGCAGGAAGACTGGCCGCTCTCGCGTCTCGATTCGACGCTCCGCGCCATCTTACGTGCCGGCACGTTCGAAATCCTCGAGCGCAAGGACGTCCCGGTTCCGGTCATTGTTACCGAATATGTCGAGATCGCACGCGCCTTCTTCGAAGAAGACGAGCCGCGTATCGTCAATGCGGTTCTCGATCGGATTGCCAAACAGGTTCGTGGCGACAAGAAATAACAGGTAGGCAGACATGGACGGTGTGGTGGACGGCCTTCAGACGCAAATGCGCGCCGCCCGCCGCAACGTCGCATTACTTGCTATAAGCCAGGCAATCCTTGGATCCGCAGCGCCTCTTTCGATCGCGATCGGCTCGCTTGCCGGATATCAGTTGCTCGGCGACGATAAGTCTCTCGCCACGGCCCCCATCACCGCCTTCAATGTCGGAACGGCCTGCGGCGCAGTCGTCATTGCCATTCTGTCGCGCTTTCTCGGTCGCCGTGAAGCCTTCATGGCCGGTTGCCTGATCGGGGCCGCCGGTGGTGCTTTCGCCGCGATCGCACTTTTTCGCGAGAGTTTCTGGCTATTCGCCCTGGCGCTTCTATTCATCGGCACGTCCTCCGGCTTCACGCAAAAAATCCGCTTTGCCGCCGCAGATGCTTCGCCGTCCTCCTACAAGCCCAAGGCGATTTCCTTGATTCTCGGCGCGGGCATCGTCTCGGCGGTTCTCGGCCCCCAGATCGTCATCTGGGCGAAGGACTTGTTTGCCCCGGTGACCTTTGCGGGAGCCTTCATCGCGCTCATTCCGCTCTGCCTCGCGGGTATCGGCATATTCTCCTTTCTGAAGCTTCCGCAGACGAAGACGGCCCCCCAAAGTTCTGAGCCGGCACGGCCGCTGAAAGAGATCGTGCTGACGCAGCGCTTTCTAACCGGCATGATCTGCGGCATCTGCATCTATGCGCTGATGACCTTCGTCATGACTGGGGCGCCGCTTGCCATGGTGATCGGTTGCGGTTTCCCGCCCGAAATGGCGACCCTTGGCATCCAGTGGCATGTGCTTGCCATGTTCGGCCCGAGTTTCATCACCGGCTCGCTGATCTCTCGCTTCGGTGCCGAAAAGGTCGTTGCAATCGGCATTTTCGTGATGATGGGCTGCGCCGTCGTCGCGCATCTCGGCATCGAGCTCTGGAATTTCTGGGGCGCGCTTGTCCTGCTCGGCATCGGCTGGAATTTCGGCTTCATCGGGTCGACCGCGATTGTCGCATCCAGCTACCGGCCGCATGAAGCCGACAAGGTTCAGGGGTTTCACGATATCGTGCTGTTCGGCACGGTGGCATTGTCGTCATTCTCCTCAGGCAAGGTCTTCGTCACCTGGGGTTGGTCTTTCATCAATATGGTGATCTGGCCGGTTGCGGTGATCTGCCTTCTTTTGATCGCCGCCCTGCTGTTCAGGCGCTCTTCGGCGAAGTCGCTGTAAGGCGAGTATTAACTCATATTACAACCTGCGTCCATTTGAGCCCTTGTCCCCGCAGGGCTTGACGTCATTTCATCTCCACCGCAATCTCGCTTCGCATGGCGGAAACGCTTCCTTGGGAGGGGAGAGCATCCGCAGGGAAATGCGCAGCCGGGATTTTTCGTCCCGGCGATCAGGGAGAGGAAAATAGTATGACAGTCATTTTGGGTGTGATCGTCTGCGGTCTGCTGTCGATCATCTATGCCGTGTGGGCGACGCGTTCCGTAATGGCCGCCGACCAGGGCAATGAACGCATGCAGGAAATTGCTGGCTATATCCGTGAGGGGGCTCAAGCCTATCTGACGCGCCAGTACATGACGATTGCCGCAGTCGGCGTCGTCGTTGCCATACTTGCATGGCTGCTTCTGTCCGGCACGGCTGCCTTGGGCTTTATAATCGGCGCGGTACTGTCCGGCGCTGCAGGTTTTATTGGCATGCATGTTTCCGTCCGGGCCAATGTTCGTACGGCGCAAGCGTCTTCGCACAGCCTTGCCGCGGGGCTAGATATCGCCTTCAAATCGGGGGCGATCACCGGCATGCTGGTTGCCGGTCTCGCACTTCTCGGTGTCTCCATTTATTACTGGGTGCTGACCGCAGGCCTCGGCCACGCAAGCAGCTCTCGCGAGGTCGTTGACGCGCTTGTCGCGCTCGGCTTCGGCGCTTCGCTCATCTCGATCTTCGCTCGTCTCGGCGGCGGTATCTTCACCAAGGGTGCCGATGTCGGTGGCGACCTTGTGGGCAAGGTCGAGGCCGGCATTCCCGAAGACGATCCGCGCAACCCGGCAACGATTGCCGATAACGTCGGCGACAATGTCGGCGATTGCGCCGGCATGGCGGCCGACCTGTTCGAGACCTATGCGGTGTCGGTCGTTGCGACCATGGTGCTTGCCGCGATCTTCTTTGCCGGCGCTCCGGTGCTCGAATCGGCGATGCTATATCCGCTGGCCATCTGCGGCGTCTGCATAGTCACGTCGATCATCGGCACCTTCTTCGTCAAGCTCGGCAGCAACGGCTCGATCATGGGGGCTCTCTACAAGGGCCTGATCGCAACCGGCGTTCTTTCCATTTTTGGCATTGCAATCGCCACGTCGATGACGGTCGGCTGGGGTGTGATCGGCACCGTTGCCGGCAAGGAAATCACCGGCACCAGCCTTTTTGTCTGCGGTCTTGTCGGTCTCGTCGTCACGGCTCTGATCGTCGTTATCACCGAATACTATACCGGCACCAACAAACGCCCGGTCAATTCGATTGCCCAGGCGTCGGTTACCGGTCACGGCACCAACGTTATCCAAGGTCTCGCCGTTTCGCTCGAATCGACGGCGCTTCCGGCAATCGTCATCGTCGGCGGCATCATCGCTACCTATCAGCTGGGTGGCCTCTTCGGCACGGGTATTGCCGTGACCGCCATGCTCGGCCTTGCCGGCATGATCGTCGCGCTCGACGCCTTCGGGCCGGTCACGGACAATGCCGGCGGTATCGCCGAAATGTCTCATCTGCCGCCGGAAGTTCGCAAGTCGACCGACGCGCTCGATGCCGTCGGCAACACCACCAAGGCGGTCACCAAGGGCTACGCCATCGGTTCCGCCGGTCTTGGTGCACTCGTATTGTTTGCCGCATACTCCAACGACCTGCAGTATTTTGCCGCCAATCCGCAGCAATATCCGTACTTCGAAGGGGTAGGGCCGATCTCGTTCAGCCTTGCCAATCCTTACGTCGTCGCTGGTCTGATCTTCGGTGGTCTTATTCCCTACCTGTTCGGCGGTATTGCCATGACCGCCGTGGGCAAGGCAGCAAGCTCGATCGTCGAAGAGGTTCGCCGTCAGTTCCGCGAGAAGCCGGGTATCATGCAGGGTACCGATCGGCCGGACTACGGTCGTGCGGTCGATATTCTGACGCGTGCCGCTATCCGCGAAATGATTATTCCTTCGCTGCTTCCGGTCCTCGCCCCCATCGTCGTCTATTTCGGCGTTCTACTGATCTCCGGGGGCGACAAGGCGTCTGCCTTTGCGGCACTGGGAGCCTCGCTTCTCGGCGTGATCGTCAACGGCCTCTTCGTCGCCATCTCGATGACGTCTGGCGGCGGCGCATGGGACAATGCCAAGAAGAGTTTTGAGGACGGTTTCGTCGACAAGGACGGCCAGCGTCACCTGAAAGGTTCCGATGCCCACAAGGCCTCGGTCACCGGTGATACGGTCGGCGATCCCTACAAGGATACGGCAGGCCCGGCGGTCAACCCGGCTATCAAGATCACCAATATCGTGGCCTTGCTGCTGCTGGCGATCCTCGCTGGCTGAACTGCCTGCCACCTCTTCAAATGAAAGAAGCCCGCGGAGCGATCCGCGGGCTTCTGTGCATTCGATGATTGTTTAGTTGCTGAGCAAGCTGCGCATTGCCGCCGCACCTGCGCCGGGCCCGGACCCCCCGGAGAGGATTTGCTGCAGGAAGGTCAGGTCGCGACCGCCGGTTGGCGTGGTGCGCGAGATCGTGTCGAATACCTTGCCGTCCTGGAGCGTGTAGTTCGCCTTGCGCGCGACAACGCCTTCCTTGTTGAGGTAGATGGCGAGAACCGACTGCTCGACCAGCTTCGGCTTCATGAAGGCGGCGGCGCGCTCGCGCTTCTGTGAAATGTAATAGAGCACTTCCGAATCGAAGGTCGCCGTTGTCGATGGCGTGCCCATTGTCAGCAGCACCTGTTCGCGGCTCGAACCTTCCGGGATCAGGGCAAGCGACTTCTGGTCGATCACGTAGCCGTTATACATGGTGTCGCCGATATCCATCGACGTGCAGCCAGCGGCGGTGACGGAAGCGACAAGCACAAGGCTGATGGCGGCTTTATTCAGAAAATTCATACCGTACTCGACAGTCCGCTTCTTCAACGGGATCCCCCAGGTAAACGAGACCGGCGCTTGAGACCGGACTTCTGCTGTTCATCACCATTGTGGCTATTCCGGGGAAGAGAACCCTGCAATGCCAAACCTTTTACGGATCGAACGCATCCCGTCTGCGGCCCCGGCCGAACGGCATTGCAATTCGCGCCTGCTTCGGTAAACCAGCTTTCGTCTCCATGCAACATTGGGCCCGGACATTCGCGGGACTTATCGATGATCTTCGGGCTGTTCAAAAAGAAAAAACACAATCGGGTCATTGTCGACCGGCAATATGCGGCCCTTACCTCGGCTGCCCGCGCGCCTGTGTTCTACACCGATCTTGGTGTGCCCGACACGGTCATGGGCCGCTACGAAATGCTGTCGATCACAATGATCCTGTTTTTTCGCCGGACCGCGAAGTCTCCGACCAGCGGGCAGGAACTGGCGCAGGAAATTGTGGATGCGTTTTTCCAGGATCTCGACCATTCGATCCGCGAGCTCGGGATCGGTGATCAGGGCGTTCCCAAACGCATGAAAAAACTCGCCGGCATGTTTTACGGGCGGCTGGAGACCTATGCCAAGGCGCTCGATGCGGGCGATCTTGGAGAGCTGGCGAAAGGCCTTGCCCGCAACATATATCCGGAAAACCAGTCTGCGCCTGATATGGCGCGGCTGGCCGCATGGATGGCCGAGGCGGAGCGGCATCTCGCTGTAACGCCGGAAGACGATATCGCCCGCGGAAACGCGGTTATCCCGCAGCCCTTGGCCGGCTGAAACGGGAAAGTGAGGAAAGATGAAAAACGACAACAATTCGGCGGGAAAGCCGCCATTCTCCTATCCGGTCAAAGTCGGAAACATTTCGGCCAATGCCGTTACAGTCAAGGTGTCTGCCGATGACCGTGAGCGCAAGGATCTTGCCGAGATATGGCAGGTTCTGGAGGTGAAGTCGCTGCAGGCGGAAGTCTATCTGTCGCGCTGGAAGAAGGACGGCGTGCGCGTCAAGGGGCGCGTCGAGGCCGAGATCATCCAGGCCTGCGTGCTGACGCTGGAGCCGGTCGAATCGCGCATCAATGAAGATTTCGAGCAGATATTCGTTCCCGAGGGATCCAAGCTCGCTCGCGTCGTCGCCAAGGACGCGGCCGAGATGGTGCTTGATCCGGACGGTCCCGATCTTCCTGAGGAATTCGCCGGAGACACGATCGATATCGGCGAGGCGATCACCGAGTTTGCGGCACTGGCGATCGATCCCTATCCGCGCAAGCAGGGCGTCGAGTTTTCGGACCATATCGAGAGCACGGCTGATGCCAAGAGCGATCGGCCGAACCCGTTCGCGGCGCTCAAGGACTGGAAAAAAGACTAGGCCTGTTGTAAGCGGCGGCGAAAACTATATTTTGGCCACGATTTCGCCGACAGGGCCAAGCATGAGCATGGCCGGAACGCCGGCGACGACCGCTGGACGGGTTTAATGGCCGGTCCGTTCGGTCGAAGATAAGGATCAGATACGCGTGATCAGAATTTCTGTGGATGCCATGGGGGGTGATTTCGGTCCCGAGGTTGTCATACCCGGTACTGCAAAGGCTCTCGAACGGCACCCCGAGGCGACCTTCATCATCTATGGGTTGAAGGCCGAATGCGAGCCGTTGCTGGCCAAGTATCCGAAACTGCGCGACCGCTCGATTTTTCACGAGTGCGAAGTCGCCGTCTCCATGGACGAAAAACCGAGCGCAGCTCTGCGGCGCGGCCGTTACGTTTCATCCATGTGGCGCTCCATCGAGGCGGTGAAACTCGGAGAGGCGGATGTCTGCGTTTCTGCTGGAAACACCGGCGCCCTGATGGCCATGGCCAAGTTCTGTCTGAGGACGATGGCCAATATCGAGCGCCCGGCAATCGCCGGCATCTGGCCAACCCTCAAAGGCGAAAGCATTGTTTTGGATATTGGGGCGACGATTGGTGCTGACAGCCAGCAGCTTCTCGATTTCGCTTTGATGGGCGGCGCCATGGCGCGCGCCCTGTTCGAGATCGACCGCCCGACGGTTGGCCTTCTCAATGTCGGCGTTGAAGAGGTGAAGGGACAGGAAGAAGTCAAGGAAGCCGGCCGGTTACTGCGCGAGGCTAACCTTCCGACGATCGCCTACCACGGATTTGTCGAAGGAAACGATATCGGCAAGGGTACGGTCGACGTGGTCGTCACTGAAGGTTTCACCGGAAATATCGCGCTGAAGACAGCTGAAGGCACTGCCAAGCAGATCGCGACGCTGCTTCGCGAATCGATGTCCCGCACATTACTTGCCAAGATCGGCTATCTTTTGGCTAAACCCGCGTTTGACCGGCTGCGTGAGAAGATGGATCCGAACAAGGTCAATGGCGGCGTATTCCTTGGCCTTAACGGCATCGTTATCAAAAGCCATGGCGGCACCACTGCCGATGGTTTTGCCGCGGCGATCGATGTCGCTTATGACATGGCGCGCAACGACCTGAACGCGAAGATCGCGCAGGATTTGACACTTTATCATGCCAAGCATCAGCCTCCGGCTGGTCCTGAAGCTGCATGACGACAGGATGTGATTGAGAATGATCCGATCAGTAGTTCGCGGTTATGGGGCAGCGCTCCCGAAACGGGTAGTGACCAATCGTGAGTTGGAAGACATCGTCGATACGACCGACGAATGGATCGTCCAGCGCACCGGCATCACGCAGCGTTATATCGCTGGCGAAGGCGAAACCACGGCCTCGCTCGGAGAGCAGGCTGCACGCGCAGCGCTCGACAATGCCGGCCTGACAACGGACGACATCGATCTCATCCTGGTTGCGACCTCGACGCCGGACAACACGTTCCCGGCAACGGCTGTCGACATCCAGCGCCGTCTCGGTATGGAACACGGTTATGCCTTCGACATGCAGGCCGTCTGTACCGGTTTTGTCTATGCGATGGCGACGGCCGATCTGCATATTCGCGGCGGCATGGCACGCCGCGCGCTGGTAATCGGCGCTGAGACCTTCTCGCGTATCCTAGACTGGAAAGATCGCACGACTTGCGTTCTGTTCGGCGACGGTGCGGGCGCACTCGTGCTCGAGGCCCAGGAAGGCGAGGGGACCATGAGTGATCGTGGCATCCTGACGGCCAAGCTGCGCTCTGATGGCTCCCACAAGGAAAAACTCTATGTCGACGGTGGGCCGTCCTCGACCGGAACGGTTGGCCACCTGCGCATGGAAGGCCGCGAGGTCTTCAAGCACGCTGTCGGCATGATCACGGACGTTATCGAAGGCGCGTTCGAAGCGACTGGAACAACAGCCGAGGATATCGACTGGCTTGTCCCGCACCAGGCCAACCGCCGTATCATTGATGCGTCTGCCAAAAAGCTCGGCATTCCGCCAGAGAAGGTTGTCGTGACTGTGGATCTTCATGGAAACACGTCCGCTGCATCGATCCCGCTCGCACTTTCAGTAGCGCTTTCGGACGGCCGGATAAAAAAGGGCGATCTGGTGATGCTCGAGGCGATGGGCGGTGGATTTACTTGGGGTTCTGTTCTCGTTCGCTGGTAGGAATGCCACGGCCTTCCGGAACAAATAACTGATTGGCGACAGGTGCTTGACCCTGATCGCCAAGCAAAATAGTCTTGTGTGGCTTTGACGAGATCAATTTGCAAACTGGGCGGGGATCATGGCCGGAAAGACAGTGACGCGTGCAGACTTGGCGGAATCGGTATTTCGCAAGGTTGGGCTCTCCCGGACTGAGTCGGCGGAGCTCGTAGAGACAGTAATTGATGAGATCTGCAACGCGATCATTCGCGGCGAGGTCGTAAAGCTTTCCTCCTTCGCGACCTTCCAGGTCCGCTCGAAAAACGAGCGTATCGGACGTAACCCGAAAACCGGTGAGGAAGTGCCGATTTCTCCGCGCCGGGTCATGACCTTCAAGGCTTCCAATGTCCTGAAGCAACGGATCTTGAAGTCCCATACCAGCCGCAAGGCCAAGCAGAAGTCTGCGGCTCCGGTCGCCTGAGCTTGAAGCAATTGAAGCCAAACTAGGCACGGGTTTTCCGTCCGGAATTGCGTCAAGATAAAGAGATAGAGCGATTTAGCGTTTTGAAGAGAAGCGGAAACGCTCTGCATAAGCTCCTGTTTTATCTCATTCCTGTGAACATGCTTGAATCCTTGCTCTCAACCCATTGAGATAAGTGGGAATCCGAGCGTAGTCTGTCGCATCGTCACGAAAGCCGGAATCGGCATGCGATACCAGGATTATGAATCGTCACCCGGTTGTTCTCGCGTCAGATCTGAAGCGAGGTGGCGTGGCTTGGGTCGGCTTCACGGCCGCTGTTTGGAGGTTTGAGCGTGGACAAGAGCCCGGATGCATTCCGCACGATCAGCGAAGTCGCAGATGATCTCGATCTGCCGCAGCACGTTTTGCGCTTCTGGGAAACCCGTTTCACGCAGATCAAGCCAATGAAGCGTGGCGGTGGTCGTCGTTATTACCGGCCTGAGGACGTCGAGCTACTGAAAGGCATCCGTCATCTGCTCTACGATCACGGTTATACGATCAAGGGCGTGCAGAAGCTTCTGAAGACGAATGGCAACAAGTTCGTTGCGGCCATCGCCTCGGGCGATGTTGCCACCATGGACGCCATTATTGCCTCAAGCAGCGAGAAGCACGCCGAGCCGAAGGTTGGAGCAACCGAGGAAGATCAGGTTCTGGGACGGCCCAAGGTCAAGCCCAGCGGCCGCTTTTTCGGCTTCGGTTCATCTGGGGACGACGGCACTCCGGAAGTGTCGATCGGAAAATCGAGTGTGGGCAAGGAAGATCGCGCATTGCTGCAGGAAGCGCTGTTCGATCTCCTGGAATGTAAGCGGTTACTGGACCAGGTACGCTGAAACAATCAACGCCGGTCACCACAACTATATGTGATCACCCGAATTTTACTGTTCACCTCTGGTTCAGCACGCAAATCAGATCATTTACCTCAGGGAGACATTCCGAGGAGAATGAAATGAAGAAGAAACTTGCAATTATCCTGGTGTCCGCGGTTACCGCATTGACCGGCGTCGTACCGGCCAATGCATTTCCGATGGTACGCGCCCCTTCGGTTCAAGCCTCACAGCAGGTTGAGAAGGTTCAATGGCGTGAAGGCCGTCATGACTGGCGACGTTATGGACCACGTTATTCCGATCGCCGCTGGCGTGACGAGCGTCGCTGGCGTGATGATCGCCGGTATTACAGTGACCGTCGCTGGCGTCACCATCGTCATCACGGCGGCTCTAATACAGGTGCGATCATTGGCGGGCTTGCTGCCGGTGCTATCATCGGCGGCGCACTGGCCGCGCCTCGCTACGCTCCGCCGGAGCGCCGTTATGTCGGCGGCAACAGCCATGTGAACTGGTGCTATGCTCGCTATCGTTCATATCGAACATATGACAACACTTTCCAGCCCTATAATGGTCCCCGCCAGCAGTGCTACTCGCCCTATCGTTAAGGTGCTCGATCTTTCCGCGATTACCGATGCCGCTCCGTCCAACGGGGCGGCATTTTTTATCGGGTTGAAAAAAGGGGAGTTGCGATTTACCGGGAGGAGCTGTTGTTGAGGTAGGCGGAAAACGCAAGAGCCTGCCCTTCGACGATGCCATCGTGCGAAGCGCAAGAGAGAAAAATCCAACTGATTTTAGATGGGGGATAATTGGTCGGAATGGCGGGATTCGAACCCACGACCCCTTGACCCCCAGGAAAATACGCAAAGTCCGAATTACGCAACCACAGCAGTAGTTTACGCGGCACCTCGCTTTTGTGTTCGGGACTTTTTCCGGGACTGTGTGTCACTCTTTTGTTTTTCGTGCAAGCCCTCCATCGCGGCCGCTACCTCTTCATCGAGCACGTGCGCATAGCGCGCGGTCGTCTTCAGGTCGGCGTGATTGAGCGCTTTCTGGACCATCTTCAAGTTGCCGGTCTTCCGCAGGAGTTTGGTCGCGACGTCGTGGCGGAAATCGTGAAAGCGCAAGTCGACAACGCCTGCATCTAGCCTCAGCTTTTTCCACTGCGTCTTCAGGCCTGAATAAGTTACCGGGTATCTCTGCCCGCGGACGCGAGCCTCGCCGTCGCCCTTGTAGGAAGCGTCGGATTTTCGAGCGCGCTGCGCCTGGTAGGTGAAGACGAATTTGGGATGATTGCCCATCAGCGGCTTGAGGATCTCGCGCACCGTCGATGTGATCGCCGTTTTCACCAATCGGTCGCCTTTTCCGCTTCTGGTGATCCACCCAGTCTGCCAATTGACCATGGACCACTCGATCAGGCATTCGTCGAGACGCAAGCCCGTTGCGCGAGCGAAGGCAAATATCGGCTCGTAGTCCGATCGCATCTTGGCGTCGAGAGCGCGGCCCTCTTGGTCGTGAACCTCGCGGATCCTCTCCTTCGGCTCCGACAGGAAGTGATCTCGCCACGACGGCTCGCCCGGGAAGGTGTACTTCCAAGTTCTCTTCGCACGTGTAAAAAGCTTCTTCAGCACAAGCGTAGTTGAGCGGTTGACCGTCGCGGCCGAGACGAACCGCATCGGCTTGTCGTCCTTGGTTCTCTCGCGACCCCAGGCCGTCTGGGAGCGGCGCCACTGAACGAGCTTAGCAACGTCGGCGTCGGTGATGTCGAGGAGAAGCTTCTCCTGGCCGAAATACTCAATCAGCCTCGCGAGGTCGGTGGATGTGGTGTCAGAATTTGCATGACGCTGTCCCACCTCGAGCCAGTAGCGATCGGCCGCTGTGTTCAGGGTGAGAGGGCCGCTGCCAGAGTCTCGAGCTGCGGCCTGGTGCGCTTTGGCTTTCGCCCGCTCTTCCCGCTCTACTTCTTCCGCTTTTCGGCGATTAGCTGTGCCCGTCGTTCCATGAAACCGATGACCTCCGACTTGGAAGTCGAAGTGGTAATTCGGCGAGTTCTTGGGCTTGTAGACGGACATTTTCGCATCCTGCGGCGATTGATGAAGTCGAGAATATCTTTGCGGTCGAAGGCCATACGCGGCCTTTTCTTGCCGCTGCCCTTCGGAATGAAGGCAATCTCACCTGCATCGACGTGTTCGCGCAAGACCTTGACGCTGATCGTCAGCATCTCGGCCGCTTCGGAGGGGGTAAGAAGATCGAGGTCGGTCACAATTTTCCCTCCTTGTTTTTGCGTAAGGCGTTGCGGCTGGTGACCATGCTGTAGCCGTCGGAAAATCGGACAGCGCAGCTGTTCATCGATGTCCCGCGAACGGTGACCTCGCAGGGCTGTCCTTTGCGGCTCTGACGGTTCCAGCGATAGATGTATGGAAGTGGCGTGGCGGTCGTCATGACGCTGATTTCCAGATGATGGCCGGCTGATCCCAAGCCATGCGATGAGCGCCTCGCGCCAACGGATGCTTCGGTGCGCCTGACGCGGTAGTGCCCCAGCACCAGAGATCCGGATACGGTGCGATGCCTGACTGAATTTCCTCAACTACGTGGTTGATCCAGTCGCTGTCCCAGGCAATTCCTCCCCAGCAAACGAACACCTTATGAGCTTGCTTCGCCTTGGCGACGACGTGCGGGAGGTTTACAAAATGAAGGTCATCTCGAACGTCCCACGCGCCAGAACCGATCGTTGCCACTAACTGGCGGCATTTCTTCGGGCTCGATGTGATGAACGGATAAAGGTTCACCACTTCGTAGCCGCCAAAGCCGAACTCTGTGAACCATCGTGTCCACCAGCGCGATGTAGGATCTTCCTTCAGGTGGCTTGCGTCGGAGGGATTACAGCCAATAACCAAGGCCCGCGGGCCTGGTCCCCACGATCGACTGAGGGAGAGGCGGCAGTTCTTGCCATGAAAGACGGCGTCGAGCTCGAGGCCTCGACCGAATAGGTCAACCATCGAACAATCCTTTTTGCTGGAAGGCGTCGGCTCCGGAAAGCGGTGCAGGTGCAATTGAGCGAGGGCGCCAGTCGAAGAAACCGAGTGCGCCTTTGACCGGAATGAAGTCAACAGCTTCAGAGTCCTGCAGAACTAGGCCGCGCGGACCGAAAAACCACGGATTGTCGAGATCGGAAACCACATCGACGATCGTCGTAACGCCGACAATGCCGCCCCGCTGTAGATCCTCGAGAATCGGTACGTCGGTAATGCCAAGGCTCCAGATGAACCGGCGTGCGTCGGAATATTCGTCCCGCGTCATCCCGGCCGAGGCATGGATGCAGACGCGGCCGCGAAATTTTAGGCCGGGGTTAGAAGGTCTCCAATCGCGGTTCTCGACAGGCTTTCCGGCGTGAAGGATGGCCCACGCCCAAGGTTGCCGAATCGACAGGGCCAGTTTCGGGAGGTCGGACGGGAACGTCACAGCCAGATCCTCCAGAAGAAGAGCATCGCCCCGAACCACATGGCGATCGAGCCGGCGAAGATTGCTATCCAGTTACAAAGGCGACGCGTCATAGGCATGCTCCTCGGATTGCTTCGCGTTTCGCCTCTGCCATGGTGTTGACGCCTTCCGGCGAATAGCCGTTGTAAAGGTGCCCGCCATCCTTCCAGCGAACGCGGATGTAGAATTTGTGCTGAGGGTAATCGTGGTCGCGCTCGATCTCGATCGTTGCGCCTTTGTGGGTGCCGCGAAAATAGCCGCGCTCTTTAACGAGAATTCTCATGGCCGTGGTTCCGCCGGTTCTCGCGGCCATGTGCGTTCGATAAAGCCGATCAGGGCAGTGGCATCTTCCATCGCCCATGATGGCCCGAACACGGCACGGCAAACCTCGTCCTGGTGCTTCGCCTGAGACCACGGCAGATTGCTTTGGTCCCAACCGGACCAAAGCGATAGCGTCGACCCCACCTCCCTCGTCTGGCGGGCGGGGTTCTGGTTGTCGGTCATGCTGCGATCCTTCCATAGACTTCGGCCAGGGCGCGCTCCGTGCGGAGGATCGCCAGCCCTATTGCTTCGGGGATTTGCGGGACGACGGCGTCTCCGAACGCTTCGACGATGAGACTTGCTGCAGAAGTCCCTTTTGGAGTGCCGAGCGCAATGCGCGTGCCAGCCACCCAGGCGGAAAGCCCATCATCCAGTTGTAGGTGACCGGCAAGCTCATCGATTGACCAGTCAGCCCGCCACTCTGCAGGGTTGCCGCGATCTCCCGGGCATACTGCCATTTGTCGGACGCTCGATCCGTCATCGCCCCATCCAGCACCGCGTCCATCGTGGGTGATTTGCGCTTGTCGTAAGCTGGCGACCATGCATCCATCCGCTTGTCCCGCTTGGTCGGGGTCGGAAGGGTTTCGGCAAGTATCATGCGGAATGGATAGGTCGATCCCGCCCCGCCGCCGGCTCCGTCTTTCATCCCGTCCGACGCCATAGGGGTCGGCAGCATGCTCTGCCGGATCATGGTCTTGGTGGTCGGGCGATACGGCCCAACCCTGCCTGCTCCACCGCCCTTGTTGCCGCCACTGTTGCCCGCGATTGGCGTCGGCAACTTGATCGAGGTCGCATCCGATGATCCAGCTCCTGGGGCGCTCGTGGTTGGCTCCAACGTCTCCAGCACGAACCACGAACGTCCAGCAGGCGTAGCCGAGTGCTTCCAGCGCAGCGAGGACGGCGTCAGCTCCCCGAGTTCGGAGATTAGAGCTGTTTTCAAAAGCGAACCAACGAGGGCGGCATTCTCCGACGAGGCGGACCGCATCGAAGTAGAGGCCGCTGCGCTCGCCTTCGACGCCTTTGCCCTTGGTGTTGGCGCTGCTGATGTCTTGGCACGGCGGGCTTCCGACGATGGCGTCGGGAAGGCCGTGACCGTCCCGAATAAGTCGATCTGCTGAAAGGGTTCGGACATCATCGTAAACCGGCACTCCCGGGTTGTTCTGGGAATAGAGGGCGCGCCGCCATTCGACGAACTCGCAAGCGGCCATAGTGGTGAAGCCTGCCCGATGCATACCGAGCGACCATCCGCCCGCCGCGGCGCTGAAAAGATCGAGGACGCGGATCATTCTTCGCCCCGCAAATGTGGTGAGGTCGATGGAACCACGTCCGGTTCGTTGTCGTAAGGGACGCGGCTGGAGAAGGCCTCCAGCGCAGCATCGAGCGAGGCACTCTCGTCGCTATCGTCCATCGCAAGTTCCCAGAACTCACGAGCCGCGATGACAAGGTTGATCACGTCCTGAGGCAGGCCGTCCGTTTGTTGCTGGGGCGCGGCATAGGCCGGAAAAGATCCGAGCCGCGAAGGGTTCTGCAACGCCGCCAGGCCTTCGGCAGGGCCGTTCTTAAAGTCGGGCATGCGCGAGACGTAGAACGCCGGCACTTGTGGTGAGGGCGTCGGATCGTAACCCAGATCCTCCAACACGGCGTCGGCGTGTTCTGGCTTAGGCGTTATGCGGCCAAGCCCGTCCCGCCAGACTTCCGGTTTCGATTGTGGTGAGGACGGAGATGCGAGGGCGCGTTCTGCGACTTCACGCGCATAGCATCCAGCGCGGTTCCACTCGATGGTTGCGATGTCTGAACCATCCTTCTCTCTAAAACTGGCTATTTCCTCCAACGCTTTTCGAAGTGGGTCGCCCCGCAAATGCTGCGAGGGTGATGGGTCGGACGGCAAAAAAATAGGCGGTGCGGACAGGATCAGATCAATGTGGCTCACTACGACACTGTAGTCGGAGGCATTGATGAACCTGATGTAGTCTTTCGCCTCAGCGAGAACGTTACGATAGTCCTCGACCGAGAATGGTCCATGCAATGCATCGGAAACCGAAAGGGTGTCGGCGCGCCTGGCCGCAACAGTCTTGGCTGCTTTCAACATATCGTCTCTCCTCACACACGCATCGGCATCAGGACGATGAGGTTTTCGGCGTGGTCGCCGTCGGCAGCCATCACGGCGGGTGATCCCGGTTCGCCGAGCATCATCCGGATCGTGCCTTCGCCAAGCCGGTCGAGGGCTTCGGCCATGTAGCGACCGTTGAAACCGGTCTCCATCTCGACATCGCCCTCGAAGGCGACCTCGTCTTCGGCGTTGCCGGCATCAGGATTGTTTACGGTGAGCTTCAGAGTGCCCTCTGCGAAGCGCAACTTGACGCCGCTGCCTTTCGAAGAGACCGTCGTCACGCGTCCGAGCGCGGCCGAGAAAGGCTTGGCCTCAAGCTCGATCGAACGATCGTGTGACGGGATGACGCGCTGATATTCGGGGAAGGTGCCGTCGATTAGCTTCGACAACAGAACCATGTCGCCAATGATCAGGCGGATCTTGGCGTCGGACACCTGAAGCATGACATTGCCGTCCTTCGGCAGGTGCTTCATCACTGTCTCGACAGTCTTCTTCGGCACGATGATGCCAGGCATGTCCTGCGGCACGTCTTCGGCCCGGACGAACTGCTTTGAAAGGCGATGCCCGTCGGTGGCAACCAGCTTGATGCCGGTCTCGGCAGGATGGAAATAGATTCCGTTCAGGTAGTAACGAGTCTCTTCCGTCGAGATGGCAAAGCTGACCGATGCCATGGCCTTTGCGAGTGCCTGAGCGGGCAGCTCCAGCACGAAAGGAAGATCCCCCATAGCCATGGATGGAAAGTCGGAGGCGGGCAGGACCTGAAGCCGGAACTTCGAACGACCAGCCTTCACCGTGACGGCGTTCAGTGCGTCGTCTTCCTCGGTTACGACGACATCGACGCCATCAGGAAGCTTTCTGATGATGTCGCTCAGAAGATGAGCCTGCACCGTGAACGGTTTGAATGTGGGCATTACTTCGGCGCGCAATGGGATGGTTGCTTCGGTGTCTAGATCGCTGACGCGTGCGGATAACTGCCCGCCGGCATTCTCGATTAGAACATTCGACAGAATAGGGATTGTGTTGCGGCGCTCGACAACGTCGCTCACCAGCTTGAGGGCATCGGCAATGGCAGATTTCTTGGCGGTGAACATGGCAATCCCCGGTGAGGTGGTAGGCGGCGCGACGGGCGCCGCCTGAGTGGGTTTCAGGCCTGCATTTCCGGCTTGCCCTGGAAGGCAGGCAGTTCGGTTGCGGCTTCTGCGCGCGAAAGCGAGCGCTCAACTTCCTCGGTGATGTACTGATCCGGTCGGTAGAGCTGGTAGAACCAGACGAGGGCGCCAGCCTTGACGCGGTACCGGAGACGAACGGGGATGCGGACGGCCTCGCCGCGGAAGAACGGCGGCAGTCTGATGATGAAAAGGCTCGGAACGTTCAGCTTCTGGCCGTTCTGGTCCCTGTGCTCTTCCTCGAATGTGATCTGAGCCTCGCCAGAAGCGAGGGTCACCTGGTTGACCACGCGGGTTTCCGCGTTGACCTTAAGCCCGCGGGACAAGGTGAAGATCTCGTTGGGGTGAGCGACACGGCCGCCGAGCTTTTCCTGCCAGTCCACAGCCTCGGCCTCGTGGGGGGTGGCTAGTTCCGCGATACGGTCTTCGATAAACTCGGCGAATTCTGCCTGACCCATCGGCTCGCCGTTGAACTTCACCCACGTCTGCCACTCTTCAGAAAGCGGGAACGGGTAGTGCACCCGATGTTTGCCGTTGTTTGCCGGGCCGCCGCTTACGTTGTCATGATAGTCGATCACGCCGGTCAGGGATGGCTTCTTCCAGTCGATGTCGGCAAAGATCGCGCTGTGCTCGGTCTTATGCCGGTCGACGAGATCGATGAAGCTTTCGAGCGTGTTGACGACAGCGGTTCCGACCTTGCGGTCCGGCTTCTGTCTCCATTCATCAAACAGAGACTTGACGCTGCGCGCCTGGCCGTTGGTAGAATCGAGAAGGATCGGAATAGACTTCGGAAGGCCGGGAACTTCCGGCGGATCGATGTTGATGGTGACGACGTCGGCCTGGTGGGCGAGGTCGGCAATAGCCTTCACGGCAGTTTCGGATAGCTGATCCATACGGATAATCCTTCAGGCTGGAGAGTGATCAGGAGGTGAGGGTGGAGCGGTTGCGATCGATCTCGCGCGGACCGCCGAACATGTCGTTTTGCTGGGGATGCTCGGTCGACAGGCGGCCGCCTTCGACGACCCAGTAGACCGAGGTCTTGCGCGGCAGCTTCGGCATTTCCGGAGGGGCAAGCTCTGCGTCGATCTCGACCATGCCGTCCTTTACGGCCAGCTTGATCGTCAGCTTCATCTTGCCTTTGAATGTCGTCTTAGGGCGGTCGTTGGACAGCTCGAGCAGCTTCGCGAGCATGTCCTGAAGCATGGCAGAGGCTTCGTCGTTGAGCTCGCCGCCCTCCAGCATTCCCATGAGGGACTGCACGTCTCGAATGAGTTTCATCTTCTCTCTCCGTTAAAAAGGAATGTCGTCATCAAGATCCGGCGAGCGGCCGGAGGACGATGATCGTTGCGTGCTGGAGGATGCGCCGGCGGCGCGTTCCGGGTCGTAGCCGTAATCTTCGGCGCCATTGCCGCCCTGCTGGTAGCCTGAGCCTTGGGCTCGATCGAGCAGTGTCAGCGTGCCGTTGAAGGCCTGCAGGACGATCTCGGTCGAGTACCGATCGTTGCCGTTGGTGTCCTGCCACTTGCGGGTCTGAAGTTGACCCTCGACATAGATCTTCGAGCCTTTCTTCACGTACTGCTCGACGACCTTGCAAAGGCCTTCATTGAAGATGACGATCGAGTGCCATTCGGTCTTTTCCCGGCGCTCTCCGCTGTTCTTGTCGCGCCAGGTCTCGGACGTCGCGAGGCGAATGGTGGCGATCGGCCGGCCGTCCTGGGTTCGGCGGATTTCGGGGTCGGCACCACAGTGACCGAGCAGAATGACCTTGTTAACTGAGCCGGCCATTACGCAGCCTCCGTCGATGAAGGCTCGGAGGGAACCGGCCAGGTCAGAACGATGGCGATGAAGGCGGAGGCCAGCATCAGGCCTGCACCCGGCTGGGTCATGGCCCTCTGGTCGCCCTCGACGATGCGCTCGCAGAAATCGAGCACGGCCGCGAGGTTGACGGGGTCGACAGCGGTTCCACCGTCTGCGTCCATCAGGGTGACCGCGCCTGACGAGAAGGTCCGCTCCAGCGGGCTGTAATCCTTGCGAACACCGCCCGTCAGCGTGCCACCTTCATCGGTCAGGCAAAGCTTTCTGCCGGAAAGGGCGAAGGTCTTGATCGGGGTGACATGAACTTCCATCAGGCAGCCACCTTTTCGCGGATGAGCTTCACCTTCGTGATGATGCCGTCGTACTTGCGCTTGGCGATCTTCGTCGCCTCGCTGCTGTCCTTCGCATGGATGTTGAGCTTGTGACCGTCCTCGAAGTGGACGCGGAAATTGAAGCCGCTCATCACGCCACCTTCCTTTCGGCAGGAACGGTTTCCGCGCTGGGCGCCACACCTGCGGCGGCGTTGACCAGCGTCACGATGATGGTGCTGATAGCCTTCACCTGCTCGTCGTCGCGTTCATTGTTGACGTCGACGACGAACACGTCTTCACCATCCGCGTCCTGCACGCAGCCGACATCGTTGGTGGCGACCCTCAGGGGGAGTTTGACTTCGAGCGCATCGAGGGCGACACGCAGGCTGTTGAGCCTGGAGAGAAAATCGAGGTTCATGCGCGGGCTCCCCGGTTGATCGCCGCAAGGGCGGAATGACGTGCGATGGTCTCCGCCCCGGCCAGCTGATGCAGCAGGCCGGCAAACTCTTCCTCGGCCTTGGCCGGTCCCCAGATGCGGATCGAGCCGACGGTCTTTGGACGTTCGGAGTGAGGAAATTGCGAGGCGGCGCGCTGCCCGAACAGGTCGATAGCTTCGGCGCGACACATGCGATCGTCCATGTCCTTGACGACGCGCTTCTGGCGCGCTGTCCAGAACTCGGGAAGCGGCAGCTTGGCGGCACTATAGATCGCCGTATCCCATGCTGCCTTGAGTGCGGCGATCGCGAAATCGATCGTGTCGGCGTGCTGGCGGCCATAGGCATGCGCCAGGCTGCAGGACAGGAGCTTTTGCGTCGGTCGGATGATGTCGCCGACGGCCCATTCATGCCCGTCATGGAGCAGGAATAGCGCTGCTTCCATTGCCGTGCCGCGCTCGTTCAGGATCGCCTTCGCGCCCATAACGGAGTGCTGCGCGACCGGGATGCCTCGCCCATTGAAGCGACGGATACCGGCAAGCGCCTTCGCCATTTCGACGAAGCAGACGCTTATGGCCGCCGGGGAGGCGAGATCGAAGACCGTACCGTCGGAGTTGAAGCTCCAGACCGGTTCGGCGGCAAGAGGATTGATGACGGCCGGTGCGTTCAACGGATCACACCTTCGTTGCGGCATAGAAGGCGATCGCGAAAACGACGCTCGCCGACATGACATAGGCAAGTGCCCGGTTGTAGGTGGCAACGCACTCGACGATCCGCGATTTCAGCTGCGGATCGGCTTCAATACGCAGCAGACGGGCCTGAAGATGTGGGTTGAGGGCGGTGATGACAGCGGTTGCCATAGATCAGGCCTCCGCAATCTGGCGCGTCGACTGGCGGCGGGCCATTGCCACGGCCTTCGGGCCAATGCGCTTGACGACATCGGCGGAATAGCCGCGCGCTGCCAGCGTCTCGGGCGATACGTTCTGGCCAGCGAAGGCCAGTTCGCGCATGTCATCGGCCATGCGCTCGGCGATCGAGCGAAAGCATGGCGCGGGTGCCTTGGGGGCAATCTCAATTTTTTGGAAGCGGATCATCGCTGCATCTCCATTTCGGGATGCAGCGAAAGTTATTCGGGAAAAATCCCGACGTCAATAGTGTTTTGGGAAAAATCCCGAAATTGCGTCTTCGCTCTTCGAATCAGAAGAGCGTTCGGCGGTAGGTCCCTGTCACCAGCCCTTTGACGATGATCTCTGTTCCGTCATCACCTTCCGGCTTGATGGGCTGATGACGAGGATTAGAGCTTTTTGGGACCAACATCTGGATGCCGTCAATGCGTTCGACAGCCTTCAAGGTCATCTCGACGAGTGGGCCATTGTGCCGCTCGACATGCACGAACATGCCGTCTTTTAGCGACATCCCGCTGTCGATCATATCAACGCAGGTGACGTAGCTTCCTTCGGGGAATTCTTTGTCCATAGAGTCTCCCATTACGGCCAGAGCGTACTGCCGCGCGTGTGGAAAGCGTGGGTCGCGAGCGACTGGAATGATTTCGCGCTCCACATCATCGTCGATGATGCTTCTGTCGACCCAGTTTCCAGCCTGTATTTTGCCAACCACGTCGAGCCCTCCGACCGACTTGACCCGTTTCAAGGGCTTGTCGTCATCGCTTTGGCCGTAGAACCAGTCTGTCGTGGTTTCCAGGGCGACCGCGAGCTTCGCCAAGTTCTCGGCGTTCGGGCTACGGGTCTTTCCCCTTAGGATGTCACGAACAAAGCTGTCGCCGAGACCTGCCTTCTTGGCCGTCTGATAGGCGTTCAGGCCAAGCATGTCCATTCGGAGTTTTAAGCGTTTTTGTAGGGATGTTTCCATGGCTAATTTTGCCACTTCGGGAAATATCGCGTCCATCGGGAATTGTCCCTTGACTAATCGGGAAAAATCCCGAATAAAAGCCGCATGAAAAAGTTTGTGATCTCCGAAAGCGACGTGAGGACAAGCCTTATCCGGGTTGCGGAGGACTTTTCGTCCGCCACAGGGATGAGCCTCTCCGCCATTGGTATCGCTTCGGTGGGAGACAGCAAATTCCTTGCTCGTGTTCGAAATGGCTCCGGCTTCAATATCAAAACCTACCAGAGGGTTATGGATTGGATTGAAGCCGAGCAGAGTAAGGAGGCTGCCGAATGAGGCTCCTATTGCAGAATTTCATTCACATCCTCTCCCATAATTCGCGGCTCCAGCCGGTCGAGATGCTCCAGCGCCATGCAGGCGAGGGACTGCGTTTCCCGGCTGGGGATCCTCTGCAGGCTTTCCAGGCGAAACCGGACGTGGTCGACGATGCCGGCGCGAACGTTGCGCTCATCGTGAAACTCGCTGCTCACAAGGTGGGTCAGGTCGATGACGATCTGCTCCAGCACGGTGAAGCCGGCGATCATCGAATTCAGGGTGGTATCGGTCATAACTGTGCCTCTCGTCTCGAAGCAGCCTATCGGCGCATCGTTGTTGGTGGCGGACTGGAGCCGCCTGTCATGTGCTGCGGTCCGCCGTGATCTGATGCGCTGACACTCTCAAACTTGAACCTTTCCCACCATGGGAAACGCGCGGGCAATTTCCCGGCGCGGGAAATCTATTGTCTGGAGAAGGCTATGCAGGAAGCATTGACCAACGCCTGGTTTCACAAGCTGAAGGCCGCGAACCGCCTGCTGATCAAGAAAAACGGCGGCATCGAGGATGCGGCTGTCATCTGCTCCCTGTCTAAAAGTCAGGTTGGGCGGTGCCACGCTGATAGCGATACCGAGCTTCTGCCTCTTCCGGCGGTGCTGCGCCTCGAAGCCGAATGCGGCGATCCCTGCGTCACCCGTGTGATGGCCGGTCTCCACGGCTGCAAGCTTACCGACCCCGAACAGATACAGGGCGACGGAACCTGCCTCCTGCGCGGCTCGCTCGATATCGGCGCTGCCGCCAACGAGTACCAGCGAAATGCGTCGGTCGCCTATTCCGATCTGAAGGTGACGGTCGCAGAGGCTCGGCAGGGCATGAGAGATCTGCAGAAGCTAATCGACGAATCTACCGAGCAGATGAGCCGTTACGCCGAGGTGATCGCGAAGGGTGGCGATAACTCGCCGCCGCTCAAGATCGTTGGGGAGTGATCCGGTGCAGAACCTGCAGCGCGGCCCTGTCGACCCCGATCCGGCAAACAACATGGCAGATGTCACGGTCATTCACGTGGTCGACAGCGATCATGGCCCGGTCACCGAATACGGCACGATCGAGGATGTGATCGCCATGGCCGTCATCGAATCTGCAGCTCATGTCAGGAATGCAGGCGCGAAACGGTGCGGTGGCCGCTGATGGATATCAACGCCCGACTTCGCGATGAGAACGCGACGCTGCGCGAGAAGGTGCGGCAGCTTGAAGAAGCTCTCAACCCAGGTATTTCCGCGCCGGCCGGCTGCCATCTTACGCCGTCGGAGCTGGCGATCTTTCGTCATCTGTGCCTGGGCGAGATCACAAACCGCGCCCAGCTTCGTGGACTGCTCTATGCCGATCGTCGCGCCGCTCCCTGTAGCTACAATATTCTCGACGTCTTCATGTCTCACCTGCGCCAGAAGATAGCGCCTCACGGTTTCGCGATCGAAACCATTTGGGGCCGCGGCTGGAAGCTCGTGCGTAACCAGGCGGAGGCGTCCTGATGGATTACCAGAGCTTTCTTGCGAACAAGATCCAGATGGCGCCCGAGGGTGGCTTCACAGTCGCCGATTACGAAATCAATCCGATCATGCTGCCGCATCATCGAGCGATCATCATTTGGGCTTGCGCCGGCGGCCGCCGCGCCATCTTTGCAGCCTTCGGGCTTGGAAAGACCGTCATCCAGATCGAACTGGTGCGCATCGTGCTCGCTCGCTTCGGCGGACGCGGCCTGATCGTTATTCCACTCGGTGTGCGGCAGGAATTCCGCCGCGATTGCCAAATGCTGGCGACCGGTGATCATCCGAAGATTACAGATGCGCAGCGAGCAGAACTTGCGGCCTGGCAGAAAGGCCATCCGGAGCGCGTGCCTTCGGTTACGTTTATCCGCTCGATCCGCGAGGCGGGCGAGACCGGCATCTATCTTTCGAACTACGAGACCGTGCGCGACGGCAAGCTCGATCCGCGCGATTTCGGTGTGGCGAGCCTAGACGAGGCTTCATGCCTGCGCGGCTTAGGTGGATCGAAGACGTTTCGCGAGTTCATGCGCTTGTTCGAGGGCGTGCGGTTCAAGTTCGTGGCGACTGCCACTCCGAGCCCGAACGAGTTTATCGAGCTTCTGGCCTATTCCGCGTTCCTCGAGGTGATGGACATCGGTCAGGCGAAGACGCGGTTCTTCAAGCGCAATTCGGAAAAGGCGGACAGCCTGACCATCCATCCGCACAAGCAGCGTGAGTTCTGGCTGTGGGTTGCGAGTTGGGGTCTGTTCGTCGAAAAGCCGTCCGATATCGGCTTTTCCGATGAGGGTTATGACCTGCCGGAGATGGAAATCAACTGGCATGAAATCCCGGCCGATCACGCCTCTGCAGGTGAAGAGAAGAACGGACAGGGCCGGTTGCTGCGCAACGCGGCCGCGTCGCTTTCAGATACCGCTCGCGAGAAGCGTGAGAGCCTGCCGGCTCGCGTCGCCAAGATGATGGAAATCCGTGCCGAGGATCCCGATGCTCATCGGCTGATCTGGCACGATCTGGAAGCCGAGCGGCATGCGATTGAAGCGGCGATCCGCAGCGTTGTGACCGTCTATGGTTCGCAGGACCTCGACCAGCGTGAGCAGGCGATCATCGACTTTTCCGATGGCCGTATCCGGGAGCTTGCCGGCAAGGCCTCGATTATGGGGTCAGGCTGCAATTTCCAGCGGCATTGCTGGTGGGCGATTTTCCTCGGGATCGGCTTCAAATTCAACGATTTCATCCAGGCCGTGCACCGCATCCAGCGGTTCCTGCAGACGCACAAGGTGCGTCTCGACCTGATCTACACCGAAGCCGAGCGGCCGGTGCGAGACAGCCTGCAGGCCAAATGGCGGCGCCATATCGAGCAGAGAGCCATCATGACCGACATCATCAAGGAATACGGCCTTTCGGCTGCTGCCATGGCATCGAGCCTACAGCGCGCCATGGGCGTCGAGCGCATCGAAGTGACGGGAGAGGGCTATTGCCTGGTCAACAACGACTGCGTGCCGGAATGCCGGTCGATGGCTGAGAACAGTGTTGATCTGATCGTCACCTCGATCCCGTTCTCAACCCAGTACGAATATTCGCCGAACTACGCTGATTTCGGACACACGGACGATAACGGCCATTTCTGGCAACAGATGGATTTCCTGATCCCCGAACTCTACCGCGTTTTGGCGCCGGGCCGGGTTGCTGTCATACATGTGAAAGACCGGATCGTGCCGGGCGGTATGACCGGCCTCGGCTTCCAGACCGTCTATCCTTTCGCTGATGACTGCACGGTGGCTTTCCGCAAGCATGGGTTTGCCTTCATCTCGCGCAAGCCGGTGACCACCGATGTGGTGCGGGAAAACAACCAGACCTATCGGCTCGGCTGGTCCGAGCAGTGCAAGGACGGCAGCCGCATGGGTGACGGCCTGCCGGAATATCTTCTGATCTTCCGCAAGCCGCCTTCCGATGCCTCGAATGGTTATGCTGACAAGCCGGTGAAGAAGGACAAGAAGGAATGGGTATCCGGCCCGAATTCCGGCTGGACCAACGACGACGGCTATTCCCGCGCTCGCTGGCAGCTTGATGCGCATGCCTACATGCCGTCATCCGGCAATCGCCAGCTTCGGCCCGATGAGCTTTTGGGGCTTGAGGCTCATCAGATCTTCAAACTGTGGAAGGCTTACAGCCTCGATGCAGTCTATGATTTTGAGCACCATGTGAAGATTGCAGAGGCGCTGGAAGAGCGAGGCATGTTGCCGTCGACCTTCATGCTTTTGCCGCCGCATTCCAAGCATGACGATGTCTGGACGGACGTGACACGCATGTTGTCGATGAACACGCTCCAGGCGCAGCAGGGTCGCGAAATGCACCTTTGCCCCCTGCAGTTCGATATCGTCGACCGCTGCATCGCCCGATATTCGGAGAAGGGGGAAACCGTCTTCGACCCGTTCGGTGGGCTTATGACCGTACCCTTCCGGGCCATGAAGCTCGGCCGCAAGGGCAGGGCCGTCGAACTCAACCCGGCCTATTTCCTCGATGGCTGCAAATATGTCGAAGCGGCTGCACGCGAAATGTCGATGCCGACGCTGTTCGATCTGCTGGAGGCTGCAGAGTGAGCCAGCCGATCCGCCTCGTCATCGTCACTGACTGCCCAGAGCGTGCCGCGCCAGCCATCTTCGGCATGGCGATTTCGCAGCTGCCGGGCTGGGTTCTGGTGATGACCGACTGGCAGACGATTGCCAAGCTCGAAGATGGCACGCCCTGCATGGCTTTCTGGTCTCAGAAGCGAGGCGTCGTCTCGCTGGCGGAGATCACCTGGCGGGAACGGCGGCAGGCCGTCAAGCTCGATGATGATTTCGGCCGGCATTTCGACCGTGTCACGGACTGGCTTGACAAGCGTGACGCGGCCGAACGCGAGATCCTGCGGCAGGCGCTCGCGGAGATGTCGGATCAGGAGGGTGTGATTACGTTCGACGAGCTCGTGCAGGCGCAGGCCGCACAGCGCGCAAGCGAGAGCGCGACAATCAAGAAATTTCCCACCAAATCGAGATGGAGCTGACGATGGGTTTCCACGCCTTCGGTGATTTTGAGATGACGCGTAAAGAGTTTGAGCAGATGCAGCCGCATACGCGCACCGAGATGGCGTTGCTCATTCAGGAGCGGCTTCGTCAGACCGACGACGAGCGGAACCTCCGCCCTGATATGGCCCGCTGCGCCCAGCAGTGCCACTCCTACCGTATTCCGGAGCCAGCTTACGACGCGCTCGAGGCGCTTGCGTCATGAGGGAAAAGTCGAAGCTTTTGCTGATCATTGCGCCGACAGCGCTCCTGTGCCACGCGACTGCCAAGGAATTCGGTCTGGATTTTGGAAAATCCGAGCGCATGCGCTTCATCTCGAACCCTTACCACCTGCGTGGGTGGTCCCGTGGCACGCCGTTCATCGCGCAGGACCGTTTTCGCTGGCCCGAAGATCTCGACCTCGTACTACACGCGCTCACTGCAAAGGGGCAGTTGAGGATTGCGAACGAACGCGATCTCGCCGATTTGCGCGGTACCTTTTCTGTCGCCAGTGAGGCGCGTGGCTTCGAATTCAGGAGCGCGCATCCATGATCCTGACTTGCCACACATGCCCGAAGCAACTCTGCTTTTGCGGTTCCAATCGCAGCCTCTTCGCCCGCATGTTCGGCTGGGTGATCAAAGGCCAGCGATTTTATTGCGCGGCCTGCGGCGAGGAAGTTCGATGAGCGAGGTTGTTTCCGACTTCATCAAGCGAGCATCACTGGTCTCGGTCAAGAGCGCTGCGAAAACCCTTGGCCTGAAGCTGCCGAAGATACTCGATGCCGGCATGCCGTGCCCGCGCTGCGGCGGCAAAGACCGTTTTGCGGTCAACCCCACCAAGGGCGTGTGGAATTGCCGGAATTGCGGTGGCGGCAAAAACGGCCTGGGGCTTGTCGCGCATGTGCGGGGCTTTGACCTGCATGACCGTGCGGAACTGCTGGAGGCGTCCGCCCTTCTGCTGAATGAAAGCATACCGGATGATGCCGCCGGCGAAACCGATGAGAAGCGGGCAGCGCGCGAGGCGCGGATGACGGCGGCGCTGGAAGCGGCCGAGCGCGACCGTGAAAAGGAAGAGCGGGACCAAAACGCTTTTCGCGAGCGTGCCGTGATGAAGGCACGGGGCATTTATTTCAATGCAAGTGAGGCTCCTGCTGACGGCGATCATGACCTGAGAGAGTATCTACGCCGCCGGACCGGCTATCGCATGCCGGACGCGATGTTTTCCAATATCCGCTTCAATCCCAGACTGACCTATTGGAGCGACAAGCAGGACGATCGTGGTCACCAGACCGAGATATATGTGGGTTATGCCATGGTTGCTCCTTTCATCAATCTTGAAGGTCAGGTGACCGGTTGTCACCAGACCTGGATCGATTTGCGCTGCAGCCCGAAGTTCCGGCCAGATCTCGGCAAGGACGAGAAGGGTGTCGCTTATCCGACAAAGAAGATGCGCGGCACCAAGGTTGGATCGCTCATTCCGGTGCTTGGCGACCTCGCGGCCGCACGCTGGGTCGGTGCTGAAGGAATCGAGAACGTGGCAGCGATGGCAGGCTTCGAGGGGTTCCGCGAGGATACGTTCTATTTCGCCGGCGGCGATCTCGGCAATCTTTCCGGCAAGGCCGAAAAGATGATCGCGCATCCTGATCAGGTGAAGCCTGACCGCAATGGCCGTCCACGGCGCGTCATGGTGCCGGGGCCTGTTCCTAAGGCAGGAGATGTCGATGCGGTGGCGATACCGGGCCATGTCGACGCCCTCGTTCTGCTCGCCGATGGCGACAGCGATTTCTTTTTTACGGCCAATGCCATGGCGCGCGCAAAGGCCCGGGCGACGCGCGACGGTCGCTCGATCGGCATCTGGTGGCCGCCGCCAGGTGCCGACTGGGCGGGATTTTTTGCAGGACAACGGGGATAGAGACTTACAGTGCAGCAGACATTATCGACAGAAATGCCCGACGGGCTGAAGCAGATCATGCAGGAAGCTATGCTTCAGCGTGGCCTTGATGACCCCGAAACCCCACCCTCGCACGACGATGACGGCTCAACTGTCGACGACGGGAATGTTCAGCCGCCAGATGGTGAGGAAGCCAAGCAGATCCTCGAATTCTGCGCCGGTCTCGACCATTCCGACACGGACAATGGCAAGCGATTGCTGAAGCATTTCGGTCAGGATCTGCTTGTGGTTTCTCAGGAAAAGGCGAAAGCAGCTCTCTTCGCCGTCTGGACCGGCACTCATTGGGATATCAGCAATGGTGGGCCGAAGGCGCTGGCGATCGCTCAGCAACTCGGCGACCGGATCATGCTTGAGCGGCTGTACATTAAGCCGACCAAGGACGAGCAGTCGCATATTGATGCCGGAAAGCTTGCGGCGGAAGCCGATGAACGTGGCGAGGAGATCGATGTCGCCAAGCGCCGGCTGATCGCCGCACGGGAAAAGGCGCTGGAAGCCTTCGGCAAACGCGTGAAGCGCCGCCTGGACCATGGCGTGTCCTCGAAGAACATCGCTCGAATGAATGCGGCGCTCGCTTGTGCCGCGCCGCATGTGATCCGGTCGCCGGATGATTTCAATTCGGACCGGATGAAGTTTGCCACAGGCAATGCAACGCTGTCATTCGAGCGGAAGATGGAGCGACGGGATAACCCGAAATTTGTAAGCCGGGAGGAGACACCGAACGTACCGGAAACCATAGATATCTGCGTGGAAGCAAACCTGAAAGCCTCTCGCGGCCACAAACGTGCAGACCTGATCACGCATGTCGCGCCGGTGGATTACAATCCTCGTGCAAAATGCCCGCGCTGGCTTCGCTTTCTCGAAAACATGCTGCCGGACAAGGATGTCCGCCGCTTGGTGCAGGTGTCGTCAGGCCTCGGCCTGGTCGGGATCACGGTGCAATATCTGTTCTTCCACTATGGTGATGGTGCCAACGGCAAATCCGTCTACATGGAGACGATCTGCAGGATCCTCGGCGAGGTGGCCGTGACGCTTCCGGCAACCAGTCTTATAGGCGAGAGCGGATCATCAGGTGGGGCCTCACCGGACCTTGCCCGGTTGCTCGGACGGCGGCTGTTACGCGTGAAGGAGCTTCCTGAAGGCGAGGACCTGAAAGAGAACCTTGTCAAGGAGCTGACCGGCGGCGAGACGATCACGGCGCGCGACCTTTTCGCAGGATACATGGATTTCGATCCGATCTTCGTCGTCATGATGAGCGGAAACGGCTATCCCAAGATCACCGGGAATGACGATGGTATTTGGCGACGCATGGCGGTCATTCATTGGCCCGTGAAAGTTCCGGTCGAGGAGAGGCGCGAATTCGAGGACATGATCGGCTATTTCCGCGAGGAATATCCCGGCATCCTCAACTGGTTGATCGAGGGAGTTAAGATCTACCTCAAAGAAGGGTTAGTCATTCCTGATGCTGTGCGCAGCGCCACTCAGGATTATCGTGACGACATGGACCGAACGTCGGCTTTCGTTGCTCGATGTATTGTGCGCGACGAAAACGCGGAGCCGTTACAGGCAAAATACCTCTATTCCGCTTATTGCCGCTTTACCGAGGACGAGGGCGGCAAGCCGATCAACGTGACGGTCTTCGGGCGCGCGATGGGCAAGAAGTTCAAGAAGGACACCAGCCAGCGTCTGCACTTCTACAACGGCATCCGCCTGCGAGATGTGCCTGATGCGTCCGGACAAGCGGCAGAGCCGCCTGCGGGCCGCTTTGCGTCCGATGAGCCGTTTCCTGATGACTTCCCGTGATCCCCGCAACCCCACCCGCTATCGCCGCGGGCCTCTGAACTGGCGAGAATTTTGCGACAGTTGCGATAGTTTTAGCGGCAGTTTTGCGACAGTTGGGGTGGGGTTTGGGGTGAATGAAATCAATGACTTGCGATAGTTGCGATAGTTTTCGCGCGCTATATGCATGAAAAAAGCGGGGGAAGGGGGATTAAAAAATCCCTCATGTAATAGGGAAAACTATCGCAACTATCGAAGTGACTGAAAACATTAATAAAAACTATCGCAACAACTATCGCAGAACTATCGCAAACTATCGCTGAATGGGGATTGTCATGAAAAAGTCGATTGAAGAGCTTTTGAACTGGGCCTTCACGCAGGAACTGCCAAAGGTCGGCGTTGAGGAAGCTCTGGGCCAAGGGTTCAGCAGCGCCTGGAGCATGATGTCTGAGGCTGCCATTCTCGGCCAGATCGTGGACCGGTCGCCGAACTGCTACGGCGTTGTTCCTGATTTCGTCATGACGACCGCGCCTCACCATGATGCGCTTGTCGTCGGTGAGGCCGTGCAGGAGCTTGCTGCGCGAGGGAACTTCGATATCCCGGCTGGCTGGAACCCGTTTCTGGATTGGGCCGGCGAGTTCGATGAGATCGGACAGGCGCTCTTGGCGGCAGAGGCGGATATCGCGGCTGATTTGTTCCGGGCGGTTAGTTCTCAGGGCCGGTATGTCGTGACATTGGTCACTCGGCATGCTGTCCTTGGCCGTGGTCCTAATTTCACCGGTGAGATGCCTGTGGTTACGACGCAGATGCGCCGGGGAAAGCCAGCTTGGTTCGTGAAGCAGAAGCGGAAGGACAGTCTCAATCGCGTCTACGAGTTTGAAGCTGACGGTTATGATCGCAAGAAGGGCAGGCCTATGCCCGGAGCTTACCGGAAATTCGAGATGGATCGTGTCGTGACCGGCGTCGCACAGGCTCGTTTAGACTGGCAGCTATGGCAGGATGCGCTGTTCTCGCTCTCTGAAGCACTCCCGGCGCAACTCAAGCGCTTCGAGTTGCAGCCCTTCCGCCCGGATAGGCAGCCATGGGTGAGGCAGAGAAAAATGCATGCGGATTTGCAAGCCTTTGAAAACGTTTCGTGAAATCTTCGGTCGACCCTCTTGCGTTGCGGCAGTTGATTGACGTATCTTAACCACACTGAAAAAGGTTCAAAATCGACCCGCTGGCGGAAACGCACGGCGGGTTTTGCATTTCTGGGATTTGCGTGATGGCTGCAGGCATGGACCTTGTCGTCACATGGGATGATGTTCGCGGTATTAGGCGTTTTGAGCGCCAACTGCGCGATCTCAATGAAAAGTTTCCCAAGGCCTTGCCTCGGCTGATGAACCAGGTGGGTGACAGGGCGCGAACGAAAGTTGTCCGCGAACTCACCAATGCCACAGGCCTGGAGCGCGCGGTTATCCGTAGGGCAGTCCAGACGAAGCGAGCCTTCACCGGTGAGCTGGCCTATGATCTTCGATCGAGAGGCGGGAACGTCAGGCTGAAATATCTCCAGCCGAGAGAGACCGAGGCGGGCGTCGTGGCAAAGCCTTTCGGTAAGCGAACGCTCTATCCCGGCGCTTTCATGCGCGGTGGGGTATTCCCGAACCGGAAGAACGTGCCAGCATTCAACGGCCACGTCATGTTCCGCAATCGCAGTAGCGGCAGGCATTACACCTTTGCACGATCCGGTGTGTTCATTCCCGCCGAGATGATCAAAGGGATGACGGCTCAGGCTTTCCAGGGCGAAGTCAGAACGACGCTGCCGCAGAGGATTGAAGCGCTGGCTGCCAAGCTGTTGAGCTGAAGGCATGCGAGCGGGTAGGCGAGGTCAGCCAACGCTGCGCCGTCGCCCTCGACCCTCCGACCCCTCGACCCCGAGGGTAGGGGTACCCCCCCATTCAGGGACCGTACCCCCGGTTTTCGACCGGAACGGAAGCGCGCGACTGCGGGATTTTACCAGTGTGCCTCTTCGCAAGCGGTACACGAATACACGTGCTGACGCACACGATGCACGGGACCTTGCACGATGGACGAGGAATGGATTTCGATCACGGAAGCCGCGTCCCGGTTGACGAATGCCGGTGACCGTGTCGATCGGTCGACGCTGTCCCGATACCTGAAGCAGCATGCCGAAGCATTGCCGCTGAAGCCTGACGGGAAATCGAACCTTGTCGACTTCGTCGCACTAGTCGCTCACCGTGGTGAGAACATCAGGATCAGGACCACGGCTCCCACCGTCACAGTCGCCTCGTCTACCTCTCGCGGCACATCTCCCGCAGGACGGTTTGCCGGATCTCAGTCGGATGGCACTGCTCGTAAGGCGCAGGCGGACGCTGAGATGCGCGAGATGGATCTTGCGGAACGCCGCAAGGAGCTGACGCCATACGCAGAGGTTGACCAGGCGGGCCGCGATGCTGTTGCCATGATGCAAAGCGCATTCGAACGGGCGGTCGAGAACGAGGCGCAAACGCTCTCGCTCAAATACGGGTGGGAAGAGCGGGTCATTCGCTTGGCCCTGAAGAATTTCTCGAAGGCTGGACTGGCCGTTTTCAATCGGTTGGTCCTAGAAAAACTGGATGCCATGCGCCGGCAGGACGATGCCGGTGACGACGATCCGACACACGAAGAGCAATCATCGCTGCTGCAATGACCATCCACGACACGCGACTGCGTTTCCCGCATCTGCCGAACGGTGCGATGGCGCTCCTGCGCGGCATGGCCGTCGCCAGTCGGCCCGCCGAAGACCTTACGATCAGCGAGCACGCTGACCGTTATCGCAAGGTCTCGGCAGAATCTGGATCGCCATGGCCGGGTGATTTCTTCACCGATCGCGTCCCGTATTTGCGGGAGCCGCAGGACTGCCTGCATCCGGATCATCCGGCGCGGCGTGTTACCTGCCGTTGGGCGGCTCAGCTCGGTAAGTCGACGATGGTGGAAAACTGGTTTTGCTTCATCGTTGATCAGGCACCTGGATCAATGATGATCATCCTCCCGACACTGGACGAGGCGACGAAGTTCAACCGGGTCAAGTTGCAGCCGACGATCGACGCCTCACCGAGGATCGAGCATAAGGTCAAGCCGGTGTCGAGCCGCGATGAACAGGGATCGACCACGGCGTTCAAGCGATACGCTGGTGGCTTCTGCCAAATCGTCAATGCCGGTTCCTCCAAAGGCCTGCAGATGGTGTCGATCAAGTACCTCGCAATGGACGAGGTGACCGGCTACCCGAAAGATGTCGATGGTCGCGGCTCACCTCGCGATCAGGCACGCGCTCGACAGAAGATGTACGGTGATCTTGCCAAGGAATGGCAGGGATCGACGCCGGGCATGGCTGGCGAATGTGCGATCTCGGATGATTTTGAGAGCGGTGACCAGCGGTTCTTTTATGTGCCGTGCCCGCACTGCGATACGTTTCAGGCCTTCGACTTCGACAATATGCGAGGTCCGGACGCCGAGGCCGGCCTGCCGGTTCACATGCGGTGCATGTCTTGCGACGGTGTCATCCTCGATGGCCACAAGCCGGAGATGCAGCGTCGGGCGAAATGGATAGCCAGGCGTGTTCATGAAGGGGCGGATCCTGTACCGCTCGCCATTCCGGCGGCAGAAATCGACACTTGGTATTGCCGTCCAAAAGAGGGCAGGTGCCGCGATTGGGAGCCGAGTTACGATCTATGGGCTGCTTACGCGCCCCGCGAAAAGTGGTCTGAGATTTGGCAGAGGTGGATTGACGCCGAGGGGGACACGACAAAGGAACGAACGTTCTTCCAACAGGATCTGGCGCGGCCATACGATCCGGCTGGCGTTACCGTCGAATGGGAAAAGATCGTCGAGGCTGCAAAACTTGGGCAGGTTCCGTCTGGCGTCGTGCCATCCTGGGCGGCGCTGTTGGTGTCAGCTGCAGACGTTCAGGGTTACGGCATCAAGTGGGTCACGTATGCGATCGGCCCACGCGACCAGATACAGCTCGTCGATCGAGAGGTGTTTGAGGGCGCTCCCGACAAGGATGACGAACCGTGGATTGCCCTTTCCGACGCGTTGTCCCGGACATACCCGACCGAGAGCGGCCACCGCGAAAAGGGGATCGACCTTTCGGGCGTAGACTCTGGTTGGGCAACCGACCGCGTTTACCGGTTCTGTTCCGGTCGCGCCAATGTCTATGCGCTCGATGGTCGAGAGCCTGTCGGTTTGCCTTGGCTCGGGACACCCGTGAAAAGGGATATCAAAGACCAGCGCAAGCGCGTGGTGTCGAAGGTTCTGCTTTACCCAGTCGGTCTTTACGACGTGAAGACGGCTGTGACTGCCGCCATGGCCAATTTGGTGCAGGGTCGATCGAAGGAAAACGATCAGTGGCCTCGCAACACGATCCACCTTCCTCCCGATCTTTGCGATCAGGAATTCGCCATGGAGTTGACGGGCGAAAAGCTGGTTGACGCCGAGGAGGAGGCGAGGGCGAGCATCAATCGTCGCGCCCGGCGAATGATCAAGCCCAAGGCCGGCAAGAAGTGGATGAAGATTATAGGTCGCAAGAACGACTGGTTTGACGCCACCGTTTATGCCTTTGCGCTCGCCTGGCACCTGCAGAACAAACGCCGTTTGACCTCAGACCGGTGGGCTGACCTCGTCCGTGATCTGCATGGTGACAATCAACCGCCGGCCGATCTCTTCGAGGTTGCAGAGCAAAACCCGTTCGTGAAGCCGCCACCCTCACCGACAGTGCGGAGGGATGGCACTGACCAGCCGAAACCTCGGCCCCGCAAAAAGTGGAACGCCTATCAATGAGCGCTATCGCCCGGTTCATCGACCGCTTTCGCGGCAAGCAGCAGGCGCGCCACGGCAAAGCCGTGATGCGCTATCTGCGAGGTGATAGAGCCGGCATACTTGGCATGCGGCGGGCGATTACCCGTGATGCGAAACTCGATGTCAGGGAATCTGCAGAACGCGCTTCGGCTCTCGCTACCGATTTTCTGCAAAACTCCGGCTGGATTGCTGGTGTGGTGCAGCAAATCCTCTGCGACACGATCGGCGAGGAGTTGAAGCTCAATTGCCGCGCAAAGCTTCTTAAGTTTGGTTACAGCGAAGAGGAAGCATCCGCTTGGTGCCGCAATGTCGAAGAAGAATGGCGGCGCTGGGCATGGAACCCGAAGGAATGCGACCTTGCTGGCAAGGCGACCATTGCCGAGATGGTCGACGCAATCGTTCGATCAGACCTTGTTACCGGTGAAGGGTTTGGCGTTCTCGACAACTTGCCCCTGAGTGAGCAGCGCAGGCTGGGAATTGAGACCGGGACAAAGGTGTCCCTGATCGCCTCGCATCGCTGCCCGCGCAAGTCCAACGAATTTGAAGGACTGGAGCAAGGTATCTTCCATGATGCATATGGTCGGGCGCTGAAGTATCGTTTCAGGGTACGAAACGCTGGCATCGAGGAAGACCGTGATATCGACGCGGCCGATGTGATCCACGTCATGGACCGTGGTGAAAACCTCAATAGCCCAAGAGGAATTTCGGTTCTTGCACCTGCCTTGAAGGTCATCGCACAGTCCGATCAACTTGCAGACGCAACACTGGCAACCGCGCTGATGCAAACGATATTTGCTGCCACGATCAAGAGCCCGGAACCGAGCGCTGACGCTTTTCAGGCTATAGAGCAGTTGAGTGAAATGCCTGCTCCAGCGGGATATGAAGGTGATACGGAGGGATGGGGGGCCTTTATCGGCGGCCTTCAGCAGGACCTTCTCGATGTATGGGATATGCGCATCAATGCCTTGAAGGACAAAGGCATTTCGATGGCAGATTCTGCACGCATCAATCATCTTGGTCCAGGCGAAGAATTTCAGATGCACACGGCCGCGACGCCGGGGTCGCAATATCTGCCGTTCTTCCAGAACCTACTTCGCGAAGTGGCCCGTTGCCTGGGCGTCACCTTCGAAAGCCTATCAATGGATCACAGCAATGCCACCTATTCGTCGGTGCGCATGGCCGTCGCCAGCATCTGGCCTATCGTACTTCGTCGCCGAATGCGCATTGCTGCACCTTTTATGCAGGGTGTGTTTGAGCGCTGGTTGGAGGAAATGATTTTCCGCAAGAGAATCGCTTTCAAGGGCGGTTACGTCGCATTCCAGCGTGATCGCGAGAGCGTCTTCCAGGCTGAATGGCAGGGGCCAGCTGCGCCATCAGCTGATGACTACAAAACTGCGATGGCGGACAAGATCGAACTGGAGCTTGGCATATCGAGCTTCTTCGATGTCTGTGCGCGTCGCGGCAAAAACGGCGAAGAGCAGATCGCGCAGCTCGGCCGTGAGAAAAAGATGTTCGACAACGCGAATGTCCCTGCACCCTTCGGGCGCACCCAAGGTGGTGGCGGACCGCAGGGCGCAGCCGTCGAAGGTAACAGAGATCCCGCGAAGGAGGCTGCGTGATGGCAGACGAGCTTTCGATTGATCCTATTGCCGTGGATTGGTGTGCAAGAGCCATTAAGCTTCGCAAGGTGGAAGAGGCTCTGTTGTCTGGCGAGATGGTCACCGAAGCACGCTTCGGTGAGGATATGAGCAGATATACCAATGCTAGCCTTGTCGAAGTGCAGCGTGCGCTGAACGAAGCAATCCGAAACTGCCAGATATCCCGCGGAGAAAAACCGGCGCGCATTCGCTTTGCCGCTCGCGGGATTATGCGCCCTTACTGAGGTCTCCATTATGGCTGCAATACTTGAAGACGGAAAGCTTCGGCTTTCCGGCTATGTCGGCGACTATTACTTCGAGGACGGATTTACCTCGTCTGATGTTGTGCTCGCTCTTGCGCAGATTGATGATGATGCCGATCTCGACGTTCACATCAATTCAGGCGGCGGCGTCGCTTCAGAGGGCGCTGCGATCCATGCTCTCCTCTCGGCACGAACCGGGACCACCAATGTTGTTGTCGAAGGCATTGCAGCTTCCGCCGCATCGTTGATCGCCATGGCGGGCGAGACCGTCACCATGTCAGCTGGTGCGGTCATGATGATCCATGATCCAAGTGGCTACACCTTCGGCACTTCCAGCGATCACAGCAAGAGCATCGAGGCGCTCGAAGCTTTGGCGACCGCCTATGCTCGAGTCTATGCCGCCAAATCCGGAAATACACCTGATCAATGCCGGGCGATCATGAAAGCCGAGCGTTGGTTCACGCCTGAACAGGCGGTCGAAGAGGGCTTTGCTGACGACACAACGGAGGACAAGGCCGTTCCGGTCGCGGCCTTCGATTATCGCGCCTACGCGCATGCGCCGAAGCGACTGACCGCGTTGGCTGCTCGCAAGAACTGGCGTCTCCCAGACGCAGAAAACCGCACGGCCCCGGCCGCTGCATCCCACCGACCACCGACCATGGAGAAAAATATGTCTGGTCAAAATAACGGCGGGGATGACACCGCCGACATCGAGAAGGCCAAGGCCGAAGCCGGAAAGTCCGCCGTCGCTGCCTATCAGGGTCGCCGCAAGGCGGTCATGGCGCTGGATGAGGCCAAGGGGCGTGAGGCGCTCGCTGAGCATCTCATCGACGAGACGGAGATGACCGTCGAGACCATCAAGGCCACCCTGGCGGTCGCGCCGAAAGCTTCTGCTGCAGAGCCCGGCGACGACGAGCCTGAGTTCCAGCCGCTGCGCCGAATGAATGCTCAGGGGATGAATGGCGCTGGCAACGATAAGCCGAAAAAGGGCGATCGTTCAGTCCTTTCCGCTTCCGTCGAACGCGCCAACAAGCGTCGCTAACTGGAGACCTGACACATGCCGACACTTACTCAGGGGCTTCGCCCCACTGGTCATTACCTCGTCTCCGAAGCAAACGGATACCGGTCACGCGATACCGGCCTCATCGCAACGGGAAGCGGAAAATGCGAAGCCGGCCTCGTGCTCGGCCGTATCACCGCCAGCAAAAAGTTAGTCCCGATTGCGCCGGCCGCGTCTGATGGTTCTCAAAACGCCGCTGCCATTCTCTTTGAGGCCTGTGATGCAACAGCCGCAGATGTGCGGCGCACTATCACCTCGCGCGATGCTGAAGTGCAGGCTGCCGTTCTGGTCTGGCCTGCCGGCGTCACCGATGTCCAGAAAACCGCCGCGCTTGCCCAGCTTGCTGCGCTCGGCATTGCAGCCCGCTAAGGAGGGGCAATTCTATGGCAATTGTTGCTGACATTTTCAACCAGAACGCCTGGGGTGTCATCGAGGTGCAGGAGGAGATCGTCGAACGCGTCGATTTCAAGCCGCAGCTTCTCGGCACCCTTGGTCTGTTTTCGCCGATCTACTCGCGTTCGCGCACCATTGCCATCGTCGACCGTAACGGATCTCGGATGCTTATTCCGACCTCCCCGAACGGCGCCCCGCCGGAAGAGCTCATTCCGAAGGGTGCCAAGGTCAGGACGATGGAGGCTGTACGTCTCGCCAAGGGGTCCACGATTTACGCAATCGAACTGGCCGGCATTCTTGCTTTGCCGTTCGATGAGCAGACGGTCGAGGTATCTGACGAGGTCACCAATCGCACCGGTGACATCAAAGAAGATATGGAGCTGACCTGGGAAAACATGCGTTTCGGCGCTATCCAGGGCAAAGTCATGGACGCCGACGGTACGACGGTGCTGGTGGACTGGTACAGTTTCTGGGGTATCGCCGAGCCGGCCGAAATCAACTTCGCCCTCAATGTCGAAACGACAGACGTGCGCAAGAAGTGCCGTGACGTCAAGCGGGCGATGAAAAAGGCGGCGAAGGGCGTTTGGGCCCCCAACGCTCGCGTGGGCGCGCTCGTCGGGGACGAATTTTTCGATATGCTGGTCAATCACCCGCAGATCAAAGAAACCAAACTCGGCACGGAGCGGGCGCCTGTTCTCGAGAACATCGAGGGATATTCCTCGATCGAGGTGGAAGGCATCACGTTCATCAACCATCAGGGTACCGATGATGGCACGACGATCGCCATCGGTAGCCAGAAAGCTCGTTTTTTCCCGATCGGTGTTCGCAATGCCTTCCAGGTTGGTTGGGCGCCGGCAAGCGAGTTCAAGCCTTATCTCAACAAGCGCGGTCAGGAATTCTATGGATTGGTGCTTACCGATCCTTCGGGCCGCGACGAGTGGGATCGTGTTGAACTGTACAGCTATCCGCTGTTCATTTGCACGCGGCCCGAGATGCTACTGCGCGCCAAGTCGCAGTAACGCAAATCCCAACAAGCGAGGGAACGGACATGCCCCTGAAGACAGTGACCGAGGCCGGGTTCTATGGCGGCAAGTTTCTCAAGCCTGGTCAGACCTACGGGTCCGACGAGGTGGAAGAAAAGAAACTCGACCGCATGAACAAGGACGAGCTTCTCGCCGAAGCCACCGCCCGGAATGTCGAAGTCGATCCAAGCAAGACGAAGGCGGAGATCATCTTTGCCATCGAAGCTGCAGGCGATTCCTGATGCCGGTAGCCGCACGGTTTCACGAGCTTCGAAATAGGGTGGTCGCCACCGTCGACGACAAGCTCGCCGAGCCCGTGCGGCTATCACCCATGAAAGGTGGTGGCCCTGATGCGGATCGGCCTCAGACCACCATCGACGCCATTCTCCGGACTGGTGCCAGCAAAGGCGGCAGTCTTGAAGGTGGGCGAAGCCGGTCATGGAGGAGTAGCCTCACGGCCGGTACTGCCGAGTTGCATATAGACCGGGTCAAGTATCCGAACGTTGTCTTGCGAAAGGGCGATGCAGTGAGGGCGACGAGCCGCGCCGGAGAACCTGCATTCGAGGTCCTCGCGGTGGACGATCGAAACCACGTCCGCCTCATCATAGCTTTGGGTGAAAAATGAGCATCGTCAGGATTGCCGTCCGAATTGCTGCGATCGAGGCTATCCGCGGGCGCACCTTGTTCGGCGATAACGTCCTGGACAGCGAGATCGGCACGCTCCAGGTCGACGCTGATGGAAATCTTCGCACAGACGAGGATGCTCCTTTCATCAGCGTTTATACCGATGCGGCGACGACGCGGGATATGGACATATCGCTGCGCGGTTTCGCGGTGAACGGCGCGACCGAAATCTTGTTTGAGGCGGGGGTAACCGCCGCGATGACAGATACTGATCCAGACACCGATGCTTCGGTGCTGATCGGCGTCGGGGTTCCGGCCACGGACCGCTCTTTCGAGTTTAGTCTCGACATGGTGACACGCCAGATCGGCGATATCCTTGTTGATAAGGACAACGAGTGGGCAGAGATTTTCCGCCTCCTCATCCAGCGTTTCGAAAAAATCGAGCATGCCAGGACTGGCGGGACCGATCAGGGTGTCCGCCTGGCTGGTCGGCAAATGAAGGTTACGGCGTTGCTGGTAAACGACCCGGTTGCTGGCGAGGCGTTGAAGCCCACGTCGGCCATGGCGCGCTTCTTTGCCAAGGCGGACGAGCTGATCGACCCGACGATGATCAAATACATCGCTGCGATGAAATCCCAGATCAACCCTGATCCTGCAGCTTGGGGAACGCCCTCGCGTCGCTACGGTCTTACGAAGGATGAGGGGTCGGCCATGCTGGTCGATGATTTCAAAAATGATACCGAAGTTTCTGCCTGAACAGATTGCCGATATCTATCATCGGATTGCCGAGATTGAGCGTCGTGGCCGCAACCGAAGGCGCACAGGGACTGTGGCCGAGATCGACCATGAGAAGGGTCTCTATCGGGTCAGGCTCTCGGAACAAGGGCAAACGCCTTTTCTTACCGGCTGGATCAAGCCCCGGCAGTTGGGGGCGGGACAAGTCAAGATCGACGTGCTTCTCTCGAAGGATGAGCAGGTCGATGTCGTGTCGGAAAGCGGCGACCTGACCGATGCTCAGATCGATTTGAGCACCTACTCCGACAAGAACCCTCGCACCAATTCGAGCGCGCCTTTCTCTGTCAAGATCGGGGGCACGGTTTTCGAGATGAGCGGCGATGAGATCACGCTGAAGTCCGGACGCCTTAAGATCGATGGCGACGTCGAGATTACCGGCGCGATCCTTACCCACAACGACAGAAATATCGGTGCTGATCATCAACACACCGGCGTCGAGAGCGGCGGTTCGCTCACCGGTCCACCAAAAGGCTGAAGAGCATGAGCGAGATCAAAGACTATCGGGTGCGCCGGGCCGGCGAGGTTGCGGGCGTCTGGAGAGAGAAGGGCGCGACCATTTCTTTGACTGACCGGCAGGCGCAGGAACTGGCGCCGCCCTTCGGTCATGTGGTCGAGCTGATAACCGGCGACAAGGATGAAGTTGATGGCAAGCTCGCTCGGCGTAAGCGCCGTAACCGGAAAGCGCCTGAGTGATTGGCAGCACGTCGAGCAATCTATCGGGAAGATCCTGAAGACGCCGATCGGCGCTCGCGTGATGCGGCGCGACTTTGGCTCCGACCTTCCTGATCTGGTCGACCAAAAGATGACGCCGCGAAACATTCTCGCCGTCTACGCCGCGGCCGCCACGGCAATTGAAAAATGGGAACCGCGCTTCCGGATGAAGCGAGGTCAGGTCTTGAGCGCGACCGCGGGCGGGCTTCTGCACCTGGTCGTCACGGGCGTCTATTTCCCAAGGGGGCATCTGGGGGACTATTCAGTTTCCGAAGATCGCACCGCGAGGGTCCTTTTTACTCGATAAATTTGGGGAGCGGTCATGAGTGGCAGCCTCGACCTGTCATTGCTTCCGGCTCCGACCATCGTCGAAGTGCTGGATTATGAAACCATTGTAGGCCGGCAGAAGGCGACTTTCGCCGTTCTCTGGCAAGCGGTCAGGGACGCCAATCCATCGCTGAACCTGCCTGACTATGACGTCCTGATGCTGGAAACCGATCCGATTGTGATCGGCAACCAGGCGGAAAGTTATCGTGAGAGGCTGCTGCGGGCACGCATCAACGAGGTCGGCAAGGCCAACCTGCTGGCATTTGCACGCGGGGGGGACCTTGATCACCTCGCGGCTTTTTATGACGTGGTCCGTCTTCCTGGCGAGTTGGATGATCGGCTCCTCACTCGCGTCATCCTTGCCCTGCAAGGGCGTTCTACCGGTGGCACTGCGGAGCGATATCAGGCTGTCGCCATGGCGGCGGATCTGCGCGTTCGGGATGTCATCGTCTATGTGGTCGGGCGTAGCCCGCTGATCCATGTGGCGGTCTACTCGACCGATCCCAACGGGGTCGCGTCGGCGGACCTGCTTGCCAAGGTTGATGCAGCGCTGCAGGACCCGGCGGTCCGGATGGTCAATGATACCATTCAGGTCGAAAGTGCGGTTCTCAGCGTTGTCAATCTTTCGGCCGACATCTGGCTTCTGCCCGATGCTGATGCCGATACGCTCGCGAGAGCTGAGGAAAATCTCCGTTCTGCATGGGCGACTGCTCGCGCGCTGGGTCGGGATCTGACGGAGAGCTGGTGGACCTCGAAGCTGATGATCGCGGGCGTCCATAAGGTCAAGGCGACCACGGTCGGCGATATCGTCGTTCCGCCTGCCTCGGCTGTTTCCATCGGCACTGTCGTACTTACGAACAAAGGTCGTGCATTCTGATGGTCTCGCTTCTCCCCTCTCAAAGCTCGGATATTTTCGAGCTGACGCTAGAAGCGTCGATCGAGCCTCGTTGGGCTGTCCTTGCGGAGGGTGCGGATGCGGTTCGGGGTATCAAGTTCGATCCACCGATCTCATTTCTTCCGTTTCTCATCTACGAGTACGGGCTTGGAGAGCTGACGCCGTATATCTCGAACCTCTACACGCTGATCATTCAGCGTGAGGGCGTGAACTGGCAGCGTTTGCGCGGGACACCAGCTGCTGTTTCGAAGGGGCTCGGCTGGATCTCGCAGTCCGGAACTCTTCAGGATGCTTGGCACGGCCGGGCATTCTGGAATAGCGCTCAGCTGACGCTGGACGCGTTACCCTCCAGAGATAGTCCTGATCTTGAGCAGATCGAAGGCATAACCCGCCTTTCGCTGCCTCTGCGATCGCATCTACGTCGGGTGGTGCACGGCTATGACGTCGGGGCTTGCGAGGCTGACCGCAGTTTTTTTGATGGGTGCATGCTCGATCGTGAGAGCGGGGTTGTCGCGACCAACGCGGAAACCTTGTGGTCATTCGGCCGGCAGACCGAGATGGTCCACATGCTTACCGAGCAGGAAGGTCTTGCGCTCGGGAACTGGCTTGCGCCGGTCGACGATACCGGCCTCATGTGGGCATCCATGCAATATCCATGGGTGACCGCCACGTTTCAGTGGGCAAATAATCCGGCGTCTCAGCGTCGAGCACTGATGGCCGCATGGTTTCCGCAGCGGGCGATCTATCTGACGTTCAAGACGGTGGCTGGCGCCGTTATCGGCCATCGCCGTGCCCGTGCAAACCGCGTCGTGCGAGAGTCTAGCGAAGGCCTGTATTCGATCGAGGGCAACTCTTATCGCCCTGAGGCGGGTGGACCGAATGTCTACATCGAGGCAATGACCGACTTTGGGGATGCCTCGGACATTGTCGCCGCGTCGATCGAGCTAACGATCGGGCCGACGCTGTCATCCGGAGTGAAGGCCGGAAAGCTCTGGCTTTCGCCTGACGAGTTGGTAGGCGGATCTTCGCTCGCCCTCGGTGCTGTCTCTCTTCCATTGCGAAAAACTGTTCGCGACCAAGTAAAAATTCTTTTGAGGTTCTAATGGCTCACGAACACGAAAGCGGCTTGCCGTTTGCGTTTGATCGCGCATCGGGCAAGCCCGAGCAGCAGTCTGTTGTTTTCTATGGCGAGCGTCCCTTTATTCAGGGCGCCGAGATGAACGACATGCAGGCGATCATCCGGGGGCGCCATGATCGTCTCGGCCGTCTTGTCGCCGGGGACGGTGACCGGATCGAACGGGCGGATGCCGTCGTCGATGGTGAAGCGCAGTCGGTGGCTCTCACAGAGGGCAGCATTTACGTCGCTGGCGACATCATGCCGGTTGCGGCTGCTGTTCTGACTGACGTTCCAATGACTGGTCGCGTCGAGATCGGCGTGCGCCTTACCACAACCTACCTTACCCATGAGGATGATCCGTCTTTGGTCGGCCTCGTCCCCGGATCTCTTGCCGAAGGTGAGCCGGGTGCCGCCAGAGAAGTGGCTTCGATCGCATGGGCTCTGGAAGGCGACGGTGGTGAAGGCGACTTCTTCAGCGTCTATGCTTTGTTGGACGGTACGATCCTCGACCAGACGGGTCCGTCGATCCTCGAACCTGCCATGCAGGCTCTTGCGTCCTACGACCGCCCGAATGGCAATTACGTTGTGTCTGGCTGCCGGGTGACCTTCCTCGGCACCAATTCCGGTCAGCAGCTTTTTTCCATTGAAGCGGGCGAAGCGAATATCTTCGGTTTCAAGCGGACGCGCCTGGCGGCAATCCGCCATAGCCAGCAGATGCAGTGGGAAGAACTCGCAATTCCCGGAGAAACCAAAACCTATACCGGTGGCGCTTCAAACACCTTCACCGTCGACCAGGCGCCGATCGGCGTGATCAACTCAATTCTCCTGACGAAGGAAAAGACCGTTACCCTGACCCGCGGTGCCATCGTCAATGGTGCGGATGCGTTGCCAGACTCGAGTATCGTTTCGGTCTCGAACGTTTCGCAGGGCGGCACGGTCTTTGCTTCGCCTGCCAGCTACAGCCTGATCAGTGGCAATATCGACTGGGCCGCAGCGGGTGCCGAGCCTGCGGCCGGATCGACCTACTCCGTTACCTATCGGTATCGGGCGCTTGTGACGGCCGACGAATTCACGAATACGACGTTCAAGGTTTCGGGTGGTGCAACTGGCGGCGATGTGATCATTGCCTACACGCGCAAGCTTCCTCGGGTGGATCGGCTCTGCCTCCAGCAGGACGGGTCGCCGATCTACATCAACGGCATCCCGGCCCGCGTTGGGCCCATGCCTCCGGCCGTTCCGTCCGATGCGCTGAAGCTCTGCCAGATCTATAATGACTGGATATCCGATCCCATCGTGACCAACGAATTAGTCCTGGCTCTGACGAAGGAACAGGAATGGCGTTTCTATAATCGCATCCTTGATCTCGACCGGCTGGTTCAGCTGGAGCGCGGAAAGAGTGCGATAGATTCGAAAGAACCGGTTGCCAAGAAAGGGATGTTCGTTGATCCCTTCCTCGACGATACGTATCGCGATGCCGGGTCAGCTCAGACGGGGTCGATCGGTGAAGGAATGTTGCAGCTGGCCATCCGGCCGACCTTCTACACGACAACACTGGTCGATGCTGTCATGCTCGATTATGTCGAGGAAGAGATCGTATCGCAGCCCCTTGTAACCGGCTGTGTGAAGATCAACCCTTACGCCAACTTCCTTCCGCTGCCTGGCGCATTGAAGCTAACGCCGGCCGTCGACTTCTGGACGGAAAGCAAAACCACGTGGCTTTCTCCGCAAACACAAGAGTTCAATCGCGGTGTTCGCACTGACGGTGGTCCACTGGAAACGCGTTCGACGGATGAGCAGTTGGTCGACAATCGTGTCGAGCAACTGACGTTCCTAAGACAGATTGCTGTCGTGTTTCGCATCAGCGGCTTTTCGCCCGGCGAGATCCTGCAGACCCTGACCTTCGACGGGTTGAATGTGAAGCCTCCGGGAACGCAGACGGCAAACTCCGACGGGATCATCAGCGGGAATTTCACGATACCCGCCAATGTCACGGCTGGTAGCAAGGTTGTCAGCGCGAAGGGTCAGGGCGGTACGACCGCCTCGGCGCTCTTCACGGGGCAAGGCACTCTCGAAGTCGATGTCATGCGGCGCGTGACGACGATAGAGTCTTGGACAGAGCCGCAGCTCGTGCAAATGCCGCCTTCCACCCCGAACGTCAGGCCTCCCAATCCTTGGGGTGGCAATAACGATGGCGGGAGTGGAAACAATGACAGCGATCCGCAGGCGCAGATGTTTGCGGTTCCGGAATTGCGTCAGGTCATCGGTGTCGATTTCCGTCTCTGCAAGATCGGCGATCCGAACAAGGGGCTGCTGATCAACCAGGTGACGATAGATAACGGGTATCCGACCACGGATGTTGTTGCTCAGATCCCGGTTTCGATGAAAAACGCCGTCCTCGGGTGGAAGTCGGCGAGATACCCGCTGCCTGTCACCACGCCTTCCGACCGGAAACATGCTTTCGTCATCAAGACCGATGACAACGAGCACTCTGTGTCTCTGGCGAAACTTGGTGGCTTCGACGCCAGCCGTCAGCAGAAGGTGACGTCGCATCCATATGTGACTGGACCCCGGTTCGACAGCGTCAATGCTGCGACGTGGACAGCACACCAGGACGAGGCTCTAACCTTCAGCGTTATTGCGGTGAAATATCCGGTCACGACCAAAACCGTGGACTTGGGCACCTTCGCATTGACGCAGGCCTCTGACCTTCAGGTCCGGGCAGCTGTGGAATTGCCTAGCTCCGGATGCAGCGTCGTCTTCGAAATCGAGCGACCGAATGGCACGATCTACAAGCTCCTGCCATTTCAGGTGTTGCAGCTAACCGAATTCATCACTGAAACGGTTCAGCTGCGAGCTGTTTTGAAGGGTACCTCGAAACTGTCTCCGATCCTATATGCGCCAGTCCAGCTGGTCGCCGGCAAGATCGACACGTCTCTCACCTACATCACTCGATCGATGACCTTGGGTGAAGCTGTCCGCGTGGCGGCCTACTTCAAGGCGTATCTACCGGGTGGAGCGTCGATATCCTCCGTTGCGATCTCGCGTGATCTTGCCGCGTGGCAGAACCTGACGCTGACAAAAACCGACGCCCTCTCGTTCCCTTTGTGGACAGAGCGGAAATACGAAATCACCAATCAGACAGGTGCTCTCGTGAGGCTCCGTATCATGGCGAGCGGTGGCCCAGCGGCAAGGCTCATCATTGGCGATCTTGGCGCCGGCATCTTCTAAGGAACCAACATGCCAGTAACCGCTAATCTGAGCATTCCCAAGCCAGATCCTGACGCACAAGTCGACGAGGAATTCTTTCGTCTCGGCGAGGCGTGGGATCTGGTGGACGCGATTGTGGCCGGCGTTCTTGTCTCCTTGTCGCAAAAGGCTGCCGCCCTCCACGGCCATGGTATGGCTGACATCGCGGGGCTCACTGAGGCTCTCGCAGAAAAAATGGGGATCGGCGAGATTTTCAAGCTCGACGATCTCCTCGACGTTCGAGGCGCGACCGACGCAGCGACGAACTACATCCTCGCCAAGACCGCGCAGGGGTTTTGGGTGCCGTCTTCTGCGGCGGCTGTTCTAGGTCAGCATCAGCACGCCGTAGCCGACATCGTCGGATTGACGGCTGCTATCGCGGCTCAGGTTTCCGCCTTGGTTGGGGCCGCCCCTGCCACTTTGGATACGCTGGCGGAAATTGCGACAGCCCTGGGGAATAACCCGAATTTCGCGACGACTATGACCAATAGTCTGGCGGCGAAAGCGCCGTTGGCGTCTCCTGTTCTTACAGGAACTCCGACGGCTCCGACGCAAGTAGCGACAGATAAGTCGACGCGCATCGCGACGACGGCGTTCGTTCAGGCAGTCGTTGATGCTTCGGAGGCGGTGCTAAACGCGGCTATTGCCACAAAGGCTCCTCTCGCGTCTCCGGCGCTGACCGGAAACCCGACGGCACCAACGCAGGCCGTGGGGAACAACTCGACCCGCCTCGCTACCACTGCCTTCGTGACTGCTGCTGTTGCTGAAACCCTGCAACTTTCCGACCTTTTTTATACCGGCTCGTCGGCGGGTAACACCAACTTTCCCGTTGGCTCTTACATCAATGTTGCGGATACGGGGGGGCAGATCGACCGGAATGCCTCGGCAACAATCAGACTTAATCCCGATAGTAACGTCTACTATCGGATAGGCGGATCGGGCGCAGCATTGTCAGGGATCTGGCGCTGCCGTGGCTACATAGGCAACGGCGTTGCTGTGTTTCAGAGGACTCTGACATGAGTGATCTTCTCGTAAAATCTGCCGCATATGGAGAGGGAGATGAGGTCTTTTTCGAACTCCTGGTGGTTGGCGAGGCTGGCCTAGAAACCGTAAGCAACGTCTATCGTCCGAACGATCCTTATGCGGGGGTAGTCGGTGCGTTCCTCGCAAATTGGATCGCCGAGCATGCATCGGAGATTGGCCCATATGTCCCTCCGCCTCCGCTTACAGACGAGCAGCGCCGCGCAGCCATGCCAAACGTTTCGGCACGCCAGCTTCGCCTCACACTTGTCCGTAACGGCTTTTCTCTCTCTTCGGTCGATGCCGCAATTTCCGGTCTCCCTGAAGGCACTCAGAAGGACGAAGCGCTGATCGAATGGGAGTATGCCCATGAATTCCAGCGAGTTTCGCCAACCCTCAACTCCATCGCGTCCGCCCTGTCTATCAGTCAGGAGCAAATAGACGGCATGTGGTCTCAAGCCCTTTCGTCCTGATTTCCCCTCGGGGATGAGGCGCTCATACCTTCATCGAAATCGAGCGCCTCCGATCAATCCAAACATCCTGAACCTGCCCATCATGGAGACCTCTATGGCCGACCTATCCTATTACCATGGCGTCAATCTTGCCGAGAGCGCAGATGCCCCGGCATTGCTTCGCGTCAGCAATTTCGGCGTGACGTTCCTGAATGGCGCCGCGCCGAACGCCGATGCTGCGCTTTTTCCACTCAACGTTCCGACCCTCGTCACCTCGGTGACTGCCGCCGCTGGCCTTGGTGAAGGCGGTACGCTGCCTGACGATCTCAAGACGATCTTTGGCGAGGGTGCCTCAATGGTCATCGTCAACCGTGTTGCTCACGATGCAGACGCTGCGATCCTTCGCTCAAATCTGATCGGTGACGCCGAGCAGCGCACAGGCCTCTACGCTGCTCTGCGTGCGAAATCGCATCTCAGTCTTCAGCCTCGCGTCATCGTCACGGCCGGCAACACCGGCGAATGGATCGACGACGGCCTAGTGTCCGTCACGATTGGCAGCAATGGCTCGAACATGACGGCCGCGCCGACCGTGACCTTTTCGGGTGGCGGGTCCGATCCGGACAAGGTGCTGCCGACTGCGCAGGCGGTCCTTGGCACTGGCGCCAACGCGGGAAAGGTTGTCGAGATCACGATCCTCACGGCCGGCGAAAAGCTCTCGACGCCTCCGACCATCGCATTTTCGGGCGGCGGTAGCGATGCAGGAAAGGTGCTGCCGACGGCGATCGCGAATGTCGGCGATGTCGCAAACCCGTTCGTTTCGGCGCTCAATGTCATTCTGCCCCAGATCCGGGCGCGGGCCTACATCGCTGGTCCGAACACCACGAATGCCGAGGCCGTTCGCTTCCGCAACACGATCAACGGCGGGCGCATCCTCGTCATCGATCCGAAGGGCATCAAGAATGTCGACGGTCTGCCTGTCACTGTCCCGATTGCTCCAGTGTTTGCCGGTGTGCGTGCTCGCGTGGTGGCCTCGGCTGAAGGTGTTTCGGGCTCGGTATCCAACAAAATCATTCGCACGCTCGACGGCGTGGCGCGGACGATCCAGTATCCAGCCGACAGCAACTATCTGAACGAGCGCCAGGTCTCGACTGTCATCAACGAGCGCGGCGGACTGCGTACGTGGGGTTCGCGCCTCGCAACCGATGACGAACTCTGGCAGTTCGACAGCGTTCGCGCCTCGGCCGACATGATCAACGAGGCTCTGGAAGATCTGTACTTTGCCTACGTGGACAAGAAATTCACCAAGGCAAACCTGAAGATGATGATCGAGGACGGCAACGCCGCTCTGCGTGTCTTCAAGAACAACAACGATATCCTCGGCGGCAAGGTCTGGCTGGCGGATACCAACACGCCGATCCTCAACGCTGCCGGCAAGGTTTTCCTGAACATCGAGTTCGAGCCGGTCGGACTCATGGAACAGATCAACATCACCACCTACCGCAACATCCTCTATTACCAGCTGCTGCTGGATGAGGTTCGTGGCGCGATCGACAATGGCCCGCTCACGGTAGCGGCGTAAGGAGAACCCATCAATGGCAAGCAACCTTCCCCGCATGCTGCTGCGCGAATGCACGCTCTGGGCCGACCGCGAAAGCAAGCTCGGCCAGATCGGTGATATCACACCTCCCGTGCCGGCGGCCAAAATGGAGGAGATGCGAAACTCGGGAATGATCAAGCCCCGTAAGGTTTCCATGGGCTATGAGGCGATGGACTTCAGTTTCAAGATGCCCGGTCTCGACCCTCAAGTCTTGAGGCTTCATGGCCTGAAGCCGGGAACGGAAGCGCCGTTCATGATCACCGGCGCCCTGGTCGACGAGGATGGCACGACACATTCCGCCGTGATGTCGATCCGAGGAGTTCCCTACCGGCCCGACCACGGCACCTGGAAGGGTGGCGATCTCGCTGAAAACGACTACGCCGTCTCGGTCAACTACTACAAGTTGGAGATCAACGGCGAAGAGATCTACGAAATGGACGACTTCGACTTCAAGGTCGGTGGCGTCTCCCAGTACGGCGACATTCGAAACGCCCTTCTCCTGTAACCTTTCGTCGGAAGTTGAAACATCATGAAAACTATCACTCTTTTGAAGCCGATCACCGTCGGCGACGCGGAGGTGTCGAAGTTGACCTTCCGTGAGGCCGAGGCCGGTGACGTCATCGCCGCCGAAAGCAATGTCGGCCCGAACGCGCAGGCGCTCGCCTTGCTGGCGGCCATGTGCGACACACCTTACCCTGCCATGAAAAAGCTCAAGGTCCGCGACCTCAAGCGGATCATGGGAGACGATGAAATCAAGGAACTGATGGGAAACGATCCGGACACGACTGGCGAATAATCGCCAGCTTCGTGGCCCACGTCCTGCACACACCGCTCGATGTGATCGAGCGGTGGTCCCCCGATAAGCTGTTGGCCTACTATCAGTCCGCGCACGAGCTGCGGCAGGCCCTATACGGAAAACGCTGATGGCAACGCTACAGTCTACCCTTCGCGTCTCGCTGCTCGACGATGTCAGTAAGCGGGCGAAGGCGATCACCGGCTCGCTGCGGGGCCTTCACGCGCAAAGCACACAGTTCGTCAACCCGCTGCGGTCGCTGACCCTTCAGGCAGGCGGGTTGATCGGCGCTTACATGGGCGTGACGGGCGGGTTTCAGGGAACCTACAAGGCTGCAGCCGATACGCAGGCGGCTCTAACGGAAGTTGGCATCAAGGCCAATCTTTCGCGCAATGAACTCGGCCGGCTGCAGACTCAGTTGAAAGCTCTCGCACCGCAGGTCAACCAGACCACGACCGATCTGCTCGCAGGCGTCGACGTGATGACCACGATGGGCGCGTCGGCGCAGGAAGCAGCCGGTGCTATCCCGGCGATCGGCAAAACGGCGACCGCGACCGGCTCCGCGATCGCTGACCTGTCCGGCGCTTCTGTCTCGGCCATGCAGAACCTCAACGTCATGCCGGCGCAGATCCAGCAGATGCTGGAAGGCATGGCGCAAGCGGGTAATGCCGGTGCATTCGAGATGCGCGACATGGCGCAGTATTTTCCGCAGCTGACGGCGTCTGCCCGTGCGCTCGGCATGCGAGGCGTACCGGCCGTAAACGACATGGCTGCAGCCCTGCAGATCGCCCGTCGTGGCGCTGGTGATGCCTCCTCGGCCGCGACGAACCTGTCGAACTTCATGAGCAAGATCATCAGCCCGCAGACATCGAAGAACTTCAAGAAGTTCGGTGTCGATGTGACCAAGGAACTGGAGAAGGCGAACAAGAAGGGGATTTCGCCTATCCAGCACTTTATCGAGGTGCTGAACAAGGTCACCAAGGGCGGTCGCAGCGACCTGGTCAGCCAGATCTTTGGCGATGAACAGGTTCTGAGTTTCGTCCGGCCAATGCTTGCCGATTTTCAAGACTATCTCAGAATTCGCGGCGAGGCGGACCGGGCGAACGGTGTGATCGCGGATGCCTATGCGCGCCGCATGGATGACGCGAACCAAAAGGTGAAAGCATTCCAGATCGGGATTTCCAACCTTGGAACGTCGATAGGCAGTCGCCTGTTGCAGCCCGTCGGCGACGCCGCCTCGTATGTGGCCGACGTCCTCAACACGCTCGACAGCCGTGTCACAGTCTTCGACCGTGTCCGGATCGCGAGCGAAGGCTTTGTCAGTGGGCTGGGCTTCAAGGATGGTGAAATTACCGCGATCGCAAAAGAGTGGCGGGATTTCATCTTCGGTGTCGAGGACGGCAGCAAGGCGGCTGATCAGGCCGGTCAGATCTTCCAACAGTTCCGCGAATGGGGGGACGATGTCGGGTATCTGACGCGCGCCATCGCTGAGAACCCGATTGGCCGGTTCCTTGGGGATATTGCACCTTATGGCTTGCAGATTGCTGCTTGGTCGATGGGGATAGGATTGCTTGCCGGGTCGGTTCGCAGCTTGGCCGGGGCTCTCTTCGTCCTCTCTGGCGCCTCGGCACTGGTAGGTACTCTGAAGACGGTCGGGGCAATCGCCGCATTGGTTGGCGGCGGCTCGGCTGCGACCGGCGCCACCGTCGGCGGTGCTGCTGCTGCCATCGGTACCGGTGGTCTTGCGGCAAGGCTCCTCGGAGCAACCAGGCTCGGCGTTGGCGGCATGGCGCTAGCTGGTGGCGTCATCGCTGGACGCGAGGCATACACCGGAGATACGCCTTACGCCCGTGGACAGGCGTTGCTGCCCAGCCCGACGGATGCCCTGAACAAGGCTGGAAATCTCTGGGCATGGGGGCAGTCGTCGCCCGTTCCTGGGGTGGCTGATACTCTCGCTCTCGACAACGTGCGGAGATCAAGGGCGATGGGTTTCGGCGGTGGCACGACGGACGCCTTGCCCGGCAAGGCCGCAGATGATGTCGTTCGAATTGACGCTCAGAGCATCGCCGAGATGTCGCGGCCGGCAGGTACACAGGATGTAAGGGTGACGAACCCTCAACCTCCGAACCTCACTGTACATGCCCCAATCTCGATCACCGGTGTTTCCGACCCACAAGCTGCAGCGGCCGCCGCTGCTGCGCGGCTCGGTGATGCGGTGCGGTCAGCCTATGATGCGGCTGACACAGACTGATCGCTTAGTTCAGGTAGAGCATGTAATAGAATTCCGCGCCCCGGCTCTCGATCGTAAATCTCACCGCGTGGATAGAGTCTTTACTAGACAACACCTGCGCGGTGCATTCTCTCGTCCCATTGGCATTGGACAATTCACGAATGTCTCTGAGTTCCTTCACCTGAAGTTTTACAAAGTTCACTGGGATTTGAGGGAATAGTTCCGACACCTTTTGTGTTGAGATCTTAGCTGAACACGATGGCACTCCAAAGCCATTCAAAGGGTTTTGGAAGCCGTTCGTCACGTAGATCGAGGTGGCAAACGAGAGGCACCATACGGCAAGCGTGATCTGCTTTTTTTCTAACCGTCTGGCTCTTAGGTATAAATAGAGAGGAACGATGAGGATGGCTGCCCAAATGGGTGCTAGCTTCCTCCCGCTGTTCTCTAATGCTTTTTGGTCAGCAAAGGCGATTAAGCCGTTGACCGCCGCGTAGGCTATTAAGATGAAGGTCAGCGCTTCTTCGCCAGGCTGAAGCACCAGTTTGACCAAGGCGCCGGCAATTGGCACAATGGTGAGGCACCATGCCCAGAAATCACTGACCGCTGATGCGGGAAGTGGTGGGGGTGTGTTCCCTTGATGATCCATGATGGCATCGGAATATTGTTTCCAGGCAGGACCAAATTCCGGCGTCCAAACAAGCGTTGTGCCTGTAATTCGACCATCCGCGAAAAGGGACATTAGATCCTCCCGCCTAAATGGTCCGAACTTCCGTCCGTTCGCGCTGTAGTGCCAATCAGTCATCACGTCCCCCGAGCCTTTGGCTTATCTATCGCAATCCCACAGCTCGGAAAAGTGGTCGATTGCTCTCTCAAGTTGCTAAGAGTGAAACGATGTCAGGTCCTGTTCCTATGACGCTTGGGCCGTTTGCCTTTGAGGCGATTGGCTTTGGCTACGACGGCGTTTCTCGCCGCGTCCAAACTCCGTGGGCGGAAATCGCCGTTGCCCAGACGTTAAACCAGCAGCAGTGGACCGGGCCAACCTCGGATGAGGTTGTGATCAAAGGCGTCTTGTTTCCGGTAGAATTCGGCGGGCAGGCTTCGCTCGATGGCTTGATCGGCTCGGCACTGGGGGGCGTCCCGCTCATGCTGGTATCCGGCAATGACGTGCAGGGCGTTATTCATGGGACTTATACCGTCCAGTCGGTCGATGAGGATCGGAGTTACCATGACGCCAGGGGTGCGCCTCGGCGCAACGCCTATTCGATCTCGCTGAAGCGCTACGGCCAAGGAAATGCCGGCGTAGCCGCAGACCTTGTGCCGATCCTCAGTCTGTTCGGGTGAGCCATGTCTGAAATCTACACAACGAAGCAGGGCGAGACGGTCGATATCGCTTGCTGGAACCACTATGGCCGCACGCGCGACGCTGTCGAAGCGGTCCTCGATGCCAACCCGGATCTGTCATTGCTCGACGTCGTCCTGCCGCTTGGCACAACGATTGTCATGCCGAATCTTGAACTGTCGACTGCGGCGGCCCCGCTGATCAGCCTGTGGGATTAAGATGCAGCCGAAAATAGAAATCACAATCGACGGCAAGCCCGTTGCGGGTTCCTTCTATGAACGCCTCATATCGGTTTCTATCACCGACAAGGAGGGCTTCGCCTCCGATACCTTCGACATGGTTCTGGATGATGGGCCGCCTCAATATCTTGCGATCCCTCGCAAAGGCGCGGTCGTCGATATCCGTCTTGGCTACGGTGCGGCGCGCTCTCTCGGCCAGTTTGTCGTCGACAAGGTGAAGCCGAAGTGCCTGCCATATTCGATGTCCATATCGGGCAAGGCGAGAGATATGCGCGACGGCAAGTTCAAGGAACGTCAAGAGCGGCACTGGGACAAGGCGAAGGTCAAGGACATTGTCTATGATCTCGCATCCGAAGTGGGGCTCTCGGCGTCTGTCGACCCGGAGATCGGTGAGCACGAATATGATTGGTTCGGTCAGCAGGACGAAACCAACGTCCATCTCCTGCGGCGCTTGGCAGAGCGGCATAATGCTCTGTTCAAGGTCAAGGACGGCCGGCTGGTGTTCTCGAAACGGGGTTCGGGTAACTCGGCTTCCGGGGCTTTCCTTGGTTCCGTCGTTGTGTCGCCATCCCGCATCATTCTCGGTTCATGTGAATTCGAGGCCAACGACCGGACCAAATACTCGAAAGTCGTGGCCTATTATCAGGATCGCGACCAGGCGCAGCGCGTCGAGATCGAGGCGGAATCTGATGCGGATGGTGACAGCGTCTATCGCATACCTGAGCCATATGCGAACGCGGCCGAGGCGGACAAGGCGGCGCAGGCGAAGGCAAAGGACCTGAAGCGCGGCGAAGGTGCCGCGTCGGTGACTGTTGTCGGCGATACCGCCATCTGCGCTGGTGCCCCTCTCTTGTTTCAGGGGGTGCGCCCCGGCCTCGATGGTGTTCCCTACATTATCGATACCGCCACCCATTCGTATTCGAAAACCGAAGGCTATCGGACCGCCATCAGCGCCAAGCTGTATGACGGTAAGTCTGGAAAGAGCGGTGGGGGTGAAGACGGTGAGGCCGATACGGGCAACACGCCCTCCGATAAGATCGCGCCGAATGCCCCGGCCGGAACCCCTGCAACGCCTTCGCAATGGAACGATACGCGGCGCTATGGCCGCATCGACGACAACTAACCTCTAAAATCAGGAGCTTCTTATGCCCAAAGGTACAGTGACCCTCTCGAAGCGACGCGGGGGCTCCGTTCCCATGCCGGTGCTTCAGGCGCAGGCGAAGGCCGGACCCCTCGATGTGACGCTGACGAATACCGGCCAGCTGCTCGGTATCGTCGCCGAAAGCGATGACGACTTCTGGGAACTTGCATTCGATACCAATGTGCGTGTGCACTTCGCGGAAAACCCGACCGTCACCGCAACAAGCGGACGCCTTCTCTGCGCAGGCATCCCATACACCTATGCGGCCAAGGAAGGCCAGAAGATCGCGGTCATCCTCGCCTGACGCGCAGCCGCGGCCGCACTGATTGATTTCCTTTACATCGGAGAAACTTATGAACCTCGTGCCGAACTGGCGGCGTGTTGTCGCTATCTCTTTGTCTTTCTGGATGCAGGTTGCGGGCCTCCTGGTCCTGATCTGGCCGGAACTAAAATTCGCCTGGACCGGTCAGGACTCTGATCCTGTCCTCTTCTGGTGGCTCGGCGTTCTGCTCCTCGTCGCCGGCATTCTTGGCCGGCTCTATGAGCAAGGCACTTCCAAATGGAGGGAGTGGGTTCGGATCGGCGGCGTTGCCGTGGTTATCTTCCTTCTCGCCATGCTACTTGCCACGACCGTGCGTGCTGCGCCTCCCTCTGAAGAGCAGACGCTCGCCGTGGCGGTCCCTTTCATCGCGCAGGAGGAAGGGGAGCGGCTTGTTGCCTACCTCGACATTGTCGGCGTTCCGACGATCTGCTCGGGCTCGACGCGGGGCGTGAAGCTCGGCATGCGCAAGACGCAGGAAGAATGCCGGGCGCTTCTCCGTTTGGAAGTGGCCGAATATCGAGCCGGGCTTCACCGGTTTTTTAGGCAGTACACGATCAATTATTACCTGACGCCGTGGCGAGATGCTGGCTACACGTCGGTCGCGTTCAATGCAGGGATTGCCGCGATCGGCAATAGCACTGCCACCAAGCGCCTGAATGCCGGTGATATCGCCGGCGGCTGCGATGCGCTGACCTGGTGGAACAAAGCGGGTCAGCGCGTAATCCGGGGGCTTACTCTTCGTCGCAATCGGGAAAAGGCTCTTTGCATGAAGGGGCTAACGTGACCGTCCTTTTCACCTGGCTCATCCGAACTATCGGGATAGGCGGCTGCGCATTCCTCGGCCTCTGGATCTATGATTGGGGTATCCCCGGTGCATCCCGCGTCCCTTATCTGGCCTCGATCCCGATCCTCGGCGATCTCACGACCGGCCGCGCCCATAGCTATGCTAATGAGCAGGTCAGACTTGCGACTGCTGGCATGGTGGCGAAGTTCGAGTTCGATGCTCTTCAAGCGCAATTCGAAAAGGAACGCCGCGAAAGGATCATCGCGCAGGTTGCAAGTGCTTTGGCGCAGGAGCGTGCCGATGCGATCGAGGTCGAGCGACGGATCGCTGACGCTGAGATTGTCCGTCTGCAAAAGCAGGCGGCTAAGGACAAACTGCCCGGATGGAGCGAGGAGGAGCTGAAATGGTACGAAAGGCATTGATGCTTGTGCCGATCGCGCTCCTCCTGATGAGCGCAGACGGATGCCAAACGCTCGAACGGCGCGCCGAACAGGCAGCTGTCGCCAAGGGTGAAGCGTTGGCAAGATCTCCCTTTCCGGATCTTCCTGAGGCCTGCATCGTCAAGACTGGCCGGGTTCGGCCTGCGACCGACGAGGCACGCGTCGTCACGCTGAAGCGCTGGGAAATGGTCGCGGACATCCGTGATCGCCAGGCAGAGGACTGCGCCGCATGGGGCGCGGACCAGAAGCGCCTTCGGGCCGAATAAATTATCACACATTTCAGGAGGCGCTTGGATGCGACCACTTAATTCCATGGGGCTCGGCCTGCAGGCGCAGCCGCGTCCACCAACACAGGGCGGTGGGGTCGATCCGTCGCTCACATTCGCTTTCACCTTTAACGGCGAACCCTTCACCTTCGGTGGTGTCGCCTTCACCTATGGAGCGCCGTAATGCCTATTCCTGTCGAAAATCCATCCGCAAACCCGGCTGCTTTCGCTGCTATTCGCGCGTCGCTCAATCTTCCATCTGCAGAAGCATTGCAGTTGCCGCGCTATTATTGTGGTTTTTTCAGAGGGAGGGCGAGCGACACACAGATCGAACGTCTTTGGGTAGGGGCGTCATTGGACGGTCTGTCATTCTCGACCATCGAGGCCAATTACGCCCCGCCAAATCCATACACCGTCCGCGATCCGTCTTTCGTCCGATACGGCGGCTACATCTATTGTGCCCATACAGTCGGGTCATTCGGATCGTCGACTGGCTTCGGCATAGCGCGATCGAAGGACGGCATCAATTACGAATGGGTTGGCTTAGTCTCCTTGGCTGCTGTGTCAGGTGTAAACCGAGTGTGGGCACCTGAATGGTTTGTTGACGATGCGGGTGGTCTGCACATCATAGTATCCACGTCTTCGGATTCCGGCGCCACGTTCTCGTTCTATGAAGTTCGCCCTAGTAGCGGAGACCCGGCCGGAGCATGGAGCGTGCCTTCTCAATTGACCGGGACGCCGAATACGGCAATCGATGCAACAATCACGAAGGTAAGCAGCACCTATCACCTTTTCTACAAGGTGCAGGGTGGGGACGGTAACTCTTATATCCATCACGCGACAGCGACGGCGCTTTTGGGACCGTACACGACGTTGACGACCGACAACCAGCTTGGGTTCGGAAAGTACGTCGAAGCCCCCACAGTCATCAAATTACCGTCCGGCAGCTATCGCATCTATTACGACAAGTATTTCAACGCTGTCCCGCTCACGGCTGAAAGCTCAGACCTCAACACCTTTGCCGGTATTCAAGGTGTCGGGAAGACCGACGGCCTTTCCAGGCACGCGGGTTACCTTTGTCTTGATGCGACGGACAATGTTGGTATTGGATATGCTGCTGCAGTCATGGCCGCAGCAGCTCGACGGTCGCGCATAGCAGATCTGGGGCTGAACTGCATCGTGGCGCCCACGAAGCAGGGCTTCACATACGGCACCAACGGCCCCAATGCCGGCAACTCACGAGGCGTCCGGGTTGTCCCGACGCGCGACATGAGAATTGGCCAGCTCGGGTTTATTCTCACGACTGCTTCCGCGTCGAACGACACAATAGAATTGGCAATCTATAGCGGCGGCGGCACGAAGCTAGCCACGACTGGAATTGTTTCTGGTGCGCTGAACGCAGGCACTGGCCTCAAAAAGGTGGCTTTAACTGCCCCTTTCACGCTGCGCTCCGGAGCGGCCTACTACCTGTTTTTAAGCTTGGCTTCCAAAGCGGGATCCCCAAGCTTCAAGACGGTTGTTGCTGATGCCGATGCAATCAAACTCGTGGGCAATCTCGATGCAAACGCTGGGTTCGGTATCTCCGATATCGTCTACTATGGTGGTACCGGTGGAACGGCTCTTCCGGCCGAGATTACGTTTGAGGCCGACACGGCGACGACGCTTGGATATCTAATGGCGGCTTTCGAGGGGTAGCTGGCTGCTGTCCACGGCGGGCCTTGTTTTCGTTAGATAGTTCCGAAGAGGACGCTCCAAAAAAAGATGGCAGATCAAGCCTGCCATCTGACCGCTAACCACTGCCACGATAAATAGTGGCAGTGGTGCCATTGGGACGACGGCCGATAATTGCCCCACGGCCGCCAGTGCAAGGAGATGCACCAGGTAGGTCGAATAAGAGGCGTCTCCCAAAAAGACAGAGGTACGAGCTGAGATCCCTTTAAGCCAGTTCGCGCTTGATACAGCACTGGATACCAAAAGCGCAGATGGAACGCCCCAGAGCAGTACACGATCCAGAGACAATGCTCCATTGATGATGAGGTGTGATTCCGAGATGTCTCCGAACCCAAATGCGATCGTTGCAGCAAACCAGAATGCTGAAATCAACAGAAACGGTAGGGCCGTCCAACGAGGCGTTCTAGGGGCGAGAAGCGCAATCAGGACGCCAAAAAGAAACTCAAGGATAATGGGATTGCCGAGGAATTGAAAAAACGTTCCGTCGGTAAGTTCCAATCCAGCCCACGACAAGGCGAACGTCCCAACTAGGCCCCATGCAGCAGCGGTCGAGCGCCCGGCAAGCAGGAACAAACATATCGCGAAATAAAACAGTAGCTCGAAGCACAACGTCCAACCGATAGGAAGCACAGGAAGCACGGTTTGCGTGCCTACCGCAGGCCAGAACGTAATGGTCACGAAAAGCGCGCGTACCCACAACGTGCCCTCGATCAGCGCAAAAATGATCCAGGGCAGTGATGCTATCCAATAGAGAGGGACTACACGTTTGATGCGGTCCGCTCCGAACTGGGCGGGCGTTTTTGTCGAATTCGTCGCTACTGCCGTTATGATAAAGCCGCTGATGACAAAGAAGATATCGACGCCCGAAGCACCGAAATTCCCGATATTCTGTGGTATGGAAAAGTCTGGATGTTGTTTCAGAGTGAGGTCGACGGAATGTGCAATTACGACAAGGAATGCCGCGACGAACCGGAGTAATTGGACGTTTTCGATTATCGGCTTTCGTGCGCTTTCCTTCATGTTGGGATCCCCTTGTCTGCGACGACTAGCATCAGTATTCTCAGCCACTGACAGAATTATTCCAATGCGGCAAGTTGAGTCGATGATCAGGCTTATCAGATGAGGTTAACTCACCGCCCCGATATCTCCTGCGGTAAAGCAATCATCGATCGTCGTTAAAATTCGATCACGCAAAGGTCGGGCGCTACATGTCAACGAAATGGAAGATTTCGCCGCTGCTATCCGGGATTTGCCAAGTGAAAATAATATGGGATGCAGTCTTCGCGGTTTCGCCCACAATTAGTTCGAAGGGATGCCTGCCGTGAATATGGAGATCACGATCGTTAATGAACGGGCGTAGCATCAGTGCAAAGGAGACTGGCCACATAGTGAAGCGGCATCCGAGAACGAAGCCATCTGGGCTAAGGATTGGCGCGAACTCGAAAGTTCGTTGTGTCGCAATTCCATTGAGATATGTCGGTGGCCGGCATAGATGAAGGCCACCTCCCTCGTAACTATTCATCATGAAGCCCTGTACCAGCGCCGCGGTATCCAGCTTGTGATTGCTTACTCGGGATCCTCCAATAGTGATTATCCCACCGAAGTGATGTGCACATAGACGCTGGAGTAGGAAACGCTCAAAGTCGTACCCTGACACAAGGATCACGTTAGCCCTTGTAGGATCAGGACCACTCGTTATCGCCTCAAATACCCGTTTACCGACTTCGTCGAAGTGCGCAAATTCACTGTTGTGGCGCCGACACAGAACTTTCGCCCCTACAGCATGTGGGAACAAATCATCTACTTTTTGATCTTCCCACCAGGCGCCTAAGGCGGGTTGATTGTGGCTAATGCTGTCTGAAATAAAGTGCTCGACGGAGATTTTGGTGTCACAGTTTCCAAGGAAATTCATATAGCATCGCTCATGAGAATACTGGTGCGATGGCGGGTATTTTACGGAATACGGATCCTTGTAGACAAATTCGTTCGCTCGCAGGCAACACTTTTTTGTTTTTTTTCCGCTTCGGCATGGGCACGACATGTTCCGCTCGAAGCGAAATGGTCTGATAGATGGGTAGCGATTAGCCATATCGAAATCTCATAATGCGAAATCTGTCCTCACCTTCGAACAATTTGAGCCCAAGTTGAAGGGAACAAGAAGTGTCTCAAGTCAGTAATCCAACCCATATTGCCTCGGTCAGTCAAGAATACTTCCGATCGGTCTAAACCCATCACCCTGACATCGAGCCTCGATTTTTCCAATGCCGGGGCGCACAAAACCACTATGACCAAAGAAGAGTTCTCTCGCCGCTTCACGGAAGAAATCGTCAAAATGTCTTTCAGGCACAAGAAGCTGCCCTTCGGTCGCGCACCGCACGGTTATGCGCACGACGTTGTTCCGAGTTATTGGCGCGAGTACCTTCTTCATGGTGGCACGCCAGAAAGCTGGGCTCAGGAAGATGCCCACTTGTGGGAGTGACTGACCCCGCACCCTGACATCATATGATGGGGTTGAAGAATTTCCAGGCAAACCAACATTGATGGCGCAATGGGAGCAACAACCTATGATCTACACGATTGTCGTTATCGGTGTATCCGTCGCCATGGGTACCTTTCTAGTTCGGTATGGCATAAAAGGTGGAGGGAAAGGATAGGGCTTGTGGCCGTTCACCCCGATTTGGGACGGGTGCCGAAAGCCTATTAATTGGCCGAAGGCGAGCAGGGAAATCACAAATTGTCAGACACGTTATTTATGGCCAGGCTTCCTGGATGGACCGAAAAAACATCCGTGAGGGCTCTTAGGGGGCACACCATGGGAGCTTTGGAAGATGGATGGCTAATCGCATATGAGGACAATAAGACCCCACCTCGGCCAAGCATCCATGGCAAGCTTTGCGTGGTCCAAATGCCGGATGGCCGCAATCTGGTTCGGAAGGTGCAAAAAGCGTGGAAACCCGGAACTTGGGATCTACTCACCGTCTCGGGCGAGCATATGGTGAACCAACGTTTAATATGGGCAGAGCCGGTCACCATGATCGTGCCGTACGAGCTTACCGATGAAGAGAGGATTATCATCTCTGAGGCGGCAGAAAAAGCCCGCGAGGGGAGTTTACTCTCCGACCTGGCCTAATCACGGGCCGGCAGCCCGTTTACCTCGCGCATTCGATTGTACCAGTCCTCAACCGCCTTCGCGGCCTGCCAGTGTTCTTTCGCCCATCCCCGATGGGGCATGATGATGCGCTTTTTAAAGCCATCTCTCCCATGAGCGCCGCCTGACCACATGAACTCGTTCTTGTGCGTGTGCGTCGTCAGGTCGCGCATGATCCGGCCGATGTAGATATCGCCGTCATAACCGGACCAATCCTCATGGCCTTCACCCGGCCATGTCACCCGCCATTCGTATTGTTTTTCCCAGTCATCAGCCATGGCTGATCGAAATCCCGTGCCGTGGCTCCTGTCAACTATGGAAAACTCTATGTCGAAACCTTTCACAGGAGGCGGGCAATGATCCTGTTGCGCCGTGTCGCCGGTGGCGTTGCCAACCATTTCAGGATCCGAGCTTCAGAATGGATAATGCTCTGGCCAACCTTCGGGCTCTACCTTGTCCTAATGAACGATCCGATGATGTTCCAGACGTCGCCATCTTTCACTGTCCTGGCCGACTGGGCCGATGAAACCACCTGGGCACTATTCGTCATTGCCAGTGGCCTCGCGCGACTGGCGGCGCTCACTATCAACGGAACCTTCCGAGGTTTCGTCTTCTCGCCTCATATCCGCGCGGGTGCCTCGCTGATCGGGGTAGGGATATGGTCTCAAGTGTCGCTCGGTTTCTTCATGGCTTGGCTTACCTCGGGCGGCGCAGCGTCCGGGGTGATCGCCTGGTCCACAATGGTTCTGCTGGAAATCATCAATACGCATCGGTCATGGGCTGATGTTGGTTCGCAGGGAATGGAAAAGCGGTAATGGATTGGACCGGGCTGGACTATGAGAAGATCGCAAATGCTCTTGTGATACTGGTGACCGGCTTGGCGGTCGGGCTGGGTTTCAGGCGGGGCAGAAGGGACGGGGGGGCGACGGCCCAAACCTTGGAGGTTGCAGCGGCCCTAGTGGACAGCTCATCCGTCCGTAATCTCGAAAATGCCGTCAAAGACGTCAGAGTGGCGATCGAAGAGGGAACGGAGGAAAACCTCAATTATCGCAAGTCCCTCGAGCGTGCGGTGAAGGATATGACCGAATCTATCGACGAGCTGACAAAGGGATTGGCGTCTCTCGAGAAAGAGATGATCCGCGAGAAGCATTGAGCGCGAGGCCCCTAACCGGGCCTCGCGCTTTTTTTGTTGGAAAGGTGGCGAGGAGCTTGAGCACCAATCTGACGAACCAATTTGATTCTGCAGCACAGACCAAGAACGCAGCTGGATTTGTTCGGGACTTTTTCGGGACTTTATGCGCCGGAACTGGTGATTTGAGCGCTTTTTGTTCCGTATTTGCCAATACTGGCAAAACAGCAAATTCCAATAATATCAAATGATATCAGGGGGATAATTGGTCGGAATGGCGGGATTCGAACCCACGACCCCTTGACCCCCAGTCAAGTGCGCTACCGGGCTGCGCTACATTCCGACCTGCTTCGAGAGCAAGACTTCCATACTGGCATGACATTGCTGGCGCAAGCGAAAAATCCCGGTCTTGATGCTGGTTGCACATGATCCGACGAAAAAGTCCTGCCGCACGCGCAAGGTAGGGCAGGACTAGATTAATTTTGGAAAAAGCATCCCAATCAGATGATTGGGCAACCGCGCCGATTTGCGAAGGTGATGCGATCCGGACCGCTTCGCGTCATGCCTTCAACGGTCACGCTACGGGATGTCACGCGAACCACCTCGGGGCGACGAAGCCCTTCGTCACGTGCCGCGGCACGTGCCTCGCCGGGGCTGCAGCCGCGGTCCCGGTCCCGGTCGCGATCGCCGTAACGATCCCGGTCGCGGTCCCGTATAACCGGGCGTACCCCATCCGGTCCGATGCGAAGCTCCATATCCTGTGCCGCGGCCGGCATGGCAAAGACCGAGCACGTGGCCACAGACAGGGCCGCCGCAAGTCCGAATTTTGAAACCATCTTGAACATCTCTTCTCCTCCGCGCGTAAGTCGTGACGTCGCGCATAAGTTATAAATCCACGGAGAAGTAACCCGCTGGTGGATCAAAAAGTTCCGCCGCGGTGAGAGTTTGCTTTTAAGTATAGGGAAATAATCAAACGCAGGACAGGAAGCACTCAATCAATGAGTGCTTCGCTATGTTTTGCCTGGTGTTATCTGAAGCGAGGAGCCCGGCTGGCGTTCATCAGCAGTTCCTGCTGGGTGGCGAAAGGCCCAAGAAGCTTCAGAAGTCTTGCTTCCTCTTCGGTATCGAGGCGGTAGCGGCGCGAAAAATCGGCGACGCTCCATACTTTCCTCAAACCTTTTTCCTCGATGTCAGCAGTGCTGAGATGCGATGTCATGTGAACCCCTCTTCGTGTTCAGCGACTTTGCCAAAGGTAATGTGAAATAAAGAATGCGCTTATGTAGTTAAGTTTATGTACGCAATTTTACCTTTATTGTCCTTCAACTTTCACGCCATTCTCCCCGATGCTGATTGATACGCCTTCAGGCTTTGTTTCTTCGCGGTATAGATAGAAACTAAGGCCAGCGACCACGACGATCAGTGCGCCGATGATGAGATAAAGGTTGTTGCTGCGTGTCATGCATGTCCCCGATGTAGATTTCGGCGGAGAAACGCGTTTCAACTCAAATGGTTCCAGAAAATTTATGGAATCTAGTCGTCATTGGTCGAATTCAGATTCTGGGGTCTGATGCCTTCGTCTATTGGCTGGTGATGCAGGCGGACGCCGGGACCGGATGCGTCCTGCTGACCGGCGGAAACAAAGATGATGCCGCGGGATTCAAGCACCCGCTTCAGTTTTCTTGAAAGCTCCGGCTCGGCATTGCCTGTTGAAGCCTCGGCATCACGAATGCTGTTGCCGGAGACGCCGGCCGCCTTGGCAAGCTCTTCGATCGAAAGCCCGATCATGGCGCGGGCTGCGCGCAATTGCGATGTGGTAATCATGCTTATGAATTGGAATGACTCCGGCCGAAGTCAAGCGCCTGCAGCACCTGCCGTAGCGTCTATGGCACGTTGCCGCCGCATATGTTTATGCTCGAGCGCGTAGCAGCCCCACAGGAGGCCGAGAAGCAGATAGAAGTGTCGCCAGTGGTCGGTGTCGATGACGTTGCCGATGAGCGAATGGCCAAGGATCATGACCCAGCAGATCATCAGATAGGGCTGCCATGGTCGCTCCCGCAGGAGATAACGGAAACCCATCCAGATCGTGGACCAGATCATGATCTGGTAGGTCACCGCACCCAGCCAGCCGTAGGTCGTGAGTGATTTAAGCCAGATATTATGCTCGTCCTCGCCATAGATCTTGCCGAATGCCATTGGGCCCAGCCCGAAGGGCCGCTCCATAGCCATCAGGAAGCCGATCCGGTGCCGTTCGAAACGGCCGAACCTTGCTCCGTCGTATGACTGCACCAGCTTGGCACGGTTGGTGAAAAGGTCTGAGATCTGGGGAATCTGAAGCGCGATGACCAGGGCAAGAATGAGCGCCAGCGCTGCAATGGCTGAGATGATCAGGATCTTCAGCCGGAATGCGGTTGTCCGCTCTTTCAAAAGCATTGCAACGACAAGCGCAATGCCGCTGAAAAGCAGTAACCCCCAGGCTGCACGGGAAAACGAAAGGAATACGCCGATGACCAATACCAGTATGCCGGCGATCAGAAACGGCGCTTCCATGATGCGACCTGTCAGCAGCCGGTAGAGCATGTAGAGGATCGGGGCGATGAGATAAGGCCCGAACACGTTCGGATCCTGAAACGCACCCATGGCGCGATCGTAGCGGGTAAAAACATGGGCGCCCGGAAAGGCGTTGAAATAGCCGAGGATACCGAGAAGCGCCGTGATGATCGCCGCCACCACCCAGACCCGAAAGATCAGTTCGAATCTGCCCGGATCATCCTCGATGATCGCGGCATAGAAGACCGAACTTAACGCAAGAAAAATCGAGACGGCGATATACATCGGCGCGCCGCTCATATCCTTCATGACGGTGATGGAGAACATGCCGCCAATATTGAAGACCATAAGCAGCGCAAGCAGAAGGCAGACAGTGCGCGAAATGCGCAGGCCAAGCAGGAACCAGATGGCGATCTGAATCACCATGACGAGTTCGTATGGGGCAGGTTCCGAGATGACAAAACCCGACAGGAAGACACCGAACGCCAGCAGGCAGGCCCCGAGAAGCCGGGCAATCTGTGCTGCGGAAAGGCGCTGGGCCCGGGTTTCGAAATTCGCCGTACTCAATACGCGTTGTCCGTGTTGAACAGGCTGATCGGGGTCAGAAACAGGATTTTCAGATCAAAGAGCAATGACCAGTTCTCAATATAGTCCAGGTCATGCTCGGTACGGGCTCGGATTTTTTCATCCGAATCGAGTTCGCCGCGCAGGCCCTTGACCTGTGCCCATCCGGTGACGCCGGGCTTGACCCTGTGTCGGGCGAAATAGCTTTCGATGACATCGACATATTTGCGTTCGCCCGTTTGAGCGTGAACGGCGTGAGGACGCGGGCCGACCAGGGAAAGTTCGCCCTTCAGCACGTTGAAGAGCTGCGGCAGTTCATCGATCGATGATTTGCGCAGGAAGCGTCCCACCGGGGTAACGCGCGGGTCACCCTTGGTGACCGCTTTGACAGCCGTCTGGTCGCTCATGTTCGTATACATGGAACGGAACTTGAGGACCTTGATGGTCTCGTTGTTGAAACCGTGCCGGTTTTGCCGAAACAATATCGGTCCTTCTGACGTCGTTTTGACCGCGATCGCGGCAGCCAGCATGATCGGCCACAGAAGTACGATAGCAATGAGTGTGAAAACGATGTCGAAGGAACGTTTTGCAACGGAATCCCAGTCGCGGATCGGTTTGTCGAAAATGTCGAACATCGGCACCGAGCCGACATGCGAGTAGGAGCGGGGCCGGAAACGCAGGCGGTTCGCATGAGCCGCGAGCCGGATGTCGACGGGAAGCACCCAGAGTTTGCGAAGGAGCTGCAGGATTCGCGCCTCTGCGCTTGCCGGCAAGGCGATGATCAGCATGTCGATGCGCGCGAGGCGCGCGAATTCGATCAGTTCGGCGAATGTGCCAAGTTTGGGGTAACCGGCCACGACGCTCGGAGAACGGTCGCTGCCGCGGTCATCGAAGATGCCGCAGATGCGAATGTCGTTGTCTGGCTGCTGTTCCAATGCGCGGATGAACTGCTTCGCAGGCTCGCCGCCGCCGACGATGACGGCACGGCGCTCCATCACGCCGTTGCGCGCCCAGTGGCGGATCGCATAGGCGGTCAGAAGGCGTTCGCCTAGCAGGAAGGCGCAGCCGCAGAGGAACCAGATCGTTGCGGCGCCGACGGGGTAAAGCACACCCTCGGCGATCGAGATGCCGAGATAGGTCAAAATGAAGCCCATCGCCCAGGCGGCGAGTACTCGTCTGGCATTCCGTCGTGCTGCGCGGATAGATGGGATGAGATAAGTATCGGCAAGCTGCAGGAACAGCACCGTCAACGATGCGCCAACGGCAGTTACAACGAAACGAGTGAGGAAATGACTGTCAGCGGGAACCGGCTGCAAATAGCACGCAAGCAGGCCTATCGCGAGAAGCGATACGAATTCGAACAGGCGAAACTGTCCGATCAGCATAGTCGGTGAATAATTGTTGTCGCTGAACTGGTCGGCTATCTGTTTGGCGAACGGATTGAGCTCGACGGGAGTTGCCGGTCCGTTATGTGATCCGCCCTCCGCGACGCTGCGGCGCAATGCCTCGAGGTCCAGGTCCGGCCGATTGCCCAAGTCGCTCATGAAACGGTCCCTTGTCTCCCGGTTGTCAACGGAGAGATCATGAGAAATCGCTTATCAGGAAGATGCTAAGGAAGCCTTTAGGCTGGCTTTCCATTGCCGGCCTGCAGGGCATCCCGATAGAGGCCGAGCATGTCGCGCGCCATCACCTGTGCGGAGAATACTGATTTGAAGGCGGAGGGTTTCGGCATGGTGCGGATACGCCAATCAGGCTGTGTAGCGGCGGCTGTCATGATGCTGGAGAGGTCCTGAGCGTCACCTGGAATGGCAAGCGCCTCGCTGCTTTCACCCAGCACTTCCGGTATGCCGCCAACCCTGGATGCAATAACGGGTTTGCCTGCCGCGAGTGCTTCGAGCACGATATAGGGCATCGCCTCCGCACGGGACGGAACCACGATTGTTCTGGCCAGCGCAAAAGCCTTGCGAGCAGGCATGGCGGGCAACATCTGCATGCGTCGATCTAGCCCGAGCTCCGAGATCATGGCCCGGTATTTGTCTTCATCGGGACCGTCGCCGATCATCATTGCGGTCAAAGGCCGGCCGATGCGGCGTTCGGTGCGCAGAAAGGCGTCGATAAACACGTCCGGCCCCTTCATGTCGCGCATCATGCCGATGAAGAGAAAGTCCGTAGCCTGCGGCTCCAGCGAGACGGGCGCGAATTCGGCTTCGTTTATACCGTTATAAATGACCTGCGAATGTGGTCTTGGTGTTCCCACCTTGGCCTCGTAGGTCCGCCTCTCGTAATCGCAGACGAAGGCTATGGCATCGCAAAAATTCTCCTGGAGGCGCTCAAGCCTGAGGATAATCTGCCCGGTCGGTGATGACCGGGTAAAATGCAGGCTGCCGCCATGCGGAGAATAGACGCGGGCTACGCGATACCTGTTTACCCGCAACACTGAGCCGATCATCCGGGCCACTGCGCCACCCTTGGCGCCATGTCCATGCAGGATGTCCGGCTGCAAACTTTTTATATGCTGATAGCTCTTGGCAAGAGCGATCATGTCCGAAGGCGAAATGGCTCGCCGCATCGGTAGGCGCGTCAGTCCCAGGGCGAGTTTCGGCCTGATGGTCTCGAACAGCGCGTCCTCGTAGGCGCCGCCCGTAGAACTGTCGCAGAGAATGCCGATCTGATGACCAGCGGCGCTGTGCTCTTCCACCAGATCGCGCACATGCCGAAAGATCCCGCCTATCGGATTGCGGAAGCAATGCAGGATGCGCAAGGGGGGAAGGGGTCGCATCTTGGGTCAGAACAGGCGCTCGCGGACATAGATCGTGTCGCCGGCAAGGATCGGGGCGGTGATTGCCGTGCGGCCGGTCGCCACCTGTCCATTGACCTTGCGTGTCACGTCGACGTCCCGCTCGTTGCCGCGCGGGGTGAACCCGCCGGCAATGGCGATCGCATTTTGCGCCGTCATGCCCGGCACGTAGGAATATTGGCCCGGCCGTCCGACTTCACCCATGACGAAAACGGGGCGATAGCGATCGATTTCGATGCTGACGTCGGGATCTCGCAGATAGCCCTGCTTCAGACGGCCCGCGATAGAGCCTTCGAGCGCCGGCAGGGTCTGGCCGCGGGCCGCGACCTGTCCGACCAGCGGGAATGCGATGTAGCCGGCCTGATCGACCGTGTAGGTGTTTGTCAGTCCCGGCTGTTCGAACACGGTGACGCGCAGACGGTCACCGCTATCCAGCCGATAGGGCTGCAATGCAGCTGCCTCAAAGCCCTTTGCCGGCGGCGGGCTGGAGGCACAGCCACTCAGCAGTGCGGCTGTGACGGCCAACGCCGCTGCCAGCACCTTACGGGTCTGCACTTGTCTGCGTCGGGCAACGACCATGTCCCACTCAGGCTCCGGCTGTTCGTATCATTTTGTTCGTTATGGATCTGTTAGGGTTAATGGCGGGTAAAGGGGGAGTTCAATATAAGCAACTTCGCAAGTATGGGGTCGTTAACCGCAGCGTTACCATGGTCCTTTACCATTCGCTGAATTGAGACGCTGGAGTGTGTGATGTCGGGTGCCAACGGCAATTACCAGGACGTGGATATCGATCTGGGCCGCGTGATCGCCGCGGTATGGGCGCGCAAAGGGCGGATCATTGCTGTTACTGCCTTTGCGGCCGTAGCCACTCTTGTCGTTACCAGCATGATGACGCCGAGCTACAAAGCCGAGACCCGACTTCTGATCGAATCGCGCTCCCCGAACCTTACGGGCGGGGCGGGCGCAGCCGCCGGTAACGATCCGGTTTTGGACAGTCTCAACATCACCAGCCAGGCCCAGTTGCTGCAATCGACCGATCTGATCCGCCGCGTTGCCCGCGATTTGAACCTTGCTCAGTACAAGGAATTCGATCCGGCGGCGCGATCACTTCTGCCTGATCTTCTGGTTATGGTGGGGCTGAAGCCGGACCCCATGGCGCTCGATCCCGAAGATCGGGTCGTGGAAAAATTCCGCGAGAGGCTGGAAGTCTACGCGGTTGAGAATTCCCGCGTCATCGGCGTCGAATTCTCCTCGCACGATCCGATCCTTGCCTCGACCATTCCGAACAAGATGGCAGAGGTCTATCTTCAGCTCCAGAGTGGCGCCAAGCTCGATACGCATTCGGAAACGGCCAAGTGGCTCGAGCCGGAGATCGCCAATCTGACGCAGAAGGTCAGGGAGGCCGAAAGCAAGGTTGCTGAATATCGATCCAGAAATGGCCTGTTTCGGACGAATGAAACCAACAGCTTCTCCAGTCAGCAATTGAACGATATCTCGACCGAACTCACCCGTGTGCGCGGAGAGCGGGCCAATGCCGAGGCGAGAGTGGAAAATGTTCGCACCGCGCTGGGTGCGGGACGCGCACCCGACACAATCGCGGATGTTGCAGGATCGCAGGTCATCCAGCGGCTCAAGGAAGCTGAGACAAATCTTCAGGCGCAGATTTCGGATCAGGCGACATCGCTTCTCGACGGCCATCCCCGGATCAAGGGCCTGCGGGCACAGCTGGCGCAAATCCGACAGCAGATTGCCAGCGAAACCCGTAAAGTTCTGGCGAGCCTCGACAGCGAGGCCGAGGTTTCTCGCCTGCGCGAGCAGCAGCTGATGGCGCAGCTCGATACGTTGAAGGCAGATTCCGCTCGCGCCGGAGAGGAAGAGGTGGGGCTTCGCGCGCTGGAGCGCGAGGCCGCCGCCCAGCGGCAATTGCTTGAGACCTATCTTGCTCGTTATCGTGAGGCGACTTCCCGGCTTGATGGCAATGCTTCGCCAGCCGACGCCCGCGTCGTCTCGAAAGCAGTTGAGCCGTCCGAGCCCTATTTCCCCAAGGTTATCCCGATCGTCACCGTCGTGACGCTCGCTGCACTCATCGTCAGCTGCCTGATTGTGATGATTTCCGAACTGTTCAGCGGTCGGGCACTACGGCCGATCAATCGCGAGGTTTCGTTGGAGCCTGCGCCGGTTCAGGAACGGGAGAAGATTGCAGAAGCGCCGTTGCCGGCCGCTGCGCCACCCGTCGCCACCGTCTCGCGCGAAACGCGGGTCGAAACCACGGCGCTGGCGGAACAGAGAGCCGTGATTGAACGGAAGGAGGAGGTTCGCACCGCCGTCCTACCGCCCGCACCGGCTGCCGCTCCACCGGCAAAAGAGATCAATGTAGCCAGCCCGCAACCTGTCGGATCCGACGAGAATGAAGTCGTTCCCGTCGTCGATACCGGCTTCACGATCGGCTCCGTTGCTCATTACCTCCAGCGTCACGCTGTCCCTGTTGCTGTCGCCGTATCTCCGAATGGTGATGGCGGCTCGACGGCCAGCGTCATGCTGGCGCGCGCAGTGGCTGAAGCCGGCCGAAACGTGATCCTTATCGATCTGACCGGATCGGCCTGCCCGACGCGTCTGATGGCCGAGCATGACCGGCTACCGGGGATCACTGATCTTCTCTGCGGAGAAACCGCCTTCGGCGAGGCTATCCATCCCGATCGACTCTCGGAAGCCCATATCGTGCCGCAGGGCATCTCCGATCCTGTTCGTGCGATGCGTGCCGCAGATCGCCTGACGATGATCATCGATGCGCTTTCCGACGCCTATGACCTTGTGTTGATCGAATGTGGTCCTGCCGATACAGGCAGCCTGAAGCGTCTTGTGCGCGCCGATGGAACGGAGATCATTCTTTCTGTTCCGGGCTTTACCGAAGATGCCATTGCCGAGCTTGTCGTCACCTATGCCGATGCCGGTTTCCGCAATCTGCTCGTCATGGCTCAGCCGGACGACAGCCAGTCGCCGTCATCACGCCGCCGCAGCGCCGCTTGAAACTCTGTCAATCCTGACCGTCGCGGCGGGAACGCCAGCGCTGGGCCAGCGCATAGAGCCTGTGGTTCCGTTTGATCGCAGTCTTTATGCCGGTCTGCGCCAGATACAGGCCAGCAATCACAGAGCCCTTGGTGCTGATTGGCAGCAGCATATCGTGCAGCACGGTTTCCTGGTTGCACCAGCTGTGCTTGTAAGGTTGGTCGCCGATGCCGAAATCGAAAAGCGTCGCCCCGTCTTCGATGCAGCGTTCTATCGCCAGCCAGAAAAGCAGCTCCCCCGGGCTTGCCTCGGCTCCGATGCTGTCGTCGATGGAGCTGAATTGGCAAAGCACGTGACCGCCCTTGCGCGAAAGGCCGGTCACGGCGGCGATATGGCCGTCATGTTCTCCCTTCAGGCGTATCGCATGCATGGATAGCGGCTTGTGATTGCCCTGCGCCGGTGTATCGAGCAGCCGGTGCAGGAAATCACGTGTCGGGGCAGGGGCAAACACATCCGGTAGGCCAAAAGCTTTTAGCCTTTCGCCTTTCTGGGAAAAGAACCGCTCAAGAAGCGTGTGCTGTTCGTCCGGCGTAGTGGCCACGACATAATCGAAACCGCCGATCGCCTCCAGCCGGCGGACTTGGACGCGGTACTTCTTGCGCCGTGTCTTGGCGTTGATCTGCGCAAGCGTTGCCTCCATCGTGTCGAGGAGTGGCAACTGAAACGAATGGTTCTGGTTTTCGATCGAGGCCAGATCACCGAGTGGATGATTGATGCCCTTCCAGTACAGTGGCACTTCATCGATCACCAGAAGATCGGCAACACCACGCAGCGACCTCGTTATATCGGTTCTGAACCGTCGCAACGCATTCGCATCCGGAGAAGCAAGCGCCTCGTTGCAAAGCCCCGTGTTGAGATTGTTGAACCGCCCGCCCGGTAACCGCGCAATGCGCCCGAACCTGCCTTGGGAGATCTCCAGCGGCAGCAGGAACAGGATGCTGGAGCCGACCGAGCCGGTGACAGCCAAAAGCGGACTCTGATGCGCCGAAGTCCAGGCACGGCACCAATCGATGCCCTGATTGAGTGAATTCCATTCGCGGTTTTCGAGGCGCCGCCATTCGGTTTCGATGGAAGAGATGTCGCATATCAGGGTGATGTCGAGTTCATCGAAACGCGCCACCGGCTTCTCCACCGTCCCGGAGAGAGCCACTGGAGTATGCGTGTCGTTATGATTTGCCCTTGCGGTCATCCATCACCCATATGATCGCTGCTATATTGGGCGGTGAGCAAGAAGAATGAGTTTATCCCACTGACAGGCCGCTCGGAAGCGTTGGGTCTGGTTAACCTGCGGTATACGTCTATCGCTTCGGTCTCGGACCGGCCATCCATTTGATGATCAGCATCGCAGGCAGAATCCACAGCAGGCCGGACAGAAGAAAATAAAGGAAATGCACCCACCACGGGGAGGTGGCGAGTGTCAGCGTTGCAATCGTCGTTGCCGCAAGCGCATAGGTGATCACCAGGATGATGATCAGGATGGTACCGACAAAACTTCTCCAACGCGGCACCGAACATCCTCCATGCCCTATGGCCGCGACCGGATGCCGCAAAGCCTTGGGGCTTGTTTTGCACGGGTCCATGGGGCAAAGCAACGTGGAAACCGGAGACGATCTGCCGCTGTGGCGCGTTGTCTCACGGCGTCCCATGAAAACGGGCCGATGAGCACCCCCGATTGCGGCCCGAATGAAGCCATGAATGGCAGGAGTCGTCACCATGTCGGCAACGGACACGATCATCATCGAAGCGACGCGCGAAACCGGACGGCTGGACCGGAACCGCAAGGCGGTCCGCATCTGGCTGGGTCTCGTCATCTTCACGCTTTTCTGTCTCGTCCTGGTCGGCGGCGCCACGCGGCTCACCGACAGCGGCCTGTCGATTACCAAATGGAAGCCGATCCACGGCGTCATCCCGCCGCTCAATGCTGCCGAGTGGCAGGAAGAGTTCGAACTCTACCAGCGCATTCCGCAATATCAGCTGCTCAACAGCCATATGACGGTCGATGAATTCAAGTCGATCTTCTGGTGGGAATGGGCACACCGCTTCCTCGCCCGGTCCATCGGTCTCATCTTCGCTCTTCCGCTTGCCTTTTTCTGGCTGACCGGCCGTATCGAAAGGCGGGTGCGCCTGCCGCTGCTCGGCACGCTGGCGCTTGGCGGCTTTCAGGGTTTCATCGGCTGGTGGATGGTCTCGTCCGGCCTCACCAAGCTGGTCAGCGTCTCGCAATACCGTCTTGCCACCCATCTCGTGATCGCCTGTCTGATCTTTTCCGCCTGTGTCTGGATCATGCGGGGGCTAGCGCCCCATGCGAAGGACCGCGCGCCGACGGACCGGTCGAAATGGGCTGCCGGCGCGATCGCCTTCCTTGTGCTCTTCCAGATCTATCTCGGCGCACTCGTCGCCGGTCTCGATGCCGGCCTGAGCTACAATACCTGGCCGCTGATGGATGGCGCCTTCATTCCCGGCGACCTGTTCATCCAGAACCCTTGGTGGATCAATCTCTTCGAGAACCCCAAGACGGTGCAGTTTGTGCATCGTTGCGGCGCCTACGTTCTCCTCGCAGCCGTCTTCCTGCACATGATCATTTCGCTGTCGAAGGCCCCGGCGACGACCCATGCCCGTCGTGCCGTGTTGTTGTTCATCCTTGTCCTCATTCAGGCGGTAATCGGCATCTCGACACTCATCTTTCAAGTCCCGCTCGACATGGCGCTTGCGCATCAGGGCATGGCGCTGATCGTCCTCGGCTTCGCCGTCGCGCATTTCCGCGCCTTCTTCGGCGAGTATCAGCGGGAAGCAGCGATCGAAGTCAGAGGCTAAAGGCGCGCTCGTCGAGCAGTCTGTTTGCGACGTTCAGGAAGGCAAGGCGCTCCATCGCATTGCCGTCTCCCGAAATCCTGTCGCCACCCTCCAGAGACCAGCAGATCGAAAGACCAGCATGCGCGATGGCGTAACGCAGGATTTTCTCCCGCTCGCAGCCGATGGCCGGCGCGAACAGGTCGACCAGTCGGGTGATCCGCTGCGGGTCGATGATATCCGCAAAAGCGCCGTCCGGATTGCCGAAGACATTGGCGACATCATAGGCCGGATCGCCGAGAAGCCCCTGAGGGTCGATGGCAAGCCAGCCTCGCTCCGATCCGCTGACAATATTCTCGTGATGCAGGTCGCCATGCAACGGGCGGATGTCGCTCTGCGACGAGAGCAGGTCATCTGCAATCGATGCACTATAGGCAAGAGCTGCCGAAAGATCGGGCTTATCTTCCCCGGATGTCCGCTCGAACAAGGGCTGGAAATGCGACCGCAGCGGAATAAGGCTGTCAGGCGGCGCGTCGACTGTGGCCGAATGCAGCTCTCCCAGAACCGACAGAATGATGTTGTTGGCGGCATCCTCGCCATGCTGAAGCCTGTAATCCTTCAGCATCAGCGTTCCGGCGTCTTCAAGCAGGCAGGCCGTGTTCCGGCGATCCAGAACCAGCACGCTGCCGCACCCTTTACGCCAGTCGAGAAAGTCGATGCCGGAGAGTTCGTGCAGTCCTTCGGGTTTCAGTTGCTTGGTGATCGCCCGAGAGCCATCTCGTCGAAGAACGCGATGGACGAGGCTCGTGCGCGTATCCGCAATCAGTGCAGAAGACCGGATGCCCCATCGCTCCACAAGATCTGCGGGGAGGGATGGGGTCGCAATTGTCATCAGGCGGACAGCATCAGGTCCATGTTCTGCACGGCTGCACCCGACGCGCCCTTGCCGAGATTGTCGAGCAGGGCGACGAGGTTCACATGCGCGCCGCCCGGAGTGCCGAACACGAAGAGCTTCATGCGATCGGTATTGGCCAGTTCTTCCGCATCGACGCGGCCGAGCTTGGTGCTCTCCGCAAGCGGCACGACGGTGACGATATCCTGGCCGGCATAATGCGCGACCAGTGCCGCATGGATGCTTTCGATCGTCGTGCCGTCCTTAAGATCGTCGAGGAAAAGCGGCACCTGCACGATCATGCCTTGTGCGAAACGGCCGACAGAGGGCGAAAACAGAGGTGCGCGGTCGAGCAGGCCGTGGGTCTTCATTTCCGGTACATGCTTGTGCTTGAGCGGCAGGCCGTAGACGAAATTGTTGGCAGAAATCGCATCCTCGCGGGACTGGTCTTCCATCTGTGCAATCATCTGCTTGCCGCCGCCGGTGTAACCGGAGACCGCATTGACCGAGACCGGATAGCCGTCCGGCAGGATACCGGCAGCGCGCAAGGGGCGGATGAGGCCGATCGCGCCGGTGGGATAGCAGCCGGGGTTGGCGACATGCCGGGCGGCCTTGATCTTGTCTGTCTGAGCTTTGTCCATCTCGGCAAAACCATAGGCCCAGTCAGGCGCGATCCGGTAGGCGGTCGACGTGTCGATGATCCGAACGCTGTTGTTGCCGGACAGCATGCCGACGGCTTCCTTCGAAGCATCGTCCGGCAGGCAGAGGATGGCGATATCGGCGCTGTTGAGCAGATCTTCGCGCATCGCGGCGTTGCGCCGCTCGGCTTCCGGGATGGACAGAAGCTCGACGTCGCGGCGGCCGGCCATGCGGGTGCGGATCTGCAGTCCCGTTGTGCCGTGTTCGCCATCGATGAAGATCTTCGGTGTCATTGCCTTTATCCTGTTAAATCAGTGCCCTGGAGAAGGAGCCGGAATCACTTTACCAGCCCGTTGAATCAGTTTGTTAAAGCCGGGACAGACGCTCGGCCCTGAGCCCGAGCATATACATTGCAACGGTTGCCCCGGCAATGGCGGTAATATCGGCATGGTCATAGGCCGGCGCCACCTCCACCACGTCTGCACCGCGGATATCGAGGCTGCCGAGTTTGCGTAAGACTGACAGGATCTTCGCGCTCGACGGCCCGCCGGCGACCGGCGTGCCGGTGCCGGGCGCAAACGCCGGGTCGAGACAATCGATATCGAAGGTGAGATAGGCCGGGCGGTTGCCGACATGCGCAAGGATCGCATCGACGATCTGTTGCGCCCCCATGTCCTCCACATCATAGCCGTGCAGGATGCGGATGCCGAAATCTTCCGGTGCATGGGTGCGGATGCCGATCTGGATCGAGTGCGCAGCGTCGATCACGCCCTCCCGCACCGCGCGGGCGACGAAGGAGCCATGGTCGATCCGCTCACCATCGTCATCCCATGTGTCCTGATGGGCATCGAAGTGAACGAGGGCGAGGGGGCTGTGCTTTTCTGCATGGGCCTTCAAAAGAGGCCAGGTGACAAAATGATCGCCGCCCAGCGACAACAGGAAGGCACCGGAGGTGATGATCTCTGATGCCGTCTCTTCGATCAGTCCCGGCGTCTTCTGGTGATTGCCATAGTCGAGCAGGACATCACCGTAATCGACCACGGCCATGGCTTCGAACAGGTCGCGTGCGAAGGGATATTGCGGATCATTGTCGAAGATCGCCGATGCGCGACGGATCGCCTGCGGCCCGAAACGGGCGCCGGGCCTGTTGGAGACGGCGGCATCGAAGGGAATGCCGAGCACTACCGCGTCGGCACCCTCGACATCCTTGGAATAAGGCCGCCGCATGAAGGAAAGTGCGCCCGCATAGGTCGGGTCGGTCGCCGCGCCCCGAAAAGCTTTCGCCGTAAAGGCGTTGTCGATCGATTTGCTTGCCATCCCCATCCTATCTCTCGAAACCGTATGCCCGTTCCACCCGTGCGATCCGCACCTGGTAATCCTCGTACCAGCGCTCCCTACCCAGTTTCTGGGCCGCGGCATGCGAGACCACGGCCTTCCATGCCCTGATACTGTCTTCGTCCTTCCAATAGGAATTGGTTATTCCGAAACCGTCAATGCCACGCGCACTCTCTACGCCGAGAAAGCCCGGTTGCTGGCTGGCAAGCTCGACCATGGCATCGGCCATATTGCCATATCCATTGTCGCCTTCGGTGCGACAGGACGAGAAGGCGACGACATAATAGGGCGGGGCGGGAAGTTGGGCAAAAGAAGTGGCCGGCAGGCTGGACATGTATCGCTCTTTCATCGTTTCGCAATCCGTCACGTTGGCGATCGGGGCGTGATAAGCAAATCTCAAATCTTGATGGATCGGAAGCGGCAAACCACCACCTTGCTCGCCTCGATTTCTGTATCGGAGCGAGACCTTTTCATCGGTTTCCGCCGTGTCTGATGGTTAAAATGTAATGAAGCTTAAAATCGGAAATATTTCATTCAGGCACATTTAAAGCCTCCCGCTTATTCGGACACCATATCATGATTTCGGGTTGGGTGTTGATAATGTTAGCGTTTTTGAATGTAGCCTTGACCGGTGTGCGCAGATTGAGCGGCGATCGTAGCGGCAACTTTGCAATCGCCACTGCGGTCATGTTGCCGGTCCTGATTGTGGCCGGTGGCGGTGCTGTTGATGCATCTTCCGCCTACTTAGAGCGAAGCAGGATCCAGGGGCAACTCGATGCAGCCGTTCTGGCCGCAGCCGGTCAGAGCGACAGTGCCAAGCGCCAGTCCACTGCGGCAGGTTTCATGCCTGCCGCATCGGCCGGCACGGGCGAAAACCCTCTTGTTGTCACCAATAACAGCGATGGCAGTGTAACCGGCACCTATACCTACACGATGCCGAATTCCTTTCTCGGTATTGTCGGCATCGACAATTTCAAGCTGGTTGTCACCGCGACGGCCATGGCAACCAGCAAATCTGGAGGGGAGGCCGTTAATGACGGGGCGGCATGTATTCACGTGCTTGCCAACACGTCTCAGGCCGTGCTGATCAATTCCGGTGCGAACGTGAAATCGGAGAACTGTGGAGTGGATGTTCTTTCCACTTCCAACCCGGCCTTCATCATGAATGCCGGAGCCAAGATCGAGACGCCGCGCTTCTGCGTCAAGGGCACGAACTACATCAAGAATGGCGGCACGCTCACCAACCTGAAGACCGGTTGTGCTGCCGCCGCCGACCCTTACGCCGGTAGGTTTGCGGAGCCGACGCTACCATCGAAATGTGAGACGTCCGGCGTGCCGAACGGCTCGACCTTCACTTTGAAGGCCGGCATGCATTGTGATGTGACCTTCAACGGCAGCCCGAAGATCACCTTCCTGCCCGGCCTTCACATCATCAAGGGCCGGATGATCATCAATTCCGGGGCGACGGTAAACGCAGAGAGCGCAACCTTCTACTTCCCGGACGTCAACAGCGAGATCCGCGCCAATGGCGGCCTGACCTTCAATGCGTCAGCCCCCACCTCAGGGCCCTATGGCGGCCTTCTGATGTTTGAGTCGACCAGCAGCGCCTCGAACAACTCGAACAAGCAGCAGTATATTTTCAACGGATCGGTGAGCGAGACTTTGAGCGGCATCATCTATCTGCCGAACCGCAACGTCACTTATAATTCGAAGACGAACCAGACGAGCCGCATCAACATGGTCGTCAACACGATGATCATGAACTCGTCCAACTGGAATATCGAGCCTTATGAAGGAGGCTCGTCCTCCAGTCAGCCGGGTTCAAGTTCGAGTTCGAGCGCCGTGCGGTTGATCAACTGACCACGTCAGGTCGTGCCTGTTATTCTGGCCGTTGCCTTCCGAAAGGAGGGCGGCGGCTTTTTCATTTATACCGCTTGCTGAGCTGTCGAGCGCCCAAAGAAAAAGGCGGAGCCGAAGCTCCGCCTTTCGATAGGTATAAATCCCGAAACGATTAGCGCTTGGAGAACTGGAATGAACGGCGAGCCTTGGCCTTACCGTACTTCTTACGTTCAACAACACGGCTGTCGCGGGTCAGGAAGCCACCCTTCTTCAGGACCGAGCGCAGGCCCGGTTCGAAGTAGGTGAGGGCCTTGGACAGGCCGTGACGAACGGCGCCGGCCTGACCGGAAAGACCACCACCGGCAACGGTCGCGATGATGTCGAACTGACCGCTACGGGCAGCCGAAACCAGCGGCTGCTGCAGGATCATCTGCAGAACCGGACGTGCGAAATAGGCGGTGAAATCCTTGCCGTTGACAATGATCTTGCCGGAGCCAGCCTTGACCCAAACGCGGGCGACGGCGTTCTTGCGCTTGCCGGTTGCGTAGGAACGGCCCTGCGCATCGACCTTGCGGACGTGAACCGGTGCTGCCTGGCCTTCAGCCGGAGCGAGGTCCTTCAAAGAGGAAAGATCAGCCATTATCAGGCGCTCCTTGTGTTCTTGCTGTTCAGCGAAGCCACGTCGAGAACGACCGGCTGCTGTGCTTCATGAGGATGGTTCGAGCCGGCGTAAACGCGCAGGTTCTTCATCTGGCGACGTCCGAGCGGGCCGCGCGGAACCATGCGCTCGATAGCCTTCTCGAGAACGCGCTCCGGGAAGCGGCCTTCGATGATGGCGCGTGCGGTGCGCTCCTTGATGCCGCCCGGGTAACCGGTGTGCCAGTAGTACTTCTTGTCGGTGTACTTCTTGCCGGTCAGGACGCACTTTTCAGCGTTGATGATGATGACGTTGTCGCCGTCGTCAACGTGCGGGGTGTAGGTAGCCTTGTGCTTGCCGCGCAGGCGGTTGGCAACGATGGTGGCGAGGCGGCCGACAACGAGCCCTTCGGCGTCGATGATCACCCACTTCTTCTCCACCTCTGCAGGCTTCTGAACGAAGGTAGACATGGTTTTCTCTTTCGTTTGATCCCCGAGGCCGGAAACCGGTCGCCGGGGCGTTTCTTGTTGCTTGTATTGGCAGCCTTTCAGGCGCCAAAAAGAATGCGGGCCCGTTAAGGTCCGCAATCTGGCGCGCTTATAGCGTGACGCGCGCAGACGGTCAATGTTGGTGATCCGAGGGTTCGAAAAATAAATCAAGCAAAAACAATTAGTTAATTATGTGGTATTTTAATACCGCAATTTTGTCGACTTGAGATTGCCGGCCTTTCATCCTTGTAAGGGGACTGAGAGCGGCGGCAATCCATCCATGTCGGTAATCTTTCGTTAGACTGTTAGGCTCCGCTAAAGTGTTGCGAACAAAGCTGGAATGTTCCCGCAACAAATGAGGCAAATTCCTGAATGCATCCCTTGGTTGGTCCTCGCGACTATGTGAAGCGCCGCAACATGTTGGCGATGGCGCAGTCAAAAGACTAGATAGAGCACACAAACGACCAGATAGGCGGACAGAACCGCCGGGAGAGCCGTGTATGAACCATGACCGTTATGACGACGACTATATAGCCGGGATATTGAAGGAAGCCCGCACGATTGCGCTGCTCGGGGCATCGCCCAAGCCGGATCGGCCGAGCTATGGCGTCATGCGTTTCCTGCTCGAACGGGGTTACAATGTCTATCCGGTCAATCCGGGGCAGGCCGGCAAGGATATTCTCGGCCGCAAGACCTATGCGACGCTTGCCGATATCCCGGAGCCGATCGACCTGATCGACGTTTTTCGCGCGCCGGAATATCTGGATGGCGTGGTCGATGAAACGCTGGCGCTGGAAACACAGCCGGCTGCGATCTGGGGGCAGCTCGGTGTGCGTGACGACGCAGCCGCCGCCAAGGCCGAAGCGGCAGGCATCAAGGTTGTGATGAACCGTTGCCCGGCGATCGAATATCCGAGACTTGTTGGCTGACAACGTAGAGGCGTGCCGGGATTCCTCGGATCGTCGGCACGCTTTAATTCAACCTCACTGCTCGCATTGAACGCGGCATGTTTCAGCCTTGCAGCAGTTCCGGGTCGGCGCGCATCGTGTTCAGGTTGACCGCATTGCCGCAGTAACCAACGAACTCCTGGCCGGCGACTTCGGCCTCGAGATCGTGGCGACAGCGGGTCTTGGATTTGCATTTGGTGCAGGTCAGCTGCATCTCCCGATATAGAGCCGGATGTAGGACCGCGACATCGCTTTGATCGATGTTGAGGGCACGCATCATCTCGATCATTTCATCCGCAGCGTGTGGTCCTGCCTTGACCAGCTGCAGCAGATCATCCGGCGCAATTGCGCAATCCTTGGAAATCTGCCGGATCGTTGCCTCGTCCAGCATCGCGATTTCCTCGGCTTCCGCCGCAGCCGACCATGCCTCCGCGCACCAGCTCAGGAACCTCCGCGAAATGCTGGTATGTTCCTCGTATGCCATCCTTCCCATGACGTCCTCCTTCGTTTCCAGAAAGATGCGCCCGGAGGAATTATATTCCTTGATCCCCGTCAACGTCCGCGCTTTGCTGCGACAAGATAAAACAAGTCACATTTTGGGGAGGGTCTAATGCCGCCATTCAATCCGGGATTTTCCACGCTTGCCGTCCATGCCGGTGCGGCGCCTGATCCGACCACCGGCGCGCGGGCAACGCCGATCTACCAGACGACGTCTTTCGTCTTCAACGATGCCGACCATGCGGCAGCACTTTTCGGCCTCCAGCAGTTCGGTAACATCTATACACGGATCATGAACCCCACTCAGGCCGTCCTTGAGGAGAGGGTGGCGGCGCTTGAGGGTGGCACGGCGGCACTTGCCGTCGCATCCGGCCATGCGGCGCAGATGCTGATCTTCCATACGATCATGCAGCCCGGCGCGAATTTCGTTGCCGCACGGCGTCTTTATGGCGGTTCGATCAACCAGTTCGGCCACGCCTTCAAGAATTTCGACTGGCATGTGCGCTGGGCCGATACCGATGACCCGGCAAGTTTCGAAGCAGCGATCGACGGGGAGACCCGTGCGATCTTCATCGAAAGCCTCGCCAATCCGGGCGGCACCTTCGTCGATATCTCGGCAATTGCCGACATCGCTCACCGCCGCGGCCTGCCGCTCATCGTCGACAATACGATGGCAAGTCCCTATCTGTTGCGGCCGCTTGAGCACGGCGCCGATATCGTCGTCCACTCGCTGACGAAATTCCTCGGCGGCCACGGCAATTCGATGGGCGGCATTCTGGTCGATGGCGGAACCTTCGACTGGTCGAAATCCGGCAAATATCCGATGATGTCGGAGCCGCGGCCTGAATATGGCGGCATCGTCCTGCACGAGACCTTCGGAAATATCGCCTTCGCGATCGCTGCCCGTGTGCTTGGCCTGCGCGATCTCGGACCGGCAATCTCTCCCTTTAACGCCTTCATGATCCAGACCGGCATCGAGACCCTGCCGCTCAGGATGCAGAAGCATTGCGACAATGCGCTGGCGGTTGCCAGATGGTTGAAACAGCATCCGAAAATCGCCTGGGTCCATTACGCGGGCCTTGAGGACAATCCCAACCATCTGCTGCAGAAGCATTATTCGCCCAAGGGTGCAGGCTCGGTCTTCACCTTCGGCATCGAAGGCGGCTATGAGGCCGGCAAGAGTTTTGTCGAAGGACTGCAGCTCTTCTCCCATCTTGCCAATATCGGCGACACCCGCTCGCTCGTCATCCATCCGGCATCGACGACGCATCGCCAGTTGACCGAAGAGCAGCAGATCGCGGCGGGTGCCGGACCGGATGTCGTGCGCCTGTCGATCGGCATCGAGGATGCCGCCGATATCATTGCCGACATCGAACAGGCCTTGTCGAAAGTGAGCTGACGCTTCTATAGAAGCCGCTCATGTTATCATTTCTACATGGTCGGCCGCTATCGGCTGACTGTGCGGTTCTGTGAAAGTCCCCTCCCAACCCTCCCCACAAGGGGGAGGGCCAACCCCGTTGCGCCGCAGAGGCTCAAATGAGCCAAGGCGGCTGCGGCGGTTTTCTCCTCCCTTGTGGGGGAGATGGCCGGCAGGCCAGAGGGGAATTGGCAGACTGCAGAGGAAAAATCAGAGAAAGGGCAGGGGCGTGCGCCGCTGCTCCAATGGAGAATACCCGTGAGCGAGCAGTCACTTCTTCGGCTGTCCATCGCCGTCACGGCCTTATTGGCTGCATTCGGCATTACCGTCGGTCTCGTGTCCGGCTCTTTCGCCATCGTCTTCGATGGCTTCTATTCCCTGACCGACGCCTTCATGACGATCTTGGCCCTGCTGGTCTCAAGGCTGATCGTCACGTCGGCGGAGCCGACGGCAAAAGGAAAGCTGATCGATCGCTTCAGCGTCGGCTTCTGGCATCTCGAGCCGATGGTGCTTGGCCTGAACGGTACGCTTCTGATGGGCGCTGCGGTCTACGCTTTCATCAGCGCCGTCGGCAGCCTGCTTTCTGGCGGACGGCCGATCGATTTCGGCCCCGCGGTTATCTTCACGATCGTCACCGTGACTGTCTCCTTCGCCATGTGGCTGTTCTGCCGTCGCGCCAACCGGGCGCTGAATTCCAGCTTCGTCGCGCTCGACAGTCAGGCATGGGCGATGACCGCAGCACTGACCTCGGCTTTGCTGGTCGCCTTTGCGGTCGGCCACGCAATCGAGGGGACGGAGTTCGAATGGCTCAGCCCCTATATCGATCCGGGTGCGCTCGCGCTCATCTGCCTGATCATCGCGCCGGTGCCGTTTTCGAATGTTCGCCAGGCGGTTGCCGACATCCTTCTGGTCACACCGGTCGAGCTCAAACAGCATGTCGATGCGGTCGCAGAAGCCATTGTCGAGCGCCACGGGTTTCTCTCCTATCGCGCCTATGTCGCCCGTGTCGGCCGCGGCCGGCAGATCGAGCTCTTCTTCATCGCCCCATCCGACTGGCCGCCGCGTCATCTCTCCGAGTGGGATGCTATCCGTGACGAGATCGGCGAGGCGATCGGCGGCGAGGGGCCTGATCGCTGGTTGACAATCGTCTTCACCGGCGATCCGGAATGGGCGGACTGAGCGCCACCCCTATCGGTCGCTGAAGTCATTCATTCGCATTTTATTAAACATGTTTCGAATTGGCACAGGCTCTGCCGTAATCCTTTCCCATCCATATGCGTTGATAGGCAGAACCTAGAGCGAGGGCATTGCATATGGACAGCTTCCGGCAGAAGACGATTTTGGTCGTGGAGGATGAGGCGCTTATCCGTTTTGCGATCGCGGATGCGCTTGAGGATGCGGGTTATGCGGTGCTGGAGGCGGGAACTGTTCTGGAAGCCGTCGGCAAGCTCGGCCAGCACGAACATATCGATCTTGTCCTCACCGATATCGATATGCCGGGTGGCCTGAACGGCATCGATTTGGCGAAAATGGTTGCCGAATGCGCACCGAAAATCAGCATCATCGTATCGTCGGCCCGCAGCCACCGTGATCTGGACGGCCTCCCGGATGTCGCGCACAAGCTGGCAAAGCCCTGCACCGCAGCCTTGCTGCTTTCCACCGTCGGAAGTGTGCTGAAGGCCAAGGAGCGTGCCGCCGGGCAGGCGCAGCGTCAGAGCGCCTGATCTTTGTCTCGACAAATGAAAATGCCGCGGAAATCGTTCCGCGGCATTTTTTGTTTTCAGATTTTCGTTTACGCCGTCTCGGCCATTGCGTTGACGGACGATTCCGCCCTGATACGCACCTTGTCGATATTGCGCCCGTCGAGAGAAACGACTTCGTAGGTCAGGCCGCCGAAGGTGAATGTCTCGCCCTGTTCCGGAAGATGGCCGAGGCGCCAGAGGATGAGGCCCGCCAGCGTCGAGTAGCGGTCGGCGTCGTCCACCAGATCGCTGTCGAGAAGACGCGACACGTGGCGGATGTCGATCCAGCCATCGACCAGAAGCGAGCCGTCTTCGCCCCGCTCCACCGTCAACTGTTCCTCGTCGTCATCGGCAAAATCACCGGCAATCGCTTCCAGCAGGTCGGTTGCCGTGACCATGCCTTCTACGGAACCGTATTCGTCGAGCACGATCGCCACCTGCAGCGGCGACTGACGCAGCTGTTCGAGCAGACGCAGCGCATTGACGCTTTCATGTACTACAAGCGGCTGGCGCAGCGAGCGTTCAAAATCGATCTTGCCGGTTTCGATGAAGTCGCGCAGCAGGTCCTTGGCAAGGGCTACGCCGAGGAACTCGTCGAGACTGCCGCGGGCGATCGGGAAGCGGGAATGGCCTGATTCCAGAACCTTGCGGCGAAGTTCCTCGTCGCTGTCTTCGATATCCAGCCAGTCGATGTCGAGCCGATGGGTCATGACCGACTTCGCTGGACGATCGGCAAGCGTCAGGACGCTTTCGATCATCTCGTGTTCGACCGGCGTGAACAGCTCGTTTTCCGAAGCGCGTTCGGCAATCACGTCGGCAGTGTCACCCAGCGAGGTCTCGCTGCGGCGGCTGCCGAGCAGCGAAAGCACGGCGCTGGCCGTACGGTCGCGCAGGTCGCCAGTGCTCATGAAGCGCTCGCGGTTGCGACGGCCGATCTGGTTGAAGGCTTCGATGAGCACCGAGAAGCCGATCGCGGCGTAGAGATAGCCCTTCGGGATATGGAAGCCGAGGCCTTCGACGATCAGCGAGAAACCGATCATCATCAGGAAGCCGAGGCAGAGGATGACGACGGTCGGATGTTTCGACACGAAGGCCATCAGCGGCTTCGAGCACAAAAGCATGAGGCCGACGGCAACGATGACGGCAATCATCATGACGGAAAGATGCTGGACCATGCCAACGGCGGTGATAACGCTGTCGAGTGAGAAGACCGCGTCGAGTACGACGATCTGCACCAGAACCTGCCAGAACACCGCATGTTCGATCTTGCCTTCCTTGTGGCCGGAATGACCTTCGAGCCGCTCATGCAGTTCCATCGTGCCCTTGAACAGCAGGAACACGCCGCCGAACAGAAGGATCAGGTCACGGCCGGAAATTTCGAGGCCGGCGACGGTGAAAAGCGGTGCCGTCAGCGTCACGATCCAGGCGACGGAGGCAAGCAATATAAGGCGCATGCCGAGCGCCAGGCCGAGGCCGATAAGGCGTGCTTTCTCCCGCTGGTGTTCGGGCAACTTGTCGGCAAGGATCGCGATAAACACGAGATTGTCGATGCCGAGAACGATTTCTAGAACAATAAGGGTGGCGAGACCCGCCCATGCGGCGGGGTCGGACATCCATTCGAATATCATGATGACAAGCGGCGCACCGTTTCTGGTGGCCAATCCTTCTGTGGTTGAAAGGGAAAACAAAAAATGCCGCCCCAGAACGGGGACGGCAGCAGACTATGAATAGAGGGGATGGCGTGTTTGGGCGCTCCCGGCTTTCGTCGGGGCGCGGTCGTCTCTCGACCTGGAATGTGGAACGTCCGGTCCGATGTCCTTGCCGATTTCGATTGGACAGTCAGGCCGGACACACGCAATCGGCTGTCCATGGCGAAGCGCTATAGCCGATTATTGCCACAATTGCATCGGGACATTGTTCATTTTTTCGAGAAGACAGGTTCGGCAGGGTGTTCCCACATAGTCGAACACCCTGTTATCGTTGAAGATCAGGCGTCGGGTCAGGCCCCCATGCCGCCGTCGATCGTGTGCATCGCGCCGGTAATGAAGCCTGCTTCCGGGCCGGCGAGATAGGCGGCGAGGCCTGCGATTTCTTCCGGGCGGCCATGGCGTTTCAGCGCCATGAAACCATGCATCGTGTCCTTCATCGGGCCGTCGGCCGGGTTCATGTCGGTATCGATCGGGCCGGGCTGGATCACGTTGACGGTGATGTTGCGCGGACCGAAATCGCGGGCGAGCCCGCGCGCCATGCCCTGAACTGCCGATTTGGTCAGCGCATAGGCAGCACCACCTGCAAAAGGCATCCGGTCGCCGTTTACCGATCCGATGATGACGATGCGGCCACCTTCCGGCATCAGGCGGGCGGCTTCCACCGAGGCATGGTAAGGCGCGCGCACATTGATGTCGATCATCCGGTCGACTGCATCGGGATCGGTTTCGAGCGGATCGCCGAGAACCAGCGTCCCGGCATTGACGACGAGAACATCGATCGGCCCAGCGGCCTTGACCGTCTCGATCGTCTGGCTGCGATCACCTGCATCGGATTTCACTGCTTTGGCACCGGTCGCGGCTGTAAGGGCGTCGGCTGCATCCTTGGATCCGGCATAGGTGAACGTCACCTCGGCACCGTCATTTGCGAAGCGGCGAACGATTGCGGCGCCGATGCCGCGGCTGCCGCCGAGAACCAGTACCTTCTTTCCATGGAAGTCTGTCATTGTCATTCTCCCTGTATCAGGCTTGAGATTTAATGTAGTGGGCATTACATAAATCTACGGATTGACTGCGTCAAGGATTTTGTAGTGAGTGATACAAAAATAAATACCCAGGCAACGGCGAGGCGAGGAAGACCCCGCGCGTTCGATCGTGAAGAGGCGCTAGCCAAGGCTCAGGCCCTGTTTCATGCGAAGGGATACGATGCGCTGAGCGTCGCCGACCTGACGCAGGCACTCGGCATCAACCCTCCAAGCTTTTACGCCGCTTTCGGCAGCAAGCTTGAACTCTATGATGAAGCATTGCGGCGCTACGAAAAGACCGAGGGGCTGGACGTCGATACGGCTCTTGCGCCAGGTACGCCGCTTTCCGATGGCGTGGCAAAGCTCCTGCGTTACGCGGCGGATGCATATGCAAGCGGAGACGCCTGCGGCTGCATGGTGATCGAGGCGGCGAGGGGCACGGCGGATGCGGCCGCCGGCGAAAAGGCGCGAGAACGCATGGAGGCCAGCCGGTCCTATATCCATCAGAGGATTTTAAGCCTCGATGCAGGCAATGCGGATCTTGCCTCCGACTATGTGATGATGTCTCTTGCCGGCCTGTCGGCCAGCGCCCGCAACGGCATGCCGACAGCCCGCCTGCGTGTCATGGCTGCGATAGCCGCGGAAGGTCTCAAAAGCCGCCTGGAAAGCGCCGCCTGACCGTGGGCCGCGTTGGGCGGAAGCAATAGCGGAAACAAGGAGCGACGATGCAGGCCTGGACGACATTCGATCTCGCAGCAATAGAGCCGGAAGACGGCGCTCCGGCACCCGATCGGCTCATCGAGGGAGCCCCGCAGTTCCGCACCTGGAATGTCGATGAGGCCGAAGGCGGTATCTATGCGGGCGTCTGGGAGGCAACGCCGGGAACCTGGCGGATCGTCTATGACGAGTGGGAATATTTCCACATTCTCTCCGGCCATTCCATCGTGACGGAGGAGGGCGGCAAGCCGCTCCATCTTCGCGCCGGCGACCGCATGGTGCTCAGGCCGGGCTTCAAGGGAACCTGGCAAGTCGTTGAAACGACTCGTAAGGATTACGTCATCCGGCTTTAGAATTATCATGCTTCGGCGCGAACTGGGGAAAGCTTGGGCCAAGGGTTTTGTCCCGATATCGATCGCGATAGACATCCGGGATCGATAACAATCCGGACATTGCAATGCGCATTCTGAGACTTCTCCTGACCGTGGTCATAGCCATCTCGGTCGTCATCGGCTTCCGCTGGTACCGTTATGTCGGTAACACCGACAGCCCCTATGACGAGGTCGGCATCGAGATCAACAGTCGCCTTCCGACGCCATTGCGCAAATGGGGCTGCGACAGGCTGCATGCCACATTCGGCAATGTCCTGCCGCCATACGGCTGCCAGGCCGGTGACGATGGGCGCAACTGGCTTTAAGCCCCTGAGACTTTGGGCGACGGTTCAGTCGCCCTTCTTGCCCGCAGCCGCATAGGCCTTCGCAAAATCCTCCGAAGCGATGAAGGCAAGCGTTCGGCGAAGCTCCGCCGATTTTTCCGCGCCCAGCACGGCGTCGAAGCGCCTCTGGGCCTCCCGCCAGTTCGCCACCATTTCCGCCTGCCTTTCGCGACCGCGTGGCGTCAGCCGCACCCGTTTGGCGCGACGATCCTTCTCGTCCGGCACCAGTTCCACCAGATCGTCGCGGATCAGTGGCTTCAGCGTGTGACCGAGCGCTGACAGGTCCATGACCATCGCCTTCGCCAGTTCCTTCTGGGTTGGCTCCTTGAGGTAGGCTATCTGGGTGATGAGCGAGAACTGCGTGCCGCGCAGGTCGCTCGGACCCATCGCATCGTCATAGAGTTGCCCAAGCTGGCGCGATGCCCGGCGGACGGAACTGCTGCTGCAATGCGCCCAGATACTGTCTTCCTGCTTTTCCATGTTCCGATCATTCCCGACCTTGTCGGTTCAGGCAACGTCTGAGAAGCTCTGTTCCATCCGACGCTCCACAAAATTTCATCTGCCTACTTGCACTCGCAAAATCCTCGCTCAAATATAGTGGCATATACCAGCAAATTCCAGTCATCATCGAAACAGGAGAATTGCCATGACATCCAAGCTTGGAACTGCACTCGTAACCGGCGCATCTTCGGGGATCGGCGCAACCTATGCCGATCGGCTTGCCCGCCGCGGTTACGATCTCATCCTCGTCGCGCGTGATGCCGCTCGGCTCGGGGAGCTGGCCGACAAACTGGCAAAGGCCTACGGCATCAGAGCCGATGTACTGCGCGCCGATCTCAGCGATCGCGCCGACGTCCTCAAGGTCGAGGATCGGTTGAGGACGGATGAGGCGATCACGCTTTTCGTCAATAACGCCGGCATTGGGCCTGTTACGTCATTGCTTGAAAGCGATGTCGATTATCTGGACACGATGGTGGCGCTCAACGTCACGGCCGCCAATCGTCTTGCCGTCGCTGCCGCCCAGACATTTGCCAGGCGCCGGGCAGGGGCGATCATCAACACGGCCTCCGTCGTGGCTCTTGCTCCGCAGATATTCAACGGCACTTATGCTGCGACTAAGGCATTCGTCCTGAGCCTGACTGAATCTCTTGCCACCGAACTCAAGGACAAGAACGTCCGCATCCAGGCCGTCCTGCCGGGCCTGACGCGCACCGAAATCTTCGATCGTGTCGGCCGCTCCTTCGACGATCTGGATCAGGGAATGGTCATGGATGTCACCGATCTGGTGGATGCCGCGCTCGCAGGTTTCGATCAGGGCGAGATTGTAACGATACCGGCACTTGCGGATGACGGCATCTGGAATGCCTATTTGGCCGCCCGCGGTGCTCTCGGCCCGCATCTGTCGCTGCGCAAGCCGGCTGCCCGTTACGGCGTTTCGAGCTAACGCAATTCCAGCAAAAGTGGAAACCGGCTTTGCGTGCGGAATCGCGCTGAGCCAAAAGGATAGAGCAGCTTCGCGTTTCGAAGAAAGGCGGAAATGCTCTATCGCAGGATATAGGCGAGGATCGGTGCTGCAAGCACGTTGACGAGGCCGACCAGCACCATCACCAGTCCGGCGACCGAGCCTTCCTCGGCGCCGATCTGGTTGGCCTTGGCCACGCCTGCGCCATGCGCTCCCATGCCGAACAGCGCGCCTCGCGCCAGCGAGGATTTCAGCGGCAGGATCCGCAACAGCTTCTCACCCAGTGCAGCGCCCGCCACGCCGGTTATGACGACGAACAATGCCGTCAGGTCCGGCACTCCGCCAACCTTCTCCGAAATCGCCATGGCAAACGGCGAGCTGACCGAGCGGGGAAGCAGGCTCAGGCGAAGCGTGCCATCAATGGAAAGCAGGCTCGCCAGGGCCCAGGCGGTAAGGATTGCGGTGCCGCTGCCGACCACGATGCCGAATGCCAGCACAGGCCAATAGCGCATGATCATCGCCCGCTGCTCGTAGATCGGGATTGCGAACGCGACGGTCACCGGGCCGAGAATGGCCATCAGCCAGCGGGTGGCGCCGATATATTCGCTATAGGTCGTGTGCAGCGACAGCGCCAGCGCAGCGAGAAGGACCGGGGTCAAAACCAGCGGCGACGACCAGATTGCCGGCCAGCGGCGATAGGTTCGCTTGGACAGAAGATAGATAGCGATCGTTGCTGCCGACCAGAAGACGGTGATCAGTATCGTCTCAAGAGACGGCATGTCTGCTCTCCATGCGGAGCATCAACCGGTAGCCGACATCGACCGCCAACGCGGTCATGCACATGACCATCAGCGTCCCGGCAAAGATGACCGCAAGAACCTTCAGCCCGACAAGGCCGAGAAATTCGGAGTGGTCGAGGACGGCAAGAACGGCGGGCACGAAGAAGAGCAGCATGTCTGCCAGCAGGACATTGGCACCGCGCCGCATGGTGGAAAGACGGATAGTGCCGGTGATCAGCAGATAGAGGAGTGCAAACAGGCCAAGCACGCTGCCGGGGATCGGCAGACCTGTGCCGCGCGACACGGCTTCACCGGCAAGCCAAAGAAGCACGATCAGCGCAACCTGTGCGAAACGGTTGCCGTGGAGGCTTTTATGCAGGAAAATCGCGGTCTTGCGCTTGGTCACGGAAGGGGTCCTGTTCAACGATCCTCCCTCAGCCGTACTATAAGGTACTGTTTCCGCTAAACAATCGAACAGATTGCATAAGAGCCATGTGTTTTCGATGTGGCGTACTGTCGCTCGATGCCTGATTTTGCATCACCAGACGAGATCCAGTCGCTCCAACCCATGGAAATGATAGACATCTTTGACCATGGGTTTCGTCTCCAGCCTCAAGTCGGGCAGGCGTCGAAACAGGATCGGCAGAACCGTATTGAGCTCCAGCCGCGCCAGCGGCGCGCCTATGCAGAAATGGATGCCCGCTCCGAAAGAGAGGTTCTGAGCTTCCTTTCGTTCCGGCTTGAAGGTGAGCGGATCAGAATACACTTTCGGGTCGAGATTGGCCGCCGCCAGGATCAGGCTGACCTTGTCGCCGCGCTTCAGGCTGACGCCATCGATCTCTAAATCCTCCAGGGCCCATCGCTGAAAGATATGGACGGGTGCGCAGATGCGCAGCGTTTCTTCCACCGTCCGTTCCGTGGCTGTTTCATCTCGAAAAAGTTCGGCCGGAGAAAGGCCGCTTTCGAGAATGACCCGAACCGAATTGCCGATCTGATGCACGGTCGCCTCATGCCCGGCGTTGAGCAGCACGATGGTCGTCGATACCAGTTCGTCGTCGGTAAGGTGGTGGCCCTTATGCTCGGTGTGGATCATATGGCTGAGCAGGTCCTCCGCAGGTATCCTGCGGCGCTCGGCGATAAGCGTCCTGACGTAATCGGCAAACTCCTTCGCCGCCCGGTCGGCCGCATATTCGTCCTCTTTCGAGCGCTTGAACATATACATGCCGACATAGGCGTGGCTCCATTTCAAGAGCTGCGGTCCCATCTCGTCCGGAATGCCGATCATCCGCGAGATCATCGTGACGGGAATGATGTCGGCAAAGGAGGAAAGCAACTCAGTCTTTCCATCCTTTTCGAAACCGTCGATCAGCCTTTCTGCCAGATCGGCAATCTCCGGCCTCAGCCTCTCGATATGACGGGATACGAAGGCGCGGTTGATGAGCGTTCGAAGCCGCGTGTGTTCCGGCGGCTCGATTTCCAGCAGCGAATGGCGCTCTGCGAGATCGAAATTCACAAGATGCGCCTGCGGCTCCGGCAGCCCCAGTTCCTCGCGACTTGCCACATGCAGGATCTGTCGCCCGAAACGCCTCTCACGCAACAGTGCATTCACATGCTCATAGCCGGTAAAGAACCATTGCCGCTGTTCCTCCCAGTAGAAGGTGGGACAATGCTGATGCAGGGCTGAATAGACCTGGTTCGGGTCGCTGTAGAAAGCCGGATTGCGGCCATCAAGCGAAACATGCCGGCTGGCGGTATCGATACGGAGAAAATCAGGAAGCGATGTCATTCCCGATGCGTAGCGCGAAATTCCGGCGCTGCGCAATCGGGATAAGCTGGTTGCCGTCACTCGCCAAGAGCAACGCCCTCGCGACGCGGATCGGCGCTGCCGACAAGCCCGGTGCCGGTGATCTCGATGGCATGCAGCCCGGAATTCATCTGGCCCGGTTTGACTTCATAGCCAAGCGCCTTCAGTGGCTCGGCGAACCTCTCGGCTGTCGTACCCGCTTCGATGTCGTAGGTACCGAAACGGTTGATCAGATGCGGCTGGGCGACGATCTGTTCCACCGGCATCCCCCAGTCGATATAGGCGATCAGCGCCTGCGCCACATAGCCGATGATCTGGCTACCGCCCGGCGAGCCGATCGCGAGCAGCGGCTTGCCGTCCTTCATCACGATCGTCGGAGCCATGGAGGAGCGTGGCCGTTTGCCGGGTTCGACACGGTTGGCGACCGCGAGTGCACCATCATGGGTCTTGAAGGAAAAATCGGTCAGCTCGTTGTTGAGCAGAAAGCCATGCGTCATCAGCCGAGAACCGAAGCCGTTCTCGATCGTCGTCGTCATCGAGACGACGTTTCCTTCCTTGTCGACGATGACGAAATGGCTGGTGGACGGCAGTTCGATCGCGGCATCCCGGCCGAGCAGCATGGCGTGATCCCATTCGGGTTCGCCTGCCTTGACGGCATCCTTGGCAAGCGCCTTGTCGCCATCCAAAAGCTTTGCCCGTTCGCCGAGATATGTCTTCTCAAGAAGCCCCTTGATCGGCAGCGGCTGGAAATCTGTATCCGCGACGTAACGCTCGCGATCGGCAAAGGCGAGGCGCTGTGCGTCGCCGATGATCCGCCAGCTTTCGACATTCTCCGGACCAAGGCCCTTGAGGTCGAAATTCTCTGCCATGCCCAGCATCTGACCGATAGCAATTCCGCCCGAAGACGGTGGTCCCATGCCGCAGATGTCGAGAGCGCGATAGGCAAAGCAGACCGGCTCCCGTTCCTTGATGTGATAGATGGCAAGGTCGGTCTGGGACAGAATACCTGGATTGTCGCGCGCACCGCGCACCGTCTTGACGATATCTTCGGCGATAGGTCCGCGATAAAATGCATCGGCACCGCCCGTCGCAATCGCCTCAATCGTTTTCGCATATTCGGGGTTTTTCAGGATATGCCCCGCCTTCAGCGGCGCACCGGTCTCATCGAAGAAATAGTTCCTTGCACCTTCGTAACGTTTCAGCGCGTCGCCTTCCGTCGCAATCAGCGAAGCGAGGCGAGGGGAGACTGCAAAGCCTTCGCGGGCCAGCTTGGCGGCGGGTTTCCAGAGGGCCGGCCAGCTTTGCTTGCCGTAGCGGATCTGGACATCCTCCAGCAGCCGCACCGTGCCGGGCGTGCCGACCGACCTGCCGCCGACAACGGCGTCCATGAACTTCAGCGGCTGTCCTGCATCGTCGAGAAAAAGCTTCGGCGTCGCCTCCATCGGCGCCGTTTCGCGGGCGTCGAATGTGGTCAGCCGTTTCGCGGCCGCGTCGTAATAGACGAGGAAAGCGCCACCGCCGAGGCCGGAACTCTGCGGCTCGACAAGGCCGAGCACAGCCTGCACCGCCACCATCGCATCAATGGCGTTGCCGCCATTGGCGAGAATTTCACGACCCGCCTGCGCTGCCAGCGGATTGGCGGCTGCGACCATGAAGTCTCGCGCTTCCACGCGGCTGGCGCTTGCAGTGCCGGTGGCTTTCTCGGGGGCAACCGTGTCGGAGGCCTGCTGCGCAGGTGCGGACGAAATCGATAGCAGGCTGATGACCACAGCCCCGTAAAGTCTCTTCGCCATATCCCGCTCTCTCATTTTTGTGTGGGAGGGATTTGGGTGATCGGGTGGACGAAGACAAGAGGGCGGCGCCGAAAAACGGAGCCGCCTCCTTCGATGCATAATGCTTACTTGCCGATCGCCACGATCCGTCTCAGTGCAGCTACCTGTTGCGTCATGCTGGCCTGGACCGGTGCATCCTGCGTATCAGCGTGGTCGATCGCGGGAACGATCGATACATCACTCTCGGTGCCGATCGCCGTGCGGTCGCGGCCGTTTGTCTTGGCTACATAGAGTGCGCGGTCTGCCGTGCTGAGAAGCGTGTCCAGGTTGGCCGATCGGATTTCCGCCAGCGCAATGCCGATACTGACGGTAACGGGTATCTGATGGTCTCCGACGTTGATCGGCTGCTGTTTCAGCGTAGTCCTGATCGCCTCTGCGACGCTTGCGGCCTCTATCATGTTGGCGACATACATGATTGATGCGAATTCCTCGCCGCCCATGCGGCCGAATGATCCGCGTCCCCGCTGCGCGGCCGTGCCGATTTTTGCGAAGGCGACTAGCACCTCGTCGCCAGCCTGATGGCCGTATAGATCATTGATCTGCTTGAAACCGTCTAGGTCCAGATGGATCAGAGCCAGTAATCCGCCTTCGCCCGAGTGGATTCGCTTCAGCGTGTGGAACTGGTCGATCAATCCGCGGCGATTGAGAAGGTTGGTCAGTGGGTCGGTGACGGCGAGCAGTTTCAGCTTGGCTTCATTGCGCTCGTTGATGAGCTTGCTGCCGCTCATGATAGCGGCGATGAAGCACAAGGCGGCGACGAGAAGCAGCAGGAAGGAATTGTTGCCTGCCGCAAAGGATTGCGGTTTGCTGATCAGGGCAAATATCGCGACTACCGTGCTCGACAGAACCTGGACGCCGACACATGCGGCGAAAACCCTGCGGGTCTGCGAGCGGCCGTTTTCGCCCCAAAGAACGGTGGCGATCAGCATAAGATATCCTACCGATGCAGCGCCATGGAACAGGGCGACACGATAGCTGAAGTTGGTCCGCACCGGCTCAAGCAGCATGCCGGCGACGAAGATCAGGGATGGAATGGCGATAAACGCTTCCACGCGCCGCTTGTCGAATTGCAGCATTCCGGCAACCCAAAGCCCGATGCCGCTAAGCGCCATGACATTGGCAATCTCGATCGAGACGAAATCGGGTAGGGTGCCGCGCAGCGCGACCATGCCGACGCCGATGCCGTGAAAGAGGAAGCCGGTTCCCCAGGTGAAGTAAAACGGCTGGCGCTCGTAAAACCAGCGTGTCCATAAAAGCACACCGATCGTGCTGGCCTCTGCGGCCCAGATCATGAAACCCGTTACAATATCCAACGCAATACTCCCCGCCGAACCTCGGCTTGGCGTGTGTATAACCTCGAAAGTTTAAGGTCGGGTTTGCGCCGGGCGCTCGCTTTTGGCGTTATAGTTGGCGTTGGGCGATATTGTCCGGTGTGATTTACCTTCGCTTTACCTTGGTGGTAAAAAAGGCCGTGGGCAGGGCCGCCGTATCATTGAGCCGAAGCGATTTATTCGCGACAGCGCAGATGCGATCAGCCCGGCATGGGTGGCAGGACGATCGTGAGTTAAGGATATCGGGCTCTCCGTCTTGAAGTACCGGTCATTGACACTCTATGTAGGGATTGACCCATTCCAATGATTCCGGAGCGCCACGTTGCCTTCGGCAAGGCATTTGACAAAGGACGGACATGAAAAATCCAGTTGATACCGCAATGGCCCTGGTGCCTATGGTCGTCGAACAGACCAATCGCGGTGAGCGCTCTTACGATATCTATTCGCGCCTGTTGAAGGAGCGCATCATTTTCCTGACCGGTCCGGTGGAAGATCACATGGCGTCGCTCGTCTGCGCCCAGCTGCTTTTCCTCGAAGCCGAAAATCCGAAGAAGGAAATCGCGCTTTACATCAATTCGCCGGGTGGCGTGGTCACCGCCGGCATGGCGATCTACGACACGATGCAGTTCATCAAGCCGGCCGTTTCGACGCTTTGCATCGGCCAGGCCGCCTCGATGGGTTCGCTGCTCCTTTGCGCAGGTGAAAAGGGCATGCGGTTTGCAACGCCGAATGCCCGCATCATGGTGCATCAGCCGTCCGGCGGCTTCCAGGGTCAGGCGTCCGACATCGAGCGTCATGCCCGCGACATCCTCAAGATGAAGCGCCGCCTGAACGAAGTTTATGTGAAGCATACCGGCCGCACCCTCGAGGAAGTCGAAAAGACCCTCGATCGCGACCACTTCATGACCTCCGACGAATCCCTGGAATGGGGTGTCATCGACAAGATCCTGACCTCGCGCCAGGAACTCGAAGGCGGCTCGGAAGGCTGATCGGGTTGTAGCCTTTCGGTCACTGTAACCCTGTTGTGAGCAAAAAGGGGTTTCAAGTCGACCGGAAAGCGCTATTAGTAACTATTAATGCTGTGTTGAACTTTTATGACATAGCATTCGTTTCTTAGGGGTTTCGTTGCCGCCGGACCGTTATCTGGACCGGTAGAGTACCCCCGGAACAGGGCAGGCACGTGAAGCCCGTCGGTGTCACGTGCCGGCAGCGGTTGAGTGGACTGCGCCCGTCTTTACGTGAGCGCAGAGTGCTGGAAGGAAAGTGATATGAGCAAAGTCAGCAGCGGCAACGGCGGCGACTCCAAGAATACCCTATACTGCTCCTTCTGCGGAAAGAGCCAGCACGAGGTCCGCAAGCTGATTGCAGGACCGACAGTATTCATCTGCGATGAATGCGTCGAACTGTGCATGGACATCATTCGCGAAGAGAACAAGACCTCGATGGTCAAGTCCCGCGACGGCGTTCCCACGCCCCAGGACATCATCAAGGTTCTTGACGAGTACGTCATTGGCCAGCAGCAGGCCAAGCGCATCCTGTCGGTCGCCGTTCACAACCATTACAAGCGCCTCGCGCATGCCTCCAAGGGCGGTGACGTAGAGCTTGCGAAGTCGAACATCATGCTCGTCGGCCCGACCGGCTGCGGCAAGACCTATCTTGCCCAGACGCTCGCCCGCATCATCGACGTTCCCTTCACGATGGCTGATGCAACGACGCTGACCGAAGCCGGTTACGTTGGTGAAGACGTCGAAAACATCATCCTGAAGCTTCTGCAGGCCGCCGACTACAATGTCGAACGCGCCCAGCGCGGCATCGTCTATATCGACGAAGTCGACAAGATCTCGCGCAAGTCGGACAACCCGTCGATCACCCGCGACGTATCTGGCGAAGGCGTGCAGCAGGCGCTTCTGAAGATCATGGAAGGCACGGTTGCCTCGGTTCCGCCGCAGGGTGGCCGCAAGCATCCGCAGCAGGAATTCCTGCAGGTCGACACGACGAACATCCTGTTCATCTGCGGCGGTGCATTCGCTGGTCTGGACAAGATCATTTCGGCCCGTGGCGAGAAGACCTCGATCGGCTTCGGTGCATCGGTCAAGGCTGCTGACGACCGCCGCGTCGGCGAAGTGCTGCGCGAACTGGAACCGGAAGATCTGGTCAAGTTCGGCCTCATCCCGGAATTCATCGGTCGTCTGCCGGTTCTGGCAACGCTCGAGGATCTCGATGAAGATGCGCTGATCCAGATCCTGTCCGAGCCGAAGAACGCACTGATCAAGCAGTATCAGCGCCTGTTCGAGATGGAAGACGTGGAACTGACTTTCCACGAGGACGCCCTTCGCGAAATCGCCCGCAAGGCGATCGTGCGTAAGACCGGCGCCCGCGGCCTCCGTTCGATCATGGAAAAGATCCTGCTCGACACGATGTTCGAGCTTCCGGCCCTTGATGGCGTCCGCGAGGTCGTCATCTCCGACGATGTGGTGAAGGGCAATGCCCGTCCGCTTTACATCTATGCGGATCGCCAGGACGAGAAAGCCAATGTCTCGGCCTAAGCCGGGACCAGTAGTATAGATTTGATCGAGGCCCCGTATTGGGGCCTCTTTTCGTAGGTAAGCTGTGGTTGCTCGCTGCGTTCTGGGGAAATTCCTAATGCGGACGGTTGCGCGATATTCAGCTTGCTTTAGACGTGAAGCACGCAGATCATGATTGTTCTCGCTGCTTCGGTTTTTCGGCTTCGGTGTGAGGTTGAAAGCCATTCACGTTTCCGTCGATGGCCGGAGCTGGTCGGGCGGATAATGGCAACGTCAAACATTTATGCGAGTGCTTTGTAATATCCCTGTCATGTTGGCGACGACTGGGCTGCTGCAAGGCTTGAAAATGACATAGGAAAACTCCACCTTGAGCGGGAGTGAAGTGCTTGGGTAATTGCTCAAGCCATCCCGGAAACGGGGCGATGGAAAGGAAACAAGATGACAAGTTCAACGTCTGCAGCATCCGGCTCTGCGACCTATCCGGTCCTGCCATTGCGCGACATTGTGGTCTTCCCGCATATGATCGTTCCCCTGTTCGTCGGACGTGAGAAATCCATCCGCGCGCTTGAGGAGGTTATGGGCTCCGACAAGCAGATCATGCTCGTCACCCAGATCAATGCCAGCGATGATGATCCGGAGCCTGATGCGATCTACAAAATCGGCACGGTCGCTAACGTGCTGCAGCTCCTCAAGCTTCCCGACGGCACCGTCAAGGTTCTCGTCGAAGGTCGAGCACGTGCCGAGATCAGCAATTATACGGACCGCGAGGAGTTTTACGAGGCCAAGGCCGACATTCTCGACGAGCCTGAAGAGGACGCAGTCGAGGTCGAGGCCTTGTCTCGCTCGGTCGTCTCCGAGTTCGAGAACTACGTAAAGCTGAACAAGAAAATCTCGCCGGAAGTCGTCGGCGCCGCCAGCCAGATCGAGGACTACTCGAAGCTTGCTGACACGGTCGCCTCGCACCTGTCGATCAAGATCACCGAAAAGCAGGAAATGCTGGAAACGGTGTCGATCAAGTTGCGTCTGGAAAAGGCGCTCGGCTTCATGGAAGGTGAGATTTCCGTCCTTCAGGTCGAGAAGCGCATTCGCTCGCGTGTAAAACGCCAGATGGAGAAGACCCAGCGCGAATATTACCTGAACGAACAGATGAAGGCGATCCAGAAGGAACTCGGTGACGGCGAAGAAGGCCGTGACGAGATGGCCGAACTGGAAGAACGCATCGGCAAGACCAAGCTCTCCAAGGAAGCCCGCGAAAAGGCGGATGCCGAACTGAAGAAGCTGCGCCAGATGAGCCCGATGTCGGCGGAAGCCACCGTCGTGCGCAACTATCTCGACTGGCTGCTGGGTATTCCGTGGGCCAAGAAGTCGAAGATCAAGGCCGACCTCAACAACGCCGAAAAAATCCTCGAGCAGGATCACTTCGGTCTGGACAAGGTCAAGGAGCGTATCGTCGAATATCTGGCGGTTCAGGCGCGTGCCACCAAGATCAAGGGCCCGATCCTCTGCCTCGTTGGCCCTCCGGGTGTCGGTAAAACGTCGCTCGCCCAGTCGATCGCCAAGGCGACCGGCCGCGAATACGTGCGCATGGCGCTCGGTGGCGTTCGTGACGAAGCCGAAATCCGCGGTCACCGCCGCACTTATATCGGCTCGATGCCTGGCAAGATCATCCAGTCGATGAAGAAGGCCAAGAAGTCCAACCCGCTCTTCCTGCTCGATGAAATCGACAAGATGGGCTCGGATTTCCGCGGCGATCCGTCGGCGGCACTGCTCGAAGTCCTGGATCCGGCACAGAACTCGACTTTCATGGATCACTATCTTGAAGTCGAATACGACCTGTCCGACGTGATGTTCATCACCACGGCGAACACGCTCAACATCCCGGGTCCGCTGATGGACCGCATGGAGATCATCCGCATCGCCGGTTACACCGAAGATGAAAAGCGCGAGATCGCCAAGCGTCACCTTCTGCCGAAGGCGATCAAGGAACATGCACTGCAGCCGAACGAATTCTCGGTTTCCGACGATGCCCTGATGGCGATTAGCCAGCAGTACACCCGCGAAGCCGGTGTTCGCTCCTTCGAGCGCGAGCTGATGAAGCTCGCCCGCAAGGCCGTGACCGAGATCATAAAGGGCAAGACGAAGTCGGTCGCCATCACGGCTGCCAACATTTCGGATTACCTCGGTGTTCCGCGTTATCGCCATGGCGAAGCGGAAGGTGAGGATCAGGTCGGTGTTGTCACCGGTCTCGCGTGGACGGAAGTCGGCGGCGAGCTCCTGACCATCGAAGGCGTCATGATGCCGGGCAAGGGTCGCATGACCGTTACCGGCAACCTGAAGGACGTGATGAAGGAATCGATCTCGGCTGCGGCATCCTATGTCCGCTCCCGTGCCGTCGATTTCGGCATCGAGCCGCCGCGTTTCGACAAGTCGGACATTCACGTTCACGTGCCGGAAGGCGCCACCCCGAAGGACGGCCCGTCTGCCGGCGTCGGTATGGCAACGGCGATCGTTTCGATCATGACCGGCATTCCGGTTCGCAAGGATGTCGCCATGACAGGCGAAATTACCCTGCGCGGTCGCGTCCTGCCGATCGGTGGCCTGAAGGAAAAGCTGCTTGCAGCCCTTCGCGGGAACATCAAGACGGTTCTGATCCCGGAAGAAAACGCCAAGGATCTGGCGGACATTCCGGACAACGTGAAGAACAACATGGAGATCATCCCCGTGTCCCGCATGGGCGAGGTGATCAAGCATGCTCTGGTTCGTCGTCCTGAACCGATCGAGTGGGATGGTACGGTTGAGACACCCGTTATCGCAACGGTCGAGGGGGCCGAGGACGGTGTGACAGGCATCGCCCATTGAGCGATCCCTCGGGTCAACCGAGTTTGAATTGTGGAGAAAGCCGGCGAAAGCCGGCTTTTTTTGTGAAAAATGCATGAAACCCCTTGTTTTTCAGGCGATCTCAGAGCTTTTGGGTTGCCAAGCACCGACGCAAAACTATTGTCGGCGCCGACTAATCGAGTCGTTCCAAAACCGTAGAAAGGGATGGAAACATGAACAAGAACGAGCTGGTTTCCGCAGTTGCCGAAAAGGCTGGTCTCTCCAAGGCTGACGCCGCATCCGCCGTGGACGCAGTATTCGAAACCGTACAGGGCGAACTGAAGAACGGCGGCGACATTCGCCTCGCTGGCTTCGGCAGCTTCTCCGTATCCCGCCGCGAAGCCTCCAAGGGCCGCAACCCGTCGACCGGCGCAGAAGTCGATATTCCGGCTCGCAACGTTCCGAAGTTCTCGGCCGGCAAGGGCCTGAAGGACGCCGTAAACGGCAAGTAAGACTTCACCGGGCAGTATCCCTGCCATGGTCTTAAAACCCCGGATAACTTCCGGGGTTTTTTGTTGCATAACACATCATCTCCACTCCCGGTGGATGCTGCGGACTTGCAACAATTAACGGTTATTGGGCAGTGGTGCCGCCCGGCAACAGTGCTTCCGCTTTGTTGTCATTTGTCAGAGAAACGCCGGCCGGTAGATTTCGAACTACTTGTCAGATCGAGTGCATCACGGCCAATTCGTCAGTGGGGGCACAAGCGATTCTTAATTTAGAAATATGATTAGTTCTTATTTTTATGAGGCATTTCATATCTCGGCGTCGCTGACGGCATCCGTCTTAAACGATCAGCGAGTCATCCAGAAATGTTTCTTAAATCAAAGACCCTTTGTCTTCTTGCGAGTTCTGCTCTCTCGGCTATGGTCAGTGTTGCTTCCGTTGCACATGCTGCCTCCGGACCCGAAGTTATCGGTTTGAGCAGTAATGGTTCGGTCGTACTCAAAACTGATTACGACCAGAATGCCGGGACCTACACCTATTCACTTATATCGACAGCAACCGGCGACATTCAGTCAATCACGCCACCGTCCGGCGTCACCTATCTCAATTTGAGTGGTTTGAGCGCCGACGGTAAGACCGTGACGGGCTACTATTCTGATGCCGTGACCGGTCGCAAGACATCCTTCGTATGGACTGCAGCGAATGGTTTCGTCGACTTGGGTGTAGTTGACACTGACACCACCGGTAGCTTTGCTCAGTCTGTAAGTGGCGACGGAACCGCCGTTGCGGGATACGTAAGCGTCATGAGCTTCATGGCCGAAGCTTTTTACTGGACATATTCTGAGGGAATGATCGGTCTAGGCACGCTTGGTGGGCGGGATTCGTACGCATACGCTGTGAGCACCGACGGGAAAACTGTTGTCGGCGAGGCCGACACACTAGACGGAAATTATCACGCATTTCGATGGACTGTAGACAGCGGCACGATGGAGAACATCGATACGCTTTATGACAACTCCAGCGCTGACTTTGTCAGCGACGACGGATCGGTGGTCGCCGGATCTGGATATACATCCTCGTCGTCGCCATACCACGTATTCCGATGGACTAAAGAGACCGAGATGGTCGACATCGGAAGCTTGGGCGGTTCTTACACGTTCCTGAACGCAATGAGCGGCGATGGCAATGTTCTGGTCGGCAGTTCCTACCTGACCGGCGACACGTCGTCTCACGCCTACCGGTATGTCGGGTCAACAGACGTGATGACCGATCTCGGAACTCTCGGTGGCACTTCATCCACGGCGAGTGCGGTTAATGCCGACGGCGGCGTCGTGGTCGGATCGGCAACAGACGCCCAGTCCACGAGCCACGGCTTTCGTTGGACGCAGGCGACCGGCATGGTGACTGTCGAAGACTGGCTGGCAGCCGAAGGTGCCACCATCGGCGATGCTATGACGCAAACCGCCGATCTCGTATCGGCTGACGGCAATGTCATCATCGGCGAGACCACTACCGGCTCCACCTATATCGCGCGTGTCATCGAAAGCCAGGGCGAGGAAGGCGGCAACGAATGCAACGCTGACGTCTGCGAAGGCGGAAGCGGTATCATCGATACCGCCGAGTTTTTCCCGACTGTCGCGATGGCCAACAACGTCATCGTTCAGAGCGGTGTCAACAGTGCCGACACAATCATGTTCGGTGCGCAGGGAGCGCCGATGCGCAATCTGCTGACCGCCGGCCAGAGATCCGTCTGGGGCACGATCGATGGCGGTTATGACAACAGCGATCACGCCGATGGCGGCCTGGCTCTTGGCGAATTCGGCTTCGGTTACGGTATTGCCGATGGTGTGACGGCGCGCTTCGCGGCAGGTGGTACTTATACCGATCAGGATCTCGATGCCGGCGGTGATGTGCGCCAGCGCGGTTTCTATCTCTCCCCGGAAGTCTCCGCCGATCTCGGCAAGAACGTTTACGTGACGGTCGGTGGTTACTGGGGACGTAGCAGCATCGATAGCCATCGCGGTTATCTGAGCGGTGCAGTGACCGACTATTCCGAAGGTGACACCAATGCCGAAACCTGGGGCGCCAAGATCCGCTTCGACTGGCTGAATGCGGTGACGATCGACAACACGGCTGTCACCCCCTATGTCGGCCTTTCCTATGCGCATACCAAGGTTGACGCCTATACGGAAACCGGCGGCTCCTTCCCGGTCGAATTCGACGGCAGCAGCGATCATTCGACGATCGCCCGTCTCGGTGCCGATTTCGTTCGTCCGCTGAACGACACTGTCCGTCTGCTGGCCAAGGCCGAGCTTGACTACCAGTTCGAAAACCGCTCGACGGCTACGAGCGGCACGTTGACCGGGATCAGCGACTTCAGTCTCGAAGGTCAGGATCTGCAGCAGTTCTGGGCTCGTGGCGGTCTCGGCGCCGAATTTGATCTCGGCAAGGGGGTCGCTTCCTTCATGGTCAACGCCACGACGAAGGGGCAGGACCCGACCGTCTGGCTGCGCAGCAACTATACGGTCAAGTTCTGAGCCGATTTTTTAAGGAATACTCGCGATGGACGAGGCCCGGTTTATGCCGGGCCTTTTCAGTATGAGAGGTAAACTTTGTAGACGGGAATCTGTCACGGCGTTGTCACAGAGCTCGCTTAGGTGGGACGTCTCATCATGAAAAGGGCCTGCCATGAAATTGCTTCTGACTGCCGCCGCGTTTCTCGTTACCGCGGGCGTAGCTTCTGCCGAATACGTTTCCTATCTCGACTATCCGCAGAAAACCGATGACGGCAAGGAATTCGCCGTCGCCATCGAGATCCCGCAGGGCAGCTTCACCAAATACGAGATCGACGCCAAGACCGGCCATGTCGTGGTTGACCGCTACCAGTCCATGCCGGTCGTTTATCCGGGCAACTACGGCTCGATCACCTCTTCGCTCGGTGGCGACAACGATCCGCTCGACGCCATCGTCTACACCCGCGAGCCAGTCGTTCCGGGCGCCATCATCAAGGTTCGCCCGATCGGTGTTCTGAAGATGATCGATGGCGGCGAGGTCGATGACAAGATTGTTGCCGTACCGACCAGCAAGATCGACCCGACCTACGATAACATCAAGGAAATCACCGATCTGCCGCAGATCGAGCAGGAACGCCTTCAGGCTTTCTTCCGCGTCTACAAACAGCTTCCGGCTGGCCGCAAGGCTGTCGAGCTTAACGGCTTTGACAACGCTGCGCATGCTGAGGGTGAGGTTTCGGAAGCCATCAAGGCTTACAACGCCAAGAAGAAGTGATCTGCTCCACTTCCGATTACGCAATAGAAAAGGTCGGGCTTGCCCGGCCTTTTCTATTGCGATGAATGCTGCGGGCTCAATCAGCCGATAATACAACTCATGATGATGAAATTGTCATTGTCGTGTCATGCGGCTGGCCCAAAAGCCCACCTGTGGTTTCACGGAGGGCTTCCCATGACATTCTCGACACGCGCCGCCTTGACGGCAATCCTTCTTGCCTCGGTGGCAGCTCCCGCCAGCGCCGAGCAGGTCTTTAACCGTATCGCTTCTTTCCCGGTCGCCGCCAACCTGCCTAAGGGCGAGGACAAGGCGACATCGTCGGAAATCATCACCGCGACTGCGGATGGCAACACACTGATCTATTCCGACGCGCCGGGAGGCACGATCGGCTTCATCGACATCACCGACGCCAAGGCCCCGAAGGCAGGTGGATCCATCGCCATAGATGGCGAACCGAACTCGGTTGCTGCAGCCGGTCCGAAGGCACTCATCACCATCGACAAGACCGAAGACTTGACGAAGCCGGCCGGCCAACTGGGTGTCATCGATATTGCTTCGAAAAAACTTGAAACAACCTGCGATCTAGGCGGCCAGCCGGATTCTGTCGTCGTGGCGCCGGATGGCACATTTGCCGCCATCGCCATCGAAAACCAGCGTGACGAAGACCTGAATGACGGCGCCCTGCCGCAACTTCCGGCAGGCGAACTTCTGATCGTCTCGTTGAAAAACGGAGTTCCTGCCTGCGATAGCATCAAGCGCGTCGACGTGACCGGACTTGCAACAGTCGCCCCGGAAGATCCGGAGCCGGAATTCGTCAACATCAACGCCAATGGCGAGATCGCCCTGACGTTGCAGGAAAACAACCACGTCATCATCATCGATAGCAAGACCGCCAAGGTTACCAGCCACTTCACCGCCGGCAGGGTCGATCTCGAAGGCGTCGATGCCAAGACCGATGGTTCGCTGAATTTTTCGGGCAAGTTGACCGCTGTTCCGCGCGAGCCTGACGCCGTCAAGTGGCTCGGCACTGATCGCCTCGTCATCGCCAATGAAGGCGATTACAAGGGCGGTTCGCGCGGCTTCACCATCTTCGACCGTACCGGGAAGGTTCTCTACGATGCGGGCATGACGCTCGAGCACGAGATTGCCCGCCACGGTCATTTCCCGGAAAAGCGCGCCAAGAACAAGGGCATCGAGCCGGAAGGCATGGAAGCCGCGATCTTCAATGGCCGGCAGTATTTCTTCGTGCTCTCGGAGCGCGGTTCGATGATTGCGGTCTACAAGGATACCGGTGGCGAGCCGGAGCTCGTGCAGCTTCTGCCGTCGGGCGTATCGCCTGAAGGCGCTGTCGCCATTCCGGGCCGCAACCTGCTTGCATCCGCAAATGAAGCCGATCTCGGCGAAGACGGAGGTCCCCGCTCGCATGTGATGATCTATGAGCTTGCCGAAGGCAAGAAGGCCTATCCGACCATCGTTTCCAAGGATGTCGATGGGAAGCTGATCGGTTGGGGCGCGCTGTCGGGTCTCGTTGGTGACGCCGAGAAGGACGGCATCCTCTATGCGGTGAACGATTCCGTTTATGCCATGCAGCCGTCGATCTTCACCATCGACACGACAAGCAAGCCGGCCGAGATCACCAATGTCGTCCGCATCACCCGCAACGGCCAGCCGGCGCAGAAGCTCGATATCGAAGGCATCGCACTCGATGGCAAGGGCGGCTTCTGGCTGGCATCGGAAGGCGATAGCGACAAGCTGGTCGGTCACGGTATCTACAACGTCAATGCCAAGGGCGAGATCAAGGCCGAGATCGGCCTGCCTGCCGAACTTCTGGCCGGCGAAAGCCGTTACGGTCTCGAAGGCGTCACCACGACCGGTTCCGGTGACGACCTGACGCTCTGGATGGCAATCCAGCGCGAATGGAAGGATGATCCCAAGGGCCAGGTGAAGCTTCTTTCCTACAAGCCGAAGTCGAAGGAATGGGCAGCCGTCCGTTATCCGCTCGAAAAGGCTGAAAAGGGCTGGGTCGGTCTCTCGGAAATCACCGCCAATGGCGACCATCTCTATATCGTCGAACGCGACAACTTGATCGGCGACGCCGCCAAGCTGAAGAAGCTCTACCGCGTTTCGCTCAAGGACATGAAGCCTGCCAAGATCGGCGGTGAACTGCAGCTCGTTGCCAAGGAAGAGGTCCATGACTTCCTTCCGGACCTGAAGAACGCCACCAACGGCTACGTTCTCGACAAGCTGGAAGGCTTTGCCTTCGACAAGTCCGGCAAGGCCTTCATGGTCACCGACAATGACGGCGTTGACGACTCATCCGGCGAGACCCTGTTCCTGCCGGTCACCCTCAAGGTCACCAACTGACGGATCTCCATCTTCAACAGGAAAAGGCCGGGTGTTTGCGCACCCGGCCTTTTTTCTTGGGGCCTGCTACCTTAAGTCTGGCGTTCCTGATGTGTTCGCATGAGACGATTCGATGAGTTCCTTCCGCTTCATCCATGCCGCAGACCTGCATCTCGGCAGCCCTTTTCAGGGACTGGCCCTCAAGGATGCCGATCTCGCCGAGCTTTTTGTCGAGGCAAGCCGCAAGGCCTTTTCGGCGCTTGTCGATGAAGCGGTGGAGCGCAAGGTTGATTTCTTTATCGTCGCCGGCGACGTTTATGACGGCGACTGGAAGGACAACAAGATCGGCCTGTTCTTCAACCGCGAAGTGGCGCGGCTGGAACGCGCCGGCATCCCGGTCTTTCTGCTCAAGGGCAATCACGACGCCGAGAGTGTGATCACCAGAACCATCACGCTGCCGAAGAATGTTAGCGAGTTCCCGACCGGCAAGCCCGGCACCTTCCGGCTGGAGCATTTGAAGGTCGCGCTGCACGGACAAGGCTTCGCCGAACGCTCGGCGAATGAAAATCTTGCGCTCGCCTATCCAAGGCCCGAGGCCGGATGGTTCAATATCGGCGTGCTGCACACGTCGCTGACCGGCCGTGAGCCGCACGCGCCCTATGCGCCATGTTCCGTGGAAGACCTGCGCTCGCGCGGTTACGACTACTGGGCGCTCGGCCATGTCCATGATTTCGAAATCGTCGCGGAAGACCCGCTCGTGGTCTTTCCGGGCAACCTGCAGGGCCGCTCGATCCGCGAGACCGGAGCCAAGGGCGCCGTGCTCGTGACGGTCGAGGATGGCCGCATTGCCTATGAGCGCCTGATCACCGACAGCGCCCGCTTTGCCGAACTGACGATCGCAGTGGAAAGCGACGACACGGCTGCAGCCCTGCTGCGCCGTATCGAGGATGCAATCGAGCCTATCGCCGATGCCATGGAAGGCCGGCCGCTGGCGCTGCGTGTCCGCATCACCGGCAAGAGCCGTGTTCGAAAGCAGCTCCTGTCGAAGGCCGAGGATTTTCGCGATGAAGTGCAGGCCGCCTGCCATCGCGGCCATGCCGATATCTGGCTCGAAAAGCTCGACCTGCGTCTTGAGCCCGATGACCGAACATCCGAGCGCAACACCGGCACGCTTGGCCTCGATGGCCTTCTGACCATGGAAGGCTTCCCGCCGGAACTTCTGGAGGAGGCGTCTGCCCGCATAGCCGAAATCGCCGCCAGACTGCCGGGTGGCAGCGGGGCAGGGGATCTGCCGCTTGGCGATGATATCGATGTGCTTCTTGCCGAGGCGCGTGACCTTCTCGTTTCCCGCGCCGCGGAGGCCGGCTGACCATGCGTTTCGATCGTCTCGACATCCTGCGCTATGGCGCGCTCACTGACCGCCAGCTCGTCTTCCGCCCCGGCGCCAAGCTGCATATCGTCTACGGACCGAACGAAGCGGGCAAATCCTCCGCGCTCTCGGCCATCTCCGATCTGCTCTTCGGTTTTCCCGAACGCTCGACTTACGGTTTCTTGCATGATGTCGGTTCTTTGCGCATCGGAGCGCAGCTGACTGCACGCGACGGGCAGGAGCTCTCCTTCCGCCGCCGCAAGGGGCGCAAGAACACGCTGCTCGGACATTCCGATGCGGAAGAGAACCTCGCTGACGATGCGCTCGCACCCTATCTCGGAAATCTTTCCCGCGATGTGTTCGAACGCGCCTTCGGCCTCAATTCGGATTCGCTGCGCGCCGGTGGCGAGACCATGCTTAAAAGCGGTGGCGAGATCGGCAGCCTGCTGTTCTCCGCCGCTTCGGGCCTGACCGGCCTGTCCAGCCTGCGCAAGTCGCTGGATGCGGATGCGGACGCCATCTATTCTCAGCGCCGGTCGAAGGACCGCAGCTTTTATCAGGCTCTCGATGCCCATGATGCAGCCCGCAAGGCGGAGCGCGACAACGAGCTGAAGGCCGGCGACTGGAAGGCGCTGCTTAAGGAGGAGGCGGAACTCGGCTCCGAGATCCACACGCTCCAGCACGGGCGCGAAGAGACCAGGCGCGCGCTCGACCGTCTGCGCCGGCAAATCGCGCTTGAACCTCTATTACGCGAACTGGACCGCGAACGTGCGCTTCTGGCGCAGCACGAGGAGCTGGCCAGCCTGCCGGATGGTTTCGAGGAAAAGCTAGCGACGACGCTTAAAGCCGGGCAGGAAAATGCCGACGCGCTTGTTGCCTCCGAAAACGAGCTGACAAGGCTTCGTGAAGAGATCGACGCCATCAAGGTGGATGACGCGCTACTCGTCGCTGCACCGGACATTCTGGCAGCCTATGGCCGCAGCGGCGTCTATCTCAAGGCGAGGGAGGACATCGCGCGGGTTCGTGCCGAAGTGGACGATTTTGACCAGAAACTGCTGCAGGCTTCGCGCCGTCTCGGCTTCAGGGAATTTTCCGATCTTGAGCGCATGCAGCCGGCCGATGCCGATCTTGTCCGCCTTCGCCAACTGGTGGAAGAGGGCGGCGAACTCGATCGCGAGATGCGGCAGCTCCGCAAGCGCATCGACGAGGAAGCCGATGCGCTCCGCAAGCTCGAAGCCGATGCGCCGCTCGCCCGCATTGTCGACCCCAAGCCGCTGAGCGACCAGCTTGCCGCCCTGCGTCCCGAGATCGAGGAACTCGCCAATCTCGAAACGCTGAAAGTACGCGCCGCCCGCGCCAGGAGCGATCTCGATACAGCGTCAGCACGCCTTGATCCTCCTGTGCGGGATCTGGGCCTTCTTCTATCCGTTCCGCTGCCGGACATGGAGACGCTTGTTCATCATCGCCGCCTGATCGAAGCTGCAAGGCAGGAAAATGCGCAGGCAGTGCAAAAGCTCTTAAGTCTGAAGGGTGACGCGGATGAGCTTCAGGCCCAGCTTGCGCTTCTCGAAGGCGAGGGCAGGATCGTTTCGCGCGACACGATCGAGCTTGCACGACAGGAACGCGATGGCCTCATCGAGGCTCTGGCCTCCAACCCTTCAGACGTGGCTTTGCAGGCAGCAAAGTCTTCCGTGCAGGACGCGGATCGGCTAGCCGATATGGCGCTTTCCGATGCCGAACGCGTCTCGCGCCATGCGCAACTGACACTGCAACAGCGTAAAATTGCCGATGCGATTGCCGCGGCCGAACGCGCGGCCAAAGAGGCTGCTATTGCCGCTTCCGATGCGGTGACCGAGTTCGAAGATCTTTTCCACGCCGTTCCGGTGACGCCCGGCGCGCCCGAGCGCATGATCGAATGGCGCCGTATGGTCGATGGATTGCTGGCGCTTTCCTCCACCCTGAATGCCGCGGAAGACGACTACGAGATCCTGCGTTCACGGGAAGAGGCGGTGCGGCCGGCATTGGACGCTTTGGCAGACGCCACAGGCGCATCCTCCGGTGTCCTGCCACCGCGTAGCCTTGCACGGGAAATTTCGACTCGCCTGGAGGAAATCAGCCGTCAGTGGAGCGAGGGACGCACCATCGAGCGGATGCGCGATACGGCAAGCCAGACGCTGGCACGACTGGAAGCCGACGAGACGGATCTGCGCAAAAAGGTCGATCTCTGGCGATCCGGTTTCGCTGCCGCTGCCGCATCAGCCGGGCTTGCCGAAGATGCGACGATCGATATGGCCAATGCTGCGTTGGATATCTGGCGCACGCTGCCGGACCTTCTTTCCGAGAGACAGAACCGCAATCGGCGTGTGCGCGGCATGGCCCGCGACATGGAAGCCTTCGAGGGAGAGGTAGCCACCCTGTCGGGCTCGCTTGCGCCGGATCTCTGCTCCATCCCGGCAGATGTTGCGGCTGGCATGCTGAATGACCGTGTGACGAAGGCGCGCGCTGCCGATAACCAGCGCAAGACGCTGACGACTGCTCTGGAGCGCAACGAGCTTGCCCATGCCCGTTACATCACCGAGGCAGTCGGGCTGGATGCCCAACGGCAGAACTTGGCAGGTGCCGCTTCCGTTCAGCCGGATCAACTCACTGCGGTGCTTGTGGACCTTGTGGAGCGCAGAAAGCTTCTCGCGAGCGAGGAACTCTGCCGCAATCGTTTTATCGAGCAGGCGGATGGTCTGGACGAAGAGGCGGTGAGAGCCGCGTTGGTCGATTTTGACAGGATATCCGCCGTTGTCGAAATCGAGCGGCTGGAGGCCGAAGACAGCAGGCAGGTCAATCGTCTTGCCGATCTGCGCGCTGGCGAGGCGGATAATCTGCGGCGCAGGCAGGAGCTGGAAAAGGGCACCGGCGCCGAACGCGCCGTCTTCGAGAAACTGGCGGCCGAGCAGGAAGCCAAGGAGCTCGCCCGTCGCTGGGTGGTGCTGAAGCTCGCAGGGTCGCTGCTTTCCCATTCGATGGAAACCTATCGCCAGCAGCAGGCCGATCCTGTCATGACACGCGCCGGTGAGGTGTTTTCCGATTTGACGGGCGGCCGGTTCGCTCGCCTCATTCAGGTCTATGATGATAACGATGAGCTGCAACTGGCTGTCGAGCGCAAGACCGGCGAGCGGGTGCCGCTTTCCGGATTGAGTGAGGGAACCGGCGATCAACTGTATTTGGCGCTTCGGCTTGCGTTTCTTCAGGACTATTGCGCTCGCAATGAACCGGCGCCGCTCGTGCTGGATGATATCTTCCAGACATTCGATGATGAACGTACGGCAGCTGGCCTTCGGACGCTGGCAGAATCGAGTGGCGCGTTCCAGTCGATCCTATTCACCCACCAGACGAGTTTGATGGATACCGCGCGGCGTGAACTGGGCGATGATGTTGATCTAGTTAGGCTGGATCGGGCGTGACAAGGTCCGTTGCTGCAAAGGCAGGCATTCGATCGGAAAGCGCACGATCGAGGAATGCATCGCGGCACCATTCGACGATACTGCCGATTGGCCACATGTCGAGGTCTCGGGCAACTGCGTGATCAAAAGGTTGAAACGTCGATCATCGTCCCTCTCGCGCTCGTAGCTGACACGGTAGCCGTCGAATCGCGACGAAAAGCTGAGACCCGTTCTGATCCGGTCATAGAGGTAATGTAGGTTCTCCGGTGCCATTTCGATCCCGAAACGATCGATTGATCGGGCCACCAGCTTGAACATTTCATCGTCCTTTCCTGGGTCGAGTAGGCTGAGCTTGAGACGAAACGTGCGGAACGTGCTGGACGATGCTCCCTTGACTTGGATGAATAGCACCGAAGGCTCCGGCGTTGTGCCGCGTTGCGTCGAAAACAGGCATTCCCAATCACCTCCGGCTGCCTGGAAACTGGAGGCCAAGCCATCCTCACCCAGACGCTCGCATCGCTCGTGGGCTGTCCGATGCGGGAGCATACGCAGCCGGTCGTGCAGGCCGGCAACGGGCCGGATGAGTCGCGGCGGCGCATCGATGAGCAGCGTCGTGCGGCGCGCGCGCAAAGCAGGCGGCGGCGAAGCGGCAAAAGGCCGCGCGAGGTATTTGTCCATTCCAAGCCATGTCACCAGTCGTTGGTAGTTGCGTCCGTCATTGACGGAAAGAACGATACCAAATAGCAGCGCAAGGCCGACGGCCAGCAAGGCGCCGAATGCCTTTGCTGCTTGATGCCGTCTTCGAAGGCGCATCAGAGGCGTTAAGAGTTCCGCCTTGTCCGCCAAGGAAATAGCTCCGTTTCAAGTCGATATGCCGACAAGCTTTGGCATATTGGACGGGTTCGTGTCCAAGTATGATTCGCGACAATGGTGAGCGGGAAGCGCCATCCTCACATCAGTCACGCAAATTCGGAAGCGCCGTTAACCACATTAATTAGTAAGCATTTAAGTCAACTTTTTTAGTTTCGCTTTTGAATATCAGTTCGCTGGTGACTATGGCTTTAAAACCGCACCGGATTTTATTTTCCGGGAAGCCCGAGCCATGCAGCTTGTCGTTCGTCGTCCGGTGTGCTTTCAAGGACGTCAAATTCTGGATTGGGCGGAAGCAGTTCTGTGCCGCGTACGATCCTGACCTGGAGTATCGAGATTTGGTTCGAGTGACTGCGATCGTGATTTGTGCCGCCTTGGCCGGATGTCAGGCGGTGCCTGGTGAAGGTCCTCTTGCCTCCGCGATCAACGAGGATGCCGGCCGTTCTCCGGCCGACATCGGGCGCGTTAACGCAGCGGTGTTCGATATCGTTGATGTCGACAATCACACTGCAAGACTGGTTTCGGATTATGTTTCGACGGCGTTGAAGCGCCGATTCGGTATCGGAGGAGGTCCGGGCAGGGCTGTCATCGGAATCGGTGACCAGTTGAAGGTCACCATCTTCGAAGCCGGTGCCGACGGACTGTTCTCGACCAGTGAGCAAAAGCAGACTCCAATTGAAATCGTTGTGCAGCCCGATGGCACAGCCGCGATACCATATGTGGGTACCGTGCGATTTGCCGGCCGCACTCTTGAAGAGGCGCGCCAGCAAATTCTGTCATCTCTGAAGAGCAAGGCTGTCGAACCCGACGTCATCATTGCTATGGGAGACACACCATCCCGCTCGGTAACAGTCGCCGGCGCGGTAAATCGTTCGGCGCAGATCTCGCTTAATCTGAGCGGTGAGCAGATCACCGACGTAATCGCCAAGGCGGGCGGCCCGACATCACAGCCATACGAATCCTACGTGACGCTCGTACGCGGCAAGCGAACCGGCACGGCGCTTCTGAAGTCGATTGTAGAGAATCCGTCAGAGAACATCTACGTTCAGCCCGGTGACCAGATTTTCGTTACCAAGGATCCTCGAACCTTTACGCTCCTCGGTGCCGTCAAAAGCAATTCTCGCATTGATTTCGGTGCGAACGATCTGAACCTTCTGGAAGCAGTAGCACTCGGCCGCGGCGGTAATGACGAAACTGTCAATGCAAAGGGCTTTTTCCTTTTCCGCTACGAGGATCCGGAAGTGGTCGTTGGTCTCCTGGGTAAGCGCCGTTTCGACGAACTCACCCATAAGGGAATGCAGGCTGATAAGGAAGGGCGTTATCCGATCGTCTACAGGTTCGATATGAGCCATCCGGACAGCATGCTTGTCGGCCAGACCTTCCCTGTCAAAAGCCGTGACGTGATTTACGCATCACGACATCCGGCCGTCGACCTGACGAAATTCCTTCGCGTTATTGGCGCGCCAGTGGGGATCGCCGTCCAGGGTGCCTCGATCTCAAATAATTTGAGTGATTGACGGTGCGATCTGCCGCATCCGCACTGGATTTTTGATTGTGCTTAACTTTGTGTTGTCACCTAGAAGTAGTGGTTTGTTCTGCTTTTTTGGTGACAAGCGCGGGTAAGTATGTTGTTAAAGTCGGTGTCGGCTTAATCTGCAGTAGCTATTATAGCTATGACTAACGTAAGAGTGACGATGACGATAGAAGTAATTGGCCGAGCCTGCGTTGCGCCCGGTGCCAGCTCCATCGAAGAGTTGCAGCAAGTTCTCCGAACCGGTCGTTGCACCGTCACGCAAATCCCAGCCGATCGGTGGGAACTGGCTCGTTTCTGGCATCCTACTCAAGGGACACCCGGGAAGACCTATACCTTTGCAGCCGGTGTCATCGACGCGGTCTATGATTTCGATCCCGCTGTCTTCGGTCTTTCGCAGCGTGAGGCCATGCAGATGGATCCTCAGCAACGCATCCTGCTGACGCTTGTTTGGAAGGCACTTGAGGATGCCAACCTGCCGGTAAGCACGCTCTCGAAGCAAAAGGTTGGGGTCTATATCGGGGCCTCAAGCCTCGACAGCGGTAACCTTTCGGCCGAAGATCCGGCTTCAGGCAGCCCGTATTTCATGACGGGCAATACGCTTTCGATTGTCTCCAACCGCATCTCTCACGTCTTTGGCTTGAACGGCCCAAGCATGACGATCGATACGGCGTGCTCCTCCTCACTGGTCGCGTTGGACCAGGCGACGCGTGCGCTGGAGCGTGGCGATATCGACACTGCAATTGTCGGTGGCGTCAACCTTCTCGTCCATCCGCTTTCCTTCGTCGGCTTCGCTCAGGCGCGCATGCTTTCGCCGGAAGGTCTCTGCCGTGCTTACGACACCAACGGCCAGGGTTATGTGCGTGCTGAGGGCGGCGCTGTAGTCGTTCTTCGCCGCAGCGATGTCGCGCGTCAGCAGCATGATCGCAGTTATGCCAGAATCCACGCGACCGGCGTCAATTCTTCCGGCCGCACCAACGGCATCAGTCTTCCGTCGCGCGAGGCGCAGGCCGACCTGCTCAGTTCCATCTACAAGGGCCACGGCATTGACGTGAACCGCGTCGCCTTCATCGAAGGTCACGGAACCGGAACGCGCGTCGGCGATCCCGCCGAAGTCTGGGCAATCGGTAATGTCATCGGCCAGAAACGCCGCGCTCCGCTTCCGATCGGCTCGATCAAGTCCAATATCGGTCACACCGAGCCGGTTTCCGGTTTGTTTGGTCTGTTCAAGGCCATGCTGGCTCTGGAGAACGATTATCTTCCTGCGACGCTGCATATTGAAACGGCGAATGAGGACATCGATTTCGATGCACTCAACGTAAGGGTCAATACATCTGCCATCAAATTGCTTCCGGCAAAAGAAGCGCGACTTGTGGGCATCAACTCCTTCGGTTTCGGCGGCACCAATGCGCACGTCGTTATCGGCGATCCAGAGCCGGCAACACAGGCGGACTCACCGGCCAAGGGCGACAATCTCCTGTTCTTGGCGAGCGCGCACAGCGCAGGTGCGCTCGAAAGCCTGTTAAAGGATTACCAAGCACATCTTTCCGCCGCTACGCCCGAAAAAGCACGCCGCATCATCGCCGCGACGACGACGAACCGTGATGCGTTGAAATATCGGTTTGCAGTCGATACTCGAGGCGAGCGCGGCGTTCTCGATGCGATCAAGACGCATCTTGCCGGCGATGCTTCCGATGGGGAACGTGGCGAAGCTCCGTCCCTGCTTGGCAAAATAGCCTTCGTGTTTTCCGGAAATGGTGCGCAATGGGCCGGGATGGGGGTAGAAGCCTACCGCGCAAACCCTCATTTCCGCCAGTATTTCCAATCCTTCAGCGCGTTGTTCGAATACCACCTCGGTGAAAAGCTGACGGACCTCATCGTCGCGGACAATCTCGGGGCCCGTTTGGCTGATGCGACGATTGCGCAGCCGCTGCTGTTTGCCGTGCAGGCTTCGCTTTCGGACAGCCTCAGTGCCTACGGCATCAGGCCCGATGTTGTGTTCGGTCACTCCGTCGGCGAGATTGCTGCAGCTTATGCTTCCAAGGCATTGACCGCTGCCGAAGCCGTTGCGATCGTCTCCAAACGTTCGCACTCACAGCATCTGTTTGCCGGGCAGGGCAAGATGGCTGCAGCCGTAATGAGCGAAGAGGCTGCCGTGGTCTTCGCCAGAAATCACGGGCTGGACGACATTCATGTGGCGGCGGTAAACGCGCCGAATTCTGTCACGATTTCTGGGCCGGCTGCGGAAATACAGGCTTTCCGGGATGCTGCTCGCAAGACGCAGACTGTCGTCCATATTCTCGACATCAATTATCCCTTCCATCATCCGATCATCGACAGCGCCCGTGACGGTTTCCTTTCGGAACTGCCGGCGATCGAGCCTCAGGCTGCTGCTTGTACATTCATTTCCACCGTGACCGGCGGGATCTTTGACGGGCGCAGCCTTGATGCTGAATACTGGTGGCACAACGTGCGCGAGCCTGTGCTTTTCCGCTCGGCGACAGAAGCTGCGCTCGATCTTGGCTGCAATCTGTTTATCGAGATTTCGCCGCGCACGATCCTGTCGAACTACGTCTCGGAAATTGCCAAGAGCAAGGCTCAGCCAGCCACGGTAATCGGTTCGCTTCAGCGCGAAACGCTTGTCGAGGGGAGGGATCCGATCGCTCGCGCGTTCGCCCGCGCCATCGCCCACGGCGCGGTTCCTGCACAATCCAGACATTCGGGAAAACGCAGCCCCGTCATCGATCTGCCGCCGTTGCCATTCGAACCGACCGAGTTGAAAGTGCCGGCCACGACGGATGAGATCGATATGTTCGGTCGGGATTTCAAGAACAGCTACACGCTGCTCGGCTGGCGGAATGATCCGAACGGTTCGCATTGGAAGAACCATGTCGACGCCTTGCTCTTCCCGGATCTGGCGGAACATGTGGTCGATGGCCGCGCGATCCTTCCGGGGGCCGGGTTCCTGGAGATTGCGGTCACCGCTGCCCAAGCCCATTTCGGCACCGACGAGGTCGAGGTTTCCAATATGGAAATCGTTCGGCCATTGGAGCTACGCCCAGATCGGATGCTGGAGCTTTCGACGCTTCTTTCTCCGGAAACCGGCAATATCGAGATCCGCTCCCGCGAACGGTTGAGCAGTGATGACTGGACCATTCATGCCGTCGGCCGTTGTCGGCGGCCGGTGGATGAAGAAATCCATCAGGTTGAAATCGCGACATCTGCCGAAGGCGGTGATAGCCTCTCGTCTGTTCAGGTTTATGAAACAGCCGAACGCTTCGGCCTGCAATATGGGCCTCGCTTCCAGCTTCTGTCGAGAGCTGTGGCTTTGGGCGATAACGTTGTCGACGTTGAACTCAGAGAAGCAGCGGAACCTGCGCATCCATATATCGGCTACAACCTCAATCCGTTCTCTGTCGATGCTGCCTTCCATGGTCTTGTTGCACTGTTTGACCGGCTTTCCGGCACGGAGACTGGCTCTCCCTATATTCCGGTTCGCTTCGGCTCGATCCGGGTCACGGGCAAGGGGCGAGCGATTGCCAGGGCAAGGATAGAGATCGAACGGTTCAGCAGCTTCTCGATCAAGGTGAATTTCCGCTTGTTCGATGCTGCCGGTCAACAGATTGCCATCCTCTCGGATTGCCGTTTCCGCCGCACGTCTCTGCGTCGCCATCATACTTTGGATACGGTGGCTTTCCACTTCGACGCCGTCCCGAGTGCGCTTCTTGCAATATCCGAACCGCCAGCTACAAAATTGCCGGCCCTGACCGATTTTGCATCCTCGGATGCGAAGGACAATGCATCGTTGATGATCGATGCAGCCATCTATCGGGCATGCCACGAGATTGCCTTGTCGCTCGCTGGTGACAATGGGACGCTCCTTTCTGCCACTTTGCCGGGAGACACGGATTTCCGTGCATTCCTGACATCCTGCCTGTTCACATTGGAGGATGCGGGTATCGCGGTCTCCTCCGGAGAAGGCTGGACGGTGCCCAGGGAGTTCTCTTTCCCGAGCATCGAAGAACTGATCCAGGAAATCTACCGGGAGGACTCTTCGCGTGTCGCTGAGGTCGTTCTGGTCAACGACGTCTACCGTGATGCGCTCGAACGTCTTTCCCTGTCCGGAAAATCAGTCGATGCTGAAGACGAAAATGCGCACAATGTCAGCGAAGCAACGCTGGACCATGTTCTCGTTCACTCTCCGCTAGGTCACCGCCGTGCCGAAACCGGCTTCGATCTGACGCAACGTTTCTGTGACGAAAACTCCGGAGAAATCCGTTTTATCGTAGAACTCGGCACAACCAGCCAGTCTGCCTGCACACGGCTTGCCGGTCTGGCGGCATCCATCGGCGCGACGCTGGTGATCGCGGAGCCGAAGGAAAATGCGCGTCGCATGCTGGAACTGGCGTTCGAGCGGAATGTGCATGTTTCCGTTGTTGAACCCCGGGCTCTTGCCAGCCTCGAGCGTGTTGATCTGATCGTTGCAGGCGGCTTGTCCAGCCAGCTTATGCTGACCGGTGACGAAGATGTTCGCCAGGCTCTTCGTTCCGCTGCAGCAAAAGGAGCAGCGATCGTTTTCGCCGATCGCGCTCCCTCGGCGTTCAACGACTTCGCATTCGGGTTGTCGGACGGATGGTTCGCGGCAAGTCAGTCTGCGGATTTCCCCGTTGGTCAACTTGCCACCGCAGCGCAGGTCGAGACACTTCTGTCTGATCTCGGCTTTGAGGCTGCGTCGGTGAAGGATATGCAGCTGGACGAGGGGGCTCTTGTGCTCGCCATTGCCCAATCCCGCGCCAAAACCGAGGCTGTGCTGACGGAAGCGGATAGGGGCAGGCTGATCGTTGTTGCCGAACAGGCATCCGAACAGATGCTGGCGTCTTCCTTTGTCGATGCCGCTATCGTTCAGGCGACCGAGGCTGAACGTGCGCTGGAACTGGTGCCGGAAGACTCGAAATCACCCGTTTGCATCGTTTATCTTGCCGATCGCGGCATCGAACAGGCCGTTTCGGCACTTGAGATTGCAAGACTGTCGCGCTTCAAGGCTCTTGCCGAGGGGATGACGCGGCAGGCAAATGGTTCGACGGGCAGGCCACGGCTTATCGTGCTGGCACCGGGTGGCTCTCCGCTTGCGGGAGAAAACAGTGATGCGGCTAACGCCGGTTTGTGGACATTCGCCCGTGTTCTGCAGAACGAGTATGATGCCGTCGACATTCACATGATCGATGCCGAAGGCGATGAAGCGGTTGCCCTTGTTGATCGGATCGCCACGCTCACAAGCGCCAATCGCGAGTGGCTTCTGGGCGAACATGGCCTCCTGGAAATCCGCGCGGCCTCCGGCCCGTCCGCTGGCCGCGATGGAACCACGTCCGATTTCGAGGCTGCGACCATCCACCAGCTCACCAGCGGTCGCGTCGATAGCATCATCTGGCAAAGCTGTGCGCTTCAGGAACCCGGTGCGGACGGGGTCATCATCGCTGTTGAGGCTGCTGGTCTCAACTTCCGAGATGTCATGTGGTCCATGGGTCTGTTGCCTGAAGAAGCGCTTGAAGACGGTTTTGCCGGAGCGACGATCGGGATGGAAATGGCCGGTCGCGTCGAGCGCGTCGGCTCAGCCGTCGCGGACTTGAAGCCTGGCGATCGCGTAATGGGCATCGGCCCGGCCGCTTTCTCGACCCATGTTCGTGTCCGCCGCGATGGGGTTACGAAATTCCCGGATAGGCTCGATTTTGCCGCCGCCGCAACTGTACCGGTCGCGTTCCTGACAGCCTATTATGCCATGGTTCAGCTCGGCCATATCGAACCGGGCGAGACGATCCTCATTCACGGTGCCGCTGGCGGTGTCGGTCTTGCCGCTCTGCAGATCGCTAAGCTGAAAGGTGCAAAGGTCATCGCCACGGCCGGTACGGTCGAAAAACGCCGCTTTCTTGAAGCGCTCGGCGCAGATCATATCTTCGACAGCCGCTCGCTGGATTTCGTATCTCGCGTTCGTGCGGTCACAAATGGCGAAGGTGTCGATCTAGTCTTGAACTCGCTCTTCTCCGAAGCGATGGAGCGAAGCCTCGAGCTGGTAAAACCCTTCGGCCGCTTCCTTGAACTCGGCAAGCGCGATTATTATTCCGACCGCAAGATCGGCCTGCGTCCGTTCCGCCGCAACATAAGTTATTTCGGCATCGACGCCGATCAGCTTTTGGTCAATCTGCCGAAGATCACCAAGCGGATCTTCGCCGAGATCGGTGAACTGTTCCAGAGCGGCGAACTTGTGCCTCTGCCTTATCGTGCCTTCGGTTACGACGAGATCGGCAGTGCCTTCCGGCTGATGCAGAATGCCGGCCAGATCGGCAAGATCGTCATTCGTCCGCCAGTTCGTGGCAAGGATCGGGTGGTTGTCGCCAGCGACCGGACATTGCGCTTCAGTGGCGAGGGTGGCTTTCTCGTTGCTGGTGGCATCGGTGGTTTCGGCCTCGTTGCAGCCGACTGGCTCGTCAACAGGGGCGCGCGCCGCATTGCGCTCTGCTCCCGCCGTGGTATCGCCGATGAGGCGACGATCAAGGCGATTGAGAAGTGGGCTGCCCTCGGCGTCGTCGCAACGCTGCATGCCTGCGACATCACCAACGAGCAGGCTCTCTCCGCTCTTCTGTCCGAATTGCGCGCCGCGGCTCCGATCAAGGGTATCATCCACGCCGCCATGGTGCTGGACGATGCCTTGCTGTCGAACCTGACCGATGACCGCAATCGACCGGTTGTGGACGTCAAGGTTCGCGGTGCTGAACTGCTGGACAAGCTGACCCGTGACGATGATCTTGAGCTTTTCCTGTTGTTCTCGTCTGCCACGACCATGCTCGGTAACCCCGGACAGGCCAACTATGTTATCGCCAACGGCTACCTCGAAGGGCTTGCACGCATGCGCCGCGCGGCCGGCCGTCCGGCTCTGGCCGTCGGTTTCGGTGCGATTGCCGATACGGGTTTCCTCGCTCGCAACGCCGAGGTCAACGAGCTTCTTTCGAAGAGGATAGGCAAGACCGCAATGAAGGCGCGCGATGCGCTCGAGCAGGTCGAGAACTATCTGGTGAGCGAGACTGGGAGCATCGATGGTGCGGCGGTAATGATCGCCGAAGTGGACTGGAACGCAGTCCGCATGCTGCCGATCGCGACGGCAAGCGTGTTCGAGACCGCAATGCGGGCCGCTGGCAATGCGCAATCATCTGCCGATGGCGATCAGATAGATCTCGAAGCGCTGATCTACGGCAAGTCCGCCGATGAGGCTCAGTCTATCCTGCACAAGATCGTGGCTGCCGAGATCGCCGCGATCCTTCGTGTCACCGAAGACAGTATCACGCCGGAAAAGGTCCTCAAGGATGTCGGCCTCGACAGCCTGATGGCGATGGAACTCGGTATGAGCTTCCAGCAGAAGACCGGATTTGATATTCCCTTGAGCGGTGTTGGTGAGGATACGACGGTGAGTGACGTGGTCACGCGCCTTCGCGAAAGGGTTTCGAAACGTAGTGGCGGGGAGGAGGAGGCTCCGCAGGACGAGGTGCTCGACCGTCTGGTCAAGAGCCACTCGACCCAAAGCCAGAAAGCAGCTGCTCAGTGACAGAGAAAGACAAGCCGGAAACGACAGTGCCTCCCGTGGGGGGCGCGAAGCTTGGTTTTCTGGAAAAAATGCGGCAGACCAGTGAAGTGTCCGGCCGCAATCGCGAAGCGCGCCTGAACCGTCAACCACAGGCTCCGCTTCGCCAGAACCTGAAATTCGATCAGCTTCCCGAATACCAGCGGGTATTGACCCAACGGAAGGTCGGAGAAGTGATCGGGGTGGACAACCCGTTCTATCGCTCCCACGACGTGGCGGCTGGTGCCACCACCGTCATGGCTGGCAGGAACTTTGCCAACTTCGCCTCTTACGACTATCTCGGGACGAATACGGATCCGAAGGTTACAAGCCGAGCCAAGGAAGCGATCGATCGTTACGGCATTTCCGCTTCCGCCAGCCGTCTCGTGGCCGGCGAGCGTCCCGTCCACACAGAACTTGAGGCAACCCTGGCCGAGGTTTATGGCGTCGAGGCGGCAGTTTGCTTCGTCAGCGGCTATCTGACCAATGTTGCAGCCATCAGCTGCATCGTTGGCCCGCAGGATCTCGTCGTCCATGATGAGTTCATCCATAATAGTGCGCTTGCAGGGATCAAGCAGTCGGGCGCGACGCGCCGGCTCTTCCGTCACAACGATGTCGATAATCTCGAAACCGTGCTGAAGACGCTGTCGTCGGAGTTCCGCCGGGTCCTCGTCATCGTCGAGGGCGTCTATTCGATGGACGGCGATATTGCCGACCTGCCTAGACTGTTGGAATTGCGCAGTCGTTACGGTTTCTGGCTGATGGTCGACGAGGCCCATGCGCTAGGCGTTCTGGGCAAGACGGGCAGGGGCACGTTCGAGCATTTCGACGTCGATCCGCAGGAAGTCGATATCTGGATGGGAACGCTGTCCAAGACGACGTCCAGCTGCGGCGGCTATATTGCCGGCTCGCAGGCACTTGCGGATATCCTCAAGGCCGAGGCAGGCGGATTCGTCTACAGCGTCGGGCTCGCACCTGTCCTGGCAGCAGCAGCAAAGGCTGGTCTCGACATTCTGCGCAGCGAGCCGGAACGGACTGAAAAGCTTCACCGCAACGGCGCGCTGTTTCTGCAAGAAGCCAGGAAGGCTGGCCTCGACACAGGTCTCAGCGTCGGATTTTCGGTTGTTCCGGTTCTCGTGGGCGACTCGCTTAGGGCAGTGCAGTTGTCTAACGAGCTTCTGGAAGATGGCGTCAACGCACTGCCAATCATCCATCCGGCTGTACCGGAGGGGCAGGCGCGCCTGCGTTTCTTCATTACCTGCAACCACACTGACGATCAGATTAGACACGCCGTTGAAGCAACTGCGCGTCGGCTGAAGGCCTTGCAGGAACGTAATTTCGGTCTGGCATCGCTGAACATGGAGCAGATGATGCAGCTTTCACCACTGCTTCAATCGCCCAACAGCTGACTTCGGGGGCACGGCCATGCATGTCGTCGTAACCGGGGGATCGAGCGGCATCGGACTTGAAGTTGCGAAGGTATACGCCCGGCGTGGTGCGTCCGTTTCATTGATCGCCCGCAACCTCGATCGCCTGGAAACGGCTCGCAGCGAGATAGAGAAATCTTCCGGGGGAAGGGCAAAGGTCTTTTTCGCGGCCGGCGACGCAGCTGTCTGCACTGAGATGTCGTCTGCAATCATGGCCTGCGAGGCAGCCAATGGGCCATGCGATATTCTTGTCGCCTCGGCCGGCGTGGTGGAGCCGGGCTGGTTCCACGAGCAGGCGCCTGAACTGTTCGAGAGCCAATGGCAGACCAACTTCGTGGGGGTGGTCAACGCCGTGAGGGCCGTTTATGCGGGCATGAGAAGCCGCGGGGCAGGGCGCATTATGATCGTTTCCTCAGCTGCTGCCTTTATCGGCATCCCTGCCTACGCCGCCTATTGCAGCTCAAAATCAGCCCTGGTGGGGTTTGCGGATTCCCTCAGACTGGAAGCAATGCCAAAGGGTATAACGGTCGGCGTCTGTTTCCCTCCCGATACCGACACGCCTCAGCTTTCCCGTGAGCTTGAAAGCCGGCCGAAGGAGGCTGAGTTGCTGATGGGTCGTATCAAGCCGAGACAAGCGCAAGAGATTGCGGAAAGACTCGTTTCCGGCATCGACCGACGCAGTGCTCATGTTTATTTCACGGCGTCGATCTCAGCGCTTGCCCTGTTTGGTCCTCTCGCAAAACCATTTGTCGAGATCTGGTATCGGCTGAGATTGGGCAGATAGGACAAAGAGCCGTCACCCTCAGACGAAAGCCTTTTGGCTGCCATCGATTTTGAGCACGGTCAGTTTGCCCGAGTAATAGGCGCCCGTGTCGATGCCGATGCGGCCCATGCCGATATCCGGCGTCGGTTGCGGCGTGTGTCCGTGAACGATCAGCAACGGCTGACCCGGGCCTTGGCTCAGAAACGGTTCCCGGATCCACATCAGGTCTTCGTCACTCTGTTTGTCCATTGCCACTCTTGGCCGCAGACCCGCATGGACGAAAACGATATTGCCAATCTTCAGGCAAATGGGCAGGTTGGCCAGGAACTGTCTGTGGTTTGCCGGAATGGCCTCGGCAAGTACCCCTTTAAGATCGGCCAATCGCCCTTTTCTTCTGGCGGTAAGGTGATGGATATCGATACCGTAGGAGATTAAAGTCTGTTCGCCGCCAAGGCTGAGCCAGTCGGTATAAAGCTCGGGTTCTTCGATGAACTTGCTGAAAATGTCATCGTGATTGCCGCAGAGCGCAAGCCTGCGCAGGCCCAGATCACTGGGTTTCTGTAGATGTTCGATCACCTGATAGGAGCTTGGTCCACGGTCCACATAGTCACCAAGCAATACGATCAGGCCGGGACGGCCCGTTCTGGCTATGTCTGCTGCGATGCGGGCTTCGGCTTCCTGGAGTTCTTTCAGACAGCCATGCACATCGCCGATCGCGTAGATCGGATAGCTTGCGGGTTCGTCACCCAGATCTATCCGGCGTCGGGAAGGCGGAGAAGGCTGGCCCATCGGGCGCCCCTTCATCCAGCCAATAAGTTTGCGCATTTAGTGCCGCCAATCACAGACAGGTAAGTCCCATAGACAATGGGAACCCGCCCCTAAAGGAGGGTTAACATACTGTCGATATTCGCAAATCAGGCTGTCTTCAATCGTTTACTGCAGGCAGGGTTAAGAGACGCGGGACCCTTGCCGTCTTCGTTGCCTGTTTGGGCATGCCCGTTTCTTGTTTTGTCGGCCAAAGTCTTGGATGATCCGCCGGGATTTTCGATGTCCGGTCTGTGCCGATCAGATTATATCGACCAGGGTTGCCGAGTTCCTGTCGAAACGTCAGACCTTGATAGCCTGCGTAGAAGTAGAAGTCCGCCTGGGTCGTGAGCATTTTCGTCAGTGTTTCGGAAAGAGCCGGGTCGCGCGGCATGGCGGCAGCCAGATGGAAAAAGGCGAGAGCCTGCGTCGCAAGCTCGCCATCCAGTTCGCCACTGGCGAGATTGAACTTCACGCGGATATTATCTGCTGGTTCATGAATAAGGCCACGGGCCTGCAGGAAAAGTGAGGCAGAGCGGTTCGCTCCGAGACCATCCCGCAGCATCGAACACTCCCAGCCGCGTTGCTCCGATTCGGCAAAAGCCGGTATTTCCTGCGCGCCTGCCGCCTGTCTGCTGCACATATCCGCCGGGGTAGGGTTGGCCTCGATAAGGCCGGGCGCGATGGTGAACCCGGGCCAAGGCCACCGGGAGATGGGTTTCGAAATCCTCGCCACCTCACTCGAGGTTGATACCGTCGCTACGCTTGTTGCCGGTACCGGAAGGGGAATGCCGAGAAACAGAGAAAGCGTCTTGAGGTTTCGTTGATCGTTGGCAAACAACACGGTTGCGGCAACCCCGCCGATAACCGCAAGAATCAACACGATCAGGGGCCAGCGTTTCGCCGGTCTAGGTGGTGAAGCGGCCATCCGGGAGTAAGGACGAGGGGCCATTGGATCCATGGCTCGGGGTGAATTTGCGGGTTCGGATCCGACGCGGCTGAGACGTTTGCCACGAAAATCTCCTCGCCATACTTATATCATTGAATTTCAGTAAGTTCAAAGTGCGCCACGCATCCCTCTCGCATATCGGCAATCCTTTATTTCGATATCTTTTTCCTATCGATATTATATTTAAATCCAACTTAAAACTATCGGTAAATCCGTTTATTTGATTTGCCGAAGAGAGGATCTGCACCAGCTTAACCTCATGCAACACAATGGAGCGCGAGGGCGATCTCACTCGATCCCGTCCTTCGCCAAGATATAACAATGACCGGAAGGAGATCGTCATGGATGCCAAGTCTAGCGAAAACAGTGGTAAGTGTCCCGTCGCCCACGGCGGCACGCCGCGTGGACGTTCGAACCGTGACTGGTGGCCCAGCCATCTGAACGTACAGATCCTTCACACCCATTCCCCGCTTTCCGATCCGATGGGCAAGTCCTTCGATTATGCCGAAGAGTTCAAGAAACTTGATCTTGTCGCGCTGAAACAGGATCTCCACGCGCTGATGACCGATAGCCAGGACTGGTGGCCGGCCGACTTTGGTCACTACGGCGGCCTGTTCATTCGCATGGCTTGGCACTCGGCCGGCACCTATCGCATCACCGATGGCCGAGGTGGCGCCGGCATGGGGCAGCAGCGTTTTGCACCGCTCAACAGCTGGCCCGATAACGTCAACCTCGACAAGGCTCGCCGCCTCCTGTGGCCGATCAAGCAGAAATACGGCAACAGCATATCTTGGGCCGACCTGATGATCCTGACCGGCAATGTCGCGCTGGAATCGATGGGCTTCAAGACCTTCGGTTTTGCCGGCGGCCGTGCAGACGTTTGGGAGCCGGAAGAGCTTTATTGGGGGCCTGAAGGCACCTGGTTGGGCGACGAGCGTTATAGCGGCGAACGTGAGCTTGCCGAACCGCTCGGTGCAGTGCAGATGGGCCTTATCTATGTCAATCCGGAAGGCCCGAACGGCAATCCCGATCCGCTCGCCTCTGCCCGCGACATCCGCGATACCTTCGCCCGCATGGCGATGAATGACGAAGAAACGGTAGCCCTGATCGCCGGCGGCCACACATTCGGCAAGACTCATGGCGCAGGTGATGCGTCCTTCGTCGGGATCGATCCGGAAGGCGGCGAACTGGAAGCGCAAGGGTTGGGCTGGTCCAGCAAGTTCAACAGCGGTGTTGGCACGGATACGATCGGCAGCGGCCTGGAAGTCACCTGGTCGCAGACCCCGACGCAATGGAGCAACTACTTCTTCGAAAACCTCTTTGGTTTCGAATGGGAGCTGACCAAGAGCCCGGCCGGCGCCCATCAGTGGGTGGCCAAGGATGCGGATGCCTCCGTGCCGGATGCATTCGACGGCGCAAAGAAGCATCGCCCGACCATGCTGACCTCTGACCTCGCGCTGCGCTTCGACCCGATCTACGAAAAGATCTCGCGCCGTTTTCTCGAAAATCCGGCCGAGTTCGCTGACGCTTTTGCCCGCGCCTGGTTCAAGCTGACCCATCGCGACATGGGCCCGAAGGTTCGCTATCTCGGCCCTGAGGTTCCAGCCGAAGACCTGATCTGGCAGGATGTCATTCCGGTGATCGACCATCCGCTGGTCGATGATGCCGATATCGCCAGCCTGAAGGAAAAGGTCCTGGAGACCGGCCTTTCCGTCCAGGAACTGGTCTCGACCGCCTGGGCCTCTGCCTCGAGCTTCCGCGGCTCGGACAAGCGTGGTGGTGCCAATGGTGCCCGTATCCGTCTGGAGCCGCAGAGGAACTGGGAAGCCAACCAGCCGGCACAGCTCGCCAAGGTGCTTGGCGTGCTCGAAGGCATCCAGCAGAGCTTCAATGCCGCCAATACGGCGGGCAAGAAGATCTCGATGGCTGACCTGATCGTGCTGGCTGGTGCCGCCGGTGTGGAAAAGGCCGCCAAGGCAGCAGGCCACAGCATCGTCGTTCCGGTCACGCCTGGTCGCGCGGATGCCTCGCAGGAGCAGACCGACGTTGCGTCCTTTGCCGCATTGGAGCCGCGTGCTGACGCGTTCCGCAACTACGTCAACACCGGGCGCACTCAGTTCCTCAAGGCTGAAGAAGCTCTCGTCGACCGGGCGCAGTTGCTGACCCTGACAGCGCCGCAGATGACCGTTCTGCTCGGTGGTCTGCGCGTATTGAATGCCGGTGCACCAAGCCACGGGGTCTTGACCGACAAGCCGGAAGCACTGACGAATGATTTCTTCGTCAATCTTTTGGATATGGGGACGGTTTGGACACCCAAGGCTGGCGAGACCGGCGTTTACGAAGGGCGCGATCGTCATTCGAACGAACTGAAATGGACCGGCACGCGCGTCGATCTCATCTTCGGCTCGCATTCGCAGCTCCGCGCTATCGCGGAAGTCTACGCCCAGTCGGACGCAAAGGAGAAGTTCGTCAGAGACTTCGTGACCGCTTGGGTCAAGGTCATGAACGCAGACCGTTTCGATCTGGTTTGATCATAAGATTAGCGCCGGGCGGGATTTCTCGCCCGGTGTTTTCGCTCGCCCGAGCGCCCAAGGTTTTTAGGCTGAGAACTCCTAGCGGACGCTCGCGGTCGTCATGCCATCAGTCGACGCGCCGGTCAGGCCGGCATAAAGCGCCAGAGTTCCATGCAGCATGCCCGCCCACATCAGAATCGAGACGGCGAACACCACGATCATATTGCGAAGACGAGATGACATCTGAACCTCTTGAATGAAGGCTCAATGTGCCATTTGAAAGTTTGCGCGACGTGAACCGAAATGGTTAGCAATCGCCAACGAAAATGCCGACAATTTCAGGAAACCGCATTCTGTCCGTTATAATTTCGGCCGATATGGGCCTTCTCAGCCGCTATTCTTGCCTATGCTGTGATAGGTAAACCCATGCGGCTCGACCTCATGAGCGCGATAGACATTGCGCAGGTCGACGAACACCGGTGTCGCCATGATCGTTTTCAGCCGGTCAAGATCGAGCGCCCGGAACTCGTTCCATTCAGTCACCAGAACCGCGACATCCGCGCCTTCGGCCGCCTCGTAAGGATCGGTGGCGAAATCGATCTCCATCATCTGACGTGCGTTGTCCATGCCCTCCGGATCGTAGCCGGCAACGATCGCGCCGGCATCCTTCAGCGTCTGGACAATCGCAATCGCCGGACTGTCGCGCATGTCGTCTGTATTTGGCTTGAAGGTCAGGCCGAAGATCGCAACCTTCTTGCCGCGCACATCGCCGCCTGCGGCTGCAATCACCTTGCGGCCCATGGCCCGTTTGCGGTTGTCGTTGATCGCAATCGTCGTCTCGATCAGGCGAACCGGGCTTTCATAATCCTGCGCGGTCTTGGCAAGAGCAAGCGTATCCTTCGGAAAGCAGGAGCCGCCGTAGCCGGGACCCGCATGCAGGAATTTCGAACCGATGCGGCCATCGAGACCAATGCCGCGCGAGACGTCCTGTACATCCGCACCAACCCGCTCGCACAGATCCGCAATCTCGTTGATGAAGGTGATCTTCATCGCGAGGAAGGCATTGGCTGCATACTTGATCAGTTCGGACGTGCGGCGGCTGGTGTAAAGGATCGGCGCCTGGTTAAGGTAAAGCGGCCGATAGACTTCGTTCATCACCGGACGGGCACGCTCGTCGGAAATACCGACGACGATACGGTCCGGCCGCTTGAAGTCTTCGATTGCTGCACCTTCGCGCAGGAATTCCGGATTGGAGACGACAGCAAAATCGGCCTCTGGATTGCTCTCGCGAATGATCCGCTCAACCTCGTCGCCGGTGCCGACCGGTACGGTCGATTTGGTGACGACAACCGTAAAGCCTTTCATCGCCTCGGCGATTTCCTTCGAAGCGGCATAGACATAACCAAGATCGGCATGGCCGTCGCCACGACGGGAAGGAGTGCCGACAGCGATGAACACGACATCAGCTTCGGCAACAGCCGGCGCAAGCTCGGTCGTGAAGGAGAGGCGACCTGCCTTGACGTTGGTTTCGACCAGCGCATCGAGGCCCGGCTCGAAAATCGGGATGATGCCTTGCCTCAGCGCCTCGATCTTCTCTTCTGCCTTGTCGACGCAGATCACCTTGTGACCGAAATCGGCAAAACATGCCCCAGACACAAGCCCGACATAACCCGAGCCAACCATGACGATGCGCATAGAGCTGCCTTCCTATCAAATCATGCCAATCGATCGATAAGACTTTTCGCCGACAGATCGATGACACCGCAGCCGGCAACATAAGTACCGGCTAGGCTTCTTTTTAGAGCAGCTATTACCCGCGCCCGAACTCATCGACAATGCGGATGATGTCGTCTTCCCCGAGATAGGAACCGGTCTGCACCTCGATCATTTCGAGCATGATCTTGCCGGGATTGGCGAGGCGGTGGACTTCACCCTGCGGAATGTAGACCGACTCGTTTTCGCGCACGATCTTGATCTCGTCGCCGACCGTGACCTCCGCCGTACCCTTGACGCAGATCCAGTGTTCGGACCGGTGATGATGCTTCTGCAGCGACAGCTTCTTGCCCGGTGTGACGAACAGCCGCTTCACTTGGAACCGGTCACCGTTGAGGATCGATGTATATCCACCCCAGGGGCGATAGGAGGTCGGATGGGTCTGGGTCAGTGCTGCGGTGCCCTTGGTCGATCCCAGAAGCTTGACCAGCGAGCCGACACTCTGGCTCTCGTCCAGCTTGCCGACATAGACGGCGTCCTCGCTGGCGATAACGGCAACGCCATCCAATCCCTGAACTGCGAGATGGCTGGTGCGCGACATCACGAGCGAATTGCGGGTGTTGACCACCGTGGCATTGCCGAGCGCGACGTTGCCGTCGGTATCCTGCTTACCGAGCTTCCATACCGCATCCCAGCTTCCCATGTCGGACCAGGAGAAGGAGGAGGGGACGACCGCAGCATTGGCCGTCTTTTCCATGATTGCGTAGTCGATGGAAATGTCGGTCGCCTTGCCAAAGGCTTCGGCATCGAGCCGCACGAAGTCGAGATCGTTCTGCGCCTTGGCAACGGATGCAGTCGCCGCATCGGCCACAGCCGGTGCATATTTCTGCATTTCGGAGAGAACCTGTGCGGCACCGAACATAAAGATGCCCGAGTTCCACAGGAAGCCGCCGGCGGAGAGCATGGCGGCGGCCTTGTCTGCATCCGGCTTCTCGACGAAGCGTTTCACAGCCTTGGCGCCATCGCCAAGATCCTTGCCGACTTCGATATAACCGTAACCGGTTGCCGGCTCGGTCGGCATGATGCCGAAGGTGACGAGCTTGTCGGCCTTGGCAGTCTTGAATGCGATGTCGATCGCTTCCTGATAGCTTTCGCCGGAGACGATCTCATGATCGGAAGCAAGAACCTGGATGATGGCGTCATCTCCGAATTTCTTCATCACGAAGGCGGCGGCAGCAGCGACGGCCGGTGCCGTATTGCGCGCAGTCGGCTCCAGCAGCACGCCGGAGAGCTTGATGTCCAGTTCGCGGGCCTGCTCGGCGACGAGAAAGCGGAAATCCTCGTTGGTGATGACGACAGGCGCCTCGTAGTGGCTGCTGTCGGAAATGCGCTCCAACGTCTTCTGGAACAGGCTGAGATCATCGGTGAACTGGATGAACTGTTTTGGCGCGCTCGCACGCGAAAGCGGCCAAAGACGTGTTCCCTTGCCACCCGCCATGATTACCGGAATGATCTTGTCAGTCATGCTTGCCCCGCCTTGTGCCGTTCTGTGTTCAGTGCCGGAATTGTCTTTAAATCTTGCGTTCGGTCGCAAAGCGCCGGATCAGCGCCAGGCCATCTTCAAGCAGCGCCGCAGCAGCCTCTTCCGTCCGCGCCTCGACATAGCAACGCATTTCGGGTGCATTGCCCGATGGACGCAGATGGATGATGCGGCCGTCCTCAAGGGTGACCCTCAAACCGTCGATATCGCTTTGCTTTGAAACTTTGCCGAGCGACGACAGGAAAGTCTCGAGGTTTTTGTCCGATTGCCTGAGATATTCCATCAGTGCGGAACTCGTCTCGATCGGAAAATTTTCCAGCCGGTCCGCCATGGCAACCGGCATCCGGAAATCCTCTGCCAGTTGCGAAAGGCGCAGTTTCTTTTGCGCGGCAAGCCAGAGAGGCGCCAATATGGGAAGAAAGCTGTCGCGTGTCGGCAGTGGGCGGATGGATCCGCTCGACAGGGAGAAGGTGGAGGCGGTCAGCAGGCCGCCATTGGCCTCGAACCCCATGACCTTCTCATGCCCCGCTGCCAGTGCCTCGCTCATGCCGGCAATGACGAAGGGAGAGCCCACCCGCGTGCGAACCACGCGGAAGCTGCCGTTCGCCTCGATGGCGGAATTGGACGTGACCGGTGTCACGACAACGTCTGCGCCGAGGAAGAGGGAGGAGATCAGTCCGAGTAGGTCGCCGCGCACCGGCTCGCCGGTTTCATCGGACAGGAGAGGGCGGTCTCCGTCGCCATCGGCTGAAACGATCGCGTCCAGACCATGTTCCCGAACCCATTGGCGTAGCGACGCGATCGTCTCAGGTGAAACCGCCTCGGTATCGACCGGAATGAAATCCTCCGAAAACCCGAGTTCGACAACCTCGGCTCCGTAGTGCCGGATCGCTTCGATCAGCAGGTCGCGTGCGACGGTCGAATGCTGATAGACGCCGATTTTCAGTCCGGTGAGCGCGCCGGCCGGCAGGATGGATAAGACACGCTTGGCAAACATCGCATTCGCAGCTTCGCTTCTGTCGGCTGCCGTGCCGGGCGTTGCATCGATCTCGGCATCACCCAGTTCGGCGGCGATCGCCGAGATCTGCAATTCGTCCTGTTTGTCGATTTCGCCGTCGGCGCGATAGAACTTGATGCCGTTACGATCGGCCGGAATATGGGAACCGGTGATCATCAGCGAAGCGGCGCCAATCTCAAGTCCGTAAAGGGCAAGTGCCGGTGTCGGCAGCGCTCCGCAATCGAGTGGGACTAGTCCCGCGCGCTCCAGCGCACCTATGCAGGTTGCGGCGATGGACGGACTGGAAGGGCGGAAGTCACGTCCAACCAGAATATGATCTCCGGTCTTCGCAAGCCCGCTTCTGATCAGATGGGTCGCGAATGCCTGCGCATAAAGTGCTGATGCACGACCTTCGAGATCGGTAACCAGGCCTCTCAGTCCGCTCGTGCCGAATTTCATTGCCAATCCACTATATTTAAAGCCTCAGTCTACTTAGTCGATACTCTCGTGTTCTGCCTGCTTTTCAGAAAACATATTTAACGTCTAAAATTTATGATGGTCAGCAACAAAATGCGCGCAAAGAGAGCGTGGCCAAACTGAATCTGGCACCACACGGTCGCTGATGATGTGCTTGAACGTTGCGCATGGTCCGGCATCGAGCGATGCCGGCACACTCAAAATCCGTTGCCGCCTTTGAGTTCGGAATAGACGGTGCCGGCCATGATCGAAATGTCCATCCACAGAGAGAAGTTCTGCACATAGTGGAGGTCGCAGGCTATGCGTGCTCTCGCCTTGGAAGCCCGGTCCGTCGGGCCGCGGAGACCGCGCATCTGGGCAAGCCCGGTCATGCCGGGGCGCATCGCATGCCGATCATGGTAATCCGGCACGAGCTCTTCATAAAGAATGCCTGCAGCGAGCATGCCGACGGCGTGGCAACGCGGCCCGACAAGCGACATGTCGCCCTTCAGCACGTTCAGCAGCTGCGGCAATTCATCAATATTCAGGCGCCGTATGACGCGACCCACTCTGGTGATGCGCGGATCATCCCGCACCGTCTGCGCCACGCCTGACTGATCGCATTGATCGACATACATCGAGCGGAACTTGTAGATCTTGATGATCCGGCAGTCCTGACCCCAGCGATTCTGGCGAAAGGATACTGGCCCTCTACTTTCGAGCTTGATGAGAAGGCACACCGTCAGCAGCACAGGAGCGAGAATTACCAGCGCACTGGCCGAAACGATGATGTCGATGAGCCTTTTGGCCGCGAAATGCCAGTAAATCCGGGCGCGCAGCTGGTTCAAGCCCATATGCGACGCATCGCTATTGGGTGATAATGTTTCAGGTCCGTCCAGTTGTAGGGTATTCACCGGATTCACCACACAATTATATTATGGATCAACTTTATGGTGACCTAATAGCGCACAAGTTTCTCGCTGTCAGCGAAGAAATTAAAAAAAGGTTAAATATGATGTCAGGCGCAATGTATATCGCGCGCATACGGGCCTCCTGGAAATCAATATGCCTAAGTAATACCCGGCGATATCCATCTATTTATAGTGGATAAAGGCCCGCTGATGTTCACCGGAAATGCACGGCTTGCGTGCGATGGTGCCCGTTATACGCCTTGGTTTGTAAGGATTGTATGCGGATCTGTGTAAATGTGGGGCTGCGGGCGGCAGGCTTGAGCATTCGCGGCCCGGGATGCTGTTACAGCAGATAGAGTACGAGCCCGATGGCGAGTGCCCAGATCGCCAGGGAAACACCGAAAACCAAAAGATAATTTTTAAAACGCCTTGTCATGATTCTGATCATGCCTCGGCTGCGCTGATGGTTAAAACCCAGCCAAGATTTATGGCTGACATTTCGTTAATGGCACTGTGTCTGATTCGGCCCGTTTCGGGAAACTGCGTTGAAACAGGACGACTTGCCTGTGAATAGTGCTTTCGAACGCCCGCTGACGAACATCGTTTGCAATGCCGGGGTAGTGATGGCCGAGGGAGGCGTCTGCGGAGACACGGTTACGGCGACAGTCATCAGGCGCGAACCGCCGCGAGATGCACAAGACTAGGCGAGGCCGCATGGTATTTTGATTGCGAACGCCAAGGTCGTCTTTCGGGCTGCTTTTGGTCGAAGTGATACATTCAACATGGCTCAAAGTCTATGGTCAAAAAATGCTCGGCTATATTGTTGTCTATGCTTCCGCTGCGCCGGCATCTTGTTTACAAGCTCACGCTTGTGAACTTTGTTCCCGGTCTGATGCCGCGATCGCAATTCGGTTTTTCCAGGCTGGATGCGGAGTGCCTTCCGGGTGGCACGACGCGGGCCGGACGATAGACGGGCAGGTGGGGACGGGCAGGTGAGGACGGGATGCAAGAGGGGATGATGGCGGAGCTTCCGAGGGAAGGTGCCGGGCGCAGGATGCTGCGCGGGACGCTCGTTTTGCTCTTTTGGCTGCCGATTCTGATCGGGTTGTTGAACTACGGTGCCGTCGAAATCCAGGCCGTGGTGCTGATGATCGTTCCGGTCTTCACGATGATTGTCGCCGTATCGATCATAGGCGGTATATCGGAGAGCACCAGGCCGGCAATGGTTTCGGCTGTTGTTCTGCTTGTCATGACCTTTTGCTGGGTAGCGTTGCAGGTGACCCCCTTGCCATCCGGCCTGCTTGCGCAACCCGCCTGGCAGGATGTTGCCGGCATGTCTGTCCATGGTGCTGCCGGCATGTCCCTGACACCGGGTGACGATTGGCCTTCCGTTTTGCGGGTCGCATTGCCGTTCGGCGTCTTTATGCTCTCGCTTCTGTTATTTGATACTGATGATCGAGCCGTCGGAGCGGTCAGGGTTCTGGCTGTATCCGGGGGCATCGTCTCGATACTGTCGATCCTGCAGTTCGAAATCGCGCCTGACACTTTGCTCTTCTGGTCCAAGATTGCATATGCCGACAGTCTCACCGGCTTTTTCGTCAACCGGAACACCGCCGCTACCTATTTCGGCCTGATCGTCCTGCTGAACCTCGCGTTTTTGCTTCGCGCGCTCGGCGATCCGGGTGTCGGCCTGGCCGATCTGCGGCGCTGGTGGTATCGCGAACGCAAGTTGCCGGCGCTCGGTTATGCTTTCTGGTTATCGGCTTCGCTGATTGCGCTCATGCTGACGAAGTCGCGCGCCGGCCTTCTGTCGAGCGTCATCGCCATAACCTGCCTTCTTGTTCTCCGGCTCTTTCGTCGATCCAGAGGACGGCGGATGGGGCAGCCTTTCACAAAGCCACGGATCGCTCCCTGGCTGAAGCGCAGCCTTCAGCTCGCAGCCGTCGTGCTGATCCTGCTCTTCGTGCTCCAGATGCTTGGCGGCAGAACTTTGCTGCGGGCTGAAACCCAGGGCCTCGGCGATAGCCGTTACTGCGTCATGCCCGGAATATTGTCGGCAATCGTCAATCATTTTCCATGGGGTTCCGGCCTTGCGAGTTTCGAGGACGTTTTTCCCGGCTATCGCGATCCGGCATGCGGCCTTTTCGGCATGTGGAACAGGGCACATAACGTCTATCTCGAGGGCGTCTTTACTCTCGGGCTGATATTCGTGCTCATGACGGCGGTGGCATTGCTGATGTTGGTCCGTTTTTTCGTGATCGGTTTGCGCCAGCGACGGGGGCTGAGGTTCGCACCGGAAATCGGCCTTTCAGCCCTTTCTCTTGTCGCATTCCATTCCGCTTTCGATTTCTCTCTTCAGATATCGGGAATGGCTGTCATCGTCGCAGCCTTGCTGGCGCCGCTTGTGACGATCAGCCTTAACCCGCCGGGAAAATCGTCTTCGGCCGGGTGATGAGTGTGGTTGTGACGAAATATTGAATGACAACTCATGATTTTCTTTCTTCTTCTTGGTCGGAGCTGATACTCCTTTCCAATGCTGGTTTTTCCGGGTGATTTATTGTGTTGAGATCAGTTTCTGATCACTTCGCGATAGCCGGATGTGGCCGTTAACTAACTGTTTGAACATTTATCCCTTCAATCATCTGCAGGGATTAACTTGCGTCTAACCATTCGTTATTCGTGTATTCATAATATGTTGCGGGGGTGCAACAGCTCGTCGACAAGAACTACTTGTTTCAGTTTGGTCAGCTAGACCGGTCTGGCCAGAGCGACTGGTTCATGCATATTGGCGACGGGTTTCAGGGGATAAAAAGTGAAAATCAAAGCCGCCGCTACTTTCTTCATTATGTCGACGACGGCATTGACGAGCTGCACATCCTTGCCGAGCTCAGGCCCGGCAGCCAAGGATGTCGAGGCTCAGGCGACGGCCAAGGTAACGTCCGCGAAGAAGCCCCAGGCTGTGGGTATCGATTATGCTTTGGTCGATCTCAACAAGACTGTTTTGAATTTTGTTCAGTCCGCGACCACGACGTCGCTCGTCGGCGGTTTCGGTGGTGGGCGCGGTGGCGCGCCGACCCTGCCGCTCGGTGTCGGCGACATCGTGCAGGTGTCGATCTTTGAATCGCAGTCCGGTGGTCTGTTCATTCCAAACGATGCAGGCAGCCGTCCCGGTAACTATGTGACGCTTCCGCAGCAGACGATCGATCGCGAGGGAACGTTGAGCGTCCCCTATGCCGGCCGTGTACGTGCCGCCGGTCGGGCGGTCGAGGACGTTCAGCGTGATATCGAGGACGTTCTCGCCAACCGTGCGATCGAACCCCAGGTCGTCATCACCAAGGTTGAAAGCCGTTCTGCCAAGGTTGCCGTTCTCGGCGATGTTCGCACGCCGTCGAAGATCGAATTGACCGAAGCCGGCGAACGCGTTCTCGACGTCCTGTCGGAAGCCGGCGGCTTGAGCGCGCCCGGCGTGGAAACATATGTGACGCTGCAGCGCCGCGGAAAGTCCGCGACCGTCCAGTATGATCACCTCGTGGCGACGCCGTCCGAAAACATCTATGTCGCGCCCGGCGATACGATTCTCGTCGATCGCGAGCGTCGTACCTATCTGGCCTTCGGTGCATCCGGCCTGAATGGCCGTTTCGACTTCGAAGAATCGAATCTTACCCTGGGTGAAGCTCTCGGTAAGGCCGGCGGTCTTCTCGATGCCCGGGCCAATCCGGCTCAGCTGATGCTTTATCGCACCGTCGAGAAGGGCTTCCTCGCGAAACTGGGCGTCGATACGTCCAAATTTACGGGTGATACTGTGCCGGTCATCTTCCGCGCAAATCTTCGCGATCCTGGCGCCTTCTTCGCAGTGCAGAAGTTCGCGATGCAGGACAAGGACGTCATCTACGTTTCGAATTCCGACTCTGTGGAAGTCCTGAAGTTCCTTGAGATCCTGAATGCCGTAACCTCGACTGCCTCGGGCGTAAGTTCCGACGCAGTATCGACGCGTGACGCTATTCAAGACCTACATTGACGTAAATATTGGACGTCCATCGGCGTTAACTTTGGCTTAACCTTTAGCTTGATTGCCGCATGTATCCATGCAAAAGCTGCAGTCAAAGTGCACTAGGTGGAGAAGTATAATGCGTGCTTGTTATATCGAAAACATCACTAAGATCGCCGCCGCAGGTGCGATAATTTCAGTAGTATTTGGAGTTGCAAGTGCAAGCGGTCAGACAACTGCTCCTGCCGCAGGTTGTTTCGTCGAGCCTGCCAAGATGCCGAATACGGATATCCAGTCCTTCCTTGATGCTCCGGAAGCCCTGCTGACCCAGTTCCCGTCCGGTGGCCTTACGCTTTCGAGCCAGGTGCGCTCGCTTGCGGGCTCCAGTGCAGACACGCTCGCACCGCTGATGGCGCTTGCCAAGCAGGCCAGCTCATCGCAGGCCGCCGCGATCGGCGCCGGTCTCGCACGCGTTGCTCGTTCCTGCGTTGCTATCGACCCCGAATATGTTGCCCAGATCCAGGCCCAGATTGCAGATGTAGAGGTGGCCGGTCTTGAAACGGCCTTCACATCCGGTCTGAACGAAACGCAGACGGCTGCGCTCGGCGCTGGTGGTGGTGCCGCAGCCGCCGGTGGCGGCGCGTCCGCGATCGGTGGAGGAGGGGCATCTGACGGTGGTGCCGGCACGGCAGGCGACGGTTCGTCTTCCACTGCCACGAGCGTGCAGACGTTCAGCACGCGTAGCAGCAGCTCTTATTTCTCGAATGGTTCTTCCACGACTACCATTATCCGCGAGATCAGCTGCTCCAATCCTAACTGCTAAGCTATTCTACATCGAGGTCGTCACTTGCAGCTGCATAACCGGGACTTTCAGAGAAACTGGCGGGTCAACGACACGGACGGCGATAGCTCGGTCGGCGGCATAGACTTCGAAGCGATTTTTGCCATCGTCCGCCGGCAATGGCTGGTGGTTGTAATTTGCATCGCCATTGCTCTTGCCCTTGGTGTGGTCAACATTATCACCGCTGTCCCTCTTTATACGGCGAGCGCAAAGATACTCATCGATCGCAGCAACGGCGAGGTGATGCAGCAACTTTCGACCGTCGGCGGCGTGACCGATGACGAGCCGACCGTGCTCAGCCAAGTTGAATTGCTGATGTCCGATACCGTGGCGCTGACTGTGGTGGACAAGCTCGACCTGCCTAATAATCCGACCTTCATGGCTGCTAAGCCGTCTCTGATACAGACCGTGCTGGGTGCTGTTCGGTCGCTGGTAACGGTGACCGGCTGGCTTGGCTCGGAATTGCCCGTAACGGTGACGAACGAAGAAAAGCGCCGTATCGCCGCCGATATAGTGCTGGCCAACATGGATGTTATACGGGTTGATCGTACCTATGTGCTCGAAGTGAGTTATCGCTCTCCTTCGGCCGAAATGGCGGCGCGCGTTGCCAACGCGATTGGTGACGCTTATCTTGTCGATAAACTGAATTCGAAATATGACGCAACGCGCCGCGCTAGCGACTGGTTGCAGGATCGCATCGCGGAACTGCGCCAGAAGGCTTTGGATTCTGATCTTGCAGTTCAGAGATTCCGAGGCGAGCATGGCCTTGTCTCTGCCGGCGCCGTCCTGATGTCCGACCAGCAATTGTCGGAATTGAATAGCGCATTGATCGTCGCCCAATCGGATACATCCAAGGCGAGAGCTCGTCTTGAACGCATCCAAAGCATCGTCACTTCCGGCCAGTCCGACGCGATGGTTACTGACCTCCTCGACAATCCGGTCGCCAACGAGTTGCGGCAGAAATATCTCGCTGCGTCCAAGCGAGAAACCGAAATTTCCGACCGGCTCGGCTCGAACCACATCCAGGCCGTTCGGTTGAGAAGCGAGATGGCCGAATATCAGAGACAGATGTTCGCCGAACTCAACCGCATTTCCGAAAGCTATAAAAGCGATCTCGATGTCGCGATGGCGCGCGAGAAGAACCTGACTGAATCGGTCAGTCAGGCGACAGGCGTGAGCGCCACCGCAAACATGACCCAGGTTCAACTGCGTGAGCTGGAGCGTGAGGCCGAGACCTACAAGAACCTCTACCAGACGTTCCTGCAGCGTTATCAGGAAGCGATCCAGCAGCAGTCCTTCCCGGTAACGGAAGCGCGCATTATTTCGAATGCGGTTCCGCCGCTCGGCCCCAGCCATCCTAAGAAGCCCTTGGTTCTCGCGCTTTTCTTACTGCTTGGGGCGGCAGCGGGCGTAGGTGTCGGTGGTTGGAGAGAATATCGTGACCGTTTCTTCCGCACCGGCAAGCAGGTGCAGGACTATCTCGGTCTCGAATTCCTTGGCATGACGCCGCTTGTTCCCAATGCTGGTGATCGCGCGAATGACGCCCGTCAGCAAAGGCCGGGCTTTATCCAGAAGACAAGTCCGCTGGTGAACTATGTGGTCGATCACCCATTGTCGCCATTCGCTGAAACCTTGAGAAGCGCCAAGATCGCGGCCGACCTTCGCTTTTCGGACAAGGCCTGCAAGGTTATCGGCGTCGTTTCTTCACTGCCGGCAGAGGGAAAGTCGGCGATCTCAATCAATTTTGCCGGATTGCTTGCTCGCCAAGGCAGTAGAACGCTGCTGATCGATGCCGACCTTCGCAATCCGGGTACGACCCGAGCCATCGCCCGTCATGCTGACGCAGGACTGCTAGAAGCGCTGCTGGACGGTCGGGACATTGATCGCATACTTCTTGCCGATGAGGCCACGCAGCTCTCCGTATTGCCCGCTGTCGTCCGTCAGAGGACGCCGCATTCTTCCGAGCTGCTGGCTTCGGCAGGAATGCGGAAATTGCTGAAGAGCGTCAGCGAACAATATGATTATGTGGTCGTTGATCTGCCGCCGCTCGGCCCGGTCGTCGACGCGCGTGCAATTGCGGATCTTATCGACGGGTTCATCTTCGTCGCCGAATGGGGGGCGACTGCCCGTCGCGTCGCCATGGAAGTGCTCGAATCAAATCCGCAGGTCCGCGAAAAGTGCGTCGGCGTCGTTCTCAACAAAGTCGATCAGGAACGGCTGAAATTGTACCACGATTACGGCTCCAACGATTATTATTATTCCCGCTACTCGCGCTATTATCACGAGTCTAGTTAAGCTCGATGTCTCGTGGAACAAGCCCAGCGCTTGTCGGCATTATTGTCGTGTTGTCGATCTTTGTGCTGTGGCTCTCGGCGACGCAGATTTCGCGTTTCGCCCATTTTGGTGCGCTTCCCTCGATGGCCTACCGCCTGCAAAGTGGAGTTCCGACTGCCGTTCAGTCCATCCGGGATATTGTTCCGCTGGCCGAAGGTGTGCGTGATGGAGGTATTTGCCAGGGTGTATTCGTCAAGAGCGGTTTCACCATTCTCCTAGCTGCGTTGGATATCGAAAACCAGGATGCCGGATATGATGCCTGGAAGGCCGCAATGCAGCGCGCGGAATCCTTTGGCCATCATGCACTTGGTTGTCTGCCCACGAACGGAGACTTCTGGTTGAAACTGGCAAGGTTGCACCAGGCGACGGGCGAACAGCCGGATGAGATTTTCCGGCTGCTGGCCAATTCACAGCTCTACGCGCCGGCGGAACCGAAGGTCGTTGCCGGGCGCTATGCTTTCTATAGCCATCTTTCGGACGCTAGTCTGAAATTGCTGCACGACACGATAGGCAAGGATATCCGAGCCATTTGCTCGAGACGAGGCAATGAAATACGCCGAGATCTAACAACTCCCTCTCCGGCGGTTCGTCGCATTATCGACGATATCAATCCTCAATGTGCCATTCCCTCAAGGCCTGTCTAATATCAGGCCCGCGGATGTTGACTAAACGACAAGGGCGATTGCAATAGGTAATCCGTCGTATTTGCGGAAAGGGCCGCACCGGTCTTTGGCCCGTATGCGGGAAAATCGACACCGCCGCACCCGCGTTTCAGGTAAACGCGGGTGCGGCGCTAGATCTCGTACCAGAGACGGGGATTATCGCCAGACTGTATCTTGATCCAGTTGAGATCTGTCTGGTTCCAGGTCCGGACTGCGGAGGTCCGGTTGTCTAGGACCAGATCGCCCTCGGACGTCCGAACGACAAGCACGGCATGACCTTCGCCGGCCCGGGTCTTGGCGACCGCGATGCGCAGACTCCTCGTTGGCCAACCAGCCTTGATAAGCTGATGTCGCTTCGTGAGCGCAAAATCCTCGCAATCACCTGCGGTGACATCCTGCGCCCAGACGTCGTCATCGTCATTTTTGGGGACGATTGTCCGGTTGACCGTGGAATTGATGCGCAGTAGTTCAGCTCGCAGTGTGGGCGTCAACGTGACCTCAGCATCGCCGCGGCCGACATCGCAGTTGCTCCTATTATCTTTGCAGAAACGCACGAAAGCAAATGGCGCCAAGGTATACGTGGTCGTGGTGATGAATTGGTTCGGGGGCGCCAAACGCAGGGGGCGTGCAAATCCGGCTGCCGGGCCAGCATATGCGTTTGTGGCAAATGTGACACCCAAAGCCGATGAGACAAAGAGAGCAATCCACCTTTTCTTGACCACTACTACGCCCTCCAGGGAACTATCCCGTATAGCTATTCGAACAATCTGCTCCTTGATTTATCACCGCCGGTTTTCGTGGGATTTAAACGAAAAATGCGAATTTTATCGAATAAGCATTTTAGGTGCTTGTTGTTGATTTTAGGGAAGGAAGCGAAACGGAACGGAACGGCGTAAGCGCCTTCGCTTCTCGAACGCCCGGCACGGTTTTCAAGATCGGAGTCATCCTGCATTCGTCGGACACCGTCCTTAGTCATCCTCTTCGAACGTCCCGGGCCTCAGCATTATCCAAAGAAGGATTAGGGGCAACGTCACGGCACAGAGCGGCCTTTTGGCCAGATCAGCGCATCTGGACATCAGATGCTCATATCCCTTCACCCGCGGTTTCCGGGAAAGCTGCAGAAGCGTCATGACATCCTCCAAATTCGTTTAATTAGAGGAGTATAATATACGGATTTCATTTACGTTGAATAAGTTGATAGATTTTGAATGACCTTGGACCGATCCCAGTGCGCCGCAGGCGCGGGATCACTCGCTGCGAGCCCGAAGACTCAGAAATCGAAATAAATAAAGCCGCTCGATCCGGGTGACAGCGCGATAATCGTATAGGTTATCAGCACAAGTACTGGCGCGGCGATGAATGACGGCAGCCTGCGAAAACAATCTGCCGTGCGCTCCCAGACGTTGCCGGGCAGATAGTGTAAAAGATAGGCTGTGACGACCAGTATGGTGCCGGCAATCGATACTTCTCCACTGCCAGCCTTCCACGTCAGCATCGATTGCGCAAAGCTGATCGCTGCATTCAATCCATCGGCGCGGAACAGTATCCGGGAAAGCGAGACGATGGTCAGGGTGATTGCTATGCTTGCAAGCACGCGGAAGCCTGAACTGCGGGATGCAGGATCAAACCCCAGCCGCGTGCGACGCCACCGATCGAAGCACACGAAACTGCCGTGGATCAAGCCGTAGAAGACAAAATTCCAACCAGCTCCATGCCAGATACCGATGACGACGAAAGTTATCATCAGGTTCAGGTATACATTCCCGTGTTTCGATCCTCCTATGAAGAAATACAGATAGTCCCTGAAAAAACCCGACATGGATATGTGCCAGCGCTGCCAGAATTCGGAGATCGTGCGCGCCGCATACGGGCGATTGAAATTCTCCATCAGCGAGAAACCGAAAAGCTTTGCAATCCCGCGCGCCATGTCGGTGTATCCTGACAGATCCATGTATATTTGCGCGCTATAGGCAAATGTCACGAAAAGTAGGAAAGGTCCTGAAAAATCGCTACTGCTTGCGAAGGCAGGGTCGACGACAAGCAGCGCAATATTGTCGGCGAAGATCATCTTTTTGATCAGCCCCCTGACAATCAGCGTTACCCCTTCGAGACATTCGTCTCCGGTGGCAAGCCTCAGATTTTGGATCTGTGGCAGAAGCTTGGAGGCGCGACTGATCGGACCTGAAAGAAGCGTCGGAAAGAATGCGACAAAAAGGGCATATTCGGCGAACGATGATACCGGTTTTGTCTGTTTGCGGTAGCAGTCAAGAACGTAGGACAGAGACTGAAACGTATAAAATGACAAGCCGATCGGCAGGAGAAAACCCGTCGAGTAGGATGCCGGAAGCAGCCCTGAGGAGTGAAGTGCGGCGTCGAGATGCTCGTAGAAAAAAGCGTTATACTTGAAGTAACAGAGGACGCCGAGCGACCCTCCCGCGGCGACCAGTGTCCAACTGCGGCGGGCCGCATCGCTTCGCGCCGCGTGAACAAGATAGCCCATGATATAGTTGTAAATGGTCATTCCAAGGATGACCGGCAGGAATAGCAAGTTCCAGGTCGCATAAAAATAGTAGCTGAATACCAGTAGCAGCAAGTTCCGGGTTGTACGCCCCGGTTGGATCATTGTGATGAAAAGCCATAGGATGGAAGCGCTGATCACGAAACCAAAAGTCTGAAAAGTCATGGTCGCGTCAGATCCTTGAATTCTGCAGAAAGGGCGCTCTCAAGAATTTCGGCCACCCTGTGTTCGCCCAGTTCCGAAAAATGGACGGAATCGGCAAACAGCTTTTCGTCATGCGGAATGATCCGGCCAGTATCGATTAACTGGACGCTGGTGTTTTGGGCCACTAGCCTGATCTGCTCGTTTGCCGCGTCGAATTCGTCCGCCAGTTCGCCTGGGGAGAAGCACGAGGCAAAATTCCTGAATGAGGCAGAGGCACGCTCAAGCGTATCTGATGACTGGTCTCTGCCGAATGCGCGTGCATTTGTCATCAAATAGACTTTTTGTCCGGCCGCCTTCGCACCATTGACGACCGCCGTGAGGCGACCTGTATAGTCGGCCAAGTCCAACTTGGAAGCCGGCGATCCGGTGAGATTTGTCCGTGCCCCAGCGCGAAACTGCATTGTCTTGTCCCGCAGCTTCGAAGTCGAAAGCCACCAAGCCGGTAGCGACGGTTGTGGCGCGCGTATGTGCTGTGCTTTGGGAGTTGTAACGCAGGCCTGGCTGATATCATTGCCGCCGGGATAAAGCACGATGATATCCGGCGCTGCATGTGTTGTGATATAGGAAACAAGCGCGCCAAGGTCGTGCAAGCTCGCCCCCGAGACACCGACATTCAAGACATCGATCTTTTCGTCATATCTCGTAACGAGATCTTGCCGCATTATATCGGAAAAGCGGGACTCGTTGATCCTCGCTTTTTCCCCCATGACACTGGAACCGCCCACAATCGCAATGCGCAGGTGGCCTGTCGGTTTGGGCATGGCGACTTCGTCATCGCGAAGTCCCAGAGCATTGATGCGAAAGTCTGGACGGCTTGCACGCGGATTGAGCAGTTTCAGATTGCCGGGCAGGAACTGATAGCGCTCCTTGCCCTGGAGAATGGCGAAAATACCCTGCCTGTTGTGCCAGTAATACATTCCCTGAACGGCAAGTTCGCCGCAGAGGAAAATGAGCCAACACAGGAGAACGGTTGCTATGGCTCGGGACACGCATGCGGGGCGGCTTACGGACGCGCTGTTGCCAATGACGTCTCCGCTCAAAAGTCTCGCGCGGGGCATGGCTTTTCTCCCGCCTGTTGCCACATGCCTATAGGTCATGGCTTGAACACGAAATTGAACATGGTGTCTGTTAAACTCAACATTTCCTCAAACTCACTGATCTTCCGCGGACATCCGGCCGCGATTGGAGGTCAGGGATTTTATGTTTCACGGCACAATGCAATGTAGGCGTCGGCAATCTTGTCCCAGCGCAGGGTCTGTGCGATTTTCAGAACGCCTTCGGATGCTTCTCCGCGCCACTCCTCGATATCCCGGGCCTTGAATGCAAGCATGGCGGTGGCGACGCTCTCCGCGGTTACGTCGCCCTCAATGATCCTGCCGGAAAGTCCGCATGCGAACAGCTCGTCGATGCCGCCGGAACGTGTGCCGATGACCGGGCGCCCCGCGAGCGCCGCAAGAACGCCGACGCCGCTCTGCGAATTGAAGTTTTGATAGGCGAGCACGAACGCATCGACGGTTCCGATCAGTTTGGGCAATGCCTCGTCAGGCAGAAACCCTTCTTTCACATCGAAACCTTCTGGATCCTCCGAAATTGCCTTGAGGCATTCGTCCCAATAGCCGGCTTCCTGCTTGAGCGGCTCACCGGCGAGAACGAGCATCGTCTCTGCGCCTCGTCTCCGTGCAAGTTTAACCCCCTCGATCACCTCAAGCACGCTCTTGTTGCGCCGCAGAGAACCAAAGATCAAAAGCCGGCCGCTTCCTGGTATCGGGCTTGCCTCATCGAGCGAGAACGGACCGTGCGGAATGACATGGACCTTTTCGGGCGATATCGCGAAATCCCTGACCAGAGCATCCTTGACCGTCGGTGTGAGCGCAACGAGGCTGCTGGCGAGGCGATAGGACAAGGTATGGCCGCCACGTTCGATTCGTCGCATCGACGCCGGGAGGCTCCAGGCATGCGGCTGCGAGTCGTGGACGATGAAGATGACGCGGCCGCCGGTCAGGCGCAGCAGCGCGAAAAGTGGTAATGTGAAGACCAGAGGCTCGGGTATCGAGAAGATGAAGTTTCTCGTCGTCGCTCTCAACTTGAGCGTCTGGAACAGGCTTGTTCCTATCCGCGAGAGAGAAACAATGATCCTCTTGAATTTCGGTTGTGCGCCAATCAGTTCGCGGGGGGGCTTCATGCGGACGAGATTCGGATGTGATGGCTCTCTCTCTTCCGGATCGGCGAGCGGCGCGATGAAGGCAATACGTGCGCCTTGCTGGGCTATCGCTTGGGCAAGCATCTGGGCAACCCATGCGCTACCGGATCTCCAGGATTTCGTCATTAAACAAATTTCGGGCATATTATTTCCTGATCGCGGACTGGCAAATTTGGTGAGAGCCGATTGAAAGTCGTGTGAGAGTGGTCCGTCCGGCAATCCGTTATTCCTGCCGGGACGGCTTTTACTTTCGCAAAAGCATTTGACGCGAGGATTCTAGCTTCGGATTATGCGACCGCGTATTTCATCGAAAGAAGCTGGCAAAGTGCTCAACCTCTAAACCGTATGCCTGCCCCTCATAGCTGCCCATCTCCGTGTTCATATGCCAATTATAGTAGGTCACAAGCAAAACACATGAAACTTTCTATTCGGCAGGTGTCGCCTGTGTAGCTCTTGTAATCAAGCTAGATCATATTGTGGAGTTGTAACAAGTCTATCGTCGGATTCAGTGAGGAAATGGTTATCGGCGACGTGGTCGACAAAGTTGATGTTGTTTTCGCCGCTGTTCAAATACAAGCTGCTGTCACCAACAAAGTCGTGCAGTGACGGATCGATCGAATAGTGACTGTTGTTCTCGCTCCCCGTGTCGCCGTCGTGATATTCGGCTTTAATCATGGTATCCGTCACAAGGAAGCTGAAATTCGACATTTTAGTCATAGCCGTTGCCTCATGAGTTTCGGCAAAACGCTGTGTCGCGATCAGCTTCCATGAGGAGTCGTAGAGGCTTACGGTCGCTGGGTGGTGCTGATTGTCGCCAAACATCCGGATTTCATGCGTGCTGTCGGCGTGATCTATCTGGATATCGCTGATCTTTCCATTTTCACCATAGCTGGTTCGCGATTGCAGCTTCCAATCGACATAGACTTCGACCCTGGTGATGTCGTCGGTGCCAGGAACATAGCTGGTCAGCGTATTGAGGCCGTTTTCTCCGGCGGAATTGACCAGCCGTATTTGCCCGTTCTCATCGAAATAGGTGATGCTGACAAGCTTCCACGATGCGTCATAGAGGCTTACCGAGTCCGAATGCCGCTGATTGTCGTCGTAGTTTCGCATCTCATGCGTGCCGTCGGCGTGATCCGTCTGGATATTCGTAATCTCCCCCTCTTCGCCATAGCTGGTTCTCGACTGCAGCTTCCCATCGACATAGACTTCGACCTTGGTGATGTCGTCGGTGCCAGGAACATAGCTGGTCAGCGTATTGAGGCCGTTTTCTCCGGCGGAATTGACCAGCCGTATTTGCCCGTTCTCATCGAAATAGGTGATGCTGACAAGCTTCCACGATGCGTCATAGAGGCTTACCGAGTCCGAATGCTGCTGATTGTCGTCGTAGTTTCGCATCTCATGCGTGCCGTTGGCGTGATCTATCTGGATATTGGTGATCTTTCCGTCTTCACCATAGCTGGTTCGCGATTGCAGCTTCCAATCGACATAGACTTCGACCCTGGTGATGTCGTCGGTGCCAGGAACATAGCTGGTCAGCGTATTGAGGCCGTTTTCTCCGGTCGAATTGACCAGCCGTATTTTCCCGTCCTCATCGAAATAGGTGATGCTGACAAGCTTCCACGATGCGTCATAAAGGCTCAGCGATGCCGGATGATCCTGATGTTTGGCATCGTAATTCTCCACCGAATGACGACCGTCGGCATCGGTTCTGTCGATGCTGGCAATACGCCCGCTGGCATCGTAATTCGTGGTCGAGACAACTGCGCCATTCTGCACGACAACTGTTGACACGAGTCTCGTGTAATCCGGTGCCGCGTAGGTCCGGGTGGTCTCCAGCGTATCGCTGTATACCGTCGAGGATTGCAGCTTGCCGATATTTGTGAAGTGGTCGGAGTGCGCAGGCTCATCGCTGCCGGGCGCGTAGGATACCACGACCTTGCTGCCATCCGAATGGTAGTCGATCCGCTGGGTTGGATGGCCGAGACCGTCATAGCTGATCGATGCCGTCAGTTTCCAGGAGGTCGAATACTCGGCCTCTGACAGAACGAGGCCGGTCTTCGCATCGAACGTCGAGATGTCGTGGCTGCCGTCTTTGTTGTCGACCTGTCTCTGGGCAAGATTTCCGGATGCATCGAAGCTGTCACGGCTGATCAGTTGCCAGGATGCGTTATAGATCTCGATCTGGGTGATGATGCCGTCGTTGTAGCTTTCGCTTGTATGCTGTCCGTCGACATGCCTGGCAATGCTGCGCAGGCTGCCGTCGTCATTATAGGATGTTTCCTGATAGTGATCGTGGGCGTCCGGCTGATAGGACTTGACGGTCAGCGCCCCGTTTTCATCGGCAATGCTAATCTCTATTCGCTCGCGTTCTGGGTTGTAGACAGTTGCCGTATAGGGATAATTCGTCCCCGGTTGGTCATAGAGTGTAACCGTAATCGAACCATCTTTGCCGATCACGGCCTTGGTGCGCAGATTTCCCTCGGCGTCGTTGATGCTGCGCGATAGCAATTCGCCATCGGGCGTCAGGATGTCCGTCAGCCTTATGGCGCCGTTTTTACAGGCATGAACGTCCTGACGAATTGTGCCGTCTGCAAGCTTGGTTTCGGTATATACGGCCCCGGTATAGTTTTCCAGAATGTCCATCTGAGGGACGTCGAACACCGCAAGTTCGGGTTGGACAGAATACACGTAGGTCGGATTCGCTTCCCCGGCGACCCAATAGGACGCGGAGACCCAGACGTCGGAATTATCCGAAAGGAAAGTCAGCATGTTCTTGAGCGCGGCAAGCGCCTGGGGATTGTCCGCCACACCGAATTCGCCGAGATAGAGCGAGGCATCGTTCTCGCGTGCCCAGTCGGTAATGGCCTTCAGGCGTTCGACACCGATAGTTTCCGAAACCACCCATTCATGCTGGCCCGAAGTGTCGTCAAGATATTGATGAACTTCGAAAGCGTAATTGTCGGCTGGATCGATGATCGCGCCTTCCGCGCCGATGACCTGCGCATTGTCGCTGCCGGTCCAGCTCCATGCACCTGTCCAGTTGATGCCCGGCACCAGCACCTGTTGACTAGCGCCCGCTTCACGGATGGCGGAGATCGCGGCATTGACCGCGCCGAGCCAATCCGAAGCGCTTTCCAGCTGCGGTTCGTTCATCAGTCCGAAACGGACATTGTCGTTATTTGCGAAGGCCGTGGCAATCTTGCCCCAGAGATTCGAAAAATCGGAGACGTTTACGTGGTCGCTGCCGATCAGTTCTTCGCCGAATTTTCCATAACTGTGCACGTCTAGGATCACGTAGATTCCCTGAGACGCTGCATATTGGACGATCTCTCTGACCTGATCGACGAAGTCCGCGTCAAGCGGACCGCCCAGCGTCGGCTGGATCGACTCCCACTCAAAGGGAAGGCGGATGTTCGTAAAGCCCTTCGCGGCAAAATAATCGATCTGGGCGGCTGTCGGTAGCATTCGCTCACCGTTATTGAACCAGTCGGCACCCCAAAGGTTGATTCCCAAATCCATTCACGCATTCCCTCTTGAAAGTATTGAGAGATTAAATGGTAATAATTCACTTTTGGGGTGAATATAATTTGAGAAAGTTTACGAAAATGAGTGCGATGTTTTCGATGTCCGGGCGGAAAACTCGGTTTTTCGCAAATTAGTAAAGGGGATATTACTTCCGTGGTCGAATGTGGTTCGGAAATTGGCTTAGTCATTCCAATCGGGAGTGAAGGGGATGTATCCGGTAAGCTGTTCACGTAGCCGTGACGCGTACTCTGGCGATATCTTTCTTGCCACCGGTAAGGCACTTGAGCACGAACCGAGCCGATGCCTTTTCGAGAAAAAGAAACGACGCATGGCTGAAGATCAGGCATGCTGAAATTGCCAGTGCACCATAAAGCAGCGCTAAGGCGATTCCGTCGATGTTCAGCATGGTTCTGATCGGCCCATTAACGATGATGTGGACGGCGCTCAGCACGAAAGGATGCGCGAGATAAAGCGAATAGGACGCATCGCCTGCAGCCACGAAAGGCCGTAACGGTTTGCGGGATAGAAAGTCTTCTGTCCCGAGCAACCCGAACAAGAAGAGCGCCGAAGGAATGCCGAAGAAGAGTAGCCTGAGATCGTCAGGTGGCTGCCGGAGTTCAGCCAGAATGAGGCATCCGAACCCGATGACGATGATCGGCAGTGCTGCCGCCATGCCAGGCTTCCGGCGTCGCCATGCGATCGACAAGACCATCCCCAACGCAAATTCTAGAAGCACCGTACTTGTGATCATTGACACGATCGCCGGCGGCTTGTCCAAAGAAAGGCCAATCAGTGCGGATATCAAAAGCAGGCCGATAATGGCGAAGAACCGGGTGGCGCGGTGCGCGAGGATCAGGCTGGCGGCGAAGATAATGTAGAAGTACATTTCGAAATTAAGTGTCCATCCCTGGAGCAGGATAGGGTTCCTAATCCCTCGGTGATCCGTGTACGGGATGAAGAAATAGCTGCCGAGTGTCGCTTCCCAACTAAGCTGGATATTGGGCGCAAGACGCGGTGACATCACTGCGAGCAGCACCAGTAAGGTCGTATAGAACCAGTATGGCGGGACTATGCGTGCTATCCGGCGGCACATGAAATCCATCGGCCGCTGATCTTTCGTTGTCTCCCACATGATGAAGCCGCTGATAACGAAGAACATGTCGACGCCGAAACTGCCAAAGGAAGATGTCGTCAGCGGCTGGAAAGCGGAGAAGCCGGAAAGATGCGCCAACACGACAAGCAGGGCAGCAAGTGCACGCGCATATTGAACGGAAACAAGCATGGCACACTCCAAATAAAATGTAGACGCCGACTGCCATGCGCAGGGGTCGAATATAAAAATAGAGGAGCCGGGCTCTCCTTGTGGCAAATAACGCGGCCATTGGCCATCAAGACTAAAAATCAGCCTCGCGAGGGAGGCCTTTTCCTGTATGGATGGTTCTCGGGCAGGCGATGCGCTATGCCGAGATCCCAGTGAAGTCTACCTTCTATTCTCGCGTTGTCATCTTTCGAGATCGAATTGTTGATAATAGCCAAGTCGTAAATCTTATTGCAGAATGAATCGTCGCCGTCGAGGTTTGCTGCGCCGATTACGAAAAGATCATCTTCTGTCTGTTGGACATCGGTTTCCTTCAATTCTACTGTATCGATACTTAATGACCACCGCGTAATATTGCTTGGATTCTGTTTTGTGGAGTGAGCGGAGACGAGAATCTTGGGTTTGGCGCGATCGGAAACCTTCGTTCGTGCTGTTCCGGCCTTGGCTGATGCTGCGTAGAGATCCGCTGCAGATAGCGATATCCGATAAAGGGTGCCTCCTTCCGCGTTGCCGACCGCTGCAATCGTTGATGACTGTTTCATGCCAGTCGGATCCGCAGAGACCAGCGCGTAGATATTTTTGCCGTCAAGCGAAGCGGACAAGGTCAGGAACTCGCCATTCTGCACGAATTCCACGCCGCCCTGGTAATCCGCATGTAGTTGTCGTTTGGCCAGAGGAAGGCCAGCGATGCGTACATAGGCATCCAGACCTTTCGGCCCGCTGTCGATCCACGCATGGGATGTGGCCGGCGGTGACGACTGCAACGAGAATGGCAGCAACGACCCGAATTGCATGTCGAGCCGAAGCCAGAGACTGCACCAGTAGAGATAGAGGGCATCTCCGAGATTTCCCTGGGGGTGGGAAAAATCGCCATGACGGAAGAGTGCCTCGATCTCGTCGGTAAGTGCATCTTCGACGAGCCAGGCATTGAACGGGGTGGCATCCTTGGGAAGGAAGTCCTGCAGCACTTTCATCTGTGGACGATCGACCGGATTTATCCATGTCCTTGATCCGGCAGGGTCGGGATTGGTCGGCGATGTATGGGATGCAAATGGATCAAGCAAGAATTCGTAATCCGGCTGCCACGGTCCGCCCGCACCCCACCATGCCCAGCCGATATAGACATCGCGATTTTCGGTTACATGTGCCAGCAACTGGCGGCAGGCATCCATTCCGCGCTTGTTCACCGAGCATCCGAACTCGCCGCAGAAGCCTTTTTTTCCATGTTTTTGCGCCCATGATGTAAACGCCTTGATGGAGGCAATCGGCTCTTCACGGACGTTATGCGATTTGCCGCTGCTCCAGTCGTCGAAATAATGATGAACATCGAAGCAGAAGTGGTCAAACGGATCGACGATATTCAGCATCTGTGCCTGGTTTTCCGAATTTTCCTGCCATCCCATGCTGTTCCAGTCGTTGCCGCAAAGCATGATCAGGTTTTCGGCGCCCGTCGCGCGGATTGCGGCGATGGCAGCATTGCTGACCTGAACCAGAATGTCGGTCCTGCAGTCATGTGGCTCGTTCATGAGTTCGAAGATCACTTGCCCGTTGTCGCGCCATTCGTAGGCCATCTTCGACCAAGCGTCAGCGAAATGTTCCGACGTCAGGTTCGGATGTTCCCCGATGATCCGTTCGACGCCGTTGATCTTTCGCCGGTTGTAGTTGTGGAACTCGAGAATAACATAGGCGCCGGCGCCGGTAATCCTGTCGATCTGTTCCTGCAGGATAAGCTTGTTTTTCTCGTAGAGAGGGCCGAACAATTGTGGCTGGATGAATTCCCAGGGAAAATTCAGTCTCACCACATTCATCTTTTTCTGCCTGATGTAATAATTGACCGCGCCCTTTGGAGGTGGCTGGCTCCAGGCTTCATCACTGAGGCCCGTGAAATTCACCCCCATCAGGAATGGAAGGTTTGCCTTGGTGGCGGTGCGTGCAACAGATACGGTTGTCGAGGAAAAGAGTAGTCCGAGTGATATCGCATGTAATTTTCGACGCGTAAGATCCGGCAAATATTTGGTCCTTGGTGTAAATATGCCTCGATTGCGAAAATAAAGTCATGTTAACGATCTGGAAAATTTAGTCGAGGCAGATTTTTGTATTCTGTTATCGACAGATCAATAAGTAATCGGAAAATCGATGGCGAAAATTGCGATAATTGTTTTGAACTGGAATGGCTGGCGCGACACAAATCCGTGTCTGGAAAGTCTGCTGAAGCTGGAGAATGAAGATTTGCATGTCTACGTCTGCGACAACGCCTCGTCAGACGAATCTATTGACCGGATCCGGGCTTGGGTCGAAAACGATATCGCGCAGGTCAACAATCTGCGCCGGGAGGCTGGCGGCAGCGAATTCACGGTCCGCGATCTGTTCGATCTCACACCGGCAGGCGGGGAGGGCAAACTGCCGCCAGTGCTTGGCACCAACAGCCTGACCCTGCTGCAGACCGGTCGCAATGGTGGATATGCCTTCGGTAACAATGTCGGAATGCGTCTCGCCCTGAATGACGACTGCGAGTATTTTTGGATCATCAACAACGACACCGAGGTCGAACCCGATGCCCTGACCTGGTTGCATCGGCGCATCGTTGAAAATCCGGATATCGGCATTTGCGGCTCAACTCTGGTCTATGCCGGTCAACGGGATAGGATTCAGGCGTTGGGAGGTGCAAAATTCTTGCCGATGAAGGGGAGAAGTTACGCCTTGGGAGGATTCACGCTGCACAAAGATCCGATCGACGCCGATGCGATCGAAACGGAAATAAGCTTTGTCAACGGCGCCTCCATGTTCGTCAGCCGGGATTTCCTGACCCAGGTCGGCTTGATGAAGGAAGAGTATTTTCTTTATTGGGAGGAAATCGAATGGTCCATGCGTGCAAGGGGACGCTTTCGGTTGGGCTACGCACCAAAATCCGTTGTCTATCACAAAGTGGGCGCCAGTATCGGCACGAAGGACGAAGGTGAATCGTCACCGCTGTCCGATTATTATATGCACCGCAACCAGATATGGTTTTGCTGGCAATACTCTAAAATATCTCTGCCCTTCGTCGTTTTCAACATTGCGCGATCCGCCCTGCGATATCTGCGGGCCGGCAAGCCCGCCCGTGCCGTTAATCTGACACGTGCGCTTCTGAGCCGGCCTTACGTTAGGCTGAGGGCTTGACAGCTTCCGACCTGCAGTTGGGCAACATCCACGTCCGGCTCTTGCTTCGTCTGTAATCGGAGGCGATCGTCGGCCGTGAAAACAGGCGGAAACGTCAACTCGAAAGCAGTTTGCTGTAAAGCGTGATCATGCGTTGCATATAGCCGTCGATATCGAAATGTCGCTCATAGAGCTTCTTGCCGCTTTTTCTGAGACGGTCACGCAGCGCGGTATCTGTCGCCATATTTTTGAGGGCGGCCGTAAGCCCGCCGACATCGCCAGGGTGGACAAGTAGGCAGTCTTGTCCGTTATTCATCATCTCGCCGATCGAGCCGACCGGCGTCGCAATCACAGGAAGTCCGGCGCTCAGGGATTCGATGATCGCCATCGGAAACCCTTCCTGATAGCTGGGTAGAACAAGCGCACTGCGCGAGCGCAACAGGCCATGAACGTCCTTGCCGGATACCCAACCGGTGAAGTCGACACGCTCGCCGATACCCAATTCCTCGGCCTCGGCCTTGTACCGATCTATCTGCCCGCCGCCCGCAAGCGTGAGCCTGATTGGAGCACCCTCGTTCTTCAGTCTGGCAATGGCCTGTAGCAGTTCGCCAACGCCCTTGCGGGGAGAGAGATTGGCCACGATCAGAAAATGCCATGGATCGACGGTATCTGCTCCGGCCCCAACATTTTCCGCTGCGTTGAAACGAACGACCACCTTCTTCGGGTCAAGGTCCATCTCGTCCGTAAGAAGCTTCCGCCATAATTCTCCAAGCACGATGTTGATGTCGGCACTGTGAACCATCCGGCGTACGAGGGATTTCATCCGCGGCGAGGCTTCGCGATAGAAGGGCACCAGTTCGGCCCCGTGATGATGCAGCACCACCCGCATGCCGATCAGCCGGCCAAACAACTGAAAGATCCCCTTGCGCGGGAAACTCATGCGTTCAGAGACCTGCAAATGGAGAATGTCTGCCCGCCCGGAGACCCTCAGCGCAAGGATCTTGGCGAGCCCGGCAGCGATATAGAGCGGTGACCAGGCAATCGAACCCTCGCCACGCGGATCTATCGGCTCGATATGGATATCCCGGCGATTGTCCCTTATCCACCGGGTCATCATGCGCGTGACGGAGCCGATGCCGCCGCCGCCCTTCACGCCACCCGTCGAGACGATCACCACGCCGCGGGGTGATCGTCCCGCGCGAGTAATATCGGCGTCTGGAAGCGATGCTTCGAGCGTCCCTTGATACTTCATATCTCGAAGCCCCGAAATGAATAGGATCCCGGCACGGGCCGGGAAGTGGAAGGGATGATTATGAATGGGGATATACTATTGGTTCGTTTCAGCAGGAAGTCCATTATTCTTCGCGCGGCAGAAACGACTATTCTCAGTTAACGCGGAAAGCCTCAAGCACCAGTAGAACCGCTGGCCTCAGTTTTCCCGCATTGCCCGTTCCATCTGGTCGCTGATCGGCTTCATCAGATAGGCCAGCGCCGTTCGCGGCTCCGACTTGATATAGGCCTCCACCGGCATGCCCGGAATGAGAGCCAGATCACCGAGCTTCGCGCGTTCCTGCGCAGAGATCGCGATCCGGGCGGAATACCAGGTCTCGCCGGTCTGCTCGTTGATGCTGACATCGGGTGAGAGGCTTTCGACCCGCCCTTCTATCTCCGAGGTGGTTCTCTGGTTGAAAGCCGAGAAGCGCAACCGTGCGACCTGTCCGATGGAAACCTGATCGACGTCGTTCGGCTTGATCCGCATGTCGACGGTCAGCATGTCGCGGGTCGGAACGATATTCATCGCGGTTTCGCCGGGGCTCAGAAGCCCGCCGATCGTATGTGTTGCCAGCTGGTGAACGATGCCGTCGACCGGCGCGCGGATATCGAGATGGGCGATCTGATCCTCAAGCGCCAGTCTCTGCTCTTCAAGCTTGGCGAGCTTGCCTTGCGTATCGAGAAGATCGGTGAGGACTTCGGCGCGACGATCCTTTTGAAGCTGGGCGATCTGCAGCTCTATCTCGGTGATCCGTTTGCCCGCCGTGGCCTCGTCCGAAAGCAGCTGGCTGCGTTCGCCGCTCAACTGTGCGACCGTGCGCTTGGAATCTGCCAGTCGCGAGAACTGTACCAGCCCTTCCTTGGCAAGGTTTTCGATTTTCTGGGCCTGCTGCTCGCTCCAGGACGATTCTTCCGCATTGGCGAGCAGACGCTGCCGTGTACCGTCCCTCTGCTGGTCTATCTGGGCGATCTGTTCCGTGAGTTGGGCCGTCTTGCTTTCGATCTGCTCCCGCCGGGCTTCAAACAGCGAAGTCTCGGACTTCAGGCCATCGATGAACTGCTTGTCGTCCAGTCGCGATACCTGTTGCAGCGGATCGATAAGTTCCCGGGCGCCGTCACGCTCGGCAATCAGTCGCAGGCGCTTTACGTCCAGCTGGTTGATTTCCTTCAACGTCGCCGCCAGATTGGTGGATGCCTCGACGCCATCAAGGCGCACGACGATGTCGCCGGCATGCACCAGCGTGCCGTTGTTGACGCGTATATCCCGCACGATACCGCCCTGTCCGTGCTGGATTTTCTTCGTGTTGCCTTCGACACCGACGACCCCGCTGCCGATCACCGCGGAGCTGATGTTCATCGTCGCCGCCCAGCCGCCGGCACCGATCACCAGACCGCCAAGGGTCACGCCGGCAAGCAGCATATAGCGCCTGATTGCCCTGTTGGCCGCGCTCTCAGATGCAGCTTTCGTCATGCGATCCTCCGGGCCTCGTCAGGTCTGGCCTTGAGTTTGTTGAGTATCTCGTCGCGCGGTCCGAATGCCGACATCGTGCCGTTGGTAACGACGAGCACATGGTCGACGACCTTGAGCATGTTGGCGCGGTGGGCGATCACGACGACGATCGCACCTTTCTGGCGTGCGCTCATGATGGCGGATGTGAGTGCTTCTTCACCCTCGGCGTCGAGATTGGAATTCGGTTCGTCGAGAACGATCAGGAAAGGGTTGCCGTAGAGGGCGCGTGCCAGTCCGATGCGCTGGCGCTGTCCACCGGAGAGGGTGCCGCCGCCGGCTCCGACCTGCGTGTCATAGCCGTTCGGCAGTGAAAGGATCAGGTCGTGGACATTGGCGAGTTTGGCCGCCTCCATGATCTTTTCCGGTGTGGCCGATGAAGAAAAACGGCTGATATTGTCGGCAACGGTGCCGGCAAAAAGCTCGACATTCTGTGCCATATACCCGATCGAAGGACCGAGCCGGTCGCTGTGCCACTGGGTAAACTCGGCGCCATCCAGCCGGATCGTGCCCTTGAGGGCCGGCCAGGCACCGATCAGCGCACGGCCAAGGCTGGATTTTCCGCTGCCGCTTGGCCCGATGATCCCGACACCCTGGCCGGCAAACAGGCTGATGGAAACGTTCTGCACGAGTGCCTTGCTGCTGCCGGGTGAGGCCACCGAAAGACCGGCGACGGAAAGCGAGCGGCTGGGCACCGGCAATTGCATTTCTGCCGCTTCCGGCCTGATGCGGTCGAATGTTTCCTGCAGCCGCCGTGCCGACTGCCGCGCCGAGATGAAATTGCGCCACTGTCCCGTCGCCATCTCGATCGGGGCCAGCGCCTTCGAAGTCAGCACCGATGCGGCGATGATCGCGCCGGCTGAAGCGAGCTGGTCGATGACGAGGAGCGCGCCGAGCGCCAGCATGCCGGATTGAAGTGCGAGCCGGAAGATCTTGGCAATGGCTGCGAAGGTTGCCGTCAGGTTGCTGCTGCGAAGGTTCTCTGCGGTATATTTGTCGTGGGCGGTTTCTATCCGCTTCGCAAATGCGCCCAGCATGCCCATGGCGCGCAGGCTGTCGGCATTGCGGCGGCCGGCTTCCGAAAGCTCCCAACGGCTGGCCAGCAGTTGCGCCGCCTGTTTGCTTGGTTTTCTCAGCATGAATTCGCTGCACAGCGTCAGGCTCAAAAGAACGATAGCACCTCCGACGACGGCAAGGCCGAACAGGGGATGGAACAGGTAGAGCAAAAAGATGAAGACCGGTATCCAGGGCAGATCGGCGATTGCGATCGGACCGGGACCGCTCATGAATTGCCGGATCTGATCGAGATCCCTGAGCGGCGCCGATGCGGCACCATCCTGCCCGGCAGCAGGAACGGCGAGTGTCGCCACGATCGAAGGTTCGCTCAACTGCTCGTCGAGCCGGCGCCCGATTTGCAGCAGGATCTTTGAGCGAAGGATTTCGATGATCGCCAGCACGGCATAGATGCCGGCCGCAAGAAGCGAAAGTGCCGCGAGTGTCGGGATGCTGTGGCTTGACAGAACCCGGTCATAGACCTGCATCATGAACAGCGGACTGACCAGCATCAATATATTGCTGACCGCGCTCAAGATGGCCACGCCGATGAACGCCTGCCGTGTCGCCGAAAGGGCCGATCGGATCGAGGGATGCCCGTTTTTCGTAGCCAAGCACTGCCTCATGAACGCCAGATACCAAGGGTGAGCCGTAAGGTTACGAGATGCCGGGTTCACATTTGATGAATAAAGCCGAAGCCATTGGATTTGCTGGAACGCTGAAGCTGGTTCTTCAGTTCGCGGCCTCGCCGGAGCGTGTCAAAAGCATTGCTGAGGGGCACCGCGGCAGCAAAAGACCACGTGATCAGCGTTAATAATAAATTAAAAAAGCGCGTGAAACAGTTTCAATTGCGTTGCTGTAGACATACTTCGATGGCAAATAATGTCCCGTGTCGTTATTTTAAGAATTGATGCGAATATAGGGGCGTTCAATTTTGACTAGGGTACTCGCAATAACCTCTGGCGGGGGGCATTGGGACGAGATGATGGTCTTGCGGGAGGACTTGGCCGGCGTCGAAATGATCTATGCGAACACTTTTCCGGGCTTGGCAGAAAGTGCCGGATTGGAAAAATGCTATATTATTGAGGATTGTAACCGGGACACGCCGATGTCGGTGGTCAGGTGCGCCCGCGATATTTTTCTGCTGATTCGCAAGGAGAGGCCGGATCTCATCATCTCGACAGGTGCCGCACCGGGGCTCATTGCGATCGTGATAGGAAAGATGTTCCGCTGCAGGTCCATATGGGTCGAGAGTGTCGCAAACTCCATTGAACTGTCCATGAGTGGTCGCATTGCCGGTAAGTTCGCTGACCTGTGGCTGACACAATGGCAACATCTCTCCCGTCCGAAAGGACCCCTTTATTGGGGTAGTATCCTTTGATCTTGTTGACAGTCGGCACACAACTGCCCTTCGATCGTTTGGTGCAGATCATGGATGCGATCGCGCCGCAGCTTTCCGAAAAGATATTCGCCCAGATCGGTCAGGGTGAATATGTTCCGCGCAATTTCGAATATTGCCGCATGGCACTACCGGAAGAACTTGCCGAGAAGTTCGGCAATGCCAGCCGCGTCGTCTCCCATGCCGGCACGGGAAGCGTGTTGACCGCGCGTCGTTACGGCAAGCCGATCATCCTTTTTCCGCGCAGGGCGTCCTTGGGTGAGCACCGCAACGAACATCAGCTCGCAACCTGCCAGCAGTTGAATGGCGCGCCGGGCCTGTCCGTGGCCTATGATGAAACGGAGCTGCGGGCACTGTTGAATGGTGATGCTGCTCCCGCTGCTGCAGAACCCACGTTGTCTGGAGCCGGATCGAAGCTTGGTCGCGGGATTGCGGATTATATCCGCCGGATCGACCCGGATAAATAACGAACGGCATTGATTGTCGCCGCGAAGGGCAGCAATAGAAACCGTGGGAAACCATCTGTGGTGGCGATGGACAGAAACGGCTTTCGCATCTGGGATCCGTTTCTCGTTTGAGGGCATCGCGGAATTGAAGCCCTCTCGATTTTAAGGGTCGTTGAACGATATGAATTTCGAAAAATTGGATATCCCTGGCGTTGTTTTGATCGAGCCGAAGAAATTTGGCGATAGCCGCGGCTATTTCATGGAGACGTTCCGCCACTCCCTGTTTGCCGAACATGTCGGTGACTTCGATTTTGTGCAGGACAACCAGTCGCTTTCAGCCGAAGTCGGCACGGTGCGCGGGCTACATTTCCAATTGGATCCCATGGCTCAGGGCAAGCTGGTACGTTGCATCGCAGGCGCACTGCTGGATGTCGCAGTAGACATCCGCACCGGCTCTCCTACCTATGGCAAGCATGTCGCGGTCGAACTGACGGCCGAGAATGGCAGGCAGCTGTGGGTACCGCCCGGTTTTGCACATGGTTTCTGCACGCTCGCCCCCAATACAGAGATCAGCTACAAGGTGACGAACTATTACAGCGCCGAACACGATCGCGGCCTGTTGTGGAACGATCCGGCGCTCGGGATCGACTGGCCGGTCGATGCGGACAAGGCAGCCCTTTCCGACAAGGACAGGAAGCAGCCGTCGCTGGCCGACCTGGGCACCGTTTTCACCTATTGAGGCGTTTCGCTTGATCTTGCCTGGGAGGCGGCCACAAGGTTGCCTCCCTAGACTTTCCTGCCGCGGCCATGATCCGCAATGATATACGGAGAATTCTTCAGATGCGCGTAGTGGTGACAGGCGGAGCAGGTTTTATCGGATCGGCAGTGGTCAGGCACCTCGTGCTCGACAAGGGCTATGAGGTCCTGAACATCGACAAGCTGACCTATGCCGGCACGGAAACCTCGGTGAAGGCTATCGGTAACCGCCCTGGCTACCGGTTCCTGCAGGCCGATATCTGCGACCGTGCCGCGATCGAGCAGGCGATCACCAGCTTCCGCCCCGACCGGATCATGCATCTGGCGGCCGAAAGCCATGTCGACCGGTCGATCACCGGCGCCAAGGATTTCATCGACACCAATATCATCGGCACCTTCACCATGCTCGAATGCGCGCGCCAGTATTGGCTGACGCTCGATGCCGCCGAAAAGCAGGCATTCCGATTCCTGCATGTCTCGACCGACGAGGTCTATGGTTCGCTCGGTGATGATGGGCTGTTCACCGAAGAAACGCCCTATGATCCGAGCTCGCCTTATTCCGCTTCCAAGGCCGCATCCGATCATCTGGCAAAGGCCTGGGCGCGCACCTACGGCTTCCCGGTCGTGGTGTCGAACTGCTCCAACAATTACGGCCCGTATCATTTCCCGGAAAAGCTGATCCCGCTGATCATCCTCAACGCACTCGATGGAAAGCCGCTGCCGGTCTACGGCAATGGCGCCAATATCCGCGACTGGCTTTATGTCGAGGATCACGCCCGCGCGCTCGATATCATTGCCGAACGCGGCAGGATCGGCGAGACCTATAATGTCGGCGGCCGCAACGAGCGTCGCAATATCGATGTCGTCACCCGTATCTGCGAACTGATGGATCAGCTTCGTCCGCAGCAGGGCCCGCATTCCCGCCTGATCACCTATGTGACGGACCGCCCTGGCCATGACGCCCGTTACGCGATCGACGCGACCAAGCTCGAGACCGAACTCGGCTGGAAGGCGCAAGAGAATTTCGACACCGGCATTGAAAAGACCGTGCGCTGGTATCTGGAAAACGAGTGGTGGTGGGCACCGCTTCGCAAGGGTTATGAAGGTGGCCGCCTCGGCCTGCTCGACGCCGACAAGAAGGCTTCCGCCAAGGAAACCACGGCATGAGTGCCCGCAAGCGCATGGTCGTCACCGGTCGGGAAGGGCAGGTTGTCCTGTCACTCCTGGAGCGTGGCGCAAAGGACGATCTTTTCGAGGTAATTGCGCTCGGCCGCCCGGAGCTTGATCTTTCCGCACCGGATACGATCGAGGCCGCACTGAAAGAAGCGCGGCCGGACGTGATCGTCTCGGCTGCCGCCTATACCGCCGTCGATCAGGCCGAAAGCGACGAAGAGGCGGCAACCGTCATCAACGGTATCGCGGCCGGCAAGATCGCGGAAGTCGCGGCCGCACTCGGCGTACCGGTCATTCACCTCTCAACCGACTATGTGTTCGATGGCTCGAAGACTGCAGCCTATGCCGAAACCGATCCGGTCGCGCCGATCGGCGCTTACGGTCGTTCCAAGCTGGCCGGTGAGCAGGCGGTTGCCGCGGCAACGCCGAACCATGCCATCCTGCGCACCGCCTGGGTCTATAGCCCGTTCGGCAGGAATTTCCTGAAAACCATGCTGAAGCTTGCCGAGACGCGCGACAGCCTGAATGTGGTCGACGACCAGATCGGCAACCCGACCTCGGCACTCGATATCGCCGATGTGGTCCTCACCGTCGCCGCCAATCTTCTCGGCAGCGACGATCCGGCCCTGCGTGGCACCTTCCACATGACCGGAACGGGCGAGGCGAGCTGGGCGGATTTCGCCATTGAGATTTTCGCAAGGTCTGCCGATGCCGGCGGCCCGACCGCCGAGGTCGGACGCATCCCGTCGAGCGCCTATCCGACGCCGGCAAAAAGGCCTGCCAACTCAAGGCTCGACTGCAGCCTGCTTGAGGCGCGCCATGGCGTGAACCTTCCCGACTGGAAACAGTCCACTTCCATCATCGTCGAGCGACTGGCTCGAGCTTAAGCATCAGGGGCGATACATATGAAGGGCATTATTCTCGCCGGCGGCAGCGGCACGCGACTTCACCCGATGACCAGGGTCGTCTCGAAGCAGCTCATGCCGATCTATGACAAGCCGATGATCTTTTATCCGCTGTCGACGCTGATGCTGGCCGGCATCCGCGAGATCCTGATCATATCGACGCCGGCCGACATGCCGCTGTTCGAGCGTCTTCTGGGTGACGGCTCGCAATGGGGCATCTCGCTCAGCTACGCCGTCCAGCCGTCGCCGGATGGTCTGGCACAGGCCTATATCATCGGCGCCGACTTCATCGGTGACAGCCCGTCCTGCCTCATCCTCGGCGACAACATCTTCTACGGCCACGGCATCACCGATCTGCTGACCAATGCGATGAAGCGGTCGGACGGGGCAACCGTCTTCGCCTATCATGTCAATGATCCGGAGCGTTACGGCGTCGTCGAATTCGACACGTCGATGCGGGCCGTCTCGATCGAGGAAAAGCCGACAGCACCGCGGTCCAGCTGGGCTGTGACCGGTCTTTATTTCTACGACAAGGACGTGGTCGAGATCGCCGCCAACTTGAAGCCTTCGCCGCGCGGCGAACTCGAGATCACCGACGTCAATCGCGCCTATCTGGAACGTGGCGCTCTCAATGTCGAACAGATGGGCCGTGGTTATGCCTGGCTCGACACCGGAACCCCGGACAGCCTGCTGGAAGCCTCCGAATTTGTCGCGACGCTGGAACGTCGCCAGGGCTTCAAGATCTGCTGCCCGGAAGAAATCGCCTTCCGCATGGGCTTCATCGACGCGGCAGGCCTTGCCAAGCTGGCTGAAGCCTATGGCAAGAGTGATTATGGCAAGTATTTGCGGGAAAAGGTGTCTGTGGGCTGAAATTTCGGTGTCGGAGGTCCCGTCATGACCGCCGACACCGGAGTGCCCAACCGGCTGGGCGTCTTGCTTTGCGATGCTCTCGATGTAGGAAAGCAATCCATTCCTGTCAGCCTGATGGGTAATGCTTCCGGGGCATGGTCGCCTCAGTTTGGTCCGACAAGGTGGCCTGGCCACACTTTTGTCATTAGCCCAGAAACGCAGGGAATGCCTTACGTCGCTACCGGATATGGCGCCCCGTTCAGGCTTTTCAGAAATGCATCGGCGAGATCCAGAGATTCGCGTATCGTCACATCCATATCGAGATAGCGATAGGTCGCCAAGCGACCGACGAAGGTTACGCCTTCTTCGCGAGATGCCATTTCTGTATACTTGTTCAGTAGGGCCATCTCTTTGACCATCCTAATAGGATAATAGGGAATATCACCTTCGCCGCACTGGCGTGAATATTCGCGATAGCAGATGCTTTTCTGGTGGCTCTCCCACGGAGAGAAATGCTTGTGTTCCGTGATGCGGGTGAACGGAACGTCCTCGTCACCATAGTTCATGACGGCGCAGCCCTGATAGTCGCCATCATGGTAGAAGCGCTCGAAATCGAGAGTGCGGTAGCCAAGGCGGCCCAGGCTGTTGTCGAAATATCCATCAAGCGGTCCGGAATAGAATACATGATCGAATGCATTTTTGTCGTCTCTTGAAAAGCGGCTTTTGAGCCGCACTTCAATCCGCTCATGGTTGAGTATGTTTTGCACCAACTCGGTATAACCGTTTTCCGGCATGCCTTGGAAACGATGAAAAAAGTAATTGTCGTCGTAGTTGAAGCGAACAGGCAGACGCTTGAGAATACTGGCGGGAAGATCGGTCGGCAAACATCCCCATTGCTTGATCGTGTAGCCCTTGAAGAATGCCTCGTAGAGGTCGCGGCCGACGAACTTCAAGGCCTGTTCTTCAAACGTCTGAGGATCGCTGATCGTATTGTCGGCCATCGATTGAATGAACTCGCGAGCTTCTTCGGGCCGCAACGCGCTTCCGAAGAACTGGTTGATCGTGTGAAGGTTCACCGGCAGCTGATAGACGCGCCCCTTGCTGGTTGTCTTGACCCGGTTAACGAAGGGCATGAAATGCGCAAATCTATTGACGTAATCCCAGACGGCTTCGTCGTCGGTATGGAAAATGTGCGGTCCGTAGATGTGGACCATGACGCCGGTGTCGCTGTCGCGCTCTGTATAGCAGTTTCCCGCAATATGAGGTCGCTCGTCCATGACCTGGACTGAATGTCCAGCCTCGGCCAAAGCCCTGCCGATCACGGCGCCGGAGAGGCCAGCACCAACCATCAATACGCGCTTAAACAAAGATCTTGTCTCCGGACAAAGTTAAATCATCAATGGCTTAAACTATTGTGATCTGGAATTTCACGTAGTTGATAAAGTCCATTAAAGTGAGAATTTAGACGGTGCAATTAATATATCTTCACTTCGTATATTTAGCATGTGTGTAGTTAATTTGGGGGTTGGTCTCGGAAGCTGCGATTTGACAGTTGTGCGCTTGCGTATACATCGTTTAATAACCTCGACCGTAAACTAAATTTCAGGATCGCTCTTGAGCGGTCTTCTTGAATAGGATCTCTCAAATAAACTCCTGAACTTTTTGCGAGTTCTGGTTCCGGTGGTGATGCCAAGCATCGCCAAGCTCTGAATATAATCGATATTTCGTTTTGTCCGCCAGGAGGCTCGATTGGAAATAGATATACCCAAGGTTGCGGCGGTTGTTGTCAGCTTCAATCGAAAGAACCTGCTTGTTGAATGCATAGACGCGTTGCTCAGGCAGAGCCGCCCTTTGGACAAGATCATCATCATCGACAACAAGAGTACCGACGGCACCGCCGAACTCCTTGATGAGCTGGGTTATTTCGAGAATCCGTCGATCGAGATTCGCGTGCTCGAAAGCAATGTCGGCGGAGCCGGCGGTTTTGAGGCAGGGTTACGGCAGGCGGTCGAGGCCGGATATGACTGGGTCTGGCTCATGGATGACGATGCAGAGCCGCAGCTCGACGCTTACGAGATTTGCTCTGCATTCCTGACCAATGACAATGCGCTGGTCGCGCCTAATCTCGGTGATGCCGACGGCAAGCCTGACTACACGTCGATGCACCGGGGAATTTTGCTCGGACCCGAACATGCGAAGGTCGACTGCCTGGCTAGATCCATTTCGGAGGAAGAGGCGGCGCGTGGTGAGACGGCCGAAATTCACGTCTGCTCTTTTGTTGGTCCTTTCATATCGGCCAAGGCGGTCCGGCAGGTCGGCTTGCCGCGCAAGGAGTTCTTTATTCATTTCGATGACATCGAGTTCACGCTCAGGCTTGGCCAATATCGACGGCTACTGCTGGTCCCCAAGGCAATCATCAAGCACAAGCAAGTGGCGACAATCGATCGCACCGAAATCAGGAAAACGATTCTCGGTCCCAAGCTGCGTATCCGCTTCGAGAGAATGTGGTCGACCTATTTCGGATATCGAAATCAAGCCTCCCTTATTCGCACTAAAACTGTTCCAACGACCATGATCACGCTGCTCCTGCATCATATGAGGGTGCTGATCACCACTGTGCTATACGATGATCGCAAGATCAGCCGGATCAGCTTCTACAATTCCGCCCTAATCGACGGACTTTTGGGCAGGTTCGACAATGAGCGTCCGAAGCGGTGGAAAATATAGGCGGTGATGTGATCTCATGGACAGATTATTGGTCCGCAATCTGATCTCCATGCTTCTGTGGCAAGGTGGAAATTACATCATTCCGCTCGTCACGCTGCCCTATCTTTCCAGAGTGTTGGGCGTCGGCACATTCGGCGATGTGGCTTTTGCCTATGCGATCGTTGCATATTTCACGCTCGTCACCGAATGGGGTTTTGGGCTTTCCGCCACCCGCCTCATATCAACCAACACCCATTATCCGGAAGCCGTCAACAGGATCTTCTGGGAGACCCTGGCTGCGAAATGTCTGCTCGCGGCCTTGTCTTTGATCGTGCTTTTTGCCGCCACGATGATCATCCCTTCCTTGTACGCGATACGCTATCTGGTCTGGGCGGCAGCGATCTCGGTCATAGCGAATGCGATCACCGTGAATTGGTGTCTCCAGGGATTGGAGCGGCTGGATTTCTTTGCCGTCGGATCGCTCCTCGGGAGGGCGCTGACGATACCGCTCACGCTGTTGCTGGTGCATACACCGGAAGACGCTACTGTTTCCATCGTCATTCAGGCAGGCTGTTACTTTTTCAGTGGTGTCCTTTCGGTCTACCTTCTTGCCAGGACGAACTATATCAAGGCGCCGACCATGACTCTTAAGGGCGCCTATGCCCAGTTGTTGCATGGTGGGGATGTCTTCCTCTCAACCGCTGCGGTGAATTTCTACACCACAACTAATATCGTCATCCTTGGTTCGCTCAGCGACAATACTGGCGTAGGCAATTATTCTGGCGCAGACAGAATAAAGACGGCCGCCCAAGGGGTGATATCGCCGGTCGGCAATGCCGTTTACCCCCGCGTGGCCCGCCTCATGGCCGAGGAGCCAGCAAAGGCGTTCCGCTTTCTCGACTGGCTTTTTCTTATCCAGGGATTGGTCACCTTGGTTGTCTCGCTTGTGCTTTTCTGGCTCGCGCCTCTCGCCGTCCAGATCATTCTGGGGCCGGATTACATCGGCGCGGTGCCAATATTGCATTGGCTGGCCTGGCTTCCTGTTATCATCGGTCTCAGCAATCTCTTCGGGCTGCAGGTACTGCTTCAGACGGGAAAGCAGCGACTGTTCAGCCGCATCATCATGTCTGCTGTCCCGATCAGCCTTGCCCTGGTTTTTTCGCTCGTGCACGTATTAGGTCCGATCGGTGCTGCGATGGCGACCGTCCTTACCGAAATCTATGTCCTTGTATTGATGGCATATTTCGCGATCCGCGATAATCCGCGGTTGTTTCTGCCTCTGAGGCGCCGGTTGGGCATATCCCGCCCGGAGGTGGAGATCTGAACTTTCGATCTCCGCTTGAGCAAACCGGCTCAGCGAGGGAAATCGAATTCTGCAGGCAACGCCGGAATACGGGATCGGGCATGAGAGACTTTGCCCGGGACGCTTCCCGAAGACTTGCGTCGCGCTAAGCCGTTGGCGGTGAGGCCGGTTGCAAGGATTAGCCCTGTCATCATCGCGCCACCGGGCGAGGTGGCAACGGGCGACATGCATCCGTAAGCCGTCATGATGCAACCGGTCAGGAAAAGCGGCCAGCCATACTCATAAGGTATCGCCTTCGGCGGCCTGCAGCACAGCACCAGCGCCACGAAATACATCGCCAGCCCGATAATTCCGAAATCGAACCAGATCCCGAGAGGGCCCAGATCGGCAGAGAAGATCAGGTATGAGCCGAGGAATGGTTTGGTCAGGTCTATATCCGACGAGAGCCCGAACCCCCAGATCGGATCCATCCAAAGTCTTTGCCTGACAACCGTATATTCCAGCGCGCGATAGGCGCCCGACGTGTCGGCGGCAAAGAGATTGAACGGGTTGAACGCGTGGAAGACCATCCCGGAAAGAACGAAAGTACCGCCGCAGATCAGGATGCAGATGGACATTCGCCGGATTATTGCCGGGCGTGGCTGAAACAGGAACAGCAGTGTCATCACCGTCACAAGGAGCAGATACACGCGTGACAGCGAGAGGATCGAGGCCAGGGCACAAATCGCAAAGCCGGCAACCGCGATATGGGTCGCCTTGGTCCGGATCTGAACCAGCCAGTAAAAATAGGAAAAGCATCCCAGGCCGAAATACATGAAAATCCGTGCACCGCGCGAATCATGCGAGGAAACCAGTGCTTCCAGCAATTTTCCTGGTAGCACGCCGGCGATCTGCATTGCCGACGCGATGGCGTAGATACTGCAATAGATGGTTCCGTAAAAGGCAACGCACCGCAGGAGATAGGCACGGCCGCCGGAAAGGCATAGCCCCACGAACGGCACGAAAGACAGCATCCAGATATATTGGAAGAAGGCGTTGACGTTGATCGGGATCCAGAGTTTGCCTGCAAACACGGAGAGCTGGTTCATTACAAGGGCGATATAACACGAGCAGGCGATCGGCATCGCAAATCGCCCGCGAATCATAGCGTAGACTACGTAGAAGGCGATAATCGAGGTCGCGCACCCCAGAAGAAGCGGCTGCATAAAGGATGCGCCGATGACGCGGTATATTCTCGACGCAAACAGGAAGTCGCAGATCAGGAAAACATGCGTCAGCATCCGGTGAAGCGCGAACTCTAATTCTGCCAGTGGCTCTTTTGGCCGAATGTACTGCATCGCATTCATCCCGGTGAAGTGTAAAGGTTTCGAATATGTTCTGAAGTCTTCCTGTGTGTCGCGACGGTATATCGTTCACCTGTGATCTGGAGAAGTATATCTTTTCAAAATATTCCGATTTCGCATGAAATGCAGACATGCTCAGCGACGGCTTGACGCAGGATAGCGCGGATTGCCGAGCGTTGAAGAGGCGTCGTGGGCTGCCAAATGTCTCCGCCGATACTGCCTCCAGGAATTGGGCCCGTGTCGCCTCACTCGGGCCAGTGAGCCAAAGCCGATCCCGAAGATCAGGCCTGTGATTGTCGATCCTCCTTCGCTGACGGCGACCGGCGATATGCAACCATTCGCAGCCATCATCGCCCCCGTCAGAAAAAGTGGCCAGCCGAATTTGTAGTCGATGTTTCGTATCGGTCGCGAACAGAACCACAAGGCGATAAAATAGAGACCGAGTCCGATCAGGCCGAAATCAAACCAGACGCCAAGGGGGCCGATATCCGTGGAGAAGATGGGGTAGGGGCCAAGGAAGGCGTGGGAACTTTCGAAATTCGGAGACAACCCGAAACCCCAGAGCGGGTCCATCTCGATACGCTTCCGCATGATCACATATTCCAGCGCACGATACGATCCCGAACTGTCATTTCCGAAAAGGTTGAAGGGATTTATGGTCGGAAACACAATGCCAGAGAGCACGAAGGCCGACCCGACGAACAGAATGAAGCGTGCGAAGAAGGAGATCAGTGCGGGCCGCGGTACAATGTGGAACAGAAATGTTAGCGACAGCAGCAGAAAAAGATAGACCCTTGATAGCGACAATACGGATGCAAGAAGGCAAATCGTGAAGAAGAAGATACTCTTCCGGCTGCGTTTGTTCTTCAACTGCACCAGCCAGTAGAAATAGGAGAGGCAGACCAGACCCGCATACATGAATACGCGGTATCCGCGTTCGGTGTCGAAGGATACGATCGCCTGCAGGATCTGGCCGGGCAGCACGTCCGCCATCTGCATGGAAGATGTCGCGGCATAGAATGCACAATATAGGCTTCCATAACCGACCGCGCATTTAAGCAGGTAGTCCCGCCCTCCGGCTATGCATATCCCAGCAAAGGGGATGAAGGTCAAAAGCCAGATATACTGAAAGAACACGTTCACATTGACCGGAATCCACAATTTCTCTGCAAATACGGAGATCTGAAAGATTACAAGGCAGATATAGGCGGTTGCGATGATAACAGGGACGATCCTGAACCTGGAAAGCAAATAGATCACATAGAATGCCACTATTCCCGCGCAGGTCGCGAGGATCAGCGGATGGATGATTTCGAGATGTATGACCCTGTATACACGGGAGGCATAGATCAGATCGACGATCAACAGGACATGCGTGAAGAGGCGATGCAACGCGAACCCAAGCTCTTCATGTGGCTGGCGTGAGATGCGGCGATTGATCATTGAAGAGTCCGTATTCCGGAATTCAGTCAGGTGTAGAACCTTTTTATGTGCCGTGTCTAAATAATCGCAAAGAAATTGTCACTGAGACGCGCTGTTTTTGTTTCGTTCGAAACAACAACTCCCGCAATGTCGATCCTGGCGAGGAAAGCGTTGAGCCGGTTACTTTGAAAGCGCGCAGCCGCACAACCTCATCACCGGACACCGGAATTGCGCTTTCGAACGGTAACCGGGACATGGTGAAAGCGATAGGCAGCTTCCCGAGCGCCCGTGCCTCCGCTGGTGCGACGACCGGAAAGCTTTACATCGAGATGAAGCTCATCGCGTTGTCATCTACTGCATCGCCGCAAATAGGCTCGGGATTATGCAGTTCCGATAAGTCCTAGAACGGTCATATTGGCGCAACCGGAACCGGCTCTGGCACCATGTTCTGGCTTGGGGCGGATAGCTTCTATCTCGATGAGTTCGTGCTGGTCGAAGGCATCGATAGCAACATTAATTCGGCGTTGAATTACGCGTGGATGATGGCGGCTGATCTCGACGCAGGCAAGGGAGATGCGGACTAAAACTTGGACCACCAGGAGGTAGTCCATGTATTCCCATGCAGACCGAATTCGCGCGGTCGAGCTGTATATTAAGCTCGGCAAGCGGGTTAAGGCGACGATCCGCCAATTGGGTTATCCCACGAAGAATGCGCTGAGGAACTGGTATCGAGAGTACCAGCAGCATCAAGACCTACGCGTCCGTAGTGCGGCTCGCGCACCGAAGTTTTCTGAGGCCCAGAAGCAGACAGCGCTTGAGCATTACCGTACTCACGATCGCTGTATCTCTATGACGATGAGGGCGCTGGGTTATCCAGGTCGCGGGACTTTGACAGCATGGGTTCGAGAGGCGTTTCCGCGGACGAGAACTTCGATGGCAGGAAGATCCTGGCGTCCGGCTTATCCTGAAGCGTTGAAGCAGGTCGCTGTCCTCGATCTTTGCAGTGGAGAGGAAAGTGCCCAGCAGGTAGCCGACCGGATAGGCGTATGCCGGCCTACGTTGTACGCTTGGAGGAATGAGTTACTCGGTCATGAGGCTGCCTCATCGATGAAACGCCGCAAAACCTCTGCGCCGGCGCCTGAGCGTGAAGAACTCGAGCGACAGCTTGAAGCCCTCCAGCGCGATGTCCGACAATTGCAGCTCGAGCATGATCTGCTGAAGAAGGCCAATGAACTGCTAAAAAAAGGCCTGGGCGTCGATCTGCAACTCCTGAGTAATCGGGAGAAGATACAGCTGGTTGACGCCCTCAAAGATACCTATCGATTGCCGGAACTGCTTGTGCAGTTGGGGATTGCGCGTAGTTCGTACTTCTACCACCGCGCCCGAGCAAACCTGGAATACAAGTATGTCGCCATCCGTCGCGACCTGACGGAAATCTTCGAAAGCAACCATCGCTGCTACGGCTATCGCAGACTGCAGGCGTCTCTGGCCAGGCAGAGTGTGACAATCTCGGAAAAGGTTGTGCAGCGATTGATGAAACAGGAGCGTCTGGTCGCCGCCAGACCACGGCGACGGCGTTTTGGCTCTTACTTGGGAGAAATCAGTCCTGCGCCTGAGAACCTGATCAATCGGGACTTCCATGCAGAAGCGCCGAACGAGAAATGGCTTACGGACATTACCGAATTCCAGATCCCAGCCGGCAAAGTGTATCTCTCGCCCATCATAGATTGCTTCGACGGGATGGTGATCAGCTCGTCGATTGGAACGCAACCTGATGCGGGCCTGGTCAACACGATGCTGGACGCCGCCATTGAAACTGTCACCGACGGCGAAGGTGGGACAATTGTCCATTCCGATCGCGGAGCGCATTATCGTTGGCCCGGCTGGCTATCTCGGATTAACGATGCGAACTTGGTTCGCTCGATGTCCCGCAAGGGCTGTTCCCAAGATAACGCTGCGTGCGAAGGCTTCTTTGGACGGTTGAAAACGGAACTCTTCTATCCACGAGACTGGAAGACCATCACAATCGAGCAATTTGTGCGCGAGGTTGATGGCTACATCCGATGGTACAATGAGAAGCGCATCAAAATATCATTGGGGTCGCTCAGCCCGATCGAGTATCGCAGAAGTCTCGGCCATAACGTCTAAATCAGTCCAAGTTTTTATCCGCATCCCCGCCGGGTCAGTTCTCAGTGGCAATCAACAATACGGATCCTTGTAGATAAAGTCGTTCGCTCGCAGGCAACACTTTTTTGTTTTTATTCCGCTTCGGCATGGGCACGACATGTTCCGTTCGAAGCGAAATGGTCTGATAGATGGGTAGCGATTAGCCATATCGAAATCTCACAATGGGAAATCTGTCGTCACCTTCGAACTATTTGAGCCCGAGTTAATGGGAACAAGAAGTGCCTCAAGTCAGTAAGCAAACCTATATCGCCTCGGTCAGTGAAGAAAACTTCCGATCAGTCTAACCCCACCGCCCTGACATCGGTTACCCTGCATTCGTGATAAGTCAGCGGGATGAGATTAAGAGGCGCCCCTCATCAGTTACGCGAAGCGTTACAGTAATACGCCTCGGCTTGGAGTGGGGGACGGCATTTCGGATCTCCCCTTCGAGTTCCAGATGACATTGGCCTATCCACCGTTCCGGGGCGAAGCTGACAGACACGCCGGGTCCTGCATATTCCCCGGCGATTCGTTCGGCTTCAAGATAGGCGAAGGCAACAGGGCAGGCGGTTCGAATTACCTCCTCCCTCATATCTATAATCGCAATGGCTGGTAAAACACCAATGATAGCGGCGAACTCAACAGCTTTGATCATAAGATAGGTTGTCCATGAATCGGGCACGTCGTCAAGCACCCCGCCGCCCTGGCATCGCTCAATCAACTCGACTTACGAGTAGTCGTTTCACTGGTTCTCTTGTTATCGGTCTCGGCTCTGGTCTGGGACGATCTGGATCGATGACCCGGTATTCACGCTCCAGTCGATCGAAAACACTCTGTGGGTTATTATCTGCCATACTGAATAGCCCCTAGTGTTGGTTTCCACGCAGAACTGAGCCGGTTAGGCGCATAATTTCCATTGAGAATTGAGCCATGTGAACCTTCCCCCAACGCGGTGAGCGACGGGGGCAACGGAGTGATCCACATGGGACTTTTAAAC